>NZ_JAIVKX010000018.1 GCF_020524285.1 Alloyangia pacifica
TAACCTGAAGGTCGCAGGTTCAAATCCTGCTCCCGCAACCAAATCTACAAAACACCACATGCAAGCGCCCCAACGGGCGCTTTTTGCTTTTGCGGCGCAAAGAGTGGGCCGGTCAGCCGAGTCACGGCGGACCCGCAGTCCGCGGCCGGACGAACCCCACCATGACAATGATCGTGCCGGCGCTCAGCGGGCACTCTCGAGCAGACCGACGTTCAGGGCCTCGGCGGCCTCGGTCAGCGCGGCCAAAACCGGCGCGGTGACCGGGACGCCCTCGGCCAGGGCCCGGGCGCGCTTCGCCGCGGCGGCGTCGCCGGGCACCCGCACCGGCCCCCGGGCGCCGGCGGCGGGCGGGTTGCTCCGGCAGGCCTCGGCAAGGTGCTCGGACTGGTCGAGGAACGGGTCGAGCCCGGCAAAGGCACCGGGGTCCATCACCTGCAGGAAGACGCTCTGCGCCAGCGGACCCGGGGCGGCGGTGTTGGCGCGCCCCTTTCCGGACAGGCCCTGCGTCAGCAGTTCTTCGGCGAGGGCGAGGCCGTAGCCCTTGTGACCCTTCAGCGCGCCGCCGAGCGGCAGCAACGCGCCGCCGCGCTCGGTGACCTCGCGCGGGTCGTCCGTCGGCGTGCCGTCCGCGGTCTGCGCCCAGGCCTCGGGGAAGCGCGCGCCGCTGCGGGCCAGGGTCTGCGTCATGGTCGTGGTGGTGATCGAGCAGGAGACATCCACGACGATCGGCGTGCCGCGGGTCGGGAAGCCGTAGGCGATGGGGTTGGGCGTCAGCAGCGGCCGGGTGCCGCCGTAGGGCGCCATGCGGTTGGCCGCCGGGTTCGAGCAACTGAGCCGGGCGATGTAGCCGCGCTCGGTGACCGGGCGCATGAAGGCCGCGAGCGCGCAGGTGTGATGCGAGGCGCGGATTGCCGCGGTGACCACGCCATGGGTGGCGAGCCGGTCGCAGGCCTGCTCCAGCGCGCGGGTCACCAGCCAGGCGCCGGGCAGGAGCCTTCCATCCCAGACGAAGCTCGCGCCGCGGTCGGAGACGACCTCGGGATCGCCGCCGCCGGTCATCTCGCCCTTCGCGAGGGCCGAGAGGTACATGGGGATCAGCGCGACACCATGGGTCTCATGGCCGATCATGTCGCCCTCGAGAAGCACGGTGGCGGTGGTTTCGGCCTTGTCCGTCTGCATCCCCGCGGCAGCAAGAAGATCTGCGGCGAAGGCCCAGAGGTGGTCATGAGGGATCAGGGGCATGGGGGTCCTTCCGTGGGACTGTGCGATCCGGGCCTCCTCGCGCAGGGGCGGTCGGGGAGGCCGGTGTCATCGGAGGTGGCGCGGCGGCAGGGCAGGGCCGTCAGCCCTGCGCCTCGAGCCGGTTGTGTCGGATCGAGGACCAGAGCGCGAGGCCGATGAGCACCGCGCCGATCAGGCCGGTCAGCAGCTCGGGCACATGCAGCAGCGACTGCGTGTACATGATCACCGACAGCACGAGGATCGAGTAGAAGGCGCCGTGCTCGAGGTAGCGGAACTCGGCGAGGGTGCCCTTCTCGACCAGCATGATGGTCATCGCTCTGACGTAGAACGCCCCGATGCCGAGGCCGATGGCGATCAGGAACAGGTTCTGGGTCAGCGCGAAGGCCCCGATCACCCCGTCGAAGCTGAACGACGCATCCAGCACTTCGAGATACATGAAGGCGCCGAAGCCCCCCCCGGCGGCAAGGTTGCGCGTGTCCTCCGCCCGGTCGAGCACCTGTCCGAGCAGGTCGACGCCGACGAAGGTGACCATGCCGCAGACGGCGGCGAAGAGGAACTCCGCGCTCTTGCCCTGCGGCAGCGCCGCGGAGAAGACCAGCGCCAGCAGCAGGACGGCGGCGATCTCGAGGCCGCGGATGGTGCCGCAGGCGCGCAGCCGGGTCTCCAGAGAGCGCACCCAGTCGATCTCCTTGTCCTGGTCGATGAAGTAGCTCAGCGCGACCAGCATCAGGAAGGTGCCGCCGAAGGCCGCGATCGAGATGTGCGCCTCGTGCATGACATGGGCGTATTGCTCGGGTTCGGCGGCGGCGAGCTTCAGGGCGGACCACGGGTCGATGCGCGCCGCGACCGACACCACGGCCAGCGGGAAGACGATGCGCATGCCGAAGACGGCGATCAGGATGCCCCAGGTGAGGAAGCGCTGCCGCCAGACCGGGGTCATGTCCTTGAGCTTGTTAGCGTTGACGATGGCGTTGTCGAAGCTGAGCGAGATCTCCAGCACTGCCAGCACCGCGCCGACGGTCAGGAAGGTCAGCGCGCCCGAGAGGGTGCCGGTGCTGGCCTGCCCCAGCCAGAACGACAGGGCCAGGCCGGCGCCGGTAAACACCAGCGGCCAGCGGAGGTAGCTGAGGGTCGGTTTCATAGGCTCACCGCGGTTTCTGGCAGGTCGAAGACGGGGGTCAGCAGCGGCTTTCCGGCGAAATAGGCGGCAAGGTTGTCGACCACGGTCTGGGCCATGGCGTCGCGCGTCTCGACGGTGCCGCTGGCGTGGTGCGGGTAGAGCGTGACGTTCGGCAATTGCGTCAGCGCCGGATCGGGGTTGGGCTCGTTGAGGTAGACGTCGAGCCCGGCGCTGCCGAGCCTGCCGGTGGCGAGCGCCTCGATCAGCGCGGGCTCGTCGACCACGCTGCCGCGCGCCACGTTGATGAAACTGCCGGTGGGGCCGAGCGCCTCGAAAACGGTCTTGTCGAACATGCCTTCGGTCGATGCGCCGCCGGGCACGATGGCCACGAGGATGTCGGCCCAGTTGGCCAGCGCCTGAACATCGCCGAAATAGCTCCACGGCAGGTCGCGGGGGCTGCGGGCGGTGTAGCCGATCTCGAGTCCCAGCGGCTCGAAGCGGCGGGCGATGGCCTGGCCGATGGTGCCGATGCCCGCGATGCCGGCGCGCTTGCCGTTCATCGAGGAGAGCAGCGGGTACATTCCCTTGCGCCCCCAGTCGCCGGAGCGCACGTAGTCATGCGCCGCCACCAGCTGCCGCCGGGTCGCCAGCGTCAGCAGCAGCGCCATGTCGGCCACGTCATCGTAGAGCGCCGCCGAGCTGTTGGTCAGCCAGACGCCGTGCTCCTTCAGCGCCTCGACGTCGATGGGCTCGAAGCCGGCGGAGGAACAGCAGACGATCTTCAGCCGCGGAAGATGCTGCAGGAAGCCGCGCGGCAGCGCGACATGGCCATTGGTCACGATCGCCTCGCAGCGGGGACCGTATTCGGCGAGGAAGCGCGCCTTGTCGGCGGCTTCGTCATAGCGGTGCAGGGTGTAGCTCTCGGCGAGCTGGGCCATGGCCTTCGGCCGGGCCGGATACATCACCAGTAGGTCGCGCTTCGTCATGCATATTCCTCCTGCGCTTGCTGCCTCGCGGCGCGACGTTCGGCCTGGATCTCCGGATCGGGATGCAGGCTCGCGGCCATGAGGTTGCGGGTATAATCCTGTTGCGGGGCGTCGAAGATCTGCGCCACGGGTCCTTGTTCGACGATCCGTCCGCCCTGCATCACCACGACGCGATGGGCGAAGTCGCGCACCAGCGGCAGGTCGTGGGCAATGAAGAGGTAGGACAGGCCGAAGTCTCGTTGCAGCTGTTCCAGCAGGTGGATCACCTGCGCCTGGATCGACACGTCGAGCGCCGAGACCGCCTCGTCGCAGATGATCAGTTTCGGCTCCAGCGCCAGCGCGCGGGCGATGGCGATCCGCTGTCTTTGTCCGCCCGAGAACTGGTGCGGGTAGCGGTCCATATGTGTCGCGTTCAGCCCCACGTGTTCCAGCAGCTCGCGCACCCGGCCGCGCCATTGCGGCTTGGGCAGAATGCCGGGGTGGATGGCAAAGGCTTCGGCGATGATCTGGAAGACCGACATGCGCGGATTGAGCGACTGGGTCGGATCCTGGAAGATCATCTGCACCTCGCGGCGGATGTCGAAGAGCTCGCGCCGGGGCATGGTGAGCAGGTCGCGGCCCTTGTAGAGCGCCTCGCCGCCGGTGGCCTCCTCCAGCCGGAGCAGCGTCTTGGCCAGCGTCGACTTGCCCGAGCCGCTTTCGCCGACGATGGCGACGGTCTCGCCCGGCAGGACCGTCAGGCTGGCATCCTCGAGCGCGACGAAGGCACCGTAATGCTTCGAGACATGGTTCACCTCGAGGATCGGCTTGATCCCGGTGGCAAGCGGCTCGGCCATTGCGCCGGTGCCGGGCACCGCGGCGATCAGCGTCTTGGTGTAGGGGTGCACCGGCTGGCGGTAGACCTGTGCGGCGCTGCCGCTCTCGACGATCTCGCCGGCATTCATCACCACCACGCGGTCGGCCACCTCGGCCACGACCCCAAGGTCGTGGGTGATCAGCAGCAGGCCCATGCCGGTTTCGCGCTGCAGATCCTCAAGCAGCGCGAGGATCTGCGCCTGCACCGTCACGTCGAGCGCCGTGGTCGGCTCGTCGGCGATCAGGATGTCGGGCTTCACCGCAAGTGCCATGGCGATCATCAGACGTTGGCGCTGCCCGCCCGAGAACTGATGCGGGTAGGCGTCGATCTTCTCCTCGGCGTTCGGGATGCCGACGCGCTTCATCAGATCGAGCGTGGTGCGGCGCGCCTCGTCCTTGGAGATGCCGTGGGTGGTCATCGCCTCGGCGATCTGGAAGCCCACGGTATAGACCGGGTTCAGGTGGCTCAGCGGATCCTGGAAGATCATCGCGATCCGGCGGCCGTTGATCTCGCGGCGCTGGTCCTGGGTCATGGCGAAGAGGTTCTCGCCGTTGAACAGGATCTCGCCCGAGACGATCTCGCCGGGGGGGATGTCGATCAGGTCCATGATGGCCGAGGCCGAGACCGACTTGCCCGAGCCGGACTCGCCGAGGATGGCAAGCGTCTCACCCTTGTCGAGGTGCCAGCTGACGTTGCGCACCGCATGGACCGTGCCGCCTGCCGTGTGGAAGTCGACGGAGAGGTTGCGGACTTCGAGAAGGTGATCGGTCATTGCTTCTTCCTTGCGATTTCGAGCCGCCAGCGCTGCACCGGGTCAAGCGCGGTGCGCATCCAGTTCGAGAGCAGGTTGAGGGACAGGGTGGTGAGGATGATCACCAGGCCGGGCCAGAAGCTGAGCCACCAGGCGGAGGTCAGGTAAGGGCGGCCCTGGCTGACCATCAGGCCCCAGGTGATCTCGGGCGGCTGGATGCCGATGCCGAGGAAGCTGAGCGAGCTTTCCACCAGCACCACCAGCGCGAAGTCGAGCGTGGCGATGGTAACCAGCGTCGGCAGGATCACCGGCAGGATGTGGCGGAAGACGATCCGCGGCGTCGAGGCGCCCATGACGGTAGCCGCCTGCACGAACATCCGGCCGCGGACCTCCAGCACCTCGGCGCGCGCGGTGCGCAGGTAGACCGGGATGCGGGTGATGGTCAGCACGACGATCAGGTTCCCGACCGAGGGCGGCAGCATGTAGAGCACGATCACCGCCAGCAGCAGCGAGGGGAAGGCCATGATCACGTCGGCCAGACGCATGATGATCTGCGAGGTCACCTTGCGCGAGTAACCGGCGATCATCCCCAGCGTGGTGCCGATGGTCAGCGAGCAGATCACCGCGCCGGTGGCGACGAAGAGCGTGTTCTGCGCGGCGACGATGATCCGCGCCAGCAGCGGGCGGCCAAGGGCGTCGCCGCCCAGCCAGTAGACCCAGGCCTTCGAGAAATCGAACGGCGGGGCGTTGCGGCCGCGCAGGTTCTGCTTGGTGGCGATGTCCTCGAGGAACGTCGGGCCGCAGAGCGCGCAGAGCACCATGAGGATCAGGAAGAGGGCGGAGAAGAAGGCGAACTTGTCCCGCCAGAGCATCCGCCCCATGGTCAGCGCAGGGTGGGTGGACTTGGTCATTTTCGGAGTGTCGGTTTCTGCAAGGGCCATGGGTCAGTACCGGATCCGGGGATCGAGCACCGCGTAGAGGATGTCGATCAGCAGGTTCAGAAGGAAGATGGCGAAGGCGGTGACCATGATCGCGGCGAGGATCACGTTGAAGTCGCGCTGCAGGATCGAGTCGATCATCAGCTTGCCGATGCCCGGAAAGCCGAAGATGGTCTCGACCACCACCGCGCCGTTGAGGATCGCCGTGGTCTGATCGCCGATCACCGTGATGACCGGCAGCAATGCGTTGCGCAGCGCGTGCACGAAGATGATCGGCCGGTTGCGCACGCCCTTGGCGCGGGCGGTCTTCACGTAAGGGGCGTGCAGGGCGGTGATCATCGCGCCGCGCACCACCTGCAGGATCAAGCCGAAGGGCCGGATGAACAGCACCGCCACCGGCAGCACCCAGTGCCACGGCGTGCCGGTGCCGGAGGTCGGCAACCAGCCCAGACCCACCGAGAAGATCACGATGGCGACGATGGCGACCCAGAAGTCCGGCGCGCTGGCGCCGATGAGCGAGAAGAAGGTGGCGATCCGGTCGAAGATGCCGCCGACGTGGAAGGCGGCCAGCGAGCCCAGGACGATGGCGCTGACGGTGACCAGAGACATGGTGATCACGGCCAGTTGCAGCGTCCAGCCAAAGCCGCGCAGCACGGCCTCGAGTGCCGGTTCCGAGCGGCGGATGGAGTCGCCGAAGTCGAAGCGCAGCAGATCGCCCATGTAGTGGACGAACTGGATCAGCAGCGGATCGTTGAGCCCGTTGATCTCGCGGAATCGCTCACGGCTCTCCAGCGATGCGTCGACGGGGAGGTAGAGGTCGGTGGGGTCGCCGGTCAGGCGCGACAGGAAGAATACCAGGATGATCAGGCCGACCAGCGAGATCGCACTGGCGACGGCGCGTTTGCCAAGGAAAGATTGCATGTCTGCCTCGATTGTCCGGTGGCGACAGAGCCGTGCCGGGGGCGGCGCACCGCCCCCGGACGGATGCCTTACTTGAAGCTGATCTGCGAAAGCTGCAGTTCAGAGTTCGTGCGGATCGACGGGGTGAAGTCGAGCCGCTCGTTCACCCGGCTCATGCCCACCATGTGCCAGAGGAACACATCCGCCACGAGGTCGTCGTGGACGTAGGCGAAGACCTCCTCCCACAGCGCCTCGCGCGCGTCTCCCGAGGCCCCGGTGGCCTTGGTGATCATCTCGTCGAGCTGCGGATCCGCGGTGCCCGACTGCACGCCATCCGAGGCGTACTTGTTGAACATCGAGAAGACCGGATCGCCGTTGGCGTTGTCGTGCATGGCCTGGACCATGGTCGGGCCGATGTCCTCGGGGAAGGGCTTGGAGTAGTACTTGTTCCACTCCGCCACCTCGACCATCTGCAGTTTGACGTTGAAGCCGACGTCCTGCCACATGGAGGTCAGCGCCTCCATCGTCTCGACCACGTTGGCGAAATTCTCGAGCCGGCCGATCACGGTGATCTCGGCGCCCACGTCGACACCGTCGCTCTGCGCGGCTTCGAGCAGGCCCTTGGCCTTGTCGGGGTCGAAGGGGTAGGGGTCGAGATCGTGGTTGTAGCCGATGGTCGAGGGCGGGGTCATGCCGGTCGACAGCAGCGTGCCATCGGCGAGGATCGTGCCGACGAAGGCTTCCTTGTCGACCGCGTAGTTCAGTGCCTGGCGCACCCGCACGTCGTTCAGCGGGGCGGCCGAGAGGTCCAGCCGCATGTAGACGGTTTCCGAGTTCGGGTAGGCGTAGTCGGTGCCCTTGTCGGTGGCGTCCTGCAGCGCGATGTTCGGCGCGATGTCGGCCTCGCCCGCCGCGACCATGGCCGCGCGGACGGCGCTTTCGGAGCGGAACACATAGGTCGCCGAGGTGACCTCGGGCGCCTCGCCCCAGTAGTCGTCGCGGGCGGAGAGCTTGATGTGCTGGCCGCGGGCGTATTCGTCGAATGTGTAGGGGCCGGTCCCGACCGGCGCGTCGGTGAAGGCGTCGGGGTCGGTCTCGGACGGCAGCACCGCCAGCGTGGACATCAGGAGCGGCAGGATCGGCTGCGCCGGGTCGCTGGTGATCTCGATGGTGTTCTCGTCGACCACGTTGGTGGTCAGCGTCATCCCGCCGTAGTATTTCGCACCAGTCTCGCAGACGAACTTGTCCGAAAGGTTGCGCTCGAGCGAGAACTTGACGTCCTCTGCGTCGAAGGCGGTGCCGTCGGAGAAGCTCACCCCCTCGCGCAGGTGGAAGCGCCAGGTGCCGTTGCCCATGTCCTCCCAATCCGTCGCCAGCCGCGGCTGCAGCCCTTCGCCGGGCACCAGCTCGGTCAGGGTCTCGGAAATGTTCTGAAGCAGCACGCGGCCGACGTTCGACTGCGTTGCCATGCAGGGTTCGACGGTGTTGAGCTCCTCCGACAGGACGACGGTGACGTCCTGCGCAAATGCCTGCCCGGCAATGGTGGATGCGAGCAGGGCCGCGACGAGGCGGCCGGTCCGATAGGTCATGGTTCTCCTCCCAAATTACCATGTCTGGCCAGTGCCCGGCACCGGCTGGAACTGTCCCGCAGCCGCCGCTCGGACGGCCTGTAGGTCAGAAAACCATACGCCTGAGAGGGCAATTGTATATTCCATAGTTGGATTGAAATGATACACTTCCTGTATCAAGCGTCGCCGCGGCATTCTCGGGAGGGCGGTCTATGGCACAGGTCTCGTACGATTTTTTCCAGCTGAGGTTCTTCATCGCGGTCGCGGAGGAGCTGAACTTTCGCCGTGCCGCGGCTCGGCTGAACATGACGCAGCCGCCGCTGTCCCGGCAGATCAAGCTGCTCGAGGATCGAATCGGGCTGACGCTCTTCGACCGCTCCAACCGCTCGGTCCGGCTGACCCCGGCGGGCGAGAGCTTTCTCAAGAGCGCGACGGACCTGATGCAGCGCGCCGAATACGCCGTGCTGACCGCCCGCCAGGCCGAGCGCGGCGAGGTCGGCAACGTGGTGATGGGCTTCGTGCCCTCCGCCAGCCTGCACTTCGTGCCGCAGATCGCCTCGGCCCTGAAGCGCAGCATGCCGGGGGTCAAGTTCGAGCCCATCGAGATGATGAGCTACGAGATCGCCGAAGGGTTGCAGTCGGGCAAGCTCGACCTCGGTCTGACTCGCTCGGCGACGCATGCGCAGGAGGTGGAGAACATCCTGCTCGTCCGCGAGCCCTTCGTGCTGGTGCTGCCCCGCGATCACGCGCTCTGCGCGGTGGCGAACCTCCGCGTCGAAGACCTGCACGGGGTGGATTTCGTCGGCTATTCCTCTGAGCGGGGCGGCTTCCTGAAGGACATCCACCGGGCGCTCTTCGCCACGGTGGGCGTCACCCCCGACACGGTGCAGGAAGTCAGCCAGACCCAGACCATCGTGTCGCTGGTGAACGCCGGGCTCGGCGTCGGGCTGGTGCCGCGGTCGGCCTCGGCGATGCAGATGGAGAATGTGCTCTTCCGGCCCGTCGCGGCGCCGAAGGAATTCAACTCGACGCTCTACCTCAACATCGCGCCGAACCGGGGCACGCCGCTGAACGAGAAGGTGCGCGCGACGATCCTGGGGGCGCTGCAGCCGCGGTCGGCCTAGGCGGCGCTAGCGCGCGCCGCCCATGCGCCGCGCGCTGTTCACCATGACCAGCGTCGCGACGAAGATCGCGATTCCGCCCGCCCATGTGGTTGCGGTGACGACCTGTCCGAAGAAAACGTATCCCAGCGCCGCCACGAAGGGCAGCCGGAGGAAATCGAAGGGCACGATCAGCGAGGCGTCGGCCAGCGCGAAGGCCCGCGTCGCCAGCGTCATCGCGAAGGCGCCGAGCGCCCCCTGCAGCGCCAGCAGCAGCCATTCCGCAGCCGTCGGCGTCTGCCAGACGAGCGCCGCCGGGATCGCCGCCAGCGGCACCGTGAGAATGAGGTTCCAGGCCACCAGCGTCTCGGTCCGGTCACGCGCCACCATGCCCTTCAGGATGAGCTGGATCACCGCGACGAGCACCGCCCCGATCAGCGCGTAGGCAAGGCCGATGGGGATGTCGCCCGCGTCTGGCCGGAGCACGATCAGCACGCCGGCGAAGCCCAGAGTCACGGCCAGGATCCGCACCGGCCGCGGGCGCTCCCGCAGGAACACCCAGGCCCCCAGCGTGACAAAGATCGGCGAGGCGAAGGCGATGGCGGTCACATCCGCAAGCGGGGCGGCGGCGAAGGCGAAGAAGAAGGCGAGTACCGAGGCCAGCTTCAGCGCCGCCCGCAGCAGGTGAAGAAACCTGTATTCGGTGCGCAGCATCCCGCGCCGCGAGAGGATCCAGGGCAGCACCGCGAGCAGCCCGAAGAGGGCGCGTGTGAAGCCCATGACGAAGGGGTGCACCGCGCCCGACAAGTGCCGCACGAGGGCGGAATCGATCGCGGCGAAGCCCGACACCAGCAGCATGAGCATGATGGCGATCAGCGGCTGGTTGCGCTGCGCGAAGTTTCTCCAGCGTGATGTCATCCTCACCGCGACGCCGTGATCCGGCGCTCCCCCATTCCGGAGCGCGACCCTCGGACGGGACAGGCGGAGTTGTCAAGCGGACCATAAGCCCCCCTGTTCCGGGCGAAATCCGAGTCGGTCTGTCATCGCGGGACAGGCGAGAGGGACGGCTGGGCCGGGTCCATGGCCTGCCGCGGCCTGCGGTTCCGGTCTCCGAGGGCTCTGTTGCACAAATCCATTGAAGGATTCATCACATGAATCCAGAGGGATAACTGGGATGCATGAGCCGACCGATACCACCGACCTACAAGACCAGGAACTGGCCCGCCTACAACGAAGCGCTGAAGCGCCGTGGCTCGCTGACGATCTGGTTTGACCCCGAGATGAACTGGGATGCCTTGCCGACGGGCAGGCGTGGCCGCCAGCAGACTTACAGCGATACTGCCATTCAAACCTGCTGACGATGAAAGTGCTTTTTGGCATGGCGCTCAGGCAGAGGACCGGGTTCGTCGAGAGCCTACTGCGGCTGGTCGGCCTCGATTGGACGGTGCCTGACTTCAGCACACTGTCCCGCCGACAGAAGACCCTCGCTGTCAACATCCCCTACCGCGGGTCGAAGGGGCCGCTGCACCTGCTGCTCCCCTCTCGGGACATTGCTCCGCAATGCCCTGCCGGACAGTGGACAGTACTGGCATCAAGGTCGAGGGCGAAGGCGAGTGGCACGCCCGCAAGCATGGCGGCCCGAAACGGCGCGTCTGGCGGAAGATCCATCTGGGGGTTGATGAGGAAACGCTGGAGGTTCGGGCCGTGGAGATCACGGGAAGCCACATCGGCGATGCGCCGGTATTACCCGACCTGCTCAAACACATCCCGGCGCACGAGCAGATCGGCAGCGTCACCGCCGGCGGTGCCTACGATACCCGCAATTGCCACGATGCCATCGCTGACCGCGGCGCCCATGCGGTCATTCCGCCCCGCAAGAACGCCAAACTGTGGAAGACAGTCACCGCCGGCGCGCTCGCCGTCGCCAGCGGCGCTCGGACCGGTGGCGCATCCGCTGGCAACTCCTCGGACCAATGGCGGACAAAGGCTCGCCGCGAAACGAAGCACTGAGGGCATCGAAATACCTCGGTCGTTCCCTCTGGCGACGATGGACGGATACCACCGCCGAAGCCGCGTCGAAACGAAGATGCACTGTGTGAAACTGCTGGGGCAGCGCCTCATGGCACGGGACTTCGACCGACAGGTCGCGGAGCTTCAGGTCCGTATCGCCGTTCTGAACGGCTACACCGCGCTCGGCATCCCTGTCACAGAACCCGTGGGATAAGTCTGTCCGGGGAAAGGGGAAACACGGCCATTAGCCGATTTGTGCAACAGAGCCCCGAACCACTCGCCGGGGTCAGCTCAGTCCGAGCTTTTTCATCAGGAATAGACAAAAACCGTAGAAATGTTCAAGACGCGCGCGCTGCCGCTTGCTAGTCGGCGCTGCAACGGAGGGCGCCGCCGCCTGCATGTCCGTCCCCTCATGCGGGTGATGCCAGGCACCGGCTTCCCTCCTCGCCGCCATCCGTACCCTTCGGACAGCCGACACGCCGGGTCTTCCCGGCTCCAGACCCCTTCAGGGAGCACGCACGCTCGTGAACGCATTTCTCGCGGCGCCTACGCGCCATACCATCCTTCTGTCCGGCTGCGCCGTCCTGGCGCTGCTCTCGGCCCCGGTCCACGCGCTAGAGGGGGCCTCGGTCTCGCTTGGCACGATCTTCATCGACACCGCCCGCGACGGCTCCGACGACGACGAGACCATCGTCGCCGACCAGGTGACCAGCGGCAGCGGGCTCCCCAGTGACATCATGGACAGCTCGGCCAGCATCTCGGTCATCACCTCGAAGGAGATCGCGCAGCGCGGCGCGCAGACTACCGAGCAGATTCTGCAGTACAGCGCCGGTATCTCGACCGACTACTACGGCCGCGACGATCGCTACGACTACTTCAAGATCCGCGGCTATGACGCCACCACCTATCGCGACGGGATGCTGATCGGCGATGCCTTCGGCGGCGTGCGCGAAGAGCCTTTCGCCTTCGACCGGGTAGAGGTCCTGAAGGGCGCCAACTCCACGTCCTTCGGGGTCGGCGATCCGGGCGGCGCGGTCAACTTCATCACCAAGTCGCCCACCGGCGAGCGCCTGCGCCAAATTTACGGCACCGTGGGCAGCTTCAACCACAAGGAACTGGGCTTCGACCTGGGCGACACCTTCGCCGGGAACAGCGACCTGTCCTGGCGACTGACCGGCAAGATGCAGGATTCCGAGGCCGAAACCGACGAGTCCACCGACGACGAGACTTTCATCATGGGCGGGCTTGCCTGGCGTCCGAGCGACCGCACGACGGTGAGCCTCGTCTATGACTATCTCTACCGCGACGGCTATCCCAACAGCTCGGGCTACCCGGCGACCGGCGATGACTTCGACCGCGACCTGTTCCTCGGCGAGCCCGACTTCAACTATCTCGACACCGACCGTCACACGCTGACCTTCAAGCTCGAGCATGATTTCGGCAACGGGCTCGAGTTTGGCTCGACCGCCCGCTATACCAAGGGCACCGGCGGCTTCGGCTACGTGTTCCTGGGAGCCGTGACCTCGGAAGAGGATGAGACCGTCTCGCGTTACTACTTCGCCAATGACGCCGATTTCGAGAACTTCGTCGTCGATGCGCACCTGCTCTACGAGACCACCTTCGGCACGCTCTCGAGCCGCACCATGGGCGGGGTCGAATACCGCGACAACCACCGCGAGAACACGCTGTGGTACACCCGCGCCGCGGACATCAGATGGTCTGATCCGGTGTACACCGGCGGGCTCGATCTCGATGCCACCGCGCCCTACCAGGACACCACGACCGACACCCAGGTCGCCTCGTTCTACCTGCAGCAGGAGTTTGCCTGGGACAGGCTGATCGTGCAGGGCGGGCTGCGCCGCGACTGGATCGACAATTCGATCACCGACAATCTCACCGATGTAACGACCGAGGCCGATGACGTCGAGGACACGCTGCGCCTCGGGCTGACCTATCGCATCAACCCCAACCTCTCGCTCTTCGGCAGCTACGCGGAATCGGTGGTGCCCGCCAGCCTCGGCGAGGAGCCCGAGCGCGGCAAGCAGTACGAGGTGGGCGTCAAGTACCGCCCCGACGGCTTCCGCGGCCTGCTCACCGCGTCGGTCTACGATTTGACCAAGTACAACGAGACGGTGACCAATGCCGACACGCTGCTCGACGAGGTGCGCGGCGAGTCGCGGGTGCGGGGCATCGACCTCGAAGCCAAGGCCGAGCTGACCGAGCAATTCTCGTTCACTGCTGCCTACACCTACCTCGAGAGCGAGATCCTCGAATCCGACAACGGCAGTAACAACGGCAACGAGTTGGGTTCGACGCCGCAGCACTCGGGCTCGATCTGGACGAACTACGTCATGCCGGGGCAGGGCAGCCTCGGTGATCTGAACCTCGGGCTCGGGGTGCGCTACACCGGCGAGTATTGGCGCTCGGACGCCAACACCGGCAAGACGGACGCGGCCTGGCTCTGGGACGCGGCAATCGGCTACGACATCGCCGAGAACACCCAGATGCGGCTCAATGTGACCAACCTGCTGGATGAAAAGCACATCGCCCAGGGCGGGTACTCGACCGACTACTACAACGCAGGTCGCGAGATCAGCCTGACGCTGAACCACAGCTGGTGACCGAATGGCCCGTCCGCCTTTTGCGGGCGGGTCCTACCGCGCCCGGGCTTCGCGGCGCCAAGCCGAGGGGGTGATGCCCGCGTGACGCCGGAACACCCGCGTCAGATGCCCTTGGTCGGAGAATTCGAAGCGCAACGCGATCTCGGCGATGGTCAGGTCCTCGTGCAGCAGGCATTCCTTCACCGCCGAGATGCGCTGTTCCTGCTGCCATTGCAGCGGCGTCTTGCCGGTGGTGCGCTTGAAGGCATGGCTGAACCAGCCTTCCGACAGGCCGACCTCACGCGCCAGCTCGGCGTTGCTGGCCCGGCCGCCGCGCTTGGCGAGAAAGCCGCGCAGCCGCCGCATTTGCCAGGCGGAGAGCCCGCCCTGCGCGCCGGCGGTTTCGTCGGCGTCGGGTTTCGGGGCAACAAGGCCCGTCACCAGCGCGACGGCAAGGCTCTCGGCAAATGCCGGGGCGCGGCTGGGGCGGTCGATCTCGTCGGCGAGGGTCTGGGCCAGCGCCGCCAGTGCACCGACATCCTGCACTTCCGCCGGCTGGCGCAGTGCGGCTCTTGCAGTCTCATCGCCGAGCATCGGCGCGATGCGTTCACGCAGCCAGTGCGCGTCGATATGCAGGTCGAGGTGGGAAAACCGGTGCGGCGTGCGGAAGCTGGTCCACATCGGTAGCCCAGACGGCACGTAGAGCGCCCTCAGCATCGGGCGCCATTCCGTGCGCGGCGCGCCATTCTGCCCGGCAAAGAGGATGCTGTCCGAAACGTCGTTGAAGAATAGCATGACCCGCGGGTCCGGCGAGCGGTAGTAGCCCGTGGCGCCGGCCCTGCCCTGCGCTTCCCAATAGACGGTACACATGCTCTCGAACGAACGCCAGCGCACCGGGGCGGTGCTCTGGATGCCTTCGGTCCGGCAGGTCATGGAGTGCATGAAGCCCAAGGAGACGATGCCTGTTTCTCGTGATGGCTCTGCTAGCTGCGCAACCGGTGCAATCGCGTGGCTCTGGTGGCCAGACGCTATCCCGCTTGGCGGGACCATGACAACCTGACGCGGATTGGTGCTGCGGCGACGTGACCTGAACGCTTCAGAGAGCACCACTCCGATGAATGGCGCGCAATTGCATATTTCGATCTTACGCGTGCCATCTTGACCTTGATTTCCCATCCCTCCTGGCCAAGCAGCACATGAAGACGCCGGTAGAAAATGTCGAACGCGCGTCTCGTAGTTCTCCCGGACCCGCCTCTCGACGGCAGCGTGATCCGCCTGCAGACGACGCATCCAAACCGGCCGCGGGCCGACAAACTTCTTCATACATTTGAGAAACCCTGCTTGACCACCAAAGGCCTTGCAGAAAATCTCCGCGACCGGCGTGCTTTACGCGTCCTTGTTTAGGAAAAGCGTCTTCAGCGCCTCTAAGAGTTTCATGCCTTCATGTGGGTCCGCTCGCAGCCCAGCCGGGCAAGACTAACCAAAAAACCCAGCTTCAAATGGTGCATCTTGCAGGGGTCTGGAGCTCTCTAGAAACGGCACCTACCTGACCACCGGCCGCGACCTGAACATGCGCCAGCACGTCTGGCGCGCTGCTTGGCGTCAGCTCGGTAGCTGCGGCGCGGCCGCGTATTCGTCGCCTGAAAGTTCCGGTGTGTCGTAGGCCTGCAGCTTGTCGAACTGCGCCTCGATGTCCTCGCGGAAAAAGGCGGCGGCGATGGCGCGCCCGAGCCGTTTGGCCCCCACGCTGACCGCCGGGATATCGCCCGACACCTTGCCGTGGCTGAGCATCGCCGCATCGTTGAAGCAATGGATGCGCTGCAGCGCGGGGCAGGCGCCGGGGCTGCGCTCGAGGAAGGTGAAATCCTCGGCGAGATAGGGCGACTGCCCCATCGGTCCATCGCTGGGCAGATGATCGGGAAAATCGTCGCGTTCCCCCCAGGAGAGCACATGCGGCGCGATGGCGCTCAGTTCAGCGCGCTCGGCGAAATCGTTGCGAAAGCCCGTGCCCGCGATCAGGAAATCGGTGCTGAAGCTCCCGCGCGAGGTTTCGATGCGCAGCCGCCCGTCCTGCACCGCAGCGCCGGTGAGCGCGCAGCCGAGGTGGAAATGCGCGTTGGGGTGATCCGACACGCGGCGCACCGAATGGCTGGGCGGCGGCACCTGTTGCTGCGCGGCATAGCCGTGAATTTTCAGCTTCCAATCATCCGGCAGGCTGCCGAGGCCCAGTTCCGTGCCGGGGCTGCCGATGCCGGTGAGCTTGTTCACCGCCGGAATGGTCTCGCGACGGATCAGCAGATCGACCCGCGCCGCCCCGGCCTCGAGCGCGGTGGCGGCATTGTCCACCGCCGAGGCGCCCGCGCCAACGACCACCACGTCGCGGCCGCGCAGCGCCGCGAAGTCGATCTCGTCGGCGCTATGGGCCCAGAATTTGCGGTCGACCCCTCTTAGCGCTGCGGGCACCGCGCCGCCGCCGAGCCCGGAGCGCCCGGTGGCCAGCACCACGCGGCGCGCCAGCAGGCGCTCTTCACCCTCGGGCGTGTCCAGTGTGACGGCAAGCAGGTCTCCGTCGCCACGCAGGTCTGTGAGCCGGGTCTCATTGCGGATCGGCAGCGCCAGCACCCGGCGGTACCAGCGCAGGTAGTCCATCCATTGCCCTTTGGGGATCTTACCAAGCGCCTCCCAGCCCTCCGCGCCCCATTGCGCGGTGAACCACGCGCGGAAGGTCAGGGCAGGCAGGCCGAGCGCCGGGCCGGTCAGGGTTTTCGGCGAGCGCAGGGTGCGCATCCGCGCGAAGGTTTCCCACGGGCCCTCATAGCCCTCGGGCGCGCTGTCGATGGCAAGGCTGTTGTCGATGCCCAGAAAGCGCAGCTCGGCCAGCGCCGCCAGGCCGCACATGCCCGCGCCGACCACCAGCACATCGAGCACACCCTCGCGCGCGGGCACCCAGGGCGCTGCGGGCAGGTTGAGCAGGCTCAGGTCCTCGGCGAGGCGGGCTTCGAGATCGGCAAGGCTCATGCGGCAGGGCTCCGGCGCGGCGGGCAGGGGAGGGGCGAAAGATCGGGATCAGGTGGCGACGGTCATCTTCTCGATGCCATAGAGCCGGTCGGCCACCACAAGCGCGACGATGGCCAGCAGCAGCTGGAGCGTCGAAAGTGCGGCGATCGAGGGATCGAACTGGTGCTCCATATAGGCCAGCATCACCACCGGCAGCGTGGTGGTCTGCGCCGAGCCGAAGAAATAGCTCACCGGCAGGTTGTCGAAGGACGTCAGGAACGAAAACAGCGAGCCCGCAGCGATGCCCGGACGGATGAGCGGCAGCGTCACCTCGCGGAAGGTGGTGAGCCGCGAGGCGCCAAGGATCTGGGCCGCCTCCTCATAGGCTGGCGGCACGGCGCGGTAGACGGCGGTGACGGTGCGGATCACATAGGGCAGGCAGATCACCGTGTGCACGATGGCAAGACTGAGGAACGACACGCCGAAGCCGAGCGCCGAAAGGAAGAACAGCGAGGCAAAGCCGATGACGATCATCGGCATGCTGAGCGGCGACAGCAGGAAGGTGGTGATCGCCGTCGCCCAGCCCGAGCGCGCCCGGCTTAGGTAGAGCGCCGCAGGCACGCCCAGCACGCAGGAGGCGACGGTGGCCACCACGCCCAGTTGCAGGCTGACCCAGAGGCTGTCAATGAACGGGCGGTATTCGAAGATCCGCGCGAACCATTTCAGCGACCAGCCAGGGATCGGGAAGGCGGCATAACCGGCGGAGGTGAAGGAGATCACCACCACCACCGCGATCGGCAGGATCATGAAGACGAAAAAGGCGATGGTGAACGCCCAAAGGGCGATGTCCGAGAAGCGCATCTTATACCCCCTGTCTGCGCAGCAGGCGCAGTTGCAGCCACAGGCAGGCCAGCGCGATGACCAGAAGAATGGTGCTCATGGTCGAGGCCAGCGCGAAATCGCGGGTGGTGTTGAACTGCTGGTAGATCAGCAGCGGCAGGGTCTGGAAGCCGCCGCCGAGCAGCACCAGCGTGACGAACGAGCCATTGGCGATCATGAAGACGAGGATCGCGCCGGTGCCGATGCCATCGGTGGTCAGCGGCAGCGTCACCTCGAAGAAGGTGCGCAGCTTGGAGGCGCCGAGCATCTGCGCGCCCTCTTCAAGCCGTCGGTCGACGCCCTGCAGCACCGAGGCGATGGACAGCACCGCAAAGGGCACCAGCACATGCACCAGCGCGGCGATGGCGAGCCCCGGTGTATTGAGCCAGCGCAGCGGCGCATCCAAAAGGCCTAGGTCGGTCACCAGCCATTGGTTGATCAGCCCGCGCCGGGCGAAGAGCACCTGCCAGCCGAAGGTCCGCATGATGATCGAGGTCAGCAGCGGCGCGATCAGCAGAAAGACGATCAGCCCCGAGAACCGTCCGGCCTTGCGCACCAGCACATAGGCGACGGGATAGGCGATCACCACCGAGATCAGCGTCACCACCGCCGACAGGATCACCGTCTCCGCGATCACGCCCAGGTAGAAGCGGTCGGTCAGGAAATCGGCGTAGCGCGACAGGGTGAAGCCGCCGTCCTCCGCAAGGAAGGAGCGCGCCGAATTGTCCGCCAGCGGCATCACGAAGAACACCGCGAGGAAGATCAACGCCGGGGCGAGCAGCAATGCGCGCCGGGCTCCGGCGGAGAGGTGAACAAGGTTGGGCATGACGCCTCTTCGGTCTTGGGCAGTGGAGTCTCCCGCCGGCGCACCGGCGGGAGCGGAGGGCTTACATACCGATTTCGCGGTTCCAGCGGTCCACCCAGTCGTTGCGGACGCGGGCGATCTCGGCGTAGGGCGGCAGGTTCGCTTCGGACAGCGGGGTCACGCGCGAGGCCAGCTTTTCGCTGTATTCGACCTGCGTGTTGGTGACGCCGTAGTTGAGGATCTCGGCGAACTTGGCTTGGTTTCCGGCGTCGAGCACCTCGTTGAGGTAGTCCCATGCCAGATCCGAGGCGTTCTTGGGTTTCTGGATCGCCACGGCGGTCATCGCGCCGCCTTCCTCGGGGTTGATGAAGTCGATCCAGTCCACGCCCTCGTCGACGTGGTTCCAGGTGCGGCCGTCGAAGTAGATCCCCAGATCCGCCTCGCCCGAGGCAAGGTGGTTGAAGAAATCATTCGGGCCGGCCCAGAACACGAGGTTGTCCTTCATCTTGGCCATCGCCTCGAAGAACGGATCGGTGTTGTCGACGTCGCCGCCAAGCGCGTTGTTCAGCGCCCAGAGGAAGAACACCGTGGTCGGCCCGTAGCTGATCGAGGGCACCGAGGCGATGAACTCGCCCGACGCCACGCGCTCGACGAAATCGGCAAAGCTGCGCGGCGGTTCGGAAACGATCTGCTTGTTGTAGGTGATGCCGCCGACGCCGTAGTCGAAATAGGTGCCCTTGCCGAGGCAGGCGTCGGTGAACTCCTGCGGGATATTGGCGAGGTTGGGCAGCTTCTCGACGGTGAACTCGTCCATCAGATCACCCTCGGCGGCCAGCACCGCGAGGTCGGGCGACATGATCAGCACGTCGAGCGGCGGGTTTTCGGGGCTCGCCTCGACCTGCGCCAGCCATTGCGCCGGACCGCCGAGCGAGACGGTGGCGGTGGCGCCGGTCTTGGCCTCGAAGGGGGCGACGAAACAATCGCGGATGGCCTGTTCCCAGACGCCGCCATAGGCGGTCACGTTGATCGTGCTGCCCTGCGCGCGCAGGGGCAGGCCGCTGAGGCCCACGAGGCCCGTTGCCGCAGCGCCGGTGCCGAGGAAGGTACGTCTGTTCAGTCTCATGAGTTCTCTCCGTTGGGGTGGGGCCGGTTTCCGGTTCTGGTTCAGATGGTGTTCAAACAGGTCTCGAGGCGCCGCGCGGCGGCCTCGCGCTGAGTGTCGCTGACCGGGCTGCGCGGGAAATTTGTCGGCAGGTCGGCCAGCACGGTTTCAAAGATCTCGCGGCGGCGGCTCTGGCGGCGCGACAGCGGCAGGGCTAGCAGCGCGGCGTTGAGCCGGTCCATCAGCGCGGGGGCAAAGACGCCATCCCATGTGTCGCGCTCGGGTCCGAAGACGGTGCCCGCGTTCGTGCCTGCCGCGCTGCGCAGCGCGGCGGTGGCTTCGGTGTCGATCCGCCCCCCGGTCAGCGCAACGCCATAGTCGCGCCGCGCCCGCTCTGCGGTGACGAAACCGGCTTCGACGTCGGCGAGCACGGCCTCGGGCGCGCGCTGCATGGGATCGCCCCAGCCGCCAGCGCCGGGCGTGCGGAAGGTGACGATGTCGCCGGCCTGCACCTCCAGAACGTCGATCTTGCCCAGCCGACGCTCGCGCGGGTGGCCCTCGTTGATCACCAGCGAGCCGGGCTGGCCGGGCTGGCCGCCCGCTTGTCCCCAAGGCCGGAACAGCAGCCGCTCCATGCCGCGGCCCAGCACGTGGCTGCCGTCGGTCAGCACACGAAACGAGAGTTCCATGCCGCAGCCGCCACGCCATTGTCCGGCGCCGCCGCTGTCGCTGCGCAGCGCATAGTGCAGCACCTCGACGCCGAGCTCGGCCTCGACCGTCTCGACCGGGTTGTTGGCGAGGTTGGAGATACCGCTGTCGCGCCCGTCCACGCCGTCATGCCCGCGGCGCGCGCCGGTGCCGCCGATGAGCGGCTCGATCACCTGCACCATGCGCCCGCCGGTGGGTTTGGGCTCGCTCATCACGATGGGGATCACCGTGCCGGAGGCGGCGGCGGGCAGCACGTCGGGCAGCGCAATGCCGAAGGCGCCGTTGAGGATATCGTTGACCCGGATCGCCGCGGCATGGCGCACGCCGGTGGCGGCGGGCTCTTCAGGGTTGACCAGCGAGCCGAGCGGCGTGGTGATCGACAGCGGCCGCAGCAGGCCCGCGTTGAGCGGTGCCGAGCGGTCCAGCGTCTGCACCAGCGCCAGCATGCGCAGCGTCAGCCAGGCGTGGGGGCGACCGCAGGAAGGGATGTTCATCGCCGTCGCGACCTGCGGGTCGGTGCCGGTGAAATCCAGGTGCACCTTGCCGTCCTTGATCTCGATGGTGACCGCCACCCGCACCGGCAGACGGCTGGCCGCATCGTCGTCAAGGTAGTCGGCAAAGCTGTAGCGCCCTTCGGGCATCTGCCGCAACACCGCCTCGGCCTTGCCAGCGGCGTAGCTCATCAGCGCTTCCTGCGCGGCGGTCAGCTCGAACGCCCCGTGTTGGCCGAGCATCTGCGCAACGCGGCGGCGGCCGGTGGCCAGCGAGGCGAGCATGGCGCGGATGTCGCCCATATTGGCCTCGGGGGTGCGCGAGTTGGCGTCGAGGAAGAGCTTCACCTCAGGCGACATCTCGCCCCGGCGCATCAGCTTCACCGGCGGGATGCGAAGCCCTTCCTGAAAGATCTCGGTGTTCACCGGCGAGATCGACGAGGCGACGCGCCCGCCCACGTCCGAGCAATGCACGAAGCACCAGCCATAGGCGACGATCTCGCCGTCGTGGAAATAGGGCTCGATCATATGCAGGTCGGGCAGGTGGGTCGCAAGCCCGGTGGAGCGGTAGGGATCATTGGTGAGGATCACATCGCCCGGCTCGAGCGCGCCCTGCGTGGCGATCACTGCCTCGATAGCGGGCAGGCATTCCAGCCCGACGAAGCCCGACACGCCGATCGAGCGCGGGTAGGCGAAGAAGCGGCCATCGAGACCCGCGAGCGCGCAGGCGAAATCGGCGGTCTCTTTCACGTAGAGCGTGCGCCCGGTGCGCTGCAGCGTCAGGCACATCTCTTCGGTGACGGAGGCGAACTTATTGCCGAGGATTTCCAGCAGAACGGGATCGAGGCTGCTCATGCCGGGGTCCTTTCGATGATCAGATTGCCCTGCTCGTCGACGCGGGCGGCCCAGCCGGGCAGGATGACGGTGGTGGTCTCGGGCTGCTCGACCACGGCGGGGCCGGTGATCTTCGCGCCCTCGCCAAGGCCCGCGCGGTCGTAGACCGAAGCCTCGACCCATGCGCCTTTGTAGTAGAGCGGGCGTCGGGTGCGGACTGGCGCGCCCGTCCCGGTGGCGGTGGAGGGGGCGAGCGGCTGGCCCGCGCCGATCATCGCCAGACGGATGGTGCCGATCTCGACCGGCGCGCCCGCGTCGCGGAAGCCGTAGATGCGCTCGTGCTCGCGGTGGAAGGCCTCGGCATAGGCCGCTGCATCGTCGCCCGGACGCAGGTCCACGCGCAGCTCATACGCCTGACCGGCGTAGCGCATGTCGGCGGAACGTTCGGCGCGGCGCTCGGCGATCTCGGGCAGTTCGTCATCGAGCCAGGCCTCGCCCTCGGCCTGCAGCGCGGCAAAGGTGGCCTCGGCATCGGCGGCGGACGCTTCGGTCAGCCCGGCGCGCAGCGAGCGGACGAAGTCGCGGCGCAGATCGGCCCCGGCAGCGCCCATGGCGCAATAGGCGCCTGCGGCCTGCGGAACGAGGATGCGGGCGATGCCGATCTCTTCGGCCAGCAGGTTGGCATGGGTCGGACCGGCGCCGCCGAAGGGCAGCAGCACGAAGTCGCGCGGGTCAAGCCCGCGCTCGGCCATGGTGCGGAAGAGAGATCCGGCCATGCCCGCCGAGGCCACGGCCAGCGCGCCCTCGGCCAGCCGCGCCGCGCGGTCCTCGCCGCTCATGCCGATGCGCTCTGCCACCGCCTCGAGCGCGGCCCGGGCGGCATCCCCGTCGAGCGGCATGGAGCCACCGCCGAAATTGGCCGGGTCGATGAAGCCGCTGGCGATGAAGCAATCGGTGACCGCGGGTTCGGTGCCGCCGCGGCCATAGGAGACAGGGCCGGGGTGGGCCCCGGCGCTCTGCGGGCCGACCTTCAGGACGCCCTGGGCATCGGCCCAGATGATCGAGCCGCCGCCCGCGCCGATGGCGTTGACGTCGACCACCGGCAGCACCAGCGGCAGCCCGCCGATGTCGGTGCGCGTGGCGATGCCCGCGGTGCCCTCGGTGGCCACGGCCATATCCGACGAGGTGCCGCCCATGTCGAAGGTGATGATATTGTCCATGCCCGACTGGCCGGCCTGCCGCACGGCGGCCATGACGCCCGAGGCGGGGCCCGACAGGATCGTCTCCACCGGGCGCGCCACCGCCGAGCCAACCGACAGCGATCCGCCGTTGGAGGCGGTGACCAGCAAGGGTGCGGTGACGCCGATCCGCGCGAGCCCTTCGGTCAGGCGGGCGAAATAGGCATCCATCAGCGGCTGGATATAGGCGTTGAGGCAGGCCACCAGCGTGCGCTCGTATTCGCGGATCTCGGGCCAGATCGCCGCCGCCGAAGAGATCGACAGCGCCTCGATACGGTCCGAGAGCGCCTTGGCGATGCCCGCCTCGGTCTCGGGATCGGCATAGCCGTTGATCAGCATCAGCGCGGCGGCATCGAGCCCCAGCGCCGAAACCTCGCGCGCCACGCGGTCAAGCTCGGCCTCCGAGGGCGCGCGGGTCAGCTTGCCGTCGCGATCGAAGCGGGCGTCGATCTCCACCACGCGGGCGCGGGGCACCAACGGCACCTCTTTTTGCGCGTGCAGGTCGAAGGACGATGGCATCCGGCAGCGGGCGATCTCGAGAATGTCGCGGTAGCCCTTGGTGACGATCAGGCCGATCTTGGCGCCGCGGCGCATGATGATCGCGTTGAGCCCGATGGTGGTGCCATGCATCAGCCCGCCCACATCCGAGGCGGCCATGCCTTCACGGGCGAGGAACTTGTCCAGCCCTTCGATCAGCGCGCGCGAGGGATCATCGGGGGTCGAGGGCTCCTTGTAGAGCGCGACGCGCCCGGTCTCGGCGTCGGCCATGACGAAATCGGTGAAGGTGCCGCCGACGTCGATGCCGATGCGCAGCCGCCCGGTCGTCCCGGTTGCCCCGATTGCAAGGTCTTTCATGTCTTACTCCTTCGGCGCGTTGCCGGTGACGAGGACGCCGTGTTCGACCGGCCAGCCCACGGGCACTTCGGTGCCGACGGCGAGACTGGTCTGCCCAAGGGCCGTGTCGGCCTGCCGGTAGGCCGTGACCTCGACCCCCGAGCCTTCGAGCGTGACGTGATAGGCGGCATAGGCCCCGCGAAAGCTGGCGGCGGTGATGCGCCCGCGCAGTTGCTGCGGCAGTCCGCTTGCGGCCTCGCCGAGCACAACGCGCTCGGGCCGCACCGACAGCGTGGCGCTGTCGCCAGCCGGTCGCGCCGGAAGCGGCAGGGCGCCTGCGCGCGTCTGCAGCCGGTCGCCCTGCACCTGACCCTCGAACAGGTTCGACGTGCCGAGGAAGGTGGCGACAAAGGCGGTCTCGGGGCGGTCGTAGATATCGTTCGGCGCGCCCAGCTGCAGGATGCGCCCGCCGTGCATCACGGCGATCTGGTCGGACATCGACATCGCCTCTTCCTGATCGTGCGTCACCAGAAGCGCGGTGATCTCGAGCCGCTGCTGCATCTCGCGGATCTCGAACTGCATCGACTCGCGCAGCGCCTTGTCGAGCGCGCCCAGCGGTTCATCCAGAAGCAGCACGCGTGGGTTGACCACGAGGGCACGGGCCAACGCCACGCGTTGCTGCTGGCCGCCGGAGAGTTGGGAGGGATACATCTCCTCGCGGCCTGTCAGGTGAACCATGTCCAGCATGCGCCGAACCTCGTCCGCCTGTGTCTGTTTCGACGCGCCCGCCATGCGCAGGCCGAAGGCGACATTCTCGGCCACGGTGCGATGCGGAAACAGCGAATAGCTCTGGAACACCATGCCAAGCCCGCGCTTGTTCGGCGCCTGCCGGGTGACGTCCTCGCCGCCGATGGTGATCTGCCCGCTGTCGGGGCTTTCGAAGCCCGCCACCATGCGCAACGTGGTCGTCTTGCCGCAGCCCGACGGGCCGAGCAGCGAGACCAGCGCGCCGGGCTGCACGGCGAGGTCGAGATTGTCCACGGCCATCAACGAGCCGAATTTCTTGCGGATCGCAGAGAGCGTGAGGGCGGAGGGGGCGTCGTTCATGCGGACTCCAGTCGGATTTGAGGGTACGATTGTAGCGCTACAAAATTTTGTAAAGGGCTAATTCGTGACAATCGCCTGCGGCTTGCCAATCCGGCGAAAGCAGAGCAGTTTTTCAGCAAACCAGAGAGGCACCATGTCGGACAGGCCACCGCTCGCCCATAAAAAGCTGACGATGCAGGACATTGCCGATGCCGCTGGAGTGTCGCCGATGACCGTCTCGAACTGCTTTCGCTACCCCGACCGCGTGCGTGAGAAGACCCGCGTTGCGGTGATGAAAGTCGCGGCAGAACTTGGCTATGTGCCCAATATGTCCGCCGGTCTGCTGGCTGCGGGCAGCAGCCGGGTGATCGGCGCTGTGCTGCCCTCGATGCGCAACTCCTCGTTCTACATGTATACCAGCGGCCTGCGGCGGGCGGCGGAAGACCACGGGCTGAAGCTGATCACCATGATCGCCGAAACCGAGGAAGAGGAACTCTCGGCGGTGCAGACCCTGCTGGGTCTGCGCGTGGCGGGGATCGCGCTGGTGGCGGCCCCACATGCGCCGGAGCTGCGTCAGCTCTTGGCCCGCTCTGGCACGCCGGTGGTCGAAAGCTGGGGCGGCGAGGGCGCCATCGGGCGCGGCGTCAGCTATGACGTGGGCGCCGCCAGCCGTGATCTCACCCGGCATCTGATCGCGCAGGGACGGCGCCGCATCGGCTTTGTGCAAGTGTCGGGCGGTGGCGGCCAGCGCTACGCCATGCGGCTGCCCGCCTTCCGGCGCGAGATGTTTGCCGCGGGGCTGCCCGACTCGCTGGTGCTGACCATTCGCGCCGCCGACGGTTTCGGATCGGGCGCGCGGATCCTCGATGAGTTCCTCGCCCGCGACGCAAGGCTCGACGCCTTGCTCTGCCCGAGTGATGTGGTGGCCGCCGGCGCGGTCTTCGAATGCCAGCGGCGCGGCCTGTCGGTGCCCGGCGACATCGCCGTGGCGGGCTGGGGGGACTACGACATCGGTCGCCAGCTTTCGCCCTCGCTGACCACCATCGCGCCCTTTTCCGAAGAGATCGGCAAATCGGCGGTCTCCGTCCTGCTTCAGGGCCATGAAAACAATGCTGCGCCATTGATGACGCCCTATGCGCTGCAGGTGCGGGAGAGCACTTAGTCGCCTGGTGAACGACCAAAGGCGGGTCATGACCCATATTGGCCAGGGCGTCCCGCATCGTGCGGAGCAACAGCGAGACGGCACGTGCCGATGACTTCGGCTCGGTTGCGGCTGATGTGGCCTGGCATCGAGTGCCGCGCCCGTAAGCACAGCACGCTTTGGCAGGGCAGGGGACAGGTTGCGGGATTGCCGGGTTCGCGGAGGTGAACCTGCTCAACGCACAGCCGCCGCTGCAGAAAATCGGCCCGAGCAGCGCGATCTTCTACATCGTCACCAGCGGCAACCGGATGGGCTCCGACACGTGGTCGTTGATCCCTCCTCGTGCGCAACCTGCCCTCACGACAAATGGTGAGGGCAGGCATTTGAAAATGATCAGCGGGATCAGGCGCGGAGGCTCTCTCCGGTCTTGGGGTCGAAGAGGTGCAGTCCGTCTGTTTTCAGTCCGATCCCGATTTCGTCGCCGACGTGTACTTGCGCCTTGGGGGGCATGCGGGCGCTGCATTGACGGCCGTCGATGTCGAAGAAGACGATGATCTCCTGGCCCAGCGGCTCGACCAGGTCGATGCGCGTGGTGAAGGCGGCGGTGCCTTCGGGATTAACCAGCATGTCCTCCGGGCGGACCCCCAGGGTGGCTCCGCCGGAAGCACCAGCGAACTCGGCGGGGAGGGGGAGTTGCGCCCCGCCCGGGAGGGTCGCGCAGCCATCCGCGACAGTCACGTCGAACATGTTCATGGCCGGCGAGCCGATGAACTGCGCGACGAAGGTGGTGCGGGGGCGCAGGTAGAGTTCCTGCGGCGTACCCATCTGCTCGATGCGCCCCTTGTTCATCACCACAACGATATCGGCGAGGGTCATCGCCTCGGTCTGGTCGTGGGTCACATAGATCGTGGTGACCGGGCGCTTCTGGTGCAGCGCCTTGATCTCGGTGCGCATCTGCACGCGGAGCTTGGCGTCGAGGTTGGAGAGCGGCTCGTCGAAGAGGAAGACGGACGGGTTGCGCACCATCGCGCGGCCCATGGCGACGCGTTGGCGTTGACCGCCCGACAGGGCGCGCGGCTTGCGGTCCAGCAGCGGCTCGATCTCGAGCAACCGCGCGACATCGGCGACGCGCTCGGCGATTTCACTCTTCGGCAGCCCCTGCTGCTGCAGGCCGAAAGCGATGTTGGCGCGCACGGTCATGTGTGGGTAGAGCGCGTAGTTCTGGAACACCATAGCGATGTTGCGCTTCGCCGGCGAGAGGTCGTTGACGCGCGTGCCGCCGAACGTCAGGTCACCGCCGGTGATCTCCTCCAGTCCGGCAATCATCCGCAGCGTGGTGGACTTGCCGCAGCCCGACGGGCCGACGAGAACACAGAACGTGTCGTCGGGGATTTCCAGGTCGATGCCGCGGACGGCGTGGAACCCGTCGTAGTGCTTGTTGAGGTCCGAGAGGGTTACTGAGGCCATGTGAGTGATCTTCTTTTTCGTGGGAGGAGGAAGGGGCGGATCACCAGGGCGGTGCGTCCTGCCCGTCAAGCGAGGAAAAGCCCTCGAGGGCCAGCGCGACGCCGCCAGCGGGGATCTCCGCAAGCGAGAGATCCGAGATCAGGATCTCGGTGTCGGCAAAGGAGGCCGACATGGCGTTTTCTTCGAAAACCTGCCGGGTCTGGGCTTCGAGATAGGGCCAGAGCCGGGCGAGATGGCCCGCGAGAACCACCGCGGCGGGGTTCAGGACGTTGGTGATGTCCGAGAGCGCGAGACCCAAGTAGCGGCCGGAATTGTTGAGAATACGGAGGACGTTGCGGTTTCCAGAAGCGGCCAGAGACAGGACGTCGCCGATGCTGTCGACGGGCTCGAACTTGCGGATCTTCTGGATCAGCGCGCGCTGGCTGAGGTAGGCCGACAGGCAGCCCGAAGCGCCGCAGCCGCAGGTGCGCCCGTCCGGAACCACCTTGAGGTGGCCGATCTCGCCTGCAAAGCCTTTGCGCCCGCGATAGGGGTGACCATCCATGAAGATGCCGCCGCCGAGGCCGACCACGGAATCGAGGTAGACGAAATCCTCGAGATGGGCGCATTCCCCGAAGAGGTGTTCGGCCAGCATCGCGGCATTGGTGTCATTGTCGATGTGGATCGGGGCGCCGATCATCTCGCGCAGCAGGCCCTTCGCGTCGACGTCGTACCAGTCGAGGCTGGAGGAATGTGCCAACGCGCCATCGGTCTGGACGAGTCCCGGGAGGGTGATGCCGACGCAGCGGATCTCGGAGATGTCGCGGTCGAGCGAGGCGCAGAGCGAGAAGATCGCGTTGCGCAGATCGGTGGCGAAATCCTCGGGGCGGCGGGGCAGGGGCATATCGACCCGCGCCAGGCGCTGTCCGTCGATTCCCGCGGCGACGATCACCGCCTGGTCGAACTCCAGGTGGGTCCCGATCAGCAGGCCATTCTTCTGCGAAAGGGCAAAGACCTCCGACGGTCGCCCCCGGCCGCGCGATTCTGCCATCTCGCGCCGGACCAGGCCGAGTTCTTCGAAGCGCTTGAGGATTGCCGAAACTGTGGTCTTGTCGCAGCCCACGGCCTCGCTGATCTCGCGCTTGCTCATCTGCGGGGTTTGCCGCAACGCGTGGAAGATCTCTGTGGCGTGGTGCTGTCGCACGTAGGACGGGTGCATGGTGGTGTCGTCTCCTTCTCGGCTACAAAACCTATTTGCGGAGACCCCTTCAATATTTTTCCCGAAATTTGCGGTATGTGCTTCAAAAAACGGCGCGTAAGCCCCGCCTCCTGCCTAAATTCCGGTCAATCACATGCGATTCTTGGAGAGTTTTGGCTTTTTTAAGGGGGTCATCGTCGAATCTCTTGAAACATTATGAGAGGGGGTCTCAGAAATTGCGCATCACACCAACAGGAGACTCACATGAAAATCGACAAGCTTCTTACCGCGGGCGCCCTCTCTGCGGGCCTGATGCCGCTGCAGGCCGCCGCGCAGGACGCACAGATCTGGAGCTACTGGGGCACCGGAGCCGAAGCCGCCGCCCTGGAGGCGCTGGTCGACGTGAACAACAGCGAAAACGCGGACACTCCGATCGGCACCCGGACCATCTCGGGCAACTCCTCCGAAATGCGCCGCGCCATGCAGGTGTCCTTCCTCGGCGGCACGCCGCCGGCGGTCTACCAATCGGGCTTCGGCATGGACCTGAAATCCTTCCTCGACGCCGAGCGCATCGCCAACATCGACAGCGTCATCGCCGATGTGCCGGGCGTCGCCGAGATGTCCTCGGGCATCAAGCGCGTGGTCAGCTTCGATGGTGACATGTACGCCGTGCCGCTGAACCTGCACATCATCTCGAACGTGTTCTACAACACCGCGATCTTCGACGAACTGGGCATCGAGCCGCCGAAGACCGCCGAAGAGTTCCGCGCCGCCGCCGAGAAGATCGACGCAGCGGGCTACGAGGTGCTGGGCAACGCGGGTGGCGGCAGCTGGACCTTCTACACGGCCTTCCCCTTCCTGATCGAAGAACTCGGTCAGGATGACCTCTTCGCCTTCACCTCGGGCGAGATCCCCTTCACCGACGAGCGTGTCGTGACCGCGTTCCAGGAATGGACCGACACCTACGTCGACAACTACATGGAAAACTGGAGCGGCTACAGCTGGGCGGACACCGCCGCCCAATTCGCACAGGGCAAGGTGGCGATGTACCAGATGGGCGACTGGCTGTCGGCCTACCTCGCCGACGCGGGCTGGACCGCGGGCGAGCAATACGACTTCTTCTCGGCCCCGGGCCTCGACGGAGCGGTCGTCGTGCAGATGGACGTTCTGGCCAAGCCGTCGGGACTGGATGAAGCCACCTCGGCAGTGGCCGACGCCTTCCTGAAGACCGCCTCCGGCGCCGAGGGTCAGCTTGCCTTCAACGTCAAGAAAGGCTCGGTCGCGGCCAACCCTGAATCCACTGACGAAGGCTACAGCGCCTATGGCGAGCTGGCCTACCAGCAGATCCAAGAGGCCACCGCCGCCGACAAGGTGATCCCGAACCCGAAGTTCCTGTTCCCGACCAAGCTGGACGAGGAAATCAAGAACGACACCATCGCCTACGCTCAGGACCCGTCCGAAGAAGCGCTGATGGAGATGCTCGAGAAGCTCGACGCGATGCGGGTCGAGCTGGAGGACGCCGGCGAATTCATCAAGTGGTGAGCCACGCGCTCTGACATCCGGGGCGGCGTGCCGCGCATGCCGCCCCGTCCCCTACACCCCGAGACCATCGAGGCAGGCATGACGACCAATTCACGTGGCAGCCTGAAACGCGAGAAGACCGTGACCTTTGCGATCTTCCTTGCGCTGCCGCTCATCTTCTTCTTGACCGCCTATGTCTACGCGGTCGGCTATACCGGATGGCTGTCGCTGCACAGCTGGGACGGCCTCTCGCCCCACTGGGACTGGGTCGGCATGGACAACTACCAGGATCTCATGGGCAGTTCCCGGTTCTGGCACTCGCTGGTCAACAACCTGCAATGGCTGGTGTTCTACCTCATCTGCCCGACGGTGCTGGGCCTTGCGCTCGCGGTGCTGGTCGACGGCAAGCTGAAGGGGGAGGGGATCATGAAGACGCTGATCTTCCTGCCCTACATCATCACCCCCGTGGCCGTCGCCGCGGTCTGGCGCTGGATTTACATGCCCGCCGACGGGCTGCTGACCTCGGCTCTCGAAGGTGTGGGTCTCGGCGGGCTTGCGCAGAACTGGCTCGGCGATGCGGGCATCGTCAACGGCGCACTGATGTTCGCCGCACTCTGGAGCGCGACGGGTTTTGCGTTTCTCGTGTTTTTCTCGGGGCTGCGCTCGGTACCGGTCGAGACGATCGAGGCAGCGCGCATCGACGGCGCGTCGTCCTGGGTCATCTTCTGGCGCGTGGTGCTGCCGCAGCTCTGGCCCTCGACGGTGCTTGTGCTGGGCCTCTTCGGCATCGAGGCAATGCGGATTTTCGATCTCATCTGGTCGATGACGAATGGCGGTCCTGCCCGCGCCTCCGAAGTGCTGGCGACGCAGCTCTACGACGTGGCCTTCACCACCTTCCAGATGGGCGAGGCTTCGGCCATCGGCATCGTGCAGCTGCTGCTCGCGGCAGCGCTGATCCTTCCCTACATCATCTACATCACCAGCCACGTCGAGGAGCAGTCCGAATGAGCGTTGCGACCTCTCTCTCCCCGGCGCGCACCCTGCGCTATGCGCTGGCCATTCTCGTTTGCGCGCTCTTCGCCGTACCGCTCCTGCTGGCGCTGAACACTTCCTTCAAGGCGCCCGACGAGATCTACCGGGTGTTCTCGCTGCCGGACAACCCGACGCTGGAGAACTACCGCATCGGCCTTTCGCAGGTCGGGCGGTCGGTGCTGAACAGCCTGATGATCACCATTCCGGCGGTCGCTCTGTCGGTGTTCATCGGGTCGATGGCGGCCTATCCGCTGTCGATGATGCGCGGTCGGGCCGGGCGGGTGATCTATTTCGTGCTGCTGACGGGGATGTTCGTGCCCTTCCAGATCGTGCAGATCCCGACCTTCTACATCGCCCGGGCGCTCGGCATCTACAACACCATCCCGGGGCTCTGGCTGGTCCACGTGGCCTATGGCGTGCCGATCTGCACCTTCTTCATGCGCAACTTCTTCGCCACCGTTCCGCGCTCGATGTACGAGGCGGCACAGGTCGATGGCTGCGGCACCGCCGGGTACTTCTTCAAGATTCTGATGCCCGCCTCCTTCTCGGGGATCGCGGCGTTGGCGATCGTGCAGAGCCGGTCGGTCTGGAATGACCTGCTGTTCGCGATGACCCTCTCCAATTCCGACGCAACCATGCCCGTTACAGCCAAGCTGAACGGCTTCGTCGGCGCGATCCAGGTGCAGTACGGCCCGCTGATGGCCTCGGCGGTGATCTCCGTCGTGCCGGTGCTCGTCGCGTTCCTGCTGTTCCAGAAGGCCTTCGTGCGCGGCCTGCTCGGCGGCAGCTCCAAGTAAACTCCGCCGGGGCGTGACGCGGCCCGGCAGCCTCCCATTTCCGCCCCCGCGCCTGCGCCGGCGGACAGATAGCCGGTTCCCACCGGGGAGCCGTTTCAACGAAAGGAAAGAACCATGCGCATCGCCGTTACCGGCATGTCCTTCGAGGCCCTGCTGCGATCGCCCGTGTCCACCGACCACATGGAGTGGCAATCCCCCGAGGTCATGCTGGGCAAGGAGCTCTGGATGGTGCGCGGCGTCGAGGAACGCTGTGCCGAGGACGAGAGCATCGAAATCGTTCCGCTGGGCTGGGCCACCGCGCTGCCCGGCGGCGGGCTGACCCGCCGTGTCTACGAAGAATACCGCGACCTGATCATGAAGAACCTCGCCGAGGCCGGTCCGATCGACGGCATCGTCCTGTGCAACCACGGCGCGATGGAGGTGCATGACCTTGACGCGCATCCCGACAGCGATTTCATCGAGCACGTGGCGCGCATCGTGGGGCGCGAGGTTCCGATCGCGCTGAGCCTCGACCTGCATGGGCACGTCACGCAGGGCATGCTCGATCACATCAGCGCGCTGTCGGTGCTGCGCACCGCGCCGCACCGCGATGACCAGTCCACCGGATATCGCGCCACCGATCAGCTGATCGACATCCTCAAGGGCGCGCCGCGCCAGCATATCTCGCGTATGCATCTGCCGGCGCTCTTTCCGGGCGAGTTTGCAATCACCCCCGAGGAGCCGGCGAAATCGCTCTACGCCAGCCTCGAGGACTACGACGCGATCGACGGCATGGTCGAGGCGAACCTGATGGTCGGCTTCGCCTGGAACGACCGTCCCTGGGTCGGCATGAGCTGCATTGCCCAATCCTCGAAATCCGCCGAGCAGGCGCGAGAAGTTGCCACCGATCTCGCGCGGAAGGTCTGGGCCGAGCGCAAGAACTTCCGTCTGAACATGGAGCACGCCACGCTTGCAGCGGGTCTCGACCTGGCCGCCGAGGCCACCGAGGCGCCGCTCATCCTGACAGACTCCGGCGACAACACCACCGCCGGTGCGCCGGGACGTTCGACACTCGTGCTTCAGGCGATGCTCGACCATCCCGGGATCGACAGTGCCGTCGTTGCGGGCATCCTTGCGCCGCGCGCTGTCGCCGCCTGCATGGCCGCCGGGAAGGGCGCCAAGATCGAGCTGGAGCTGGGGGCCGAGCATCTTCCCGAGGACGGGCTCACCCGCAAGGTCACCGCGATTGTCGAGGATTTCGACGACAAGCTCGATCCCACGGGCTTCCAGCCCTACCAGCGTTCCGGTGCCGCCTGGGCGCGGGTCAACATCGACGGGATCATCGCGACCCTCCACGCCGATGCCGTGGGCGTCACGACGCCGCATCACTTCCGGCAGATGCGCATGACCTATGAGGATCACAAGCTCTTCGTGGTCAAGCTCGGCTACCTGCACCCCCAGCTCGAGGATGCCTGCGCACGCTACATCATGCTGCTGACGCCCGGCGCCTCGGACATCAATGTGGCGCGCCTCGACTACCAGCACCTGCCGGCGCCCTCGTTTCCCAAGGATCCGGATGCGGAATGGGCGCCCGAAGACCGTTTCCTTGCCCAGACCCCCGAAAGGAGCCTCGTCTGATGGCCATCACGCTCAAATCCATCAATATTCCGGACTTCGGCGTGCCGGACGCGATGCCGCAGATCCCGGCGGACGTTTATTCGGCGCGCTGCGATGCGCTGCTTGAGCGGGCCGGGACCGACTGGGTCGTGGTTTATGCCGACCGCGAGCACCTCGCGAACATGGCCTTCCTCACCGGGGTCGAGCCGCGGTTCGAGGAGGCGCTGTTCGTCCTCGGCCGGGACGGAACGCGCGTGGCCGTTGTCGGCAACGAGACCATGGACTACCTGCCGCTGGCCCGGCTCGAGGGTCTGCAGGCGCGGCTTTGCCAGAGTTTCTCGCTGATGGCGCAGCCGCGCGGTACCGCTGCGGCGCTCGAGCCGGTGCTGCGCGACATCGGCCTGGCAGCGGGCGAGTCCATCGGTATCGTCGGCTGGAAGTATCTCGAGGCGGACGAGTTCGACGGGCTCACCTTCCAGGTCTCCGCCTATGTGGCCGACGTGCTGCGGCGGATCTCGGATGAGCTGTCGGACGTCACGCCGATCATGATGAACCCCGCCGACGGTCTTCGGGCCGTCGTGGACGTGCACCAGATCGCGCAGGGCGAATGGGGCGCGGCGCGCGCATCCACCGCGGTCTGGCGCATGGTGCAGGGGCTGACCCCCGGCGAGAGCGAATTCGCAGGCGCCGCGCGCATGGGTTATGCGGCCGAGGAACTTTCGGCCCACGTGATGTTCGCGACCGCGCCTGCGGGAGAGCCGATCGTCGGCCTCAAAAGCCCGCGCGGCCGGGTCTACAACGAGGGCGAGGGGCTGTCCTGCGCGGTCAGCTACTGGGGTGGCCTGTCGTCGCGCGCGGCGATGATCTCGCGCGACGATGCCGAATTCGTCGAGTTGGCCAAGGGCTACTTCGCGGGTCTGCTGGCCTGGTATGAGGCGGTCGACATCGGCGTCGAAGGCGGCACGATCGATGCCCGCGTGCGCGAAGTGCTGGGTGAGTCCGGCCTCGACTCCGTGCTGAACCCCGGACACCTCGTGGGGCATGACGAATGGATGCACTCGCCCGTCGCGCCGGGCAGCACCGTGCCGCTGGCCTCAGGCATGCCTTTCCAGGTGGACATCATCCCGGCACCGGTGCCGCAGGGCAAGGCGCTGAACTGCGAGGATGCGGTGACGCTTGCCGATGCCGACCTCCGGGCGGAACTGGCGGCGCTCTATCCGCAGGTCTGGGCGCGTATCGAGGCGCGGCGCGCATTTATCGCCGAAAGCCTCGGCGTGACGCTAAAGGAGTGCATCCTGCCGCTGTCGAACACGCCGCTGTGCCTGGCGCCGCTGCTGCTGGAAAGCGGCATGCTCCTGGCTGTCGAGGTCTGATCCTTTCATCACGACGCGCAACCCGGGCGAGGACCTCGTCCGGGTTGTGCGTTGGGCGGTGGCCGCAGGTTCAGCGGCGCTATTCTTGTCTGAAGCCATTGCAGGCCATTTCTTGCATGCCGCAATATTACTGCTGCACGCGTGAACACCCCGACAGGTGGCCACGACCTCAGGACAAAATCCGCATTTGGCTCGCCTCAGGCGTCACATAATGTCCCTTATACGTATAATAAGAAATGATGGGTGCGCGCTACCCTCAAGTGCAACTCCCATTAGAAAACAGATGGTTATCTAATGGAGAGAGTCTGCCATGGGAGCGGTTTACGCGCAACTGAGCGTCAAGGAACGTGTCCAGATCGAACGCTGGAAGCTGGCAAAGGTCCCTGTTCGGGAGATGGCCCGCGTGCTGCAGCGCTCGAAAGCCACCATTTACCGCGAGATCAAGCGGAACTGGTTCAGCGATGAGTGCCTGCCGGGCTATGATGGCTACTACGGCGCCGCTGCGCATCGGCAGGCCACCGATCGGCGCGCCCGCCAGCGCAAGCTGATCCGGCATCTGCAGCTTCGAAATCAGGTCGTTGAGCGCATCAAGAACGGCTGGACCCCCGAGCAGATCGGCAACCGGTTGATCCACGAAGGTGCGACGCTCCGGGTCTGCCAGGAGACGATCTACCGTTACATCTACTCGAAGGAAGGTATGGCGCAGGAGCTCTGGTGGTACCTGCCCGAGCACCGCAGGGCTCGCCTCCACGCCGAGCCCGCAAGCGCCGCGCGCCAAAATTCGACCGTGATGTCAGTATCCTGTTCCGCCCGGACGACGTCGCACACCGCAGGGAATTCGGACACTGGGAAGGCGATTTGATGCTGTTCAAACAATCGCTTGGCCAGACCAACGTCACCTCTCTCGTCGAACGCGTCAGCCGCTTCACGGTGCTGCTGAAGAACGTGAACAAGCGCACGAAACCGGTCATGCACTGCCCGGCAGGCGATTGCCAAGCAATCTGCCGAGAGGGACAAGATCGTGAAGGCGGTGCGGGATCTGCCCGTGGCGGGCCGCAGGTCAATCACCTTCGACCGCGGCACGGAGTTCGTGTCATGGCCGCACCTGCAGGCTCAGCTCGGAACCCAAACGTGGTTCTGCGACCCCTCCTCGCCCTAGCAGAAAGGCACTGTCGAGAACACAAACCGGCGGCTCCGCCGCTGGCTTCCAAGGCAGCGTGACATCGCTGCCATGACAGAGCTCGAACTGAAGCAACTCTGCGACCAGCTCAACAACACGCCCCGCAAATGCCTCGGATGGAGGACCCCGGCCGAAGTCTTCCGCGAAAAGATGATGGAGAAAATGGGCGGGCGCCCCTACCGTCGCAGGTAATGGGAGTCGCGCGTCAAGTAGCGCACACAACACACACACCTGAAATACGAGTGCCTCCACCTCCACGCCTTCGAAACCGGGTCTGCGGCCCGGGCAGGCGCCGGCAAGTGGATCACCTTCTACAACACCGAGCGCCCGCATTCCGCACTCGGCGGCAGGCCACCGGTCGAGGCACATCAGGGCCCTGACCTACAGGCGGCAGCATGATCAACAGGCAAGCTTGGCAGCGCCGCAAACCTGTCCGGGAAATGGGGTCCACCTCTTACCGGATCACGTCGAACTGGTCAAAGGCCCGTCGCACTCCGAGATGAAGGCGTCGAGCAGCGCGATCAGTTGCTGGTAACGCTCGGGGCCGAAGCGCGCGGCGAAGGTGTCGGTGATGTCGCGCGAGACCGGGGTGAAGCGCGCCACCAGCGCCCGGCCCTCGTCGGTCACCGAGACCACCTGACGGCGACGGTTCTCGCTGTCCTGCACCCGTTCGACCAGTGCCCGCTCGACCATCGACTGCAGGATGCGCGAGACCGAGGCGGGCTGCAGGCAGGCCGCCTCCGCCAGCCCCTGCACCGAGCAGGGGCCGCTCTCGATGAGCACCCGCAGGATACGCCATTGCGGCTCGCTCACCCCGGCTTCGGCCAGCATCGGGCGCAGCTCGCGCAGCAGCGTCTCCCGCGCGCGGATGAGCGCGATGGGGAGAGACTGGGTCGTCGGAGCGAGTGTCGTCGGATCGCTGATGCTGTCGGTCATGGAACCCCCGGTGTCCTTCGTCACAGAAGACATAGCGAAATCCACGGCACCAGCACCAGCAGCGCCAGCCTCACGAGGTCGGCGAGCCAGAACGGGATGATGCCCTTGAAGATTGTCGAGAGCGCGATGTCCGGCATGACCGAGCGCAGCACGAAGACGTTCATCCCCACCGGCGGGGTGATCAGGCTGACCTCGGTGACCACCACCACGACCACGGCGAACCAGATCAGCAGCGCCTCGGGGTCGGCCAGCGGGCCCGAGCCGAAATCGAGCTGCGCGACGATCGGGTAGAACACCGGGACGGTCAGCAGGATCATCGACAGGCTCTCGAAGACGCAGCCCATCAGCAGGTAGATGCCCACCATGATCCAGATCACCGTCCAGGGGCTGATCTCGGCACCATAGATCATGTCGACCAGCGCGTCGGGCAGCCCCGCGAAGTTGACGAAGGCCGAGAAGATCTCGGCGCCGATGATGATCGCGAAGATCATCGCCGAGGCCAGCACCGTCTCGCGGCAGGCCGAGACGAAGCCTCTCCAGTCGAGCGCCCGCATCGCAAGCGCCAGCCCGAGCGAGGCGATGGCGCCCATGCCGGCAGCCTCGATCGGGGTGAAGAAGCCGCCGTAGATGCCGACCATGATGAAGAGGAACAGCCCCAGCGTCCCCGCGACCCCCAGCTTGTCGCGGCGGGTCATCGGCTGCGAGCTGCCGGCTTCCGGCGCCAGCGAAGGATCGAGGCGCACCGCGACCATCACCGCGATCAGGTAGAAGACGATGCCGATGGCTCCGGGCAGCAGACCCGCGATGAAGAGCTTGCCAATGTCGCTCTCGGTCAGCAGCCCGTAGATGATCATGATCACCGAGGGCGGAATGAGGATGCCCAGCGTGCCGCCCGCGGCGATCGAGCCCGCGGCGAGGCTGTCGGCATAGCCTAAGCGGCGCATGGGGGGCATGGCGACACGGCTCATGGTGGCGGCGGTGGCGAGCGACGAGCCCGAGACCGCCGAGAAGCCGCCGCAGGAGAGCACCGCGGCCAGTGCCAGACCGCCGCGCATCCGGCCGAACACCCGGTCGGCCCCGGCAAACAGCCCCTGCGCGATGCCCGATCCGGCCAGCACGTTGCCCATGAAGATGAACAGCGGCACCACCGAGAGCGAGTAGCTCAGCCCGGTCTCGAAGACCGCGGCACCGACCATCGACCCGGCGGGTTGCCAGCCGCGCAGCCATGCGAAGCCGACGCCGCCGACCAGCGCCATGGCAAAGGCGATGGGCACGCGGGCGAAGACCAGCGCCAGCAGGATGACGATGGCGATGATCGATTCAGTCATGGGAGAGTTCTCGCAGCAGTCCGAAAAGCGCCGAGGCAAGGCAGGCGATGCCCCCCAGCGCGGCAAAGGGGGCCAGCGGCACGCCGAGGGAGACCGAGCGCGCGCCCTCGTGCCACTGATCCAGCATCAGGCCGAACAGCGTCCAGGCGAACCAGCACAGCACCAGCGCCGAGACCGTGGCAGCGAAGAGGCCGAGCGCCTTCTGCACCGGGCGCGGGAGCGCGCCGACCAGCAGGTCGACCTCGACATGCGCCCCGGCGCGGCTGACCAGTGGCAGCGCCACGAAGACCAGCGCCCCCAGCATCAGTTCGGTCATCTCGAAGGCGCCCGAAAGCGGCGCGTTGAGCAGGTAGCGCCCGACCACGTCGATCCCGGTCACCGCCATCAGGGCCAGCAGCAAGGTTGCCGCCAGCCCCAGGAGGATCGTTTCGAACCGCTTGGCGATCATTGCGCCGCCGACATGTCGACGCCGGTCATCTCGCGGAACCGCGCGAGCGCCGCGGTGCCGTCCTCGCCCTCGGGCAGGCTTTCCGCCCAGGCCTTTTCATGCTGCGCGGCGGCGGTTTTCACCGCCTCCAGCACCGGCGCGGAGGCGGCGTAAAGCTCGATCCCCGCCGCGTCGATCTTCTCCTTCGCGGCCACATCCGCGTCGTTCCACGCCTGGCCGACCAGTTCGGCGAAGGCCTCGCCGGAGATCGCGTCGATCGCCTGCTGGTCCTCGGGCGAGATCTCGTCCCACTTGTCCTCGTCCATCACCAGGAACCAGCTTGTGTTGTAGAGCCCGCCGGGCACGGTCATCGAATACTTGATGTCGCCCGTGAGCTTGAACGCGGTGAGCGCCTCGTAGGTGAAGGCCACCCCGTCGATCACCCCGCGCGAGAGCTTCTCGTAGACCTCGGGCGAGGACATGAAGAGCGGTGTGGCGCCCAGATCCTCGGTCAGCCCGGCGATGTAGCCACCGGGCACGCGGATCTTCAGCCCCTCCAGATCGGTGGGGGTCTCGATCTTGCGCTGGTTGTTGTGCAGCAGGCCCGGCCCGTGCATGAAGAGGCCCAGCAGATGGGTACCGGCGTGTTCCTCGCGCGCGTTCAGGTCCTCGGTGTAGACGCTCCAGAACGCCTTGGAGGCGGCCACGGCATCATCTCCGAGGAAGGAGAACTGCCCGAGCTGCGAGCCGGCGAAGCGGTCGTCCTGGGTGAAGCTGTGCAGACCGTAGGTGATGTCGGCCACCCCGTCGCGGGCCATGTCGAAATGCGCCGGCGGGCTGCCCAGCGGCTTGCCCAGCACGCGCACCGAGACGCGCCCCTCGGTCACCTCCTCGACCTTCTCGGCCCAGGGCTTGATCGCATTGACCACGATCGGGTGGCGTGGCGGCAACCAGCTCGACAGCGCCAGCTGCACGTCCTTGGCCTGCGCCACGCCGGTCAGCGCCAGCAGGGCGAGGGTCGCAAGACCCGTCTTCTTGATCGTCGTGTGGAACGTCATGGGGGATCCTCCCTTGTGGGGCCGCGGGCTCCTCCGCCCCGACCCGGTGAACTCTCAGATGGGTGCGGGTTGCATCGCCTCGGGGTCGGCCTTGCGGAAGGCATCGAGCCCGGCACAGGCCCGCGCGACACGTGTGATGCGCGTCAGGTCATCGGTGGGCACGCCCCAGCGCGCCGCATTGTAGAGCTGCGGGATCAGGCACAGATCGGCCTGGGTAAGCTCGGCGCCCATGCAATAAGGGCCGGTCTCGTCGAGCAGCGCCTCGACCGCCTCGAGCCCGGGACGGATAAAGTGCCGCATCCAGTCGCCGCGGGTGTCCTCGCGCCCCGTCAGCGCGGCGGCATGGGCCGCGACGCGCAGGTTGCAGACCGGGTGCAGGTCGCAGGCGACGGCCTGCGAGACCGCGCGCATACGCGCCGCCTCGGCCGGGTCCTTCGGGCGCAGCGAGAGCCGCCCGGTGTCCTCGAGGTAGTCGAGGATGGCGAGGCTCTGGGTCAGGCGCAGCCCGTCGATCTCGAGCACCGGCACGAGCCCCTGCGGGTTGCGCTGCAGGTGCGCGGTGCCGCGCTGGTCCCCGGCGACGAGATCGACCGGGCGGCTTTCCCAGTCGATCCCCGCGAGGTTGAGCGCGATGCGCACCCGCCAGCTCGCGGTCGAGCGCCAGTAGTCGTAAAGCACCGCTTCAGTCATAGGCACGGGCCGTCTCGAAGATCTTCTTCAGCTCGTCCACGTCACCGAAGCGGTTGGCCAGCAGCAGCAAGATCCGTACATTTAGCGCGTGGCTCTGCGCCTCGCTGAGTCCTTCGTGTGCGGCCATCAGCGCCTCGTAGGCCTCGTCACCGCGGGCACCGAGCCCCATCTCGTAGGTTTCGCGCATCATGCCATCTCCCTTTCGCAGCTGCGGCCCATGGCGCGGGCCAGCGCCTCTTTCAGCGCCGCTTCGGGCACTTTGCCGTGGAACACAGCGGCCGCATGACCATCCGGGCGCACCAGGTAGGCCACCGCGGCGCCGTAGCGCTGAAGCGCGTAGCCATTGCGGTCGTCATGTGTCTCGTAGCCGCGCCCTGACTGGCCAATGCCGACCCGTCGGATGCCCGCGTCGGGCAGATCGATCTCGCCGAAGCCGACCAGCGTGAAGTCGCCCTGCAGCAGCGGCAGCAGCCAGCCATTGCCCACCGGCGCGTCGATCATCGGCTGGCCGGGCCGCACCTGCCCCTCGCCCGGGGTCTGCAGCGCGAAGCCCTCCAGCGAGCAGGGCAGCGACAGGCGGCCGGAGTTGATCAGCCGCCGCGCGAAGGGCTGGTCATGGGCCATGCGCAGCGTCTCGTGGCGGAACAGCGCCTCGATCTCGGTCTTCGGCGTCATGAAGTTGGTCGAGCGTGAGGAATTGAGAATGTTCTCCGCCGAGCCGTGCGAGCGCTCCTCGTGGTAGCTCTCGATCAGCGCCTCATCGGCCGCGCCGGTCAGCACCGCCGCCAGCTTCCAGCCGAGGTTGTCCACGTCCTGGATGCCGCCATTGCCGCCACGCGCGCCGAAGGGGCTGACCACGTGGGCGCTGTCGCCAACGAAGACGACGCGACCATGCACGAAGCGGTCGAGCTTGATGCAGCGGAACTTGTAGACCGACAGCCAGTCGAGCCGGAACGGCCGGTCACCGACGATCGCCTTGATCCGCGGGGTGACCTTTTCTTCGCTGGCCTCGAGCTTGGCATCGGCGCCGAGGTCGAGCTGCAGGTCGATGCGGTAGATATTGTCGGGCTGCTCGTGAAGCAGCGCCGACTTGCCGGGATGGAAGGTCGGGTCGAACCAGAACCAGCGCTCTGCGGTGCCCTGCTCGAAGGGGCTCTGCTCCATCTCGATATCGGCGATTAGGAACTGTTCCTCGAAGGTCTGGCCGGTGAAATCGAGCCCCATTCGCTCGCGGGTCGGCGACCGCGCACCGTCGCAGGCCAGCAGCCGCTCTGCCGCCAGGTCGTAACTGCCCTCGGGGGTCTCGACGGTCAGCGTCACGCCATCGGGGCCGGCGCTGTGGTCCATCACCTTCGACAGGAAGCGCACGTCGATGAGCTCGGGGAATTCGCGGGCGCGGTCGAGCAGGTACTCCTCGACGTAATATTGCTGGAGGTTGATGAAGGCCGGGTATTTGTGGCCATCCTCTGGCAGCAGGTCGAAGCTGTAGACCTCCTCGTCGCCGTGGAACAGCCGGCCGACCTTCCAGGTCACGCCCTTCTCGAGCATGCGCTCTCCAACTCCGAGCCGGTCGAAGATCTCGAGCGTGCGCTTGGCCCAGCAGATGGCCCGGCTGCCGACCGAGACGACGTTGTTGTCGTCGAGCACCACCGAGCGGATGCCGTGCAGTGCCAGGTCGATGGCCATGGCCAGACCGATGGGGCCGGCGCCGACGATGGCGACCGGGGCTCCGGTGGCGGCACCGTCAAGCTCGGGCGGGCGCACGAAGGGCTGCGGGGCGTAGCTGTATGCGGGCATTCTCTCTCCTCCCTGATGCGTGCGGTCCGGCTCCTCCACCGGGCCGCGCGCGGGTCTTGTCTGGTGTGCCGTCCGGCGCGGAAGCCACGCCGGGGGCTGGTCCGGGGCTCTGCCCGGGCCTCAGCCGCTCACCCCTGCAGGTCGGCCCACATCTGCTGGTCGCGCTCGGCGGTCCAGACGCGCGGGGTGTCGATGCCGCGGGCCTCGTCGTAGGCGCGGCCGACGTTGAACGGCAGGCAGTGCTCGTAGATGGCGTAATCGGCGAACTTCGGATCGCACTCGGCGCGCACCGCGTCCCAGGCTTCCTTGAGCGAGCCGCCGCGGGCCACGACGCGGGCCACCGGCTTGTAGGTCGAGCGCACGAAATCAGCGGTGCTCTCCAGCGCCTCGGCAACCTGCGCCTCGCCCACCAGCGCGTCACCCCGGCCCGGCGCGATGGCCTTGGGCTCGTAGAACGCGATATTGGCCAGCGTCTCGGGCCAGTCGGCGAAATGGCCGTCACCGCAGTAGCAGGCCGAGTGGAACTCGACGATGTCGCCGGTGAACATCACCTCCTGGTCGGGCACCCAGATCACCGCGTCGCCGGCGGTATGCGCGCGGCCCAGGTGCATGATGTCGACCCGGCGCTTGCCGAGGTAGACGGTCATGCGGTCGCTGAATGTGGTCGTGGGGCGGGTCAGGCCGGGGATTTCCTCATGCCCCTGGAAGAGCCGCGGGAAGCGGCCGAACTCGCTGTCCCAATCCTCCTGTCCGCGCTCTTCCACCATGGCCGCGGCGGTGTCGGACATGATGATCTCCCGCGCGCCATAGGCCGATGCGCCGAGCACGCGCACGGCGTGGTAATGCGTCAGCACGAGGTGGCTGATCGGCTTGTCGGTGACCGAGCGCACGCATTCTATCACCTTGCGCGCGAGCCGCGGGGTGGCCTGCGCCTCAACGATCATCACGCTCTCGTCGCCGATGATGACGCCGGTGTTGGGATCGCCCTCGGCGGTGAAGGCATAGAGCCCCTCGCCCACCTGCGTGAAGCTGATTTTCTTTTCTTCCATGTCGCCTTGCGACGCGAATGCCTTGGCCATGAGTGCCTCCTTCAATCCTTGGTCCAGTCGGGCTGCGGCACGGCGGGCAGAACCTTGCCCGCGCAGGCGCCGAAGCCGATGCGGTAGCCATCGCCCTGGGCGGCGCCGCGCAGTGTGAGCGTGTCGCCATCCTCCAGGAAGCTGCGGGTGGCGCCGCCGGGCAGTTCCAACGGCTCCTTGCCGCCCCAGCTCAGCTCCAGCAGCGAGCCGCGGCTTTCGGGGGTGGTCCCCGAGATGGTGCCCGAGCCGAGCAGGTCGCCGGTGCGCATGGCGCAGCCGCTGCTGGTGTGGTGGCAAAGCTGCTGCGCCGCCGAGTAGTACATCTCGCGGTAGTTGGTGCGGGCGATCACCTCTTCCTCACCTCCCTCCGGGACCAGCGCCACCTCGAGGTCGATATCGTAGAGCATCGGTCCCGGCTCGCGCAGGTAGGGCAGCAGCTCGCGCTCGCGCTCCGGCGTCGAGGTGCGGAACGGCGCCAGCGCCGCGGCGGTGACGATCCACGGGCTGATCGTGGTGGCGGTGGCCTTGGACTGGAACGGGCCGAGCGGCTGGTACTCCCAGGCCTGGATGTCGCGCGCCGACCAGTCGTTGAGCAGCACGTAGCCGAAGATCATCTCGTCCGCCTGCGCCACCGAGACCATGCCCTGCGACGGCGTGCCGACGATGGCCCCCATCTCCAGCTCGAGATCGAAACGCGCGCAGGGCGCGAAGCGCGGCAGATCGTCCTGCGGGCCCTTCAGCTGGCCCCAGGGGCGGGTGACATCGGTGCCCGACACCACCACCGAGGAGGCCCGGCCGTTGTAGCCGATGGGGATTGACAGCCAGTTCGGCGGCAGCGCGTTCTCCGGCCCGCGGAACATGGTGCCGACATTGAACGCGTGGTTCTTGGCGGCGTAGAAATCGGTGTACTCGCTGACCGTGAAGGGCATCAGCAGCGACACGCTCTCCAGCGGCACCAGGTGCGGCTCGACGGCGGCGCGATGCGCCTCGTCGCCAAGCAGCTCGGTCAGCCGCGCGCGCAGCGCCGTCCAGACCTCGGGGCCGGCCGCCATCACCGCGTTCCACGACGGCGCAGCGAAGAGCGCCGCATCCTGGCCGTGGTCCACCGCGCCGACGTCGAGCACCGAGGTTCCGATCGCCACGCCCATGCGGGCGCCGCGGCCATCGTCGAAGACCCCGTAGGGCAGGTTGTTCAGAGGGAAATCGCAGCCGGGCTCGTTCGCCCCGCCGACCCAGCTCTGCATCAAGCTCATTGCAGTCCTTCCGGGGGCATCCCGCCCCTTCTTCTCTTTCCAAATACGCCGGGGGTGAATTGGCCGTAGGCCAAGAGGGGGCAGCGCCCCCTCCCCCTTTCAAGCGGCGACTCAGTCCCAGTTGCCCTCGGGCGTGCCGTCGAAGCGCTTCTTCAGGCTGTCCCAGCAGTCGATGTAATCGTCCTGCAGCGGCGCTTCCTGCGCGGCAAACCGGGTCAGGTGCTGCGGGAAACGGGTCTCGAACATGAAGCTCATCGTGTTGTCGAGCTTGCCCGGCTTCAGCTCGCCGAAGCTGGCCTTCTCGAAGGCCTCGTTGTCCGGCCCGTGCGGCAGCATCATGTTGTGGAGGCTCATCCCGCCCGGCACGAAACCCTGCGGCTTGGCGTCATACTCGCCGTAGATATTACCCATCATCTCGGACATGACGTTCTTGTGGTACCACGGCGGGCGGAAGGTGTTCTCGGCCACCATCCAGCGCTCGCGGAACAGCACGAAGTCGATATTGGCGGTGCCCTCGACGCCCGAGGGCGCGGTCAGCACGGTGAAGATCGACGGGTCGGGATGATCGAAGAGGATCGCGCCCACCGGGCAGTAGGTGCGCAGGTCGTATTTCACCGGCGCGTAATTGCCGTGCCAGGCCACAACGTCGAGCGGCGAGTGGCCGATCCAGGTCTCGTGGAACTGCCCCTGCCACTTGATCACCACGCGGCTCTTGGCATCGCGATCCTCGAAGGCGGCAACCGGCGTCTTGAAGTCGCGGCGGTTGGCCATGCAGTTGGCGCCGATCGGGCCGCGGCCCGGCAGGTCGAACTTCTGGCCGTAGTTCTCGCAGACGAAGCCGCGCGCCGGCCCGTCGATCAGCTCGACCCGGTACACGAGACCGCGCGGCAGGATGGCGATTTCCTTGGGCTCGAGGTCGATCACCCCGAGCTCGGTGCAAAATCGCAGCCGCCCCTCCTGCGGGACCACCAGCAGCTCACTGTCGGCGGAATAGAAATACTCGTCCTGCATCGAGGCGGTGACCAGGTAGATGTGGCTCGCCATGCCGACCTGCGTGAAGACGTCGCCCGCCGTGGTCATCGTGCGCATGCCGGTGAGCCAGGTCAGGCTCTCCTGCGAATGCGGCACCGGATCCCAGCGGTACTGGCCAAGGCTGATCACGTCCGGATCGACGTAGGGCGCGCTCTGCCAATAGGGCACGTCGATCTTCGCAAAGCGGCCGGTGTGCTTCACCGCCGGACGGATGCGGTAGCACCAGGTGCGCTCGTTCTGATGGCTCGGCGCGGTGAAGGCGGTGCCCGAGAGCTGCTCGCCGTAGAGCCCGTAGGCGCAACGCTGGGGCGAGTTCATCCCGTCGGGCAGCGCGCCCGGCAGCGCCTCGGTCTCGAAGTCATTGCCGAAGCCCGGCATGTAGCCCTCGTGCAGGGCGCTGATGCCAGCGGCGCGCGTCAGACCGGAAATTTTGCTCAGGTCATTCATCTCCGAAGTCCTCCCTCGACGTATTGATGACATGTTGTTAGTTACTTTTGTAACTAACAAGAGGGATTCTTGAGGTGATCAAGAAATTGGCACAAACCCGCGAAAGCGATGACATTTTCGAGCTTTCCAGTTTCACGCCCTACCTTCTCAACCAGGCGGCTGAAGCGCAGAGTGACGTGTTTTCAAGAAATTACCGCGACCGCTACGGGATGCTTCGGACCGAGTGGCGGGTGCTGTTCCACCTGGGCCGCCACGGCGACATGAGCGCCAAGGAGATCTCGGAAAGCGCCTCGATCCACAAGACCAAGGTCTCCCGCGCGGTCCGCGCGCTGGAGGAAAAGCGATTCCTCTCGCGGGTCACCAGCCCGGACGACCGGCGCAGCGAACGGCTCTCGCTGCGCCCGCCGGGACAGGAGGCGTTTCGGCACCTGTCGCGGGCGGCGCAGGACTACGAGGCCGCGCTCGAGCAGCGCCTCGGGAAACGCGACGCGTGCAAATTGCGGGAGTTGCTCAAGCGGTTGGACGGCACCTGACCTGCCGGACGGCGCGGCCCGCTGGGGCACCCCGCGGCCCGGCCCGCGTTCACAGGTCCAGCTCGATCACCCCGCCCGGTGTCGCGGCGCGACTCTGGCAGGTGATCATCGCGCCCTCCCGCTGCGCCTTCGACAGAACGAAGTCGCGGTGCTCGACCTCCCCCGCCCGCACCCCGCACTTGCACACCCCGCAGATGCCGTCGTCGCATTTGAGGTCGATCGGAATCCCCGCCGCCTGCAGGACCTCCGCCGCGCTGCGGTCCTCGGCCACCTGCAGCACGCGCCCGTCCTTCAGCCGCAGGGCAAAGGGGTGGTTCTCGTAGTCGGGCTGCTCGGGCACCGAGAAATACTCCAGGTGCCGCGCCTCCTCGGGGAAGCCGGCGCGCTCTGCCGCCGCCATGACACCCTGCATGTAGCGGTCGGGCCCGCAGGTGTAGACGTGCCATCCCGGGGCGTAGCCGCCCATGATCGCATCCAGGTCGGCGCGCGTCCCCTCGTCGGAGACATGCAGATGCACCTTCCCGGCCCAGGGCATCGCCGCCAGATCGTCGAGAAATCCGGCCCCGGCGCGCCGCGAGCAGGAGTAGTGCAGTGCAAAATCCCGACCCAAGGCGTGCAGGCGGTGGGCGAAGGCGATCATCGGCGTGATGCCGATGCCGCCGCCCATGAGCAGTGACATGGGCGCAGACTCCTCGAGAGGGAAATGGTTGATCGGCCGCGAGATGAAGATCTTCCGCCCCGGCGTGAAGATGCGGTGCATCAGCTTCGAGCCGCCCCGGCCCGCCTCCTCGCGTAGCACGGCGATCTGGTAGCGCGTGCGGTCGGCGGGATCGCCGCTCATCGAGTATTGGCGCAGGAATTCCGGCGCGACCAGGATGTCGAGATGCGCCCCGGCGGTCCATTCCGGCAGGTCCGAACCGTCGAGGCTGCGGAACTCGTATTTCGTCACATCGGCGGTCATGGCATGGGCCTCGGCCACCTCGACCCGGATCACCGGCGCATCTTCCGGCACGCTGTAGCCATGCAGGTGATCATCCCTGCCCTGCTCCAATCGCAGCTTGTACTCGCGGGCGGTGAGCATCGCCTGGTAGGCCTCGATCCCCTTTTCGCGGTCCATCGGGAAGGGATAGGGCCAGGGATGCGGCGCCAGGCGCGCGGGATAGACCGCCAGCGTCTGGTCCTCGTAGCGCAGGTCCAGCCCGGGCTGCAGATCGCGGCGATTCACCGGATGGCGGCTGGGCCGATAGGCGCCGTCCTCTTCCAATTCGATGTCCCACCACCATTTCTTGACGTCGTTCAGCCTGCCGTTGCCGACCGCGTCATCGAGCCGCGCCAGCAGCGGCGCGGCCTTCGGCACATTCATCGCCGCCCAGCGGAAAGGCCGCTCGGCAAAGAGCCCCTCGAGGTTCCACGGGCAGGTCTTCATGCACCGCCCGCACATTGCGCCGCCCTTGGTGGTGATACGGTAGGTCGCGCATTTCTGGCTGTCGGACTTCCAGATCTCGTAGCCATTGAACATCAGCTTCGGCCCGGCGGTGATCGCCCCCGACGGGCATTCCCGCGCGCATTTGTTGCAGCTCTCGCAAAAGCTCTGCAGGCCGAAGTCGATGGGCCTGTCATGTGCCAGCGGCATGTCGGTGGTCACCACTCCGGACTTGAGCCGCGGCCCGAGATAGGGGTTGAGGATCACCTCGCCGATGCGGCTCACCTCGCCCAGCCCCGACAGCAGCAGCAGAGGCGGCTGCAGCACCTCGCCATCCAGGACCGTATGCGCCTTGGCCTTGTAGCCGAGGTTGCGGATCTGCTGCGCGATGACGCCCCCGAGCAGCGAGAAGCGCAGGTAGGCGCGCATCGATTGCGCGACGCTGATCCAGTCGTCGCCGCTGGCGCCCTCCATGGTCTCGAAGCCCTGGTCGATAATCATGCTGATCGCCTGGTCGTGCGGCGGCTCGATGGGAGTGCCGAGGGCGTCGTGCGAGTACCACGCCCACTCGGGGCAGCGCGAGATCCCCACCGCGTCCGCGCCCAGGAAATAGCTCGCCGCCTTGATGTTCGCGGCATTGCGCGCGGCGTCCGCGGGCCGTGCGCCGCCCGGATCCGGCGTCCCGTCCTGGTTCAGAACGAAGGCCCCGAGCGCCCGCCGCTGCGCGGAGGAGGGCGCCGCCTTGCGCGCGTAATGGCCGCCCTTGGCCCCCTCCTGCAGCGCCTTGCCCATGTCGCCGAACTGCGCGCGGGCGAACATGTCGGCGCGCTTCGGCACCCGGGCGACCCGCGCCTCGTCGATATAGGTGGTGGGCGCGTCGACCCGCTTCAGCCGCTCGAAAGGATGCGCCCCGTCGACAAAGCGGCGGCGGTCGTAGGGGTTGCCGTTCAGCGCGGACCGCTGGACGCCACGGCCGAGCCGCCATGCCAGACCGCCCGAGCCGGGCTGCGCCGCGAGCGGCTGGTCGCAGGCCAGATCCAGACGGCAGGTGACCACGCCGACGCCGAAGCGCGTCCCGAGGAACGGCGCCTCGAGCCGCCCCTCCCGCACCATGGCCAGCCCCGCCGCCACCGTCAGCCGATTGAGATCGACGTCCGAGGCCGCCCCCGAATGCGCCTTTGCATCGTGCCCCAGCAGGCGGATGTAATTCGCGATGACATTGGCGGTCTCCGAGGCGCGCAGGCAGGCGCGCTGCGCCAGCGCATCCTTCAGCCAGTCGCAGCCGGGCTCATCCTCGCCCGGCTCGCGCGGGTTCTCGTAGAGGTAGACGATGGCATGGCTGTGCCCGCTGATTGGTGCGGGCGGTGCGGCGATGCTGTCCTTCAGGTCCGCCATGATGACATCGATCCCAGAGGCCAGGGTCTTGGTCTGGCGCGTCTGGATGTCCCTGGCCAGACGGTCGATGTCGGGATTGAGAAAGGGCGTCTCCAGCAGCGCGGCCGCGTCCAACCGGCAGATCCCGACCATGGCCGCGTCGTTGAAATAGCCGAAAGCCTTGAGGTGGTTGGCGCGCTCGACCGGATCGCCGGGAATCTCCGAGACCTCCGGGTTTGTCAGACCGCCGCGGATCGTGTCGAGGATCGCCTGATACTCGCGCATCGCGTTGACGATGCTTTCCGGCGCGTCGGGACGGTCGAAGCGGACCTGCTGCATCGGCGGCACGTCGGCAAGGTCGGGTGTTTCCCCGCGCGCAAGGGTTTCGAGCGGAAACGGCCCCATATGGACCGGGCGGTTGCGGTCGGAGAACAGTCGAGTCACGGCACCTCCCCATGCGTGTGGTTCGAACTTTCTTGATCTAGCCGGAGCGCGGCGCCTATTCTGTAACCCGAATGGATGACACCGCTTTCTCTCCCCTGCCCCGCGACCGCAGCGCGACGCTCGCCGCGCTGGTGCCGGAGCCGGGGTTCGGCGCGGCGCTGCTGGCTTATATTCGCGAGGCTGCGGACATCGTGAATTTCGGCGCCTTCTACGTGTCCGACCTGAAGCGTCCGGAGCCGGTCCTGTCGATCTGGTCCGGCGAGATGAGCGACTACTGGTTCCGCCGCAACGCCCGCACGATCGCCTCGCACGACAGCCTGCGGCAGGACTTCTCGGACCGCATCCGCCGCGCGCCGCAGGGCGCGCTGGTCATCGACCGCTGGCATCCCCCGGCGGACGATCCGCGCGCGGCGATCTATGCCCGCGACCAGGTGGTCGAGCGGGTTTCGGTCGCCTCGCGGATCGGGCGCGGCGGGCTTGTGTCCTTCTACCTGCGCGGGGTGCAGGCGGGATGGCTGTCGGACGCGGATCTCTCGCGGCTTCGCGGCGTCCTGCCGCTGGCGCACGAGTTGATCGGCCTGCGGCACCGCATCGCCGGGCACCAGCCGGGGTTGCCGGCGGACCGGTCCTTCGCGGCGCTGCGGGCAGACAATGTCGGCGCCTTCGCGGGGCTGACAGTGCGCGAGGCCGAGGTCTGCGATCTCGCCGCCCGCGGTGTCTCGGTCGAGGGCACCGCACTGGATCTGGGCATCTCCGAGAACACCGTCCGAACGCTGCGCCGGCGGGCCTACCGCCGGCTGCAGGTCGCGACGACGACGCAATTGACGCGATTGCTGTTCAGCGACCGCCGCTGAAGGCCAGGAAACGCCGTTGAAGAGCGATTGCTTCAGGGCACCGCCTTTTCACCGAAAACCGAGGTCGTCTTTTCACTCGGACTTGCGATCCAGGAAGGCTCCGCTGTTGCGTTCCGCACGACTTCGGGGCGACCTACCGCTTTTGGGCGTAATAGGCCGCGAGATCGGCGATGTCTGTATCTGTCAGGTTGCGTACCGCTGCCTGCATGAGATGCGCGCGCGGCGTCTCGGGGATCGGCCCGTCGCGGTAGAGGTGCAGCCAGTTGACCAGCCAGTAGCCGTCCTGCCCGGCGATGCGCGGCGTGTCGGCGCGTTTCGGCATGAGCCCGCCGCCGGTCCCCTCATGGCAGGAGGCGCAGCTCGCGATGTCCTCGTGCTCGTCGCCCTGCCATGCCAGCGCGCGGCCCCGCTCGGCATCGCCGAAGGGCAGCGACCGGCCTTGCCATGTGCCCCCCATACCGGCGTAGCGTTCGGCGATCGCGGAGCGGGTCTCGGTGCTCAGCGGCGCGGCGAGCGGTTCCATGAAACCGCTTTCGCGATGTCCGGTCGCATAGGCTTCGAGCACAGTTTCGAGCCAGCCCTGCGACTGCCCGGCCAGCTTCGGCGCGGTCCCGTCCCGGCCCAGCCCATCCTCGCCGTGGCACCGCGCGCAGGCCAGCTCCTGCGGGATGGCGCCCGGCAGACCGCCAAAACGCACCCCGGCGCTCTGGTATCCACCCGCACGGCCAAAGGCGGCCTCCGCGTAGGCCGCGCGGTCGAAGTCGTCGTAGTGCGACAGGAAGGCGGCCATGGCCCAGGGCTCATCGTCGCGACCCTCGCCGGGCCAACTCGGCATGCCGGTGTACTTGAAGCCGTGGCGGGCGATCCACCAGAACTCCTCCGGCTCGAAGTCGTCCGAGGTCAGCATCGGCGGCTCGGGACGCATGCCCTCGACGGCGGGGTTTCGGGGAAGGCCCGGCGCACCGTGGCAGGTCTGGCAGCCGGTGGCGAAATGCCCTGCGCCGAGGCGGATGAGCCCCGGATCGTCCAGGTCCACGTGGTCCGGCACCTCCACCCGGTTCGCCCGCACCCGCACCGCGTTGCGCAGGTACTGGTGCAGCACCTCGCCCACGCCGGGCAGATGCGGCACCGAGGCGGCGATATTGTAGGGCGCAAACCAGAAGAAGGCCGCCCCGGTGACGGCCACGGCGCCCATGCCGCCGATGATCCAGCGTTTCAGCCTCATGCCTGCGCCTCCTTGAGTTCCAGCGCCTGACCCAGCCGGCGCAGCGCCGCGACGAGGTAGATCGCGCCTCCGGCCCCGGCCATCAGCGCGCCTGCCACCTGCTGTTCCTGCAGCGCCGAAAGACCGAGGTGCCCGGCGCAGATGTCTCCGTAGAGCGTGCGCGGCGCGAGGCCGATCAGCGCGCCGAGCAGGGTCATGTGCATCGTCGTCGCCAGCAGCACCACGGCACCGCCGAAGCCGCCGGCGGCGCGCACCGTGGCCCAGAGCATCATCCCGACGATAAGAAAACTTCCCTGCTCGAGCACAAGGCCGGTGGGGCTCAGCCGTGCCCAGAGGTGCATCGCCGGCAGGTGCCAGACCCAGACCACCAGCATCTCGGCCACCGCGCCCAGCACTAGCGCCATGGCGCCCGAGGGCAGCCGCAGGGTTGGGGCCCAGAGCGCGGGCACCACCGCCGTCACGCCCAGGTGCAGCACCATGTGCAGCACCATCGAGCCCGCCGCCAGCCCGGGCAATGGACCCAGCCAGAGCGCCGCCAGCAGCGCCAGCGCGAGGAGACGGCGCGCACTCAGCATTCGCCCAGCACCATGCCGGGGATCACCGTGAAGAGGATCGCGACCGCCGAGAGCACGCAGAGCAGCAGCGCCAAGTGACCGACGAAGCGGTCGCGTGCCCGCTCCGAGCTTTCGGTGATTTCCTCGAAGATCACGAAGACGCCGCCGTAGCGGCGGATCGCAAGCACCGCCAGCCCGATGATCGCGGCGATGCAGAGCCCGCCCAGCCCGGCGATGATCCAGCGCGGCTCGGCCAGCGACGTGCCGCGCCCGAGCTTGGCGCACCAGATCGCCGCGACCCAGTAGCTGAGCAGGAAATGCGCCGCCCAGATCGAGGGGGCCGCGACAAGGATCCAGACCGAGCCCTGGTCGATGACGCGCGGCGCGTCACCGGGTGGGACGGTCTTCCTGTCTCGGGACCGGGCCATCACGCCACCCCCATGAGCATCGGGAAGAGTGCCAGCAGCGCGAAGATCACCACCGCCGTCAGCGCGAGGAAATGGGTGAAGAGCGTCAGGTTCACGCAGTCGGCGCGGTAGCGCGGCGTGCAGCGTCCGCGCCAGATGCGCGCCGCCACGTAGAGCCGCATCACCGCGTCGAGCAGCAGGTGCAGTCCCAGCCACAGGATCAGCACCCAGACGGTCGCGTCGAAGGAGGTCTCGGTGGCGTCGAGCCCGGCGCGCCAGGCGGCCCAGCACCACGCCCCGACCCCCGCTGCACCGAGCGGAACGCCCACGAGCAGCAGCGCCATCGCCTGCGCCGGGCCACCCCGCGCGAGCCGTTCTCGAGCGAGAAGCCCGGTCGCCCAGCCCGCCAGCAAGAGCGCCAGCCCGAGGAGCAGCCAGCCGAAGCCCGGCAACTTGGCGGCGCCCGGCAGGAAATCCGGCAGCGCCGTCCAGTAGAAGAAATAGCTGAACACCAGCCCCATGAAGGCGGTCATGTCACCGGTCATGGTGATGAACACCGCCCACCAGCCGGGCGAGCTATTGCCCTGCGCATAGGTCGGTAGCACCAGCCCTCGCCCCGCCTCTTTCTCGGACTTTTCGGGGATCTCCGCGGTCCCGGTCCACAGCCACCAGAGCGTGAAGCCGGCGAAGCCCGCGCCGAAGAGCAGCGTCAGCGTCCAGAGGTGGAAGGTCGCGAGGATGAACACCGCGCCGAGGCAGAAGGCCGCGCCGATGGTCAGGTAGCTCGGCCCACCGACGCGCTGCACGTAGAGCGGACGCGCGTCGAGGATGTCGGTGATGATCAACTCGCGCTTGCCCTCCTCCGCGTCGGGCAGGAACCATTCGCCGCGGTCCATCTCGCCGAGCAGCCCCTTCTGCTCCCAGAGCGGATAGCGGGTGTGGATATAGGGGATCGAACGCACGCCCCAGGGCTTGTCGGGAACCTCGGCGCTCCATTCCATCGTGCCGGCGTTCCAGAGGTTGCGCTCCACCAGCGGCGCCTTGCCGCGCGGCCAGAGCACGTTGACCGCCAGCACCACGAAGCCCGCCGCGAAGATGAAGGCGCCAACGGTCGAGACCATGTTGAGCACCGCCCAGCCATCGGTGACGTCATAGGTCCAGACCCGCCGCGGCATGCCCATCACACCCGTCCAATGCATCGGCAGGAACGTGAGGTTGAAGCCGCCGAACATCAGCCAGAAGCTCCAGCGCCCCAGCTTGTCGGACATCTTCTTCTGAGTGACGAAGGGGTACCAGTAGTGCACGCCCGCGAAGAGTGGGAAGAGCATGCCGCCGATCAGCGTGTAATGCAGGTGCGCCACCACGAAGTAGCTGTCATGCGCCTGCCAGTCGAAGGGCACCAGCGCCACCATCACCCCGGTCAGCCCGCCGAAGACGAAAATCGCCAGCGCGCCCCCGGCAAACAGCATCGGCACCGAGCGGCGCACCTTGCTGACCAGCATGGTCGCGATAAAGCAGAAGATCTGGATGCCCGTGGGCACCGACACCGCCTCGGAAGCGGCCGAGAAGAAGCTCAGCGAGATCTCCGGCAGGCCGGTGGTGAACATGTGGTGCACCCACAAACCGAACGACAGGAAGGCCACGCCCACCGCCGACAGCACGATCCACGAATGCCCGACCATGGGCCGCCCGGCGAAGGTCGGCAGGATGGTCGCGATGAGCGCGATCGAGGGCAGGAAGATAATGTAGACCTCGGGGTGGCCGAAAATCCAGAAGAGGTGCTGCCAGAGCAGCGGATCGCCGCCCCGGTCGGGATCGAAGAAGGCCCAGTCGAAGGCGCGCTCCATTTCCAGCAGCAGGTCCCCGGCGATCAGCGGCGGGAAGGCGAAGAGGATCATCCCCGCCACCACCAGCACGTACCAGCAGTAGAGCGGGATCAAGTTGAGCCGCATGCCCGGCGGACGCGACTTCAGCACGCCGACGATCAACTCGACCGCGGCGGCGATCGACGAGACCTCGATGAACGACAGGCCCAGCAGCCAGATGTCGGCCCCGAGGCCGCTGTAATCGGGATCGGACGAGAGCGGCGCATACATGAACCAGCCACCATCCGGCGCCACGCCGAAGAACACCGAGCCGCAGACGAAGATGCCGCCGATCAGGAAGCACCAGTAGCCGAAGGCCGACAGCCGCGGGAACGGCAGGTCGCGTGCGCCGAGGATCTCGGGCAGGATCAGGATCGCCACCGCCTCGAAGATCGGCACGGCGAAGAGGAACATCATCGCCGTGCCGTGCAGGGTGAAGAGCTGGTTGTAGAGGCCCTGCGACAGCAGGTCGTTGTTCGGCACCGCCAGCTGCGCGCGGATCAGCAGCGCGAGGAAGCCGGCAAAGGTGAAGAAGGCGAAGGAGGTCAGCAGGTACCACTTGCCCACCGACGAGTTGTTCACCGCCGAGATGCGCCGCCAGCCGGTCGGCGTCTGCCAGACCTTCATCAGACGCGCGCGCTGCGCCTCGTCGCGCGCCTTGTCGTAGGGCTCGGCGGGCGGCAGCTTGGAGAGGTCGATCTCTTGGGTCATGCGCGGCGCGATCCCTTACTCGAGGCTCATCAGGAAGGTCACGAGCGCGTCGAGCCGCGCGCCCTGCAAGTCCGGATAGGCGGGCATGTCGATGTCGGGTTTCATCTCGTGGGTCTCGGTGATCCAGCGCGCCATGGTCTCGGGGGTCATCTCGTAGATACCCGCCCCCAGCTTGTCGCGCGCCGCCAGGTGGGTGAGATCCGGGCCGACCGGCCCCTGCGCGTTCGTGCCGCGAATGGTGTGGCAGGCGCCGCAGCCCTCCTCGTCGAAGACCGCGAAACCCGGATCGCCCTCGTCCACCTGCGCCGGCTGTGCCTCATGCGCCAGCCATGCCTCAAAATCCTCGGGCTCCATGACGATGGCATCGAAGCGCATCAGCGCGTGCGCCCCGCCGCAGAACTCGGCGCAGAGCCCACCCCAGTTGCCGAGCCGTTTCGGGGTGAGCGCCAGGGTGGTCTCGCGACCCGGGATCATGTCCATCTTGCCTCCCAGCGCGGGAACCCAGAAGGAATGGATCACGTCGTCGGCGGTGAGGCGGAACAGCGCACGTTCTCCGAGCGGCAGGCGGATCTCGTTGGCGGTGGTGACCAGCCCCTCCGGCGTGTCGTAGATCACCCGCCACCACCAGCGCTCGCCGTCGACGCGCACGGTGAGCGCGCCGTCATCGGCGGTGATATCCCGCAGGATCAGCAGGCCCCAGACCAGCAGGCCGCCGACCACCAGCACCGGCAGCGCAACACCGCCCCAGAGGATGAAGCGCCGCGCTTCCTGCTCGCGTTCGGGCTTGGCCTCGGCACGGTGGGCATAGGTCGCGGCACCGATCACCAGCGACCAGATCACCGCGGCCCCGGCCAGCAAGACCCAGAAAAGCGTCTCGACCGATCGGGCTTCCTCGCCGGCGGCGGCGAGCCAGTTATGGCGCCCTTCGCAGCCTGCGAGGAACAGGACGAGAGCAAGCGAGGCAAGACTTTTCACAAACGGCCCTCAAGGACGAACTGCCCGGAAGCTCTGAGGTATTCCGAACCTCCTACTTGTCCATATCGAGGGGCGAATGCCTTTCTCGACCGCGACTCCCGACAGCCAGGTCGCAGGCGTGACGGCAATCGCCGGGCTCGCGGACGCGATGACCGAGAGGCCCTTCGTCAAGCTCGTCCGGGGGCAGCCGCTACGACAGTGTCGCTCGGCTCAACTCGGCTCGCGGTCGGCCGTTTTCTCTGCGCTTGCAGGACGAGGTGCGCCGGTCGCGTCGTTCAGGGCCGAGCCTTCAGCGGAAATTTCCTCGGTTCACTCGACGGGTGCAGCGCATGGATGCGCGCCGAGGTCCGCAAGCTACTCCGAGACCCGGGTGTACCAAGCGGGCCGCGGGGGCAACCGGCTACGCTGGCACCAAGCCGCAAGAGGTTTTGGGCGTCGTTGAGCGGTTCTTGGGCCGCCATGAGCCGCCCGCATCCGGCGCCGGAAGCCGTCCGCCGCACCAACCTACGAAAGTCTGAGACCTCCCGAAGCGCGCCCTGTGCTACTCTCGGCGCCGAGGAGAGGGGGAGCGATGCGTGACCATAAACATGTCGAGGAAATCGAGCAGGTCTTGGGAGGCTCTCAGACCGGGCGAGACGGGTTCGTTTCGGCCTCGTGGCGGAGATGCGTCGAACTTTACGGCATGGACCCCATGCGCCGCGACCCTGCCTACATCGTCACCGAGAGCGAGCTGCGGGATCACCGCAAGCAGGCGGAATGGATGATCGGGGCCGCGCGGTCGAGCCTGCAGAGCCTGTTCAGGCAAGTTGCCGGGCAGAACTACGTGCTGCTGCTCACGGACGCCAAGGGCATCTGCGTCGACTTCTTCGGCGATGACCTCTTCGTCGACGACCTTCGAAGCGCGGGCCTCTACCTTGGATCCAATTGGTCGGAGGATCTGGCCGGCACCTGCGGCGTCGGCGCCTGCATCGTCACGCAGGAGCCTGTGACCGTCCATCAGGACGACCACTTCGGCAACGCCCACACCACGCTCAGCTGCACCGCCGCGCCGATCTTCGACAGTCTCGGCGGGCTTGCGGCGGTGCTTGACATATCTCTGCTGCGCTCGCCGACCCCCAAGCGCAGCCAGAACCTCGCCATGAGCCTCGTCACCAGCGCGGCGCGGCGGGTGGAACTGGCCAACCTTATGGCCGAGAGCCGCCGTGACTGGGTTTTGCGCCTGTCGTCCAGTCCCGAGTTCCTCGACGTCGATCCCGAGTCCGCAGTGCGCCTTGATGGCGCGGGCAGGGTGCTGGGGTACACGCGGGCGGCGCGCCATCTGTTTCCGGAAGGGGATGAGGTCATCGGCCGACGCATCGACGACGTCCTCGATCTCTGCGTCGATGATCTGCCCGATCTGATGCGGGACCGGCCCACCGAGGAACGGATCATCGAGATGCGGGACGGAGGCGCTCTCTTCGGCCACGCCATCGCGCCGCAGGCGCCGCGCACCGCGCTCCGCAGCAGCCTCCGCGGAGGTCCGCTTGGCGGCCTTGCAGGCAAGGACCCGACCATGGGGCAGCTTCTGGCGCGGGCGGCGAAGCTCGCCCGCACCTCGGTGCCACTGCTGATCACCGGAGAAACCGGTGCGGGCAAGACCAAGCTGGCACATGCAATCCACATGGTCGGCAGTGCAAACGGGTTCCTGGCGCTCGACTGCGCGGGGCTCACGTCGCGGTCCCTGGAAGATGCCCTCACCGAGGTCAGCGGTCCCACCACCCTGCTGCTGCGCCGCATCGAGGACCTGCCGGCCGAGACCGCGCCCGCGCTGTCAGCCGCGCTGGATGGCGGAAGCTGTCTGCGCGCGATCACCACCTGCTGTACCGGACCCGGCGCGCTCGACCTGTCCCGCCCGCTGTTTCACCGGCTTGCCGGCGCAACGCTGTCCCTGCCCCCGCTGCGGCAACGCAGCGATCTCGGCTGGTTGCTGGACCGGATGCTGCGCCGACGCGCCCCCGACGACATGCGCCTCTCGCCCTCGGCGCGCGCGGCCCTGCTCGGACGGCCCTGGCCCGGCAATTTGCGCGAGATGGAGCAGGTGCTCGACGTGGCGATCGCGCTGTGCGACGGACGGGTGATCGACGTTCCCGACTTGCCGGAGCCGGTGACTGCACCCTCCGATCCGCATGATGCCGGGGAGCCGCTGGAACAAGTGATGGAGGCCTGCGGCTGGAACATGTCGCGCGCGGCCCGCCGCCTCGGGGTGAACCGTTCGACCATCCTGCGCCGACTCCGCAGGGCTGGCCTGCAACCGCCGAGCTGAGCCGTTGCGCGCCGTTGCGCGCGCAACATGCCGCGGCGCAGCACCTACTTTTCGGCGCACCGCCCTCACCCGTTGATGGATTCGCCGCGCCTGAGCTCGCGATACTCCCTGCAGATCAACGCGCAGAGGAGGAGACGCGATGCTCGATTCAACAGTGGTCAGCCGCACGCAAGAGGTGCTCGACAGGCTCAACGCCGCGCTGGAGGGAGGCGATGCGACGGCCGCGGCGGAACTGTTCGCCACCGACAGCTACTGGCGCGACCTGATATCGGTAAGCTGGAACGTGAAAACCGTGGAGGGGCCGGGCGGGGTTGCGGACATGCTCGGCGCGCAGCTCGCCCGGACCCGCCCCCGCAATTTCCAAATCCAGCAAGGCGAGGTGCCCTCCGAGGAGGGTGGTGTCATCACCGCCTGGATCACCTTCGAGACCGAGGCCGGGCGCGGATGGGGGCTCCTGCGGCTGAAGGACGACCGTATCTGGACGCTGCTCACCGCGCTGCAGGAGCTCAAGGGTTTCGAGGAGCACCGGGGCACCCGCCGGCCAATGGGCGCCGAGCACGGCGCGCAGAAGAACCGCACAAGCTGGAAGGAGCGGCGCGAGGCGGAGGAGGCCACGCTCGGCTACGACACCCAGCCCTACACGGTGATCGTCGGCGGCGGCCAGGGCGGAATCGCGCTCGGCGCGCGGCTGCGGCAGCTCGGCGTGCCGACCATCGTGCTCGACAAACACGACCGTCCCGGCGACCAGTGGCGCAGCCGGTACAAGTCGCTCTGCCTGCACGACCCGATCTGGTACGACCACCTGCCCTACATCAAGTTCCCCGACAACTGGCCGATCTTCACCCCCAAGGACAAGGTCGGTGACTGGCTCGAGATGTACACCAAGGTCATGGAGATCAACTACTGGACCCGCTCCGCGGTCGAGAAGGCCAGCTTCGACGAGGCCTCGGCGACCTGGACCGTAGAGGTCGACCGCGACGGCGAGAAGGTTGTGCTGAAGCCGACGCAGCTGGTGCTCGCCACCGGCATGTCGGGCAAGCCGAACCTGCCGCAGTTCCCGGGTATGGACAGCTTCAAAGGCACCATCCAGCACTCTTCGCAGCACGACGGCCCGGATGCCTGGAGCGGCAAGAAGGTGGTCGTGGTGGGCTCGAACAACTCCGCCCATGACATCTGCGCTGCGCTCTGGGAGGCGGATGCCGATGTGACGATGGTTCAGCGCTCGTCGACGCATATCGTGCGCTCGGACACGCTGATGGAAATCGGGCTCGGCGCGCTCTACTCGGAAGAGGCACTGGCGAACGGCGTGACCACCGAGAAGGCCGACATGATCTTCGCCTCCCTGCCCTACAAGATCATGCACGAGTTCCAGATCCCGCTCTACGACCAGATGCGCGAACGCGATGCCGACTTCTATGCCGGGTTGGAAAAAGCCGGGTTCGATCTCGACTGGGGCGACGACGGCTCGGGGCTGTTCATGAAGTACCTGCGTCGCGGCTCGGGCTATTACATCGACGTCGGCGCCAGCCAGTTGATCATCGACGGCGAGGTGAAGCTGGTGAAGGGGCAGGTCGACCACTTCGACGAGACCGCGGTGGTGCTGTCGGACGGCACGCGGCTCGAGGCCGATCTGGTGGTCATGGCCACTGGATACGGCTCGATGAACGGATGGGCCGCGGATCTCATCAGCCAGGAGGTCGCCGACAAGGTGGGCAAGGTCTGGGGGCTCGGGTCCGACACCACCAAGGATCCCGGTCCCTGGGAGGGCGAGCAACGCAACATGTGGAAGCCGACCCAGCAGGAAAACCTGTGGTTCCACGGCGGCAACCTGCACCAGTCGCGGCACTATTCCCTCTACCTTGCCCTGCAACTGAAGGCCCGGATGGAGGGCTTGGACACCCCCATCTACGGCCTGCAGGAGGTGCATCACCTGGCGTGATGCATTTCGCGCCCGGCTCCCTCCCGGGCCGGGCGCAATCCCTAGCAAGGTTTGGATAAAGCCCATGAAAGCAGTACGTTGGTACGGCGTGAAGCATATCCGCCCCGAGGATGTGCCCGAACCCGTCCCGGGCCTGGCGAGTTGAAGGTGAAGGGCGCCTGGACCGGAATCTGCGGCAGCTAACTGCACGAGTACCTTGCCGGTCCGATCTTCGTGCCGATGGGTGAGGACCATCCGCCAGCCTCTCCTGGGGCTTCGCCCGCGACGTCCTACGCCACGCGCCGGGGCGCCATCCGCTACCTCGTGCAGACCGTGCCGGCAGGTGCCCTGGGCTCCGGTCCTGCGGTCAGCACTCGCAGACACTCCGGACATGGTCCACCGAGCCGATCTGCAATGTCATCTTGATCGCTGATCAACGTGTTCACGCTCCCCAGACCGCAGACCCGCGCGCGACTTTGTCGACCGAGTTTGGCGGCGTGGGCAAGGGCGATGGTGTGTCCCGCATGTTCGACCATCGCCCGGGCGACCAAAGCCTCGTCCATCGAATAGTTGGTCAGCCCGGCGGCGGCATCCACCGCGACCGGGGCGATGATCGCAAAATCTAGGTGATAGCGCCGGATGGCCTCTACCGTGAGCGCGCCGTAAGTGCCCTGCCGGTCCTTGTCGAGCTCGCCGCCCAGAAGCGTGACGCGGTGCGCGCAGGTGAGCGTACGCGCGATCGGCAGCGAGTTGGTCACGATGGTCAGGTCGGTGCGGTCTAGCAGCGCCTTGGCGAGGATAGCCGTCGTGCTCCCCGCGTCGATGAAGCAATGGCTCCGCTGCGGAAGCAGTGCCACGGCGCGTTCGGCAATCCGCTGCTTGGCCTCCGCCGCCTCCATCAGGCGCACGCCGAAGTTGGGTTCGGGTTGCGGCTCGGCCGCGCCCGGACGTACGGCGCCGCCATGGCAACGGCGCAGCAGCCCGCGCGCCTGAAGTTCCGACAGATCGCGCCGCGCTGTCTCGCGCGAGACGCCGGTCTGCGCAACGATCTGCGCGATCCCGATCGCGCCCTCGCGGTCGAGGTGGTCAAGGATCATCCGGTGCCGGGCGTCATGCCACATGTCTCACTCCTCCTGCGCTCCCGGAGATAATGCGCGACTTGCCACAGTTTGCCACATGAAAATCCACCGCGTCATCGAAGCTTCATCAAAGGTTTGGATTGCTGACATGGTTCTTGCGCTAACAGGCGCCTGCAGATGCGCCTGAACGACGGCAAAGGCACAAGAACACACAGGCACCATGCCCCAGCAACGTCTGCCCCAAAATGCCACATGCCGAGACCTCCCGATCGGCACATATCCAAGGACCGACCCATGACTCGCGTTTTCGCGTTCGCCGCCCCGCTGCTCGTCGCGGCCACCTCCCTCTCGGCCCAGAGCTACCCCACCGCAGACACCTCGCCCGAGATCGCCGACCTGATCGCCGCCGCCAAGCAAGAAGGCGCCGTCAGCTCTGTCGGCATGCCCGACAGCTGGGCCAACTGGAAGGACAGCTGGGCGCAGATCACCGAGCACTACGGTCTCGGGCATTTCGACCGTGACATGAGCTCGGCGCAGGAACTCGCGGTCTTCGAAAACGAAGGCACCAACGGCACCGCCGACATCGGCGACGTGGGCGTCGAGTTCGGCCCGATCGCCGTCAGCCGCGATCTTGTGCAGCCCTACAAGCCCACCACATGGGAGCAGATCCCGGCCTGGGCCAAAGACGCCGACGGCATGTGGGCAATGCCCTACACCGGGACAATGGCCTTCGTCATCTCCAGCGACATCGAGACCCCGCCGTCGAGCTGGGCCGACCTGCTGGAAGGCGACTACGCCATCTCGTTGAACGCCGTCGGCTCGGGCGCGCAGGACAATGCCGCCGTGCTGGCCGCCGCGATCGCCTTCGGCGGCGACGAGACCGACCTGATGCCGGGCGTCGAGTTCTTTGCCAAGCTGGCCGAACAGGGCCGCATCCGTGCCAACGCCGCCAACCCTGCCACCATGGAACAGGGCGAGATCGAGGTCGCGCCGCTGTGGGACTTCAACGCGCTGAACTACGCCGCCACCGTCGGCGGGGACCGCTACACCGTGATCATCCCTTCGGACGGCTCGGTCACCTCGGGCTATGCCAGCGTGATCAACAAGAACGCGCCGCACCCGAACGCCGCGAAGCTGGCGCGCGAGTACATCTTCTCGGATCAGGGTCAGATCAACCTCGCCAACGGCTACGCCCGTCCGATCCGCATCGACCACATCGAACTGCCGGAAGAGACCGCCGCCCGCGTGCTGCCCTCCGAGCAGTACGAAAGCGCCAAGCCGATCGACGCCCAGACCTGGCAGGAGAACGCACCGCGGCTCGGCCAGCTGTGGCAGGAATACGTGCTCTCCGCGATGTAATTTCCGGGCAGACACAGCCCTGCGTGCCCCGCCTCGCGGCGGGGCACCTCAGTCTTGACCGCTCCGACTTCACGAAAGCCCACCCCATGACCGAGCCCGCACCCCGCGTGATCCTCATCGTGCTCGACAGCCTGCGCCACAGCACCGCCCGCGACACCCTCGGCTGGCTCGAAGGACAGGTCCGCGCCGACCGCGCCCATTGCGCCGCCATAGATGCCGAACTTCCGGCGCAGTCGCGCCCCCTTTACGAGACCATTCTCACCGGCCGCACCCCCGCCGAGCACGGCGTGGCGAGCAACGCCATCGTCCGCCGCTCGACGGGCGACAATCTCTTTGCCCGCGTGCGTGCCGCGGGACGCCGCAGCGCCGCTGCCGCCTATCACTGGGTGAGCGAGCTCTACGTCTCGGCCCCTTTCGATCCGCTCACCGACCGGCTGCTGCTTGATGGCAGCGGAGATATCACCGACGGGCTCTTCTACTGGGACGATGCCTATCCCGACGCGCATCTCTTTTCCGACGCCCACGCGCTGATCACCCGCAGCGCGCCGGATTTTCTTCTGCTGCACCCGATGAATGTCGATGATGCCGGGCACAAGGCGGGCGGCAGCTCCAAGCTCTACCGCGACGCCGCCCGCGCGCAAGGCGACCTGCTGGCCCGTTTCGCGCCGCTCTGGCAGGCGCTCGGCTACACGGTGATCGTCACCGCCGATCACGGCATGTCGGACGACGGCAACCATTCCGGCCCCGCCCCCGACGAGGCCCAGGTGCCGCTTTACACGCTCGGCTTCCGCGCCGAGCCCGCGCCCCTGCAGACCGAATTGGCGGGCCTGTGCTGCCGCCTGATGCAGATCGAACCCGGCGCGCTGCGTCCCTACGACGGCGAAATCACCCGATGCTGAGCCGCCGCCTCTACGTGCTTCCGTTCCTCGCCCTGCTGGCACTGATCGTGGTCTGGCCGCTGTCGACCGTCGTCGTCGGATCGTTCAAACCCGGCGCGCCGCTGGAGCACTACGCCTACATCCTTGGAAGTCGCTTCTATCTCAAGGCCTTCTCGGTCACGCTGAAACTCTCGCTGCTGACCACCGCGCTGGGGCTGGCGATCGCTGTGCTGCCGGCCATCGCGCTGCGCGCCCGCTCGCGCCGCCTGTCGGATCTGGCCCTGACCATCGGCAACATCGGCGCGAACTTCGCCGGGGTCCCCTCGGTCTTGGCCTTCATGATCCTGCTCGGGTCCAACGGCATCGTCACCAAACTCCTGCGCGAGGCCGGGCTGATGGAGGGCTTCGACCTTTACAGCTGGTCCGGGCTGGTTCTCACCTATCTGTTCTTTCAGGTCTCGATCGGTACCGTTCTGGTCCTCCCGGTGATCACTGCGATCCCGCGCGACATCGAAGAGGCCGCGGACCTCCTGGGACAGGGCGGCGCGCGCTTCTGGGCCTCGGTCGGCCTGCCGGTGGTCTGGCGGCAGTTGCTGTCGGTCGCAACGCTGCTTTTCGCCAACGCCATGGGCACCTATGCGACCGCATATACGCTGATGGGGACCAGCGCGCAGATCGTCACCGTGCGCATCGGCGAGCTGGTCGCAGGCGACGTCTTTGCCGATCCCGGCCTCGCCAACGCGCTGTCGATCTGCCTGCTGGTGGTGCTGATCGCGCCGATCCTCCTGGCGCAACTTCTCACCGCGAAAGGGACGAAGGCATGAGCAGACATCTCTCTGGCAGTTTCCTCTTCTTGTTGGCCGGCCTCTTCGCCCTGCCCTTCCTCGCCATTGCCCTCAGCGCCGTCGCGACCGACTGGAGCGACGCGCTGCTGCCGCGGCACATCGGCCTGGACGTGATCACTTCGGTGCTCGGCGATCCGCGCTTTCAGGCTTCGGTGCTGCGGTCACTGGCCATCTCCTTTACGGCACTTGCGCTCTCACTGGCGCTTATCGTGCCCGCCATCGTCGCCGCGCATGTCTACTGGCCCGCGCTCGACCGCTGGTTCGCGCGGCTGGTGGTGCTGCCCTACGCTGTGCCCGCCGTGGTGCTGGTGGTCGGCTACCTGCGGGTGTTCTCGCAGCCTCCCGTGCAGATCAACGGCACGCCGACCCTTTTGGCACTGGCCTATGTGCCGCTGTGCTTCCCGATGCTCTACGTCAACGTCAAGAACGCGTTGCAAGGGCTTGCCGTGCGGGACTGGCTCGACGCCGGACGCCTCGTCGGCGCGACCGACGAGAGGGTGCTTCTGTGCGTGGTCCTGCCGATGATCGCCCCCGCCATCGGGCTGGCCTGCGTGCTCAACCTCGGCATCCTGATGGGCGAGTTCGTCTACGCCAACCTGCTGGTAGGCGGTCGCTTCGAAACGCTGCAGATCTACATGTTCGCGCAGCGCAGCGAAAGCGGTTCGGTCACCTCCGTCATCATTCTCGCCTATTTCCTGACATTGCTGCTGCTGACGGCTCTCGCCATCTGGCTGAGCGCGCGCGGCGGCACCGACAAGCGCTGACCCCATGAATTCACAATCCTCCCCCACACCCCGCAATTTTCTCGACATCGACCGCGTCACCGCCGCCTATGGCGAGACGCAGGTGCTGCACGGCGTCTCTCTGGATGTCTCCGAGGGCGAAATGCACGTGCTGCTCGGCCCTTCGGGCTGCGGCAAGACCACGCTGCTGCGCGCCATCTCCGGACTGCAGCCGATCAGCGGCGGCACCATGACGCTTGGCGGCACCCGGATCGACGACAAGGCCCCTGACAAGCGCGGGCTGGCCATGGTGTTCCAGCACTACGCGCTCTTCCCGAACATGAGCGTGCGCGGAAACCTCGCCTTCGGCCTGCGCGGCAAGGGGCTATCGCGGCCGCAGATCGACGAAAGGGTCGAGCGCATGCTGCACACGGTCGATCTGACCGCCCGCGCCGATGCCCGCCCCGCAGCCCTCTCGGGTGGCCAGCGCCAGCGCGTCGCGCTGGCACGTGCGCTGGTGGTCGAGCCGCGCCTGCTGCTGCTCGACGAGCCGCTATCGGCGCTCGACGCGCAGATCCGCAAGCGTCTGCAGCTCGAACTGAAGCGCCTGCAGCGCGCCGCCGGGCTTACCGCCATCCTTGTCACCCACGATCAGGACGAGGCGATGCGCCTCGGCGACCGGATCACCCTGATGGACGCCGGCCACATCGCGCAGACCAGCACCCCTGCAGAAATCCACGCCCGGCCCGCGAACCGTTTCGTCGCGCGGTTCTTCGGCGAGGCCAATATTCTGCCTGCCGACTGGTTTGTCCCCGGCCTTGGCGGACACGCGGTTGTGCACCCCACCGCCCTCATGCCCGCGCCTGACGCCTCTGCCACGGTGTTCACCGCCGATGTCATCGATACGGAGCATCTTGGCGCCTTGCGCAGGGTGAACTGCCGCGCTTCCGGAGAAGAGATCAGGTTCGATTTCTTGCCTGCCAGCACGCCGCTGGACATCACTCCGGGGACGCGTATCGCCTTCGGTGTGCGAGGCGATGCCATTCACTACGTTGACGGTTAGGCCCCTGGGGCGATCTGAGCCGGCCCCATTGCAGTGGTCCACCCACGAGCGTGAAATCCGGTAGGGTTTCGGCGAGCAGGAGGACTACGGAAAGGCTGGAAAGCCAGAGAAGCCGGAAGACAGTGTCCTCAAACTGCAGACTCTCGCTATCAATGAGGGACCGGTAGCGGGCAGGCCAATCACCACCCATAGCACCAGGACCCGGTGCCGCTTTATGCGGCATCTGTGTAAGACCGCCGCGACTTCCAAGCGATGAGATCAGATGTGGGTCGTGTGAAAGCGAAGATTTTGCTTAACTCGAGCCAGAGATTTGAGAAGCGGTTTTTTGATTTAAGGTATTGCCATGAGGTCATATTCGTTCGTGCCTCCTCAATTTCGGCGCGGGATCGGTGCATCGGGTCCTGCTTCGCGGTCGCGGGGAATTCGGCCCCGGTGGTGCCGCGCCGCCAGCAGGTCTGACCGTACGGGACGCAAGCCAGAATTCGTCTCGCGCAGCCTCTGCGTGTCGAAGGTCGCGGCTTGCGGCGCCTTCGCGACATGACGGTCACTCCTGCGCGCGGCCCGGCGGGGGGCAACCATATTGCAGGGTTCGACGGGATGCGTGCCATCTCAGTCGCCCTCGTGATTGCGACACATTCGGGGGTCCTGCGCTGGCTCGAAGGTGCCGGCGTTCTGAACGACGTAACGCTGACGGCATTCCAGGGATACACCGGGGTTCAGGTCTTCTTCGTTCTGTCGGGCTTCATCATCACATACCTGATGATCCGGGAGCAGCGGGCGACGGGCCGGGTGCGGCTGAAGGCGTTCTTCATCCGAAGGGCCCTGCGGATCCTGCCGCTCTACTATCTGGCACTTGCGGTGACGATCATGGCGTCACTCTGGATCAGTCCCATCGTCTCGCAGGAGTCGGTCCTGTTCGCCGCGACCTTCACGACCAACTTCATTCCGCGGGCGTGGTACTCGACAAGCCTGGGGCACACCTGGTCGCTTGCGGTGGAGGAGCATTTCTATCTCATCTGGCCGCTCGCGGTCATCCTTCTGGCGAGGTACCGGTGGGACAGGCTTCTGCTCTGGCTGCTAGGGGCCTGCGCCGGGCTGACCGTGCTCGGCGCCCTTCTCCTGAGCAGCACATATCTCGTCGAGCATTTCAGAGTATTGGGCTGGACGCCGATCTCCGGCATCCACATCGCCATGGGCTGCGCCGCGGCCATCTTCTCGACCGGGCCGCAATACGCGACGGCGCGCAGCAGGCTTCTTTCCCCCTCGCGGGCCGCGTGGGTCCCGGTGATCCTCTTTGTCCTGAGCCTCTTTCTGCAGCAAGCCAGCGAACTCGCAGGGACTCTCCTACGCACCGTCGCCATTGCCCATTTCGTGAGCTGGGTTTTCATGCACCAGTCGAGCCGCGTCGTGCGGATGCTGAGCCACCCTGTGCTCGTCTATCTCGGAACGATCTCCTACGGCCTCTACATCTGGCAGGGGTTCTTCCTGTCGACAGGGCCGTATCGGGCCTCGGGCCAAGCCTGGCCGCCGTCCCCGCAAGTGGGCGTTCTTCTTGTGCTGCTGGTGGCGCCGCTGTCGTACCACCTCTTCGAAAAGCCGATCTTGTCGCTGAAAGCACGCCTCGTCTCCGGTTCCCGGACTGGCGAGCGCACGGCTGGCCATAATGCATCCGGGACAACCACCACCTCGGCCAGAGATGCAATCGACGCCCTGCCGAGGTAGGTTCTTGGTGCACGCGGATGCGCCGACGTTTCTGTCGTCTCGGTGCTCCGCTGGCAGCCACGATAAACCGGGCCAACGAGCCTGAAGCGTTCGGCAAAACCATACCGTGGAAATTGTGGCAGACCCTTTGTTGGACGCCGCCGATGTCGGCTTCGAGATCGCCCTTGGCAAGCAGAGCAGCTTCATCCTCGAAGACGCCCCTCCAACCTGCTGAGCAAACAACGAAAATCATCGGGCACCGACTTTCGTCTATGGTGTTCTTAGAACATAAGAGTCGCCCCAAGCCGCGCTGCCCCGCACACTCCACCCATCGCAACTCGCGAAAGGAGGAGACATTCATGGCCTGGAACAAACCCGTGATCCGCGAAATCGAGTGCGGCATGGAAATCAACATGTACGGACCCGAGCACGACGACGGGGTGCTGTTCTGAACAGCCGCGCGCGGAGAACGTGATGCAACAGATCCGCGCGCGAATTCTCGGCGCCGCAGCCGGGGGCGGGCTGCCCCAGTGGAACTGCGGCTGCGAGAACTGCCGGATGGCCCGTGCAGGCGACATTCCCGCCCAGACCCAAAGCTCGCTGGCCGTCTCGGCGAACGGCACGGATTGGGCGATCCTCAACGCCTCGCCGGACATCCGCGCGCAGTTCGCCGCAACCCCCGAGCTGCACCCCACCGGGCTGCGCGAGATGCCGCTGCGCTCGGTGCTTCTGACCAATGGCGACATCGACCACGTCGCGGGTCTGCTGACCCTGCGGGAGATGCAGCCCTTCACGCTTTTCGCCACCCCCGGCATCCACGAGGTGATCGCCGGGAACCCAATCTTCGCGGCGCTGGACTGCGCCGTGGTGCCGCGCGCGCCGCTGGCGCTGGAAGAGCCCGCCGAGATCGTCCCCGGCCTCACCGCCACGCTCTTCGCCGTGCCCGGCAAGGTGCCGCTCTACATGGAGGGGGGCGAGGTCGTGACCGATCTCGTCGGCGAGCAGACCGTGGGCGTCGAGCTGCGCGCAGGCAGCGTCCGCGCCTACTACATCCCCGGCTGCGCCCGGCTCGACGAGGCCCTGCGCGCGCGGCTGACCGGTGCCGCGCTGGTGTTTTTCGATGGCACACTCTGGCGCGACAACGAGATGATCGCCGCCGGGCTCGGGCAGAAGACCGGTCGCCGCATGGGCCACATGTCGATGAGCGGCTCGGCGGGATCGATCGCCGCCTTCGACGGGCTCGAATTGGGCCGCAAGGTCTTTGTCCATATGAACAACACCAACCCGGTGCTGCGCCCCGGCGCCCCCGAGCGGGCCGAAGCCGAAGCGGCGGGCTGGACCATAGGCCAGGATGGCATGGAGCTGATCGCATGACCGACGTACTCTCCCGCGCAGATTTCGAGGCCCGCCTCCGCCGCATCGGCGCCGAGCGCTACCACGATCTGCACCCGTTCCATCATCGGCTGCACGGCGGCGCCTGCACCCCCGACGAGGTGCGTGCCTGGGTGATCAACCGCTACTACTACCAGCATTCGATCCCGATGAAGGACGCCGCCTTCATGTCGCGCGTCGAAGAGCCGGACCTGCGCCGCGCCTGGCGCTCGCGCATAGAGGATCACGACGGCACCGAGACCAACGAGGGCGGCATCCGCCGCTGGCTGCGGCTGGCCGAGGCGGTTGGTCTTGATCGCGATTACGTCGCCTCCTGCGAGGGCGTGCTGCCCGCCACCCGCTTCGCCGTCGACGCCTACGTCCGCTTCGTGCGGGACAAGACCCTGCTCGAGGCCGTCGCCGCCTCGCTCACGGAGCTTTTCGCGCCGAAGATCCACGCGTCCCGCATCGAGGGGCTGCTGCAGAACTACGCCTTCGCCGACGACGCGGCGCTGAGCTACTTCCGCAACCGGCTCAAGGAAGCGCCGAAGGATGTTGCTTTCGGCCTCGCCTGGGTGCTGGGCCATGCCGACACCGCGGAAAAGCAGGACCAGGCCGCCCGCGCCCTGATCTTCAAGACCGACGTGCTCTGGTCCCAACTCGACGCGCTCTGGGGCGCCTATGTGGCGCCCGCCCGCATCCCGCCCGGCGCCTGGCGACCCGGAGAGGGGCTGGCCCCCGGAGCCGAGGCCGCCTGATGGATCCCGCCGCCATCCCCACCCTGCCCCGCGGCGTCCGCCTGCACCGCGACCGGGTGCGCGAGCAATGGGTGCTGCTCGCCCCCGAGCGCGCGGTCACCCTCGACCCCATCGCCCACGCCATCCTGTCGGAGGTCGATGGCACTCGCAGCCTCGCCGAGATCACCGAGGCCCTCGCCGCCCGCTACGCGGCCCCGCCCGAGCAGATCGCCGCCGACGCCGCCGGTTTCCTGCAGGCGCTGCACGCCCGGCGCTTCCTCGACCTCTCCGCCTGACCCTTCTTCTCTTTTCAAATACGCCCGGCCCGGCGCCGACCACGGGCCACACCGCTGATCAAAGGCCCGCCATGACAAAGCCCAAGCCCCCCATCGCGATGCTCGCCGAGCTGACCCACCGCTGCCCGCTCTCCTGCCCCTATTGCTCCAACCCGCTCGAGCTGACCCGGCAGGAGGCGGAGCTCTCCACCGACGACTGGTCCCGCGTCTTCCGCGAGGCGGCCGATCTGGGTGTGCTGCAGCTCCACCTCTCAGGGGGCGAGCCCGCGGCGCGGCGCGATCTGGAAGACCTCGTGCGTGCCGCCTGCGATGCCGGGCTCTACACCAACCTCATCACCTCGGGCATCGGCCTGACGGAACGTCGGTTGCGCGCGCTCGACGAGGCCGGGCTCGACCACATCCAGCTCAGCCTGCAGGGCACGACGCCCGAGATGGCCGACGAGATCGGTGGCTACCGCGGCGGCTTTGCCCGCAAGCTGCAGGTCGCCGAGTGGATCGGGCGGATCGGCTTTCCTCTGACCCTCAACGCGGTGCTGCACCGGCGCAACCTGCACCAGCTTCCCCGCGCGCTGGAAATGGCGCTCGAAATGGGCGCGCGGCGCATCGAGGTGGCGACCGTGCAGTTTCACGGCTGGGCGCTGAAGAACCGCGATGCGCTGATGCCGACCAAGGCGCAGGCCGAGGAGGCGACCCGTCTGGTCGCCGAAGCGCGGACCCGGCTCAAGGGGCAGCTTGTGATCGACTACGTGCCCGCCGACTATCATTCGGACTACCCCAAACGCTGCATGGGCGGCTGGGGCTCGACCGGGCTCAACGTCGCGCCCGACGGCACGGTGCTGCCCTGCCACGCGGCGCAGACCATTCCCCACCTACGTTTCGACAGCGTCCGCGAATTGCCGCTCGCGGAAATCTGGTACGAGGGCGCCGCCTTCGACGCCTATCGCGGAACGGAATGGATGCAGGAGCCCTGCGCCAGCTGCGAACGCAAGACAGTGGATTTCGGCGGATGCCGCTGTCAGGCCATGGCACTGGCGCACGATCCGGCGGCCACCGACCCGGTCTGCATCAAGTCCCCGCGGCATGTGGACCTGCAGGCCCGCGCCGCCGCCCATGCCGCCGCCGCGGCGCCGCTGAGCTATCGCAGCGCCCCCGGAAAGCCGGTGCCCACACCCGCCGAATAGGCCGGGGATACAGTAGTTCATGGACCTGCCTCGCTCTTGTGGCGCGCCTTTGGCTCTCCTTCCGCGCCGTCCGCCCGAAAGCGTTGGGGCTCAGATCGCCAAATGATGGGTGTGCATGCCCCGCCCAAGACCACGCTGCTCACTTGGCTCTCTGTCCATCCCGGTGCATCCCGGGCGAAAGAAGAACCTCTCGCTAATCAATCCTGCGCCGAAACTGCCCCCGAAAGAGCCTCTCGCGTGAGCTCATCGAAACGGTCGCTGTCGACCCAATCCGCCAGGATGTTCAGTGTCTCGAGAAAGCTTTGCACCTGCGCGTCTTCGAGCGGGGCAAATAGAACTTCCAGCCCGCGCTCGGAGAGCGCGTCGGCCTTGCGCCGGGCCTCGCGGCCGTGCTCCAGCGTATAGAGCTCGAAGCGCCGCGCATCGTGCTCCGAGTTGCGCCGCTCCACGAAGCCTTCTCGCACGAGCTGCTGGATCATCCGCGAGACGTGGCTGCGCTCAAGACCGGCGGCCTTCACGATCTCGGCGAAGGTGATGCCTGGCTGATCGTCGATTAGCCTCAGCACGCGGATGGCGCGAATCTCCAGCCCGCAGGCATCCACGAAACCCTGATGCCCGGCCTCATTGGCCGCGTTCGACAGGGCGTGCATCTGGAAGACCGGGTTGCCCTTCTTGAATCCTTGTGACCAACCACGCGCCATTTAGACCTCTTTCAGCACATAAAATAGGCGCAGACTGCAACAATCTGCGTATGAGACCAATTCAACCACACGAAAATGCTTTGCACAATTATCTCGCGCTGCAACTATCTACCCATGCAACTTATCAAAGGTCATTCGCAATGGGCATGATTGAAGACATTGAAGCGCAGAAGCACGAGTTCGTGGCCTGGCGCCACGCGCTGCACGAAAACCCCGGCATCGGTTTCGAAGAGACCTTTGCCGCCGATATGGTCGCGCAGAAGCTGAACGAGTTCGGCTTCGACGAGGTCCATACCGGCGTCGGCAGGACCGGCATCGTCGGTGTGCTGCAGGGCAAGCGTCCGTCGAACCGGGCAATCGGCCTGCGCGCCGACATGGATGCGCTTCCGATCACCGAAGAGACCGGCAAGGCCTATGCCTCGAAAACCCCCGGCGTGATGCACGCCTGCGGCCACGACGGCCACACGGCCACACTGCTCGCCTCGGCCTGGCACCTGTCGCGGAGCCGGGACTTCGCCGGGACGGTCTACTTCATCTTCCAGCCGGCCGAGGAAGGCCTCGGCGGCGCGCTGGCAATGATCGAGGACGGGCTGCTCGAGCGTTTCCCCTGCGATCGCGTCTACGCCTATCACAACATGCCCGGCTTCGATCTCGGGCACATCTACACCCGCCACGGCACGATGGCGGCGGGCTGCACCTTCTTCACCATCCGCGTGCAGGGCACGGGCGGCCACGCCGCGATGCCCTCGAAGACCATCGACACGACGCAGATCGCCAGCAACATCGTGATGACCGCGCAGAGCATCGTGGCGCGCAACGTCGACGCCAACGAGACCGGGGTGGTCTCCTTCACCGATGTCTACGCCGGTACCAACAGCCACAACGTCATCCCCGACAAGGCGACGCTGAAGGGCTGCCTACGCTACTACGACAAGGCCATCGGGGAGCAGATGAAGACCCGCCTGCAGGACATCGCGCTCGGCGTGGCCGCGACCTACGGCGGCAGCGCCGAGATCGAGTACGACGACAATTTCGTTCCCATGATCAACGCGCAGGAGCCCACCGACATGGCGCTCGAAGTCGCGCGGCAGCTTCTCGGCGACGACAAGGTCCACGCGGATTTCGGACCGATGCCCGGCAGCGAGGACTTCGCCTACATGACCGAGCACGCCCCCGGCAACTACATCTGCGTCGGCGCAGGTCCGGGGGCGAACCCGCACCACCCGAAGTACGATTTCAACGACGAGATCCTGACCACCGCCGCGAGCTATTTCTGCCGCCTGGTCGAGACCGAACTGGCCTGAGCCATCCCCCCTCGCGCCTCTCGTGCGAGGGGCGCCCAACTTTCGGAGTTCCCCATGGAAGACGTGTTATCCATCGCCAACGGGCCCGTTATGTGGCTCTTTTCCACCTGCATCGTCGCGGTCGTCGTCGTGCAGGCGTTTCTCTATCTGCGCATGACGCTCGCCTTTTCCGACCGGTACGAAATTCTCACGCCGGACGAGCGCACCACCGTCTACAAGACCGCCGCGATCAACTCGATCGGCCCGGCCATCGCCATCTTCTTTGTCGCCGTCTCGCTGATCGCCATGGTCGGCGGACCGGTCACGCTGATGCGGGTCGGGGTGATCGGCTCTGCGGTCTTCGAGTTCGTCGCCGCGGACTCCGGTGCCAAGGCGGTCGGCGCCCAGCTCGGCACCGACAGCTACACGCTGCAGGCCTTCACGACCTCGGTCTGGGTGATGACGCTTGGCGGCATGGGCTGGCTGCTCAGCACGTTCTTCCTGACCAAGAACCTCGGCAAGGCGCAGGACAGGCTCAACGCCACCAACCCGGCGCTGATCAAGGCCATGGCCACGGTCACCCCGGTCGCCATCTTCGCCACGCTGATCGCCAATACCGCGGTCGACAAGCAATGGCTGTCCAACGTCACCATCGCCAACGATGACCTCTCGGCCATCGCCGCCGGGGCCGTGGCCATGGTTGCGCTGAACGTCCTCGGCGCCCGCTGGGCCTGGCTGCGCGAATGGAGCGTCGGCCTCAGCCTCGTCGCCGGCATGACCGCCGGCTACTTCGCCGGCATCGCCACCGCCTGACCCGCACTCAGCAAGAGGACTCCCATCATGTCAGATACTTCCCTCGACACGTACTACGCTTCCCGCTTCGTGCCCCTTGCCCACCGGGTGGGCCGCGGCACCCTGCTTGTCGCCATGATCCTGTGCCTGGTGCCGCCGCTCTACCTGTCGCTGGTTCTGGGCGCCTACCCCGGCGTCGGTCCGGTGCTGAACGGCTTTCTGTCGATCGCCGCCTTCGTCGGCATCATGTGGCTGATCGAACCCGTCTCCTACTTCCCGATGCTCGGCGTCTGTGGCAGCTACATGAGCTTCCTGTCCGGCAACATCGGCAACATGCGGGTGCCGGTGGTGATCTCCTGCCAGACGGCCATCGCCGCGGAGACAGGCAGCAAGAAGGCCGAGGTCGCGGCGGTGATCGGCATTGCCGTCTCGGTGCTGGTGAACCTCGTGTTCCTGCTCGCCCTCGTGCTGGTCGGCAGCGCGCTGATCGACGTCATGCCGGCCGCGGTGGCCCTCGCGGTCAAGGAATACACCCTTCCGGCGCTCTACGGCGCGGTCTGCGTGATGTTCTTCAACAGCGCCCCGCGAAAGTTCGCGCTGACCGGCGTGGCGGTGGCCGCGGCGATCTTCCTGTCGCCCCTGCCCGAGATGTTCGGCACCACGGCAGCTGGCGTGCTCGCCCTGCTGACCAGCGTCGCCGTGACCTGGCGCCACCGTGCCCGCTTCGGCAGCCAGCAGCCCGCGGGCTCGAGCTGACCGTCAGGACCCACCGGGCCGGGCAACGGCGCCGGCGGGCCTCGGGCCCCGATCAAAGGGACCCCATGACACCGTCGCCGCCCCGCACCGGGGGCGCGTCAACATGGTCACCAAGGTTCGGACAGGAGAGACGGGGCCCGCCCCCGCGCCGACGGAGCAACGCCCCGGAAACTCTCAGGCCCAGGTACTGCCGAACCGACACTCTGGAGAGAGATGCTGCCGCATCCGCCGAAGGAGGAAGCCGCGCCGCCGCGGTGATGCTCTCAGGCAAAAGGACAGAGGGGGGATGCGCCGAGCATGGCGCATTCGAACCCATTGCCAGAGAGAAACGCATGAACTCCATTGCCGTCATCGGCGCCGGGATCACCGGCGTCACCACCGCCTACGAGCTGACGCAACGCGGCTTCGCGGTCACCGTCTACGACCGCAACCGCTATGCCGCCATGGACACCAGCTTTGCCAACGGCGGCCAGCTCTCGGCCTCCAACGCCGAGGTCTGGAACCATCCTGCCACCATCGCCAAAGGGCTGAAATGGCTTCTCAAACCGGATGCGCCCCTGTCGCTGAGCCTCGCCCCAAGCTGGCACAAGTACTCTTGGCTGGCCGAGTTCATCGGCAACATCCCGAGCTACCGCGCCAACACCATCGAGACCGCCCGTCTCGCCGTCGCCGCGCGCCAGCGGATGCGCGATATTGCGGTGGCGGAAAAAATCGCCTTCGACCGCGACGACCGGGGCATCCTGCATGTCTACGCCACCGCGCCCGAGATGGCCCACGCACGGCGGGTGTCGGAGCTGCTCGCCGCGGGCGGTGTCGAGCGGACCGAGCTCGATACCGACGGGATCTGGCGGCTGGAGCCGCGGTTGCAGGGTGATTTCGTCGGCGGTTTCCACACCCCGGGTGACGCAACCGGCGACATTCACCTCTTCACCACGGAACTCGCCGCGGCCTGCGCCCGGCAAGGCGCAGAGTTCCGCATGCAGAGCGAGATCCTGGGCTGCCGCAGGGGGGTCGCCGGCGTCGCGATCAGCTACCGCGATGCCGAGGGCGCGCTCCGCAAGGCCTCGCACGCCGCTGTCGTCGTCTGCGCGGGAGTGGGCAGCCGGGACCTCGCCCGCGGCCTTGGCGACCGGCTCAATATCTACCCGGTCAAGGGCTACTCGATCACCGTCAACCTGACCGACGACGCATCGCGCACCGCCGCGCCGGAGCTCAGCCTGCTCGACGACGCGGCCAAGATCGTCACCAGCCGGCTCGGACCGGATCGGTTCCGCGTCGCCGGCACCGCCGAGTTCGCCGGGGTGAACCGCGACATCCGGGCCTGCCGCATCCGGCCGCTGGTGGACTGGGTGAACCGCTGCTTCCCCGACGTTTCGACGCGGCAGATCGTGCCCTGGGCGGGGCTACGCCCGATGATGCCCTCGATGATGCCGAGGGTCGGGCCGGGCCGCCATGCGGGCGTCTTCTACAACACCGGACACGGCCACCTCGGCTGGACGCTCTCGGCGGCAACCGCAGAGCTTGTGGCGCAATCGGTGACCGCGCATTTCGGCACGCCCTTGGCACGCAGTCATCCCGCAAGAGCCGCATGATCCTGTCATGACCCCGGCGAACCTCGTCTGACGCGAGGCAAGGTCCGGAGGGATGCTTAGAAGGGGGAAGGCCGCAGAGCGCGCAGTCCTCCGGCCCTCACAGCGGAAACAGGCACCTGTGGCCGCGATCGTCTTCTTCTGTCCAGCCCGGCTCGCGCGCGGCGCAGGCCCCGCGCGCCCAGGGACAGCGCGGGTGGAAGTCGCAGCCCGAGGGCCGGTTTACCGGGTTCGGCACCTCGCCCGAGAGCGCCACGCGCTCTTGGCGCGCCTCGGGGTCGGGCTCGGGGTTCGCCGCCAGCAGCGCCTTGGTGTAGGGGTGGCGCGGATGCGCGAAGACCTGCTCCGTCGGGCCCTGCTCGACGAAGCGTCCGAGGTACATGATTGCCATCTGGTCGGTCACGTGGCGCACGAGGTTGAGGTTGTGGGTGATGATTACGATCGCCACGCCGCTGCGCGCCTGCACTTCGGCCAGCAGGTTCAGCACCTCGCCCTGCACCGACATGTCGAGCCCGGCGGTGGGCTCGTCGGCGATCAGCAGCTTGGGATCGAGCGCCAGCGCCCGCGCCACGCCGACGCGCCGCGCCTGCCCGCCCGAAAGCTGGTGCGGGTAGCGCGCGGCGAACTCCGCCGGCAGCCCGACGAGGCCCAGCAGCCGCTCGGCCTCGGCGCGGCCCGCCGCCAGCCCGTTGATCCGCAGGGGCTCTGTCACAAGGGATTTCACCGTCAGCCGCGGCGACAGCGAGCCCACCGGGTCCTGCCACATCATCGACATCTCGCGCCGCAGCCGGGCCCAGTCGCCGCTCGAGGCATCCGAGATCTCGGCGCCGTCGAAGCGGATCGAGCCGCCGGAGGATTTCTTCAGTCCTATCAGCGTGCGGGCGATGGTCGACTTGCCCGAGCCGCTCTCGCCCACCAGACCCAGCGTCTGGCCGGGTTCGAGTTTGAACGAGACGCCGCAGACCGCTTCGAAATCGTGGCTCTCGCGGCGCAGCGCCGCCTTCAGCCGGCCCTGCCGGGCATAGCGGATGCGCAGGTCGGTGACTTCCAGAAGGCTCATGCCGCGTCCTCCGCCGGATCGTTGAGATGACAGCGCGCCACCTGCCCCGGCCCCGCGGTGTAAAGCGGCGGGTGCTCGGCAGCGCAGCGGGCAAAGGCCTTGGTGCAGCGCGCCCGGAAGGCGCAGCCGGCGGGCGGCTGGCGCAGGTCGGGCAGCGTGCCGGGAATGGTCGGCAACTGCCGGGTGGCCTGCCGGAACCGGGCCGGGTCGCAGTCGAACAGCGCCTGCGTGTAGGGATGGCGCGGCGTGTGGAACACCTCGCGCACGGCGCCCCGCTCGACCACCTCGCCGGCGTACATCACCGCAACCTCGTCGCAGAGCTCGGCCACGGTGCCGAGGTGGTGCGAGACGAACAGCACCGAGCAGCCGAACTTCTCCTGCAGCTCGCGCAGCAGGGTGACGATCTGCATCTCCAGCGTAGCGTCGAGCGCCGTGGTCGGCTCGTCGGCGATCAGCAGGTCGGGCCGGGTCAGCAGCGCCATGGCGATGCACACCCGCTGGCGCATGCCACCGGAAAGCTGATGCGGGTAGACGTCGAGCTTGGCCGCCGCGTCGGGCAGCTGCACCTGCTCGAGGAACTCGATCGCCCGGGCCCGCTTCTCGGCCCGGCTGCCGGGCTCGCGGTACTGGATGTCGATCATCTGCTTGCCGATGGTGGTCACCGGGTTGAGCGAGGTCATCGGGTCCTGGAAGATCATCGAGATGCGCCGGCCGCGCAGGTCGCGCCACGCCTTCGGCCCCAGGTGCGCCAGGTCCTGCCCGCTCATGCGGATGGCGCCGCCGGCGACCTTGGCGTTCTCGGCCAGCAGGCCGATCATCGAATAGGCCAGGGTGGACTTGCCGCAGCCGCTCTCGCCGACAAGGCCCAGCACCTTGCCCTTTGGCACCTCGAGAGAGATGTCGCGCAGCGCATGGATGGTGCCGCGCGGAGTGTCGAAATCCACCGACAGCCCCTCGATCGAGACCAGGGGATCGGCGGTCTGGGGGGTCTCTTCGGCCCGGTGTGTCGCAGCGGAGGGTGCCATCAGCCGGCCTTTCTCAGCTTGGGATCGAAGATATCGCGCAGCGCCTCGCCCATGAAGGTGAAGCCCAGGGTGACCAGGATGATCGGGATCGAGCCGCCGATCACCGGCCAGGGCGAGTTGCGGATGAAGTTGTAGCCATCGTTGAGGATCACCCCCCAGGACGGGGTCGGCGGGCGCACCCCCATGCCGAGGAAGCTCAGCCCCGCCTCGGTGGCGATGACCAGCGGCACATCCATCGAGGCGAGGATCAGCAGCGGGCCCAGCACGTTCGGCAGCACGTGCACGAACAGAAGCCGCGGCAGGCCGACGCCCATGGCGCGCTCCGCGAGGATGAACTCGGCGTTCTTCAATGCCAGTGTCTGGGTGCGCACGATGCGGGCGTAGATCGGCACCGAGGTGATCGCGACCACCAGCATCACGGTATACAGGCTCGGGCCGATGATGGTCACCACGGCAAGGCCGAAGACGATGGTCGGGAACGAGCGCAGCGCGTCGAAGACCAGCAGCATCAGGTTGTCGAGCCAGCGCGGCCCCAGACCGGCGATCAGCCCCAGCAGCAGCCCGACGCTCAGCGCCGCGGTCAGCGAGGCGGCGGCGACCAGCATGGCGATGCGCCCGCCGGCGATCACCCGGCTGAAGATGTCGCGGCCGATGTTGTCGGTGCCCAGCCAATGCGCGGCAGAGGGCGGGGCCATGCGCGGGCCGGTCATGATGGCGGTGGGGTCATAGGGCACGATCCACGGCGCGAGGATCGCCGAGCCAACGATCAGCGCCACCAGCACGAAACCGATCACGCCGGTGCGGTTGCCCGACAGCACGCGCAGGCTGCGCGCCAGCAGGCCGGGTTCGGGCAGCGGGCCCTGGGTTGCATCGGTCATCTTACAGCTCCTCTCGCTGGCGCGGGTCGAGCCAGGCGATCACCAGGTCCGAGATCAGCGTGGCCAGCACGATGATGCCGGTGGTCACCAGCACCGCGCCGAGCACGATGGGATAGTTGCGCTCGTTCACCGCCTGCACGATCAGCGCGCCGATGCCGGGGCGGGCGAAGATCACCTCGACGAAGACCGCCGCCGAGAAAAGATGCGCCACGCCCGTGCCGATCAATGTCACCGCCGGCTGCACCGCGATCTTGAGGATGTGCGAGCGGGTGATCCAGCCGTCCGGCAGACCGTAGGCGCGGGCCATGCGCACATGCGGCTGGCCCATCACCTCGAGCATCGAGGCGCGCACGATCCGCGCCACGTAGCCGACCCAGGACACGCCGATGGCGAAGGACGGCAGGATCAGGTGCGTGACCCCGTCCCAGACCCCCTCCCCGGCGCCGATGGCGGGCAGCCAGCGCAGCCAGACCGCGAAGAGCAGCACCGAGTAGAGCGCCATCACGAAGGACGGGATCGAGATGGTGCCGACCGAGATCACCCCGGTCAGCGTGTCGAGCCAGGTGTTGCGCCGCAGCGCCGAGTAGCACCCCAGCGCGATGCCCAGCACCGCCGCCCAGAGGATCGAGACGGTGATCAGGATCAGCGTGTAGGGCAGCTGCTCGAAGACGATCTGCGACACCGCGCGGCCAGTGAACACGTCCTGCCCCAGATCACCGCGCAGGATATTGCCGAAGAAGGTGACGATCTGCACCGGCAGCGGCTGATCGAGCCCCATTGCCACGCGGGTCTGCTCGATCAGCTCGGGCGTGGCGCGCGGGCCGAGGATCATCACCGCGGGATCGCCCGGCACCACGTGCAGCATCAGGGTCAGGATGGAGACCGCGACCATCACGATCACGACCGAAAGGACGAACCTTTGAGTTGCGTAGAATATCACGGGTCGCGGTCTCCCTTCTCTTACACGTCGCCCTTGAAGTCGATGAACAGCGGGCGGCCGTCCGGGCGCAGTGCCGGCTCCAGCCCCTCGCGGTACATCACCGGCGTGCCTTCATGGGTGATGAACTTGTAGGCGCCGCTGGCCTCCATCAGCTCCTGCATCTTGCGGTACATCTCGGCGCGTGTCTCGCCGTCCGTCTCGCTCAGCGCCTGCTGGTGCAGCGTGTCGAACTCTTCGCTCGAGAAGCGCTCCCAGTTCCACACGCCCACCTGGTCGGTGACGAACCAGCTTGTGGCGTAATAGGGATCGGGCAGCATCGAGAAGCGGTTGAGCACCAGTTGCATGTCCTTCCAGCGCTCGCCCTCGCTTTCCATGCCGAGCGTCCAGAACGAGCCGGAGTCCTGCACGTTGATCTGCGTCTGGATGCCGATCTGCGCCAGCTGCGCCTGGATCACCTCGGCCATGGTCTTCCAGACCGTGGCGTTGAGCGCGTCGATGGTCAGCGGCTCGGACGGCGGGCCGCCGGCGGCCTCGAGGTATTCGCGCGCCTTGTCGAGGTCCCCCGCGACCGGCACCGACGGCGTCTCGCGGTGGCCCGGCAGGCCCGGCGCGATCAGCCCGGTGGCCGGGGCGGCCTCGCCGAAATAGGCGGCGTCGATGATCTGCTCGGCGTTGATCGCATACTGGATCGCCTTGCGCAGGTTCTCGTCACCGAGCGCCGGGTTGTCGAGGTTCATCCCCAGCCAGACATAGTAAAGCGAGGGATACTCCTCGATCACCGTGTCGGCGGGCACGTTGCCGCGGTACTGCGCCAGCGACGAGAGGGTGATCTCGGTGTAGTCGAGATCACCGGCCTCATAGGCGCGCTCGGCGGTCTTGGTGTCATCCATCGGCAGGATGCGGATCTCGTCGAAGCCCGGCGCCTCGCCGGTCCACTCGGGATTGCGCACCAGGTGCACGTATTGGTTCGGCTTCCATTCCTTCAGGATGTAGGGGCCGGAGAAGGCCGGCGGCTCCATGCCGAAGTTGCCGCCGCTCTCGGTGGCCTCCATCACCGCCTTCTTCGAGACGATGTGGCCGGTGCCATAGGGCAGCGTGATGCTCCACAGCGGCTGGAACGGCTCTTTCAGGACGATCGTGCCCTCGTAGGTGCCGGTCACCTCGACGTGGTCCAGCGGACCCCAGTCGCTTTTCACCGGGCTGTCGTGCTCGAGCACCCGTTCGAAGGAGAACTTCACGTCCTCGGCGGTCATCTCGCCGTAGCCGCCGGTGAACATGATGCCGGGCTTGAGCTTGAAGCGGATGTGGGTGTCGTCGACCTGCTCGATCTCCTCGGCGGCCTCGAGCTCCCAGTCCCACTCGCGGCCGGGCACGTAGCGCACCAGCTTGGAGTAGATGCAGTTCATCACGTCGACGTTGTAGCCGTTCTGGTAGAAGCCCGGATCGAGCGCGTCGATGTCGGCGTAGGAGCTGACGCGCAGCACCTTGCCGGACTGCGCCCAGATGCGCGAGCCGAGCGGCATGGTGGCAGCGGCGATCCCGGTGGCGGTGGCGCCGCGCAGGAAGGCGCGGCGGCCGATGCCCGGGGTTTTGGTATTGGTCTGCTTGGTCATGTCGATACTCCCTGTGAGCTGGCCATTTCGGCCTTCATTGGCGGTGTCGGGCGGGGACAGCGCCCTTGCGGCGCCCCCGCCCGCCTGCCGGGATCTCCGGCACAGTATTTCACGGCCCGGCGCCGCGTGCAGCGCCGGGCGGATGGTCACGCGAGGTCACGCGGAATTTCGCAGGCCCACTCCTGCGCGTGGGCGACCGTCTCGCCTTCCTTCGCCACGAGCTTCGCCTTGATGACGAAATGCGTGGCGGTGGCGGTCATCTCGGTCTCGGTGCGGCTCGACATCTTCCAGTCGCCGCGCGACATATCGAGATCCCAGACCACATGTCCCTTGAACGAGCGCCAGTCGGTGCCGCTGAAGGAATAGGTCTCGACGCCGCAGGCCCCGGTGGTCAGCCCGCTGTCGGCGATGCGGATGCGGCCACCATCGTCGGTGATCCGGACCGAGGTCTCGCCGGTGGCCAGATCGTCGCTGACCACCCAGTCCGAGCGTCCGGGCGCCAGTTCTTCCTTCTCCATCGGCGCGGCGCCTTTCGGCGTGCCGAGATCGCGCGGCTCGGGATCGTCTGTGCCAGCGCGCAGCGGCAGGACCAACCGGCTCGCGGCGGTGTCGACGCTCAGCGTCACCGGCTCGGGCGACGGCCAGGCGATAGGGAAGTAGCTGGTCGAGATCGACAGCCGCAGCCGGTGGCCGGCGCGGAAGGTCTGGGCCACGTGCTTGAACGGCACGGTGGCGGTGTAGACCTCGCCCGGCACCAGTGCCTCGGGCGTCTCGTGGCTGTCACGATGCGTGAGGTTGAGCAGACCGTAGCTGACCCGCGTCGCCGCGCCATCGGGCGCCACGTCGACGAGCCGCGCGGCCACCTGCGCCACCGGCTGATCGACGGTGAAGGTCAGCTCGAGGTTGGTGTCGCCGGCGATCTCCAGCGGGCTCTCCAGCGGCGCGGTCTCGAACACCAGGCTGCCAGCGTCGTCGCGGCGCTGGTCGACCGGCTGGTCACCCGGCTTGGCGTAAGAGCACCACTTGCCCCCCGCGATGCCGGTGCCGAGCGGCGAGCGGATCTCGCGCGTGCCGGCGGGCGCACCCTCGAGCCCCAGCGAGCCGTCGGCGCCGAGCGCGAACCCGGTGCGCGCCACGTTCGGCGAAGGCCAGCTCGGCTCCTCGATCCAGCGGCCGTCGCGATGGGCATAGAAGCTGGCGGGCTCGGCGTGGTCCTGCATGTAGAGGCGCAGCTGCGGCTCGTCCATAATGCCGGTCTCGACGCCCTTGAGCCATTGGTCCCACCAGCGCAGCTCCTCGCCGTTCCAGTCGATCGCCGGGCCCGGCACGCCGATGTGCGGGTACTTGTGCGACCACGGGCCGACGAGGCCCTTCTTCGGGCCTTGCAGCGTCTCCATCAGGCGGAACACCGTGCGGCAGTAGCCATCGGCCCAGCCCGACACGGCGTAGACCGGCACCTCGATACGGCCGATGTCCTCGCAGACCGAGCCGTGCTTCCAGAACGCGTCGCGGCGCTGATGCTCGGCCCAGTTCTTCAGCCACAGGCCCGAGCCGGTGAGCCGCTGCATCCACATCTTGCGCCACTTCTCGCCCACGAGCTCGGGATCCGGCGGCAGCGTGTTGATGGCGAACATGTGCGAGGCCCAGGAGATCTGATCCACCACCATGGTGCCGCCCATGTAGTGCACGTCGTCGGCATAGCGATCGTCGGTCGAGGCGATCGACACCACGGCCTTCAACGCGGGCGGCTGCAGCGCGGCAACCTGCAGGCCGTTGAATCCGCCCCAGGAAATGCCCACCATGCCGACACCGCCGTCGCACCAGTCCTGCGCGGCGATCCAGGCGATCACGTCGCAGCCGTCCTGCAGTTCCTGCGCGGTATACTCGTCAACCATCAGCCCCTCGGACTCGCCGGTGCCGCGCAGGTCGACGCGCACGTAGGCATAGCCACGCGCCGCGATGTAGGGCGCGCGCACCGCGTCGCGGGCCAGCGTGCCGTCCCCCTTGCGGTACGGCAGGTACTCGAAGATTGCCGGAACCGGTGCACCGTCCGCCGGCCGCCAGATCCGCGCCGCGAGGATGCAGCCGTCCGGCAGCGGGATCTCGACGTGGCGTTCCTCGATGACCTCGTGAAGCGGGCTGTGCTGGTCCATGCGGTGACATCCTTTCGTATTAGTGACGCAGATCGTGACACGCGCAGGACAGCGTCACAATTTCGCGTCATGGCGCAGGTTGACTTCCAAAGTGCGTCAGGTAGCTTCAGGTCATGTCTATTGACCCAGTGTCTGCCAACCTCAGCTTCGCCTGCACGCTCTTTCCCTCCATCGCGCATGTTTGCCGGCGGATCGGGATCAACCGCCAGCAGTTCAACAAGTACCTCTCGGGCACCGTCCGCCCGTCGCGCCACAACATGCGCAAGATCTGCGATTTCTTCGGCGTGACGGAAGCCGAGCTGCTGATGGAACCGGCGCGCTTCACCGAGCTGATTTCCCTGCGCCGCCGCCCGGGCGGCGAGGTGGAGGCGACGCCGCTGGGCCCGACGTTGAAGCGGCTCAACCAGTTCTCCGAGCCGCTCGACCGCTACTGCGGCGGCTACTTCCGGTACTTCCATTCCTACAGCAATCCCGGGCGGATCATGCGCTCCTATGCGCAGATCACCCGCAAGAACGGCTACTACCTGTGGAAGAACATCGAGCGCGAGGCCTCGGCGCAGGGCGGCGCAGAGGACGTTTTCAAATACGAGGGGATGGTGTTCTTTCTCGGCGAGCGCATCAATGTCGTGGAAAACGAGGCGATGCTGTCGTCCTCGATCACCCAGATGATCCTCTACCCCTCCTACAGCGCCGGGATCGATTACCTGCTGGGCATCCAGACCGGCGGCCCGCTGAAGCGCGGACGCAAACCCGCGGCATCGCGGGTGGTGCTCGACTACCTGGGACAGAACGTCGACGCCCGCCGCGCGATGGCGCAATGCGGGCTCTTCACCCCGGAGGCCCTCGACCCTCGGATCGTTCAGCTTGTGCGAAACGAGATGGCGCCCGGCGCCTGGACCTTCGAGGTCGAACAACTCTGATACATGCGTTGAGCTGATCTTGCTGCGAAAAGAAACGGGCCCCTAACAGGGAACTGCAAGTACGTCACAGGCCGCGTGGACGGGGAAGCACCGCCCCCGTCCACGCAATCGTCAAAGGCCCACCACGCGCATCGGTCAGCTTCGACCCGGGCTTAAGCATGCCCACGCCGGTGCAGCGCAAATCCAGCAAGTGCCGCAATCGGCCGCGAGGCCCACGACGCTTTTGGCCATGGCCGAAAGGATGAGACCGCGGCGCAGCAGGTCAACTTCGAGCCCTTCCCGGGCACAGGTCCGCCATCAAGCCGGAGCATGCACCGGGGTCAGCTCAAGCGCATCTACCCGCTCACGACCGGCTCCTCCCACAGCAGTCGCGGCGCAAACCGCGGCCGGACGAACACAAAGTTGTAGAAGGTCTCGCCGGTCACGTATTTGCTCAGATCAAAGGGCGCGTCGTAGTCGGTGTGGGTTTCAATGAGGATGAGACGTTCATTGTTCATGAGCGTTGGAATCTGGCCATCTTTCGTGGCCAGCTCGTCCGCCGTCATGGGTTCGAAGATGCCTCTGCCCACGGACCAATCGATCCCGAGGTCTTCCTCTCCGGGCTCTTGCGCGACCACAGTCACGCGCAGCGAGTAGGCGCTCTCGGATTTGGTCAGAAAGCTCAGAGCCTCGACCATGCCGTCGAGATATGCTGGCGTGATCGCATCGGTCTCCCGCGCAAAGGCGTCGGCGATCGAATAGGCCGCCTTGCTGTTGAGGTCCTTGAAGCGGAAGGCGTCGTGCAGCGCGAAGGTGACCGTCATCGCCCCCATGAGCAGCGGCGCGAAGATGATGACTTCCAGCGACATGCTGCCGTCGGTGTTGCCTGCAAAGCGCCGCAGGGAGGCGTTAAGAGACTTCAACATGGGTCACCGGGGCTCCTGAACAAACATGGCGCGGACAACAAGTTGGGCGTAGCCCTTCTCGTCCATCGACAGATGGCTGACCAAACGCGTCGTAGGGAACAGCGGCTTGTACTTCAGGCAAGCCCGCATGAGCATCAGTTCGTTGTCGAGGCCCGGCTCGAACTGCCGCGAGGGTCTCGGCTCTTCCTCGGCGTTGATGCAATCCGCGACGCTCGGAAGTCCGACGAAGCTGGCCGGCTCGGCCACGGCCATCTCGAGCATCATGTTCGCCTCGCAATTGCGGGACATCGCCATCTCGTCGCAAATGTCCGCCCGGATCTCCTCGTAGTCCGGGACGTCACCGGTGCTCAGGCGAATTTCCCTGACCTCCAGCGCCACGGCCCGCTCGAGCAGAGCCTGCTTGAGATTGATCACTCCGATCTCCACCACCGACACAAGCGTCCCCATGAGCAGGGTCGTGAAGATGACGACCTCAACGGTCCCGGAGCCATCCTCGTCTCGACCGAACTCGCGCAGAAAACTCAGAAGCCGCCCGCTCATTGGATCAGCCTCAGGTTGTTGATCTGACGCGCGATCATGTCGAAGGCGCTGTAGAGCTCGTCGCCTGTCACATGGAAGGCATGGCTCACTGACGAGGCACAGGCCCGCATGTCGGCAGCGGCCGCGGTCGAGGTCTCGAAGGCGACGGTAAATACCGTCACCCCGTGCTCCTTGGCCAAATCGCATTGCTGCATCAGATAGTCGACATTCGCACTCTGCTCCGAGAGCATGTAATAGCTGTCCTCCCCCTGGTCCTGCAGGGTGACCTCACCATTGATCGCCGCCTGCGGATCCACCGGGCGGTATTGCTCGGTCGTCGTGCCATCCGTCATCAGCACCACGTATTTCTCAGTCTCCGGATCCTGCCAATCGATCGGGCGATCCGCGAAGCGGCTGTCGATCAGCCCTTCGGAGATGAGGTAATTCACGCTGTCGCGGTTGGCCGGGTCGAGCAAGGCCAGGGCATACTTCATTGCATAGTGGAGCCCGGTGCCGTCATGCATCCGCATGTTGTCGATGAACTCGCTCAGAGCCTCGATATCATGCTGGTAATACTGAACCGAGGTATCCTCGCCCGGGCACCACCCCCAGTCCATCGTCTCGGTGTCGATCGGCCAGTAGTGGAAATGCGGAATGTAGTCGCCGGATTGCGGCAGGGCGGTGGTGGAAAACTCCGCATCATAGATTTCCAGGCAGGACGACGGCATGTTCACATACTGGGATTCACTTGCCGCTTCGGTCTCGGGATAGCTCGTCGCCCAGGACTCGAAGTCGATGTCCGGATGGAAGTAGGTCTCGCCCGGGATCTTCCCCTTGTTCAGCGTCGGGCCGATATCGGACAGGGGGCCATTGTTGTCTCCGGACACCTGGTAATAGGTGAACTCCCTTTCGCTCCCGCCCTTGATCGACGCCCCCAGAAACTGGGATGCCTCGACCAGCCGAGAGTCTCTCGACATCACGTAGGCGACGGCCCCGCGAAAGAACTCATCCGCGTCGCGCGGCGCATCTTCCGGAAAGTCCTCGATCTTGTGAGCGACGTCGTAGATCTGATCGCCATCGGTGTCGAAATACATGACGAAGTTGGAAATCGCCTGCGGCCAGGCATCGAAGAAGTCCTCGCCGCTCTCCTCGGAAGTCTCCTCCTCGGGAATGATCGGGCGCTTGCCGAGGACGTGGTCGAAGAGCTTGTCGCCCGGGTTCACGCCACCGGCGAAGGGGATCACATTGAGCGTCGTCACCCCGTAGCTGTCCTCGGCGACGACCTTGTCCAAGAAGGCCTTCGCAGCCGTTCTCGTGCGCTCCATGCGGTTGTTCCAACGCATCGAGCCCGAGACATCGAGCGCGAGCGAAATCTCGACGTTGGCGACCCTCTCGTCCGCGATCGCCTTGTAGCCCGCTCCCAGGAGATCCACGCCGGACATGCGCATGAAGACGGTTTTCTGCTCCGACGCTCCGGTCACGGACACGGTTCGGGAGTTCGCAGCCTGCGTGACGGTCACCTCGCTCAGGGCATCCTCGAGTCCGGCCACGGTGAGGTAGTCTTCGACCACCTCCTTGGGCGACCGTTCCTGATCGAGGTCGGCCGCTGCAAGCGCGGCGCTGTCCATCACATTCTGAACGCGTGCGCGGCGCTCTTCGAAATGCATGACGTCAATGGCCGCGCCCATCATGATCAAGGTCAAGATGATGACGCAGACTGACATGACTGTTCCGACGCCGCTTTCCGACGTTCGGAATTTCCTGAGAAATTCTATGCTTTTCATGAGGATACCATCGGGAACAAAATAACTATGAACCCTATTTTCAGTCGAATTTTGGCGATTCTATGAAATCCGCAAGATTTATTGAAACTGACCCTCGGTAAATTTGCAATTAAGTTAGGTTCTTTTAAAGATGAATTTGAAATGTTCCTTACTCAAAACGCCGAATTCATGCTGATCAGCGTCACTTCCCTCACAGTTCGACACGCCAAAAGGTTGCAAAACCATCATGCGCGCACCGTCCGCAACCTGATGAACTTGGTGATTGCTAAGAGCGTCGCATGCATTGCCTGGCATGCCTTGAGCCTAGGGAAACCCGCTAGGGTGGCACGAACCGACGCCATGAGTCCGAAGCCCTACGCCTATTCCATTCAAAGGAAATCGACCCGCGTTGTTACTGCAGAAGCATTCATCTTGCAGCCTGCTAGACCTGATGGTCACAAAGGTCGTCCCACAGAACACACTGAAAAGAAACAACTCCATCTCGACCACCTACATCTCCTTATGTAAAGTACGGACATATATGCGCATTGAATGCCTTTACCCCAGAAACCTACAGACGAAGAGCAATTTTCTATAAACCATTCTTCGCGTTTCGATTCTCAGCCCCTTTCAGAAATCAATTCAAATGCTTCAGCAGTATTGTTTCCGAAATTCTCCACTTGCGAGATTCATCTCGCAAATTCGGGGAGCTGAACACTCGCCATGATGAAGCCAGAACCTGCTCCCCACCGCCGATGATCCGGGAGTCCCGTAATCACGCCCTGAGGCGGTGTGGTTCCTTGCCAAGACGAGGCGGTGGTGCATCACGAAGTGATGTCACGAGAGGGCTCCGCCAGAGCCAACCACGTGTCTTCTACTTACTGGCGTAGACCTTTGCGCCTCCTCTCGACCTCCCGTAGCACTTCAGTTCGCCTAACAGTCCGCTGAAAGAGGCGTTAAGAACGGACTTTTGTAAGCACTTTGCTATGGCCCTACGCGGCCGGGCTTGACGCGGGCGCGAAGTGCCAAGGCATGAGTTCGTCGATGCGGCTCTTAGGGTGCCCATCAAGCAAGGCACGCAGGGTCTCTGCGAGGTCGCGGACCGGATCGACGTCGCTCATCTTGCAGTTGGCGATGAGTCTGGCGAGCATGGCCCAGTTTTCCGCCCCGACCTCGTGCCCGGCAAAGAGAGCATTCTTCCGCGTCAGCGCGATCTTCCTGATCTGGTTTTCGATAGGGTTGGTGTCCAGCTCGAGGCGTCCATCCTCGAGGAACCGGGTGAGGCCCGGCCATCGCGCGAGGGTGTAGCGGATGTCTTCGGCGAGCTTCGAAGATCTGGGGATGCGAGAGAGCTGCGCCTCGAGCCAGGGCCGGAAGGCAGCCACGATGGGCTCCGAGAGCTGGCGCCTGATCGCGAGACGGACGTCGGGAGCCGCGCCGCGCGCTGTCTTTTCTATGGCCTAGAGTTCCGCGATCTGGCGCAGGGCTTCTTCGGCGATCGGCAAGCCGTCCTTTTCGAGCCGCTTCACAATCCGCCGGCGCGCATGGGTCCAGCAATGGACAAGTGTCCACGGCCCTTCGGTCCGGTCGACCTTGGTCAACTTGTCATAAGCCTCGTAGCCATCGCATTGGACGAACCGGCCCCGATACGGTTCGCCGAAATCCTACCTGATTTCACGTATCATGGGTGGATCACCTCTGTGGGGCTGGCTCAAGTTTACCCACGCGGGCAGAGGCCCGGAGCACAGCCGCAGGCGGCAGTTTTCTCGCGCGTGCAGCACAGCGGCACGAAGGACCGGAGCGGTCAGCTCAGCCGACCGGTGCCCGGGTGCTGGAACGCGCTGGATCTTTCGAGCCTGCGCAGACGCTCGGCGACGCTGCCACCCGGGCCCGAACCGAACACCTGCGGACGCGCCGCAGCGACGAGCGCCTCGGACGCGCTTTCGGGCCTTTCCCGCACGTTGGCCGGGGCGTTTTTCGGGCGCGCCTCTGACAACGCGGCGGCGGGAGCCTTGGATGGCTGCGGATCATTCCGCGCGCAGCGAGCGGCGATCAGCGCCGCCTCGGTGCGGTTCTTCGCGCCGAGCTTGCGCATGACCTGCCGGACATGTAGCTTCACCGTCGCCTCGGTGGTGTCGAGGACGCGGGCGATCTCCTTGTTCGACCGCGCCTTTCCGAGATGATCCAGAACCGCCATCTGGCGCGGCGTCAGCTCCTCGAGCTCCGGTGCGCCACGATCGAGGGCGGACCCTCCGCCCGTGGTGTTTCGCAGAGGTGCCCGCACCTCTCGCAGCCCCCGAGCCGAGGAGCCGTCGGACGAGCCATCCGGCAGATCGGGAAGACGCTCTGAGTCGCCGCGCGGTGTGCCGTCCGGCGCAGAAGAAGGATCGGCGTATTCCAGCGCATCAAGAACCGAGGGCGGCACGAAGATGCCACCGTGCAGGGTTAGATCGAGCGATTTCAGCGCCACCGCGGCGGTTGTCGAGGCAGGGACCACCCCCCGCGCGCCGGCATGCAGCGCCCCGCGTACGAAGTCCGCGCTCGCGATCTCGCAGAACAGAACGACCGGCCCCACCCGCACCGTCTGGCAGAGCTTCTGGACGATGCTGAACCAGACCTCGTCGGGCACGCTGGCACCGGCGTTGATGACGCACATGCCCCCGGGACTTTGCGGAAAAATGTCGTCCGAGCCGCTTGCGGAGATTTCCTCTATGCGCATCCCGTGCAAGCGCGCGAAGCCGGAGAGGAACTGCGACAGCTGAGCACGGGTCAGCGGCATTTCGTCCACGATATATAGGATAGGATCTTTCGAATTCGATATGCTCATTTCACTGCCCTTCGGGGGAAGAGAGCCAAACAAAAGAAACAACCCACTAAAAATTGGAATATATTTTTTCAGGCTCAAGAAAGTAGGTAGACGAAAACATTTTAAAGTTATTTGCCTATATCATCTGGCGCGAAACCTAAACCCGGGATTGTACCTGGAGTTGCGCCTATGGCGGATTGTCGCTGAGACCAATGTCGGTCTAGACCTCCCGCATCGCCTTGCGGAGCAGGCTTTGGAAGGGTTCCAGCAGATAACTCAGGACCGGGCGCTCCCGCGTCACCACAAGAACCTCGACCAGCATCCCCGAGCGAATTTCGATGTCCGTCCCCGCGAGTTCGCCGGGATCCACCTCCACCCGGATCGGGTAATAGGAAGTGGCACCATTCTCGCCGCGGCTCGAGTCGGCCGAGACCAGCGACACTCGGCCTTCGATACGCGGCATGGTGCGGCCGGAATATGCCGATATGCGGATTTGCGCGGGCATGCCCAGACTCACTGCGTCGATATCGTTCGGCGCCACGCGCGCGTCGATCAGCAATTGTTCGCGCTCCGGAACGATGTCGAGAACGGGCGCCCCCGGCTTGAGTATGGCGCCGGCGTTCCGGGCCCGCAGGTTGGAGACTATTCCATCCACCGGGGCGACCAGCACCTGACGCGCGAGCACCGCGTCCAGCGCCGAGAGCTGCTTGTCGATCTCGGCCAGCTCGTTGCGCACCTCGGCGGCGCGCCGGGCAAGTTGCTCCGCATCCTCCGCGTTGCGGGCCTTCATATCGAGCTCGATCTCTCCGATCTCCTGGCGCGCCTCGGCGATCGCCGTGAGGTGGCTGCCCCGCAGCCCCTCGGTTTCCGCGATCAGCCGCCGGAGACGCAGCACTTCGGCCTTGGCGGCGAGCCCTCTGCCAAGCAGCGTGGACTTGTCGTCCAATTCCTCGCGCATGAGACCGATCTGCTCTGCGGCGCTCGCGGCCTGCAGGAGATGCCCGGCGACGGTCTCGTCCAGCTGGCCGACGCGTTGGTCGAGGACGCGCACCCGCGCCTCGTGCAGCGCCCGGCGCGCCTCTAGGGTCCGACGCTCCGCGGCGATCACCTCGCCCGCGACCTCGGGATCGAGCTCCGGAGGCGGCGCAAGGGTCTTTGCACCTGCGCTTTCGGCGGCAATGCGTGCCTGTTCGGCGAGCCGCGTCAGCCGCCGGTCGGCGAGCGCGTCCGCCTCCGCCTGGGTGCTCGTGACATCTATGCTGATCAGCACGTCCCCGGCCCGTACCCGGTCACCCTCGCGGGCGTGGATCTCCCGGACCAGCCCGCCCTCGAGATGCTCGATCGTGCGCACCCCCCTGTCGGGGCTGATCTGCCCGGGCGCGACCGCACCTCCGGCCAGCGGCGCAGTCGCCGTCCAGACCCCGAAGCCGCCGAGGAACCCGAGGATCACCAGCGCCCCGGCGCGTCGGGGGCCGCGGATCGCCTCGGCCATGCTGCGCGGGGCAATTGGGTTGTGCGTCTTGCGAAGGGCCTCGGTCATCTGGCTTGCTCCGTGTTCGTGAGTGTCTCCGTGCGCTGGTCGTGCGCCGCCTCTTCCGACTCGGAGGGGGCGGTGACCTCGGCTGCGACCTTGGCTTCGCGCATCTTGCCCAGCACCTCCTGGCGCGGCCCGAAGGCCTGCACCATGCCGCCCTGCAGCAGCAGCACCTTGTCGCTCTGCGCCAGCGTCGACGGCCGGTGACCGACGATCAGCAGCGTCGCGCCGGCCTCCTTGAGCTCGAGGATCGCCGCCGAGAGCGCCGCCTCTCCGGATTGGTCGAGATTGGCATTCGGCTCGTCCAGCACGATCAGCGCGGGACTGCCGAACACCGCCCGGGCCAGTCCCACGCGCTGGCGCTGCCCGCCCGAGAGCCCGGCCCCGCGATCGCCGAGTTGCGTGTCATAGCCCTGCGGCAGCTGCGCGATCATGTCGTGCATCCGGGCGCGGCGCGCGGCGGCGACCACCTCTTCGGCGGGCGCATCGGTCATGCGGGCGATGTTGCGCCGCACGGTGCCGGCGAACAGGCCGACCTCCTGCGGCAGGTATCCGATATGCGGGCCAAGGTCGTCGGGATCCCAGTGATCGATGCGCATCCCGTCGATGAGGATGGTCCCGGAGGTCGGCTTGGTCAGCCCGACGATGGCGCGGCACAAGGTACTCTTGCCCGCCGCCGAGGGACCGATTACCGCCACCACCTCGCCAGGCGCGATCTCGAAGCTGACCCGGGCCAGCAGCGGCCCGTTCGGTCCCAGAACCGTCAGATGCTTCACCTTCAGCCCACCCTTCGGCGCTGGCAGCGACGTCCGCTCGGGCTCGCGCGGGAAGTCCGCGACCAGCTGCTTGAGCCGGCCGTAGGCGAGCCGCGCACCCGCGAAGTTCTTCCAGGCGGACATCGCCAGGTCGACGGGGGCAAGCGCCCGGCCGAGCAGGATCGACCCGGCGATCATCGCCCCCGGGCTGGTCTCGCCGCGGATCACCAGGAAGGCCCCGGCACCAAGCATCAGGCTCTGCGCGAAGAACCGCAGGAACTTGGCGCTGCCGGTAAAAAAGCTGCCGCGCTCGCTGGCGCGCATGAGATCGACCTGGGTGGCGGCGTTCTGCGATTGCCAGAGCCCGACCATGGTGCCGCTCATGCCCATCGCGCGCACCACCTCGGCATTGTCGACCGTCGCCTCGGCCAGCGCGTTGCCGGTGATCTGCTTGTCATTCGCACTGCGCAGCAGGCGCCGGGTCGCCAGTTCGTTGCCGAGGCTGAGCGCCAGCAGCAGCAGCGCCGCGCCAAGGGCGATCATCCCCAGCAAGGGATGCAGCAGCCAAGTCACGGCAATGAAAAAGGGCGTCCAGGGAAAGTCGAAGAAGGCGGTCATGCCCTGCGTCGACATGAACCCCTGCACCTGCCCGAGGTCGCGAAACGCCTGGCCGCCGCCGCCGCGCCCGCCGAGCCGCGCCCGCAGGCCCATGCGCAGCAGCTCGGGACCGAGCGTCTCGTGGAACCAGCCCCCCATGCGCACCGCCAGAGCGCTGCGCAGCGTATCCAGCACGGCCATGGTCAGCAGCGCCGCGCCGAGCATGAGCGTCAGCATCAGCAGCGTCTCAGTGCGGCCGCTGCCCAGCACCCGGTCGTAGACCTGCAGCATGTAGAGCGGCGAGGCCAGCATGAGAAGGTTGATCACCAGGCTGAACAGCCCGATGGAGACAAAGGCGCCGCGGCACCGGCGCAGCGTCTCTGTCAGCAGCGGATCGGGCGCACCGGCGGGTTTCGCAGATCGTGCCATGACGGGCTCCTTTCACGCTCAGAGCAGAAAGTCGCCTTCGTCGGCGAAGATGAAGGCGTCGATCGCCGCAGCCCGTGCCTGCGCCGTACTCGACGAGGTCGTCTGCAATCCGACCACGGTGGTCTGCTCGGCGCTGAAGAACACCGCGGCATAGGCGCCGTTGACCACGTAATTGCTGCCCGCGTAGGAGGTTCCCGTGGGCAGGGCCAGCAGATCGACACCGAAATCGAAATCGAACAGGTAGTTGGTGCCGGACAGGCTGGCGTAGACATCGGAGCCGGTGATCGCGGAGTTGGTCGGATCGTCGCCGTAGAGGACATTGTTGCCGCCGTTGCCGACCAGAAGATCGCCTCCCGCTCCGCCCCGCACCGTATCGTTGCCGGCGCCGGTGATCAGCTGCTGGTCCCCGTCGAGACCCACCAGCGAGTCGTTAAAGGCGCTGCCCTCGACCGCCTCGATGTTGACCAGCGTGTCCCCGGCGGCATCGCCGCCAGCGACCACGGTTCCCGCCGTGGCGGAGAGCGCCACGCTCACCGCCGCAGCGGACTCGTTGTAGCTCGTGGCGTCGAACCCCGCACCGCCGTCCATCACGTCGGCCCCCGCGCCCCCGATCAGCAGGTCGTCGCCGGTGCCGCCCGCGATGGAGTCGTTGCCCGCAAGCCCGAAGAAGCTCTGGTCGCCGTCTTGCCCGACCAGCACATCCGCAAAGGCGCTGCCGATCGCGCCGTTGATCTCGAAATAGACATCCCCCGCGGCCGCACCGCTGCCGCTGGTCGCCCCGGCGCTCGGCGTCGACAGAACGACGCCGACCGCACCGGCGGCGCTCTCGTAGGTCACGAGGTCGAAGCCGGCATCCGCACCATTGCCAAGGTCGCCGATAAGGGTGTCCGCGCCGGTGCCGCCGTCGAGCAGGTCGTCGCCGGTGCCGCCGAGGGCGACATCGTCGCCCGCGCCGCCGACCAGCATGTCGTCCCCGTCGTCGCCGTAGATCGTATCCAGACCGTCGCCGCCGTTGATCGTATCCGCGCCGCTGCCGCCGCGGCCATAGTCGTTTCCGGCTCCGAGGATGATCTCGTCCTCTCCCGCCTCGCCGAAGGCCGTGTCATTTGCGCCGCCGGTGGTGATCAGGTCGTTGTCGGCACCGCCATAGGCGAGGTCGGTCCCGCCCGAGCCCTGCAACAGATCCTCTCCGGCGTCGCCGACCAACACGTTGTTGCCCGACCCGCCGATCAGCGTGTCGCCCCCGGCGCCGCCCACCATCGTGTCATCCCCGGAGTCGCCGGTCAGCGTGTCGGAGCCCGACCCGCCGATCATCGCGTCGTTGCCGCGCCCGCCCAGAAGCAGGTCATCGCCACCGCCGCCGTCCATGCTGTCGTCCCCGTCGCCGCCGTCCAGCGTATCGTCGCCATCCTGCGCGGTCTCGACCGATGCCCCGCCGAAACTCTCGCGGCCCGTGTCGCCGTAGATTATGTCGTCGCCGTCGTCGCCGCGCAGCAGGTCCGCGCCCGCCGCTCCGATCAACGTGTCATCGGTGGCGCCCGCCATGATGGTGTCATCGCCCAGCCCGGCATCCAGCAGGTCGCCGAGATCGCTGGCAGCGTTGCGCCGGGAAACGTAGATCCTGATCAGGTCGTTGCCGCCAAGTCCGTAGACGTTGTAGGCGCCGGCTTGGCGGATCAGCAGCGTGTCGTCGGTCTCTGTCCCGTACTCGTCCATTGAATCCTCCCGTCGAAAAAATGATGCCTCCGCCGGCGCCGCGTCGTTCCCCGCCGCGACCGCGTTCACGGGTCACGGGAAGACGCACGCCGTCCGCGGGCGTGTTCGAAATGCTGCGTGGTCAAAAATCTGGAGTCCTTGCGTGCCGAATGCGGGCGGCCCGAAGGGCCACCCGCCGCGCGCTTCCGTCAGTCGACGGCCGAGGTGAAGGTGCCGGAAATGCTCGACAGCTCGTCCTCGATGGTCAGCACGGTGATATCGAGCGAGGTATAGGTGTCCTCGCCCACCGCCTCGACATCGACGATGGCGTCGGCGGAGTTGCCGTCAACGTAAGTCACGGCCCAGATGTCCGAACTCACGTAGACAAATTCCGTATCTGTGGAATATGCCGTGGTTTCCAGGTCAACGTCGATATCGACATCAATATCCTTGTCGAATTCCACGTCGTCATCGCTATGCTTGAAATTCCAACCCATCTTGCTCTTCTCCTAATTTGAAATGTGCTTGATTCCGCCACGAAATTTGGCGCACTCCTATGCTTCTACTTCGATCAATTTATTTCAACGATCCATTTGATTTTGATCGAAAGAGCTTGTTTAAAAATTGACGTCTGTACGAATGATACGTGAAGCCGAATTTCTGTATTGGCCTTCGAAACTCTCACTCGGTACTTGCCGGTTCGCGCCGGGGATCAGATGAAATCGAACACGAAAGACAGCACGACCGGCCCGGAGCCGGGCGAGTCGTCATCGGCGCCCGCCCCCGATTTCGCGATCACGCTGAGAGAGGTGGACATGTAGCGCGCGCCCGGCTCGTTGCCGACCTCGACGCTGCTCGTCATCGTCACCTCGGGCCCCTCTTCACCGTTGGTGTCGAGCAGCAATTCCGATAGCCAGATAGTCTCTTCGCCATCCGTGCTGACGGTGTAGGAGCCGGTGACCGGGTCATCCTCATCGCGCTCGGTCAGATCGAGCGTGGTCTTCGCGGTAAGTACTCCCGCGCCGAAATCGAAGCTGTCCTCGTATTCGAGCACGTCCGCCCCCCCGGCCGTAGGCCATTCGATTGGAGTCGTCTCCACCTCGGACATGTCAGAGGCGAGCGCTTCGACGGTGGTATAGGTCTTGTGTAACATGCTTTCCTCCCATGAATGGTGTAAGGATACACCCGCCCTTGCACCGCCGGTGGTGCGCGAAAGGGGTAGTATCTGTTGGCCACCTCACCCGATGGCCAGGGTCGCGTCGATCGACGAGCCCGAATAGACGTCCTCGATGGCCACCGCAGCGGCGTAGACGTCGGCCAGCGTATCTTCCGCGCTGACCTGTACTTCGAAGTCCGCCGTGGCGATGTTGCCGCCGGCGACCTTCTTGTAGTTGTCGTAGGTGTAGCTGGCTTCCGGGGTGACATAGATCGGGGTTCCGGTGTCGAGATAGGCGAAGTCGACGGCAAAGACCTTGGTCGTCGCCTCCTCCCAGTTTGCCCCGGTCTTGGTCGTGGTTTTGGTGAAGACGAAGTCCGCACCGCTCACGTCGCAGTAGGTATAGGCCGTCGCGTATTCCGGACCACCCTCGGCGGCTGCCTTGAACGTTGCGCTTCCGAGCGCAAAGGACGCCAGGTCGGAATCCACTATTTCCGCCTTGAGATCAGCCGAAGCGATGGTGTGTTCGCCAACCGCCTCGGCGGATCCGCCCATTTCCACATCTATCGCGGATTCCAATCGTTCGCCCGGGTTGCGAATACTTCCCGACAATCGATCGGCGATGCCCTCCAGGAACGAAACTGCAAGATCAATCGCCCGATTTGACCAATTCCCTCTCTCGAGAATACTTCCGACTCTCGCTAAAGCGCTGAGATACACAATCTTTCCTCCTCTCCAGGGATCATCTCTTCTTCTTAAATGCACCAATTTAATGCGTATAGTCTGCCCGCCATACCCGCAAAAATATATACTCCTAAGGATACTATAGTTCCTGCGGTATTTGCATTTGAGATCCCTAATTTTTTCTGGGCAAATTTCCGCTAAGGCGTCAAAACAATTGCCAAAGCGTGGTCCACGCGGATATCCGCGACCATTGCATGAAGCGAGAGCGCCGGATCCTTTGGAGTACGGGCGCCTGTCACGCGCTTTCGTGCGCGCTTCCGATAGTCATCACGGCGTCGGGAGCTCGCCGAAAGGCGTATGTCTGCTGGCCCTGTCCCGAGCAAAGCTCGGTCAAACTGCCGCTATGCCGGGCGGATGACGCGCAAAAGAACAACCCCCGGCAGCAAAACTATCGAAAGGGGTAGACGCGCTATCGAATGTGCAGGGGGCGCGGACCGCAGGACTCCCTTTGCGCCGGGCAACTCCCGGATGCGCGGGACCGGCCTCTCGGGCACCAGCGAGGGATCGAGGCGCGCCGAGATCAGGGAAACGATGATACCGATGGCCCCGGGCAGCAGACCCGCCTAAGCCACTTATTGGGTGCGAGGCTGACGCAAGCTTTCAAACGGGGCAACAGGATCAAGCGGACGCTCAGCGCCCTTCGATCCGCCCCGCCGTCGCCTTGCTCAGGGTCAGCGCAACCTCGCGTAGATCGCGCCCAACGGCATCCGTGACCTCATCGCCGAGGTTGGCCACCGTGGTCATCACGCAGGCGATCTCGCCCTGCGGGTCGAACACCGGCACCGCCTGACCCGAGACGTGCGGCAACAGATGGCCCTTCAATTCGCACCAGCTTGTGGCGCGCACCTCGGCCAGCACATCGGACGCGGGCCGGGATCCCCGAAAGCTCTCGGGCTGCGAGGCCCGCGCGCGGGCGATGCGGTCCTCGGGCAGGAAGGCCTGGAACATCAGACCGCAGGCGGAATTGTCGAGCGGCAGCACATCCCCCAGCGCCAGCGAATTGATCGAGAACACCGCGCTGCGATACCAGCGCACCAGCGTCGGGCCGCGATCGGTCCAGATCGCGACCCCGGCGCTGGCCGCCGTGCGTTCGGCGAATTGCTTCATCTCGCTGGCTGCCAATTCCACCGTATCGAGACGCCGCAACGCCGCTACGCCGACGCCCAAAGCCAGAGGGCCGAGATCGTAGTGCCCGCTCGCCGGGTCCTGCACGGCCAGTTCCTCGCGCACGAGGCTCTGCAAATAGCGATGGGCCATCGAGCCCGAGGTGCCCGCCCGCTTGGCGATAACCCCCAGCGCCAGCGGGCCGGAGGCATTGGCCAGGACTCGCAGAAATCCGGCGGCGGTCGAGACTGATTGGATCGTGCCTGCCTTGCGGTGATCGCTTGGCACGGTGGCGATCTCGTCTGGCGTCTCGTTCTGCATCAAACGTCCTTCATTCTGGCGGCCCTGCACGGCATCCGGAGCCGCAGAGTGGTTGTGCGGACGCTAGCCGCAGGCGCAGGGCGGATCAATCCATCGGCCCGAGTGCGATCCCGCAACAATATCCGAGTGATTTTGTCTATTGAATATTGCTCTGCAGTATTCATCATGCAATGAGAAATGAATGCGGCTATCCTAGCCACGCGCCCTCGCGCGTCCCGTCCTGATCGCCAAGACCCGGATCCTCCCAAGCCACGCGGCCGCACCGACCAATGATGGGGACAGATATGAAAACGAAAAGCAGATTGCTTGGCGGCATCGCGCATGGGGCGCTCGTGCTCGGGATGGCGCATCCGACGTTCGCGCAACAGAGCGGCTACGACCTTGGAATGATCCTGCTCACCGGTGAAAAGGACGCCAAAACCATCGAGAGCACCGCGACCTCGGTGCAGGTGATCACCGGCGATGAGGTGAAACCGCAGAGCGGCGACATCAGCGAGGCGCTGAAGACCGTTCCGAACCTGCTCGACGTCGGCACCGGCGTCGCACCGACGATCCGCGGTATCGAGAGCCAGGGCGCGCAGGAAGGTGCGGTCGCCTTCTTCGCGGGCACGACGCCGCGCGCCACGGTCAATGTCGATGGGCACTATCAGAACTACTATGAATATGTGAACGGCGGCACCAGCCTGTGGGACATCGATACGATCGAGGTCTACCGCGGCCCGCAGACCACCAAGCAGGGCGCCAACTCGATCGCCGGCGCGACGATCGTCAACACCAAGGACCCGACCTTCGAGCCTGAAGCCGCGGCGCAACTGCTGGGCGGCAGCTACAACACCCGCCGTGCCTCGCTGGCGCTGAGCGGACAGGTCGCACCCGATATAGCGATGCGTTTTTCGGCCGACTACTTCTCGCGCGACAATTACGTCGAGGTGAAAGATGCCGAGGGCGACGGCGGTGACACCAACCGCGATTTCGAGAGCCAGACATACCGCGCAAAGCTGCTGTGGGCACCCTCGGACCTGCCCGGCTTCGAGGCCAAGCTGACCTACGCGCATGTGGACAGCAACGAGCCGACCAGCGAGAGCGTCCCCTTCCCCTACAATGGCGATCTGGAAAGCAGCGACTATGGTCCCACGCTGCATGTGATCTCTGACAGCGTAATTGCAGATGTCAGCCACGACTTCGGCAATGGCATCACGCTGTCGAACCAGCTCAGCTATGGCGAGTCGGTCTATGACCGCACGCTCGAGGAGTATGAAGATGGCACCGCCCATGTTGAATCGGACGGCTGGACCAACGAGCTGCGCGCGAATTTCGGCGACGCGCTCGATCCGGTCAGCGGCGTTGTCGGGCTGTTCTATTCGCAGACGGATCAGGCGGATGACATCTACATCACCTACAACGGCAACGGCGGTCAGAGCTTCTTTGACAACGACAAGACCAGCACCGGCCTTTACGGCGAGCTGACCTGGCGCCCGGCAGAGCGGCTTGCGGTCACCGGCGGGCTGCGCTTCCAGCATGACGAGATCGCGCGCAGCGGCACCTACGAGAGCTACCTCTTCGGCACCACCAACCCGGTGGACTACGACGAGGACTTCGACGCCATCCTGCCAAGCCTCGGCCTTGCCTACGCGGTGACAGACGACACCACTGTCGGCGTCTCGGTGGCCAAGGGTTACAACCCCGGCGGGAGCGGCATCAACTTCATCACCAGCGATTACTATGAATACGACGAAGAGACGGTCTGGACCTACGAGGCCTACGCCCGAAGCTCGCTGCTGAACGATCGCCTCTTCCTGACCGCGAACCTGTTCTACAGCGACTACCGCGATCAGCAAATCTATTCCAGCCGCACCACCTACAACGCCGAGCGCGCAGAAACCTATGGCCTTGAGCTGGCCGCCGACTATCAGGCCACCGATACACTGCGGCTGACCGCAGGAATGGGGCTGCTGCGCACCGAGATCCTTGAGTTCGACGATGTGCCGAGCCTCGAAGGCAACGAGTTGAGCCGCGCGCCGCATGGGACCTTCAGCCTTGGGGCGAGCTGGGATGTGACCGACCGCCTCACCGTGGGCGGCGATGTGCACCACGTCACCGGCTATTACTCGGATGCCGACAACACCAGCGACTACGAGGTCGATCCCTATACGGTGGCCAACCTCTCGGCGAGCTATGATCTCAATGATCAGTTCGAGCTTTATGGCTACGTGAACAACGTTTTCGACGAGAGTGAAGTCACTTGGGTGCGCAGCGCCACGGGCAGCGCCTCGGCCCGTGTCACCGATCCGCGGATGATCGGCATCGGTGTGCGCATGCAGTTCTGAGCCGCAGCGCCGCACAAAAAGGAAACGGGCTCGCATGCGCGGGCCCGTTTTCGTCTGCCGGGTGGCACAGCGCCGGTCAGTCCGCCGCCCAGCTGCGCACCGCTTCCAGCGCGTGTTCGGCGCTGGCGATAGACGGCGTCGAGACCTTGGCGCTGTCGATATAGATCGTGCGCCCTTCTGTCTCGGGGCGCAGGAAGCGCGCCCATCCGGGGGCAATGCGGTCGAGCTTGGCGCGGGTCGAGGTCTCATCCCTTTCGGTGCCGGTGTAGGAATTCATCAGCACCAGGACGTCCGGATCAAGCCGCATGAACAGTTCAGGGCTCAGCGGGACGGCGAAGTTAGAGCCGAGCCCCTTGCCCTCGCCAAGTCCCTCGACCTTAGCCCGGGCGTAGCCGAGGTCTTCCATTGCTTGAATCACGCCCGAGGTCTCGCCCACGAGACGCAAATCATCATGAGCGATGACCACGAGATAGCTTTGCCCCTCAGTCCTTGCGGGCAGCGCAGCACGCGTTTCGGCAAGGCTCTCTTGATACTCCGACATCCGCGCGGCGAAGGCGTCCTCCATGCCCAGCACGCCCGCAAGGCTCTGCTGCACTTCAAAGCCGCGCACCCGCCCGGTGCCAGTGTTCTGCAAATAGGTCGGCGCGATCTGCGCCAGCTGCTCGACGATGCCGGAATTGTACTCCGACCCGATGATCAGATCCGGATCGAGTGCCCGCAGTTTCTCGAAATCCATTTGCCCCGAAGGCCCCACACCCTTGGGCCGCTCCGACACGGCATCCTTGCCCAGCACGGTGTCGATGAAATCGACCGCCGCAAGCGAACCGCCGTCATCGGTCCGGCCGTAGCTGCCGACCAGCCTGCCGCCAATGTCGAGGATCGGCACGCCGAGCAGCGGATCATGGGTGACAACCACACGCTGCGGCCTCTCTGGCACCACAACGGCGCGCCCCGTGTCATCGGTCAAGGTCCGACCCTCGGCATAGGCGAACGGGGCGGCGAGCTGAGCGCTCAGCACCAGCGGAAGCAGCAAATGTCGTTTCATCAGGAAGTCCTCACAGATCTCACAGGGTGCGGCGCAACATGCGCAGGCGCAGAGTGACAATGAACACGGGCACGCCGAGCAGCGTCAGGCAAAGTCCGATGGGCAGTCCGATATCGGTGCCCAGACCCCGCGACAGGCAATCGGCGGCAACCACGAAGATGCCGCCAACGAGGCCGCTCAGCAGCAGCCGTGCCCGACCCGAGCTGGGCAGCAGAAACCCGGCGATATGCGGTGCCATGATCCCGAGAAAGACCAACGGGCCGGTGACGGTCACCGCGGCCGAGGTCAGCAGTACGGTGGCCAGCAGTACCGTCAGCCGTGCCCCGCGCAGGCCCAGCCCCAGCGCATGGGCGTGCTCTTCGCCCAGTTCCAGCAGCCGCAGCATTGGCCCCGCCACGAACAGCAGCGGCAAGGACAAAGCAAGCCAGGGCAGCATCGCTCCGAGCGCGCCCCATCCCGCCTGATAGAGCGATCCCGCAAGCCAGACCGAGATGGCGAAAGACAGGTCCGTCGGCGCGTAGAGGATGACGACCGACGTGACCGCCGAGAGCGTCGTCTCGACCGCCAGTCCCAGCAGCAAGAGCGCCAGCGCATCGCCCGACCGGCTCTGCGCCGTGAGCCGCGCGAGAAAGAGCGCGACGCCGAGGCCCCCGGCGCAGCCAATCAGCGGCAGCCAGCCCTGCGGCAGGCTCGGCAAAAAGATCAGGGCCAGCAGGATCGCCAGAAGCGAGCCCTGCGCCAACCCCAGAAGCCCGGGATCCGCGATCGGGTTGCGGGTCAACGATTGCAGCATCGCCCCCGAGGCGGCAATGGCGGCCCCTGCCAGAAACCCGGTCAGCGCCCTCGGCAATCGCAGGCTCAGCACCGCGTAGTGCTGCGCGTCGTCAAGGCCGCTCGAAGGCATCAGATCGCCAAGGGCGACCGGCGTCGTTCCCACCGTGAGCGATCCGACGATAAGTGCGGCGGCCACTCCCAGCAGCACCAACGCTACGCCAAGGTCGATGCGGCGCATCTCAAGGCCCGCCACCCGCCAGAGCCCGTATCCGTCGAGCCGCCGGGTCATCGCGCGGCGCCCGGGCGAAGATAAAGCCGGTACACGATCACGCCGAAGCAGACCCCGCCGACCAATTCCAGCAGCACGCCGGTATGCAGAGTGAAAGGCGCAAAGGCGCGCCGCGCAAGAACGTCCGACAGCAAGCAAAGCGCCGCCCCGACCAATGCAGAGACCGGCAAAAGCCGGGCCAGATGCGCTCCCGTGAAGGGCCGAACTAGATGCGGGACCACGAGGCCGACAAAGGCGATCGGGCCGCAGATCGCCGTTGCCGAACTCGCCCCGATAACCACCGCCACCAGCGCCGCCCGCGTCACCCCGCGCACCCGAACGCCCATCGCCGCCGCCCGCTCGGTGCCAAGGCCGATCAGCGTGAGCGGACGCGCCAGAGCAAGCAATATGAGCATGGAGACAAATCCCAGCGGCCAAAAGGCGGCCAGCCGGTCGGCGTAGAAATGATTGATGTTGCCCGCAAGCCAACTCAGATATTCGGCCCGCCGTGCTGGATCGGTCAGTAGCAATGCACCGGAGAGCCCGGCCAGCAGCATGCCGGTCAGCGCCCCCGACAGGATCAGCGGCAGCCCACGCGGATCGGGACCGAGGCCGGTCAGCCGCGCCACGGCCGATGTCATCGCGAAACCGGCAAAACCGCCCGCCAGCGCCGACAGCCCCTGCACGAATAGCCCCGCGTCAAAGCCGTATACCGACACCAGCATGCCCAGCAACGCCCCGGCGCTTACACCGAGGGTCGAGGGCGAGGCCAAGGGGTTGCCGGTAAGACCCTGCATCGCCGCGCCGCCCGTCGCCATGACAGCACCGACGTAGGCCGCGATCAGCGCCCGTGGCAGCCTCTGCGTGAGCACAAGGAAATGATCCAGACTCTCCGGGTCGAAACCCAGCAGCGCGGCGACAACCTCACGCGACGCAATGTCGGTGGCGCCGAAGCTCAGGCTCGCCGCCGCGGCCACAAACAGCAGTGCCAGCCCGCCGAGAAAGGTGACGGCAAATTTCACGGGCGGCGGACCATTCGCGTGCCCTTGGGCAGACATACGAGGCGATCGCCAAGTTGACGCATCTCTGCCTCGACGCCAAACGCCTGCGCGACGGTGCTGGCATCCAACACGTTGCGGACCGGGCCTTGCGTCAGCACACGACCCTCTTTCAGCACGACCACGTCATCGGCATACGACAGGGCGAGGTTTAGGTCGTGCAGCACCATGATCAGTGTCTTGCCCTGCTCTGTCACAAGCCGCCGCACGAGATCGAGCACGGCATATTGGTACTTCAGGTCGAGATGGTTCACCGGCTCGTCCATCATCAGCAGCGGTGTGTCCTGCGCCAGCACCATGGCGATGAACGCGCGCTGCCGCTGGCCTCCCGACAGTTTGGCAACTTGCGTGGCCTCCGCCCCGTCCAACCCAACCGTGTGCAGCGCTGAACGAAACTGCGCGCGCGCGGCATTGCTGACCGAGCCAAAAAGACCAGTGCGCGCAAATCCGGCCAGTTCCACCAACTCGCCGACGGTAAGGTGATCGGGGCAGACATTCGTCTGCGGCAGATAGGCCATGCGGCACGCGACCTGCCGTGGTTTCAAACCAGATAGCGGTGTTTCGTCCAGCAGCACCCGCCCGGCCTGCGCCGGCGCGATCCCCATCAAGCAGCGCAGCAGCGTCGACTTACCGCTGCCGTTGGCCCCGACCAGCGCGGTGAAACGGCCTGTCCGGAACTCCACCGAGACATCGCGAAGGATCGGAAGCTGTCCGATTGAGAAGTTGAGGGACAAAGTCTTGAGCACGTATCGCACCACAGAATACGTTTCTGATTGCAAAACTCATATTCCATAGTAAAAACGTCAACAACCCAAATCCGTCCAAGTTCCGCGCAGAAGGGCGTCCCCGGTGCCCAAAATCCAAAAACAGCTCCATATCGGCATGACCCTCGCGCCCACCTGGCTTTCGGGGGATGCGTGGCGGCGCGAAGACAGCCAGGTTGAACGCCTGTCGGACCCGTGCTTTTTCATCGAACTGGCGCAGCGCGCAGAGGCGGCGCATCTCGACTTCGTCTTTCGCCCCGACAGCCTCGGCGCGCCGCCGCCAGGCATGGCAAAGCGTCCCGGTGGCAGCGGCTCGGACCCGACCCTGCTGATGACGCTGCTGGCCGGGCACACCTCCCACATCGGGCTGCTGACCACCGCTTCGACCACCTTTTTCCCGCCCTATATCCTCGCCCGGGCGCTGATGACGCTGCATTGGCTCTCGGGCGGGCGCGCCGGGTGGAACATCGTCACCAGCCTCGACGGTCAGCGCAACTTCGGCCTCGCGCAGATGCCAAGCGCCGACGAGCGCTATGCCAGCGCCGCCGAAGCGGTTCAGGTGATACGCGCGCTCTGGCAGACATGCCCTAATGGCGCTGCAACCATTGATCGCAGCGCGGGGCTCTATGACAGCGCGACCATTGCCGAGCCGATCAACTTCGAGGGCGCCTATTATCAGGTCGAAGGCCCGCTTGGCGCCATGGGGCATCCGACCCCATTGCCGCTCTTTCAGGCCGGGGCCTCTGACATCGGGCGCAATTTTGCCGCCGGCATCGCTGACGGGACTTTTGCGGCCTGCCCCGACAAAGCGACCGCCATCGAGTTGCGCGCCGACCTGCGCCGCCGCGCCGAGGCGCAGGGACGACCAGCCGACGCGGTGCGCGTGATGCCGGGGCTGAGCCTGTTCCTCGCCGCCTCTGAGGCAGAAGCGCAGGAGCTTTACCGCGAGACCCATGCAGGCACGAGCCGGGCGCAGAAACTCGCCAAGCTCACAGCGATGCTGGGCTTCGATCTCTCGGACTGGGAGGGCAGCCGCCGGATCACCGCTGCCGATCTACCGCCGCCGGCGCAAGGCGTCCGCAGCCGCACCCACGCCGAACTTCTGCGCCGCAAGATCGCCCGATCCGAACCAACCCTCGACGCGTTGCTCGAAGCGCCTGAGGTGCTGGGCTCGGCGCATTGGCAGGTTATCGGCACGCCCGGGCAAGCGATCGACGCCATTCGGGATTGGGCCGATGCGGGCGCTATGGACGGCTTTATTCTCTTTCCCGGCGGCTCGGTGCCCTGCCTTGATCTTGCCCTTGCCATCATTCCGTCCGCGCTGGCCGAGGACGGGCGGTTCCGCAACGGCTATGTAGGCAGTGACTTTGCCTCTCGCCTCGGTGTCGCAACGCAATGACTCGAAGCGCCATCGAAATGGAGACGCTTAGGGTCAGGACCCATTGATTTGGTTGGTCGTGCATGATTCACCGTTCGAAAACGAGTGGTGACCATGTCTGATCTTTTCTGGTTGAGTGACGCACAGATGGCACGTCTGGAGCCTTACTTTCCGAAGTCTCACGGCAAGCCCCGAGTTGATGATCGACGTGTTCTGAGTGGCATTATCTTCATCAATCGCAACGGCTTGCGGTGGCGCGACGCCCCAAGGGAGTATGGCCCCCACAAGACACTCTACAACCGTTGAAAACGATGGAGCGATAAGGGTGTCTTCGCCCGCATCATGGCGGGGCTGGCCGCCGAGCATGGCGAGGAGACCACTGTGATGATCGACGCAACCCATCTGAAGGCCCATCGCACAGCGTCCAGCCTGGGCGTTAAAAAGGGGGGCGTGGACGCCTGATTGGCCGAACCAAGGGCGGCATGAACACGAAACTCCACGCCATCTGCGATAGTCAGAGCCGCCCCATCGACCTGTTCCTGACTGCCGGACCCGTCAGCGACTACATCGGGGCGCGTGCGCTGATCAGTGGGTTGCCCAACGTGAAGTGGCTACTCGGAGATCGCGGCTACGATGCCGATTGGTTCAGAGAAGCCTTGCAGGACAAGAAGATACGTCCTTGCATCCCGGGCCGGAAGAAACGGAAGACGCCCGTCCGCTACGATAAGCGCAGGTATAAGCGGCGCAACCGGATCGAGATCATGTTCGGCAGGCTCAAGGATTGGAGACGGGTGGCGACCCGTTATGACCGATGCCCGAAAGTCTTTCTATCGGCCATCGCTCTCGCTGCAACGGTGATCTACTGGCTATGAGTCCTGAGCCTAGGGCTCGTTGGTGATCGACACGATCATTCGGGCGGCAAGGTCGATGCGCCGGTGCCGCAGCGGGTGTTCTGGTGCGTGTTCGAAGGCATTGTCGCGGTGGTCCTGCTGCTCTCGGCGGGCGGGCTGAAATCGCTGCAGTCGATGGTGATCTCGACCGGCCTGCTCTTCACAATCGTGCTGCTGGTGATGTGCGTGGCGATCTGGCGAGGGCTTGCGAGCGAGCCCCGCTGAGACACGCGCCCTCGCCAGACGGAAGCGTCGCGGAGCCCCTCCGCGGCGCTCTTGTTTCAGAGAAAGCGCGCCCGGGATCAGGCCGCCAGGCCTTGCTCCTGCCGCAGCGTTTGCGGGGTGCAGCCGAAGCGCCGCCGGAACATCCGGCTCAGGTGTGACGAGTCGCAGAAGCCGCAATCCACCGCGACCTGTGCGACGGACTTTTCCGCCGTGAGAAGCAGGTGATGCGCCAGCGACAGGCGGATGTTGAGGAAAGCCGCTTGCGGCGAGATGTCCAGGGCACTGCGGAAATGCCGTTCCAACTGCCGCTTGCTGTGTCCGGTCCGCTGCGCGATCTCCTCGACCGAAAGCGGCGTGTCGATGGTCTGCTGCATGAGCTGCAGTGCCCGCAAGACGATCGGGTCGCGGGTCTTGAAGCCCAGGGTGATTCCGGGTTGCGGCTTCTCGGCCTGCAGCGCGTCGTCGATGATCATGATGTGCAGGCTCTTGCTGGCCTGCGCGCGCCCCACGTGCTTTTCCACCAAGTAGGCTCCCAGATGCGCCGAGCTGGCACCGCCGGAACAGGTCAGCCGGTCGCGATCAACCACGAAAATCTGGTCCGCCACGGGATTGAGCCCCTCGAACTGCTCGAGGAAATCCGCGTGATGGAACCAGCTCACGCAGCAGCGGTAGCCCTGCATCAACCCGGCCTCGTGCAGAAGGAAGGCGCCGGTACAGACCCCCACCAGGGGTACGCCCGCATCTGCCGCCTGCCGCAGAAACTTCGTGTAAGCCGGGCCGAGCGTATGCATGTCGTCCATGAGCCCGCCGACCACGACGATATAGTCGAACCGCGTCGGATCGCCGAGCCGTTCCTTGGGCTGCACCGTGATGCCGCTGCTCGAGGGCACCGCATCCATCGTGTCGGAGACCACCGTCCAGGTGCACAGGATCGGGCGGCTGCGGTCGCCCTCATCCGCCGCGAGCCGCAGAACGTCGACGAAATTGGCAAAGGCGCAGAGGGTGAAGCGCTTGGCCAGGATGAAACCAACCGAGAGGCGCGCATCCTCCGGCCCGCGCCGGATGGCCCGGGAAGACGCCGCGCGCGAGGTGGCTTTCCGCGGTGCAGGGAGATGGGGCATGCTGGCGCTCCGGGCTGCACGGAGACTCTTCGGCGGGCTGTCGTAGCCCTCATCCCCGCGTGTCGCATATGTCCTGTCTTTCGACAGCGTTTCGTCGCAATACTCTGCGCTACGAAATCGGCATCGACTTCGCCAAACGCGCCCCTGCAAGGCCGAAACGCGACGTCTACACCGGTCGGATGAACACTGGCGGAGATTTGCGACACCCCCGGGCCGTCGCCCCTGTTCTCGGCCGGATCGCAGGAACCTCCCGCATCTGCGGGCAAAGAATTCCCGGCGGCGCTCGGGACACGGCAGAGAGGAAGCGACATGAAAGTGCTGGTCCCGGTGAAGCGGGTCGTCGATTACAACGTGAAGATCCGCGTGAAGGCGGACGGCACGGGCGTCGATCTGGCCAATGTGAAGATGTCGATGAACCCCTTCGACGAGATCGCCGTGGAAGAGGCCATCCGCCTCAGGGAAGCCGGCAAGGCCGACGAGGTCATCGTCGTGTCGATCGGCCCGGCGCAGGCGCAGGACGTGCTGCGCACCGCGCTCGCCATGGGCGCCGATCGTGCCATCCTGATCACCGCCGAGGGGCCGGTCGAGCCGCTCACCGTCGCCAAGCTGCTGAAGGCCGTGGTCACCGAGGCGTCCCCCGGGCTCGTGATCCTCGGCAAGCAAGCCATCGACGACGACAGCAACCAGACCGGCCAGATGCTCGCAGCACTGCTCGGCTGGAGCCAGGGCACCTTTGCCTCGGCGCTGGAGCTGGGCGAAGGCCGCGCCAAGGTCACCCGCGAGGTCGACGGCGGCCTGCAGGCCATCGAGATCGCGCTTCCGGCCATCGTCACCGCCGATCTGCGCCTCAACGAGCCGCGCTATGCGTCACTGCCGAACATTATGAAGGCCAAGAAGAAACCGCTCGACCAGAAGACCGCCGAGGAGTTCGGCATCTCGACCGCCCCGCGCCTCAAGGTGCTGCGCGTCGAGGAGCCCGCGGCGCGGGCGGCGGGCGTGAAAGTGGGCAGCGTCGGCGAGCTGCTCGACAAGCTCAAGACGGAAGCCGGCGTCATCTGAGAGCGGGACCCTACACCATGGCAATTCTTCTTTTCGCAGACCACGACAACGGCACGTTGTCGGAGCAGACCGCCAAGGCGCTGACCGCCGCGCTGCAGATCGGCACCGAGGTGGACATCCTGATCGCCGGCAAGGGCGCCGCCCCCGCCGCCGAGGCTGCCGCGCTGCTGACCGGCGTGCGCAGCGTGTTGCTGGCCGAGAGCGAACTTCTCGAGCACCGGCTGGCCGAAGCTACAGCCGCGCTGATCGTGGCCTTGGCGGCGGGCTATGACACCATCCTTGCCCCGGCCACCACCACCGGCAAGAACGTGCTGCCGCGCGTCGCCGCCCTGCTCGACGTGATGCAGATCTCCGAGATCACCGAGGTCGTTTCGGCCGACACCTTCAAGCGCCCGATCTATGCCGGCAACGCCATCGAGGTGGTGCAGTCGACCGAGGCCCAAAAGGTACTCACCGTACGCACCGCAGGTTTCGCCGCCGCCGACGCCGGGGCCGCCGCCGCGCCGGTCAAGGCCGTCGAGGCCGGGACCGAAGGTGCCGGTCTGTCGAGCTTCCTCGAGAACATGCTCTCGACCAACGACCGCCCCGAGCTGAGCTCGGCGAAGATCATCGTCTCCGGCGGCCGCGCGCTCGGCTCGGAAGAGAAGTTCCGCGAGGTGCTGAGCCCGGTCGCCGACAAGCTCGGTGCCGCCGTCGGCGCCTCGCGCGCGGCGGTCGATGCGGGCTATGCGCCGAACGACTTCCAAGTCGGCCAGACCGGCAAGGTCGTCGCCCCAGACCTTTACGTCGCCTGCGGCATCTCCGGGGCGATCCAGCACCTTGCGGGCATGAAGGACAGCAAGATCATCGTCGCGATCAACACCGACGAAGATGCACCGATCTTCCAGGTTGCGGACTACGGTCTGGTCGGCGACCTTTTCGATGTGCTGCCGGAACTTGAGCGCCAGCTCTGACCTCCCTCTCGCGCGGAAGACGGTCGTTTTCCGCGCGGTGAATGCCGGTTCGGCGCCATCAGCGCGCCGCGCCACACCCTATCACTTGCGTACTCCCCTCGAACAAGCGGACTGCACCCATGTCTTCCTTTCCTGAACGCGCCAATGTCGTCATCGTCGGTCTCGGCGGCATCGTCGGCGCCTCGGTCGCCCACCATCTGGTAGAGCGCGGCTGGGACAATATCGTCGGCATCGACAAGTCCGGCATCCCCACCGATATCGGCTCGACCGGCCACGCCTCGGACTTCTGCTACTGCACCAGCCACGATCTGCTGAGCACCTGGGCGACCATGTACTCGGTCGATTTCTACGAGAAGATGGGCCACTACTCGCGCATCGGTGGTCTCGAGGTGGCGCGCGTCGGTGACGACCAGCGTATGGAAGAGCTCAAGCGCCGCTGCGACTCGGGCCGTGCCTTCGGCACCAACGTGCGGATGATCTCCGCGGCCGAGGCCAAGGAGAAATTCCCGCTTCTCGAAGAGGATCAGATCCAAGGCGCGATGTGGGACCCGGATGCGGGCCTCGTCGTTCCGCGCTCGCAGACCGTCGCCGGCAAGCTGGTCGACCAGGCCGAGAAATCCGGCAAGCTCAAGGCCTTTGCCAACACCCCGGCGCTGGAGCTGCTCACCGAGAACGGCCGCGTCACCGGCGTGAAGACCTCGCGCGGGACCATCATGGCCGATCACGTCGTGGTCTGTGCCGGCCTCTGGGGGCGCCTGATCGCCGCGATGGCGGGTGAAGACCTGCCGGTGATGCCGGTCGATCACCCGCTGACCTTCTTCGGACCTTATGACGAGTTCGCCGGCACCGGCCTCGAGATCGGTCGTCCGCTGCTGCGCGACCAGGGCAACTCTGCCTACATGCGCGACACCGGCGATCCTGCGACCACCGAGGGTGGCCAGATGGAATGGGGCTACTACTACGAGAAGGACGTGCGGATGGTCCATCCGCGCGACATCCTCGAGAAGGGCCAGGCGCGCCTCGGGCCGTCGATGCGCGACCTCGTGCTGGAAGACGTCATCGAGCCGCTCGAAAAGGCCATGGAGCTGACCCCGATCCTCGCCGAGCTCGGCTTCAACGAGAGCCACTCGTTCAACGGCCTGCTGCAGACCACGACCGACGGCGGCCCGTCGATGGGCGAAAGCCGCAAGCTGCGTGGCCTGTGGTACGCCGTGGCGATCTGGGTCAAGGACGGCCCCGGCATGGGCAAGCTCATCGCCGATTGGATGACCGACGGGCGCACCCACATCGACCACCACGCGATCGACTATTCGCGCTTCCAGGACTTCCAGCTGAAAGAGGATTTCATCTGGGGCCGCTGCGAGGAAACCGCCGCCAAGATCTACAACCCGCCCGTCCACCCGCGCGAGCCCTTCGGCAACGGCCGCGGCATCCGCCGCTCGCCCTTCTACGAGCGCGAGGTCGAGCTGGGTGGCTACTTCATGGAACTCGGCGGCTGGGAGCGTGCGCATGGCTATGCGGCCAACGAGCACCTGCTGGAGAAATACGCCGATCAGGTTCCGGTGCGCGAGAACGAGTGGGACAACCGCCACTTCTGGCGCGTGTCCAACGCCGAGCAGCTCGAGATGAGCGCCGATTGCGGCATCATCAACCTGTCGCACTTCCACATGACCGACATCGAGGGCCCGGACCATGTGGCGCTGATGGAATGGCTCTGCGCCGCGAAGGTCGGCGGCGACAATATGGTCGGCAAGGGCATCTACACCCACATGCTCGACGATGAGGGCAACGTGCGGGCGGACTTCACCGTCTTCCGCATGGGCGACCGCTGCCGCCTGGTGAACGGCGCCGACGCCGGTCCGCGCGACCTCGAATACATGAAGCGCACCGCGATGGACCAAGGCTTCGACGTCACCATCACCGATGTCACCGAGAAGTTCACCACCATCGGCATCTGGGGCCCGAACGCCCGCGAGAACCTCAAGAAGGTGGTCGCGGATCCAGCCGGCCTCGATATCGAGAACTTCCCCTTCGCGGCCATCAAGCCGATCGAGATCGCCGGCAAGACCGTCACGGCCTTCCGCATCTCCTACGTCGGCGAACAGGGCTGGGAACTGCACATGCCCTACGAGGACGGCCTCGCCGTCTGGGATGCGCTGCGCTCCACCGGGGTCATGGCGGTGGGTGTCGAGACCTATGCCAACTCGCGCCGTCTCGAGAAATCGCTGCGCCTGCAGAACGCCGACCTGCACACGCAGTACAACCTCTACGAGGCGGATCTCTCGCGTCCGAAGGTCAAGGAAGCCGACTTCCGCGGCAAGGAGAAGCACCTCGAGTTCCGCGCCCGCGAGCACCAGCCCGCGATGCTCTGCACGCTGGTGATGAACGACAACATCGACAGCAAGGGTGTCGCCCGCTACCCGGTCAACACCATGCCGGTCATGGACCCCGAGACCGGCGACGTGCTGGTCGACGCGCTCGGCCGCCGCTCCTACACCACCTCGCAGGCCTTCGGCCCCAGCATCGGCAAGAACATCATGCTGGCCTACCTGCCCTGGGACTACTGCCAGGCCGGGCGCAAGCTGCAGGTGACCTATTTCGACGAACCCTTCGAGGTCGAGGTCGCCGGCATCGGCTACGCGCCGCTCTACGATCCGGAGAACAGCAAGCCGCGCAGCTGATCTGCGGCCTCACCTGAGAAAGAAAGCGCCGGCGGGACACCCCGCCGGCGTTTTGGTTTTCAGGGCTTCGTGTGGAGTCCCCTAACCCTCCTGCTCGGCGAGCCAGTCGGCAAACAGCCGCGCGTTGGCCGAAGCTCCTGCATGGATTCGCAAATAGAAGGGATAGGGCGACTCCATCGCCTCGGGCACCAGCTGCACGAGGCGATGGCTTTCGAGATATCCGTGCAGCAAGCCTTCCCACCCCAGCACCGCGCCGATGCCATCTTCGGCCGCCTTCAGGCCGATCAGGTAGTTGTTGAGCGCAAACTCCGGGCCCGTTGGCGCCGGCCGGCCGAGCGAGGCGAACCATTCGTGCCAGCCGGTCCATTCGTTCGCGCCCGAGTGAATGCGGATCAACGGCATCTCGGACAGATCCGCGACCTGCGCGATCCTATGGGCCTCTGCGAACTGCATGCTTCCGAGGGCGAGGATCCGGTCGCGAAACAGCAGCCGGGTCTCGTCGTCCTCCCGGTCGGGATCGCCGTAGTGGATGCTGAGGTCCACGCCGGTCACCCGGCCGCTGTCCTCGATGACCTGCGAGATCGCGACGCCCGGGTGCGCCTTCCAGAAGGCCGCCAGCCGCGGCGTCAGCCAAAGGCCACTCATCGCGGTGGTCGCCGCGATCGAGACCGCGGTGCGATCCCGGCGGTTGCGGATGCGCGCGACGCTGTCGGAGATCCCCTCGAAGCCCCGCTGCAGCGACACGAACAGCAGTGCCCCCGCCTCTGTCAGTTCCACCCCCCGGTACTGGCGCGTGAACAGGGGCTGGCCCAGATCGTGCTCAAGCGCCTTGATCCGGTGACTGACCGCAGCAGGGGTAACGTTTATCTCGGCAGAAGCCTGCTTGAAGCTCAGATGACGGGCGGCCGATTCAAAACAAGCCAGGTCGCCTAAAGACGGTAGATCATAGGGCTTTCGCATATCGTCAGGTCGCTTTTGTCTGGCATGAGTCGCAGTTGGATCATGGCGGCAATGAGTTTACTAAGGCTAATCTCAGATGAATTTTTTGCCAATTGCCAGGCTGGCGGTACGGTGGCTTTGTGGCGCGAAACTCACTCCCCCGGCAGGAGATTCAAGATGGCCAGCCAGACCGCCCCGCTTTCCGAACTGCTCCACCAGCACCGGCCCGGACATGGTCTCCGGCAGCCGTTCTACGGCGCCCCCGAGGTCTTCGAGGCGGACCTGCAGGCGATCTTCTACCGCGACTGGCTCTATGCCTTTCCGGCCTGCTTGCTCGGCAAGTCCGGCAGCTACCAGCGGATGAAGATCGGCGCCTATGACGTGATCGTGCTGCGCGACGGCAAGGGCGAGATCCGCGCCTTCCACAACTCCTGCCGCCATCGTGGGTCGATCCTCTGCTCCGCCAGCAAGGGCAATGTCGCCAAGCTGACCTGCCCCTATCACCAATGGACCTACGACCTCGACGGCCGGCTGATCTGGGCCCGCGACATGGCCGCCGATTTCGACGCCTCGCAACACGGGCTGAAGCCGGTGCACTGCCGCGAGCTTTCGGGGCTGGTCTATATCTGCCTTGCCGACGAGGCCCCGGATTTTGATGCCTTCGCCGAAACCGTGCGTCCCTACCTGGGCGTGCACGATCTTTCCAATGCCAAGGTCGCGCACCAGTCGACGATCGTCGAGAAGGGCAACTGGAAGCTGGTCTGGGAAAACAACCGCGAGTGCTACCACTGCGCGGGCAACCACCCCGACCTGTGCCTGACCTACCCCGAGGATCCCTCGATCACCGGCGTCAGCCCCGACGGCACCTTCCCCGAGAAGGTCGAGACTCACTTCAACCGGCTCGAGGCCGCCGGCGCCCCGTCCCGCTTCAGGGTCGGCGGCGATGGCCAGTACCGCGTGGCTCGCATGCCGCTGCTCGACGGGGCGCAGAGCTACACGGTGAACGGCAAGATCGCGGTGCAGAAACGCCTCGGCCACGTGCCCGTGCTCGATGCCGGGGCCCTGCTTCTGTTCCACTATCCGACCACCTGGAACCACTTCCTGACCGACCACTCCATCACCTTCCGCGTAACCCCCATCGGCCCACAGGAGACCGAGGTTCAGACCACCTGGCTCGTCCACAAGGACGCGATCGAGGGCGTGGACTATGACCTCGAGAACCTGACCCGGGTCTGGGAGCACACAAATGACGAGGACCGCCGCGTCGTCGAGGACAACCAGCAAGGCATCAACTCGCCGGCCTACGAGCCCGGTCCGTACTCGCCCACGCATGAAGACGGCGTTCTTCAGTTCGTCAGCTGGTATCTTGACCGGATGCGCAGTGCCTATAATGCCCCCATCGCCCAGGCCGCGGAGTGACGTGATATGGTGAACGCAAGCCCTGCCCCCCTTGGCCCTTGGACCGACGACGAACCGCTCGAGTGCGTATCGGTCCTGCCCGAAGCGGAGAACGTCGTCACTGTCTGCTTCCAGGCCCCCTCCGGTCGGCCATTCGAGTTCGACGCCGGCCAGTTCCTCACGCTGGCGCTGCCGGTGCCCGGCGGCCCGCTCTACCGGACGTTCACGATCTCTTCCTCGCCGTCGCGTCCGAAGTCGCTCACGGTAACCATCAAGGCGCAGCCGGAGTCCATCGGTGTGCGATGGATCATCGACACGCTTCGGCCCGGAATGAAGGTCAAGGCAAATGGCCCCTCCGGCCATTTCACCGCGGCCAACCACACAGCGAAAAAGTACCTCTTCATTTCGGCCGGGACGGGCATCACCCCGATGATGTCGATGACGACCGAGCTCTACGACCTCGGCAGCCATTGCGACATCGTCTTCGTGAACTGCGCGCGGCGGCCCTCGGACATCATTTTCAAGCGCCGTCTGGAGCATATGGCGACGCGGATCGCCGGCCTTGACCTGAAATGGGTGGTGAGCGCGCCGGACCGCTACCAGCCCTGGACCGGGTACCAGGGGCGCCTCAACCAGCTCATGCTTGGCCTGATGGCACCCGACTACCTTGAGCGCGAAGTCTTCTGCTGCGGCCCGGAGTCTTTCATGCAATCAGTGCGCGAGGCTCTCGCCGGCCTCGGCTTCGACATGGATCACTACCATCAGGAGAGCTTCCACGCCCCCGCCATTCCGGGGACGCAGCACGTCGAGGCTCCGGTGCCCGACGACGATCTGCCCGACGAGGACATCATGGCAGAGGTCACCTTCAGCCGCTCCGGCCTGAAGCAATCCTGTGCCGAAACGGAAACGGTCCTGGCCGTGGCCCGACAGGCCGGGATCGCGATCCCGACCGGCTGCACCTTTGGCGTCTGCGGCACCTGCAAGACCAAGAAGATTTCGGGCGAAGTATATATGGTCCACAACGGTGGCATCACCGAGGACGAAATCGAAGAGGGGTATTTCCTCGCCTGCTGCTCGAACCCGCGTGGCAAGGTTGAGCTCGAACTCTAGCCCAGATGGGGGATCCGGCTTGCGTCCGACCTGCCTCCTGCTGTTCCCTCGTTCATAACAAGAGTCTGCACCTTTATGATGTGCTACCCGACGCTGGACCGCCGGAAGCTGGAATTTCCCGCCCAGCCCAGCAATAGGCCGACGCGCCTGCCGTCTGCCCCACGGCGATGGTCAGACAGCCGACCATCAACCCGATCGCAGGCCGGTGAGGCAGCAGTCGCACGCCCCATACCAGATACACGCAGGTCAGCATCACATAGGCGGCGCCGAACAATGCCCCGCCAGCCAAGGCAAGCATCGGCGTCGCAAGAGTGGCCAAGAAACTTGCTTGAGAGCTGAGAGCGCTTCGTTCGCCAGTCGAGCCGCGATAGTCGTCCGCGCAAAAGGTCTGGAGGCAGTCCCGACAGTGCAACCTAATTCGCGGGCTTTGGAACAGGACCGCTCGGACAAGGTCAAAATATGTTGGTACATTTTCGTCGTGCTCTGTCGACGTTATGCCACTCCAAGCGCGGCATCTTCGGGTACCGGACGACAGCTCGATAAGACCCGGCGATGCTCTGAGTTGATGCCCCCGGATACATAGGAGCGTTCTTGGAGCCGCGCGGGCTCACCGGCGTGCAAGCGTGGCCTAGTCCAGCTCCGTCAGAAAGGGCAATCCAACCGGCAGGTCTTCGGGCGTCAGATTTTTGACGCGTCCGACCGCAACGTCGCAGGCCTGCTCGAGGTGCCGCTCAAGCGCCGCGGCCGCCTCGTGCGCGAAACCGCCCTGCAGCGCCTCGAGCACAAGGAGGTGCTGGTCAATCGTACTGTACACCGACGCTTCGGAACGGGTCGCGGTGAAGGAGATATGCGTCGAGATAAGGGGCAGCTGGCTGCGCTCGATGGAATCCGTAAGTATCCGGTTCCGGCAGGACAGCACGATATCGCGATGCAGCCATTGCTCGATCAGCAACAGCTCGGGAACGCCGACCTCCGACACCGCCCCGCGCATACGCCGCAGCTCGGCGATCTGGTGCGCCACCGTCCCTTGCGGCAGAAGGTCAACCGCCTCGACCAGAGCCACCGGCTCGAGCAGCCGGCGCATGGTGTAGTGGTCCTGCACGTCCTGCTCGGTCATCGGGCCGACCTGCCAGCGCCCGTTGGCCTGCTGCCGCACCAGCCCGACGCGCTCCATCCGCGTAATGATCTCATGCGCGACGCTGCGGCTGACGCCATAATGCTCGGCCATCGCCTTTTCGTTGACGCCGAAGCTTCCGAACACCATGGCCGAGGCGATCGCCGTCTGCGCCTCCTCGAAGAGCCGTTGCCGCCAGTTGCGCGATTCAATCCCGTCTCGCGCGATGGTCGGAATGGCGAGAACCGGGGCGTCCTCGTCGCACGCCTCCGTGCCCTCACCAAGCACGCGGTAACCGCGACGGCCGTTGAACTCCAGCAGGCCCTCGCTCTCGAGCCGCTTCAGCGCAGCGCGAATCGGCACCCGGCTGAGCGTGAACTGACGCGCCAATTCGGACTCTCGCAGACGCATGCCCGAGCGCAGCTTGCCACTCGCAAGATTGTCGACCAGCACAGCGTAGACCACGTCCTGCAGGCGTTTCGGCTCTGGTTTCATACGATTAGTCGCCCTTTCCCGTCAGTTTCAATTGAATGCTGTTCGCTGGGTTTTTGCAATGCGTCTCCGCATATTTGTATCTTGCCGACATTATACATTAGTTGCTACGACTCTTGCAGAGGCACTCATTTTGCCAGGGAGGAAAACACAGTGACCCGACAGAGATTGACAGCTACCGCCATCGCCTTGATGGCCTCCACCGCTCTTGCCGGTCCGGCACTCGCGGCCGATACCGAATTGAAATTCGCCCATGTCTATCCCGATGGCAGCCTGTTCGATCAGGCCCTGGAGCGGGCCTCGGACGCGATCGAAGAATCCACCGAGGGACGTTACGCGCTGGCCATATTCCCGGCCTCGGCACTGGGCAACGAGGAGGCGCTGAACGACGCGCTGTCTCTCGGCTCGATCGATCTCATCTACACCGGCGTTGCCTTCATGGCGCAGTCGGTTCCCGAGATCGCCATCTCGGACTACCCCTACGTCTACCGCGACTTCGCTCACTGGGAAGGTTTCTGGCAGAGCGATCTTCTGAAGGGGCTGATGGAATCCTACACCGAGGTGACCGGCAACGCGTTCGTCACCAGCACCTACTACGGCCAGCGCCACGTCACGGCGAACAAGCCGATCCTAAAGCCTTCCGACATGGAAGGGCTGAAGATCCGCGTCGCCAATGCCCCGGCCTACCTGATGTTCCCCGAGGCGACCGGAGCCAACCCGACGCCGATGGCCTTCTCCGAAGTCTACCTCGGGCTGCAGCAGGGTGCGGTCGACGCACAGGAGAACCCGCTGCCGACAATCCAGTCCTCGCAGTTCTACGAGGTCCAGAGCGACATCAGCCTGACCGGCCACATCACCGCGACGCTGGTGACGCTGATGTCGGGCTACACTGCCGAGAAGCTCTCGGAAGAGGACCACGACGCGATCTTCACCGCGCTGCAGGAGGCCGCGGACTGGGCGACCGAAGAGACCCGCGCCAATGAGGCCAACCTGATTTCCTTCTTCGATGACGAGGGCGTCTCGGTCCACGAAGTCGACCGCCAGCCGTTCATCGACGCGGTGACCCCCTACCTGACGGATTACGACAACGTGCCCTGGGACGAGGCGACCTTCACCGCGCTTCAGGCCATCGGGCGCTGAACCGCCATGATCCAGCATCAAACTCACGCGAGCCATCAGGCTCGCGACCCCCACGCCGTGCCCGAACCTGACGCGCTCGACGAGACCATCGTGCGAGAGGTGGACGCCGGGATGGAGGATGTCTCCGACGTCCGCTGGTGGGACTACCCGGTTTTCGCCGTCTTCTGGGCGCTGATGGCCGTGGTCTTCCTGCAGTTCTTCTCGCGCTACGTGCTCAACTCGTCGATCGGCTGGACCGAGGAGATCGCCCGCTACCTGCTGATCGTGCTGACCTTCACCGGCTCGCTGATCTGCCTGCGCAAGCGTAGCCACATCCACCTCGAGATCGTGCTCGATCGGGTCTCCGAGAAGACCGCCCGCGTCCTGCGCCTGATCGGTGACCTTGTCAGCCTGGTGTTCTTCTGCGGGCTCGGCTGGACCGGCATCGCGCTGGCCGAGCGGATGAGCCGACAGCGGCTGATCAGCCTCGATCTGTCGCGCGGCGTCTTCTACTGGATCGTCACCGCCGCACTCGGCCTGGCCGCGGTGCTGGTGGCCTGGCAGATCCTGCGCAACCGGGGAGCGCGCTGACATGGCCCTGACTCTGATGTTCGCCGCGCTGGCCCTGCTGATTGCCATAGGTGCGCCGATCTCGATCGCGCTCGGCGCCTCCTCGCTGCTTTACATTCTGCTCGAGGGGCTGCCGTCGATCACCGCGCTCAACTACATGATCAACGGGGTGAACAGCTTTTCGCTGCTCGCGGTGCCCTTCTTCATCATGGCCGGCAACCTGATGAACTCGGGCGGCATCACCTCGCGCATTTTCGACTTTGCCCGCGCCGTCGCCGGCTGGGCCCCGGGCGGGCTCGGTCACGTCAACGTCGGCGCCAGCGTGATCTTCTCTGGGATGTCCGGCGCCGCCGTCGCCGACGCCGGGGGGCTCGGCAACATCGAGATCAAGGCCATGCGCGACGCCGGCTACGAGACCGATTTCGCCGTCGGCATCACCGCCGCCTCCTCGACCATCGGGCCGATCATCCCGCCCTCGCTGCCGCTGGTGCTCTACGGGGTCACCGCCTCGGTCTCGATTGGCGATCTTTTCCTCGCAGGGATCGTGCCGGGGCTGCTGATGGCGCTCTCGCTGGTGCTCATGGTCGCCTGGTACTCGCACCGGCGCCACTACCCGCGCGACCGCGCCTTCGATCCGCGCTATGTCTGGCACACCTTCCGCCGCGCCTTCCTGCCGCTCTGCACGCCCGCGATCATCATCGGCGGCATCGGCACCGGGGTGTTCACCCCGACCGAAGCGGCGGTGGCGGCGGTGGCCTACGCGCTGGTGCTCGGACTTCTGGTCTACCGCACGCTGACCCCGAAGGCGCTGATCCGCATCACCATGGACAGCCTCGAGACCACCGCCTCGATCATGATGATCGTGGCCGGCGCGGCGATCTTCGCCTGGATCCTCACCGCCAACCAGTCGGCACAGGCTGTCGCCGGTGCGGTGCTCGCTCTGACACAGAACCGCGAGCTGGTGCTACTGCTGATCATGCTGCTGGTGCTGGTGGTCGGCTGCTTCATGGAGACCATCGCCGCGATCACCATCCTGGTGCCGGTCTTGCTGCCGGTGGCGCAGACGGTGGGCATCGACCCGGTGCATCTTGGCATCATCGTCGTGCTCAACCTGATGCTGGGCCTGCTGACGCCGCCCGTAGGCATGGTACTCTTCGTGCTGAGCCGCGTGTCGCAGGTGCCCTTCGAGCAATGCATGCGCGCCACGCTGCCCTTCCTCGTACCGCTGGTGATCGTGCTGTTCCTGCTCGCCTATTTCCCGCAGCTCAGCCTCTGGCTGCCCGACCTGCTGAACCCCTGAACGTGGAAAGACCTATGAAAATCACGTCTCTCAAGACCTTCATCCTGCACGTGCCCGTGACCCGCAACGGCGTCGCGGACAGCACACACACGCTCACCCACTGGGGCGCCCCGGGGGTCATCATCGAAACCGACGCGGGGATCACCGGCTATGGCTACACCGGCACCCATGCCCACCTGCCCTCGGACCGTCTGATCACCCAGTGCATCGAGACGTGCTTCGACTGGATCGTCGGTCGCGATCCGCTGGAGACCACCGCCCTCTACCGCGAGATGGAACGTTTTCCGCCGGTGCAATGGGTCGGGCGCGGCGGCATTTCGCATCTCGCCATCGGCGCGATCGACGTGGCGCTCTGGGACATCAAGGCCAAGGCCGCGGAGCAGACGCTGTGGCAGAGCATGGGCGGCACTGAGCGCCCGATCCTCGCCTACAACACCGACGGCGGCTGGCTGAACTGGCCTCTCGAGACGCTGGTCTCGGACTGCAAGCGGCTGGTCGAGGAAGAGGGTTATCTCGGCGTGAAGATCAAGGTCGGCTCGCCCAATCTCGCCACCGACATCGAGCGGCTCGAGGCGGTGCGCAAGGCGATCGGCAACAAGGTCACGCTGGCGGTCGACGCCAACGGCCGCATGGACCTTCCTACCGCCATCCGCTTCGGACGGCACCTCGCCGACTGCGACGTCATGTGGTTCGAAGAGCCGCTCTGGTACGACGACGTCATCAGCCACAAGCGGCTGGCCGAGACCATCCAGACCCCGATCGCGCTCGGCGAGCAGCTTTACCTCGCGCATAATTTCCAGACCTTCTTCGACGCCGGGGCGCTGCATTACGCGCAGCCCGACGTGGCGCGGCTCGGCGGCGTCACGCCGTGGATCCAGGTGGCTGACATGGCCATGGCACGCGGCTTGCCGGTGGTCAGCCATGTCGGCGACATGGGCCAGATGCACATCCACACCGCCATCGGTCACCCGTCGAGCGATATGCTCGAGTACATCCCCTGGCTGCGCGAGTGCTTCACCGAGCCGGTCAGCGTCACCGACGGCTGGTACGACGTCCCGCGCGAGCCGGGCGCCGGCACCACGCTGCGCGCGGACGCCTTCGAACGTTTCGGTGTGGCATGAGCGGCGCCGGGATGATGAAGGTCGTGCAGATCGACGCGCCCGCCTCGATCTCTCTGGTCGAGCGCCCCAAGCCCGCGCCCGCCGCCGGCGAGGTCCGGCTGGCGCTCACCCACGTGGGTTACTGCGGCTCGGACCTCAGCAGCTTCCAGGGCCGCAACCCTATGGTCAGCTTCCCCCGGGTGCCAGGCCACGAGATCGCCGCACTAGTGGATGCGCTGGGTGAGGGGGTCGAGGGACTGAGCCCCGGCCAACCCTGCACCGTGCTCCCCTACTTCAATTGCGGCACCTGTATCGCCTGCCGCAAGGGCCGGCCCAACGCCTGCCGCAACAACCAGACGATGGGCGTGCAGCGAGAGGGCGCGATGGCCTCCTACGCCTGCGTGCCGGCCGCCCATGTGATCCCCGTCGACGGCTTCGCGCAGCGCGATCTGGCGCTTATCGAGCCAATCGCGGTGGGTTTTCACGCGGTCGAACGTTCCGGCCTCGATGCCGATGACACGGTCGCGGTGCTCGGAGTCGGGATGATCGGCCTCGGCGTGCTCCTGGGCGCAGTGGCGCGCGGCGCACGGGTGATCGCCGTGGATGTGGCCGATGCCAAGCTCGACCTCGCCCGCCGCCTCGGCGCGGCCGAGACGGTCAACGGCGCCGCTGAAGACACCGTCCAGCGCCTCGCCGAGCTGACTGGTGGCGATGGGCCGACGGTGATCATCGAGGCCGCAGGCGCGGCCGCCACCTTTCGCCAGGCGGTCGATGCGGTCTCCTCCTGCGGGCGCGTGGTCTATGTTGGCTACACGAAGACCGAGGTCTCCTATGAGACCCGGCTGTTCCCGATGAAGGAGATCGAGATCTTCGGCTCGCGCGGCGCGACCCGCGACGATTTCCGGCGCGTCGTCGATTTCCTGCGCGCCCGGCCCGGCATCGGCGATCTCATCGTCAGCAGCATGCCGGGGATCGCACAGGCGACCGTGGCGATGCTGGCCTGGGCCGCAGATCCAGGCGCGGTCACAAAAATCGTTGTCGAAATGGACACAGCCGCAACGGAGACCGCCTGATGCCGCTCGATCTCTCCGCCTACTCCCTCGAGGGACACCGCGTTCTGCTCACCGGCGGCAGCGGGGGCATCGGGATGGGGGTGGCGCGCTGCCTCATTGCCACCGGGGCCGAGGTCATCCTTTCGGGCACCCGGGCCGAGAAACTTGCCGCGGCACGGGCCGCACTGGGGGGCGATGTCGGGACGGTGGTGCATGACGTCACCCGGCTTGGCGAGGCCGAGGCGCTTGCGATGCGGGTCGAGGCAGACTTCGGCCCGGTGAGCGCGCTGATCAACAACGCCGGCAACACCGTCAAGAAGCCAATCGCCGAGATGAGCGACGCGGATTTTTCCTCGGTGATGGAAACGCATGTGGCAGGAGCCTTCGCCCTGAGCCGGGCGTTCCTGCCGCAGATCGCAGCCTCGGGCAAGGGCTCGATCCTCTTCACCGCCTCGATGGCCTCCTACCTCGGCATCCCGCATGTGATCGGCTATTCCGCTGCCAAGACCGCGCTGCTCGGCATGGTGCGTGCGATGGCGACCGAACTTGCACCAGAAGGCGTGCGGGTCAATGGCGTGGCGCCGGGCTGGATCGGCACCGACATGGTGCGCAAGAACACGGCCACCGATCCCGAACGTCTGGCAAAGATCATGGGACGGATCCCGATGAATCGCTTCGGCGAGCCTGAGGACATCGGCATGGCCATGACCTTCTTGCTCTCCCAGGCCGCGAAATACGTCACCGGCCAAGTGCTTGCGGTCGACGGCGGCGCGCAGTCGGGCTTCTAACGGGCGGGTCCGGCGAGGATCTTGGCGCCGCTCCCGTGCGCCAAGAAATTCTCTTCAGTCGCAGCGAAGCACGCTCGATCCCGCCCGGCCCGGCAGCTGGGCGGGCCGGGCGTGGCCAACGATTTCGTAATAGACACAGCCCTCCGCACCATTCGTGGTCCACTCCTTCGATTTCGCCTTCGATGGGTTTCGTGTCGGATCAGTTGATGAAGATGTCGTACAGACCGGGCATCACCGCGAGAATGAGCGCAAAGAGCAGGATACTGGTAAGGCGGTGGTGCAACCATCCCGTAGATGCAATGTGTCCGGCGTCAGCGCAGCGCGAAGACTGCATGAAGGGCGCGGTTCACCGCGACCGGGAGCACGGACATGTGGGTTTCGTCTGCGTATTCTTCAAAGTGCGCGGTGATCTCGGGAAACCCTGCGAGCGCCTCGCGCATGTCTCTGGCCGCATCGAGGGTTCGTTGCCGGAGCAATCTCTCGCGGCGCTTCTCGGCGTCTTCGGCGCGGATCTGGAAGGGAGCGAGCCGTGACCCCTCCCATTCGCCTGCCGAGAGGTGGACACTGAGCCGTCGTCCGGCGGGCGCAAAGGTCTCCAGATGGCGGAGCAGGAAGCTGTCTTCCCAGGTGATCGAAGGGCTCGCCGCGATCCAGTGACTGAAGGCGTCTGGCCGCGTGAACATCAGCCAAAGCGCGAAGAGCCCGCCAAAGGAGTGTCCGAACAGGCCGTGGCGTTCCGGATCGAGGGTCACCTTCGTGGCGAGGAAGTCGCGCAGGTCCTTGAGAAGAAAGCGCGCCATTTCCGCGCCGCCGCCGGTTCTGACCTCGGGCGTGCCCGGCCAGAAGGGCGGATAGCTCGCGCCCGGCGGGGTACCGAGATCCCAGCTACGCCGGAGCGGATCGAAGGCCGCGTCGGTCGGATAGCCAACCGCGATGAGAACTCCCGGCCCGAGGTTCGTTCCCGACGGATAGGCCGATTGTGCGCGCATCGCATCAACTGCCGTCGCGATGACGGCGTTGCCATCGGTCATCGTGAGCGCGGGCCAGCCCTCGTCCGGAGCCTCGCCGGGAGGGATCCACAGGAAGACCCTGCGTACGGCCCCGGTCTCGCTGTCCTGCAGATCGTACCAGCGGGCGCCACCGATCAGGGCCGGTCCTTCGACGATCATTGCACGGCTCATCGTGATGCGCCACCGGTGTCATGCCCGCGGCGACTATCGCACAAGCAGCGTTGATTGCGTTTTAGGGGCATAGGGGCAAATTCCCTTCGGTTTCTGCCGGAAAACCCTTCCTCTCCGACATTTAACTGAGTAATATACTAAGAAATTGCCACGCCAAGGCCCTTCCTGCGCAAGAACTTGCCGGAGACCGTTCCTCAGCCAGCCCGACCGTACACTCAAGACCTACAGGTACCGCTGGATGACCCCCTCCCTCCCCGACCATACCCGCGCAGCCGCGCTCCGCGCTTTGCCTCGCAAGACTGCCCGGCTGCTCTTGCTGGCCAGCACCGCGTTGATGGTTCCGATGGCCGCCGTCGCGCAGGACAGCGACACCCCCTTCGAGCTGCGCCCGATCCAGCTCGGGGTGGCCGATGATGACGCGACGACCACGGTTGCGCAGCAGACCACGGCAAGCACCAAGACGACCACCGACATTCTCGACACGCCGGCCTCGGTCTCGGTGGTCACCTCGGCCGAGATCGCCAAGCGCGGCGCGCAGAACCTCGAGCAGGTGATCGGTTATACCGCCGGCGTGTCGGTGAACGAGTGGGGCGGGGACGACCGCTACGACGGCTTCCGTATCCGCGGTTTCGACCTGACGGCGCTCGGCCTGCTCTACCGTGACGGGTTGCCCCAGCGTGGCGCCGGCTGGACCTATGCGCGGCGCGAGCCTTATGGGATGGAGCGGGTCGAGGTGCTCAAGGGCGCCAATTCCTCGCTCTTCGGGCTCAGCGCGCCTGGAGGGCTCGTCAACGCCGTCTCCAAGACCCCCAAGAGCTACCGCTTTGGCGAGGTCTACAGCACCCTCGGCGCGGATCATGCGGAGCTTGGTTTCGACTTTGGCGACCGGCTCACCGAGGACAGCACCCTATCCTACCGGCTGACCGGGAAATGGCAGGACAGCGAATACTCCTACGACGAGTCCAACGACGACCGCACCTACCTGCAAGGCGGGCTGACCTGGCGCCCGACAGAGGCCACCACGCTCACCTTCCTGGCCGAGTACAACAAGCGCGACGGCGTCCCGGGCAACGGCATCCCCTCGGGCTACGGCATCGACCGCGACACCTTCCTCGGCGAGCCGGAGTTCAACGAGATGAACTCGGTCGAGCGCAGCGTGGCGCTGCAGTTCAGCCATGACTTCGGCGGCGGTCTCAGCCTGCGGTCCAACGCGCGCTACAGCCTCTTCGATCTCGACTACGAACAGGTCTACGGCGCCAGCCCCACCGATCCCGACGCCGCGCGATCGGCCTTCGCCGTCTACAGCGACAGCGAGCAATTCGCGATGGACACCTCGCTCCAGTACGAGACCCTGCTGGGCGGCGCGCAGAGCCGGACGCTGCTCGGCGTCGAGTACAGCCACATCACCGTCGACGAGGACGATTTCTACGGCACCGTCGACGGCATCGATGTGAACGATCCAGACTATTGCGACAGCGCCTGCACCATATCGCTCACCCCCTATTACGACTGGACGCCCGAGCAGACCAACAAGGCGCTCTACCTGCAGGAAGAGCTGACCTGGGGCCAATGGATCGCCACCGCCGGCCTGCGCAAGGACTGGATCGACTTCGACGTCGAGGACCACCTCGCCGGCACCACCACCGAGGAAAGCTACGAGCACGTCTCGGGCCGCTTCGGCCTGACCTACAAGGTCACGCCCGAGCTGGCGGTCTACGGCAACTACTCCGAGAGCTTCTCGCAGGATATCTGGGGCCTCGGCAGCGAGCCGACCGAGGGCACCCAATACGAGGTTGGGGTGAAGTACCGACCCGAGGGCACCAACGCGCTCTTCACCGCTGCGCTCTTCGACCTGACCCAGACCAACGTGTCGACCGCCGTGAGCCCGACCGAGTACCGGCAGATCGGCGAGATCGGCGTGCGCGGTCTCGAGCTTGAGGCCAAGCTGGACGTCACCGAACGCTTCGGGCTGCTCGCCTCCTATTCCTACTGGGATGCCGAGATCCGCGAGGACGGGATTGTCGGCAACGAGGGCAACCGCCCTGCCCGCACGCCCAAGCATCTCGCCTCGATCTGGGCGGATTACACCATTGCGGGCGCCGGCGCGCGCGGCGACATCGATCTCGGGGCCGGCGTCCGCTACGTCGGCAGCACCTGGGGCGACGATGCCAACACCGTCGAGAACGACGCCTACACCCTCATCGATGCCTCTGTCGGCTACGCGCTGACCGAGGATCTGGACCTCAACCTCAACGTCAGCAACCTCTTCGACGAGGACTACGTGACGACCACCTACTACGGCACCGACTATTACGGCGACGGCCGCACGGTGACCGCGACGCTGAAATACAGCTGGTGAGCGATGGCGCCGGGCCGCCCTGAACATTGGGCGGCCCGGCGCACACCCTAGGTTCGATAGGAGTCCCCATGACCAGCTCCCGCGCTGTCCTGTCCCGACGCCGCTTTCTGTCCGCGAGCACCTGCCTGATCGCCACCCCCTCGCTTGCTGCCGCAGGCTCCGAGCTGCGCTTCGAGAATTCCTATGGCGAGACCGTGCTGCCCGGCCCGGCAAAACGCGTGGTCTCCCTCGGCTACAACACCCAGGACGCGCTGCTTGCGCTCGGCGTCGTCCCTGTCGGCATCCGCTACTGGTATGGCGATTACCCCTACGGCGTCTGGCCCTGGGCGCAGGACCTGTTGGGCACGGCGCAGCCAACGATGATGACCGGCGAGGTCTCGATCGAGACGGTCGCCAGCCTCATGCCGGATCTGATCGTCGCCAGCGGGTCGGGCATCTCCGGGGACGAATACGCGCTGCTGTCGCAGATCGCGCCGGTTCTCATGCAGGACCCGGCCCATTCCACCTACGGCAGCCCCTGGGATGTGGAGCTGCGCCGGATCGCCCGTGCCACCGGCACGGAGGACAAGGCGGAACGGCTGATCGCCGAGCTCCGAAGCCGGTTCACCGCCTTCCGCGAGGCCCATCCCGACTGGCTGGGTCGCAGCGCAGTCTGCGCATGGCACGACGGCGGTCAAACCGGGGCCTTCATGGGAGGCGACACCCGCGCAAGGTTTCTCGCAGAACTGGGCTTCCGGTCGCCGGAGCGGTTGACCGAGATGCAGCTGATCGATGGCTTCTACACCTCGCTCTCACCCGAAGACCTGTCACCGATCGACGCGGACCTGCTTGTGTGGATTTCCTCCGAGGAACGTGCCGCGGACATCGCCGGACTGGCCATGCGGCGGACCCTCCGGGCCTATTCCGAGGGGCGCGAGGTGTTCTGCAACGAGCTCCTCGCCGGGGCGCTGTCCTTCGGCAGCGTCCTGTCGATGCCCTTCGCCCTCGACCGTCTCGAGCCCGAGATCGCCGCTGCGTTGGACGGCGATCCCGAGACCGTCGTACCGACCGCGGTGGCGGCCGGGCTGTATCAATAGGCTTACGCCAGGGGCCCGCACAGCATTGTTTGCGGAAGGATTAGGATTCCGAGTTTCGGCCTTTCCCAACCGCATGCCCGGCCAGAGGTTGAGGTAGACCAGCACTGGGCCGCTCCGGAACTAACGCAGACTCCGCAAGAACTGACGCCCGACACCGGACAGTTTTCCGACGTCTCCAATCGAAATCTGCCAAGCGGGATCATCAAGAATTTCGAGCGAGGGTAGGCAGACACATAGGTTCCGCCATCGACCGTGGAAATACAGAAACGGCCGGGACCGACAGGCTCCACGCGGGGCGCTCAGCAGCAGCTTGAGGCCCGAAGCGCCCCCGAGATGCGGGCGCCTCCTGCCATCTGTGCGCGATGCTTGTCAGCCTGCGGAGACAAAGAGTTTGCGCGGGAACGTCGTCAGTCGCTCCGCGCCGTCCGCACGGACCACGATGGTTTCGGACATCCCGAAGCCCTTCGCCAGCACGTAGCTGTGGAACACCATGCCCTCGGCAAAGCTCCAGTCGGCGCCGGGGTGCGCCTCGAGCGGCTCGCCGCCGTTCGGCTGCAGCAGCAGGCCGACCGAATAGAAGGTCTTGTTGGTATAAGTGTCGCGCAGCCCTGCCGAGAGCACACCATCGCGATAGATCGCGTCGGGCACCGTCGCGGCGACGCCCGGCGCGACGGCGGCCAGGGCCGCGTCCTGGATCGCCACCAGCTGCTCGGCGAGCCGGTGATCGGCATCGCTGGCCTCGGCCACGCGGATGGGGCGCATGAACCTTGCGTGATAGTGATGGTTGTTTGGCGTCACCTCGAGCTGGACGATATCGCCGCGCTGCAGGATCCGGTCGGAGTAGCCGCCGTGCAGGTGATAGGCGCGCTCACCCGAAGACAGCACGCCGGGCCCCGGCAGGTCCGAGCCTTCGCGGATCATCGCCGCGCAGATGGCAGCCGCCATCTCGCGTTCGCTCACGCCGACACCGACAGCATCGATGCCGGCCTGCATCCCGGCCTCGGCGGCATGTGCCGCGCGGCGCTGGTAGGCGATCTCGGCCTCGGACTTGATCAGCTTCATCTTCGGCACCAGCGCGGACTGGTCGACGAACGCGGCGCCCGGGATGGCGGTACGGATCGCCTCCCAGCGGGCGGCATTGAGCACCCAGGCATCCATCTCGACCCCGATCTTCGCGGAAGCGCCGAGGCGGTCGCGGATCGCCTTCACCGCGACCGCCGTGCGATCGTCGCTGTCGGTCCAGAGCACCCGGTCAGGAAACACGCAGGTGCTGTCGAGATAGTATTCCTCGACATCGCGAGCAAAGAGCGTCGGCGACCCTTCGGCGGGGATGATGGCAAACTGGAAGGTGCCGTAGGCGCGGGTGAAATAGCCGGTCAGCCAGGTCACGGTTTCGGGCAGGAACGCCAGCAGCGCATCCAGCCCCTTCGCCTTCAGTTCGGTCTGCACACGCGCCAGCCGGGCATGGTATTCCGCCGGCTCGAACCAGTACTTCGTCTCGACCATGTCTCAGCCCCTTCCGACCAGTTCGACAAAGCGGGTGATCATCGTCTTTGCCTCCGAGGCCTCATGCGCCGAGGCGATGAAATCATCGACGTCGCCGCCATCCTTGACCATCCGCGCGCGGTTGCCCTCGAACCACTCGGGCGCCTGTGCGCGGGTGACCTCGGGGTGGCCCTGAATGCCCCAGGCGGGGGCGGTGCGATGCCGCCAGACCTGGTTCGGGCAGAGATCGGAGCTGGCAAGAATGACCATGTCCTCGTGGTCGTGACGGACCTCGTCATTGTGCCAGACGAACATATTCACGGTCTCGTGCCAGTCTGCCGCCAGCGGATCGTCCTTGGCCGCCGCGCTCACCGCGAGGTCCTTGTAGCCCACCTCGCAGAAGTCTCGGCGGAACACCTGGTCGCGACCGCAGAGCGCCGAGGCGAGAACCTGGCTGCCGAAGCAAATGCCCAGCTGCGGGATGCGCCGTTCGGCGGCATCGCGGATCAGCTCGTGTTCGCGATTGATCCAGTCGATGTCCTCGTAGGCGCCATGCGGGCTGCCCGAGAGGAAGATGCCGTCATAGCCCTCGAGCGATGCCGGGAACTCGCCGTTGTAGGCCCAGTAGCTGTCCACCGAGAGCCCCCAGCTTTCGAAGCGTTCGTCGAGTTTCGCCACCGATTGCAGGCTGCGTCCGTTGCCCAGGTAGAGCAGGCGTTTCTTGGCCATTTGCGTTCCTTTTCAGAGTAGGTCGAAGTCTCGGAATGCCCGCGGCATTCCCTTTGTCGCCGGATGTGACGCGCGCGCGGCGACCGGGGTGGCGGCGGTGCCGGCCGTCCCCGATGCACTGCGCCGGTGCCGGTCACGCGGCTGCGGCGGTGTCGGCGCTGCCCCAGGTTTCGCAGAGCGCCGCGATCACCTCGGCGGCCTTGGCGAAATCCGCGATCTCCATGGCTTCGTCGGGATTGTGCGAGCCATTGCGGTTGCGGATGAAGACCATGGCGGTCGGCACACCCTGCCTGGCAAAGACCGCCGCGTCATGGCCGGCGCCGCAGGATATGGCGCGCGCGGGCACGTCCAGACGTTCTGTCAGCACGGCCATCTCCGCGATCACCGCAGGGTTCATCTTCGCCGGCGTGCTGCCGGTTTCCGGCCCGAACTCGAAGCGCACCCCCTCCTGCTGCTCGATCCGCCCGGCGATGCGCCGCAGTTCGGCGCGCATCACGTCCAGCGTTTCAGAGTCTTCGCTGCGCACGTCGAGCGCGAAGTCGGTGCGGCCGGCGACCTTGGAGAAGGCCGCCTCGCCGGGCACCGTGGCGCTTTGCCCGAAGGTCACGGCGAGATCGCGGCCCGCGTCCTGAAGCGCCTGCCAGGCCGCATCCATTTCGACGACCAAGCGGCTTGTCGCCAGGACCGCGTCCTGCCTCACCGACTTCGGTGTGGCGCCCGAATGCGCGTAGGTGCCATGGCAGGCCGCGTGACGGTGACGGAAGCTGCCGCGGATGCCGGTCACGAGGCCGATCGGCAGGCCTTCGGCCACAAGCACCGGGCCCTGTTCGATATGCGGCTCCAGAAACAGGCCGATCCGTGCGGGGTCGAGATATGGCTGACCGGTGCGGATCCGGGCGGTGTCGCCTCCGGCCGCATCGATTGCCGCACCCAGCGAGATCCGGTCGCCGGCCCGCAACACACCATCGAGCTCGTCAGAGGTCAGCGTCCCGAATGCGGCGCGACTGCCGATGTAGGAGGCCCCGAACCATGTGCTTTCTTCGGCGCGCACCGCCATGACGGTCAAGTCGACCGGGGGCCGACGGCCCGCGGCGACGAAGCCGGCCGCGACGGCGAGCCCGGCCAGAACCCCGGCGGCGCCGTCGAAGTTGCCGCCGGACGGCACGGAATCGAGATGCGAGCCGATCATGATCGCCGGCCCGCCGGTCTCGCCTTCCAGCGTCAGGTAGAGGTTGCAGGCCGCGTCGGTTTCGGCCCGCATGCCAAGCCGCAATGCCTCGCGGCGCACCATGTCATGCGCAATCTGCTCTCCGAGTCCGTAGGAGGTGCGGGTAATGCCCCCGGGCCCTCCGGTGCGCCGACGCAGCTCGTCAAAGAGGCGGCTTGCAAGCGAGATGTCGGGGACAATGGCCCCGGGTCGCGTCAGGGCGGTCGGCTCGGAGGCGTGAATCATGTTCTGGTCAATCTCTTTATGATGCTGTCCCGCACACCGTCGAGGTGTGCGGTCATGGCCGCGGCGGCGGCCTCGCCGTCTCCAGACGCCACTGCGTCGAGGATGGCGATATGCTCGTTGCACGTGTCTTCCAGGCGTTCCGGAATCGAGCGCAGGTCGAACATCTGGGTCTGGCGGCGCAGCGTCAGGATGATCTGGCTGAGCTGCGGATTGTCAGCGGCATCGGATATCTTGCCGTGCAGCAGCTCATCGACGTCACGCACCTTCGCGCGATCGGCGGCGTTCGAGGCGAGCAGGTCTTCGAGCTGAGCACGGATCGCCGCGATGTCGTCCTGTGACACGCGTCCCGCCGCCAGTCGCGCGACCGCCGGTTCCAGCAGAAGACGGACCTGCAGCGCGTCCATGAAATCCTCGAGACGCAGCTGTTTGACCTGCAAGACGCGGCCCTGGCGGATCAGAAGCCCCTCGCCTTCCAGGATGAGCAGCGCGTCGCGCACCGGGGTGCGTGACATGCTGAGGGTCTCGGCCATCCGCCGTTCGTTGATCAATTCACCGGGTTTCAGCTCTGCCCCCTGGATCAGCTCGAGGATCCGCTCGTAGGCCTGCAGGGCGAGTCTCTTTTCTGGCGAATTCAGCATTGGGGGCGATCTCCGGCTATGCGCGCTTTGCTGATATTTTCACGGTTTGCCCTCTCAGAGGCAAGTTGAGAACCGATCATATGCAAAAAATATTCCCTCGGTTGACGCCCGGTATACCGAACTCTAACGTGCTTGCAAAGACCCCTCGACTCGACGGCCGCATGCCGCAAGGAGCCCCGGTGCCAATCACGTCCCAATCCATGCTGCCCTTCCCGAAGGAAGACCTGCTTGCGCGCCAGGCGCGGCTGCGGGCAACGCTGCAAGCACGCGGCGCGGACGCCATGCTGGTGTTCAGCCAGGAGAGCCTGTTCTGGCTCACCGGCTATGATTCCGGCGGTTTCGTGTTCTTCCAATGCGCGGTGGTGACGGCCGACGCGCGCCCGATCGTGCTGCTGACGCGGAAGCCCGACCTGCTGCAGGCACAGATGACCTCGACGATGGAGGACATCCGGATCTGGTGGGACGCCGATGACGCCAACCCGGCGGCCGACCTGAAGGGCATTCTCACAGAGCTCGGACTGGGCGGCGGGCGCGTGCTGGTCGAGCTGAACACCCACGGCCTGACCGGCTGGAACCTCTGGCGGTGCCAGCAGACCTTCGGCGACTGGTGCCGGCTCGAGGATGACGACCAGCTGATCCGCCGTCTGCGCGTGATCAAGAGCCCGGCAGAGATCGACCTCATGCGCGAAGCCGGGCGGATCTGCGACCGCGCCCTCGACGCGGTCATCGACAAGGCCCGTCCGGGGCTTCTCGACAGCGATCTCAAGGCGGCCTACCTGGCGTCGATCCTCGGCGACGGCGCCGACATGCCTCCCAATGCGCCGCTCTTCAATTCGGGCGAGCGCGCGGTTTTCGGCCGCGGTGTCAGCACCCCGCGCCGGCTGGGCACACAGGATCAGATCCTCGTGGAATACCCGGTCGCCTACCGCCACTACAACGTGAAGACCGAATGGACGATCCTCTTCGGCAAGGTGCCCGACCAGCAGCGGCGCATGTATGACGTGGGCCGCGAGGTGCTGGCGAAGATGACCGATCTCGCCCGGCCCGGCACCACCCTCGGCGAGATTTTCGATGCCTATGCGGACGGGCTGGATCAGGCCGGCTACGGCCGGGCACGCTACGGCGCGACCGGCTATTCGGTCGGCATCTCCTATGCGCCGACCTCGATGGACGTGCCGCCGATGATCTATGCCGGCGCGGCCACCGTCTGCGAGCCGGGCATGACCTTGTTCTACCACGTCATGAACGGCGACGGCGACAGCGGCCTCGCCATGGGCGTGGGTCACACGCTGCTCGTCACCGACTCCGCGCCGGAAGTGCTGACCGGCCTTCCGGACGAGCTCACCGTGGTCACCTGACCACCCTCAACGTTCCAAGACCAAGAAGAGCGCCCCAAAGGGCATCCCCAACATGGAGACTTTCATGAGCCACTTCACTCTCTCGCGCCGTCACGTGCTGATGAGCCTTGCCGCAGCCAGCGCCATGCCCGGCGCAACCTTCGCGCAGGGGACTGCGCCGAAAGCCGGCGGCACGCTGAAGATCAGCCACTCGACCCGCATCGCGACGCTCAACGTGCTCAGCCTCTCCGGCCCGGCCGAGTACCCCTGCATCGACATGCTCTACTCCGGCCTGACGCGCATGGGTCTCGACAACCAACCGCATGCCGATCTTGCCACCGAGTGGAGCGCCAATGACGATGCGACCGAGTTCACCTTCGTCCTGCGCGAGGGCGTGACCTTCCATGACGGCACGCCGTTCACCGCCGACGACGTCGTGGCAACCTACGAGGCGATCCTCAACCCCGACATCCCCTCCGCCGCGCGCTCCGTCCTGACCATGGTGGAGAGCGTCGAGGCGGTGGACGATCTCACCGTCAAGTTCGTCCTGTCGGCGCCCTTTGCCGACCTGCCCTACTCCACCGCGCATGCGAACGCGCGGATCCTGTCGCGCGCCGCGCTCGAAGGCGACCTGTCGAAGCTCGACACCACGGCCAACGGCACCGGCCCGTTCAAGCTCGAGACCTATGACACCGCGCGCATGGTGCGTCTGGTGAAGAACGACGCCTACTACAAGCCGGACCAGCCCTATCTCGATGCCGTCGAGATGATGCTGTTCCCCGACCTCGCCGCCGAGACCGCCAACTTCCTCTCGGGCGAGACCGACGTGATGCTGACCGTGCAGCAGGCCGATTTCGCGCGCATTGCGGAAAGCGCCGGCATCGAGGCGCAGCAGGTCGGTTCGGGCCGCTATGTCTGCGTCGTCATGCGCCAGGACCAGGAGCCGTGGAACGACGTGCGCGTGCGCAAGGCGCTCGGCATGGCGGTGGATCGGCAGCTTCTGGTCGACATCATCCTCGAGGGGCTGGGCCGGCCGGCCTACGACTCGATCGTCGCGCCCGAGCTGGAATACGCCACCGACAAGCCCGAGATCGCCTATGACCCCGAAGGCGCCCGCGCCCTGCTGGCCGAGGCCGGCTACCCCGACGGCCTGAAGGCCACGCTCGTGGCCTCTGACCGCCCGGCGATCCGTGCGCAGACCGCGATCGCGCTGAAGCAGACCGCCGCCGCCGCAGGGTTCGATCTCGAGATCAAGACCATGCCGCACGACACCTACCTCGCCGAAGAATGGATGAAGGGCGACTTCTACGTCGGCTACTGGGGCATGCAGCCGACCATCGACGCGACCTACAACCTGCTGCTGACCTCGGAGGCCTCCTACCAGGACACCGAGTGGAAGAACGCCGAGTTCGACGCCCTGATCGCGGAGGGTCGCTCCACCGTCGATCCCGAGCTTCGGGCCGAGATCTACGCCAAGGCGCAGGCGCTCGAACTGGAAGAAAAGCCCTATATCGTGCCGTTCTTCGAGGATGTGCTGACCGCCTCGCGCGGCACGACGGAAGAGTGGCACGTGGCCCCCATCTCGCGCTTCTACTTCATCGAAGACGTCTGGATGGACAAGGCCTGAGGAAAGCCCAGTGAGTCTCGCCTACTTCCTACGCCGCCTCGGCGCGGTGCTGGTGGTGCTGTGCATCGTCAGCATCGCCGTCTTCGCCATCACCACGATCCTGCCCGGCAACGCTGCGCTGATGATCCTCGGAGAGAATGCCTCTGCCGAGAACCTCGCGGCGCTCGAGCGCCAACTCGGGCTCGATCGACCGCTTCCCGTCCAGTACCTGCATTGGGTCAGCGGGGTCTTGCATGGCGATTTCGGCACGTCGCTCCGGTTGCAGCTTCCCGTTGCGCAGGTCGTGGGCGAGGCTTTCTGGAATTCCATGTCGCTTGCGCTGATCGCCCTCGTGGGCGTCACGCTGATCGCGATCCCGCTCGGAACGCTCGCGGCCCTGCGCCGCGGCACCGCCTGGGATCTCGGCATCGGCCTGATCTCCTACGTCGGCACGGCGTTGCCGGAATTCGTCACGGCGACCCTGCTGCTGGTGTTCTTTGCCGACCCGGTGCGCCAGCTTCTGCCGGCCGGCGGCTTCGTCTCGCCGGTGGAGGACTTCGGCGGCTTCGTCGAGCACGCGATCCTTCCGGCGGTGACGCTGGGGCTGATCCTGATGGCGCATATCTCGCGCCAGGTGCGCTCGGAGCTGTCGGAGGTCCTGGCCTCCGACTACGTCCGCGCCGCCCGTCTCAAGGGCGTTCCCGAGGGCCGGGTGATCCGCCGCCACGCCCTGCCCAACTCGCTGGCCCCGGCCGTGGCGGTGATCTCGCTCGACATCGGCTACCTGCTGGGCGGCATCATCGTGGTCGAGGAGATCTTCGCCTGGCCCGGCCTCGGCCGGCTGCTGATCTACGCCTTGCAGAACCGCGATCTGCCGGTGATCCAGGCGGTCACCCTGCTGCTCGCGGTGGTCTATGCCCTTTCCAACCTGCTGGCCGACATCGTCATCGCCAAGCTCGATCCGCGGGTGCGCTATGCGTAAAATCCTGAAATCCCCAACCGGGCTCATCGGCACACTGCTGCTTGCGCTGGTGCTCTTCGTGACGATCTTCGGCCCGTGGATCACCCCCTACGACCCGCAGGCCTTCGACGCCCGCGCCCGGCTCGAGGGCCCCAGCCTCGCGCATTGGCTCGGCACCGATCAATATGGTCGCGACCTGCTGTCCCGGCTGCTGAGCGGCGCGCCCGCCACAGTCGCCTTCGGGCTGGGTGCTACGGTGCTCGGCGTCGGCGTCGGCTCGGTCATCGGCGTGATCGCCGGGGTCGCCGGCGGCCGCACCGACAGTGTCATCATGCGGGTGCTCGACGGCATGCTGGCCATGCCCGAACTGCTGTTCACGCTGCTGATCGTCACCTTCCTCGGTGGCGGCACAACCCAGGCCATGCTGGCCGTCGCGGTCACCTTCACCCCCGGCATGGCGCGCATTTCGCGCAGCGCCGTGCTGTCCGTGCGGACCCGCGAATACGTTCTGGCGGCGCAGGCCCGCGGCGAGAGCGGCGCCTGGATCGTCGGGCGCGAGGTCCTGCCCAACGCGCTGGGGCCGATCATCGTCGAGGCGACCATCCGCGTCAGCTTCGCGATCATGATCGGCGCGACGCTGGGCTTTCTCGGGCTGGGCGCACAGCCGCCCTCGACCGAGTGGGGCCTGATGGTCGCCGAAGCCCGGCAGTTCATGTTCCGCAATCCTTGGTGCGTCGCCGTTCCCGGCCTGGCCATCGCCGTGACCGCGCTGGGGTTCAACCTGTTCGGCGACGCCCTGCGCGACGCCTTTGACCCGAAACGAGGCCACTGATGAGCTCCCGCATCCGTACCGATGGCCCGACGCCGGTGATCGAGCCCCCGGTGCTCGACGTCCGCAACTACTCCATGGCCTACGACACCGAGACCGGCACCACCACCGCGCTCGACGATGTCTCGCTGATGATCTGGCGCGGCGAGACGCACGCGCTGGTCGGGGAAAGCGGCTCGGGCAAATCGACGCTCGCCTGGGCGATCACCCGCTACATGGCCGAGAACGCCCGCGACACCGGCGGCGCCATCCTGCTGTCGGGCGAAGACATGATCGGCAAAGGCCGGTCCGAGCTGGAAGCCCTGCGCGGGCGGCGCATCGCCATGGTCTTCCAGGACCCGTCGTCGTCGCTCAACCCCGCGATGCGGCTCGGCGAGCAGCTCGCCGAGGTCCTCATCCGGCACCGCGGCATGAGCCACGACGAGGCGCTGCGCGAGAGCGAGGCGGCGCTGGCCCGCACCGGCATCGCCAAGCCCGCCGAGATGATGCAGCGCTACCCGCACGAGGCCTCGGGCGGCGAGAAGCAGCGCGTGGTCATCGCCACGGCCTTCGCCTGCAACCCCGAGCTCATCATCTTCGACGAGCCGACCACCGCGCTCGATATCCTCACCGCCAACCAGATCCTCGACCTCTTCGTGCAACTGCGCGAGGAAACCGGGGTGGCCGCCCTCTACATCACGCATGACCTCGGTCTGGTTGCGCGGATCGCCAAGACGGTCTCGGTGATCCACAAGGGCAAGATCGTCGAAAGCGGCGTGCTGGAAGATGTCTTCGCGGCCCCCGCGCACCCCTATACGCAAAAGCTGCTCGCGGCGCTGCCGCGGCCCGAAGACCGGCTCGCCCTGCCCGCGCCGCAGGATCCGGCACCGCTCTTCGAGGCGCGCGACGTCGGCGTGCAGTACAATGCCCCCGGCTGGCTGACACGGCTGCTCGACAAGACGGCGGCGCCGCATTGGGGCGCGCGGGGCATCAGCCTCGACGTGCGCCCGGGCGAGCTGGTGGGCATCGTCGGCGAGAGCGGATCGGGCAAATCGACGATCGCCAAGGCGGCGACCGGGCTGAACCCCTTCGAGGGGGAAATCCGTTTCGACGGCCGCAGCTTCGCCGCGCGCGAGGCGTTCGACCGGCCCTACCGGCGGGACGTGCAGATCATCTTCCAGCACCCGGATTCGAGCCTGAACCCGCGCGAGACCATCGGCGGCATCCTCTCGCGCCCGCTGAAGCTCTACAACCTCGCGCCCCGCGGCGAAATCGCTGCACGGGTCCGCGAGCTGCTCGAAATGGTGCTGCTGCCGGCCGACTACGCGACCCGCTACCCGCACCAGCTCTCCGGCGGTGAAAAGCAGCGCGTGGCCATCGCCCGCGCCTTTGCCGCCGAACCGCGCCTGGTGATCTGCGACGAGATCACCGCGGCTCTCGACGTGTCGGTCCAGGCCGCGGTCGCACGGCTGCTGATCGATCTGCAGCGGCGCTCCGGCGCGGCCTGCATCTTCATCACCCATGATCTCAACCTGATCCGCCAGCTCGCGCATCGCATCGTGGTGTTCCAGCGCGGCGCGCTGGTGGATGCCTTCGACGTCGCGGATGCCGAGTCCCCCGACCGCCACCCCTACACCCGTGCCCTGCTCGATGCGGTCCCCGTCCCGCACCGGCCCGAGACACCGGGCCTGCACATGGAGCCCCGCACATGACCGACCCCAAGACCCTGGCGGAGAACATCGACACCTCCGCCTGCCTGTCCCGGCTGGCCGAGATGGTGCAGCACAAGAGCTATTCCGAGACCCCGGGCGAACGGGTGCTGGCCGCGCGCATGGTCGAGATCATGCAGGAGATCGGCCTCGACGAGGCCTACCTGATGCCGGTCGAGGGCGACCGGGTGAACGCCATCGGCATCTGGCGCGGCACCGGCGGCGGGAAGAGCCTGCTGTTCAACGGCCACCTCGACACCAACCCGGCCACCGAGGGCTGGACCGTCGATCCCTGGGAAGGCAAGATCGACGAGTCCTTCATCTACGGCATCGGCGTGTCGAACATGAAGGCCGGCGACGCCGCCTACCTCTGCGCCGTCGAGACGCTGATCCGCAATGGCGTGCGGCTGAAGGGCGATGTCATCCTGACCTTCGTGATCGGCGAATTGCAGGGCGGCGTCGGCACGCTGGCGGCGGTCAATGCCGGGCTGCGCGCCGATTACTTCATCAACTCCGAACCCTCGGACCTGCAGGCGGTCACGATGCATGCCTGTGCCTTCACCTTCGTGGTGGAACTCGAGGGCATCACCCGGCACCTGTCGAAGCGCGAAGAGGCGGTGGACGCGATCCTCGCCGCCTGCGAGCTCGTTCCCGAGTTGACCGCGCTGACCTTCTCGGACGCCCCGAGCGAGGCGCACCGCGCCATCAACCGCGTGCACGTGGGGGTGATGCACGGCGCGCTCGGTCGCGATCTGCATGAGTGGCGCCCGCCGCAGGTGGCCGATTTCGTGCGGCTGAAAGGCTCGGGCCGCTACGGTCCGGGCCAGACGGAAGAGACTGCGCTGGCCGACATCCGCGCGGTGCTGGACCGTCTCGTGGCACGCCGCCCCGGGCTCAAGGCCACGGTCCGCACCGAGGCTTCCGAAGGCCGCCCGATCATGCCCGCCTTCGAGGTCGCGCCCGACAGCCGCATCGTCACGGCGCTCAACGCGGCCTACGAAAGCGTGCGCGGCACGGCCCAGCCCACCGGTCCGATCACCCCGACGGGCTTTTTCGGAACCGACGCGGGCCATCTCTATGCGCACGGCGGCATGGAGGGCGTGGTCTGCGGGCCCGGCGGCAAGTTCAACACCATGCCCGACGAGCGGGTGGAGATCGAGGACTACCTTGACTGCATCCGCATCTACCTCATGACCATCTGCGATATATGCGACATCACATGACCGACCTCGCGACCGAATTCACCGGGCACAGCGCCAATGGCGCCGTCAATCTCCGTTTTCCGGAAAGCGAATACCGCGCCCGTCTCGCACGCACCCGCGCGCTGCTGGCCGAGCGCGGTCTCGACGCGCTGCTGGTCTTCGCCCAGGAGAGCCACTTCTATCTCACCGGTTTCGACACCGCCGGCTACGTGTTCTTCCAGGTCGGCATCGTCACCGCGTCGGAGGGCCTCCTGACCCTGCTCACCCGGACCCCGGACAAGCGCCAGGCCGAGGTGAACTCGCTCTATGACGACGTGCGCATCTGGCTCAACGCCGAGGGCGCGGATCCGGCGCAGGATCTGCGCACGCTGCTCGAGGAGATGGGCCTTCGGGGCGGAAAGGTCGGCGTGGAATATGCGACCTACGGGCTGACCGCCGCCAACGGTCGCTCGGTGGATGCCGCGCTGGAGGGGGTCTGCGCGCTGGAGGATGCCTCGGACATCGTGCGTGGTCAGCGGCTGGTGAAATCTCCCATGGAGCTCGACTACACCCGCGCCGCGGGCCGTCTGGCCGATGCCGCCACCCTCGCGGCGATCGAGGCGGCGCGTCCCGGCGCCTTCGATACCGCGCTTTCGGGGGCGGCGGTCACCGCGATGCTGGGCGCCGGGGCCGACATGCCCTCGGGCGGTCCGCTGGTGAACGTCGGCCCGCGCGCCCTGTTCGGCCGAGGCATCGGCGGCCCGCGCAGCATCGAGCAGGACGACCAGGTCCTGATCGAACTCGCCGGCTCCGCCTGCCGCTACCACGTGGTGATCGAGCACACGGTCTCGGTCGGCCGTACCGACCCCCGGCAGGTCAGCCAGATGGGCGTCGCAATCGAGGCGCTCGAGCGCATCAAGGAGGCGGCCGTGCCGGGCGAACGGCTGGGCACCCTGGATGACATCCACCGAAGCGTTCTCGACGGCGCGGGTTTCCAGAAGGCGCGCTACGCCGCCTGCGGCTACGCGCTTGGCTGCACGTTCAAACCGACGTGGATGGACGTGCCGCCGATGATCTACAGCGGCAACCCGCTGGTGCTGGCGCCGGGCATGGTGTTCTTCGTGCACATCATGATCCCCGACACCGAAACCGGCCTCGTCGCCGGCGTCGGCCAGACCTTTGCGATCGGTGAGGACGGTCACGGTGTGGAGACCTTCAGCACGCTGCCGCTGCAGCTCTGGCAGGCCGGCTGACCCCCAGGGTCGGAGCGGACAGAGTGACGCGCCGCGCCTCGGGCGACGCGTCCGGGGCTGGGCGCCCTTGTCCCGCCCGTTGACCGTGTGCCGCCCGGCGGACCCATCGGGCTGTCATTGCGCGGCCTCCATGCCCGCTATCACCGTCTTCACCGCGTCCGCCATGTGGTCGACGAAAAGCCTGATCTTCGGGTCCTGCAGCTTCCGGTGCGGGAACAGGCAGCCCAGGGTCGAGGGTAGCGGCGGCGTGTCCGGCAGAACCTCGATCAACGCGCCGCTGCGCAGGTGCTGCGCGACCTCGAGCCGAGGTCGGTTGACGATGCCCTGACCATCCAGCGCCCAACGGGTCAACACGTCGCCGTCGTCGGCGTCGAAGGGGCCTTCCACCTCCAGCCGCCGCAGGCCGGTGGCGGTCTGGAGTTGCCAGAAATACTCGGGCGAGCGGGGATAGCGCAGCAGCAGGCAGTTGTGCCGCCCGCCGAGCAGTTCCTCGGGCGTTGCCGGCATCCCGCGAGTCTCGAGGTAGGCAGGTGCGGCGCAAAGCACGCGCGGGCAATCGTAAATGTGCCGTAGCTTGAAGTTGGAATCCTTCGGCACGCCGAGAAAGAAGGCCACGTCGAGCCGCTCACCCATCATGTCGACCAGCCGGTCCGACAGGCGCATCTGCACCTGCACCTCCGGGTATCTTTCGGTGAAGGCGGGCACCAGCGGCGCGATGATCCGCCGCCCGATCCCGAGCGGCGCCGTCACCCGCAGTGCGCCGCGCGGCGTCTCCGAGAAGTTCGCCACCACCGCCTCGGCCTCGTCCACCGAGGCCAACACCGTCCGCGCCTGCTCGTAGAACACCCGCCCGACCTCGGTCGGGGTGATCGAGCGGGTGGTGCGGTTGAACAGGCGCACACCGAGGCGCCCTTCCAGCTCCTTGATCCGCTTGCTCGCCACCGCCGGCGTCAGGCGCAGGTCGCGCCCGCCCGAGGTGATGCTGCCAAGCTCGACCACCCGGACGAAGACCCGCAGGCTTTCAATGTATTGCATCGCTCCGCTCCTCGGCCGCTGATCGTCCCGCCCCGGCATACTACGGCCCGCGACAGATTATTATCAACGTTCCGTATAAAGTCCTTGGCGAAACCACGCGTATTCATTGAGAGTGCCTTCCGCTAGCGTCCGCTCCGAAGACCCAGACACATGCTCAGCCACGGAGGGATGCATGACGCACCGGAGCGAGATCCGTTTTCTGCTCAACGGACGGGCGGTGAGCCTGCCCGAGGTCCCGGCCACCCAGACCCTGCTCGACTTCCTGCGGCTCGATCGCCGGCTCACCGGCACCAAGGAAGGCTGCGCCGAGGGCGACTGCGGCGCCTGCACCGTGCTCGTCGGCCGCCTGCACGAGGGCGACTTGCGCTACGAGGCGGTCAACGCCTGCATTCGCTTCACCGCCTCGCTCGATGGCTGCCACGTGGTGACGATCGAGCATCTTTCGGGCCCGGATGGCGCGCTGCACCCGGTGCAGCGGGCGATGGTCGAGCATCACGGCGCGCAATGCGGGTTCTGCACGCCCGGCATCGTCATGTCGCTCTACGCGCTCTGGATGCAGACCCCGCAGCCGACCGAGACGCAGGTCGAGACCGCGCTGCAGGGCAACCTCTGCCGCTGCACCGGCTACGCGCCGATCATCCGCACCGCCGTTGCGGTGAGCGCCCACGGTACGCCCGAGGCGGACCACCTGGTGCAGGAGCGGGCCCGGGTGACGGCGCAGCTCGAGGCACTGACGGACGGGCGCCGGGTCGAGACGGGCCCCGAGGACAACCGCGCCATTCTGCCCGCCGATCTGGACGATTTCGCCGAGGCCTATGCCGCGCATCCGCAGGCGACGGTGATCGCGGGCTCCACCGATGTGGGCCTTTGGGTGACCAAGTTCCTGCGCCCGATCTCGCCCGCGATCTTCATCGCGCATCTGCCCGAGTTGAAGGCGGTCGAGGTCGGCGACGGTGCGATCACCCTCGGCGCCGGTGTCAGCTATTCCGAACTGCAGCCGCTGATCGCCGCGCATCTGCCGCATCTCGCCGAGTACTGGGACCGCATCGCCGGCTGGCAGGTGCGCAATATGGGCACGATCGGCGGCAATATCGCCAATGGCTCGCCCATCGGCGACACGCCCCCGGTGCTGATCGCGCTCGGTGCCGAGGTGACCGTGCGCCACGGTGCCGCCCGCCGGAGCCTGCCGCTGGAGGCGTTCTTCATCGATTACGGCAAGCAGGACCGCAGCCCCGGCGAATTCGTCGAGAGCATCCGCATCCCCCTGCCCCCGGCGGCAACCCGCTGCGCCGCCTACAAGATCTCCAAGCGCCGCGACGAGGACATCTCGGCGGTCGCCGCCGGGATCAGCGTCACCGTCGAAGGCGGAGTGATCCGCGATACCCGCATCGCGCTTGGCGGCATGGCGGCCACGCCGAAGCGCGCCGCCAAGGCCGAGGCCGCGCTGCTGGGCCAGCCCTGGAGCGAGGCCAGCTTTGCCGCCGCCGCCCGCGCCATGGCCGAGGATTTCGCCCCGCTCAGCGACTGGCGGGCCAGCGCCGACTACCGGATGCGCGTCGCGCAGAACCTGTTGCGGCGGTTCTTTCTCGAACAGGATGGCCAGCCCGTCCGCCTGAGCGCCTGAGGGAGGAGAGACATGAAACACCAGCCCAACATCCGCGGCGCGGTTCACGAGGATCGCCAGCACGACAGCGCGATCAAGCACGTGCGCGGCCTTGCCGAATACACCGACGACATCGCCGAACCCATCGGGACGCTGCACGCCTATCTCGGGGTCTCTTCGGTGGCCCATGCCACACTGAAGGGGCTCGACCTTTCCGACGTGCGCGCCGCCCCCGGCGTGGTCGACGTGCTCACCGCCGCCGACATTCCCGGGCACAATGACATCAGCCCCACCGGGCGCGGCGATGAGCCGGTCTTCCCAACCGAGAAGATCGAGTTTCACGGCCAGCCGCTCTTTGCGGTGATCGCCGAGACCCGCGACGCCGCCCGCCGGGCCGCCGCGCTTGCCAAGGTCGAGGCCGAGGTGCTGCCCCATGCGCTGGACCCGATCGCGGCGCAGGCGGCAGGCTATCCGCATATCACCGACCCGCTGAAGCTAGAGCGGGGCGAGGTGGAGGCCGCGATGCGCACCGCCCCGCACCGGCTGCAGGGGCGGCTCTCAGTGGGCGGGCAGGACCACATGTACCTCGAGGGGCAGATCGCCTTTGCCCTGCCCGGCGAGGATGACGACGTGATCGTGCATTGCTCGACCCAGCACCCGAGCGAGGCGCAGCACATGGTGGCGCATGTCTTGGGCGTGCCGAGCAATGCCGTGGTGGTCAACGTGCGGCGCATGGGCGGGGGCTTTGGCGGCAAGGAAAGCCAGATGAACCTCTTTGCGGTGGTCGCGGCCATGGCCGCCAAGCGGCTGAACCACCCGGTGAAGATCCGCCCCGACCGCGATCAGGACATGACCGCCACCGGCAAGCGCCACGACTTCGTAATCGACTATGACGTGGCATTCGACGGCGCGGGCCGCATCCGCGCGGTGGACGGCAATTTTGCCGCGCGCTGCGGCTGGTCCTCGGATCTGTCGGGCCCGGTCACCGACCGCGCGCTGTTCCACGCCGACAACGCCTATTTCTACCCGCACGTCCGGCTGCAAAGCCGCCCGATGAAGACCAACACCGTCTCGAACACCGCCTTCCGCGGCTTCGGCGGGCCGCAGGGCGTGGTCGCCGCCGAGCGGATGATCGAAGAGATCGCCTATGCGCTCGGCAAGGACCCGCTGGAGGTGCGCAAGGCCAACTTCTATGGCGATGCGCACGACGGCCGGAACCTGACCCCCTACCACCAGGAGGTCACCGACAACATCATCGGTCGCGTCGTCTCGGAGCTGGAGGAGAGCTGCGCCTACCAGCAGCGCCGCCGGGACATCCTCGCGTTCAACGCGCAGGGCGGCGTGCTGCGCAAGGGGATCGCGCTGACCCCGGTGAAGTTCGGCATCTCGTTCACCGCGACCCACTACAACCAGGCAGGCGCGCTGATCCACGTCTACTCGGACGGCTCGGTGCACCTCAACCACGGCGGCACCGAGATGGGCCAGGGGCTCAACACCAAAGTGGCGCAGGTGGTGGCCGACGCCTTCCAGGTGGACTTCGAGCGCATCAAGATCACCCGCACCACCACCGAGAAGGTGCCGAACACCTCCGCCACCGCCGCTTCGTCGGGCTCGGATCTCAACGGCATGGCGGCGCTGGATGCCGCCGATCAGATCAAGGCACGGCTGGTCGACTTTGCCGCCGGACATTGGGGCGTGCGCCCCGAAGAGCTGCGCTTTGTGCCGGGCCATCTGCAGGTGGGCGCGCAACTGCTGCCGTGGGAGCAGGTGATCAAGGCCGCCTACATGGCGCGCGTGCATCTTTCGGCGGCAGGGTTCTACAAGACGCCCGACATCCATTGGGATCGCGCGGCGGGCAAGGGGCGGCCCTTCTACTACTTCGCCTATGGCGCGTCCTGCTCGGAGGTCACCATCGACACGCTGACCGGCGAGTACCGCGTCGAGCGCACCGATATTCTGCACGACGTCGGACGCTCGCTGAACCCGGTGCTCGACCGCGGGCAGGTCGAAGGGGCCTTTGTTCAGGGCATGGGCTGGCTGACCACCGAAGAGCTGTGGTGGGACGACAAGGGCGCGCTGCGCACCCATGCGCCCTCGACCTACAAGATCCCGCTCGCCTCGGACCGGCCGCGCGTGTTCAACGTGAACCTCGCCGAATGGTCGCAGAACCGCGAGCGCACAATCAAGCGCAGCAAGGCCGTGGGCGAGCCGCCCTTCATGCTGGGCATCTCGGTCTTTGAGGCGCTGTCGATGGCGGTCGCCAGCGTCGCCGACTACCGCGAATGCCCGCGCCTCGACGCCCCCGCGACGCCGGAGCGCGTGCTGATGGCGGTCGAGCGGCTGGCGGGGCGGTCATGACCTCTCTCGACGCCTTCCTGAGCGCGCCAGGGCCGGTCGCACGGGTCCGGCTGGCACGGGTGCGCGGCTCCTCGCCGCGCGAGGCAGGATGCGAGATGTATGTCAGCGAGACCTCCCGCCATGGCACCATCGGCGGCGGCCAGCTCGAACACCGGGCCATCGCCGCCGCGCGGGCGCTGCTGGCGCGGGGTGACCTGGCGCAGACGCTGGACGTGCCGCTCGGCCCCGAGATCGGGCAATGCTGCGGCGGGCGGGTCGAGGTCACGCTGAGCCGCATGAGCGCAACCGACCGGCACGCGGCGCGGGCACGGGCGGCAGAGGAGGCCGCCGCTCTGCCGATGGTGCAGGTCCATGGTGCGGGCCACGTGGGCCGAGCGCTGGCGGATCTGCTGCAGCTCCTACCGGTGCGCTGCGTTCTGATCGACAGCCGCGCCGAGGAGCTGGCGCTAAGCGCCGCGCGGGTGGAAACCCGTCTCACCCCCCTGCCCGAGATCGAGATCGCCATGGCCCCGCCGGGCAGCGCCTTCATCGTGCTGACCCATGACCACGCGCTCGACTTTCTCTGCGCCTCGGCGGCGCTGCAGCGCGACGACGCGCGCTACGTCGGGCTGATCGGCTCGGCCACCAAGCGCGAGAAGTTCCGTCGCTTCGCGCGGGACGAGTGCGACGGGCTGGAGACCCACGCGCTCACCTGCCCGATCGGCGCGCAGGGCAGCCGCGACAAACGCCCCGAGGTGATCGCCGCCTTCGTGGTGGCCGAGGTACTCACCGCCCTCACCAGCCAGCACGGCGCGGCGCAGCCCATGGCCTTCGCCGCCGAGTAACCCCCGCGACCGCCCGAAGAGGAGCGGGCGCCGCGGGACCATCGCAAGCAACCCGAGGAGATCCCACATGCGGGAAGGGAGTTACGACTACAGGCTGTTCTCACGCAGCGATTTCAGTGCTTTCTGGGCGCTGTTCACTGATAACCTGATCAACCTGATGGTGCTGGCGGGCGTCTGCCAGTTCGTCTTCGGCATGCCTGCCGAGATCGTCTATGGCCGTATCCTGCCCGGCGCGGCGGTGGCGATCCTGTCGGGTGTCGCGGCCTATGTCGTGCTGGCCAAACGCGCCGCCGCGCGGCACGGGCGCGATGTCACCGCCCTGCCCTACGGCATCTCGACGCCGGTGATGTTCGTCTATCTCTTCGGCGTCATCGGCCCGATCTACTGGGCCACGAACGATCCCATTCTGGCCTGGCAGGTCGGCATCGGCGCGGGCTTCATGGGCGGCATCGTCGCCGCGCTCGGCGCCATCGTCGGGCCGTGGCTGAAGCGGGTCACCCCGCGCGCCGGGATGCTTGGCACGCTCTGCGGCATCGCGCTGGTGTTCATCGGCACCGTGCCGCTGGCCACCGTCTTCGAGCAGCCCTACGTCGGCTTCGCCTCGATGATCATCATCCTCTGGGGGCTCGTCGGACGCTTCCGCCTGCCGTTCAACATCCCCGCGGGCCTGCTGGCGCTGTTCGTCGGCACCGCCGTCGCCTTCAGCATCGGCGAAGCGCGGATCAGCCTCGAGGGCACCGGCTTCTATCCGCCGCTGCCCTACGTCGGCGACCTGATTGCGGGCATCCGGCACCTCTTTGCCAACCCCGAACTGTTCCTCGTACTGGTGCCGGTACAGATCTACAATTTCATCGAGACGATGAACAACGTCGAGAGCGCCGAAAGCGCCGGGGATCACTACCCGGTCGGCGTGTGCCAGATCACCGACGGGCTCGGCACGATGATCGGCGCGGTCTTCGGCTCGCCCTTCCCCACCACCGCCTACATCGGCCACCCGGCCTACAAGCGCATGGGCGCGCATGCGGGCTACATCATCGGCATTGCCGTGGTGATCCCGCTGGCCGCCTTCCTCGGCTTGCTGGCCTTTCTCAACAACCTGATCCCCGAGGCTGCCGCCGCGCCGGTGCTGGTCTTCGTGGCGCTGAGCCTGATCACCAACACCGCCCACTGCGTGAAGCCTGCGCATATGGCCGCCGTGACGATCGCCATGATGCCGCATGTGTCCTCCTTCCTGATGATCAAATGGGGGGCGCTGATGGGCGCGCTGCAGGCAACCGGCGCCGAGGGCCTGCAGCGGCTTGGCGACGAGGCGCTGACCGCGGCGCTGCTGCAGCAGGGCGCGCATTTCGCCGGCCACCAGTCGCTGAGCCAGGGGGCGATCCTGACCGGCCTGATCTGGGGCGCCATCGTCGCCAGCGTGATCGACGGAAGGTTCCGCAACGCCGGAGGCTTCGCGCTGGCCGCCGCGCTGATGTCGCTGGTGGGGATCATCCACGGCGCCAGCCTGCACTGGCCCGCGCTTGGCCCGGTGTCGGCCGGATACCTGATCGCCGCCGCCTTCCTCTACATCTACCCGCTCTTCCACCGCGAGGGCGCGACGCAAAACGAGACCGTGGTGGTCGAGGAGCCGCCTGCCGCGCCCGCGGAGTGATCCGGGCAGAGGCATCCTCACCCCACCGGCGCGGGCCGCATCCCGGCCCGCGCCCCTTTCTTCCCCGACAACTCCCCGAAAGGTGCCCCCATGAAGACCGACCAAGTGCTCCTGCGCGGACGCATCCTCAGTTTCACCGCCGAACCGCAGGGCCCCGAGGACCAAGCCGCCTATCGCTACATCGAGGATGGGGCGATCCTGATCGCGGGCGGGATCATTCGCGGCACCGGCAGCTTCGCGCAACTCTCGCGACAGGCGCCGAGCGTGCCGGTGGTGGACCACCGCCCGCACCTGCTGATGCCGGGGTTCATCGACACCCACATCCATTTCCCGCAGGTGCAGGTCATTGCCTCCTGGGGGGCGCAACTGCTCGACTGGCTGAACAGCTACACCTTCCCCGAAGAGACCCGTTTCGCCGACCCCGCGCACGCAGACGCCATGGCCGACTGGTTCATGGGCCAGCTTTGCGCGCATGGCACCACAACCGCGGTCGCCTACGCCTCGGTCCACGAAGCTTCGGCTGAGGCGTTCTTCACTGCAGCCGCGCGTCGCGACATGCGGATGATCACCGGCAAGGTGATGATGGACCGCAACGCCCCCGTGGCGCTGCGCGACACGCCGCAATCGGGCTATGACGCGACCAAGCGGCTGATCGCCCGCTGGCACGGCAAGGGCCGCGCCAGCTACGCCATCACCCCGCGCTTCGCCATCACTTCGAGCCCCGAGCAGATGGAGATGGCCGGCGCGCTCGCCGCCGAGCACCCCGAGTGCTACGTGCAGACCCACCTGTCCGAGAACCGCGACGAGATCGCCTATACGCTGAGCCTCTACCCCGAGGCGCCCGACTACCTCGGTGTCTACGAGCGCTACGGCCTGCTCGGCCCCGGGGCGCTGCTGGGCCATTCCATCCATCTCAAGCCGCGCGAGATCGACCTTCTGGCGGAGACCGGTGCCAAGCCGGTGTTCTGCCCGACCTCGAACCTCTTCCTCGGCAGCGGGCTTTTCGACGATGCCGGCCTGCGCGGGCGCGGGATCACGAATGCCATCGCGACGGACGTCGGCGCGGGCACCAGCTACTCGATGCTGCAGACGCTGAACGAGGCCTACAAGGTGCTGCAATTGCAGGGCCAGAAGCTGCACCCGCTGCGCGCCTTCCACTGGATCACCCGCGGCAACGCCGTGGCGCTGGGGCTGGAGGACAAGATCGGCACGCTGGAGCCGGGCACCGAGGCGGACATCGTGGTGGTCGACTCCTCGGCCACCGAGCCCATGGCGCTGCGCATGCAGCGGGCCGGGACGCTGAGCGAGGAGCTCTTCGTGCTGCAGATGCTGGGCGACGATCGCGCCGTGGCCGAGACCTATGTGGCGGGCGTACCGCAGAAGCAGGGCAGACACGCCGCACAGGTGCCGGAGTTGCAGCCGGCCTGAGGCGGCTAAGCTGTCCCGCAGGTCAGGGCAACGAGAGCAATCTTTCCAGTCAAACCGAAAGGACGGCAAAGATTATCTTGGAATTCAAGAAAGTGTTTTAGCCTCCCGCCCTGTCGCCCCCGGCGCGGCCGCCACCCATAGTAGATGCAAAGACCCCTCCGACCGGAGCCACGAATGACCACCAACTACTACGCCCCCACCGGCGGCCACCCGCCCCAGAGCCAGCTGCTGACCGACCGCGCTGTGTTCACCGATGCCTATGCGGTGATCCCCAAGGGCACGATGCGCGACATCGTCACCAGCTTCCTGCCGTTCTGGGAGGACACCCGCCTCTGGGTGCTGTCGCGGCCGCTCAGCGGCTTTGCCGAGACCTTCTCGCAGTACATCATGGAAGTGCAGCCCGGCGGCGGCTCGGACCACCCCGAAACCGACGCGGGCGCCGAGGGCGTGCTCTTCGTCGTCGAGGGCGAGGCCACGCTCACCGTCGAGGGCGAGAGCCATGTGCTGCGCGAGGGCGGCTACGCCTTCCTGCCGCCCGCCACGCTCTGGACCCTGCGCAACAAGGGCGCCGAGACCCTGCGCTTCCACTGGATCCGCAAGGCCTACGAGGCGGTGCCCGGCCTGCCCCACCCCGAGGTGATCATCGCCAACGAGCAGGACATCGCCCCCACCCCGATGCCCGGCACCGATGGCAAATGGGCCACCACCCGCTTTGTCGACCCGAGCGACCTGCGCCACGACATGCATGTCACCGTCGTCACCTTCGAGCCCGGCGCTGTGATCCCCTTTGCCGAAACCCACGTGATGGAACACGGGCTTTACGTGCTCGAGGGCAAGGCGGTCTACCGGCTCAACCAGGATTGGGTCGAGGTCGAAGCGGGCGATTACATGTGGCTGCGCGCCTTCTGCCCGCAGGCCTGCTACGCGGGCGGTCCGGGCCGCTTCCGCTACCTGCTCTACAAGGACGTGAACCGGCACATGGCGCTGCGCCCCTCCGGCGCGGCGCAGCCCATGGGCGCGCCGAAAAAGGTCAGCGCTCCGGCCGTCTGATCCCGCCGATCGCCGCCGAAAGCTCCCGGGCCGCGCGCATGACCGCGCGGCCCGTCTCGTCTGTCGTGTCCTCGCGCATGCGGATCGTCGGGCCGGACACGGAGATCCCCGCCACCGCCTCGCCCGAGGTATCGAAGACCGCGGCCGCGATGCAACGCATCCCGAGGTTCTTCTCCTCCGCGTCGATGGAATAGCCCCGCGCCCGGATCGCCGCGAGGTCGGCGCGCAGCGCCCCGGGCTCGGCCAGAGTGTGTTCGGTGAACCGCTCCATCTTCCGCACCAGCAGTTTCTCCAGCCGCTCTCCGGCCATCTCGGCCAGCAGCGCCTTGCCGATGCCCGAGGCATGCAGCGGCGACAGCGTGCCCGGCGGGAAGAAGGCGCGGATGCTCTCATGCGTCTCGACCTGGCTGACGAACAGCACCGAGGCCTCGCGCACGATGCCGAGGTTCGCGGTCTCTCCGGTCTCTTCCATCAGCCCGCGCAGGATCGGCCGCGCCCGCTCGACGAGGCTGGTGCGGCGCAGGAAGCGCGCGCCGATGACAAAGGATTGCGGACCGACGTGCCAGAGCTGCTCGGCGGGGTCGAACTCGACCAGCCGCCGCCCTTCGAGGGTGACGAGGATGCGGTAGACCGTCGCCGGGGACTGCTTCAGATCGCCCGCCAGTTCCGAGAGCGTCAGCCCGGAATGGGTGCTCAGGTAATCGAGCACCTCCATCGCTCGGTCGAGCGACTTGATGGTGTTCTGCGCGCTGTTGTCCTCCCAGCCGCGCGGCCTGCCACGGGCGCGGCGCGGGCTGGTTTCGGCATCTTTCGGAGAATCCATCAAATCTCTTTCGTTCAACTTGAAAGCGAAATTCACGATATGAAAAAATCAAGCATTTGACAACGCGTGATTTTCCAAAACTTCTCATTTTTGAAAAACGATTTCAAAAAAATTTCCTGTACCGGGAACCCCGGCTACGGTGCCTCTCAGCGACCAGAGGAGGTGGCCATGAGCTTTCAGAACCCCGTTTTCATCCCGGGCCCGACCAATATCCCCGAGAGCCTGCGCAAGGCCTGCGACATGCCGACGATCGACCATCGCTCGCCGCTGTTCGGGCAGATCCTGCACCCGGCGCGCGAGGGCGTGCGCCGCGTGCTGCAGAGCGCCAGCGCCGAGGTCTTCATCTTTCCCGCGACCGGCACCGGCGGCTGGGAGACGGCGCTGAGCAACACGCTCTCGCCCGGCGACACCGTGCTGGCGGCGCGCAACGGCATGTTCAGCCACCGCTGGATCGACATGTGCCAGCGCCACGGGCTGACCGTCGAGATCGTCGAGACCCCCTGGGGAGAGGGCCTGCCCGCGCAGCGCTACGCCGAGATCCTCGCCGCGGACAAGTCCCATCGGATCAAGGCGGTGCTCGCCACCCACAACGAGACCGCCACAGGCGTGCGCTCGGACATCGCCGCGGTGCGCCGCGCGCTCGATGAGGCGGGCCACCCGGCGCTGCTGTTCGTCGACGGCGTCAGCTCGATCGCCTCGATGGACTTCCGGTTCGACGACTGGGGCGTCGACTGCGCCGTCACCGGCTCGCAGAAGGGTTTCATGCTGCCGCCGGGTCTCGCCATCGTGGGCTTCAGCGACAAGGCCATGGCGGCGACGCAAACCGCGAAACTGCCGCGCACCTTCTTCGACGTGACCGACATGGCCAAGGGCTATGCCAACAACGCCTATCCCTACACCCCGGCCGTCGGCCTGCTGAACGGGCTGAACGAGTCCTGCCGGATGCTGCTGGACGAGGGGCTGGAGAATGTCTTCGCCCGTCATAACCGAATTGCCGAGGGGGTGCGCGCCGCGGTGCGCGCCTGGGGGCTGGAGCTCTGCGCAGTCTCGCCCGAGGTCTACTCGGACACGGTCAGCGCGATCCGCACGCCGGAAGGGTTCAACGCCACCGACATCGTCAGTCGTGCGGCGCAGACCTACGGCGTCGCCTTCGGCACCGGGCTCGGCGAGGTTGCCGGAAAAGTGTTCCGCATCGGGCATCTGGGCAGCCTCACCGACGTCATGACCCTCTCCGGCCTTGCCTGCGCCGAGATGTGCATGAAGGATCTGGGGCTCGACATCACGCTCGGCTCGGGCGTCGCCGCGGCGCAGGACTTCTACCGCGCCACCCCCGCGCTGACCCGGAAGGAGGCCGCGTGATGAAGGATATCGCGCTGAACATCCCCACCTATGACGACATGCTGGCGGCCCACGCCCGCATCGCACCGCACATCCATCGCACCCCGGTGCTGACCTCGTCCTTCCTGAACGAGCTCACCGGCGCGCAGCTCTTCTTCAAGTGCGAAAACTTCCAGAAGGCCGGGGCCTTCAAGGTGCGCGGGGCCTCCAACGCGGTCTTCGGCCTCACCGATGCCGAGGCGGCGCGGGGCGTCTGCACCCACAGTTCCGGCAACCATGCGCTGTCGCTGAGCTACGCCGCCGGGCGCCGCGGCATCCCCTGCAACGTGGTCATGCCGCGCACCGCGCCGCAGGCCAAGAAGGACGCGGTGCGCGGCTACGGCGGCATCATCACCGAATGCGAGCCCTCCACCTCGTCCCGCGAGGCGGTGTTTGCCGAGGTCCAGGCGGCCACGGGCGGCGATTTCGTCCACCCCTACAACGACCCTCGCGTCATTGCAGGGCAAGGCACCTGTTCGCGCGAGTTCATGGAGCAGACGGACGGTCTGGACATGGTCGTCGCCCCGATCGGCGGCGGCGGGATGATCTCGGGAACCTGCCTGACGCTTTCCACGCTGGCCCCCGAGGTGAAGGTCATCGCCGCCGAGCCAGAGCAGGCCGACGACGCCTACCGCAGCTTCAAGGCCGGGCACATCATCGCCGATGACGCGCCCGAGACCGTCGCCGACGGGCTGAAGGTGCCGCTCAAGGACCTGACGTGGCATTTCGTCTCTAACCATGTGAGCGACATTCTCACCGCGTCTGAAGACGAAATCATCGACGCGATGAAGCTGATCTGGAAGCGCATGAAGATCGTGATGGAGCCGAGCAGCGCCGTGCCGCTTGCCACCATCCTCAAGAACCGGGACCGTTTCGCCTGCAAGCGCGTCGGTCTCATCATCACCGGCGGCAATGTCGATCTCGACCGCCTGCCCTGGACGCAAGGAGCCTGAGCCATGAACGCACCCGTGACTTTCGACCAACTCGAGGTGGGCTATGACGTGCCGGCGCTGCCCGGCATGAACGCGTCGGACATCCAGACGCCCTGCCTCGTGCTCGATCTCGATGCGCTCGAGCGCAACATCCGCAAGATGGGCGACTACGCCCGCGCCCACAACATGCGCCACCGCGTGCACGGCAAGATGCACAAATCGGTGGACGTGGCGAAGCTGCAGATGCGGCTCGGCGGGGCCATCGGCGTGTGTTGCCAGAAGGTGTCCGAGGCCGAGGTCTTCGTGCGCGGCGGCATCACCGACGTGCTGGTGTCGAACCAGGTGCGCGATCCGCGCAAGATCGACCGCCTCGCCCGCCTGCCCAAGCTCGGCGCACGCGTCATTGTCTGCGTCGACGATCTCGCCAACGTGGCCGAGCTGTCGGAGGCGGCGCGGCACCACGGCGCCACGCTCGAATGCTTCGTCGAGATCGACTGCGGCGCCGGCCGCTGCGGCGTGACCACCGCCGCGGCGGTGGTGGAGATCGCGCAGGCCATCGCCGCCGCCGAAGGCCTCAAGTTCACCGGCATCCAGGCCTACCAGGGCGCGATGCAACACCTCGACAGCTACGAGGCGCGGCGCGAGAAACTGGCCGTCGCCATCGCACAGGTCGAAGACGCCGTGGCGGCGCTGGAGGCGGCGGGTCTGAAGCCCGAACTGGTCTCGGGCGGCGGCACCGGCAGCTACTATTTCGAGAGCAACTCGGGCGTCTACAACGAGCTTCAGTGCGGCTCCTACGCCTTCATGGATGCCGATTACGGCCGCATCCGCGACAAGGACGGCAACCGCATCGACAACGGCGAGTGGGAAAACGCCTTCTTCATTCTCACGCAGGTGATGAGCCACGCCAAATCCGACAAGGCGATCTGCGACGCAGGCCTCAAGGCGCAGTCGGTCGACAGCGGCCTGCCGGTGATACACGGGCGCACCGACGTGGAATACGTCAAATGCTCGGACGAGCACGGTGTGATCGCCGACCCAAGCGGCGTGCTGAAGGTCGGCGAGAAGCTCAAGCTGGTGCCGGGCCATTGCGATCCCACTGCCAACGTCCACGATTGGTACGTCGGCGTGCGCGGCGGCAAGGTCGAGGCGCTCTGGCCGGTCTCCGCGCGCGGCAAGGCGTACTGAAACCCCCATTTTCCGTTGCCCCTGCCCGGACCGAGGTCCGGGCACGCCTCGCCCGCGCGCTCTCTTGTCCCGGCGCGCGGGCGTATTTTCTTTGAAAGGAGAGCCCTGATGCTCATCGTTCCCGAACGCGAGATCGCCGACCTGATGACCCGCGAGGCCGCCTTTGCCGCGGTCGAGAAGGTGTTTGCCGCCATGGCCGCCGACGACGCCTACAATTTCCCCGTGGTGCGTGAGGCCATCGGCCATGAAGACGCGCTCTACGGCTTCAAGGGCGGCTTCGACCGCGCCGGCCTGACGCTGGGGCTGAAGGCCGGGGGTTACTGGCCGAACAACCTCGAAAAGCGCGGCATCATCAACCACCAGTCGACGGTCTTCCTCTTCGATCCCGACACTGGCAAGGCCAGGGCGATGGTTGGCGGCAACCTGCTGACCGCGCTGCGCACCGCCGCCGCCTCCTCGGTCTCGATCCGCCACCTCGCGCGCGAGGACGCGCGGGTGATCGGCATGGTCGGCGCGGGCCACCAGGCCACCTTCCAGTTGCGCGCCGCGCTCGAGCAGCGCGAGTTCGACAAGGTCATCGGCTGGAACCTGCACCCCGAGATGCTGCCCAACCTCGAAAAGGTGGCCGCCGAGGCGGGCGTGCCCTTCGAGGCGGTTGATCTGCCGGGCCTGCGCGCGGCCGACGTGATCATCTCGATCACCTCGTCGTTCGAAGCGATCCTCAAACCCGAGCATGTCTCGCCCGGCACCCATATCGCCTGCATGGGCACCGATACGACGGGCAAGCAGGAGGTCTCTGCGGCGCTGCTCGCCAAGGCCACGGTGTTCACCGACGAGGTGGCGCAATCGGTCTCGATTGGCGAGGCGCAGCACGCGGTGGCGCAGGGGCTGATCGACGAGAGCGCCATCACCCAGCTTGGCGCGGTGATCAATGGCGCGCATCCGGGGCGCGCTTCGGCGGAAGAGATCACCCTCTTCGACGGCACCGGCGTGGGCCTGCAGGATCTCGCGGTCGCCGCGGCGGTGGTCGATCTGGCGGTCGAGAAGGGCATCGCAATCGAGGTCGATTTCTGACGCCAGCGTTCTTCTGGAGACGCCAAGGGCGGAGGCAAAAGCCTCCGCCCTTTCTCTTTGACCAGCCAATAGGTGCAACGCGCGCAGGGTGCGCCTGCCCGCGGGAGGGCGCTCCGCGCCATGAGGTCATCGCTTCATCCTGAACCGGGTCCGGATACCCCCAATCCCTACGCAAGGATGACAAAGCGCCAGCCCGCCGGGACGGCGTCGTCCATAGGGCTCGAACCGATAGCGCTCCGATGAACGCCCGCTCACCCAGCGGCCATCGGCCTTGTTTCCGGGCCAGTTGCGCGCCGCTCACCGGCAAGGAGTGCAGAACCAATCATCCAAAAGGCCATCAAAGCAAACGGCGCGCCCCCGAAGGGACGCGCCGCAGCTTCCACCAAGGGTTGATCGGGTCAGACCCTCTCGCCGCGCGGCTCCTCTCCGCGATGGCCGGCGAGGCCGCCCGAGACCTCTTCGGTGGATTCCTCGGCCAGTTCCTCCGGCAGCACGAGGTTGAGCACGATAGCGATCAGCGCCGCGGGCAGGATCCCAGAAGCCCCGAGGATGCGCAGCGTGTCGGGCAGGTGCTGCAGCGCATTGGGTGCGCCCGGCGCCACGTTCAGCACCTCGAGCTGCAGCCCCAGGCCGATGGACAGCGCGACGGCGAAGATCACCATGTTGCGGCGCGTCCAGTCCACGTCGGACAGCATCGACACGCCCGAGGCCACGACCATGCCGAACATCACGATGACGCCGCCGCCCAGCACCTCGATCGGCACGGTGCGGATCACCCCGCCGACCTTGGGCACCAGCCCGCAGACGATCAGGAAGATCGCGCCGATGGTCACCACGTGGCGGCTCATCACGCCGGTCATGGCGATCAGCCCGACGTTCTGGCTGAACGAGGTGTTCGGAAAGCCGCCGAAGAGGCCCGCGATGGCCGTGCCGACGCCGTCGGCATAGGTGGCGCCGGCGATCTCGCGATCGGTGGCCTCGCGGCCCGCGCCGCCCTTGGTGATGCCCGAAACGTCGCCGACCGTCTCGACCGCCGAGACGAAGGCCATCAGGCAGAAGCCGATGATCGAGGCCACCGAGAACTCGATCCCGTAGCGGAACGGCTGCGGCAGCGAGAAGGCGGCGGCGTTCTGCCAGGAGGCGGTGATCGCGTCGACCGAGAGCAGCCCGGCGAAGATCGCGTAGGCATAGCCGACGAGAATGCCGACCAGCACCGCCGAGATGCTCAGCATGCCGCGGGCGAAGAACTTCAGCCCCAGCGTCACCACCAGCACCACCAGCGCCGCCGACCAGCTCAGCCAGGAGCCGTAGCTCTCGGCACCGCTGGCCTTGGCCGGCACGCCGCCGGCCGCGTATTCGATACCCACCTTGACCAGCGCGAGGCCGATCATCGTCACCACGAGGCCGGTGACCAACGGCGGCAGGGCAAAGCGGATGCGCCCGATCACCGTGCCGAGCAGCGCGTGGAAGAGGCCGCCCACCACGACGCCGCCGAACATGGCGGCGAGACCGTCCACGCCCTTGCCCGCGACCAGCGGGATCATGATCGGAATGAAGGCAAAGGAGGTGCCCTGCACGATCGGCAGCGCCGCACCGACGGGGCCGACGGTTATCGTCTGCAGGAGCGTCGCGACGCCGGCGAACAGCAGCGACATCTGGATGAGGTAGAGCAGCTCCGGGAAATCCGGGCTGTTCGAGCCGAAACCGAAGCCCGCCGCGCCGGCGACGATGATCGCCGGCGTCACGTTCGAGACGAACATCGCCAGCACGTGCTGGATGCCGAGCGGGATCGCCGTCTGCAGGGCGGGGGTGAAATTGGGATCGCGCAATTGCTCGGGCGTTCCGATACGGGTGTCGGTCATGTCTGGGTCAGCTCCCTGTTGAGGCGCAGGGCCGGTCTTGCTGCCGGCGTCCTCACGCGGTGGCGTGAACGAGGTAGGGCTCTTCGAACCAATGCTCCTCGAGGTTGGGCCCCGCGCCGATCCGGTCGATCACGGCAAAGAGCCCGGGCGCGTAGAGCGGGGTCAGCACCCCGTGCCACGTGCCACGATGAAAGTTGATGCCCTGCCCTGCGCGGGTCAGGAAGGCGCGGGGCGTGCCGGGGCGGCCACCTTCGTCAGGGGCGACCACCACCAGAAACGGGTCATGGCTCATCGGCACGAAGGCCTGGCTGCCCTGCGGATGTCGCTCGACCATCTCGAGGCGCAGCGGCAGGCTGCGCGGCTCGGCCTTGAACAGGCTGATCCCGGCGCGGCCGTCGAGAACGTCGAGCGTGGCGAGGTCGTGGAAACGTCCGCACAGCCCCTGGTTGATGATCCGGTCGGGCGCGCCTTCGGCCTCCAGCACCTCGCCATAGGGGGCGAAGGCTCCGGCGGTCAGCGGCGCGGCGTCGATCCGGCTCATGCGCCCAGCTTGTCCAGCAGGCGCAGCTCGGCGATGCGTTCGACCTGACGGCAGGCCTCGGCAAACTCGGTGGGACGGTCGTTCTCGATCCGGCGTCGGAAGGCCGCCATGATCGAGGCCTTGTCGTTGTCGCGCACGGCGATGATGAAGGGGAAGCCGAATTTCTCGGTATAGGCCGCGTTCAGCTCGGTGAAGGCGGCGCGCTCGGTGTCGGTCAGCGCGTCCAGCCCCGCGCCCGCCTGCTCGGCGGTCGACTCCGCCGTCAGCCGCCTCGCCTGCGCCAGCTTGCCCGCGAGGTCTGGGTGGGCCGTCAGCACCGACAGTCGCTTTTCATCGGGGGCCGCGCGGAACACCCGAGCCAGCGCCGAATGAACGCCGCGGGCGGTGTCATGGGTTTCGCCCAGTTCCAGCGCATGCGCGCCCTCGGCGATCCACGGGCTGTGCTCGAAGACGCCGCCGAAGGCTTCTATGAAGCTGCCGCGGTCCAACTCGGACGGGCGCGGACCTGTCGGCGCGGGGTGCTCCGCCGCCCAGTGATCGGCGATCTGCGCACGGGTGGCGAACCAGACCCCCTCGTGGGCGGCCATATGCGCCAGTACCCGCTTCAGCGCCGCAACCCGCCCCGGGCGACCGACCAGGCGGCAATGCAGCCCGATCGACAGCATCTTCGGAGCGCCCGCCACGCCCTCTTCGTAGAGCGTGTCGAAACTGTCGCGCAGGTAGCTCTCGAACTGGTCGCCGGAGTTGAATCCCTGCGGCGAAGCGAAGCGCATGTCATTGGCGTCTAGCGTGTAGGGCACGATCAGCTGGTCCTTGCCCGCGATCCGGCTCCAATAAGGCAGATCGTCGGCGTAGCTTTCGGCGATATAGGCGAAATCGCCCTCCTCGGCCGCCAGTTGCACGGTGTTCATCGAGCAGCGCCCGGTGTACCAGCCGCGCGGCGGCGCGCCGGTGACAAGGGTGTGCAGGCGGATCGCCTCGCGGATCTGCGCACGCTCCTCTGCCTCGGGCATGTCCTTGTGCTCGACCCACTTCAGCCCGTGCGAGGCGATCTCCCACCCGGCGCGTTGCATGGCCGCGACCTGCTCGGGGGCGCGGGCTAGCGCGGTGGCGACGCCGTAGACCGTGACGGGGATGTCCTTCAGCAGCCGGTGCAGCCGCCAGAAGCCGGCGCGGGCGCCGTATTCGTAGATCGACTCCATGTTCCAGTGGCGCTGGCCCGGCCACTGCGCCGCCCCGACGATTTCCGACAGAAAGGCTTCGGAGGCGGCATCGCCGTGCAGGATGTTGTTCTCGCCGCCCTCTTCGTAGTTGAGGACGATCTGCACCGCGATCTTCGCGCCGTTCGGCCAGTTGGCGGCGGGCGGGGTCTCGCCGTATCCGGTCATGTCACGGGGGTAGCGGCGGGCGGTGATCGGGCTGTGCAGCGTCATGGGGGACGGGCTCCTTCGGTGTTGCCTCCGGGTCATCCCCAACGTGTAATCCGGATAATGCCGGATGATTTTCAATTTATGTTTGAAGCTGCCTCAACCAGCTTGCGCGGAGCGCGGCACGTCCCTAGCGCCCGCTTTCCGCCGCCCGCTGCTCGGCCTGCCGGATCGCGGCGCCGACGCGGTCGGTGACGTAGTCCATGAACAGGCGCGTCTTGGGGTCCTGTCCCCTGCGGTGGGTGAAGAGGCAGGCCATCTGGATCGGCTCGGGCGGCGTGGCCTCGGCCACCGGCACCAGCCGGCCGCTGCGCAGGTATTCGGCCACCTCGAAGACCGGCTTCAGCGCGATCCCCTCCCCCGCCAGCGCCCAGTCGGTCAGCACGTCGCCGTCATCGGATTCGTAGCGCCCCGCCACGGCAAAGCGCTTCGGGCCATCGGGCGTGCGCAGCCGCCACTGGAACTCGGTGGCGCCGGGAAAGCGCAGATTGAGGCACTCGTGGCGATGCGCGACCAGCGCCTCGCCGGACACCGGGTTGCCACGCCGCGCGATGTAATCGGGCGAGGCGCAGAGCACCCGCGTCACGTCGGCGATCTTGCGCAGGCGCAGCGTGCTGTCCTCGGGCGTTCCGAGGAAGAAAGCCAGGTCCAGCCCCTCGGTCGTCAGGTCCACCTTGCGGTCCGACAGGCGCAGGCGGATCTGCACCTCCGGGTATTGCTTGAGAAACCCCGGCACATGCGGCGCGATCAACCGCCTTCCGACGCCGAGAGGTGCCGCTACGTAGAGCGAGCCCTTCGGGTTGTCGGTGAGCTGTGCCACCTGTGCCTCGGCCGCCTCCAGAACCTCGAGCACCTCGCGCGCGCCGCCGTAGAAGGCCCGCCCCTGCTCGGTCGGGGTGAGGTTGCGCGTGGTGCGCTGGAACAGCCGCACGTTGAGATGCTCCTCGAGCTGCGAGATCCGCGCCGAGGTTACCGCCGGCGAGATGCGCAGATCGCGGCCTGCGGCGGACATGCTGCCCAACTCGTAGACACGGACGAAGGTGCGGATATTGTCGAGGTAGGACATTCTTTGGAAAATCTTGAAACTGCTTGGTTTGGCCCGGAGATAG
>NZ_JAIVKX010000019.1 GCF_020524285.1 Alloyangia pacifica
CGAAACCGCCGGCGTGGTGTCGCAGATATTGAGGGGCCGCTGAAGCGGGTTCATGAACGCGTACGTGAGAGCGACCTGCCGCTGTATCAAAAGAACGGCTGCGGATCGTTTCTCGTCTTCCTCTTTGATCGGCGGATCGAGCCGCGCCAGATCACGACAGAGACGCTACGGGACTATTACGAATATCGTCTCGAGAGCTCCTGTAAAGGTGAGGCAAAATCCCGCCGTCATGTGAAGGAAATGGCAACGCTCGTGACGACCTTGGCCGCGCGCCAAGACTTCGCGGATTGCGGGTTTGTCGCGGTATCGCATCCCTTTATGGACGCCCGTGACCGGTATGGCGTATCCGATGGTGCCCTCGTTTCGCTCTTGCAGGAGTTCGACGATCGGGTTGCCCCATGGGCCCTGGGTCAAATGTCGAACCAAGGTGAGCTGCTGAGTGTCTTTCTTGAGAGACTTGATGCCCACGCCGGCGCGGCCGTGACTGGGAAGAAGGCCCTTCTGCGCAGGAATGGAAGGCATCGAACGCCGCAGGAAAAGTCTGAGCACAATGAGACACTGCTTCGGCAGGGATACCTGCCAGCGGATAGGCGCTGGTCACAAGCCACGCTGAGAACGCGGCGCGGATACGTGGTCGCTGCGGCTAAGGCATTGATGTCGGACAGCGGCTATCTGATTGAGAGCATCCACGAGTTGACGGACCCTGAGGTCGTTGGCGGCATCGCGGATGCCCTCAGCGATGCGAACGCTGGAAACCCGTTTCATAGCGACTACGTTGCGTCGGTGTTGAAAGCGATCCGCAAAATTGCGGTCGGTTATTGCACGCGGCCTGCCGAGGAAATTCGCGAACTCGCTGAACTCATCCAAGAGTTTGAGACCGGGCACAAGGGCGTCGCCGCGCGGAACAAGGCAAAGCTTCAAGCATTTACCAAAGCCCGCATCCTGAGATTTCTCGGAACATCCGACGAAATCATCTCGGACGTGAATGGCCGGGCGGAGGTAGCAAAGCAGCGGCTTCGCAAGGCGGGACACAGCACCCTAAACTTGGCAGATGTTTACGACGCGGAGATGATCAGGGACGTGATGGCAGCCGTTGCGCACGACATCCTGATTGCACGCGCGCCAAGGACGGAAAACGTCGTCGGAATTCGGCTCGACTGGATCCGCTGGACAGGAGCATGCGCGCGGATCGTCGTCCCCGCAGCTGAGGTGAAGATGCGCTCTGCCGAGGATCGGGACCTGGTGATCCCGCTCACTGAGACGGCGAGTAAGCGGATGGGCCTGTTCGTTGATCGGCTGCGTCCGCTTGCGCTTCAGGCGGGAGATGCTCGCAATCCGTACCTGTTTCCCGCTCAGCGCTATTCAGGGAACAACGAGAGCGGAAGGTACGGTGGCTTGTTGCAGCGGCTAAGCCGGCGGGTCTCAAGGGTAACGGGAGTGCCGATCAATCCTCATCTCTATCGCCATCTCATCGGCTGGATCTGGCTGAAAGACAATCCCGACAAGCTTCCAGCGGTCCAGAAGTTACTGGGCCACAAATGGTTGCAGACGACGCTCGATTACTACGCGGAGATCGATGAAGATCTCGCACTTGATCAATGGCAGGAATACATCAATGAAACAAGGCGGTCGGGGGAGTGGGGACGACGACGTGCGTGAACTCTTGGGCTGTGGCGAATTGGCAGAGACTCCGGGCAGCGCGGCGCGCGCCGCGCTGAAGGCATTTCTGGCGTTTCGCGAGGATGGCGCGCGCGTACCAACAAGGATGGAAGCCAGAGCATACCTCGAGGCTCTGGTGGCCGGAAAGGGCAGGGCGACCGCATATGCGGAGTTCGCTTGGCTCCAGATCGCCGCGGCTCATGCTTGGGGTGCTTCCGACACATCCTTTTTTGCGACGGTTTTGAGGCAGTTTCGGGTGGGTGAAAAGGGTGTGCGCCTCTCGCAATGGGATCGTGCCGAGGTCGCCATAGCGGCATTGCCGGAGGAGTGGAGGTCGCAATTCAGCGGCGTGCTTGTGCATTCGCGTGACCACCGCCGGCGGCGGCGTGGGGCCGTCACTTGGAGTGCAAGCCATATAACGGCGGTCTCTCGCGCACTTGCACGATGGCATCGCCATTGTGTGCTGGCTGGACATGACTTGGAGCCGTCAGGCCAAGGATTTCAGAAATTTGCGGAGGTTCTTGTCGCCGAGGAGGTTTCGGCAAGGTCGATCCACAGCTACTTGCAGCGGGTCTACTCGGGATATTCCACTGTGATTGCTCCTGGCTTTCAGGCACCGGGGTGCGCCTTCATGATCAGAGAGTATCGGATTGCTGCGGCCAGTACGGTTGCTGTGACCAAGACAGGCCGGATTGCCGCGAGGGACCTCTATGCTCTGGGCTTCGAACTGACGGAGGAAGCCCGAGCTGCGTCGGTTCGGGGTCTGTGCGCCGCGCTGACGTTTCGCGATGGGGTGATGATCGCGCTGGCTGTCGCGCTCCCGCAGCGAGCTCGGGCGCTGTCAGCTTTTGAACTGGATGCAACCATCAAACTTGATGAGTTTCCATCGATCTCGATCAATCTCCCAGGGGCGGTCCTCAAACTGCCCGAGGCTCAAAAGCGACGGGAGAGCTACACGAAGACGATCCAGAACCCGGACCTGTGGGAGGCGCTCTCTGAGTACCTGTCTGAATACCGGCCGATCTTTGATGACGGCCGTGCGCTCTTCCCGTCGAAGATCGCGCCGGGACAGGGCCTCTCTGAGGCGCAAATCGGACGTCATATCGGAGATGTCACCCTTCGCAGGTTCGGGGTGCGGATTTCGGTTCATCGCTTCCGCGACAGCGTTGCAACTGAAGCTGCGGAAGAGATGGAGAGAGGAGGTGTACTGACGTCAGCTCTCCTCGGACACCGTGATCTGCGGACGACGCAGCGCCACTACGACCATTCGGAAGGGGTGCGGATCGCGCGCGAGTTTGCGGATCTGGCCGCGGCCATGAAGGGCACGAACGTCGATCTTGTCTTGTGATCCGGTGGCTCGCGCTTCTCCGCAAGCTGCTCTATTTTCCGGTAATTCCGAATGTGGTTGAGAAGGGTAGATGATCACCCGCACGGGGTGATGGGATACCCTTTTCAACTTATTCCACACTCCGCTGCACCTACCTTTGGTCGCTGTTTCCTGAGCCGAGGAGTTATAACTATTGTATGGGAGTGATACTCTGGCTGAAAAAGTGCGGTGGAGTTGCCATGTCTTTCTCTCCAGGAGACTAAGTGGGCGATCGAGTTTGACATCATATGGTTCAAGAATCTTATTCGGTAAATGAAGTGGTGGAGGATGATCACTATGCCTCCCGAAATGCTGCGCACTGGTAGCGTCTTTCTTTCGATATACAGGTGGATCCGGTATCCTGGCCACCACCTCATGGTAGAGAATCCCAAGAACGCCAGCGACGAGATCGAGGAGGTCTTGGACCGAACGTTCGAGCCTATGAAACACGACCTCCGCGACCGCTCGCCGGCACACTACCAGGCTGTTCTCAGACCTAACAATTGGCGAGATGAACCAGAGGAGAGATAGGGAACGAAGGGTTCTCGATGACTTGGCTCGCCTTTACGGTCGTCACGGCCTTGCGGTGCGCAAGCATAACATCAGGACTTTGATTGAACAGCCGCAGGTAAGGACTGCTTTCCGCCGCTGCTTCGGGCAGAATTTCAGTTCCCGAGGTGGGCGGGCGGCAGCACTCTCACCAAGATGGCGAAGGTCTCTGTAGCCGAGTAGTTGGCGAGGCCCGAAAGCTGGTCCTCAAGGTTCCTCAACCGATCCGTCATTCCTTCAATTCGCGTCGTCATGCGGCGCTGCTCGGCGGCGATTTGCCCTTCAGTCATCTGGATTTGTTGCTGGTCTTGGATATTACGTGAACGCAAATGCTCGATGCTCATCTGCTTCCATCGAACATAGGTTTCGGTTTCATAATTTAAGATCTGGTGCCTGTCTGAGAAGGCGACCCGCGCTTCTTCCCGCGATTCTGCAAGCCGAAGACGCTCTTCCTGGATAATCTCCCGCTCCAGCTCTTTTACAAACTTCTGAGCTTCGCGGAAGGGCGAAATCGTCCTTTGTATCTGGCGGTTAGTAGTCGGGGTGCAGTCTCCGCTTAGCAGGGCTCGGATGATCTTGGCGGTGCCGACATGGGTCACCCCATCATCGGAGATCACGAGGCTGCGCGTCCGTACCCAGTCGGGAAAAAGGATGGAAATCCACCGGCGGTCTGAAAGGCGTCCTATTCGCACGGCTGGAGCATCGTTGTCGCGCGCTTTGAGCTTTTTTTCTTTCAGCAATGAGGGCCGACAGGCGCTACGAACGAGTAGTAGTGTTTTCCCGGCCAGATCTGTAGTCAGGCTTTCGTCAGACAGGTGGACGCCAACTGGGATCGGCGAAAACATCCCGGCTTTCGAAGAAATATATGCCTGAGAAACCAAGTCATCGTGTAATTCGTCTCCGGTCGAAAAGAAGCGCGCCCGTTTTCCGAGGCGATCCTTTGGCAGGAGAACATCCTTTCTTGGTGACTTCCCAAGTTGATCCCGGCGCCAGCGGAAAACTTCAGACTCGTGTGTCGTCATCGCGCCGAGAGTGTAGGGGCAATTCTCTAACTGTGGCGGCAAAGACAGTGTTGCGACGGGCTCGCCATCGTTTGCTTTGGGAAAGCCGCCTTTCAGGGCGCCACTGATATGCAACAGGCGCAACCAATCCTTTCCGACACATTCCGATGCGAGAATGTTGTCGACGATCTTTCTTATCTCATCAGGATTATCGGGCTGAAGCGAAGTGATGCTGTCTCCAGATTGATTTAGGCCGAAGGAAAGTTCGTTTTTCAGCTCGGAGGCAGCCTGTCTGAAGTTAGCTTTACCGGCTGCAGCCTCGGTGATGATCCTGTCAATACGTTGGGACAAGGCTTCGTCGAGGTAAGGTAGCGGGTGTTCGAATACGTTGAGGAGGTCGAGGGCCTCGAGAACTCTCTCATCAGCCGAGCCGGCGACAACCATTCGCCAAATGCCGATCGTGCCAACGGTCCTGTCTTTCATATATGCGCTGAGCCCGCCGGAACGCAGGCGGTCAAGGCGGCCGATGAGCTGATCGATACGCGAGGCCTGCCATGGCAGGTTGTAGAAGATCATGTCGACGGCGAAGTTATGCAGGTTGAGGCCTGCTTCAACAAACTCCTCCATGATCAGGACCGTGGCTTGGCTCTGAACGGCACCCACGACATCCACCAGATCTGTGTTGTGGCGGCCACGCATGGTTGCAATGCCGTCGTCAGAGAGGTGCGGAAACATTTCTGACAGACGCCGTTCCAGCATGTCCACGGTGGGCGTGTCACCGGCGACGACGATAATGCGCCGCTTTGGATCTTTGTGCCAGTAGCCGAGCAGCACGTCGCACAGGTCGTCGAACAGCGCGTTTCCGGGGCTGCGCGACAGGATGCTTTCCACCTCGTCACGCAGCTCCGGATGCACCGAGAAGGTTCGGTGGTGCAGCACGGCGCGCAGGCTTGGTCCAGCCCGGAACATCTGACGGCACTGGGACCAGGGCGCTGACTCTATCTCGGTGTTCCGGCCGTCGCGGCAGGCCGCATTTTGCAGCATAATCTTCGGCATCTCGGCATCAGAGGGCGCGGTTCGGACCGTGTACACTTTTCGTGTCGGCGCAATGCCTGGCCACTGGCTCCTGGTCTGACGGAGGATACGGCGATCCGCTGCGAAGGCTGCCCTGTAGGCCGCGGCGGAGAGCGTGCCGTCCGTCACGCGCGCCTGTGCCGCAGCAGCCTCTTCGGCAAGGAATTCGAGGGGCTCGCGCCCGAGAAGATTGGCTATTGCGGAGCGTTCTGGTTCGATCGCACCAATGACAGCCCGCGCCCATGCAGGATTGCCCAGCCGTGGCGTTGCTGTCAGCAGCAGGACGTGTCTGAACCGTGGAGAGTCGCCGCGCTCACGGCACATGCTGGAAAGGAAAGCTGCATCCTCGAGATTCATGGCGTGGATTTCGTCCACGATGAGCATGTCATAGTCTTCCGGCGAGGGGCGTGCCGGTTGCCTGCGAACCATGTCAGCCTTGATCAGGTGGACATAGCCTTCCCCATCGGGATGCTCCTGTTCTTCATCTGCGTCTGTCAGGATGCGGGCCAATATGTGTCCACGCGCCGAAAGCTCGACCTGCCACTGATAGCAGATGCGTTCGGGCGCAACGATTGCGACCCGCAAAGACGGGTCACGCCTGCGCAGGATATTGAGGATCATCAAGGCCTGCACCGTTTTGCCCATGCCAACTTCATCAGCGAGTAAGTGACGGATTTCCGTGTCGGCAAGGATGCGGCGAAGGTTTGCGATCTGATGGGGGTACGGGTCGGCTGCGACGCCGAGGGCTCCACCCATCTCCCAAGATTCCGCTGCGACGAGGCGTTCGAGCGCATGAAAACCGGATTGGGTGAGGTGAAAGGTATTCATGAAAGGCCAACATTTGTCGTCGCACGATAGCGCAGGGCAACATACCGGACGGCACGTGCGGTAAAACGGTCCGCGCCGAAGCGAAGCAGTCTGCCTCGCCATTCAGGATCATCCATCACCCGTTCCGGGGCGAGGAAAAGTGACAGCAAGGCGCGCAGGTCGGCGGGCGTGATCCAGCGTCCACTTCGGGACTGAAGATCGACATGGCTGGACACGAGGGCGGCAATCAGGTCGTCTTGGTGACTGGATTCGTATGACAGACGTTCGAGGGTTTGCGCGCGCTGCGAGGGCAGCACAAGTGCGGACAGCTCGGGCAGGCGGGCCGCCTCACGGGCGCGCGCCACGGTTCTCTGCCAACCACCATCAGCGTTGCCAGCATCGAATTCGAGCTCAGCAGAGCCTTTGGACATAGCTTTCTCAGAAAGATGCTCCCACGCATCGAGAACGGCATCGTCCATTTCCGGCCACATCTCTCCGCCGGGAATGACGATTAGATCTGGTGCGGGTAATATTCGGCGGAAGCAGTCCTCAAGATAGCCGGAGAGTGCGTACTTCTGATCGTCATTCAGCGGCGAGAAGGCTGTGGTGTCACAGACAAGGCCGACCTTCATGGCTTCGGTGACCAGCCGTCGGTGAAAGCCCGTCCCAAGTCCGCGACAGGCCTTTTCCGTCTTCATCCAGAGATCGCCGCAGAGTGCGGCGACAAGCCGATCCTCAAGCTTTCGGCGAACGCTGGAGCGGAGGCCTTCACCCATTACGGTTCCAGCCGAGGCGAGGCTCCAGCTGAGATAAGCTTCAATGCCTTCAGTTAGGCCGCGTGCATCTCCTTGAGTGTCCGCTATACGATGAATTTGTTCTGCTGCGGCGTGGGGGATACTGTCAAGTGCCGCGCCAGCTTCAGGTTCTACCATAATGCAACTGCGTAAGGCCCCATCACCTCTACCTGTGGGACGGAGGAGTACATATCCCGAAGACAGTGCGACAGACGACTTTTCGGTCGGCACAAACGCCGCGCACGAGGTCAAGGGATCGCAGAACAGTGACGCCAGCGCCCCTTGCCCTTCGGCGGTCCATTCTCCGCTTCGACGATCGTATTTCCACTCTGGCTCCGGAGCTGCCAGTGCCCAGGATTGGGTGTCCAGCCCGTTTGCGCAGACCTGCAGACGAGCGTGCATGCCGCCCCCGGTCCAAAGACGGGCTGCGGACCGGATATCGGCAAATTCCGGGCTGTCGAATGCGATCCTCAGTGGCGAACTCGGCGCGCGGATTCGCGCGGCGCTGGTCTGGCCGTCACTGGAACTCAACGTGATGTCGAGGTCCACATCATGCAGAGTGATCGGGGTCGACAGATGCAGCGCGCCGGCGCCGCGCGCAATTTCTGCGAGGCCGACTTCATCTGGCTGGAGGGACAGGCGTACGGGGGCAGGCGGTTCAATGTCACGAAAAACGAGGTCGATCGGCGCAACCTTAGAGGTGTCGAGCGGCGACAGTGTCCAGATCCCCTCGGTCATCGGCAACTGGTGCCATCGGCCGTCGGGAAGACGGAACTCGATGCTTTCCGACTGGTCGAGGCGCTCTGCAGAGATTGTAACCGGTGTCCTCGGACGCGCGCTAACCGGCCGTCCCGAAGCCTGAGACACGGTGGCACCATCATGGCGAAGGGTCAGGCCACCGAGGAAGTCGACGAAGGGTTCCGCTTCGACATGGATCCCATGCTGGGACAAGACGGTATCCCCCTCCGGCGTTCCGCTTGTAAAATGGTAGAGTCCGTCTCCCCACTCATCAGGGTTCAGCCCTTCCAGTTTCAACACATAAAAGGAAACTCCCGGAGTCACTTTATCAGTAGGTCGGAGTTGCGTCTGATAGCCGTCGTCGCCCTCGTCTCGAAAGAGCAGCCCCGCCGCGGGAATGATGACAGCTTCCAGCCAGGCGGGGGCGTTGATCAGGCTGACCATCGGGCGAGGGACTGCTCCGATCGGACGTCCTACAAAGACTGCATCGCCACATAGGAAACGCTCGAGCGTCGTGGATCGCGCACCGACGGTAACCGTCAAATTCGACAGCGGGGCATCGACTTCTGCCCTAACGGCCTCGAGTTCGGCGGGGGTGAGGCTCGGGCCTCTCACCGCCAAGCCTATGGCTTCGGCATCATCAAGTAGAAGCTCATAAGTCGCCCTCGGAAGACTCTCCACCCCCTGATGCTGCGCAAGTCGTCTTGCCTTGATGACACGTTCGAGGCGCCGGACCTCACTTTCGGAGCGCAAGTCCAAGGTGAGCCGCTGGAGGAAACTGGGTTCTATGCCCAAGTCGCCTGTCCGTCCTGAGACGAGATGGCCGATGACCGCCAGCGCAAGGTCGTCATCCTGCAGCCAAGACTCCAGCCTTCGCGAACCGAAACCCCGGGCGAGTTCCCGCAGGCTCGGTAGCGTGGCGCGGGTTACACTGAGATTGCGAGTCTGGCTTAGGAACTCTCTGACGAGACGTGCCAAGGGGCCATGGATCTCGCGAGGGACCATGGCATTGCGGATGGGCCATGCAATATGTGGAAAGGCTGAAGACCATCCATCGTCGAGAGGTCTCGCGGTCCCAAACTGTCTGGCGCAATCCCGGAACAGGTCAGAGATTCCGCTTCGTTGTGGAATTGGAATATCGACCTTGAGTGCTGACTCAACCAATGGCCAAAAGTCAGTCCCTGTCCCCCTATATTCATAGCCGACTTCGGTCACGATTACGGAAAGCGATAGGACGAAGTCCTGCCATGCCCGCTTGGCAAATTGGTACAAACCAGCTCTATGGCTGACAAGGTATAGCAATTGCTCGATTTCGTCGCGAGCGAGCCCATGTTCGATCAGGTAGATGGATCCGCCATCCCGTTGCCGGGAAAGGTCAGAAAAAGTCTGCGCCAGCAGATTTTCACTTGCAAACAACTCATTCATCTTTTCATTTCGTCACGCAGGCGCCAGTAATGGTGCTACATGCTTGAAGCGGTTCGCGGTGATTTTCAATAGGCATGTTATTACTTTGGGTCGAGTACAACGCGGAATGCAAAACACTGAAGTCGACATGATGGACGCCCTTGTCCCTTGTCAAAAGCTCGCCGCTCAGTTGCGCAGGGATGTCCATGATCTGGGGGCAGTGCCGGCATCTCGGGCAATCGCAGGGCTGAAAGCAGCCGCCATGGCCGATGGCTTCTCGGAGGCGGCAGCAAAGCTGCAGGCACAGGTTGTCGTGTCAGTGCTGATCGCGTGTGGTGATCTTGGCTCGGGCAAATCGTACGGTGACACGGTCTTGGTGAAACGGCGATCGGTGTCGGTGCTGTTTCAGGGGGATCGCTGCATCCTCTTTGGGGGCGATCCGTCTCAAGGTGAAACTCATGGCCTGTTGCGGGCAACGGATGTTGTGCCTGCTGATGTTACCAGTTTCCTGGACTGGGCCGGCGAGCTTTCAAATGAGGACATTGTTGGTATCTGGCAAATTCTGGACGCGGGTGTCTGGTCGTTGGACGCAATTTTGTCGGACGGAGCGGCGCGCGCCCTCTGCCTTGCAGGCGTCGTGCCTGAAGGCCTTATTCCCGAAGAGGCATCTGTTTGGCTCAGGGAGAACTTTCCTTTGCCGCGGAAAGAGGGGAATGCTGCAGATCCATCGCAAACCGCGGTGATCGAGCGCCCCGCAAGCGCACGGCAGATCGTCACCGCCGGGCCGGGCAGTGGCAAAACGCACACCGCCACGGAACGTGTCATCCATCTTGTGAAACAGGGTGTGCCGCCCGCTGGAATTCGCCTCATCACATTTACCCGCGTCGCGGCTGGAGAGGTGGGCCGTCGCATCTCGCATGCCCTGGCTGAACATACCTACTCCGGTGGCGTCATATGCGGGACGATTGACTCCCTCGCGTGGAACTTGGTGACCACGCTTGGGAATGCGCCTTCCGGTGGACACGAGCGGATTATCCAAGTTGCTCGAAAGTCGATCGCCGGCGGCGAGCAGGCGATGCTGGATTTGCTTGCAGGTATTTCCCATCTGGTGATCGACGAAGCACAGGACATCGTTGGAGAGCGGCATATGTTTTGCCGCGCATTGATCGATGCGCTGCCAACGAGCGTTGGCGTCACGGTGTTGGGTGACGGAGCACAGGCGATCTACGGATCGTGGGCGGGTGACAAAGGAGGCGGAGGCTCACTTCATGCCGAGCTCAAACGCGGCAACGGTTGGGAAGACCGTTCCCTGACGGCAAACCATCGGACGAAATCGGACGGCTTGAGGAGGTTCTTTGCGCAAGCGCGTGCACTGTTGGATGTCGATGGTGATCCTCGTTCGATCTATCTCGAAATTCGGGAAATGCTCGAAGATGTTGCGACCGACCCGAGCGTAAGTCTGACCGGACCGGTTTTCCCATGGCGGGATGACAGCCTGATCCTATTCCGGGGCCGCGCCGCAACCGAGGCGGCGTCAGTTCGGCTTACGCGCGCTGCGCGCGCGCACCGACTAAAACTTGCGGGTCAAACCACCGTTTGTGATCCTTTGGTGGGCGCGATCTGTGCAGGTCTTGGTGCCGGGGCCGCAATCCGGCTTGAGCACGTCCGGCGGCGACTTGCAGACCTTCATCCTGCGCCGTTTGGTCTGATCGAAGAGGACGTGCTTTCTGACCTTCAGTCCCTCGGGAGTGGACCAACTGCTCGTGTTCAGGACATCGCGGAAGCTGTAGAGCGGGAGCCGATGCGACACACACGCGATCATGTCGGCACCGCAGGTCCGTTGCTTGGTTCCATTCATGGTGCGAAGGGACGGGAAGCATCGAACGTGCTTCTTATGCTGCCGCCAGTTCCGACCGGCGATGATGTCGATTGGCGAGAGGAAGCTCGCGTTCTGTTCGTCGGGGCGACGAGAGCATCAGCACACCTGTATCTGGGCAGGGCACTGTCTGGAATTGTTCGGCCTGGAAAAAATGGCGGTAGATGGATGCGCGGAAACGGTGGAGGACTACTTCTTTCCGGATCAGACGGTTTGCGGCCCCTCGCCGGGATCGCTCCGGCCTTGGCAGTTTGGGAGGCCGCATTCCGGCAGCCGAGTTGTGGGTTCCGGCGCAGTGAAACAGATGACGGGGCTCCTTGGCATCTTTTCACGGACAGTGGTGAGCCGCTGGCGCAAGTCGATAGCCCGCTGGCCGCTAACCTCGACTACATCGAGTCTGCCCGGGGCGGCCTCGCGGTCGGCACGTTGCGCGTCGTCGGGGCCACGACCGTAGTTGACCGTCGGAGCGATGGCAAAATTCAATCGGTGACCCTGCTGCCGGTGCTTCAGGGCGTCGCGCGAGGCGCCGAGAACGAGGACAATCAAGATGACCAGTAACGACGCGGATGTCGCGCGCCAGCGTATGATCGAACGCCTCAGGCAGGATCTCATGGGTCCCTTGGCTGATGATGAGGTTCTGCACGACAGCCCATCGGAAATCTACATGACAGGTATTCTGTTCGCCCAGAAGAATCCTCAGGGCGTGGGTGAGACGGAGGGCGCGGTTCTTGTTTCCGACGAGGAGGACGATGCAGCCTCCCGGGTGCCGCCGGATACCTTCCGCCCGAGCTCGGCGGGATTGTCGTTTGCCGTACGCTCGAACGATGGCGAAAACGTCTTGCTCAACGTGGATGTTTCGGCGGCCCGGTATGAGGTCCGACCCCGTGCCACCTCAGACGACGGGCGCCCACGCTTTGACTGGATACGCAAACCGCTGAGCGCTCGTACCTCCATCGAGTTGCCTGGTGATCGCGATGGGGCATACGATGTGCCGGGTATTCCGGATCTGGCGCTCTGGTTGCGTACGCGCAAACATGGCGACCTTTATCTCGTGACGATTATTCTTCTGAACAGGAACGTGACGCCAGAGAAGCCCGAACCCGGATTACGGGATGCCGGTAATCTGCATCAGGTTGGCTTCTGCGTCGACGCTGATTCAGATTTTGGCGTCATAGTGCCCCGTCCAGATCCCATGCAGCGAATGCCCGATGAAGACCGCGCTACGGCCGCGCTGCTTTATCGCGACTCTCCCGACTATGGCGCCGGGCATACCTGCTCCATTCGCAGTGAGCAAATGCCGGATGGAACGGTTCGCCTCTCGACCGAGTGGCTGCCCTCAAAGCTGGTCAGATCGCCGGGGCCGCTGGGTGATCCGGAGCATTTTGCGAAACTCGTCGCGACAAAGCTTGAGGGGGCCCTCGGCTCCGAGTGGCTGTCTATCGCGCCCTCTGGCGATGTTTGCGTGGCACTCGATGACCTCTGCGCGTGCTACGACGAATGGATTTCTGCTCGAAATGCTGAGGTTGCTGCACTGCCATCTGGGCTACAGGATACGGCGCGGCGACATCTGACTGAGTGTCGCAAAGCATCCGGCAGGATGAGAGAGGGTGTGGCTCTTCTTCGGAAGGATGGTCCCGAACTCATCGCTTTCCGGCTCGCCAATCGCGCTCTCTGGCAGCAGAACGAATGGAAGCGTAAGCGAAACTCCAAGATTGCCCCATTGGTCTGGCGCCCGTTTCAGATGGCCTTCGTGCTGCTGTGCATGGCGTCGACAGGGGACAGGGATCACACTGATCGTGGTGTGATGGATTTGCTCTGGTTTCCCACAGGGGGGGGCAAGACCGAGGCCTACCTGCTGCTGACGGCGTACACGATTTTCCTGCGCCGTCAGCAAGGTGGGCCAGAAACGGAAGGTGTGACCGTTCTGATGCGCTACACGCTGCGCCTTTTGACGGCGCAGCAATTCCAGCGGGCAGCGGCGATGATCCTTGCCTGTGATCTGCTGCGGACCGGAGACTGCGACTGCCCCGGCATCGACATACCTTCGTCACTCGCGAAAGGCGCGCCAATTTCCATCGGGCTCTGGGTCGGGAGGGACACGACTCCGAACTGGGTTGTCGAAACGGAAAAGACTGGCTCACCTGCACAGATCGAGCACTGCCCGGATTGCGGTTCGCACCTTGAATGGGACATCGCGTCCACCGGTGACCGGATCCATGCATGCTGCCGTGATACCGGATGCAAATCAGGGCAGGCGCGCAACCACTTTCCTTTCTGGACGGTCGACGAAGACATCTACCGCGAACTTCCGACACTGCTCCTGGGCACTGCGGACAAATTCGTTCAGATTGTCACAAAGAAGGAAACCGGTCGCCTGTTCGGGCTTGGCGATGCCGGTCGGTTACCGCCTGACCTGATCATTCAGGATGAACTTCATCTCATCTCCGGGCCATTGGGCAGCATGGCGGGCCTTTTCGAAACCGCAATCGACGCACTGTGCACCCGGGACGGACGGCGCCCGAAGGTGATCGGCTCCACTGCAACGATCAGGCGCGCAGCGGATCAGGTGCTGAACCTGTTCGATCGCTCCGTCATGCAATTCCCTCCACCGGGATTGCACCATGCCAATTCCGGCTTTGCCTGTGTCGAGCAGGACAGCCCGGGTCGGCTGTATCTGGGCGTCACAACGGCGGGTCGCACCGGTAGCTACATTTATCAGGCGATTGCATCATCTCTTCTCCAAGGCGCTGCTGATCAGTCGTTTTCCGGTGCAGAGGAAGATTACTACTGGACGCTTGTCGGTTACTTCAATTCGCTGCGCGAACTCGGGAGTGCCTCGATCATCATGCAGGACGACGTCACGCATGGGATCGAACTGGTTTCGGCACGACGGCACGAGCAGCCGCGTCATCTTCATCCGCCGACTGAACTGACAAGCCGAGTTAAGTCGGACGAGATCCGCGAAAAGCTCCTGGAACTGGATGCAACGCGCGACAGCGACGGGGCGGCAGACGTCGTTCTGGCATCAAACATGATCTCGGTCGGTCTCGACGTCGGGCGTCTGGGCCTCATGCTCGTCAATGGCCAGCCAAAGACCATCGCTGAATACATCCAAGCAACAAGCCGCGTTGGTCGCGGTCGCGTTCCCGGACTTGTCGTCACGCTCTATAATGCGAGCAAGTCCCGGGACCGAAGCCGTTATGAGACCTTCCCGACTTGGCATGGCGCTCTCTATCGGGATGTCGAGGCAACCGGAGTGACGCCCTTCGCACCGAGGGCGCGGGACAAGGCACTCCATGCCCCGTTCGTTGCAATGGTGCGGCATCTGGTGCCGGGCATGCTGGACTCGCCAGCTGTGGCGGCGAGCCACGAGGCGAAGCTGAACACACTGATCGATGTGATATGTCAGCGGATCTCCAACGTAGACCCGGGTGAGGCTGATGCTGCCCGTCGCGAACTTGGGGAATTCATGATGCGCTGGCTTCGCCGCGGCGCGCTGCCAAAATACTGGGACAACTGGTCGGACAACGCTCTGCTGATTTCAGCGGATGCACAGGCGACATCCAATGCCTCCGGCTTCTCCAAAGGTCTCGCACGGGCCACTCCAGGAACGCTGCGCGCTGTCGAGCCTTCGACAGAATTCGTCATCAAAGAAATTGCGTCGTCGGACGTTGAGGAAATCCAATGAGCAAGAATGTCGGCAGCATCCGCCGCAGCCAGATCATCTCGACCTTCGGTCCGGGGGCGATCGTCGATTTCCGTCTACCGGGAAGCGGAGCACTGCTTTCAGGTGTCATGCAAGGTTTGGAGGCGTGGGAGGCCTACACGAAAGGCGGTTTCAAGCAGGATGTGGTACGCGAACCGCGACTTGAAGCGCTCTTGGGAGTCGACCATTTTCGGGCGCCCCCAGTCGGGACCTATCTGAAGGACGGTCAGACCAGAGATCGAGTGCTTCCGATAGAACGTTTTCCGGATTGGCTTTCATGTCCAGAGTGCCACGTCATCAACCGTTCACAGCATTGGGCACCGTCGCGAAACGGCGACAGTCTGCATTGCGGTCAATGTCGTGGGAAGCCTGCCGTGGTACCCGTGCGCTTTGTTGCCATTTGCGAGAATGGGCATCTCGATGATTTCCCTTGGGCTTCCTGGTTGACGCACGAGGCCAGGTGTTCCCGGCCGATCCTGGCTTTGAAGACGGTCGGCGCGGGTATTGGGGGACTGCTACTGACCTGCAAGTCCTGCGATGCCGCGCGTACGATGGCCGAGGCATTCTCGCCCAAGGGCATTCCGAAACACAGATGCGGCGGCGGCAGGCCTTGGCTTGGTGGTCGCCAGTTGGGATGCGAAGCTCCGCCGCGGATCACGCAGCGCGGCGCGAGCAATGTCTATTTCTCGATCGAGCAAAGCGCGATTACCCTTCCTGACTGGAAGGTGACCTTCAAAGAGAAGATTTCTGACTTCGTGGACACGCTCGATTTCTTTGATGATAAGGATACGCTTGTCGCTTTTATTGCGAAGAAAATCCTACCGACTTGGGACGGTGCTGAGAGTGCAGAAGAAATCGCCTGTCTTTACAGGGAGATGAAGGAAGATAACTCGGGAGCCGAAGGAGACCTGCGGTTGGACGAGTTCCGGATGCTGCTGACGGATACTTCTGCGTCGGACGAAAGCGCGATGACCCTGCTGAACCGTCAGCAACCTGTGCCAGCCCCATTGTCAGGGATGATCACTTGGATTTCGTCGGTGGAACGTCTTCGGGAAGTGCGTGCCCTGACCGGATTCACGAGGCTGAAGGCGCAGGTCGGTGGCAAGCCGGATCCGGTGCCGCTGTCTCGATCTGGATTGTCATGGTTGCCAGCCGTTGCCATGCATGGGGAAGGTATCTTCCTGTCGTTGGATCTCGACGCTGTTTCAGAGTGGGAGAGCCGGACGGATGTTGTCGAACATCTTGCCGGCTTGATCCAGACACACATTGAGACCGCTCGTGCTGAAGGAAAACAGGTGGATGGTGCGCCGCTACAACTCAATGCCCGGTACATGCTAATCCATACTTTGGCGCACGCACTGATCGCTCGCCTGTCTCTCGACAGTGGGTATTCCTCGAGCGCCTTGCGTGAGCGCCTTTATGTCGGGCCGGATATGGCTGGATTGCTTATCTACACCTCAACGCCCGATGCGGATGGAACGATGGGCGGGCTTTCACGGCAGGCCCGACCGACCCGCATGGAGCAACTGGTCCTACAGGCGCTGGCGGACCATGAACTTTGCTCCGCTGATCCGCTTTGTTCCGAAGGGATGGCGCGGAGTGGCTCGAACGGAAATCACGCAGCGTGCCATAACTGTGTCTTCCTTCCGGAAACCAGCTGCGAGGCTTGGAATGGCTTTCTTGACCGGAGCTTGTTGAGTGCCGGACCGCTTTCGTTTTTCAAAAATCTGGTCGAATGAATAAGCTGATCGAGCATTGACCTCCTGCCGCCGGTCTTCCGGTCAGCGGAGAGTCAATGCACGCGGCGCCAGCCGGCAGAAATCTTGATGCGGACGGGGCCATCGTCGGCTGGTTCGTCGGGTTCCTGCGGTGCTTTGACGACGTTGATCTGGTAGCGGGTCGCGCCGTCTTCTTTGGATATTTCGAAAGAGTCGCCCTCCTTTGCGCCTTCGACCCTGAAGAACTTTGTCAGGTGCGTGATCCGGTATTCATTCCGTGTCCCTTTCGGCTTGTGGAAGCGGTTGTTGTAATAGACGTAACGCAGGCGAAGTTCGCGCCCATCGGGGGTTACGCAAATAATCCACTCGCTCGGATTGTATTCGTTGGGGTCCAAGTGCGGGAGAAATGCCAGAAGCTCGCTGTCGCCCTTCGGGATGAGGATGCCGCCCATGTGGGCACCCGTTGAACCGACGTCATTGGCGCTAAGGGTCTTCAGGAATTTCTTCATCGGGACTTTCCGTTGGGAGTCATTTGGAGTGCCCGGGTCAGATCTTCGGCGTCACGGATCGCTACAGGCACGGTTTCGTTTGCGAGTTCACTTTTCCACGCCGAACGTTCGATCATAACTTGTTCGACCGTATCCGCGTAGAAGAGGCGGTAGATGGTGACCGGCTCGGTCTGGCCGCGGCGATGCGCACGGGCACTGGCCTGTGCCTCAAGTGCCGGATTCCATAGGGGCGTGAAGTGGATGACGATTCTCGCGGCGGTGATGTTCAGGCCTGCACCTGCAGCGCGCGGGTTGAGCACGAGGCAGGCTGGGCCATCTATGGACGAGAATTCATCGACGATGGCTTGGCGCTCCTGCTGAGCTGTGCTGCCGTTGATGGCACCCCACCATGCGTCAGGCAGGTCATGACCGGCTTCCTTCAAGAGGTCTCCGAGCCTATTGAAGGAAGCAAAGACGAGCACTTTGCGCCGGTTGATGAATACTTCGCGCAATAGCGCAACGGCCCGCTCCATCTTCGGCGTCATCAGTGGTACGGTATCGCTTTTCACCACGTCGGCATTTTCGTCGCCTTGCGCGTCGTCTGCGCTCCTGAGCCATGGGTGGGCACAGAACAGTTGCAACTGCAGCGTTGCAACCAGCGCCCCGGCCACCGGATATTTCTCGAGGGTCGTCTGTCTGACCAATTCGTATTGCCGGGCAAGCTCGTCATCGAGCGAGAGCGGCAGCTCAACATCGATCCGTTCGGGCAGGTCGCCTGCCACATCAACGACCCGCCGTTTCAGGATGACAGGGTCGGTCAGCTGTGCCAGCCGATGAGCGGCTTCCACAGTGTCAGGATATTCAACCTCGAAGACGCTCCGTTGGCCTAACATACCCGGGACCGCCAGATCGATCAGCGACCAGAGGTCGAGAAGAGTGTTCTCGACCGGTGTTCCTGTCATGGGGATAGCACAGCGCCGCGGTATGGTGGCCAGTGCCTGACGACGGTTGGACTCCGGGTTCTTGACTGCTTGCGCTTCGTCACAGATCACCCAAGACCATTCCAAGGACGAGAGCAAGGCGATGTCGTTTACCATGGTGTCGTAGGTCGTGATGACGACGGAGGAGACCTGCAGGTCGCGGAAAATGCCGGCCCGATACGCACCTCGATGCACCAAAATGGTGAGCGACGGTGCAAAGCGGCGGACCTCGCGGACCCAGTTGGCAATCAGGCTTGTCGGGCAGACGATGAGCGCCGGTGCAGTGTCCGGAGGCGGATCCATCATCAGGAGCGCGATAATTTGCAGGGTTTTCCCAAGGCCCATTTCATCCGCGAGGATCAGGCCGCCGGTCCGCTTGGCGGTCTGCCACATCCACTGGACGCCTCGGGCCTGATAGGGAAACAGCTTCGCGTCCAGGCCGGGGATGGACATTTCCGAGCCAAGACCGTCCGCCGCAACCGTGCCAGGTCGAAATACTTCTTGGTCGGCCTCGACTTGTATCAGATCGTTCAGTTCCCGGGTGAGCCTCACGCCCAAGGCAAACGGGATATCCTGCGGATCGGCTCCTTCGAGGACTTCGGCCACCAGATCGGGCGTATCTTGGGGCAGAGGCCTGATCGTTTTGCCATCGAGCACCCAGGCGTGGCGGGGTGAGGGAGCCTCGATGAAGCTTTGGGTGCCACGCAGCATCCGAAGGCCACCCAGCCGTGCGGCAAGGCGCACGGGGCCATTGCCGATCCGGAGGGCTGGATCGAGGACCCGCTCAGAAACGCTGAACCGGTCGCCAAATTCTGCGACAACCTCATCGAACGTGATGGGCATGTCGGTCGGTGTGCTCACAGGACACCAGCCTTGCCCATCGGGTCGGCCATCAATTCGAGAAGTTCCTCCAACGACCAGGGTTCGGGACGGCGCGTGTGCACGGCGCGATGACAATTCGGGCAGAGGGGCGCGAGGTCGCGTGCCGGGTCATAGGGGCGCGGTTCTTTCAGTAGCGAAAGAGGTTCGAGATGGTGAACCTCGATGATGCTGCCTGCCGCGCCGTATGTCTCGCGCGGATCAAGGCCGCAGCAGGCGCAGGTTTCACCGTGCAGCCTGATACACAGGAGCCGGTTGCGGGGGTTACGTTCCCGGCGTCTGACGGTCGAGACGAGTTCTGCCCCTTCGTATTCCGGCACGCCGCCATTATCGTCCTCATCAATGACGTCGTATCCGATCAGTTCGGCCATGGCAGCCATCATGGGCACGATCGTGTCGCGGCTGACTTCTGTCAGGGCGACCTCGGGGTCACGCGGAAGGTTGCGGATCGTGGCCGTCATCCTGAAGTCTCCGGAAGTAATCTTCCAGTCGGCCATGTCCTGCCCTTGGATTTCGACCTCGACAGAGCTGTCGATGGATGAGACGAGGGCCCGCGCCAGGCGGACATCTTCGGACCCAGCATTGGCGATCCGCCGCACGACCTCACCCGCAAATGCGCCAAAACCCAGCGTTACAGCGAAACCCTTCAGACCGTATGGACGCAGCTCGGCTACGGGGCCGTGCCGCTCCTCGATGTCCGCAAACCAGATCCGCAGCCCGGTCCGCGATTTCGATCCGTCGACAGCCATGCTGATCGCCGCGCCGGTTCCGGCCTCCAGTTCTTCACGGATGAGGATTTGGCGGGCTGACAGCATCTCAGTCTTCGTCAACCTCGGTCAGTTCCACCGACGTAGGATCTGGAAGGTTGCGGAGCAGCTTCTTGAGGTTGGAAGATATCTCCTCGCGAATGTCCTCGAACACCGGCTCCAGTTCGGGATCGGTGTTGTTCTGTTCCGCCATCGCGAAGGCGTAGAGGAGCAGGTCCATGCCCTCAACGGCATATCCGCTGGCTGCAGCGCGCTGGTAAATCTTCTGATAGAAGTCATGATGCTTGTTCAGAAGAACGCCCGGCACATGATCCGAAACGCCAGGGCTGCGGTACGCCGGCTCGAATAGGTGCCCACTGGTGATGGTCGTAACTGCCTCGACGTAGATCGAATCCGGATTGACGTGATCTTGGACGGGCACCTTGATCCGGATCTTGACACCACGCCGGTTGTTGACCTCCACGGTTTGGCGCGCCGGGTCTGTGCAGGCCACTTGCGGTTTTGCAACGTTCGCCGTTGCCGCGATGTTCTTGTTTGAACTCCCGTGGTCGACCGTCGCCTTCTTGTTGGAATCGTCGCGGGTGATGCGGCGATACCTGTTTCCGGCTTCACGGTAGACAGGTTGCAGGAGGCCGCGAAGTCCGTCTTCAAGTTCCGGATGGAACAGGATGCGAGATTTTTTCACGTCGATACGGAAGGCTTCGTCCAATTCATGGGTGAAGTCGAATTCGATACGCAGGAGTGAAGTATGGGGTTCGGGTGCGCCAAACACGTCCAGCCAGCCACCATCCTGAATGAGGCGCCCCTCGCGATAGACATAAAAGCCCTGCGCCCGGTTCGAAATGCGCGCGAATTCGGCTTCTTCTTCCTTTGTCATGTCGCGGCGGTGAGGCAGAATCCACGCCTTTATCCCGGCTTCGGCTTCGCTGCCATCAGGCAGTTCAACAAGGATCCGCTGCTTCGATTCTGCAAGCACCTGATCGGAGCGAGTCGGATAGAATGGGTTCCACGCAGGAACATCGGCGCCGTTGATCCGGATGGCAACGTGCCGTTCGCGTTCGTCAGATGTATCGAGAAACCGGTGAAAGACCAGCGCGACGTGCTTTCCCAAGGTTTCGGCCAGCCGTTTAATTGCGGCTTTTTCTTTCGAGCCTGGGTCGTAATCCTTGGACAGGATACGGTCGCAGTTTTCCCAGACGACGAGCGTCCCGGTCTCGCCACAAAGTTCCTCGAACATATCAGCCTGATCGGGCGTCACCGGATCATCGAGCATTTCCCAGATGTTCTGTGCCTCGACATGTTCGAGATCCCAGGTCAGCTTGGCCAGTTCCTGGTCGGGCGACTTCCTCGAAATCAGGCTGTAACGCTTACAGACCGAACTCGAAGCTGTTTTCAGCCCCAAGCCAAATTTCCCGAGGCTCTTGGCGTCCGACCGCTTGTCAGCACCATAGCGCATCGCATTGCGGACCTCATGGCGGGTCATGCCCTGACCATCATCACCGAAATAGACGATCTTCCGCCCATCGTGCATCAACTCGATGTTGATGTTCACCGCATTGGCTCCGGCCGCGATTGAGTTATCGATGATGTCGGCTGCCGCGGTCTTGACGTTGTAACCGGTGTCACGAAGCCCGACGATGAGGCGTGCGGCATTCGGATCGTTGATGAGGTCGTGCATACTCGTTCTCTTTCAGGTCACTACTGAGCGTCGATGCGATCCGTTGGAGGAAAGAAATCCCGCTCCGAAATATTGCCTGCATAATCGGACCCAGCCAGCCAATCTGCAACCTCAGTTGTTAAGGGAACCTCTGGCACACGTCGAGTTGCACATTCCCATACTGTCAAAACGCGCCAACCCGATTCCATCAGTTTTGCTTGGACTTCAGCATCACGGACTTGATTGCGCCTAATCTTTGCCAGCCAAAATTCTGTGTTCGTCTTTGGAACCTTGAAAAAACTACAGCCTTCGTGGCCGTGCCAGAAACATCCATGGACGAATATCACTGATTGGTATTTTGGCAGAACGATGTCCGGTTTTCCTGGTAAGTCCTTTCGATGCAGACGATACCGAAAACCGAACTTATGCAAGCCTTTGCGTATTACAAGTTCCGGTTTCGTGTTCTTGCTTCCAATACCAGCCATCATGGCGGATCGGGTCATTGGTTTCTTCTCAGGCACGCAGTCCCCGTTTTGGACGCAGTGCCACTGTATTGGTTAACCAAGGGGCCATTGCGTCTGCAATTGCGATGGCGACGGGTGCCGCTACGGCATTTCCGAACTGACGATATGCTTGAGTATCAGATACAACAATATTCCACGGATGGTTTGAACCTTGTCTGTCAAATCCCATCAGTCTTGCGCATTCCCTCGGCGTCAGTCGTCGAGGCGTGCCGCAATTTTGCGCGATCAGGATCTCACTCCCGTCCTTATAGTAACGCGCGCTCAATGTTCGGGAGACATTGTGTGGCTCGCAAAGTCCAAAGCCGAAACCGTTTCCTGCAGCTTTATGCTTTGCAGCATAATTCTGGAGATATTCCCACAATTTTGGGGTGAGCGTGTACTTGTCGGCAACCCTGGCGAGGGCGCCTGTGGTGTAGGGCTTTTCAACAGTCTCCGACCCGTCCTGTGGATGGAGAATGTCTGCCAAGGTCGGCGTGGGCCCATCGGGCAGGATTACATCGTCCAGAGAAAACGCGACTGGCATGTCACGCCGGAAGCCAACGATGAAAATACGCTCACGGTGTTGCGGAACCCAGTGACGTGCATCGATCACCTTGTGGTCGACGTCGTAGCCGAGTTCGTCGAGGGCATGCATGATAACCCGGAAAGTGTTTCCCTTGTCGTGGGACAGCAGATTTTTGACGTTTTCCAGAAGGAAGGCCTTCGGCTTGTGATGTCGAAGTATACGGACTACGTCGAAGAACAGCGTACCCTGGGTCTCGTCCGCGAACCCGTGGGCACGGCCCAACGAATTCTTCTTCGACACCCCGGCAATGGAAAACGGCTGGCAGGGGAAACCGGCGAGCAGGACATCATGAGCGGGAATGTCACGCTCATCGACCTTCGTGATGTCACCGTTGATTTCATGACCGTCATCGAAGTTGGCTCTGTAGGTCTGCTGTGAGAACTTGTTCCACTCGCTCGTGAATACGCACCTGCCGCCGATGGCCTCAAAACCAATACGCAGGCCACCGATCCCTGCGAACAGGTCGATGAATGAAAAACCGCGCGAAATGCTGGTCATGCGACCCCTCCGAAAGAATGTGCCAGATACGAAAACCTGGGCTGCAGAACTCAGACGCTACTACCTGTAGCTCAGCTTGGCGACTAAGAAAACGTCTACGGTCCAAGCTGCGGTGACATCGTGAAGGATGAATTCGACGTACAAACGGAGCGATCATAATTGCCACTTGGGAAACGTTTAGTTGATCTCTGTCGGCTCATGTCCCGCTCTGATCAGCTTCGCTTGGACTGCCGACGGCGCAGAAGACATGGGGGATAGTGCGTGGCCATACCCTCAAAGGAGCCCTTCTTCCCGACGTGCTATGGCTCGGAATACACAAGCGGCACCGCCATGGAAGGGGCCGAGAACTGCTCATCGATGAGCTGGGCTTCGTGCCTCTGTCAAGAACCGGAGCCGAGCTACTCTTCAGAGATGATCTCGCAACGCTACGAGCGGGGCCGGGGCGCCACGCTCATCACCACCAGCACCTGCCGTTCGACGAGTGGACCGAGACCTTCGGAACAGAGCGCCTGACCGGCGCTCTCCTCGACTGCCTTACCCACCACGTCAAAAACCTCAGGGTGCATGGCGAGAGCTACAGGCTCGCCAAAAGCCTGGTTCGAAACTCCGGTCGTACCCCATAGAAAACCGCGACGCGCTTGAGTCCGCCGCTTGGGCTACGCCCTCCCGGCGGGCTCAAGCGCGCAATAAGGTGGTCTGCTTTTGCGCCGCCCCGTGGCCGGTTTTTGCTCCGCCATTGCCAGCTCATCGATCGCCGCCCCGACCTTGCGGTTGTCGATCGCGGCTACTGTGGTCATGGCGTAACCAGAACGCGTGTCCTGATCTCCGGAATGCGCCACGGGATGACCGAGCCGCTGAAGGCCCAACGCCGAAGGCGAAGAGCAATCCAGCCGGAAATCGGTCACATGAAGATGGATAGTCGCCTTGCACGCTGCCCGCTCAAGGGGGGCGCCAGCGATGCCATCTTCGCCGTCCTGTGTGGCTGCGGGCACAATTTCCGCAAGCTCCTGGCCTACCTGAGAACCCTCTTGCTCATTTGCCTCGCGTGGCTGGAGGGCCTGCTCGGGGGATGTACCGCCCGGAACACGCGTTAGCAGGCATTCATCGCCGGCGCATAGCCTTGCTCAAGTTCGGCTAAATCGATGTCTTGTGTGACGTGCTTACCGAAAATTTCCTCAATATCGGTAAGTTTCTCATTGTGGCCCTCGCTCGGGATCGCTCGAAACAGAGGAACAAACCGAATTATGCAGTTTGGTTGTTTGTACCGATGTCCTCCTCATGAAGGACACGATCAACCATCCAACCGCACTACCACGGCTCTTGAGTGAAGGGCGAACCCCCGAACAGTGGGTCGCAATTTTTGCGATGCACGGACGGGTGATTTCGGCGCGTTCTCTCGCCGAGAAAGCCAACCGTATCGGAGGCTTCCCGCGGATTGGTCGCGATCTGATCCTTCTCCCTGAACACATTGATAAAATCTTCATGGAGGAAGCATGCCGCTCGAGCCATACAAAAGAGGAAAAGTGTATTGGGCCAAAGGCACCGTTGAATTCAACGGGCGCGCGGTCTCCAAATATATCAGAGAGAGCACTCGCTCATCTACAATCTCAGGCGCATACGACTGGATCAAAGAAAGGACGGAGAGCGAACTAAAGCGGCATCACTTCGGTGAAATACTCCCGCCGTTGACCGTTGCTGAAGCCGCCACTTTCGTACTGACTGACGCTCAGAGTGCGAGGTACCTAATTCAAATTGTCGAAAAGGCGGGTGATGTGTGTATAGATGAAATTAATCGCGCCCGTATCGTTAAGATATGCCGAGAAATTCTTCCTAAAGCATCCACGGATACTTGGAAAAGGTGGATAGTGGTCCCACTGCAGCAGCTCGCGAATGCAGGTTGTGAGGAGAATCGCTGTCAGCCGTTGCATTTTAAAGGTTTCACGTCTGCTGAGCGCCAAAAGCAAGACGAGTTCCGAGGGAAACAGAGTCGACAGAAAAAGCTCCCAGGGTCTTGGAAGTGGTTGAGGGAATTCGAAAAAGCGGCTCCACACAACGTCTATGTACTTGCTCGCTTCATGTTCGAGACAGCTGCAAGGATTGGCCAAGCAACGGAGCTTGGACCTTGCCATCTTTCTGATATCTCCAAGAATATTGTGAAGATCCCCGCTGCCAAAGGCCATGCTGAAGTTGAGCTCGTGATTTCACCTGAGCTTGCGAAATTGCTTGCGGAGTTGGAGCCTCGTGTCCCGAGAGGTTGGAAACGGTCTAAAGACAACCTCAGGGTGTTTGGCTATGCCTCGAAAGATGGCCCGCGAAAGGCATGGAACAGTGCATGTTCACGAGCTGGTATTGTTAGGCTGGTTCCGCACGGTGCTGGCCGGCACGGCTTCGCAACGGAAATGTTTGTGAGGCAGGGAGTGGATGTGAAGACGTGTACTGAATACGGGCGTTGGAAAGATGACAAGCTCTTCTTGGAAACGTACGCACACGCTGAAGACACAGAGCGAAAAATCATGCAGGCTATCCGTACAGGGCGAGAACAGTAATACTAAGCGTGGTCAGTAAGTTACTGACCACGTTATTTTTTCTCTCGGACGCTCGCTGCCCTCCGAAGGCAGAGGCCATAGGTTCGAATCCTATCGGGTGCGCCACCTTCCTCAAAAATCGCATGTTTTAACTGGTTTCAGCGCGATAGTTGGAACCGGTTTCGGATGAGTTGGAACTTTCTGTTCCCTCTATGGTCCTGCGAAGGTCAGCGCTCTTGCTGTAGCGAGTTGCCTCACCCTCGGTTTCGTGCCCCAGAACTGCCATCCGCTGTTCGGCGCTCGCGCCATTCTCCTTGAACACGCTTGCCCGGTGCTTCCGGATGCCGTGGGCCGACAGGCGCGGCAGTCCGGCGTCGTCGCATGCCCGGCTGAACCACTGCGCCGCAGCCTTGTGCGAGCGCACCCGCCCGGCGCGTGTCACCATGTAGGTCATGTGCTTCTGTGGCTGCGCGGCGATGGCCCGTGCTAGGTCCTCTGAGTGTTCGAACCAAGCCGGCGCATCGGCACCCATTGGGCAGGAGGCCATGCTTCCGGACTTCTTCCTGGTGTATGTCAGCCAACCATCGCGGATCATTCCCGGCCCGAGAACGCACGCGTCACCGATGCTCGCACAGGTCCGGTGCATCAGCTCGAACGCGAGGCGCTGAGCAGTGCTCGGCGCCCAGTGCTTCCGGAATGCCGCGACATCCTCGCGCGTCCAAGGCGTATGTCCCTCGGTTCTCGGTGTCGCGCGTGGCCGGACCTTCTCCGCGGGGTCGTCATCAATCAGGCCAGCATCAACGCACCAGCTGCAGAACGCGCGCCAGACCTTCCGTCGGTTGTTGGCAGGATGGGGCTCGAAGCGTGCGAGGTCCTTGCGGATGTGGCGCGTCTCGAGGTCGGCCAGCATCGAACGTCCCCAAGTGTCCTCCATTTCGGTCAGAAAGCGCAGCCAGACGCCGCGTGTGGACGTGGCGCGCGATAGGAAGCGGTCGGAGGCCCTGAAGGCCCTCAGAGCGGCTCCTATCGTGCCGGTGCGCGGTTCAGGCTTGGACTTGATCGGCTCACCCGCAAGCGCGACATAGGCCGCTAGAAAGCCCGGGTGATCAATCGGCAGGTCGGGCATCGGCGTGCCCTTCTGCCCCTTGGGCCGAAAGTAGAAGCGGGGGTTCCCGCTGCGGAACGTGCCGGACCGGTTCAGGTGTTTCAATCGAGCACCCCGTCGCATGTGTTTTCTCCGATTTCCGAATTCTGTGAGGCTACCGCGCCGGGTTCCTGTGGGACAAGGCGGATGGTTCCGCGTCGTGGGCAGACCTCGACAATCCACCCGAACTCGGAAGCCACCTCGGCGGCGCGGCGTAGCTCAGCTGCGGTGAAGACAGGGGCGCCCATGACTACAACTCTCCGTCGAAAAACGGCAGCGCGCAAAGGCGAATGCGCGAAATGTCATCGGCCACTTTGTTGTCACACACACAACGCCTTGTGCGGTCTGTCTCTAGCTGTTGATGTCCACAGAAACCTCGGCAACTGCGGGTTGAATGCGTCTCGACTGTGGCCGCAACTTGTCGCAGCGTGGCCGAGGTCCGTGAGTGGACTGACGCGCCTGGAGAGGCTTCGGAACAGAACACTGGAATTTTCCCCGTGTCGAGGCGGAGGGCAAACGTTTGAAGACAGTGATTTTGCATTACCAGTTGCCCCGGTTTGGAGTTTATGTCCCCATTCCGGGGCTTTTGGTGGGCGACGACACTCACGCTGCGGCCTCCTTCATCGCAACCAGGTGAGCGCAGTTCGAGCGCACCAGCGCCTCGGCGAGCGGCGGGCAGACGCTGTTCCCGACGCAGGAGACCTGCAGGTCTTTCGGGAAGGCCTCGAACTCCCACTCACCGCCCCGCTCGTGACAGACGCCCTCGATCACGTAGTCGGGCGGGAAGCCCTGCGCGTTGAAGAGTTCGCGCGGGGTGAGCATCCGCATGCCCACGTCGACGATGACGAAGGACGTGCCGCCGATCTCGACGGTGACGAACTCGCGGTCATCCCAGAGGCCGTGCCGGCGCAGCAGTTCGGCCACCTGGCGGGCTCGGGGCGCGTGCGCCTCGTCGAAGGGCGGGGCCGCAAGCTCGGCCTGCATGGGCACGATCCGGTCCTTGGTGGTGATCGTGTGCATGGGCTCTGTCGCGGGCGCGCCGTCGCCGGTGCCGTAGTATTTCGCCAGCCACGCCGCGACCGGGCTCTGGGTGAAGCCCTTGCCGACGATGGTCGATAGCGGCGCGGTGGCGTGGTGGCCGACGAGGCCGGTGTTCTGCTGAGCGAGGTAGGCCGCGACCGGGTAATGCTTCACGCCGCCCGCTACGACCGTGTTCAGCGGCGCGGTGATGTCGAGGGCGCGGGGCGCTTGGCCCTGCCGCTCGCCGTTCCCGACGTGCACCATCGTCGCGGCGATCATGCTGTTCTGGTCTTTCTTGCTGGCGCAGATGGTGTGGTGCGGATCCTCGATTGACCGGCAGCGGCCGCCCTGCTGCGCGTAGGTCAGCACGGGCGCCACGACGGCGCTGTGGTTGCCTTCGGCGCAGATGGTGGGGGAGGCTGCGCTACGAGGCCCATACGGCGCGTCGTGCCCTTCAGGCTGGCCAGCAGGGGTGCGAGCATGCCGAGGGGCGCAGCACCGCCCGGGCGCTTGAGGTAGCTGTTCGCGGTGATCGTCGGGAGCGGCGCGTCAATGTCGCTGCCGGTCGCGCCGGTCATGAACTTGGCGATGGAAGGGGCGACGAGTGCTGTCTTGCCGCCGCCTCCGGCCACGATCGTCGGAGCCGGGGCCCCGATGTCAGCGGCGACTGACGCGCCGAAGTGGCGCATCAGGGTCGGCGCCACAACGGCGTGTGAGATGCCGCCGGCGGTCACCACGCCGTGCGGCTCGGTCAGCGGGTATTCCCGGCGGCCACCGCTGTCGCCATGGGCGATGTTCACCAGCGACGGGGTTACCAGTGCCTTCTCGCCGCGGTTCGCGCCGGTCACGGTGCGCAGCGGATCGTCCAGATCCTCGGTTCGCGCACCATGGGTCAGGTTGACCAGAAAGGGCCGCTCGGCGTCCAGCACGTAGCGGCGCAGCCCCTTAGCGACCCGGGCGAGGGTGTTGTCTGCCAGCGGGCGCACGGCGCGCAGTCCATGCTTAGCCATGATCGCGGCCTTGCTGTCGAAAATGCTCGGGCAGGGCAGCGACCAGTCGATGCATTCCGCCGCGGTGCGCCACGGCTGCAGCTTGCCCGCCTTCACCTCGTCCGAATCCGGCGCGCCGTGCGTCGGCTCTGGCCAGACGATGCGCTGGCCGTCGAAGCGGATGGCGACGAAGAGCCGCTTGCGGATGGTCGGGGCGCCGTAGTCGCAGGCCTTCAGCTCGCGACGCTCGATCTTACCGCCGAGCTTGCGGATCGCCTTGCACCAGGCGGCGAAGGTCTCGCCCTTGCGTGCCGGGCAGGGCATCAAGCCGCGCTCGGTCTCGATCAGCGGGCCCCAGCCGGCGAACTCCTCGACGTTCTCCATCAGCACCACGTCGACGCGCCCGCCGCTCTTCTGGATGCGATCGATCCAGCCGGGGATGATCCAAGCGAGATCGCGGATGTTCCGCGCTACGGGCTTGCCGCCCTTGGCCTTGCTGAAGTGCTTGCAGTCCGGGCTGAACCACATCAGGCCGATGTGCTTGCCTGCGAGATGGTCGAGCGGATCGACGCGATAGACGTTCTCGGACAAGTGCAGCGTCTCGGGGTGGTTCGCCGCGTGCAGCGCCAGCGCCGCCGGGTTGTGGTTGATCGCGATGTCGGGCCCGCGGCCAAGCGCCATCTCGATGCCAGTGCTAGCCCCGCCGCCGCCGGCGAAGCTGTCTACGATCAGCGGCAGGCCGGTGAGGGCGCGGTCGGGCAGCTCGGGGAAATCGAAGGTGTCGCGCATCAGTAGGCCTCCGCCGCTTTCGCGGCCTTGCTCAGGCTGCGGATGCTGTCCTCGGCCACGCTGGCGATGGCCGCGAACACGATGCCGACGGGGCTGTCGCGTAGGGCTCGGGCTTCTTGGTGCGCGCGATCGCGGACGTCGCTGAGCATGTCGATTTCGGCCATGGCCGAGCGATTGCCTTCGGCCTCGACCTGGTCGGCGTGGAATGGGTCCAGCATCACAGCCACCCCGCCAGATAGGCCGCAGCGGCGCGGATCGCGGCGGCAAGCAGGTCGAGGCCGTTCCAGATTATCCACACGCCGCCGGTGACGACTGTTGCGGCGATGAGCAGCGCTGCCCACCAGCCTTCCTGGAGGCCCGCGTCGGCGGGTTTCTCGGCGCTGAGTCGGTCACGCAGGCCGTTGCCTTCGTATTCCTGCTCGCGGGTAAGGGGCGGAAGGTCGGCGGACTTGCGGTGCGCGCGTTCGCTTGTCATGTGGCTGTAGGTGTCCATCAGTCCATCCCCAGCGCGGCTTTGTACATTTCGAGCACCGCCTCTTCCTCGGCGACGTCGTCCTTGTCGCGCTTCCGGAGGGCGATCACCTTGCGCAGGACCTTGGTGTCGTAGCCTCGGCCCTTGGCCTCGGCCATCACCTCCTTCTGCTGGTCGGCGATCTCTTTCTTCTCGATCTCCAGGCGCTCGAAGCGCTCGATGAACTGCTTCACTTCACCGGCGGCGACGCCATAGGCGCCATCAGAAACCGCTTTGTCCTCGGCGGTCTCCTTCATGGGGGTGCGCTTGCGCGACGCCGCGCGAGCCATGCCGGCGCCAGCGGTGTCCACCTGAAATTCGGCATCTTGGGGCATCAGCATGCTCAGTCCTCTTGGGAATGTGGCCCCTCGCCGCGTTCGTCTTGGGGGCAGACGATCCATGCTGGGTCGCGGCGAGGGGATGCGGGCCTCATGCCCGGCATTCGTTGTGTCGGCCCCATGGCGGGCGGCATCCGGCGCGCAGGCCTGTGAGACAGTTGGCAGGTCTCGTCCGTGAGTGGTGGCTTCTTGCGCTGCGCGTTCTCTCTGCGTCGGGCGACTGGCAGCGCCCGTGCCGGATGCCGCCGGCCATGGGGCCGGCGGTGAATCAGGTCGCCGTTCTTGACGTGGGGGCGAAGAGCTCTTTCAGCACTTGCGCGCGGCGCGCAGCCCTCAGGCCTTTGACAGGTTCGCAGGCCGCCATGACGGCAGGGCGTGCGCGTTCCAAGGCGGCTGCAAGATCGATCTCGCGAGCCTGATGTTGAACAGACACGCGCCCGCGAAACGGAATGATGTTTCTGGATTTGTTCATTTTTTCCTCGGCTTTTTGGGAAGGCGGCTCGAGCGGCGAAGCTCGACCTCAATTGCTGCAGCGCAGAAGCGCGCGGCCTTGGAATTGGGCAGTCGGATGAAGACGTTGGGTCCTCGAAAATTTCCGAGAGCGACAAATTTTTTGAAGAATCTTACCCTTTGGGGGCAAACGATTACGCGATTCATGCTGCAACTCCGGGTTGAGCAAGGCGGAAATCTGCATTCGGCACCTGTAAGGGGTGCTGACATGCTGATATTTCCGAACACGAGCGAGCGGAGACCCGCGCAAAAAGGGGCGAATTGAGAATGAGTGGTCAAAGTCATCATTGCCTGCAGTCCTCGATGAGCCACGCGGGCATCAGGGAAAGGGCAGGCGGCGGCGTGCTGCCGCCAGCGTTGAAAGCCGCAAAAATATCGGCTGCTTCGCCGGCTAGGCGCGATGCCTCGAGGATGTTGCCCTGGAGGATTGCGTTGCCGAGCTGGCGAAAGTGGTGCTGAAAATGATCCATCTGTGATGTCTCCCTAAACAAATCCGCGATTGGCTTGGCCTCTTCGGCGGATGCAGATGTAGGCTATGACTAAAACAGTCATCACGCAACAGAAAAAAGACTACTCTAGTCATTTGATGTGACTAGAGCTTGCGCAGCGGCACCTGACTGTGCCTAGGTGTTCACGTTATGTTCTATAGGCGGGGAAGGCTTTGAAGGCGAGTAGATTGCATGTGTTGGCGCTAAGGGCCGCTTGCACTGGCGAAAGTTTGGACGCCCTATTCAGGAGGGAGTGCGCGCATCTTTTCGGCGAGATCGAGAGGAAGCTTGTCCCACTTCCCGAGCATAATGAAGTCCAAGGTGACCCCATATCTGACAGTCAGAAGCGCCGCGACGCTATCTGACAGCCCCTGGCGCCCCTTTTCGAAGCGCGACCAGTAGGTGCGCTCGATTCCCAGGCTGTCCGCCATTTCGGATGGTGTCTTCCCGATCGCGCGGCGAAGTAGGGCAAGCCTGTGGCCTACCGCCTCTTTGCGCATGGCCTGCCACACGTCAGGTGGCAGCAGGGAATCTGGTTTGAGCGACATAAGCGAACATTGTTCGCTGCGGTAGTCATCAGCAATCACTGTTTCAGTCCCTTGACGGAATGACTAATATAGTCATTATGGCGATCATGAAGCAGCGCATAAAAAATCTCCTGGCAAAGGTCGGGTCGCGGGAAGAGGTCGCGATTGAATGTGGTGTCGAGCCCATCGCGGTCTACCGGTGGGCTCAAAATGGCTCGATCCCGTCGAAGCATTTGGCGGGGGTCTTGCGCGTAGCGACCAGAAACAACACTGGCGTCACGGCGTCTTCTATTCTCGAAGCGCACGATCCTGCCCAGCCAGAGAGCTCTCGGGAGGCGTCGTGATGCAAATATTCTCATCGATCGTGCACTCATCACATCAGTGCCTGTGCGCCCTCTTTCAAGGGCTGCGGTCCGCAATCAGCATCCCGGCGCCCCTCGTGCCGGGCCGCAGCGCGGGCGGGGGCTCTTCCTCCTCCCTGGTCCTGCCCGCGCTGCACCTTAACGCCACCACTCACTGAACATTGCACTCGTTCCATGGTCCCGAACCTAAACGGAGTAGCCAAGTCCTTCCAGCTAAACGAAAACGAGGCCCTTCACATGAGAGCGCAGACGTACGGCACGATCCAGAACGCGGTTTGCGAGGCGGTCGAAGCGACCGGCAAGCGTCACAAGGATGTGGCGGACTTCCTCGGCATTCGTGGCTCGACCCTGTCCTACGGGATGGAGGACAACGAAGACCGTCCGGGCGGTCTCGGTGTGAACTACCTGCATCGTCTGGGCATGGATTGCCCGGCCGCAGCGGTTCCCCTGGCGCAGCACTTTGCGGGGCTGGCCGGCGGCGTCTTCCAACCCGTCGAGGTCGGAGGCAGCGTGACCTCGCTCTTTTCGCAATGCGGCGTGGTCGCCAAGGAATGCGGCGAGGCGCAGGCGGCGATTATTCGGGTGATCGAAAAGGCCTCCGGACCTTCGAGCCAAGCCGCGCTTTGCGAGATCGATGAGGCCGTCGAAGCCTTGATGCGCGCTCGCGCCTCGATCGTCGCCAGCCGGGGTGCAGCCTGATGAAGGTCGACAGGGAAGAGTTTCGGCGCTTGCACGCGCAGGGTTGGAGTGACCGGAATCTGCGGGATCACTTCAAGGTTCGACATTCGACCGTCATGCGCGTCCGAGAGGCGCTTGGGCTGGCGCGAAATCCCTATTCGGTACCGTCAGGCCCGCAGGCATTCAGTGAATCGGAATTGAGGGACATGCATGAAGCGGGGCTTTGTGATGCGGAAATCGCGGAGAAGCTCGGGGTTAGCGCTGCGTCTGTCCTCCGGTGGCGGCGTCGGTTGATCGGCCTGCCGTCGAACCCGGTCCCAGAAGAACGTCAGCGGATTGCCGAGGAGCGCGCGCGCACGTCCATCGCGAGCGGACCTGTTGGCGCCGCAGTCCGTGGTGCCTTCAGTCTCTCGCTGTCCGATCCTCGCATCATGACGATGCTGGAGCCGCATTCGGCAGAAGCCATGAGGGCAGCAGCATGAACGGTCCGGAGCGCGCCACATTCGTCATCGCCGCAACCTCTCTGGCGCTTCGCAAGGGCGGCATGACGATCTGCTCTGACAGCATTCAGATGCTGAGCGAGGCGCTCGTTGCCTATCCGATGGCGCTGCCGGGTGACGAGATCGGCCCGGCGCATGGTCGAGCGTGCGAGGTGATCTCGGCTCGTCGTGCTGATGACGAAGCCGCCTTCGGCGCGGCCAAGTACGCGCTCGAGCTGGAGATGTCGGCCTTCTGGTCGCTCCGCGCCATGGCTTACTCAAAGGGGAACGCACGATGAGCACAGTCAGCCTGACCCGCGTGTCCGACGTCACCGATATGCCCGAATACCCGGTCCCTGCGGGCGAGCGCCTGGAGACGCATAGCTATTTCAAGCTCCATCACGTGGCCTTCTTGGAGAGCGACTTCTTCAAGGCCTGCAAAGAGATCGAAGACTGGGAGGTGGTCGGCCTCGCCTTGACGCTTTGGTCGAAGTGCCAGTCGCAGGACCCGGTGGGCACGATTCCGGCTGAGCCGCAGCGTCAGGCTTGGATGATGGACATGCCGCTTGCGCGGTGGGAGGGCTACCTGCGGCGCAAAATCAGCCCGCTCCACGGCTGGACGCGGTGCCGCATCATCGGGACCGGCGAAGTCCGCCTGATGAACAAGCGTGTGACCGAGGTGACCCTCGATGCGCTGGACTGGAAGAACAAGCACCAGGACCGCAAGGCGGCGGATCAGGAGCGACAGGCTCTCAGCCGCCTGCGCAAGAGCGTCGAGGAGATCGGCTCCAAGAACCTCGCCGCAAACCCCCGCTATGTCGTGATGCTGCACCGCTGGCTTCTCGACAACTACCCGCACGGCAACCGCACCGCCGTCCGCATCCTCGAGGGCATGGAGTACCTCGGGACCACCGATTTCCGGAGATGAAGAAACAACCGGTTTTGTCACGTGTGACAGAACCGTTCGGAAGCGTGACAGAACTCCAGACATTCTGTCGTCTCTAAGAGAGGAAAAGAGAGGAAAAAAAATGAAAAGAGATTTCCGCTCGGCTCCGATCCCAACGCTGACACCTGTGGATAACTCAGGATTTGCTGAGAGAAGGGGCTGGCAATGACCACCGAGCAGACCACCACCACCGAGACGAACCGTGACCGGGTGCGCAGACTGCTGATCGCACCGCTCCAAGCGCGGGGCTTCCGCTTTCCGAAGGGCACTGAGCAGTCTGAGCAGGTGAAGCGGCTCGATGCCATTGCTGACAGCATGGGCTATCTCGGCGATGAGAGCCTACGGGTGCTCGAGCAATGCATGCGGGCGAAGGGTCAGGGATCGGCCCGGTGTTTCTGGCCTGAGCTGGCGAGCTTCGAAGGCTACGCCGAGGCGCGCGAGCCGCGTCCTCTCGGCGAGCTGCCCGCCGTGCTGCGCTGGTTCCGGTCTGTGGCCGGGCGCGAGGCGCTGGCGGGCAACAGGCTGGTGGCCGAGTATCAGTTCTGGACCGAGAAGAAGCGCCCGCCGACCAGCTACCGGGAGAAGGCGGTGGTGGCGCGGCGCGCCAGCGAACACGCCTCGAAGGTCGAGCGGGTGCGGGATCGCATCTCGCGCGGCCTCCTGCCCTTCGATGGCGATGGGGAGTGGCTCGCCTGGTACGACGAGACCGAGGCGAAGGTGCGCGGCTACGTCGAGGCGGCGTCGGAAGGTGGCGCATGAGTATCTTGATTTCAGAACAGCAGTGGAGTGCGCACACGATGGTCAGCCCCTTCCTCAGCCTCAGGATCGGCGACGCGGTGCCGGTCGAGAGCAACTCGACGTCGATCTTCGAGGCGGGCGACAGCGCATGGTATGCCCTGCTCTGCCGGCCGCAACAGGAGCGGCAGGCCGAGAGTTGGCTTGCGGCCCGCGGTGTCTACGCCTTCCACCCCGTGACCTCGCGACGGACAAAGGTGCGCGGTCGGGTGCGGGAGTATGAACGTCGCTACCTTCCGGGCTATGTCTTTGCACGCTTCGCGGGTGTGCCGGTTCCGCACCGTGTTCTAACCTCGCCCTTCCTGACCGGCGCGCTCTGCCGGTCAGATGGTCAGTGGGGCGTGCTCGGGCCGAAGCGTCTGGCCTCTCTGCACGAGATGCGGGCGCGTGACCTGCGGCAGGAAGATGAGCGGCAAGAGCAGCGGCGCAAAGCTGCGGCGGCGCGGCGTGTGCGAGCTGGTGATCGGGCGATGTTCCGTGCTGGGCCGTTCGAAGGCTTCCAGTGCGAGGTGGTCGAGGTCGACGCGGCGGGCGGCATCAAGGTGCGCTTCGAGCTCTTCGGGCGGGAGAGCTCGGTCACCACCACCGGGGAAACACTCGTGGGGCTGGCTGCGAAAGAGAGTTGACAGGACGATGCGGCGATTCCTATGTTGCCGATACAGGCCTCATGCTCCGAGTGCTCTCCCGGAGAGGGACAGATACCGGAGCGGGTGGGCGGCGAGGATGGGTTCGAACGCCACATCTGACACGCCTGCACTGTGTCCCGAGCCCCGCCATTGTGCGGGGCTTTGTCGTTTCTAGGCTATGGGCATGGACCTCTTCCCTCAGCCAGCAGCCGGGCACGGCGATGCGTAAGCTCTGCGCGGCGCCCAGCTGCGAAGAGATCGCACTCACCGGTAAGCCTCGGTGCGCTGAGCATCAGGCCGAGCAAGACGAGAAGCGGGCCGGACAGAAGGCGGCGGCACAGGCCACGCCCCACGCTGCCGCTGCCCGAGCGCTCTACGCCGATCCGAGATGGAAGGCGGCGGCGCGGCTCTTCCTTCAGCGGCATCCGTGCTGCGTTGACTGCGACGAGCTTGGGGTTGTCGAGCCCGCGACCGACGTTGACCACGTGGTGCCGCACAAGGGCGACCGCTCGCTCTTCTGGGATCGGGCGAACTGGCAGGCCCTCTGCCACCGTTGCCACAGCCGGAAGACGGCCCGAGAGGTTTTCCACGGGGGCCGGGGGTAGGTCAAAAATCTGGGCTGGGGAGCGGAAACCGACGCCCAGACCGCTCTATCGGTGCCCAAAGATATGGAGAAGAAAGCCACTTCGGTCGTCACTTTTGGGTCTTGCCGAGCTGCGTACAAGCACCTTTAAGGAATACAAGGTTGATTAGCTTGGTAAAGTGACGAGGTGAGAATGGTCTCTGAGTTGTGGCAAAAGGCACTGCGTTGGTCAGGGCGGCACCTACCTGCGGTCTTCGCAGCGTTTCTATCGGTGCTGTTCGTCTTCTTGGTGGCAGGCCTATTCATTGAAGAGAAAAGCCTTCTTTCGCGGCTTGTGGCGCCAGCTGCGGGCTTTGTTGGCGGGGCAGTTATCGGTGGAGGATTGGCGGCCACCGTAGGGGGCATCGGCGTTGTCGCTATGGGAACCGGAATTGGGGTTCCGGCGCTGGCTGTAGCAGGACTAGGGGCAATGGTTGGGGGCCTTCTAGGCGGTGCCGGTGGCTTTTCTTTCGAACTAATATCGCTCATGAGAAACCCAAGCTCGTTCGATGTACAATATCTTGGCCTCTTCGGAGTATTTATTGCGGCAATCGTGCTCTTCTTCCTGCTTCGCTCAGGATTGAAATTCCTTCTTCACCGAAACGCATAGTCCCGAACTTATGCGCAGCTTTTCTCAGTGCTGGTCCTAGGTTTTGGATCAGCGCTCGATGCGAACATGATGTCCCCGGCGCGGCATAGCTGCTGCCGGGGTTCTTTATTGAGAGGGTCCGTATGCGTATTGATGCCTCTGACCTTCGCAACTTGAACCGCAACCTCGACAACCTTCGGACCGATCTGCCTCGGATGAATGCCTGGGCGTTGAACGACATGGCTTTCGAAGTCTTCCGCGAGAACAAGAAGTTGATGGCGCGGGTCTTCGACAACCCGGTACCCTACACGCTGAACGCCTTCTTCGTGCGCAAGGCCACGCCGCAGAACCCGGTGGCGACGGTCCAGCGCAAGGATAAGCCGGTCGGCAAGCACTACCTCGAGGTGCAGCAGCAAGGCGGTCGCCGTTCGCAGACGGGCTTCGAGAAGTTGCTGTCTCGTCGGCTGAAGTACGAGGGGATCATCCAGTCGGTGCTGCCGACGCGGGCCGCGCGGCGGAACCGCTACGGAAACATCTCGCCCGGCCTGATCCAGCAGGTGCTCTCGTCGGTGAAGGCGCAGGGCGATGCCTATCAGAACACGACGGCGGCTTCACGGCGCAGGGCAGGTAGACGCCGCGCGGGCTACTTCGTGCCGCAGGCCGAGAGCGCGCTGTCGCCGGGGGTCTATGAGCGGCGCGGCGAGACGATCCGCAAGGTGCTGGCCTTCTCCGACACGGTGCCGAGCTACTCGGCCCGGTTCCCGATGGAAGATCACGGCCGGCAGGTGGCGACGGCGGCGGCGCCCGCGGCCTACGACCGGGCGCTGACGCGGACCCTGAAGGCAAAAATCTAGGCGTGGGTCCTTCCCCCCATGCCCCCGCACAGGGGTTATTCGCACCCCGTTACATCTTACAGGCCGAAACCGGCGAACCCTGATTGTTGGGGTTCCTGTTGTTGTTGCAGAGGAAATCGAGATGCAGGAACGGCTCACGCTTCCGGACGGGAGCGTGCTCGACGTCACGCGCTACCCGCTCCCGGATGGCGTGGTCGACGACGGCGAGCCGCTCAACCGTACCGATCTCTCCCGCGTCTTCGGCGTGTCGGAGAACACGATCACCGACTGGATCGGGAAGGGGATGCCCGTTCTGGCCGGTGGTCGGAACGGCGTTGCCTACGAGCTTAGCCTCACCGAGTGCTGGGCGTGGCGACAGCACCGCGAGGCCGAGGACAAGAAGACCCGTCTGCGCCGCGACGAGCGCAATGCGCAGAATGCGCTGCTCTTCCGCAACCTCGATGACGGGCAGGAGGCGGAGGAATCTGGCCTCACCGCCAAGGAACTCCGCGAGTGGTCCGAGGCCGAGTATCACCGTAACCGCGTTGCCGAGCAGCGGGGCGACCTGGTGCGCGCAAGCCGGGTGCAGGAGCTGCTCGAGGACCTCGTCGGGATCACCCGCACCTCGCTCAGCACGCTGCCCGATCACCTTGAGCGTGAGCTTGGGCTGAACGCGGACGAGGTCACCAGGGTGCAGCGCCATTGCGATGCGCTGCTGCTGAAGGTGCGCGAGCGTATCGAGACCGAGATCCTCGGCGGCGCGCAGGTGGCGCAGCTGCCGGGCCGGACCGATCGGGCCGGGTTGCTCTGATGGTGGTCATGGCTGACCGGGCCAGCTCGGTCCGGCACATCCCGCCACTGCCGTCCTGGCGGCAGCCCACCGAGATTCTCGGCGACTGCCTGCCGCTGCTCGACCCACCGTCGCGGATCACGGTGACGGATGCGGCCGAGCGCTACATGCGGGTGCCGGTGGCGGGCGACTGGCGCCCGTTCGACCGGATGGTCACGCCCTACACCGTCGAGCCCGCCGACATGACGCAGTCGCGCCGGTTCAAGGCGGTTTGCTTCGTCGGACCCTCGCAGTCTGGCAAGACACAGCTTTTGATGACGGTGGCATTCCACTCGATCACCTCGGCCCCGGACCCGGTGCAGGTGATCCACATGACGAAGACGGACGCCGACGCATGGGTCGAGGAGAAGCTAAACCCGGCGATCAGGCACAGCCCCGAGGTTCTTGACCGGCTCGGGCGTGGCCGCGACGACGACACCTTCAGCCGCAAGCGCTTTCGCGGGATGCGGCTCAGCATCGGCTACCCGGTAGCGAACCAGCTGTCCTCGCGCAGCCAGCGCCTGGTGCTGATGACCGACTACGACCACATGAAGCAGGTGCTGGGCCCGAAGGATGCGCCCGAGGGCAGCCCCTACGGCATGGCGCGCCAGCGTATCCGGACCTTTATGAGCCGGGGCGGCGTGCTGCTGGAAAGCTCGCCGGCCTTCCCGGTGACCGAAGACGATTGGAAAGCCGGTCCGATGAATCCGCACGAGCTGCCGCCGGTCTCGGGCGGCATCGTGCGTATCTACAACGAGGGCACGCGCGGGCGCTGGTATTGGGAATGCCGGAACTGCAGCGAACTCTTCGAGCCTCACTTCGAGCGCCTGGTCTACGACGACACGCTCGAACCCGCCGAGGCGGGCGCCAAGGCGCAGATGGAATGCCCGGACTGCGGTGAGCTTTATGCCCACCGGCACAAGATCGAGCTGAACCGGCGCGCCCTGGCTGGTCACGGCGGCTGGCTGCACGAAGGCTCGCAGGTCGAGGACGGTAAGCGGGCGCTGGTGCGGATCGACGACGAGGCCCTGCGCGCGACGGACGTCGCGAGCTACAGCCTCAACGGCGCGGCAGCGGCCTTCGCGAGCTGGGAGGGGCTGGTCAGCTCCTACCTCGGCGCGCTGCGGCAGGCCGAGCAGTTCGGCGACTACACCGAGCTGTCGCGCGTGTTCTTCACCGAGCGCGCCGAGCCGTTCAAGCGGCCGGTCGATGCCGACGAAGACGAGCTGACGACGACGAAGCTGCGCGAGGCAGCGGTGACGCTGCCCCGCGGCGTGGCTCCGAACTGGTGCCGCTTCGTGACGGTCTCGATCGACGTGCAGGGCAATCGGTTCGAGATCCTCGTGATGGGCTGGGGAGAGCAGGGCGAGCGCGTCGTGATCGACCGCTTCCCGATCTCGCAGCCGCCGGACCACGCACCGCGGGCGAAGAACGAAGATGGTCGGTATCGGCTGATCGATCCCGGTCGCTACGCTGAGGACGCCGACGTGCTCCTGGAGCTGGCCGACAAGGCATACCAAGTCGAGGGTGAGAGCTGGGCGCTGAAGCCCTGCGCGCTGACCATCGACTTCAACGGCCCGGCAGGCTGGTCCGATAACGCCGAGAAGTTCTGGCGGGCGCGCCGGCGGGCCAATCAGGGACACCTCTGGTTCCTCTCGATCGGGCGCGGCGGGTTCCACCAGCGAGACCGGGTCTGGCTGGAGGCGCCGGAGCGCGGCTCGAAGGGCAAGAAAGCCCGCGGCATCAAGTTGCTCAACATGGCGGTGGACCGGCTGAAGGACAGCGTGCTTTCGGCGCTCGGACGCCTCGAGCGCGGGATCGGCGCGCAGCATGTGCCGGACTGGATCGAGACCGAGGCGCTGGCCGAGCTCCTCGCCGAGCAGCGCACCGCCAAGGGCTACGAGAAAAAGCAGGGTGTGACCCGCAACGAGACGCTGGACCTCGCGGTCCAGGCGCTCGCGACCGCCGAGCACAAGGGGCTGAACCGGATCAATCCGGAGGCGCCGCCGGATTGGGCGGTGCTCGGGCCCGGCAACGCCTTCGCGGTGGCCGGTATCGCGGCCGAGCCAGAACACGACGAACCCGAAGCCGCGCCAGCGCCGGCAGAAACTCCGCCGCCTGCGCCTCGTCGCAGCATCGGCTGGCTGAAAAGGAGATAGACCGGATGGCATGGACGCAGGCCGATGTGGACCAGCTCAAGGCTGCCATCGCCAAGGGCGTGACGCGCGTGCGTCTCAACGGCGAAGAGGTACAGTACCGGACGCTCGAAGAGATGAAGTCCACGCTGCGCATGATGGAAGACGAGGTCGCGGGCCGCGTGGCGGGCGCCTTCCGCGTCTCATATCCGCGCACCTCGCGGGGTCTCTGACATGAACCCGCTCGACAGCATGATCGGGTTTTTCAACCCGACCGCCGGTCTGCGCCGCGCCCGGGCCCGTGCCCAGACCAAGACGTTGATGAACTATGATGCCGCATCGCGCGGGCGGCGGACATATGGATGGAAGGCACCGGGCTCGTCGGCCGATGCCGCCGCCTACGGCGCTCGGGTGCGGCTGCGGAACATGAGCCGCGACTTCGTTCGGAACCGGGCCTATGCCGCCCGCGGGCGTGACGTGATCGTCGCGAACGTGGTGGGGGAAGGGATCACCCCAAGCATCCGCGCAGAAGGCAATGCCAAGGCGACGGTCGCGGATTTCCTGCCGCACCTCACCAGCACCGACATCGACGCGCTAGGGGAATACGACCTGTCTGAGATGCAGGGCATCGTCATGTCGACCGTCTTCACCGATGGCGAGGTGCTGGTGCGCCGGCGGATGCGCAACACGCGTTTCAGCCGGAACCTGCGGCTGCCCTACCAGGTCGAGCTGCTCGAGGTGGACCTGCTCGACCACACGATCCAGAGCTGGGGCGACAACCTGGTGATCGAAGGCGTCGAATACGGGCCTACGGGCGCGATCGAGGCCTACCACCTTTACAATGAACACCCCGGGGCGGTGCTGAACCGAAAAGCGCTGACCTCGACCCGCGTGCATTGGTCGGACGTGATCCACATCCGCCGCTTCGACCGGCCCGGCCAGCTGCGCGGTGTGCCGTGGCTCGCGCCGGTCATGATGACGCTCGGCGAATTGTCGGACTACCAAGAGGCGCAGATCCTCAAACAGCGCATGGCGGCGCTGATGGCGGTGATCATAGAGTGGGATGACGGCGCGGCGCGACCGTCTGGTGCGGGGCAGGGCCTCGAAGAGCTGGCACCTGGCGCGGTGGTCGATCTGCCGGTCGGTGCCAAGCCGCATTTCACCGAGCCGCCGACTGTCGACGGCTACGACGACTTCATGCGCCGGGGCCTCGCGACGGTCGCGGTGGGTCTCGGGGTGACCTACGAAAGCCTTGCGGGCGACCTGCGCAGCGTGAATTTCTCCTCGGGCCGGATGGGCCGGATGGAAATGGATCGGCTTGTCCGTATGTGGCAGCGCAACCTGATGATCGGCCAGTTCTGCCTCGGCATGGAGCGCTGGTTCCGCGAGGGCCTGGCGCTCGCCGGGCACCGCGGTTTGCGCTTCGAGATGGACTGGACGCCGCCGCGCCGCATCCTCGTCGATCCGACCAAGGAAATCCCCGCGATGATCGAAGAGATCGACGCAGGGCTGAACAGCCGGCAGCGCACTCAGCGCGAGCTGGGCCGCGATCCCGACACCATCCGCCAAGAGCGCGAACAGGACGCAAAAGCCGACAAGGACGCCGGTGTGACCATCACGCCGAAGGCAAAGGCGGCGCCCGCAATCAAAGAAGGAGAGACCGATGAAGGCGAGTGACCTCATTGTCGCGGGGGAGCTTATCCTCAGCGGCCCCGTCATCTTGGACGAATACGCCGCGTGGATGCTTCATGACGAGGTGTTCTTCAGCGCGCGCATGGTGCGCGAAGCCTTGCAGGAGCTCGGCGAGGGCCGGGTGATCGTTCGGCTGAACTCTGATGGTGGACATGTCTGGGGAGGCGAGCAGGTGCGCGCGATCCTCGCGGGTCACCCGGGCGGCACCGACATCGTCGTCGAGGGCCTCGCCGCCTCGGCGGCCTCTCTCATCTTCATGGCGGGCACGACGCGGCGCATGTCGGGCGGCTCGCAGCTGATGATCCATGATCCGTCGGGCTACGCCTGGGGCACGGAGAAGGAACTGCGCAAGGCGGCCGACGATCTGGACCGCGCCGCAAACCTCTATGCTTCGGTCTACGCGTCCGCTTCGGGGAAGAGCCCGGAGGAGGTGCGCGAGATCATGAAGGCAGAGACCTGGTATTCGCCCGAAGAGGCGGTTGCCGAAGGTTTCGCCGACTCCATCGACGGCGCAGCGGAAACCGACCGGGTGCCCGCTGCTGCGTATGCGACGATGGAAGCGGCAAAGGAGGCTTACACGCTCTCCGCCAAGTCCTTCCGGGCCATGCATGTCCGCAAGCGCGAAGGCCACCTGCCTCCGAACAATTCCACCGCCGCACGCTCCGAGCCGGATGGCGGCATCTCGGCCATCTCGGCCCCTTCCTCTGAAATGGAGACCACGACCATGTCGAAGCCCAACACGGCGGCGCCTGCCGTCACCCCGACCGCCGCGATTGCTGATCCGGCGCCTGTCATGACCACGCCCGACGCGGCTCTTGCGGAGCGCGCCCGGGCCCGCGGTATCCGTGAGATGGCCGCAACCTTCGTGACCTCGGGCCGTCTCGCACAGTCGGACGTCGACACGCTGATCGATGACGGCACCTCGGTCGCCGACGCCTCGGCGCGCTTCATGTCGATCATGGCGGCCGCTGAGCCGGTTGGTCGCAGCGCTTCCCCGACCGCGCAGATCACCCGCGACGAGACCGATACGCGCCGCGAGGGTCTCGTGCAGGCGATGATGCGGAATTACGAAGGCCCGGGCGCACAATATCGCGGCATGCGGCTGCGTGGCCTTGCCATGGAACTTGCGGGCGAGAGCCGGTCTTACTCCGAGTCGGCGACGCTTCACGCCGGGATGCGTGCCACCACCATGCTCGGCGGCGCTCACGGCGTCAGCGACTTCGCTTACATCACCACCGAGGTGATGAGCCGCACCCTGATCGCGGAATACAATCGCCGCGGTGCAAACTGGCAGGTGGTGGCCGGGGCGCCGATGACTGCCGCCGACTTCCGCGAGCTGCACGCAGTTCGCTTCGGCGGGGATTTCCAGCTCAAACCGGTGCTGGCGAATGGGGAATACCAGCAGGCGACGCTGAGCGACGAGGCAGAGGGTCTGAAGGTCGAGCGTCGCGGTCGCACCATTCACCTGACCTTCGAGGCGGTGGTGAACGACGACATGAGCGCTTTCGACCGCATCCCGCGCGAATTCGCCATGGCGGCGCGTGTGATGGAATCCAGCATGGTCTGGTCGCTGATCCGCGCCAACGCCAAGCTGAAGTCCGACGACAAGGCGCTGTTCCACGCCGATCACAAGAACCTCGCCGGCACCGCCGCGGTGATCTCGGTTGCCTCCGTCGGCGCGGGCCGCAAGGCGCTCTGGGAACAGACGGCTTTCGGCACGAAGGACAAGGACGATTTCCTACAGGTCGAGCCGAACGTGCTTCTGGTGCCGCCCGCGCTTGAGGTCGCCGCGCTTCAGTTCGCCACGGCGACCAACCCGGCCAAGGACGGCGATGCGAACCCCTACAAGGGAACGCTCCGCCCGGTCACCGTGCCGAACATCGGTGCGGCCGCGGGCGGTTCGGATACTTCCTGGTACCTGATCTCGGAAGACCTGCCGCCGATCTCGGTGGCCTACCTCGAAGGCTACGAGGCGCCGACCGTGCAGACCATCGAGGGCATGAACCCCGATCGCGTGACCATGGACGCGCGCCATATCTTCGGCGCGGCGGCCAGCGAATACCGCGGCGCCTACAAGAACGCCGGCGCCTAACTCGCAGCCGAGCTGAGTTTGTGACGGGCGGCGCGGCCGCCCGTCTTTCATAGCGGCCAGATGCATGGCCCAACCGAAAGGTGAAAGAGATGAAGAACTACATTCAGCCGGGCGCGAACCTGACCGTCGTGGCGCCCTACGCCCGTGTCGCAGGTGAGGCGATGCTCGTCGGCGCGCTCGTGGGTATCGCACAGGAAGCCGTGGCCCAGGGTGACGAGGTTGTCATGGTGCGCACCGGCGTCTTCGAGGTTGCGAAGACCTCGGCGCAGGCCTGGACTGCAGGCGCGCCCATCTACTGGGATGACACCGCAAAGGTGTTCACCACCGTTGCGACCGACAACACCCTGTGCGGTGCAGCGGTGGCGTCTGCGGAGAACCCTTCGTCCACCGGCACGGTGCTGCTCGACGGCGCCATTCGCTGACGCGATGACCAGCGTCTTCGCGGGTATGACCGGGATCCTCGATGCTGTGCTCGGGGATTCCGTGACCGTGCAGCCGAAAGGTGGCGCGGAGCGTGCCGAGCAGGCGGTGTTCCGAGAGGGACCAGTGCTCGTCCTTGGCCGCGATGGTCAAGAGGTGACCACGGTCCTTCCCACCCTGTCTGGCGACCGGCTGAAGCTCCAAGACCTGATGCGAGGCAGCACGGTCAAGCCCGGAAACGGAAAAACCTATCGCGTTCTGTCCAGCATGCCGTCAGGCAGCCCCGCCGACGATGCTCGCCTGACCTTGAAGTTGGAGATGATCAGTGCATCCGCTTAAAGCCCTGCGCATTGCCTCAGCTGATCTGCTGTCCTCGGCGGGCCTTTCGGTCATCGTCGGAGCAGAGACCCGCGAGGTGACCATACTCGAACATCCGCCGATCGATGCAGCGGTTCCCGAAGAGTTGCTGCCCGCGATCTACTGCTATTGCCGCTCGGAGCGGATCGATTCTGACAGCATGCGCACGGATCGTCGGCAGGTGCTGATTGATTTTGTCCTGCAGGCGGAGGGTGTCGATCAGACCGCTCTCGATCAGGTTGACGACATGCATCTCGATGTCGAGCGCACCATCGCCGCAAGCGACAATCTCGGCGGGCTGGTCATGATGATCCGGCCCGTCGGCTCCGAGGTGAACGTTCAGCGAGGCGAAGTGGTCTTCGCAGCCCGCCGCGTGAGTTTTGAGGCCACCCTTATCCTTCCTCGTCACGATCCTTCCGTGACCCTCTGACGGGCCGACTTGGCCCTCACCATCCCGCGGCGACGCCGCCGGTCCCCACCTCTTGAAAATGGAGAGACAAGATGCCCGATGGAATGATCGGCTACGGAAGCATCGTCCGCATCGGTGTTGGAGAAACGCCGACTTGGACCACCCTCGACCTGCTCGGCGATCTTGAGATGCCCGATGAGCAGGTTGACGAGGTGGAAATCACCCACATGAAATCGCCTGGTCGGCGCAAGCAGTTCATCGCGGGGCTCACCGATAGCGGCGAGGTCGCAATTCCAATGAACTACATCCCGGGCAGTGATACGGACGTGCTGCTTACGTCGCTGCGCGCAAGCCGCGAGGAGGTGCTCGTCGAAATCACCCTGACCGACGATGTCGCCGCAGTTCCGGAAACATATTCGGGCTTCCTGAAGGGCTACAGCCGCACCGCGCCCATCAACGACAAGATGACGGCGGTCGCGACCTTCCGGCTCAGCGAAGAAGTGATCGCGTAATGGCAAACAGGTTTCTTGGAGAAGTCGACGTCACGGTCGAGGACAGAAACTGGAGGCTGCGCTTCGACTTCAACGCCATGTGCGAGTTCGAGGATCGCACGGGCAAGGACGCGATGAAGGCGTTCGAAGATGTCGAAAAGGGCAAAATCGGGATCCGCGATCTCCGCATGGTCGCTTATGTCTGCATGCTGCACCACCAGCCCGATGCCACTTTGCAGGAGGCAGGTGACCTCCTCAGCCGGGACATGGACGCGGTGATGCGGGTTCTGCGGGCCGCGGCGCCCGAAGCCGCCGATATCTCTGATGCTGAGCGCAGGGGTGCGGAGGGAAACGCGGCGCCGGGGCCGGGGGCCTAAGCTACCTCGACATGCTCGAGGACTATGTCGCCGCGGGGCTCGATCCCGCGGCGTTCTGGTCCCTGACTCCCCGGCTATTCCTCTACCAAATGCGCGGCGCCCGCCGCCGCATGGAAGGTGAAGAAGAGCTTTTCGTCCGGCAGTCCTGGCTCACGGCCAAGCTTTCTCGGGCGGAGAAGATACCTGGCCTGAAGAAGCTCTTGCGCAGGCGGAGCGCTTCGACCTCCCGCGAAGAGCTGAGAGCAAATCTGGCAGCGATGTCTTCGGCCCTGCCGAAAGTCTCGTTTGCCGAATGGCGCGCACGCCAAAGGAAATGACATGGCAAACACCACCATCGGACGGCTGCGCGTCATTCTTGGCGCGGATTCCTCGGAGCTCGATGAAGGGCTCTCGCGGGCGAAGGCCGAGTTTAAGGCGGTCAGTGCTGCCGTCGCCGGTATGGCGGCGGCGGCCGGCACCGCAATGCTGGCGATCACCCGCCAGGTGATCTCGGGCGCGAACGAGATTCAGCAGTTCGCGCGCGTTGCGAATGCGGCGCCCGAAGAGTTCCAGAAGTGGGCGGCTGCGACCTCGACCGTCGGCATCGAACAGGACAAGCTTGCCGATATCCTGAAGGATGTGAATGACCGCGTCGGTGACTTCCTGTCCACCGGCGGCGGCCCGATGGCGGACTTCTTCGAAAACATCGCGCCGAAGGTCGGGGTCACCGCTGAGCAATTCCGCAACCTTTCGGGTCCGCAGGCGCTGCAGCTCTACATCGACAGCTTGCAGAAGGCCGGGGTCAGCCAGGGCGAGATGACCTTCTACCTCGAGGCCATGGCGTCGGACCTGACCATGATGCTGCCGCTGCTCAAGGATGGCGGGGCGGAGATGGATCGGCTCGGGGATCGCGCCGAGGCACTTGGCGCGGTGCTCGACAGCGACACGATAGCGTCGATGCGGCGCACGCAGGTGGCGATTTCCGAAATCGGCCTTGTTTTCAAAGGAATTGCCTACGAGATCGCTCGGGGAATGACGCCGGTGCTTGAAGGCCTCGCGACCGCATTCAGCTCGCTGGCGGTCGAGGGCGCGCCGCTGCGGACCGCATTCAACACCATTGTCGATAACCTCGGGCGCCTGGCAGCATACGGTGCCACCGCAGTGGGGGTGTTCGGCGTTCAGTTGGCCGGCGGCATGATCGCGGCCAAGGTTGCAACCATGACGCTCGCTGGCGCGCTTTCCTTCCTCCGAGGTGCGCTGATCCGAACTGGTGTCGGTGCCCTGATCGTTGGTGCTGGCGAGTTGGTCTATCAGTTCGGACGGTTGGTCTCGGCCTCGGGTGGTTTCGGTGAGGCGATGAGTCTTTTGAAGGACGTCGCGCTCGAGGTCTGGGAGCGGATCAAGATCGGGGGCGAGTGGTTGGTTACATCGCTGCGCGTGGTGTTCAACGATATCTCCTTCAACTGGTCCTCGATGGTCGGGAACATGGGCGTGAAATGGGGAAAGTTCCTCGACGATGTGTCGGGCACGTCGCTTGGGAAGGCGCTGGGTCTAGAGGGGGGCAATGAGGCTGCTGCCGTCGCTGAGCTCAATGCTTCCCTCGCTGGGCTGAATAATTCCTACGGCGATCTTCTGGATCGACAGTACGAGCTGAAGAAGAGCATGACGGGGTCTCTTGAGAGTGTCGCGGCCCTTCGTTCAGCGATGCAGGGGGCGGGAGATGATGCCAGCGGCGCAGCAGATGCAGCCGCGCGGATTGACCAGGCTCTGAATGGCTCTGGCAGCGGTGCAGGCGAGGGCGGTGCCGATAAGGCTGGTGCGAAGGCCAAGGAAAAGCTGACCGAGCTTGAGCAGCGCGCCGAGCAGGCCGGCGACTCCATTCGTGGTAGCCTCACAGATGCCTTCAAGGGCATCGCGACTGGCGCCAAGTCCATGGGCGAAGCAGTTTCCAGCGTGCTATCCAGCCTGAGCGACATGCTGCTGACGAACGTCGGCAACGCGCTTTTCTCCGGCATTTCCTCGTCACTTGGCACGGCTATCGCCGGCAGCATTCCCGGCTACGCCAATGGCACGAACAATCACCCGGGCGGGCTCGCATGGGTAGGTGAGCGGGGGCGCGAGCTCGTCAACCTTCCGCGTGGGTCGCAGGTCATCCCGCACCAGCAGTTGCGCAGTCTCGACCGAGATGCCGGGCAGGCGGGAATGGCGCGCGTGGAGATCGTGCCGAGCCCGTATTTCGACAGCCGCGTCGTCGGGATCAGCCAGAACACGGCGGGGCCCATGGTGCTCAACTCGGCGCGGGCGCAGCAGAAGAACTTCGGCAACATCGCGGCCGCATATCAGGAGAGAGGTGTTCCTGGATGAGCCGTCCTTTGGTTTCCATCCCGATGGACCTGCTGACCGCAACAGAGATCGATTGGGATATCGACTGGCGCGGGCAGCCCGGCGCCGAGAGCACGGCTGACACCTCGCAGGTGATCTACAACCGGTTCCCGCGGTGGGTCGGCGCGCTGTCCCTGGTGCAGCCTCCGGCCATCATCGGACGCTGGCGCGCTCTGCGTTGGTCGGCGCAGGGCAGGGCGGGCATCTACCGCCTGCCGATGATCGATCCGGCGATCTTCGACCGCACCGTTGTCCCCCAGAAGATGGCATCTTCGCTCGGCTTCGGCTTTCCTGTCGGGAGTGGTTTCCTTGGGGACTTCAGCGAGCAAGCGGTTCCGACCGTCTCGGCAGCCAGCGCTGCACCCGCGGGCTCCGACGTTGTGCGCATCTCCGTCACTGAACTCGACCTTGTGCCCGCGGTTGGTCAGATCATCAGTGCAGACGATTGGCCGATGGGTGTCACCGACGTGAGCTACGAGGGCGGCGCGACATTCGCGCTTGGCGTGCAGATGCCGCTGCGGGCGCCGATCTCTGCAGGTGACTCTATTAGCCTCGTCGGCACGGGGCGCTTCGAAGTCCTGACCGATATGGCCGGTCGGGGTGGCTACGGGCTGGATCGCGTCAGCGCTCCAAGCATCGAATTCCGTGAGGTTCTGACCCGATGAGCTTCTTTCCAGAGAGCTTCAACCCGCGCGACCCTGTCGTGTGGGGTCTCGACCTAGTGGCGCTCGACACGCCAGACGGGATCGCGCGCTTCATGATCGGCACCGATGGCACCTTCACCGACAGCCTTGGGCGTCCCTGGTATGGCTCGCAGCTGCTCACGCTCTCGGGGATGGAAAGCGCGATCAACGGCCTGGCGCCGGCGGGTAAGGTCGGCATGGCCTTCCTGCAGGACCCAGACGGGCCCAACGTGATCGAGAGCCTGAAGGAATACGGAGCTGCTTATCTCGACGGGCGCCCGATCGACTTTTTCGTGCAGCCGCTGGCCGGGCCGCACGAGTTCTCGGCCCCGACCGCGCCGCCTCTGCAATGGGCCCGGCGCACCATGCGGACCATGGGCAAGACGCTCAGTGGCCCGCTGCAGCGTGAAATCTGGGTCGGCTTCGAGGCCTACAGTGAAAAGCGCCGCACCGCGCGCCGGATCGCCATGAACACCGAGGGGCACGCCGAGCTGATCGGCGAGAGCAATCCCTCGCTCGAGTTTCTTCCCACCAGCGAGTTCAAGGGGACCGTCTGGAATGACTGACATCATCCCCGCCGAGGTTCACGTGCCTGCGCTGATGCAGGAGATGAATCGCTGGAATCTGCGCGAGTTCCAGTGGGGCGAAATGGACTGCGGCACGACCGTCGCCGACTGGGTGTGGCGCGTGAAGGGCGCGGACCCGATGGCGCACGTGCGCGGCATGTATGACAGCCCGGCGAGCTGCCAGAAGCTGCTCGGCGTTGTGACGGACCCTGTGGGGGCCTACGAGCGCTGTTTCGCGACCATCGGCGGACTGCCCCGCGTAGACGCTCAGTCGCGCGGTGACGTGGCTGTCTGCGCGCGCTACGGCGAGCGGTTTCCCATCGGGGCGATCTGGAACGGCCGGCAGTGGATCAGCAAGGGCAGGGACTGCGTGACCTTCCTCGATGCCCGGATCGTGCAGCCGTTCGCCATCTGGGGGCTGGGCTATGCGGAATAACCTGCGCAGTTCCACGGCTCTGTCCCTGCCACAGCCGGTGCATGCGCCTCAGGCGTTGGGCTTTGTCCTCGGCGCGGCCGGGGCGAGCACCGCGACCGTTGCGGCTGCAGGTGGAGCGTTCGCGGCGGCAACTGCCGGGGCAACCTTTGCGGCATCGGCCATCGGCGGCGCGGTGATCAACGCGACGATTGGCATCGGCCTCTCACTTCTTGCGCAGTCGCTCCAGCCTGCGGCGGCGGTTGCCAAGCCATCGGTGCAGATGCGGAACTCGGCGCAGCCGGTGACATATGCGCAGTTCGCGCTCGGCAAGGTGCGCAACGGCGGCTTCCTGGGCTTCACCGAGAAGTCGGGCAAGTACCGCTACAACATCTGCGTGATCGCGGCGCATCCGATCAACGGCATCGTCACGCACTACATCGACGAGCGCCCGGTTACCGAGATCAACGTCGGCGACGACAACAGCATCAGCCAGCCGGATGTGGGCGGCAAGGGCAAGCTCTGGCCGTTCCTCGGCGCGCCGGGGCAGTCGCTGCATCCGGACGTCTACGCGAATTTCCCGCAGCTCACCGAGGCACACGACTTCAAGGGCCTCTCGGGATGCGTGGTGCGCGGCAAGGCGCCGGGCAATCCCGAGCACCTGACCGAGTATTACCCCGGCGAGATTATATGGGCCTATGCCCCGGTCTTCGAAGGCTACACCGGGATCTACGATCCGCGCACGGACAGCACCGGCTACACGAACAACGCCGCGCTGATCCTCGCGTGGTGGCTCACTGAGGTGCAGGGCATCGAGGTGGACTGGGATGACGTCGCGATTGAGGCGGATGTTTGTGACGAGGATGTCCTGCAGCGCGACGGCGTGACCACGCAAAAGCGCTGGACGATCAACACTGTGATCTCGGACGATCAGGACTTCGAGACCCAGCGCGCGCAGCTCTGCGCCGCTTGCGATGGCTTCCTCTATGAGCGTCCTGACGGCAGGGCGGGCTTCTACGTGGGCCGCTACATCGCGCCGGATGTCACGCTGACCGATACCGACTTCTGGAGCCTGAGCCCGAGCGAGGGGCAGACGGGCAGCAGCGCGCCCACCGAAATCGCGCCAGAATACACCGAGCCCGACAACCACTACCGAGAGTTCCAAGGCGGGGCCTACGTCTTCACCGAGGTGGAGCGCCGGGTGCGCGAGACGCCGCAGCTCTTCGCCATTGACAACCACAACCAGGCGCAGCGCGTGGCCAAACGCATCGGCCTTATGAAAAGGGCGCGCTGGAAGCTCGAAGGCTCCATCGGGATGATCGGCTACGAGCTGATCGGCAAGCGCTTCGTGAAAATCGAGCACGCCGAGGCTGGGATCGACGCCGTCTTCGAGATAGGCAAGCTGGCCCGCACCAGCATCGGTACGTTCGACATCACCGCGCAATCGATCGAGGCGTCCGACTTCGATTTCGACGCGGTGACCGATGAGCCAGACCGGCCCGAGATCACGGAAGTCACGGGCCTCGATGATGGCGTCGATGACGTGACCGGCGTCACGGCGGTCAGCAGCGCGCAAGGGCAGATCACCGTTAGCTGGGATGCTCAGGACGAAATCTACCAGCAGCGCGCCCGCCTGACCGACATCAACGGCGACGAGATCGTCCTCACGCAGACGCAGGATGACACCTCGCTGGTCTTCACCGGCCTGGTGCCCGGGGCCGATTACGTGGTCGAGGTCCGCAACCAGAGCGCCACGCGCAACGGCGATTGGATCGCGGCAACGCCGGATGTGGTCACTGCCTCGGGCACTGCGCCAGGCGACCTCTCGGTGGATAGCGCGACGGCCGACGTTGGCGAGGTGAACGTCACCGGCACCGCCGGCACAAATACCGCCGGCGTTATCATCTACCGCGCCGCGTCCAATGATTTCGCACTGGCGTCCTACATCACTGGCGTAGTGCCGGCTGGCTCATTTGCTGCCTTCGACATCACGGCCAGCTCGGCCGCCGGCGCTGCCTATTTCTGGGCGGTGCCGATAACTGCTGCAGGCGTCGAAGGCGCGCCCGTGGGCTCCTATTCCCTCACCGTCACCTAAGAGGCACCCATGTCATTTCTCCGCACGACCGTGACGGGCAGCATCTTCCTGCCCGATGGCTCTGTGATGCCCGATGGCGCGAACATCATCTTCACTCTGCGTTCGTGGGACAAGGATGCGGACCTGGACGCGCTCGCGCTCCCGGGCCCCATCATTGCCACCGTCGAGGAGGGGTCGATCTCTGTGCAGCTTATCCGCACGGCCTCGACAGACCTGCAGACCACGTATGACGTCGGCTATATCTACCGTAACCAGTGGACACAATTGCCTGTGCCTGGGCGCCTCGGTGTCATCGCGATCAGCGGTGCAGGTCCTGTCGACCTCGCTGATATCCTGGCGATCCCGGCTCCCGTACCAAATGTTCCGGATGCGCTGGCTCAGGCGCTGGCGGCGGCGGCAGACGCCATGCAGGCGGTGCAGGATGCGAACAGCGCCGCTTTGCTGGCCCTGGTTGGGACGGGGGCAGGCTTCGACAGCGTGCAGCAGCTCCTTGACAGCACGATCAACTACGGCGCGAACAGTGTGTCGCATAATGGTGAGACGGTCACTCTAAACGTTGCTGCTGGTGATCGTTGGTCGACGAAGGAAGGATACGCGTATGACGTGCTTCCGCTTGGTGCTATGGACTACCACCTGATCACCGAAGGTGATGTTCTCCTGAAGGCGGTGCCGAATGCGTCGGGTGAACTGACCTACCAGCAATTCGCGGCTGTCGAGTGCGCCGCTGATGGGGCAGGGGTGGACAGCTATCCCCAGATGCAGGCGTGTATCATCGCTGCCGAAAATATTGGCGCGAAAGTCCGACATCGTGGCCGGTTCCGCTCGGGCTATCTTCTCTTCGCGGGGACGGCAGACAAATCGGTCGAGATTTACGGATCAGGCCCATCTGACGAGTTGTTCTTTGTGGACCCAACGTTCGCGAGGACCCGCCGTGGTGGCTTCGTCATTGGCTCGAGTCGTGAGCAGAACCGGGAGAACGGCTTGGCTCTTGGCCTGGCGGGGACCTATACCAACCCCGAGAACAGCGGCTTTGCCGAGCTTGGACTAGGGGAGTATCTGCGCGACAACCTCGGATCGGTTCAGGCGCGCTATACCTCGATCCACGATCTGCGCATTACCGCGCTGCACGAGGGTGGGCTTCAGGGCGGCTATGCGATCAACATGGTTAACGCGTTGGGCTGTGCCGCCTGGAACATCTGGGGGGATGGTTGGACGCAGCTTCTCAACATCGGCTCCGATGTTGCGCCGGCGACTCCCTCATGCCACGACTGCCATGCGTGGAACCTCTTCGTCGACACGCCGGACCAGACGATCTGCTACTACAGCATCGGCTTCATCGCGAATTCGACCTCCTGCACGATCAGGGATGCGCAGGCAAACAAAGGATCGGCGGACACCACCAACAACAACGTGGCCTCGATGAACTTCTGCGAGGACTGCTTCATCGAGGGCGTGAGGGCCTACAATGTCGGAACGAACGGCAATTCGACCGGGGTGACGGTGAACGGCTCCAAGAACAGCGGTGCACGGCGCATCCACATTGAGGGGGCAAAATATGCCGTGGGCGTTGCAAACACACAGGGCCGGACGCTCACCGCCGCGGAACGCAGCGTCATCGAGGATGTGACCGGGGTGAGTTGCAGCGAAGCTGCGGTTAAGCTGGCCGGCACCTTTGCCGACATCCGCCGGGTGAATGATCCGAACTGCGCCGCGACCTACAAGATCCTCACCGGTGCCGCCGACCTCGAGTGCGATCTGCGGCGGGGTCAGACGGTCGAGACGAACATTGCCAAGCGTATCGGCGAGAGCATTCAGGGCGATCGTATCCATTTCGGAACGTACGTGGAGCGGGTGTATCAAGCCCTCGCGTGCGATCTGACGATCGGGGCCGCTAACGGCGGGACGCTGACCTACCTGCAGGACGATGGTGCAGGCAATCTTATCGCGATGAAGAAGCTCGATGAGTTCGTCTCGCTCGTGGGTATCGCGGCCTATGGCTACTTCGCCGCTGGCGGCGACACTGCGGGGGCGGCCATCACCGTCGATATCCTCAAGCAGCTCGCCTACAACTCGAGCACGGCGGAAGCCGCGCAGCTGGTGAGCATTTCGAGTGCATCGACCGCGGCGGCTTCCGATGCTGCGGCCGACACTGCGCGGACGCTCGGCTACCAGGTGAGCGTGTTCGACCAGACCGAGGATGAATTGCTCGGGAAGGCCGAGATCACGAACGCGCCGGTAGGCAGCCGCCTCAAGTCGGTGCGGGTGCAGGGTTACGTCTACAGCTGAACACGGTGAGCCGGGGCGGTCCCGGGCGGCGCCGATCTGTAATCAACCAGTGCCTCCCGCTTTGGCGGGCTTTATTTTGCAATGGGGGCAGCATGACGAAAGCGGACTTCATGCCGCGCACGCGGACGATCATCGGGCTGATCCGTGACTTCTTCTGGCTCGGGGCAGTGGTCACGCCCATGATGCTGGCCATGCTCTACGGCCTCTATTCCTACAATCGCGGCTGGATCGTCTCGACGGTCAAGGATGAGTTGGGGATCGAGGGGCTGGCGACCGAGGGAACGGTGGCGAAGCTCGCCGACCAGGTGGAGAAGCTCGGCGAGGATGTCAGGCGCGCGACCGGTGAGGATCGGGTGATCCGCCAGCCGCAGGGGCTTTCCTATGTCGAGGAGCCGGTGAGTGTCGGCGAAAACGTGGTGCTGTGGCTCACGGTGGCGCGCACGCGTCTCGGCAAGGATTGCCGGCTGCGGGACTGGACGCCGCTCTTCACGGATGGCCGCAACGTGCCGCTGGCGGGCACCCGGCGCCATCCGGGCGGCGTGTCGCGCCAGATCGGCGATGACTTCGAGAAGCTCCGGGTAGAGATGGTTCCGCCGCGCAACCTCATCCCCGGGCGGATCGAGCTCTACCTTGTGCTCGACTACGATTGCGCGGGCAAGCGCGTGCCGGATCGGACGGATGTGGTCACCTACCAACTCCTCGGCTGACATACGCGACCACCGGTGGCGACCTGTCGCGCGGTCTTTGGGAAATGGCTTCCATCTCAGCGCGTGCCTGAATAGGGTGCAGCCGGGGTGATCCGGGCCTGTGGTTTCCGGATGCGCCTGCATCCGTAGATTGAACGAAGTCCGAAAGCCTGCTCTAGGGGTGCCATGAAAATCCATGTCGGAAAACTCGCGGTCACACTTCTGGCCATCTTCGTGATCGCCTTCCCCAAGGCCGGCGTTGTTCCCGGGGGGGTGCCGCTTTACATCTCGGTCCCTGTCGGCGAGGTGGTCGCGCTTCTGGGCTGGCTCTGGGCCTTGCGCCACCCTGGCCGCTCCGAGTCGATCTGGGGACTGGCGCTGCTGCTCTGGGTTACCCTGACATGGGTGCACCATGTTCTGTGGAGCGAGGCACTCGACATGCGGGGCATGGCTCGCCTGGTGTTCAACTATCTGCCGGTCACCGGGCTCGGGATCGCGTTTTTCTTCATGAGATCGCCGCAAATGACGGACCGGGCGCTAACCGCGACCAAATGGGCCTTCTACTTCTTGCTCGCCTACTCGGTGCTGCAGATGCTGGTCGGTGCCGACACGGTCGCGATCCAGCACCTCACGGCAAATTACGAGGAAAGTTTCGAGGAAGTGGAGCGGCGCTCAAACCTGATCCATGCCCTCGGGGTCGCGAAAGTCTTTGGCACCTACCAGAACGGCAATATCTTCAGCCTGACGCTGGTGATGATCTTCCCGATCATCATGGCGGCAGAAAAGCGAATGTGGGTCATCTTCTGCGCGGCGGCCGTGCTGCATGTCGTGGTGATCTTTTCGGCATCCGCATCCTCCTACATCGCGCTCGCGATCGTGGATTTCCTGCTCGCGATCGCGCTGCGCAGGCTGTGGATTTACATGCCGATCCTCGGGGTGATCGTTGCGGTCGGGGTTATCCTGCTGCTCTCGCAATGCAACAACTGCGGGATGATAGAGCTGATGAATTCGCGGCTCTTCGATCGAGACCTGACCACCAATATGCGCTGGTACAAGACAGGCCTCTGGTGGGATCGCGCATTGAACGATCCGATGATTTTCGTGGTTGGGGAAATGGGGGGCAACATCCTCACAATCTTCGAGGTGCTAGCGCTGAGCATCGCGCAATATTACGGGCTGCTCGCTCTGGTCCTCTTCTACGGCTTCTATCTGTCGGTCCTGAAGCCGTTTCGGTACCGGGCCTACAAGGCCGGAATGATCGGATACCTGGTGTCGAGTTTCGGCGAGGGCGGGTTTTGGCTCACCCCTACGCCGTACATCATCGGATGGTGTTTGGCTCTATGCGTGGCACTGGACGCAAAGGAACTCAGTACCAAGCGTAGTACGCAATCCATGGAGCCAGAAGAAGGCCGAGGCGGCCGGCATTTGCCTGCCGCCGCGTGACCTCCAGTTCCTTTTCGGCCCAACCTAGTTTGAATTCGGCGGCCAATAGGAGGGTATAGATCGCGGGGATGCCCCACCACGGCATTTCGGTCATCTTAGTCTCTTTCAAATGAAGTGGCATGCGCTTCGAGCCCTGAATGGGGCTCGAACTCTCGCAGCACAATACCTTCAGAAAATCTGAAAACCAACGCCCTGCAGATGCGGGGTCTCTTAGCATGGGACAACGTGATGCGAGACGAAATCCGCGCACTGCAGATGGCGCTGAACGAGCTTGGTTTCGATGCTGGCCCGGAAGATGGGATCCTCGGCGAGCGTACGCGCGGGGCCGCGGGTGACTACCTCGCCAGCCGACAGGTGACCTCGACCATTGCGCCGCCGCGTTTCACCGGCGCCGCCAAGCGCCTCGATGACATCGACCTGCCGCGGATCGGCGCGCAGATCGGCTTGGGCGAGGACGAGCTGCATGCGGTGATGGAGGTTGAGGCCCGGGGCTCGGGATTCGACTCGCAGGACCGCGTGACGCAGCTCTATGAGCCGCATGTTTTCTACCGCGAGCTGGGGCCGGGGGCCGAGCGTGACCGCGCCGTGGCGCAGGGGCTCGCCTACAAGAGCTGGGGCACGCGCGCCTATCCCAAGGACAGCTACCCGCGCCTGCTCGCGGCCATCAAGATCAACGAGGAGGCCGCGCTGCGGTCCTGCAGCTGGGGGCTCGGGCAGATCATGGGCTTCAATGCCGAGATGATCGGCTACCCGAGCGCCCGCGCCATGGTCGAGGCCTTTGCCGAGGACGAGGCTGCGCAGCTTCAAGGGCTGGTCGACTACATCGTGGCGGCCGGGCTGGACGACGAGCTGCGGCGCCACGACTGGGCCGGGTTCGCGCGCGGCTACAACGGGCCGAGCTACGCCACGCACGGCTATCACACGAAGCTGCGCAGCGCCTTCCTGAAATGGGACGCGATCCCTGACACAACCTATCCGGAGGCGGCGTGATGGCGCGGCTCGGTCGCAAGCTCCGCTCGCTGCAGGGCAGTATGGTTGCCTTCATGTGCCCCGGCTGCCGGATGATGCACCAGGTCGGAGTCGGGGAAGGCCCCGGCCCGCGGTGGGGCTACAACTGCAACCCGGACACGCCGACCTTCTCGCCGTCGATCAAGGTCAAGGGAACCGAGCGGCTCACTGATGAGCAGCACGCGGCCATCATGCGCGGCGAACCATTCGAGCCCGCGCCGTTTCTCTGCCACAGCTTCGTGCGCGAGGGGCGCATCCAGTTTCTGAACGACTGCAGCCATGCGCTGGCCGGGCAGGCGGTCGATCTCCCCGACCTCGATCTGCCCTGATGGGCGTCCGCTTCCTCCCGATCACCGACTGGCGCCTCGCGCTGGTCCTCTCCGCGGCTGCGTGCCGCTTACTGAAAGGACAAGACCATGAACGCCCTGAACAACGTCTACGTTCGCCTCGCCCTCTATATCCTCTCCCCGCTGCTCACGGCGCTGGTGGCCGCGTTCCCCGGCTGGGGCATCGGCTACGCGGACGGGGTGCTGACCATTGACCTCGCCACGCTCGTCGGGGCCATCGTCGTCGCGGTCGGCCTGTCCGGCAGCATCTTCGCAAAATGGGGCGTGAAATAGCGCGCCTTTGAAATCGGGCGTTCTGCCTGATGCGCGCCGGGCGCTTCCCGGCAGCGGCCTTCGGGCTGCAAGGCACAGTAGGAACCCTGCTGAGCTGTCCCTGTTGGACCTCCCCGGCCTTCGGGCCGGGGCTTTTTCATTTAGGCCGCAGCTCCTATGTGCGTCTCATGTGGACACGAAAGCGTACGGTAATTGCAGGTCGCACTGACGGTGACAACGACTGGATCGTCCTCAAAGACGGGCAGCAGGTGGGGAGGGTGCACACATCCCATCTTCCTGATCCGGCGTTTAGCTGGGAGTGGGCGATCCAAGTGCCGCCAGTTGCGCAGGGCTATGCGGCGGGGTTGGACGAAGCTCTAGAAGAAACTTGGAAGCGATTGAGCTGATCTTCGGGCCGGTTCAGTTGCTCCGAAATTGGTGGGGCAAGACCGAGGGCGCTCGCAAGATGATCGTATGGTTGAAAATCTCATCAGCTTGCGATCCTAGAAACTAGCATCACGGTCGCATTGAGCATCGAAACCGCAGGGTTGCGTCGGCAACGCTTGCTCGCTCGTTTGTAAGCCCCTACGCCTTAGTCGATTGATTTCATGTCTTTGGGTGAGGTGCATGAGTCGTAACACAAGAAGATTTTTCAGTTGCAAAGCCTGCGGTCACCAAATGCGCTTTGGCGCCCGTCAGTGCGGAGGTTGTTTTCAGCCAACGACGATTTGGAACAGGAAAAGTACCTACGTGGCGGTGCTTGTGATCCCTGTAGCGCTACTAGCTGTTTTGTTGGTCTGGGCTCTGTGATGACCCCGTAATGGACTGCACCGCTCCTATTGGCTGCTTGGGCTACTTCTCTTGCTCTGCGGGGGGAGGCGTTCTCTCCTGAGGGTGTGCTCTCTTCTTCCGCGACGGACGGGAGAACCTGATGCCGGCCCCAGGGGGGCGATGTATAGCCGCTTGGTGAGCCAGAGTGCTGAACTTGGCAATCAAGGCGTGCCCGACCCCTGGTCTGGCGATCTGGAACTTTTCGGATTCCCGGGAACCGGCCGAGGTTGATCTGTTTCACCGGTGTGCCGCAAGGAAAGTCAAGGAATTTTTCTTGTTTTTTTGTGCCGTGTCCGGACTTGCGGACTCCAACCTCAGCGTGGCTAATGCGGCACGGCAGTGACATTGTCGGCGTCATAGTTGAGTGGAGTGAAGTCAGTATGTTATCGGCAAGAGTTAATGGACACACCTTGTTTGTTTCCGGCTCGGCGGCGGACTATTCGTCCTATGCCAAGGTTGATATCACCCAAATCGGGGAAGATATTACGGTCGTAGATAACGATGCCATCGGCACAGTCATTCCTATTGTCGGGGCTGCAGAGACCGCCCGCATCTTCGATGCTCGTGACGTCACATCGGCAGGCGTCTACATTTACTCATCGTATTCTGAACAGAGCGTTCTTAGAGGGTCGATGCAGGATGACCGGATTTATTCCTATGGATCAGGAAATGACCGCCTATTTGGTTATGCTGGCGACGACCACTTAGAAGGGCGAGAGGGAAACGACCTCTTGGATGGCGGAAATGGAGACGATAATCTGGTCGGTGGAGACGGGGACGACACTCTCATCGGTGGACGGGGCGCAGACTCCATAGATGGCGGAAACGGTATCGACACACTGATGCTCAGCGGAAATCGCTCTGAGTACTATATTCAAGCTGTAGATGGGCGCTATGAAATTAGCCACATCGGAGGAACGGGAGAAGACGGGTTCGACACGTTCGCCAACATCGAGTTTTTGCAGTTTCGTGACCAAGCGGTCGAAATTTCGTCGATGCCCTTGAACTTGGACGCTTTGGTCTCGAACCACACCTTGTTTGTCTCTGGCTCGGCGGCAAATTCGTCGACCTCTGCGAGGGTAGAAATTACTCAGGTTGGCGCCAACGTTTCGGTCGAAGACAACGATAGCACTGGCACAATCATTCCAATCATCGGGACTGCGGAGACCATCCGCCACTTTGATGCTCGCGAAGTTTCTGGAGCGGGCGTCTATATGTTCTCGTCGTACTCTGGGCAGAGCCTTCTCAGGGGTTCGATGCAGGATGACCGGATTTACGCGTATGGATCTGGCAACGATCGTCTTTTCGGTTACGCGGGTGATGACTACATGGAAGGGCGAGAGGGGAACGACCTCTTGGATGGCGGCAATGGAAACGACAAACAAAGCGGCGGAGATGGAGACGACACCATCATTGGTGGCCGAGGCGCAGACACCATAGATGGGGGGAATGGTATCGACACTCTGGTGCTCAGTGGAGATCGCTCAGAATACCATGTGCAAACTGCAGGTGGACGCTACGAAATAAGCCACATCGGCGGAACAGGGAGTGACGGGCTCGACACGTTCGCCAACATCGAGTTTCTGCAGTTCCGCGACCAGGTGGTCGAGATTTCTTCAGCACCCTTAAACTTGGACGCCTCAGTGTCGGGCCACACCTTGTTTGTCTCTGGCTCGGCCGTAGATTCGTCGATCTCGGCAAGGGTCGAAATTTCCCAGGTTGGCACCAACGTTTCGGTCGAAGACAGTGATAGCATTGGCACAATCATCCCAATCATCGGGACTGGGGAGACCATCCGCCACTTTGATGCTCGCGAAGTTTCTGGATCGGGCGTCTACATGTTCTCATCGTATTCTGGGCAGAGCCTTCTCAGGGGTTCGATGCAGGATGACCGGATTTATGCTTATGGATCAGGTAACGACCGTCTGTTCGGATATGCGGGCGATGACTACATGGAAGGGCGAGAGGGAAATGATCTCTTGGATGGCGGAAATGGAAGCGACAATCTGGTCGGGGGAGACGGGGAAGACACTATTATCGGTGGCCGGGGCGCAGACACCATAGATGGCGGAAACGGTATCGACACGCTTGTCTTTAGCGGAAATCGCTCGGAATATGATTTGACTGGCCTAGATGGACATTATCAGATCAATCACTCGGGTGGTTCTGAATCTGACGGGTTCGACCGTTTCTCGAACATCGAAATTCTTCAATTTTCGGACCAAACGGTGAATATCGACGATTGGGTTCTCTAAGGTCGCTCGCGTCCATGCGGATAGCGCGTAGTGCGTGAGCGCAAGTTCTTCCGCTTAATGCATTCCGGTGAAGCAGCGCGCTCATATCCTCAGTCGCCAGCGCCGCTGGCGGCAAGGGTTGAGGCTACATTCTTCATGCCTAGCGTGGTCGATATGTCTGAGAGATGGCCTCGCTGGTACCGGAACCGTGTAGGAAATCGTGGTCCACATGCGATGTAAGTCGTTGGTATCATGTGGACCGGTTGTTCGGCCCGAGTTCCATAATGGCGTTAGTTTTGCGGGAAATTTTGGCCTTTTGGTAAGTTCAGAAGTTCTTGAGCCCGTGCCTGCGGAGTACCCAGGCGAAGCGTCGAGCATGCTTGAGGCGCTGGAGGAGGTTCGCCGCCGCGTCTGAAGCGGGGCTCCGGGCCCGGTTTGGGTCCGGATTGGCGTTTCCAAAGCCTCTGAAACGGGTCCAAAGCGCGCTCAGAACGCGAACAAACGCCTGACATTTCGGGAAACGTGGCCCTCCGAAGGCGGCGGTCTATCCGGGTTTGCTGGACTCGATCCGCATGGTCGCAGTCAGCCCATAGCAGACGGACGACCGGGGCGCATTAGCCGACGAGGCGGGCTCACCACTCCATTGCTCAACGCGCGGCATGAGGTAAGGGAGTGATCATCCCGCAGACGAGGCACCGGTTGGTCATTTATCCATCTAAAGAAAATGCTCGAACGGCTTCCGCGTGTCCCCAAATACCTCATAAGTATATAGTGCGCTCAGCTTGACACGCGAGTATTTCTCGACCATTTGCCGATCCAACCCATATCCTATAACCTCTTCCGTTAAAATTTTTTCGAGGCGGGCCGGGGCAATCAGGCGCACGAGAAGTGGGATGATACTCGAAAACACTTCGTCATAGTGTGCCCTGGGCTCGGCGATAAATAGAGAATATGCCTGCGCCATCCCGTCAAACGTCTTGAAGGGGCGCCACCATTCCACGCCATCGATCCGACCCGTTTGATATTCGCAGGAAACGGGTAGAGTAGGTGCCAAAATTTTCCCTAACTTCTCTGGCGTGTCTGGGCCTCTAAAAAGTATGTCGCTGCCAAGATAGAGGCGGCGGCGCAAATGTTCCTTTGTGAGGCCATATTCAATAATGCTCCGCTTGATATTGCCGAATTTCAAGAGGGAAATTGGACTAAGGAGGTCAAATAGCTCCGGTAGATCTTGAAGTGAAAGATAACGATCTAGGTCAAAATCTGCACTAGGGAAGTCCTTCGAATTACAGGTAAGTGAGGAAGCGAACTCAATTCTCTCCTGAAGAATAATGCTCTTTGTATACTTTAGTTCTCCATCTATCAGCTGATCGAATGATTCTGAGAGAACACGATGAAAAAGTCCGGACTCGGCGCCGATCAAAGCGGTAGTAAATTCCTCAAGGGCGTTCCTGCAAATTTGGTAGGTTTCAAAATACTTTGAAGCCGCCTCGTCGAAATCACGCCATTTGCCAGTCTCTTCAATAACTAACAACCTAGCGCTCTTCCGAAGGTAGCTGTCCAGTTCGTATATGCCCCAGCCGGTCTTGGAGCTGAAACGTTTATCTTCGCTGCCGTAAAATTTTGCAGACGCTTCTTGTAGTGAAGCTTCAAGGGACTCCTGAATTTCGCCCGAAAATTGGCAGATCTTTTCCCTCAAATCATCATCTAAAACTCTCCAGTCTAGATCCCCCAGGTCCTCGATTGAAAATATCTCATCATTCTCATACTTTTCGGGGGCAAATTGTCCCATCTGCGTCTTCGATCTCGCCTTGGCAAGAATTGCGAAACGTAGAGCCCGGCCTGCATGCATGTTGTCGATGCAGGCGTCGATAAAATCGCGCAGCTTGTCCTGCGCATTGTTAGCACTCTTTATTAGCTCAGATATCTCGCTGTCATGCAATCCGATGATTCCAGCCGTAATCTCCCTATCCGAGCTCTGGAGGGACTTTACAGCAAGGAGAAGGGCAACGACAGAAGCCACCGAAGTGATCGCGAGCCCCAGCGTTCCTTGCAAAAAATTGTACGAACCAGAATCACCCTTTTCGATCGGAACCTCCATCACAATACTCAGGCCAAAGAGAATTGCGCCAAAGATGGCGGCGAGTGAGAGAACGAAGAAGATGACAGCGAGAAGCTTTCCTGGGTTCATCTTTTGATTTCCAATTGATCGTAGCACCGATCACTATGCCGATGCAGTTAGCTCGGAGGGCATTATGATCGCGCAGCCTTGCCCTGTCCTGATTGACTTAACGGCAGTTTTGCATCGAACGTGTCGGTTCGGTGCGAACGTGCCTAGGTGATGGTTCAGAAAGCGAAGTGTGAACCGCTTAGCTTCGCTTTTTCTCCACTGCTTATCTGTCCGTATTGGAGCAGCCTTAGCTAACCTCCACTGCAATCAGCGAGACAACTGTTCTTCAAATACTCATCTGGAGGGTAGATATTCTGCGTGGTCCTCCAGTGCAGCGCGGCGGCCGCCAGCAACTGCGCTTTCTTGCTGGTGATGGGCTAATCGTTGGAGGCCCGCTTGCTGCGCCTTGCTGCCGACCGAGCCAGGCGGTGTGCACGATCTAGGTCCACCTCCTAACTGAAGCTCGAGCCAAGCGCGGCAGTCGGCAGGAGGCAGCCCAAACTTGCCCTTCTCCTCGCGCCGCCGGGTCCGGTGAAGCGGACCTTCATCCCAAGACCATTGGACGAGCGAGGAGCGGGACTTTCCGGCCATCCGGCGATTAGCTGGTGCAATTGCAGTATGACGAAGGAATTACTCGCAGCCGCAGCAAGCGGGGTTCTGCGCCGCAGCGCAAATCACGTTAGCGGTCGTTCAAGGCCGCTCCAAATCCGGGAGCCTAAACCCGCCATTCGCTGCGCCTTGCCGCAGCGCCGCCGATGCGGACCTTCCTGCCGTTCGCTTCGCATGCAGCGTTGGTTGTGAGCAGCGGCAGCAATGCGCAGGATGCGGACCTCGCTCTGCTCGCGCTGCGACCCGAAAGCTGCCGTTCAGGCTGAATAATGCGATCGGCCCTTCGTGCCCTAGCGGAATATACATGAGAATTCTGGCCGGCGTCGCGCGAAAGACGCCTGATCCCGCTTCCAAGACGCCCATATGTGGGCCATGCTAGCAGAGGTCCTTCGGCTTGCCGCCAATTTTCTAGCCCAAGTGGGCGACTGAAGGACCGCACACTACCAAAGCAGGTGCAGAGATGAGCGACGACCCAGAGAAGTTCACCAAAGCAGCTTTTGAGGAATTTAAGCTCTTTTACGAGTCAACTGAGAAGGTGACCGACCGACGGCTTGAGTCGAACAGATGGAATTATTCCATTTGTGTGGCGATACTGGTGGCAGTGGCAGTAATAATAAACTGGAGCCTGGCGAGGCCCAGCTTCATATTGATGTCTGTTGGTGCAGTTATTGTTCTAAGCTTGATGGCGGCACTGTACTGCACTTTGTGGATTGGCCAGATCAGAGATTACAAGGCCCTCAATAACGCAAAGTTTGATGTTTTGAACTCCATGGCGCCCCGCGTTGCGTTCGGGGAATCCGAGGCCGATCCTAGAATTTCATTTCGCCCTTTCGAAAAAGAGTGGGAATCACTCCAACGAGCAAACGCAGTTGAGGAAGTATACCGCTCTAACATTGTTGCTTTAAGAGCCTCAAACATGGAGTACCTAATCCCTCGAGCTTTCAGAATTTTATTTGTATCGATTATAATTGGCGCAATATTTTTCTCCGCTTGGAATTGGGAATCAGTCGTCACCATTCCAGCTATTGAAGGTGTCGCGCCGGGTAGCGCTGATGACTAGCTCAGGAAATAGGTTCTTCTGTGTAATCATGCCGATCGGGTCGGATCCCAGCCACAGAGATAAGCTCAACATATTGGAGGCGCTAAGCTGCCCCAGTCTGGCCGCGCACTTTCCAAGCTACTCGGTGCAAGAGCAAACTTTCCATCTCGAGGAAGCCCTTCAAGAACTTCGTGCTGCCGACTTTATCGTCGCTGACTTATCGCTAGAGCGGCCTAGTTGCTACTATGAGCTTGGGCTTGCGCATGCGCTAGGGATACGCGCCTATCTAATTTCCGAGGCGAAAACTCCAATTCACCAAGCAGACCGGAGAGATAAAGTCATCTTCTATCTGGGACTTGAGGAGTATGAAGAAGTGCTAAGAAGTATCTTAGAGATCGAGAGGTAGGGCATTCCCTTCGCCCGATTTCAGCCCCATGAACATACCAAAGGTGATATTCCGTAGAGTCTTAGGTGAAGGGAAAATCCTAACACTCGAATCAATAACTGTCGATTTCGGCCGAGAAAGTGGCGCACTCGATGAGCTAGACAAGATCACCCCAAAACACCCCGCCTCTGTTTTGGTAATTCCTTTCGATTTGGAATCTGGCGTCTGGCTGATTCGAGAATTTGGAGCCGGAACAGAACGCTCCGTCCTAAAATTTCCAACCGGCCGCATAGAGTCTTCAGAAGACGCGCGTGCCGCAGCTGACCGTGAATTGGCTGAAGAGATAGGTTGCCGGGCAAAATCGTTGACGTACATTGGCTGCCTATTCGATGAACCAGGACACTCGAATGCGACGACGTGCATATTTTTCGCTGAACATTTGCGTTCGGGGAGCGCTGTCGGCGATGAACCGCAGCAGCCTGAAATTCTAAAGTTCCCCGCGAGCAACTTACTCGAGCTCATTCGGTCGGGACGCCTAATGGACTCACGTAGCATCGCAGCGGTAATGCAACTGATCGCACATAAGGGTTCTCCTATTGCAGAAGATTTCCTTCGCGTCCAACGATGAGGTGATCGCTACTCCCCCAACAATCCAAATCTATCGTTTCAATTTCTGATCAGTCGGCGCGTCGGTTGCCCAATGACCTCGCGATTAGGGTCAGCTTTATCGGCTTCGGCTGCTTTAGACTAAGGTCGCGTTTGGGCTGGATCCGGACGAATGCACCCGCAGCAAAGCTACGGCACGGTCCCGGGCAGTTTGGGCTCGGAGGGGCCGATCGCTGCTCTCCGTCTGAACGGCAGCTTTCGAAAAACGAATTCAGCGGAGCCAGGTCCGCTTCCAGCGCGCTGCCGACCGAGCCAAGAGGTGCGCACGATCTAGGTCCACCTCCTGACTGCGGCTCGAGCAAAGCGCGGCAGTCGGCAGTAGCCATCCCAAAATTGCCGCTCGCCTCGAGCCGCAGGGGCCGGCGAAGCGGACCTTCCCGCCATGCGCATCGCGAGATCGCTCAGCGGGCATTGCTAACATCGAACTTCGGCTTCGAGGCAATGATAGGACAAGAAACGCGAAAGTTGGCCTGCTGGTCAGTAGGCGCCTCTCGGGTGCGCCATTTTCTCAATACCTTAGCGCGCTTTGCAGTTGGAACTTCTCTCGTAACCCATTGACGGCACGTTGCACCCAAAGTTGGAACTAAGCGCGCTAAGTAGCTTCATTGCTCCGTGCAGCGTTGTCCTATCGGGTGCGCCATTTCTCCATTGATACCACGTTTCCCCTTCAAAGCATGCCAGCAAGCGACTTCGGCGTGGCGAAGCGGGCTGCCTTTTGATCGCCCGCTCCGTCATTTGCGCCAAGGAAATCACATCGGGCTGTACCAGATTGGCGAGGTATAGGCGCGCTCGGTGGTGATCATCGGCACGTCTTCGGGCATCTCGACGCCGAACCTCTTGGCCTCGTAGGCCGTCCAGCGCGGTGTCGGAATTTCGATGACACGCGCATAGTAGAACGCCGGCAGCGCCGCGTCGAAATCGGGATCCTCCCAGACGCTGATGAGCTCGGGAGAACCGATCGAATTGGTCCAGCTGGCATTCGCGACATCGACGGTGTTGCCCACGTCCGGCAACTTGCCGGTCTCGTCCGGCGCCCGGTCGCCCGACCAGACCACGTCGTAAACTTTCTCGTGGGTCTCGCCTTCGGTGTCGATCCAGCCCTTCACGATCTGGATGCGGTCGAGGTTGCCAGAGATCGGATCCTTCAGCGCGGCGACGAGGAAGCTCGGTGCGACGCCCTCGGGGGCCGGGCCGAGATCGCCGCCCATGGGCACGCCCTTGGCGTATCCGGCATCCGCGGGCAGGCGGGTGATCGTATCGGCTTTGGTGAAATCGTAGCCGCCGAAAAAGCGCACCGTCATGCGTGAGCCGGTGGTGGCGTAAGTCTCCTTGCGCATCATCGCGTCGAAGATCGCCGCGCGGCTGTTCTCCGTAGCCCAGACCGCGCCGAGGCCGCCGGCGGCCTGCTTCCACCCGTAGATGGTCAGCGCGGGATCCGGCGCCTCGATCACCACGTGCTCCCAGCGGTGCGGTTCGGGCTCGACGCCGGAGTGCTTGCCGAAGAAGTTGTCCTCCTGCGCGGTCGCCATGCCGGTGTGGGAATCCGTTGCGCCGACCATACCGAACTTGAAGGGGTTCACCCCGAGGTCGCGCTCGATGTCGAGGCCGCGTTTCAGCGCTTCGCGGGCGTATTCGCCGGCCAGCATGTCCGGCGTCTTGACCTCGGTGCCGTTGAGGTTCGAGGCGTCCCATGTGTCGTGATCGGCGAACTCGTCGTCGGGGCTGAGGAAGGGATGCGCCTCGCCGTCGCCCTTGATCTGGGTCGGCTCGTAGAGCGGCTCGAACCGCGCCCGCATCTGCGCGATCTCCTCGGTCAGCGCCGAGCCGTCGTAGGCGTTCAGCGAGAACATCCGCCCGTTCGACAGGTTGCCATTGTGCGGGATCGCCAGTACCTCGGCGCCGCTGCGTGCCTCGTAGTCGGCGAGATAGGTCCAGAGATCCTCGGGGTTCTTGCTGTCGTACTGCGAAAACGGCCGGGTCTGGTTTGCCCGCATCGCATCGTCGCGGAACAGCACGTTGCGGTGCAGGTTGTTGGCACCCTCGGTGGTGTATTCGTAGCCGATGATCGCCGAGAAGACTCCGGGCTCGTTGTAGCGGTCGGCGAGCGCGGTGTAGCTCTCCCAGGCGTGCTTGATGGCCTTGGGGTTGTCGATCGGCGGCTCCTCGCCCGACAGCGAGGCGACGATCTCCATGGCGGTGTCGAAGGCGCGCTGCGCGTCACCCGCTGTCAGCGCCTCGTACCAGAGCCGTCCCTGCTCGGTGGCCAACACCTGTGCGTCCCCCGACAGCAACTGCGGCATCAGCCCGTACATCTCGGCATGGTCCGAGATCACCAGCCAGTCGAGCGGGCGCGAGAGCTTGGCACGCAGTCCATGGGTGGTGGTGACCTCCTCGCCGCGGGCAAAGCGGTAGGCGTCTTCCTGTGACAGGCGCGTCATGGTGCCGGCATCGACCGAAACCATGGTGTGCAGATGCGAGTCTCCCCACAGCGGCGCCTGCGGGAAATTCCGCCCGGCATAGGGCGAGAAGGCATCGGGCGCGAGCACGACCTCGGTGTCGGCTTGCTCGGTGGCGTATTCCTGCGCGGACGCGGAAAGCGGCTGGAGCGCGGCGCCGAGCGCCAGCACGTATCGAAATGATAAGGCGTATCTATGATTGAAGAAATGCGGCATTGGATATCTCCTCCCCAAGACCAAAACCGAAAAGAAGAACCAGGAAACCCACGGGTATGCCTTTACCACAATTTCGCATGCCGAGGAACGAATGCAGGGTGGGTGCCGCCCTTGAAGTCGGCTCCGCCATCGTGATCCTGGCGCATGAAACGACCGCACCGCCACGCTTTCTGATGACCAGCGTTTTTGTCTTGGAGGTCTCGTCCCGGGTCTGGTTGCGGGCGGCAGTGTCGCGTTCGAGGCTAGGTCACCCCTTCGGGCCCAGGGAGTTTCTGCCGTGTTGCGCGCCTGCTTGCGGACCGTTGCAAGCATCTTGTCAGATCGCCCCTAGCGGGAGATCATTTGAGCATGACAAAGCCACATCGCCATTCAAGCCACGCCAAGACCGGAGCCGGGCTGAACCCTTGCGAAACGGCGCTACGCTCGGGCATCGGGGCGGGAGTGGAGGCGCGTCCGGACCTCAATATCGGGACGCGGTTGGCTTCGGTTAGACATGCGCGGCAAACCGCAGAAAAGCCGCTCGTCCAAGGTCATGTCGACCACGGCCTCGACGCGGACGGCCCCAGACACGACGGGGCCGAGCGCACGGCCCTCACCTGCTTCCTTTGAGGTCCTCATGCTGGACATCCTGAAAGACCGCACCTACCGGCATCTCTTCCTTGCGCAGGTCGTGGCCCTCTTGGGGACTGGCCTTGCCACCGTGGCCCTCGGGCTGCTGGCCTATGATCTCGCCGGCGACAGCGCGGCCATGGTGCTGGGCACGGTCTTCACCATCAAGATGGTGGCCTATGTCGGGATCGCGCCCATCGCCGGGGCCTTCGCGGACCGGGTGAACCGCCGCGCGCTGCTGGTGGCGCTCGACCTCGTGCGCGCCGCCTGTGCACTGATGCTGCCCTTCGTCACCGAGGCCTGGCAGGTCTACGTGCTGATCTTCCTGCTGCAATCGGCCTCGGCGGGTTTCACCCCGACCTTCCAGGCGACGATCCCGGACGTGCTGCCCGAGGAGGCGCGCTACACCCGCGCCCTCTCGCTCTCGCGCCTCGCGTACGATCTCGAGAACATCGTCAGCCCGACGCTGGCCGCGCTGCTGCTGGCGGTGATGAGCTACAACACGCTGTTCCTCGGCACGCTCGCGGGCTTCATCGCTTCGGCGCTGCTTGTGGTCTCGGTGCTGCTGCCGAGCCCCAGGGCCTCGGAGCCGCGCGGCATCTACGACCGCACGACCCGCGGCATCCGCATCTACCTCGCCACGCCGCGCCTGCGCGGGCTGCTGGCGCTGAACCTCGCCGTCGCGGCGGCAGGGGCGATGGTGCTGGTGAACTCGGTGGTGCTTGTGCGCGGCACGCTCGGCCTATCCGAGAGCGCGCTGGCCTGGACGATGTTCGCCTTCGGCGCAGGGTCGATGGCGGCGGCGCTGCTGCTGCCGCGGTTGCTCGACCGTCTGCCGGACCGACCGGTCATGCTTGTGGGGGCCGGGCTGATGGTGGTGACGCTGCTCGGGCTGGCGGCCGCGATCCTGACGTCGGGCCTGCACTGGGGCGTGCTGCTACTGGCCTGGCTGTTGGTCGGCTTCGGCTATTCCGCCGTCCAGACGCCCTCCGGGCGCCTGCTGCGCCGCTCGGCCCACCCCGAGGACCGCCCGGCGCTCTTTGCCGCGCAATTCGCCCTGAGCCACGCCTGCTGGCTGCTGTGCTATCCGCTCTCGGGCTGGCTGATGACCCGCTTCGGAGCGGTACCCGCGCTGCTCGTCCTCGCGCTGCTGGCGGGGGCCGGGATCCTGCTCGCCCTGCGTCTCTGGCCCGCGGGCGATCCTACCGAGGTTGCGCACAGCCACGAAAACCTGCCGCCTGACCATCCGCACCTGCGGGACGGGCGCCGTCACAGCCATGCGCTGGTGATCGACGACGCGCATCCCCGCTGGGCGACGCGCTTCTGAGTTGCAGACGGGAGGCAGCTCACGGGGGCTATCCTTCCAGAAGGGTCTTCTGCCCGCCGGCGTCCTCGTGTGTCTCGGACGCCAAGGTCAGCGCCTAAAGGGCCGGGGCACGTGCAATTCCCTAAAGCTCCCGCAGCGCATTCCAAGGCCGTAAGGCGCGCGGCGAGGTCGGAATTCCCCGCGTGAAACGAATGAAACAGCCCGCGCAATCGGCCTGAAACGCGAGGCCGTCAGAACTTCTGTCCATCGGAAGGGCACAGCGCCCGACGAGTTCACCAGCCCCCAATGGACAGGAGTTCAGCCATGACGACCCAAACCCTCGAGAAGCCCGCCAAGACCGCCATGAACGGCGTCGACGTCCCCACCTTCCTCGCCACGCTCGGCGTGGTGGGAGAGACCCCGCAGATCGCCCAGTTCACCTTCCGCGCCGATGGCGAATGGCTCTCGGGCACGCACAGCCGGACCGCCTTCACCGGCTTCCACGGCGCCATGCAGGACATGCAGCACCGCCGCGACTACGCCGTCGAATGCGACCACCCGCAGGTGCTCTGCGGGGCCGACAACGGCGTGACCCCGGTCGAGCTGCTGCTGGCGGCGCTGGCCTCCTGCATCACCGCAGGCATCGGCAATATTGCCTCGATCCGGCAGGTGAAGCTGCATGCGGTCGAGACCAAAATCGAGGGCGACATCAACCTCAACGGCATCCTCGGCCTCGACAAGTCCGCCCGCAACGGTTTCACCGGCGTCCGCATGGCGGTGAGCATCCGCGGCGACGCCCCGCAGGAGAAGCTGCGCGAGATCGTCGAGCAGTCGGTCGCCCGCTCCGCCGTCTTCGATGTGCTGAGCAACGGCGTGCCGGTATCGGTCGAGATGGCCGCATGAACCTCCCCAGCAAGACCGCCCGCGCCGACCGGGGCGCGGGCCAACCCCGCCACCCCCTCATTGAAAGGACGCCCCCCATGCCCCGTTTCCACGCTCCCGCCGCGACCCCCAGCTACGGCTCCGGCTTCGACAGCGTCGCCCTGCGCGACACCTTCGCCGACTTCCGCAACTGGTGGGACCGCAATTGCCTGCTGGACGACGCTGAGCCGCAGGCCGAGCAGGAGGCCTCGCTGGCAAGGGCCGCCTGAGGCCCGCCTGCCTTTCCTCTGACCTGCCTCCCGACCTCCCCCGACGGCCCGCCGCCTTTGCGCTGCGGGCCGTTCGCGTTCCGGACCGCCGGGCCGGGCTGAAACACTCGAAACCCGAACGCCCGTTGCCCGAGGCATGGGTGAAACGCGGCGGGTCCAGTCTTCGGGAAACCGCACTGGAGTTGACCCATGAGCACTGCAACCAGCGTCCTGATCCTCGGAGCCGGCCAGGCCGGCCTCGCCCTCAGCCGGGCCCTGTCGCACCGCGGCATCGACCACGTCCTGCTCGAGCGCGGGCGGGTGGGCGAGCGCTGGCACTCTGAGCGCTGGCCGGGGCTGCACCTGCTGACCCCGAACTGGATGAACCGCCTGCCGGGGCCGTGGCCCGAGGCCGAACCTGACGGCTTCATGTCCGCCGCCGAGTTTGCTGCCCGGCTCGAGCGCTACAGCGCGGCCATCTCGGCGCCGGTGGTGACGGGCTGCGAGGTGCAGTCGGTCGCGCGCGAGAACGGCCGTTTCCGCGTGGTCGCGGGCGGACGGCAATGGTTCGCCAGGGCAGTGGTCATCGCCACGGGCGCCTGCGACCGGCCCGCGGTGCCGGCCTGGGCCAGCACCTTGCCAAAGAAGATCACCCAGATCGTGCCCACCCGTTACCGCGGCGCGGAGCGCCTGCCCGAGGGCGGTGTGCTGATCGTCGGCGCGTCTGCCACCGGGGTGCAGCTGGCCGCCGAGATACAGGGCTCGGGGCGTCCGGTGACGCTGGCCGTGGGCCGCCATGTCCGCGCGCCGCGCCGCTACCGGGGACGGGAAGTCTTCGAGCTGCTCTCGCAGAGCGGGTTTCTGGGCAGCCCGCGCCCCGCGGATGCTCATCCGGCGCATTTGATGACACTTCCGTCGTTGCAGCTCACCGGCTCCGGCGGCGGCGAGGCGCTTGGTCTCGACCGGTTGCAGGCCGTGGGCGTGCATCTGGTGGGGCGGGCGCTCGGGGCGGAGGGTGGCGTGCTGCGTCTCGATCCTGCGCTTGGCGCCGAGATCGCCGCCGGCGAGCGGCGGCGGCGCAAGTTGCTGACCCTTCTCGAGACCTACCTCGCGGAGACCGGCAGCGCGCTGCCCGATGATCCCGGCGCCTGGCACGCGCCGGACCTGCCGCACGCCGGGCCGGACCGCCTCGATCTGACAGCCCGGGGCATCCGGACCATCGTCTGGGCCACCGGCTTTCGTCGCGCCTACCCGTGGCTGCACCTGCCGGTGCTGGGCGCCGCGGGCGAACTCGAGACCGACCGCGGGGTCACCGCCGAGCCCGGCCTCTACGCGCTCGGCCTGCCGTTCCTGCGCCACCGGGCCTCGGCCTTCATCCACGGGGTCGGGCGCGATGCCGAAGAGCTCGCCCCGCATATCGCCGCCGGCCTGCGCCGGGGCATCTCGCGTGCCGCCTGACAGAGTTCAACCCGACACGGAACCACAAGGGAATTTCGACATGACCATAGAGACTTACGACGCACTCATCGTTGGGGCCCGCTGCGCCGGGGCCGCCACGGCCCTGCAACTGGCCCGCAGCGGGGCAAAGGTGCTGCTGATCGACAGCGCGCGCGGCGGGAGCGACACCATGTCGACCCATGCGCTGATGCGCGGCGCGGTGATGTTGCTCGAGCGCTGGGGCCTTGCCGCGCCGCTGCGCGCCGCCGGAACACCGCAGATCGCGCGCACCAGCTTCATCTACGGCGAGGACGCCTTCGACATCGACCTGCGCCCCGAACATGGCGTCGAGACCCTGATGGCGCCGCGGCGCCACCTGCTCGACCGGATGCTCGCGGAGGCCGCTGCCGAGGCCGGGGCCGAGCTGCGCTTCGAGACCAGTTGCACCGAGCTCATCAAGGACGCGCAGGGCAGGGTCACCGGCGCACGTGTGTCGCTGCCGGATGGGCGCACGCGCGAGGTCTCCGCTGGGCTGGTCATCGGCGCCGACGGCAAGCGCTCGCGCGTCGCGCGGCTGGTGGGCGCCGAGGTCACGCGTCAGGCCCGCCACACGGTCGCCTGCGCCTATCAATATGTCTCGGGCCTGCCCAACCGCGGTTTCCGCTGGCATTTCGCCGAAGCCGCGGCGGGCGGAATAATCCCCACCAACGGCGGCGGCAGCTGCGCATTCGTCGCGCTGCCGGAACACGCTGCTGCCGAGCTGCGCAGCGCCTCGGTGCAGGAATTGGCCGCGCGCCACATGCCGGTGATGGCCGAGGACATGACCGGCGCGGAACCGCTCGAGGCACGGGTGATCTTCGCGGGGCTCAAGGGCTACATGCGGCGCTGTGCAGGCCCCGGCTGGGCGCTGGTCGGCGATGCCAGCTGGTTCCGTGATCCGATCACCGCCCATGGCATCACCGATGCCTTCCGCGACTCCGAGATGCTCGTCAAGGCGGTGAAGACAGGCACGCTCGGCTGCTACGAGGCGCAGCGGGATCGCCTGTCGCTGCCGATCTTCGAGCTTTCCGACCGTATCGCAAGCTTCGACTGGTCGCTGGGTGACCTGGCCGGGCTGCACAAGCAGCTGAACCGGGTGATGAAGGCCAACCAGGCGTGGATTGCCGGGACGCGGGACGAGGTGCGGCGGGTGGCGTGAAGGCGCCCCGCCAGTGCACCGAGAGCCGGGCGAGGGCCTCCCTGCGGCGACGGGGCGGCCCTCGTCCGGCGGCCTTGCCTCGGTTGCGGGCGGATGAGCGCGGCGCGACGTTACCAACATCATGACCGAAAGCAGAAGGACCCGCCACTTCGGCGGGTCCTTCGCGGTGTCCGTCTGCGTATTTCAGCAATTGTGGATGCGCCGGTAGATGCGCTGGCGCTCGGCTTCGACGATCTCGTCGGTGCCGCCGGGCAGGGCGCGCAGGGCGCGGCGCAGGCGGCGCTCGGCGCGGCGATGTTGCAGGGCATCGTGCAGATCGTTCAGGGCTTTCATTTGTAGTATCCTTCTTCATCAGGGTGATGAGGAAGTCTCGCCCGCAGCGGTTTCAGCCCGATGTCGGCCCGGCGCCGGAAAGGTATCCGCCGTATCGCCGGTCATCCCGCGCCTGAAACAATCGAAACAAAGCCGCGCCCACTACGACACGCGCCTGAAACATGTGCCGCCAAGGCTGGACTCTCCCCGCCCGACGAAAACCTTGCCACAGAGGTGCAAGATCCCGCATGTTTGTAGAACATTACAAAACAGCGCATTCTTACGCCGAGGAGCCCCGCGCTCCGGGGGAGGTGGCCATGGAAAAGTCCCTGTTCGACAAGTACGGCGGCTTTTCCGTCGTCAGCAAGATCGTCCTCGACCTCTACGACCGGCTGCTCGACGACGATGACGTCGGGCCGTTCTTCGACGAGATCGACATGGCCCGGATCGTCGATCACCAGACCAAGTTCGTCTCCTCGCTGATGGGAGGCCCGGCCTCCTACACCGACGACCAGATCCGCAAGATGCACGCGCATCTCGAGATCCATCAGCTGCATTTCGACAAGCTGCAATCGCTGCTCCGCGCCACGCTGGCCGATCACGGGGTGGCGCCCGAAGATCAGGACGCGATCCTTGCCGCCTTCGAGGCGCGGCGCAACCTGGTGACGGAATAGGAGAGGCGCCATGACCATCGCCGCGATCAACGAGCAGCTGCTGAGGGCGATCGGGGTCGGGGTGGCGCTGCTCGACCTGCAGAGTCTGCGCCTGCGCTTCGGCAACGACACCTTCCGCGGCTGGTTCGGCGAGATCGAGGTGGGCTCCAACCTGCTCGAGCAGTTCCAGGATTTCGACGTGGAGGCCCTGCGCGCGGCGCTGGCCGCCGAAGGGCGCTACACCACCGAGACCACCTTCCGGCTGCGCCGCCGCACGATGACCGTGGCGATGGACTTCAACCGCGCGCTCGACGAGGAAGAGCCGATCGCGGTGCTGGTGTGCCAGAACATCTCGCGCATCAAGGAGCTGGAGTCGATGATCGACAGCTACTCGATGATGGTCGAGCGCAACACCCGCGAGATCAAGCGCGAGAAGGAGCAGGTCGAGAAGCTGCTGCTCAACATGATGCCGCGCTCGGTCTACGAGGAATACAAGACCTTCGGCATCGTCACGCCGCGGCTCTACGATCCGGTGTCGGTGGTCTGCCTCGACTTCGTCGGCTTTTCCGAAATGGTCAGCGCGCATGAGCCGGCGGTGATCGTCTCGGAGCTCAATGACATCTACACCGCCTTCGACCGCATCGGCGAGCAGTTCGGCTGCGCGCGGATCCGGGCGGTGGGCGATCTCTACATCGGCGTCGCGGGGCTGCCCGATCCTACCGACGATCATGCGCAGGCCGCCGCCAATGCCGCCATCCGCTTCATGCGCTATCTCAACCAGCGAAACGGCAGCCACCCGATCCAGTGGCGCTGCCGGGTCGGCATCGCCGCGGGCGCCGTGGTCGGCTCTGTCGTCGGCGTGCAGAAATACATCTACGACGTCTTCGGCCCGGCGGTGATCACCGCCAGCCAGCTGCGCTACAAGGCTGAGCCGATGACCATTTCCGGAAATCGTGCGGTGGTCGAGCGGCTCGGTGACGCGTTCACCGCCGCCGAGGCGGGCAGCATCACGCTCTCTGACGGCAGCGAGGAGGCGGTGTTCCGCATCGCCGCCGAGATGCGCGCGGCGCAGGAGCGCTGAGATGGCAGTGCGCTTCGACCCTTCGGTCCCGGAAGCGGGGGACGGCGCGGGGCACCGCCCGGCGGATATGCTCGAAGGGGTGATCGACGCGCTTTCCGAGGGGTTGGCGATCTTCGACGAGAATGCCCTGCTGCTGCGCTTCAACCGCGGCTTTGCTGAGATGAACCCGGCGGTGGCGGACCTGCTGGCCGAGGGGCTCGACTGGTCCATCCTGCTGCGCGAATGGGTGATCCGCGGCGGTCTGACTGCCGGGGACGCTGAGCGGCTCAGCTTCATGGAGGCGCGGCTGGCGGGCGGCGACTGGATGGTGACCCCGCTGGAGATCGAGGGCGGCGACCGGGTTACCGAGATCCTGTTGCGCAGCACCGCCGCGGGCGGCTTCGTGCTGGTGCAGACCGACATCACCGAGCGCCGCGCCTTCGAGGAAACCGAGCGCGCCGCCGACCAGCTGGTGCGCAAGGTGCTGGAGAGCTGCCCCGCGAACATCATCATGTCGCGCGTCGGCGATGGCGAGGTGATCTACCGCTCGCCCGCCGCCAGCGAGCTTCTGGGCAGCGCCGAGCATACCCACGCCCATTTCGCCTCGCGCGCCGAGCGGGCCGATTTCATCACCGCCGTGCTGCCCGACGGTCGGGTCGACGACATGCCGGTGACCGGCATCCGCGCCGATGGCGCGCGCTTCCCGAGCCTCGTCTCGGCGCGGCTGATCCAGTATCGGGGCGAGGATGTGCTGGTCTCGGCGACGGTGGATGTCTCGAAGGAAGTGGACCTGCGCCGTCGCCTCGCCGCACAGCGCGAACAGATCTTCCAGGCCGAGAAGATGTCGGCGCTCGGCGAGTTGCTGGCCGGGGTGGCGCATGAGCTGAACAACCCGCTCTCGGTGGTCGTCGGCCACGCGCTGATGCTGCGCGACGAAGAGATTTCCGACGATGTGCGCCGCCGGGTCGAGAAGATCTCCGACGCCGCAGAGCGCTGCGCGCGGATCGTGAAGTCCTTCCTCGCCATGGCCCGCCAGCAGCCGGCGCGGCTGGTGCCCATGGATATCGCCGAGACCGTCGAGACCGCCGTGGGCGCGCTTTCGCAAAGCGCCGAGGGGCTGCGGGCGGAGGTGTCGCTGGAGATCGCGCCGGACCTGCCGCCGGTGCGCGGCGACGCCCACCAGATCGCGCAGGTGGTGATCAACCTCGTGACCAACGCCGATCAGGCCATCGGCGAGAGCGGCACGGGCGGGCGGATCGACATATCCCTCAGCCACGACCCCGCGGCGCAGGTGGTCGAGCTGCGCGTCGCCGACGACGGGCCGGGCATCCCGAAGGACATCCGCAGCCGCATCTTCGACCCGCTCTTCACCACCAAGCCGGTCGGTTCGGGCACCGGCATCGGGCTGGCGCTCTGCCACCGCATCGTCACCGCCCATTCCGGCGCCATTTCCCTGGCCGCGGCAGGGCAGGGTGCGACTCTCGTGGTGCGCCTGCCGACCACTGAGGCGGATACGGCGCAGGCCCCGGGCAAGACGACAACCGAGACCCCCGCCGGGCGCGGAGCGGTGCTGGTGGTGGACGACGAGGAGGACGTCTCGGACCTCATCCGCGAGATCCTTCTGCGTGACGGGTTCGAGGTGACCGTGGCGAACTCAGCCGAAACCGCGCTCGATCTGCTGGCAGGGCGGGACTTCGCGCTGATCCTCACCGATCTCAACATGCCGGGGCTCGGTGGGCGCGGCTTCTACGAGCGGCTCCTGCGCGACCGCCCCGCGATGGCGCGCCGCATGGGCTTCGTCACGGGCGATACGATGAGCCCGCAGGCGCGCGGCTTCCTCGACGGCGCCGGACGGCCGTTTCTCGAGAAGCCCATCGCCCCCGAAGAGCTGCGGCGGCTCGCGCGCACCATGCTGGAGGGCGGCGCATGAGCGATCACGTCCTCATCTGCGACGACGAGCAGGACCTGCGCGAGATGGTCGGCGAGTACCTCGGCAAGCGCGGCTACCGCACCACGCTGGCGGGCGGGGCGGACGAGCTGCGCGAGAAACTGGCGCAGGACCGGCCCGACCTTATTCTGCTCGACATCAACATGCCGGGTGAAGACGGGCTTTCCGTGCTGCGCAGCCTGCAGGGCCCCGAGGCACCGATGGTCATCATGCTGACCGCTGCAGGCGAGGTGATCGACCGGGTGGTCGGCCTCGAGATGGGGGCCGACGACTACCTAGCCAAACCCGTGGATCTGCGCGAGCTCGCCTCGCGGATCAAGGCGGTGCTGCGCCGCCAGACCTCGGCCCCCGAGGAGGCGCCGCGCGAGCGCACCCGCTTCCGCTTCGGCAAGACATGGCTCGATCTCGACGCGGCGAAACTCTTCGACGAGGAGGGCATCGAGCTGCCGCTCACCGCCATGGAGTTCAACCTTCTCAAGCTCTTTGCCCGCAACCGGGGCCGGGTTCTCAATCGCGACCAGATCCTCGAGGGGGCGCACGACCGGGCGTGGGATCCCTTCGACCGGTCGATCGACATCCGCATCTCGCGCATCCGCAAGAAGATCGAGGTGAACCCGGCCAAGCCCGAGGTGATCCGCACCGTGCGCGGGGTTGGCTACATCTACGATCCGGGCTGAAACCTTTGAAACACCGGCGCGCTAGGGCGGAAACAGGGCGGAAACCCGGGGCGCGCAGACTGGCTGCATCATCCGATCCAGAGGAGAGCGCCATGAGCCTGACACCGCAGAACATTTCCGACATCCGCGCCAGCTGGCAGGTGCTGGCCGCCGATGCCGATGGGTTCACCGCCGATTTCTACGCCGCGCTGTTCCGCCGCGATCCGGCGCTGCGCCCGCTCTTTGCCCAGACCGACCTGCCTGCGCAGCGCAAGAAGCTCGTCGCGGCGCTGGCGCTGGTGGTGCGGAATGCGGACGATCTGTCGGCCGTGCTCGGCCCGCTCGAAGAGATGGGGACCCGCCACGTCGGTTACGGCGTGAAGGACAGCGACTACACCACCGTGGGCGGCGCGCTGATCGAGACCATGGAAGCGCACCTGCAAGAGGGGTTCACCGCCGAGGTGCGCGACGCCTGGATCACCGCCTACGGCGCGGTGGCCGGCACGATGATGGCCGGCGCGCAGGCCGCCGAAGCCCGCAAGTCGGCCTGAGGAGCGCGCCATGCCCAATGCTCCCGCCCCCTCGATCCCGCCCGCCGCCTTCAAGGCGGCGGGGCCGCGCAGGCTCCTCGCCGCCGCTGCGCTCGCCTCGGCCTTCGGGGTCTTCGCCCATTGCATTCTCCCGCTCCTCTGAGCGCTTTTCACAAGAGGACTTTCCGATGACCAAGGCTTTCCAGAACATCCTGCAAACCGTCGGCAACACGCCCATCGTGCGCATCACCAGGCTCGCGCCCGAGGGTGTCGAGCTTTACGTCAAGCTCGAGGCGTTCAACCCGATGAGCTCGGTCAAGGATCGGCTGGCGCTGGGGATCATCGAGGCCGCCGAGGCCGACGGTTCGCTCAAGTCCGGCCAGACCGTGGTCGAGGCGACGAGCGGAAACACCGGCATCGGCCTCGCCATGGTTTGCGCCGCCAAGGGGTACCCGCTGGTGGTCACCATGGCCGAGAGCTTCAGCATCGAGCGCCGCAAGCTGATGCGCTTCCTCGGCGCCAAGGTCATCCTCACCCCGGCCTCGGAAAAGGGTTCGGGCATGATCGCCAAGGCGCGCGAGCTGGCCGAGAAGCACGGCTGGTTCCTCGCCCGGCAGTTCGAGAACGAGGCAGGCCCCGACATCCACTCGCGCACCACCGCGCAGGAGATCCTCGACTGCTTCGAGGATGCCCCGCTTGACTACTGGGTCAGCGGCTTCGGCACCGGCGGCACGCTCAAGGGTGTCGCCCGCAGGCTGAAGGCCGAGAGCCCGGACACGAAGATCGTCGCCGCCGAGCCGGACAATTCCGCGCTCATCGCCTCGGGATTTTGCCAACCTTACAATGCGGACGGCTCGCCTGCCGCCAGCCACCCCGCGTTTCGCCCGCACCTGATGCAGGGCTGGACGCCGGATTTCGTGCCGAAGCTGGTCAACGACGTGCTGCAGGAAGAGTGGATCGACGAATTGCAGCCGGTGGCGGGCGCCGATGCCATGACCTGCGCGCAGGATCTGGCGCGCTACGAGGGCATCCTCTGCGGCACCTCCGGCGGCGCGACCTTTGCCGCCGCACTGGAGGTGGCGCGGCGCGCGCCGAAAGGGTCTCGCATTCTCGCCATGTTGCCCGACACCGGCGAGCGCTATCTCTCGACCCCGCTCTTTGCCGAGATCGAGGAGGTGATGAACGTCGAGGAACTGGACATCGCCGCCTCCACCCCGCGCTTCCGCTTCGATGCGGGCGCAAGTGCCCCGGCGCCGCAGGCCGCGCCCGTCGCGGCGACCGAGGAGGCGAAGGCCGACCTCGAGGCGCTGATCTCGGACCCCGACCAGCCGGTGGTCTTCTTCGCGCTGGAGTGGTGCGAGTTCTGCTGGTCGGTGCGCAAGCTCTTCGCCGCGGCGGAGATCGAGTACCTGTCGGTCGACCTCGACGGCGCGGCCTATCGCGAGGACGACCGCGGCGGGGCCCTGCGCAGGGCGCTGGCCGAGAAGACCGGCGCGGTGACCATTCCGCAGATCTTCATCGGCGGGCAACACGTCGGCGGCGCGACCGAGACCTTCGACGCCTTCAACAGCGGTACGTTGCAGGAAATGCTGGCCGCCGAGGGGCGCGAGGTCCATACCGAGGGCATCGGAAATGCCTACGGCTTCCTGCCCGCCTGGCTGCATCCGCGCAAGCCGGCCACCGCCTGAGGAGGAGAGACGATGGAACAGGTCAAGGACAGCCCGGTGGAGCCGGACCGCTACCGCTGGATCATCGTCGGTACCGCCTCGGTGGTGCTGGCGGTGGCCATGGGGCAGCTGGTCAACGGGCTCTCGGCCTTCTTCACCCCGCTCGAAGAGAGCGAGGGCTGGAGCCGGGGCGACATCGCGCTGATCAACTCGGCGGGGCTGATCGGCCTCGCGGTGGGCGGCATCGCCATGGGCTGGCTCGCCGACCGGGTCGAGACGCGCAAGGTGGTGCTGGCCGGCGCCGTGGTCACCGGGCTCTGCGTCACGGCGGCTGGTTTTGCCACCACGCTCTGGCAGCTCTACGGGCTGTTCTTCGTTGCGGGCGCGCTTGGCGGCGGGGCGCTGTTTGCGCCGCTCTTCGCGCTTGTCGGAAGCTGGTTCCGCACCGGCGCGGGGTTGGCGATCGGCATTGTCTCGGCCGGTCAGGCCATGGGGCAGGGCGGCATCCCGCTCGCCAATGCCATGCTGATCGGCGCCTTCGGCTGGCGCGGGGCCTTTGTCGCCATCGGCATTGCCTCGCTGGTCATCATGGTGCCGCTGGCGCTGCTGGCGCGCGCCCCGAAGACCGAAGACGGTGGCCCCGGCGCGCAGGTCGAGGAGGATGCCCCCGCCGTTCGCCCTGCCGTTGTCGTGGTGCTGATGAGCCTTGGCGTCATCTTCTGCTGCGCGCTGATGTCGGTGCCGCTGATGCACCTCGCGCCGCTGGTCGAGCTTTGCGGGGCGACCGGCCCCGAGGCCGGGGGCGTTCTCTTCGTGATGATGCTGACCGCCATCGCGGGCCGGGTCGCCTTTGGCAAGCTGGCGGACATGATCGGTGCGCTGCCGGCCTACCTCGCGGCCAGCGCCTGGCAGACCGCGCTGGTCTACGTCTTCATCCAGATCGACGACATCGGGCTCTTCTACCTCTTCGCGCCGATCTACGGCTTCGGCTACGCCGGGGTGATGACCGGGGTGCTGACCACCATCCGCGCGCTGATCCCGGCCTACTGCCGAGCCGGTGCAAGCGGCATCATCATTGCCTTTGCCTGGGGCGGTCACGGGTTGGGAGGCTGGCTCGGCGGCGCCTTCTTCGACATGACCGGCAGCTACGGGCTGACCTTCGGCGTGGCGGCGCTGGCAGGGGTGGCGAACCTCGGGTTGATCCTCACGCTGGGCGCCCTGGTGCTGCGCGGCAGGGCAGGCCCGCCCGCGCCGGAGGTGGCCAGCGCCGCCTAGAGCTTCGGCACCGGAACCCGCGGCAGGGCAGAGCCGTGCAGGGCCGTCCCGCGCAGGGGCGGCCTGTCCCAGTCGGCCCGCCTCTTGAGCGCATGGGTGTAGCGCATCACCAGCCAGGCATCCACGGCGATGACCATGGAGTTCAGGGCATAGAGCCAGACGATCGGCGGCAGCGCCCCCGTCTCGTGCCAGATCAGCAGCTTCGAGGCGACCCCGCAGAGGTAGCCGAAACAGATCACCAGCACGAAGGGCAGACTCTTGCCGCGCGCCTCGCGAGTGCGGAGCATCTTGAAGATCGAGCAGTACCAGCCGGTAGAAAAGGCCACCAGCATGAGCGCTTCCAGGGCATCGGACATCGTCGTTCTCCCGCAATTCCGGAGGGCCTGAAGACCCCCGAGACCGAGACGGCGGCGGGTCTGCAGGAGCTGGAGCCATGCTGCGGGGCGATTGTTGCAGGAGTGTTAGAAACGGCGATCCGGGCGGGGCGTAAGGCCGCCCCGCGCAGCCTCAGAGCATCCCGGCGGCGCGCGGCAGCCAGAGCACGAGGTCCGGCACGAAGGTCAGCACCAGGAGCAGCGCGATGAGGATCGCCAGGAACACCCAGACCTCGCGGATCATCTCGCTCACCGGGATGCCGTTCAGTGCCTTGATGATGAACAGCAATATTCCGTAGGGCGGGGTGATCAGCCCGATCATCATGTTGAAGACCAGAACCACGCCGAGGTGCGTCAGGTCGATCCCCAGCGCCGCCGCCGAGGGCAGGAACAGCGGGGTGACCACCAGCATGATCGTCGACACGTCGAGAAAACACCCCATCGCCAGATAGAGCAGGTTGAGCAGGATCAGCAGTTGGATGGCGTTCAGGTCCATGCTCTCGAAGAACGCGAAGACGCTGGCCGGCACCCGCTCGACGGTGATCACGTAGTTGAAGATGAAAGCGCCGCAGAGAACGATGGTGACCACGGCGGTTGTCCGCACCGTGGCGCGGACCACGTCGAGGAACGCTCGCAGGCCCAGCACCCGGTAGGCGAAGACCGACAGCAGCAGCGCGTAGAAGGCCGAGACGGCGGCGGCTTCGGTCGGGGTGAAGACGCCGGTGTAGATGCCGCCGAGCAGGATCGCCGGCATCATCAGCGCCGGCGCGGCGCGCAGGAAGACCAGCGGGAAGGTGCGCCAGGGGATCGCCGCCTCGACCGGGAAGCCGCGGAGCCTTGCCATGACCATCACCGCAATGCCCAGCACCACGACCAGCAGCACCGCCGGGATCACCCCGCCGAGGAAGAGCGCGCCCACGGACGTCGAGGAGATCAGCGCGTAGAACACCATCGGGATCGAGGGCGGGAAGATCGGGCCGACCACCGCCGAGGTCGCGGTGATCGCGCCCGCAAAGCCGCGCGGGTAGCGCCCGTCTTTGGTCATCATGTCGGTGATCACCTTGCCGACCCCCGCCGCGTCCGAGATCGCCGATCCCGACATGCCCGAGAAGATCAGCGAGGTCAGGATGTTGACCTGCGCAAGCCCGCCCGGCACCCGGCCCACCAGCGCCAGCGCAAAGGTGAGCAGCCGATCCGACACCTTGCCCGCGTTCATGATGTTGGCGGCGAAGATGAACAGCGGCACCGCCAGCGCGACGAAGTTGCCGAAGACCCCGTTCAGCACGTTCTCGGCGGCCAGCCCGATGTCGCGCCCGGCCATCAGCAGGTAGAAGACGCTCGAGACGATCATCGCGAGGCCCATGGGAAGCCCGGCCACGGTGATCATGACCAGCAGCCCGATCATCAGCAGCAGGGCGTTGTCGGCAAAGAATTCCATTGATGTCCCTTGGGGTCGGAGGGGAGTCAGAGGGCGTCGCGCCAGCGCGGCCCGAAGAGCCGCAGCAGGCGACCGAGCATTTTCAGCGTCAGGCCGACGACGAAGAGCAGGTAGCAGCCGTAGATCCAGTGCATCGGCAGGCGCAGCACAGGGCTCTTCTTGCGGGTGAGAAAGTCGAGGTAGTCCAGCGTCGGCAGGATCAGCAGGCCGAAGGCGACGAGCGCAACGACCATGGTGAAGATCGCCATCACCCGCTGCGTGCGCGGCGAGACCACGTCATAGACCACGTCGAAGGTCACGTGCTCGCGGATCGGCACGAGGAATGCTGCGGCCCAGAACACCGTCCAGATGAAGGCGATCATCACGAACTCTTCGGACCAGACCAGCGGCGTGCCCATCACGTAGCGGAAGAAGATCTGCACGATGAACCCGGCGAAGGCGGCAAGGAACATCACGATGCCGACTGCATCGGCCGCCCGCGCAAGCAGGCGGCCAAGGGTTTCCAGAGCGCCGGGGCGGGTCGCCTCGGTCTCGGGGTCGGTGCGGGCCGTCACGCGGATCACTCCGCCAGGGCGTTGATCTTCTCGGCCCAGCCTTCGGGCCAGTCGGCCGAGCGGTCAGAGCTGAAGTAGACATCCTGCACGTGGCTGCGGAAGGCGTCCACGTCGGGCTCGGTGACCTGCAGCCCTTCGGACTTGAAGAAGTCCACAAGCCGCTCCTCGTTGGCCACGCGCTCGGCGTTGTTCCAGTCGCAGGAGGCGACGGCGGCCTCGGTCATCGCGGTCTTTTCCTCGTCCGAGAGCTGGTCCCAGGTCTCGTTGTTGATCGCGATGTTGATGCCGTCGACAAGGTGGCTGGTCAGCACGATCTGCTCGGTGACCTCGTAGAACTTCGCGGCCTCGACGGTGGGCAGCGGGTTATCCTGCGCGTCGATGGTGCCGGTCTGCAGGCCGAGGTAGACCTCGCCGAAGGGCAGCGGCGTCGGCGCGGCGCCGAGCGCGCTGCCGAGGAACAGCCAGGCGTCGGAGCCGGGCATGCGCAGCTTCAGCCCCGCGAGGTCGTCCGGCGTGCTCACGTCACGCGCGCTGCGCAGGTTGAGCTGGCGGGTGCCTAGATAGCAGGTGTCGAGCAGTTGCACGTCCATCTCGTCCGAGACGGTCTGCTTGAACTCGGCACCGATGTCGGAGCTCAGGAAGGCGCGGTAGTGCTCGGGGCTCTGGAACAGGTAGCCGGCGGTCAGCAGCCCGTAGGCGGGGATCGCGTCGGCAATCAGCTGGTACGACAGGTAGGTCATCTCGGCATTGCCTCGCTGCAGCGCGTCGAGATCGGCGCCCTGCGCGAAGAGCGAGCCGGAATCGTAGAGCTGCACGTCGAAGCGGCCGGGCACGCGGGCCTCGAGCTCGTCCTTGAACACCTGCATCGCCTTGGTGTGCAGGTCGGTCGGTACCGAGGCGGTGGTGTATTTGATCTCGATCTGGTCGGCGGCGAGCGCCGGGGTCACCAGCGCCGTGCCGAGGGCAAGCGCGGTCAGCGTGCGTGTGAATGTCATATCAGTCCTCCCTGAATTCCGTTTAAGGATTTTCGCCGCTTTGCCAATGGCCGGACCCTCCTCCGGCGGCGATTGCTGCAGACTTTACAAAGCGAAGTGGCTTATGTAAACACTGATTGTATCAGTTATAGGATTAATAAAACAATCAAGCCGATACGGCTGGTTGTCCGGTGAATCGGAGGAGAACGGGATGCGCGCAGGCACGGACTTCAGGGGGGTGGTCGGCGCCGCGGTGACGCCGGTGACCCCAGCGTGCGAGATCGACGTGCCGCGGCTGATCTCGCATTGCGACGCGATGCTGGAGGCCGGCTGCGCCTTCACCTCGGCCTTCGGCACGACGGGCGAGGGCGCGTCTTTTTCGACCGACCAGAAAATCGCGGCGCTGCAAGCGATGAAGGATGCGGGCCATGACATGTCGCGGCAGGTGCCCGGCATCATCGCGTCCGCCGTCGAGGATGCGGCCCGGCTCTACCGGGCCTGCGCGGACCTTCGCTGCCGCGCGGCGCTGATCATCCCGCCGTTCTACTACACGCCTTCGTCTGACGAGGCGGTGGCCGAGTTCTACGCGGCGGTGGCCGAGAAGGCAGGCAATCCCGGCCTCGATATCGTGCTCTACAACTTCCCGCATTTCTCGGGCGTCACATTCACCCCGGCGCTGGTGCGCGCGGTGCAGGCGAGGCTCGGCGAACTGGTCATCGGCATCAAGGATTCCACCGGCGACCTCGAGGGCGGGCTCGAGTTGATCCACGCCTTTCCCGAGCTGTCTGTCTTCACCGGCGACGACCGCATCCTGACGCGCATGGTCGCGGCGGGTGGCGCTGGGATGATCGGCGGGCTGGTCAACCTCTTCCCGGCGGACAGCGTTACGCTCTGCGGTGGCAAGGTGGATGCAGCTTTCGAGAAACGCGCGGCGATGCGGATCGAGGCGGTTGACGCTCACGGCGGCCTGGTGGTTCTGAAAGCGCTCGTGGCGGCCCGCTACGGCGACGACGGTTATCGCCGCACCGTGCCGCCGCTGGCGCCGCTGGAGGCCGGGCTCAGCGCCCGTCTCGCCGAGGAACTGGGCTTCACGGGCGCGACGCTCTGAGCCGCCGCAGGAAAGACGACAGGAGACAGCTTATGCCGGGCAACCGCGCCGAGGAGACCCAGAAGCGCCACGACGGCCGGGTCCGGCAATCGGGCTACGAGCAATTCCAGAAGGCGCTGCTCGACGGCCGCCTCCGGCCCGGCCAGTTGGTCAGCCAGCGCGATCTCGTGGCCATGCTCGGCCTGTCGATCGGGGCGCTGCGCGAGCTGTTGCCGCGACTGGAATCCGAGGGTCTGATCAACGTGCTGCCGCAGCGCGGGATCCAGATTCCCGCGATCGACCTGCCGATGATCCGCGACGCCTTCCAGATGCGCGCGGCGCTTGAGCGCGAGGCGGTGCTCAACGCGGTGCGGACCCTGCCCGACGAGGTCATCCGCGCGCAGCTCGCGTTGCACCGCGAGGTGCTGGCGCAGGTGAAGGCTGACCCCAGCGAGGCGGTTCTGGAACGCGGGCAGGAGATCGACACGGGTTTCCACGCTCTGCTGATCGGCGCGACGAAGAACGAGCTGATCATCTCGGCCTATGACATCAACTCGATCCGCATCCGGCTGATCAAGCTCGACCGTATCCGCCTCAGCCCGGTGACATTGCCTGCCGCCTTTGCCGACCATATCGCGGTGATCGAGGCGCTTCTGGCGCGCGATCCGGTGGCAGCCACGGCGGCGATGGACCGCCATATCGCCAATGCCCGCGAGCGGGCGCTGGAAATCTGACCTCGAGACCCGACTTGAGATCTGAACTGGAGACCTGACATGGCCGCATATGGCGACCGATCCGCAGGCGCAGACCTGCGCCCCGTTGCGCTGCGCTGCGAGCTGCAGGCCGTCCCGAAGGGTCTGAACGACCTCACGCCCCGCCTGAGCTGGGGCTGCGAGGGGGAGGCGTCGCTGGCCGCGAGCCGGGTGGTGCTTGGTCGCGACCATGACGCGGTCGCCTCGGGGCACGGCGATCTCTGGGACAGCGGCTGGCTGCCGGGCACCCCGTCGCCGCTGCGCTACGCCGGCGCGTCTCTGCCGCGTGATTCGCGCCTGTGGTGGGCCGTGGGCCTGCGCGACGGGCAGGGCGCCGAGACATGGTCAGAGCCAGCGCCGATCTTCACCGGGCTCGATGCGGCGGACTGGGAGGCCGAGTGGATCGCTCGCTACTTCGTCCTGCCCGCCGGACGTGAGGTGCCGCAGGACAGCGCCTATGACAACCGCTTTCAGGCCCGGCCCGCCGACTACCTCCGCCGGACCTTCGATCTTCCCGAGGCCCCGGTGCGCGCCTTTGTCCATGTCACCGCCCTTGGCCTCTACGAGCTGCATCTCAACGGCGCGCGCATCGGCCAGGACGTGATGGCGCCGGGCTGGACCGACTACCACATCCGAACCGAATACACCGTGTATGACGTCACCGATCATCTGAAAGCAGGCCGCAACGCCCTCGGTGCGATCCTCGGCGAGGGCTGGTACTCGGGCCGCATCGGCCACAATCAGCGCCGCGCGGGCAACCATTACGGCGGACGCCCGGCCTTCCTGTGCCAGTTGCACCTCGAATTTGCCGATGGCCGGACCCGGCGCATCGTCACCGACGACCATTGGCGCACCCGTCAGGGGCCGGTCTGCTACTCGGATTTCCTTGCAGGCGAGATGTATGACGCCCGGCTCGAAATGCTCGGCTGGGATACGGCGGACTTCGAGGAAATCAACTGGCAGCCGGTCGAGGTCTTCACCCCCGATCCCGTGGCACCTCAGCTCGACGCCGCCCGCGCGCCGCTGGCCCGAGAGGTCGCGTCGCTGGAGCCGCAAAGCGAAACCCGGGCCCCCGACGGCGAGCGCATCTTCGACTTCGGCCAGAACCTCGCGGGCTACGTGAGCATGGAGGTCGAGGCCCCTGCGGGCACAGAGATCCGTTTGCGCCATGCCGAGCGGCTGGACGAAGAAGGCGCGCTCTACACCGCCAACCTGCGTTTCGCGGTCAGCGAGGACATCTACATCTGCAAGGGCGGCGGACCGGAACGCTTCACCCCGCGCTTCACATTCCATGGCTTTCAGTACGCTGGCCTCAGCGCCAGCGGCCCGCTCGAGCGGCTGACCCTGCGCGCCATCGCCATCCAGTCGGACCTGCCGCGTGCCGGGCAGATCGAGACCGGCCACCCGATGGTCAACCAGCTGATCTCGAACATCTTCTGGAGCCAGCGCGGCAATTTCCTCGCGGTGCCCACCGACTGCCCGCAGCGCGACGAGCGTTACGGCTGGTCCGCCGACGCGCAGGTGTTCTGGCGCACCGCGGGCTATTTCATGGACGTCAGCGCCTTCACCGAGAAGTGGCTGCTGGACATGGTCGACGGCCAGTCCGCCGAGGGGGTCTTTCCCGATGTGGCGCCGACCAAGCCGCTCAACCCCTACCGGCTGACACCGCAGCCCGGCGCACCGGCCTGGGGCGACGCGCCGGTCATCCTGTGCCGCGACCATTGGCTGCGCTACGGCGATGCGGGGCTGCTGCGCCGCATGTGGGCGCCGCTGGTCGCGTGGATGGACTATATCGAGCGTGAGAACCCCGATGGCATCCGCACGCGGTCGGTGCACAACAACTACGGTGATTGGCTGTCGATCGGCCCGGCGACCGACCGGGCGCTGGTCGCCACCGCCTACTGGATCCACCTCGCCGACATCATGACAAGGCTGGCCGGGGTGCTGGGCGAGCCGGAAACGCGCTGGACCGAGCTTGCGACGCGGCTGCGCGCGGCGTTCCTCGACCGCTTCTGGCAGAACGGCCAGCTCAGCGGCGACACCCAGACCGCCTACCTGCTGGCGCTCGACTTTGCCCTGCTGCCCGAGGCCCTGCGCCCGCAGGCGGCGGCGCGGCTCGGCACCCTGCTCGACGCGGCGGAGGGCCACCTGCAGACCGGCTTTCTCGGCGTGCGCCACCTGGCGCCGGTGGTCTGCGACTGGCTGGGCCCGGAGCGGGCGGTCGACCTGCTGCTGAAGGATACCTATCCATCCTGGGGCTTCTCGATCCGCCACGGCGCGACGACGATCTGGGAGCGCTGGGACGGCTGGACTCCGGAAACTGGTTTTCAATCCACCGCGATGAATTCGTTCAATCATTACGCCTACGGAGCGGTCGGCGAATGGATCTGGGCGCGGCTGGCAGGGATCGACTGGAACGCCGCCGGGCCCGGCTATCGCAGGCTCACCATGCGCCCGGTCTTCGACCGCCGCATCGGTCATGTCAAAGCGCGCTACGAGGCGGCCACGGGGCCGGTCGAGAGTGCCTGGGTCTATGACGGCGCGGCCGTGATCTGGGACGTGTCGCTGCCCCCAGGCACCCGAGCCGATATCGCACTGCCCGAAGGCTGGCGCCGGGACGGGCAGGCCGCCTTCACGCTGGAGGCCGGGCGGCACAGGCTTGTCCTTCGCCAGGACGGCTGAGCTTCGCAGGGTGAAGGCCCGTGAAGGCGCCTTGCTCTCGAAGGAGAGCCGCCTCCCGCTTCGCCTCAGCCGTTCGGCGAGCCGAAGCCGATGGTCGCCTCGACCGCGCGTTTCCAGGCGGCGTATTTCCGGTCTCGGGTCGCGGCTTCCATCTTCGGCTCGAAACGCGCATCGCGGGCCCAGGCGGCGGCGAACTCTTCCATCCCCGGCATCAGGCCGGCCTTCTGACCGGCGAGCCAGGCGGCGCCCATGGCGGTGGTTTCCAGCACCGTGGGCCGCTCGACCGGCGCGTCGAGGATGTCCGACAGGTACTGCATGCCCCAGTCCGAGGCGCTGAGCCCGCCGTCCACGCGCAGCGCCGCCATCTCGACATCGCCATGCTCGGCGCTCCAGTCGGCCTTCATCGCCTCGATGAGGTCGCGGGTCTGGTAGCCGACGCTCTCGAGCGCGGCGCGGGCGAACTCAGCGGGGCCGGAATTGCGGGTGAGCCCGTAGATCGCGCCCCGGCAGTCGGCGTTCCAATAGGGCGCGCCGAGCCCGGTGAAGGCGGGAACGAGCACCAGTTCCTGCGCCTCGTCGGCGGCCTCGGCCAGCGGCTGGCTCTCGGCGGCGTGGCGGATCACCTGCAACCCGTCGCGCAGCCACTGGATGACGGCGCCGGCGACGAAGATCGAGCCCTCGAGCGCGTAGGTGGTCTTGCCGTCGATGCGGTAGGCGATGGTGGTCAGCAGGCGGTTCTTCGACACGACCGGAGCGTCGCCGGTGTTCAGCAGCGCGAAGCAGCCGGTGCCATAGGTGGATTTGACCATGCCGGGCGCAAAGCAGGCCTGGCCGATGGTGGCCGCCTGCTGGTCGCCGGCGATGCCGAGGATCGGGATCGGCTTGCCGAAGAGATCGGCGCGGCACTCGCCGAAGCTGGCGTCGCAGTCGCGCACCTCGGGCAGCATGTTGGTGGGGATGTTCAGGCGTTTGCAGATGGCTTCCGACCACCGCCCCTCGCGGATGTTGTAGAGCATGGTGCGTGCGGCATTGGTGGCGTCGGTGGCGTGGACCGCGCCGCCCGTCAGTTTCCACACCAGCCAGCAGTCGACCGTGCCGAAGAGCAACTCGCCCGCCTCGGCCTTCTCCCGCGCGCCCGGGGTATTGTCGAGGATCCAGGCGAGCTTGGTCGAGGAGAAATAGGGGTCGAGCAGCAGGCCGGTCTTTTCGGTGACGGTCTCCTCGAAGCCCTCGTCGCGCAGGGTGCGGCAGAGCTCGGAGGTGCGGCGGTCCTGCCAGACGATGGCATTGTGGATCGGCTTGCCGGTGGTCTTGTCCCAGACCACCGTGGTCTCGCGCTGGTTGGTGATGCCGATGGCGGCGATGTCCTCGGCGCCCACGCCGGCCTTTTCCACGACGGCGCGGCAGGTGGCGGCGGTTGTCGACCACAGGTCGAGCGGATCGTGCTCGACCCAGCCGCTCTGCGGGAAGTGCTGCGGGAACTCCTCCTGCGCCGAGGCCACGACCTGCAGCTTTTCATCAAAGAGGATCGCTCGGGTGGAGGTGGTGCCCTGGTCGATGGCGAGGATGAGGGTCATGGGTGTCTTTCGGCCTTTGTTTGAGTCGTTACGTGTTGCCCACCGTTGGGCCGGGCGTAGCGGGAGCCGGGCGGGCACCTGCCCGTGGGATGGCGCTGCAACGGTCGTGATCTGTGCTTTATCCTAGACAAAACGGGACGACTTCCGAACGTCGCGCGACGATGACACAGCGCCAGCCCGCCGGGACGGGCAGGCGCTTGCCCGGCGGCTTCGCCTCGATTCCGGGCGAAGTTGCGCATCTCTCAAGTCTCTCGACCAAAGAGCCTCCCGACATCTCTTCCCTATTTCAATCTCTTACTCAACTCGTATCGGCGATGGCCCGACATGGCCATGGCGAAGACGAGCAAACGGGGGCGGGCCGAAGCCCGCCCCAGATCACCTAGCTCAGTTCCACGAGGCGACGAGTTCGTCGTAGGAGACGGTCTTCGGCTCCTCGCGCTCGTTCTCGATCTTCGGCTTCGGCGAGCCTTCCATCGAGAGCCATTCCTCGGCGTCCTTCTCCTCGTTCATCACCGGGCCCAGGTCGCCCTGGATGCCGGCGCGCTCGAGGCGCTCCATCACGCGCTCCATGTCCGAGCAGAGGCTGTCGAGGGCCTCCTGCGCGGGCTTGGCACCCGACATGGCGTCGCCGATATTCTGCCACCACAGCTGCGCCAGCTTGGGGTAGTCCGGCACGTTGGTGCCGGTGGGCGACCAGCGCACGCGGTCCGGCGAGCGGTAGAATTCCACCAGGCCGCCGAGGTTCGGGGCGCGGTCTGTGAAGCTCTGGTCCTGGATCGAGCTCTCGCGGATGAAGGTCAGGCCGACGTGGCTCTTCTTCACGTCCACGGTCTTCGAGGTGACGAACTGTGCGTAGAGCCAGGCGGCCTTGGCGCGGTCCTCTGGGGTCGACTTCATCAGGGTCCAGGATCCCACGTCCTGGTAGCCGACCTTCATGCCGTCCTCCCAGTAGACGCCATGCGGCGAGGGGGCGAGGCGCCACTTGGGCGTGCCGTCCTCGTTCATCACCGGCAGGCCGGGCTCGACCAGCGAGGCGACGAAGGTGGTGTACATGAACATCTGTTGCGCGATGTTGCCCTGCGCCGGGACCGGGCCGGCCTCGGAGAAGGTCATGCCCATGGCCGAGGGCGGCGAGTACTTGTTGAGCCATTCGATCGCCTTGTCCACGGCATAGACCGCCGCCGGGCTGTTGGCCGCGCCGCCGCGCGACATGCAGGCGCCGACGGGCTGCGAGTTCTCGTTCACCCGGATGCCCCATTCGTCGACCGGCAGGCCGTTCGGCTCGCCCTTGTCGCCCATGCCGGCCATCGACATCCACGCGTCGGTGTAGCGCCAGCCGAGCGAGGGGTCCTTCTTGCCGTAGTCCATCGAGCCGAAGATCTCCTGCCCGTCGATATTCCGACCGGTGAAAAATTCGGCGATGTCCTCATAGGCCGACCAGTTGACCGGCACGCCCAGCTCGTAGCCGTATTTCTCCTGGAATTCGGCCATGATGTCGGGATCGGTGAACCAGTCGTAGCGGAACCAGTAGAGGTTGGCGAACTGCTGGTCGGGAAGCTGGTAGAGCTTGCCGTCCGGCGCGGTGGTGAACTGGGTGCCGATGAAATCGTCGAGATCCAGCGTCGGGCTGGTCACCTCGGAGCCCTCGTTGGCCATCCAGTCGGTCAGGTTGCGCACCTGCTGGTAGCGCCAATGGGTGCCGATGAGGTCGCTATCGTTGACATAGGCATCGTAGATGTTCTCGCCCGACTGCATCTGCGTCTGCAGCTTTTCGACCACGTCGCCCTCGCCGATGAGGTCATGGGTGATCTTGATGCCGGTGATCTTCTCGAAGGCCGGGGCAAGCACCTGGCTTTCATACTCGTGGGTGGTGATCGTCTCGGAAACCACCTTGATCTCCATGCCCTGGAACGGCTGGGCGGCATCGACGAACCATTGCATCTCGGCTTCCTGATCCTCGCGCGAGAGCGTCGACAGATCGCCGATCTCCGCGTCGAGGAAGGCCGTGGCCGCCTCCATGTCGGCGAAGGCCGGCCCGCTCAGCAGGCCAAGCGCGAGCGCCATGGCGGTCGTTGTCTTCAGGTTCATGGTTTCCTCCCTTATTGAACCGTTTTTGACGTGTGCAGCGGTCCGGGCTCCTCCTGCCCGGACGGGGTTCTTCTGGGTCTCAGACCCAGCGGAACACCGCCGCCGCGTAGATCAGGCAGACGACAAGCGCCGCCGGCTGCGCCTGGCCGACAAGGCCGAGCCAGGCGAGATTGATGAAGGCCGAGCCCAGCAGCGTGATGAACAGCCGGTCGCCGCGCGTGGTCTCGATGCCCAGAACGCCGAGGCGCGGCGTCTCCGGAAAGCGGATCGCCAGCACGGTGAAGGTCACCAGCAGCGCCGCGATGGTCAGAAAGAAGGCCGCGGTGGGCCAGGTCCATGCCATCCAGTCCATTGCTCTCTCCTCTCAGACGCGGCCGAGGGCAAAACCCTTGGCGATGTAGTTGCGGACGAACCAGATCACCAGCGCGCCGGGAATGATGGTCAGCACGCCAGCGGCCGCCAGCACGCCCCAGTCGAGGCCGGAGGCCGAGACGGTGCGGGTCATGGTGGCGGCGATGGGCTTGGCGTCCACCGTGGTCAGCGTGCGCGAGAGCAGCAGCTCGACCCAGGAGAACATGAAGCAGAAGAACGCGGCGACGCCGATGCCCGAGGAGATCAGCGGCATGAAGATCTTCACGAAGAAGCCGCCGAAGCTGTAGCCGTCGATATAGGCGGTCTCGTCGATCTCCTTGGGCACGCCGCGCATGAAGCCCTCGAGGATCCAGACCGCCAGCGGCACGTTGAACAGGCAATGCGCCAGCGCCACGGCGATGTGGGTGTCGAAGAGGCCGATGCTGGAATAGAGTTGGAAGAAGGGCAGGGCGAAGACCGCGGGCGGTGCCATGCGGTTGGTCAGCAGCCAGAAGAACAGGTGCTTGTCGCCCATGAAGTGGTAGCGCGAGAAGGCATAGGCCGCCGGCAGCGCAACGGTGAGCGAGATCACCGTGTTCATCACCACGTAGATCAGCGAGTTGATATAGCCGGTGTACCAGCTCGGATCGGTGAGGATCGTCGCGTAGTTGGCAAAGGTGAGGTTGCGCGGCCAGAGCGTGAAGTCGCCGAGGATCTCGGTGTTGGTCTTCAGGCTCATGTTGAGCAGCCAGTAGATCGGCAGCAGCAGGAACAGCAGGTAGAGCGTCATGACGATGACGCGCGTGTTGATCCGGGGCAGGCTGCGCGACCGGCGTGCGGCGGGGGTGAAGGTGGTGTCGCTCATGCGAGGCTCGCTTGAAGAAGATGGGAGGGGAGCCGGGCGAGCGCCTGCCCGTGGGCGGGAGCTACAACAGTCGAGCCCTGCGATTTATGCCAGCCAAGTCCGAGCGAGATCGAACCGGGGTGCACGGGCGTCCAAGCGCCAGCCCGCCGGGACGGGCAGGCGCTCGGCCGGCGGCGTCGCCTTGATCCCGGGCGGGTCGAGGCCTGTGTCAGAGGTCGGCTCATCTCACATCCCCTTTTTGTCGAGGTTGGTCATCACGGTGTAGAACACCCAGGAAATCAGCAGGATCACCAGGAAGTACATGATCGAGAAGGCCGCCGCGGGGCCGAGGTCGAACTGCCCCAGCGCCATCTTCACCAGGTCGATCGACAGCAGCGTGGTGGCATTGCCCGGACCGCCGCCGGTGACCACGAAGGGCTCGGTGTAGATCATGAAGCTGTCCATGAAGCGCAGCAGGATGGCGATCATCAGCACCCCTGCCATTTTCGGCAGCTCGATGTAGCGGAACACCTTCCAGCGGCTGGCCTGGTCGATCTTGGCGGCCTGGTAGTAGGCGTCGGGGATCGATTTCAGACCCGCGTAGGCCAGAAGCGCCACCAGCGAGGTCCAGTGCCAGACGTCCATGACGACGATGGTGATCCAGGCGGCAAGCGGGCTTTGCGTGTAGTTGTAGCCGATGCCGAGGCTTTCCAGCGTGCGGCCCAGCAGGCCGATGTCGACGCGGCCGAAGACCTGCCAGATGGTGCCGACGACGTTCCAGGGGATCAGCAGCGGCAGCGACATGAGCACGAGGCAGAAGGAGGCCCAGAAACCCGACTTCGGCATGTTGAGGGCCACGAAGATGCCCAGCGGCACCTCGATGGCGAGGATGATCCCCGAGAACATCAGCTGCCGCCCGAGCGCGTTCCACATGCGGTCGGAATGCAGCATCTCGTCGAACCATTCGAGCCCGGCCCAGAAGAACTGGTTGTTCCCGAAGGTGTCCTGCACCGAGTAGTTGACCACGGTCATCAGCGGGATCACCGCCGAGAAGGCCACCAGCACCAGCACCGGCAGCACGAGAAACCACGCCTTGTGATTAACGGTCTTGTTCATCAGGCGGCCTCCCCCGAGGGTGCGACGCGCCAGTCGTCGCGGTAGACGTTGACGTGCGCCGGATCGAACCGCACGCGGGTCATGTCCGGCCCGATGCTCTCGTCCTCGCCGGCGACGATGTTGATGTCATGGCCGAAGAACTCGGCGCGGATGATCTTGTGACGCCCGGCATCCTCGACCCGGCGCACTTTCACCGGCAGCCCCTCGGTCTGGCTCAGGCGGGCGAATTCGGGGCGCACGCCGATCTCCACCTTGCCGTCCATGGCGCGGTAGCCGGCGCCGAGATCGAAGTCCGAGCCGTTGATATAGGCCCGGCTGCCCTCGACCTTGGCGGGGATCACGTTCATCCCCGGCGAGCCGATGAAATAGCCGACGAAGGTATGCTCGGGTCGCTCGAAGAGCTCCTCGGGCGTGCCGATCTGCACCACCCGGCCATCGTACATCACCACCACCTTGTCGGCGAAGGTCAGCGCCTCGGTCTGGTCGTGGGTGACGTAGATCATTGTGTGGCCGAAATCGTGGTGCAGCTTCTTGAGCTGGGTGCGCAGCTCCCACTTCATGTGCGGGTCGATCACCGTCAGCGGCTCGTCGAAGAGCAGGGCGTTCACGTCCTTGCGCACCATGCCGCGGCCAAGGCTGATCTTCTGCTTGGCGTCGGCGGTGAGCCCGGCGGCCTTGCGCTTGAGCATGTCCTCCATGCCGATCATCCGGGCGATCTCCTGCACGCGCTCGGCGACGTAGCTCTCGTCGCGGCCGCGGTTGCGCAGAGGGAAGGCGAGATTGTCGCGCACGGTCATCGTGTCGTAGACCACCGGGAACTGGAACACCTGCGCAATATTGCGCTCGGCGGTCGGCGCGTGGGTCACGTCCTGCCCGTCGAAGAGCACGCGGCCCTGCGAGGGGATCAGCAGCCCCGAGATGATGTTGAGCAGCGTGGACTTGCCGCAGCCCGAGGAGCCGAGGAGCGCGTAGGCGCCGCCGTCGTCCCAGTCGTGGGTCATCTGCTTGAGCGCGAAATCCGCCTCCGAGGCGGGGTTAGGCAGGTAGGAGTGGGCGAGATTGTCGAGCGTTATCTTGGCCATGTCGCCATCTCCTCAGGCAGCCAGCGCATAGGCGGCGGGGGCGACGAGATCGCCGTTCTCGCCAAAGACGTAGACATGCCGGGGCGAGAGCCAGACGTCGAGCGGCTCACCGATCGGCAGGTGGTGCACGCCGCTCACCAGGCCGACCCAGCGTTCCCCGTGGTGATCCAGGTGCACGAAAGTCTCGGACCCGGTCAGCTCGCTCACCTGCAACTGGGTGCGGAAGCGCAGCGCCTCCGGGTCGTGCTGGAGGATCTCCAGGTGGTTGGGCCGGAAGCCCGCCATGTAGCGTCCGTCGGGCAGATCCTTGAGCTTGCCGGTTGCCGGCGCGCTCTGGCCCTCGCCGAACATCAGCCGGTCGCCGGTCTTGGAGATCTGCAGGAAGTTCATCGGCGGATCGCTGAAGACGCGCGCGGTGGTCGCGTCGAGCGGCTGTCGGTAGACCTCGGGCGTCGGGCCGAACTGGGTGACCCGTCCTTCCCAGAGCGTGGCGGTATGGCCGCCGAGCAGCAGCGCCTCTTCGGGTTCGGTGGTGGCGTAGACGAAGATCGAGCCGGAAGCCTCGAAAATCTTGGGGATTTCCACGCGCAGCTCTTCGCGCAGCTTGTAGTCTAGGTTGGCCAGCGGCTCGTCCAGAAGCACCAGCCCGGCGTTCTTCACCAGCGCCCGCGCCAGCGCGCAGCGCTGCTGCTGGCCACCCGACAGCTCCAGCGGCTTGCGCGTCAAGAAGGGGGTCAGCTTCATCAGTTCGGCGCTCTCGCGCACCCGGCGGTCGATCTCGGCTCGGTCCACGCCCATCAACTTCATCGGCGAGGCGATATTCTGGTAGACGGTCATCGACGGGTAGTTGATGAACTGCTGGTAGACCATGGCCACCTTGCGGTCCTGAACCCGCATGCCCGTGACGTCCTTGCCTTCCCAGAAAATCTTGCCGGTGCTGGGCGCGTCGAGCCCGGCCATCAGTCGCATCAGCGACGTCTTGCCCGACAGGGTCGGGCCCAGCAGCACGTTCATCGTGCCATTGGCGAGCGTCAAATCGGTGGGGGCAATATGGGTCTGCCCCTCGACGATCTTTGAAACGCCCTTCAGTTCCAGCGACATAAGGTCCTCCTCCCCGCGCCGTATGTCTCCGCCGTGCTATTCGGCGGCGTCGGCGCTTTGCCGGCGGGATGTCATCCAGCCGTCAAGTGCCGATATCTCCTCCGTGCTCAGGCGCAGCCCGAGCTTGGTGCGTCGCCACACCACATCCTCGGCCGTGCGGGCGAACTCCTGCCGCATCAGCCAGATCACTTCCGCCTCCGTGAGCGTCGCGCCGAAACCCCTCCCAAGGTCCTCCGCGCTCTGTGCCTCTCCCAGAAGCGTTTCTGCCTCGGTGCCGTAGGCGCGCACGAGCCGCCGCGCCCAAACCTCTCCAAGGAAGGGATATTTCCCGTTCAGAGCTTGCACCAGAGCGTCGAAGCCGTCGACCGGGAAATCGCCGCCGGGCATCGCCACGCCCGCCGTCCAGGGGCCGGACTTCAGCGCGATGTGCTCGCTGATCTTCTCCAGCGCGCTTTCTGCAAGCCGCCGGTAGGTGGTGATCTTGCCGCCGAAGACGTTGAGCACCGGCGCGCCGCCCTCCGCGTCCACTTTCAGCGTGTAATCCCGCGTCGCCGCCGTGGCGCTGGAGGCGCCGTCGTCATAGAGCGGACGCACGCCGGAGTAGGTCCAGACCACGTCCGCGTCCGAGATCGACTGCGCGAAATACTGGTTGGCGAAGTTGATCAGGTAGCCCTGTTCCTCGGGCGTGCAGACGGGACGCCGATCCGGGGCCTTATGCTCGGCGTCGGTGGTGCCGATCAGGGTGAAATCGCGCTCGTAGGGGATGGCGAAGATGATCCGCCCGTCGGTGCCCTGGAAGAAGTAGCACTTGTCGTGATCGTAGAGGCGGCGGGTGACGATATGGCTGCCGCGCACCAAGCGTACGCCCTCGCGCGAGGGCAGGTCGATCTTGTCGTGGATCACGTCGCCGACCCACGGCCCGCCGGCATTGATCAGCATCTTCGCGTAATGCGTTGCTTTCGCGCCGGTCTCGGCATCCTCGGTCTCGACCCGCCAGAGCGCGCCGTCGCGCTGCGCATGGGTCACCTTGGTGCGGGTCATGATCGTCGCGCCACGCGCCTCGGCGTCGCGGGCGTTGAGCACCACCAAGCGCGAGTCCTCGACCCAGCAGTCGGAATACTCATAAGCGCGCTCGAAGCGCTCCTGTAGCGGCGCGCCTTCTTTCGTGCCCTTCAGCGACAGCGTCGCCGTGCCAGGCAGGATCTTCCGCCCGCCGAGATGGTCATACATGAACAGCCCCATGCGGATCAGCCAGGCCGGGCGGCGGCCCTTCATCCAGGGCATGACAAGGCTGAGGCCCTTGGAAATCGGCGTCTCGCTCTCGAAGCGCATGTCCCTGTGGTAGGGCAGCACGAAGCGCATCGGCCAGCTGATATGCGGCATGGCGCGCAGCAGCACCTCGCGCTCGACCAGCGCCTCGCGCACCAGCCGCACCTCGAGGTACTCGAGATAGCGCAGCCCGCCGTGGAACAGCTTCGTCGAGGCGGAAGAGGTCGCCGAGGCCAGATCCCCCATCTCGGCCAGCACCACCGACGCGCCGCGCCCGGCCGCGTCCCGCGCGATGCCGCATCCGTTGATGCCGCCGCCGATGACGAAGAGATCTGCTGGGGTATCGGGGCTGGTCTTGCGCACGGGGTCCTCTTTCGGGTTGGGGGCAGGCTAATCCCGGATCGCACATTCACGCAACAACTTTATGTTCGTTTTTTTTCGTTCCGCATGAAATCCGGTATTTCTTCCTATAAACCTGTGCTTGTCGTGCAAGTGGCATGGAAAACCGTGCGCTTGCAGCAAGGTTTTTGCTGGAATTTCGTCGTTGGCGCGGGTCTTCTGCTGCTAGAATCTCGAAAACGAAAGAAACCGAACACTGATGTCCCAGTCCCTGCGCCACCCGGAGATTCTCGAAATCGCCCGCCGCGACGGCAAGGTGACCGTCGAGGGGCTGGCGCAGCATTTCGGGGTCACCTTGCAGACCATCCGCCGGGACCTGAGCGATCTGGCCGATGGCGGCCGGCTGGAACGGGTGCACGGCGGGGCGGTGCTGCCCTCGGGCACGATGAACATCGGCTACGAAGAGCGGCGCCATCTCAACATGGACGCCAAGACCGCCATCGCCCGCGCCTGCGCCGAGCGCATCCCGCATGGCATCTCGCTGTTTCTCAACATCGGCACCAGCACCGAGGCAGTGGCGCGCGAGCTTCTGCACCACAAGGGGCTGATGGTGGTGACCAACAATATGAACGTCGCCAATATCCTCGTCGCCAACCCAGATTGCGAGGTGCTGGTCAGCGGCGGCAGCCTGCGCCGCACCGACGGCGGGCTCATTGGCGCGCTGGCGACCGAGAGCATCCGGCAGTTCAAGTTCGACCTCGCCGTCATCGGCTGCTCGGCGCTGGATGCCGAGGGCGACATTCTCGATTTCGACATCCAGGAGGTCGGCGTCAGCCGCGCCATCCTGCGCCAGTCGCGCCGCACCTACCTCGTGGCCGACCAGTCGAAGTTCAAGCGCAGCGCCCCGGCGCGCATTGCCTCGCTGTCGGAGATCGACAAGTTCCTCACCGACGCACCGCTGGAGCCGGGCCTTGCCGCGGCCTGCGCCGACTGGGGTTGCGAGGTGGTGGTGGCGGCGCGGGGCTGACCTCCGGCTTGCACGCCGCGCCGGCGGCGGTATAGCTCGAGACCATGCGTTTCGAGACCCCGCTCATCCCCGCCCGCCTGCTGCGCCGCTACAAGCGCTTCCTCGCCGACTGCCGGCTCGAGGATGGCTCCGAGATCACCGCCCATGTGGCCAACCCGGGCAGCATGCTGGGCATGGCCGAGCCCGAGAGCAAGATCTGGCTCGAGCCCAACGACGATCCGAAGCGAAAGCTGAAATACGCCTGGCGGCTGATCGAGCACGAGAGCGGCGCCTTCACCGGCGTCGACACCGGCGTGCCCAATCGCGTGCTGCGCGCCGCGCTGGAGGCCGGGCAGGTCGCGGGGCTCGAGGGCTACGAGACGGTGCGCCCCGAGGTGAAATACGGAGAGAAGAGCCGCGTCGACTTCCTGCTGACCGGTGCCGGGCGCCGCGATTGCTATGTCGAGGTGAAATCGGTGACGCTCTCGCGCCGCCCCGGCCTTGCCGAGTTCCCCGACAGCGTCACGGCGCGCGGGGCCAAGCATCTCGCGGAGCTCTCGGCGATGGTCGCAGAGGGGCATCGTGCGGTGATGCTCTACCTCGTGCAGCGCACCGACGCCGCCGCGGTGACCCTCGCCGCCGATATCGATCCGACCTACGCCGCCGCCTTCGCCGCCGCGCGGGAGGCGGGCGTCGAGGTGCTCGCGCTCGGCTGCAAGATCGGCCCCGACGAGATCACTCTCGGCAGCGCGTTGCCGTTCCAAGCGCCCTGACTCGCCCCGGGCGCTCTTTCCGGCGCTTTCGTCCCACCCGGGCTTTCGCCTAGGTCCAAATATCCCGGGGGAGTCCGCGTCAGCGGACGGGGGCAGAGCCCCCATCCACCTCGCTCAAACAGCCCGCCTCAGACCAGCTGCGACCGCGGCTCCGCGCCGCTCTCCTCTGCGTCGTCCCGGGAAACGTGCAAGGTGCGGGTCGGGAAGGGGATGTCGACGCCATTGGCGTCCAGCGCCTCCTTGACCTTGCGCTTCATGTCGGCCTGGTACTGGAAGAAGTCGCCGCTCGCGACCCAGACCCGCACCAGGAAATCGACCGAGCTGTCGTTCAGCGCGTTGACCTGGATGAAGGGCGCGGGATCGCTCATCGAGCGGTCGTCGGCCATGATGGTCTCGCGGATCACCTTCTCGGCGGTGGCGAGGTTGGCACCGTAGCCGACGCCAAAGGTCCATTCCGCCCGGCGGGTCTGGTAGATCGAGTAGTTCTCGATGACATTGCCCCAGACCTCGGAGTTCGGGACGATGATCTGGGTGTTGCTGAGGCTGGCAAGCTCGGTGGTGTTGAGCGTGATGTCCTTCACCGTGCCCGACTGGCCGGCGACCGAGACGAAGTCGCCCAGCTTGATCGGCCGGAAGACGATGATCATCACCCCCGCGGCAACATTCGACAGGGTGCCCTGCAGCGCGAGACCGACCGCAAGCCCGGCGGCGCCGAGGGCGGCGATGATCGAAGTGGTCTGCACGCCGAAGGTGTTGAGCACGATCAGCACGGTGAAGATCAGCACCAGGTAGCGCGCGATATTGCCCAGGAAGTTGAAGAGCGTGTCGTCGAGCTTTGCGCTGCGCTCGGCCACGGCGGCGATCCGGCCCTTGACCCAGCGGCCGATGAAGAGGCCGATCAGCAGCAGCACGATGGCTGCCACCACGTTGCCGAGCATGCTCGCCAGGAAATCCAGCGTGAACACGTCGGAAAGCGACGTGCCGTTGTAGATCTCGGTGTTCATGACTTCGTTGATACTGTCCATTGTCCCTCGTCGGTCCTTTTCTGCGCCTTGCGGCTTTCTTGCGCGCCGCTGCGACCGGCGCGTCTTTTGGTCGGATGCGCCTGATCCCCTTCAGGCGGTTTGGCATGCACTGCGGCCCCCGGGACGGCCATTTTCCGGCAGATCCCCGTCGCGGCCCGCTTCGCGGGTCGAAACGCAGGGGCATGGCATTGCGTTCCCCTGCCATCCTCTGGCAATGGAACACAACACGCATTAAGTATTGAAGGGAAGAGACCAATGGAGCGCCCCGTCTTGCGAAATGACACGAGCGGCCGTCTCACCCGCGACGGCATCCGCATTCACGAAACCGCCGATTTTGCCGGCATGCACAAGGCCGGTGCGCTGGCCGCCAAGATCCTCGACGATCTGGCGCCGCTGGTCGAGCCTGGCCAGACGACGGGCGTCATCGACGACTTCATCCGCAATGCGGTGGAAGAGGCGGGGGCGACCTCGGCGACGATCGGCTACAAGGGCTACCAGCACGCCAGCTGCATCTCGATCAACCACGTGGTCTGCCATGGCATCCCCGGCGACAAGAAGCTGAAGGATGGCGACATTCTCAACGTCGACGTCACGGTGATCGTCGATGGCTGGTACGGCGATACCTCGCGCATGTACGTGGCCGGAAAGCTCTCGCGCAAGGCCGAGCGGCTGATCCAGGTGACCCACGACTCGCTGATGCTGGGCATCGAGGCGGTGAAGCCGGGCAACACCTTCGGTGACATCGGCCACGCGATCCAGAGCTACGTCGAGGCGCAGCGCATGTCGGTGGTGCGTGACTTCTGCGGCCACGGCCTCGGCCGGGTGTTCCACGCGGCGCCCAACGTGCTGCACTACGGCCGTGCCGGCACTGGCCCGGTGCTGGAAGAGGGCATGTTCTTCACCATCGAGCCGATGGTGAACCTCGGCCGCCCCGAGACCAAGGTGCTCGCCGACGACTGGACCGCGGTGACCCGCGACAAGTCGCTCTCGGCGCAGTTCGAGCATTCGGTCGGGGTGACCGCCGATGGCGCCGAGATCTTCACGCTCTCGCCGGGCGGCAAGTTCCACCCGACGTGGGGTTGATCCGGGGCTGATCGGGGGGAGCCCCGACCGGCAAAGCGTTTGTCGAAAGTTCATCGGGCCGTGCCAGCGGAGTGCTGGCACGGCCCGTTTGGTTTCACCGTTGGAAGCTGCCGGGCTTCTCAGCCCATCAGCGCCTTGCGCAGCATGTTGCCCGCCAGCACCAGCACGGTCAGCGCAAAGACCAGCCGCAGCCGGGCCGGGCTCAGGCTGTGGGCCAGCTTCACGCCGATCGGCACGGTCAGCAGCGAGGTCACCATGATCAGCAGCACGGCCGGCAGGTTGACGTAGCCGACGGTGCCCGGCGGCTTGCCGGTGATGTCCCAGCCGGTCAGCAGGAAGGCGATGAAGCCGGGGATCGAGATCAGCAGGCCGAAGCCCGGCGAGGTGCCCACGGCGCGGTGCGGCGGTACGTTGTAGGCGGTCAGCAGCGGCACGGTGAAGCTGCCGCCGCCGATGCCCATGAGCGCCGAGAAGAAGCCGATGATGCCGCCGTAGATCGCGCTCAGCCCCCGCCCGGGCAGCGTGTCCGAGAGCCGCCAGGTCTTCTTGCCGAGGAGCATGTAGAGCCCGAGGCAGACCCCGATGACACCGAAGACCAGCAGCAGCTGGTCGCTGCGCAGCACGGTGGCGGCCAGCACTCCGAGCACCGAGCCGATGGCGATGAACGGCCCCCAGCCCTTGATCAGCTCGAGGCTCACCGCGCCGCGCTTGTGGTGAGAGGTGACCGAGCGCAGCGAGGTCACGATGATCGTGCCGGTGGAGGTCGCCACGCAGATCTGCATGAGTTGCTCGGGCTGGTAGCCGAGCCCGGTGAACACGTAGTAGAAGGCCGGTACGAGAATGATCCCCCCACCGACGCCCAGCAGGCCCGAGATGATCCCGGCCACCGCGCCGGCGGCGGCGATGACGGCGAAAAGCGTGACGTAGTCCATAGGGGCTCTTTCCTGCAGGGCGGTGCGTGGCGGCGTCTTGCGCCGGCGGCGGCCTCTGGCCGGCCGGGCTGGCGCGGAATTCTGCCGCCCGAGAAACGCGGTGCCGGGCCGAAGGTCAAGGGCAGGCCAGCCGCCGCGCTGGCAACGCGCGGCGACTGAGGTGGGAATGCCGCGCTCTACGCGGCTCTGGCGCCGGCCCCTGCCATTGCCAGACAGAGCATCGCGCGCGCCGCTTGCGCTGCATGTTGCAGGGGCCGAGGCCCGTCGGTCAGGCAGGCCGCCGGTAGAACTGGGGGGCTCTCCGGCCCGCGCGCCGGTGCTGCGGGCCAGTGGGGGCGCGCTCACCGCACGTGGTGAGCGCGCCGTGCGTTATCCGCGCAACAGGATCTTGCCGCTGCGCGCCGGGGTCTGCGCCGCCTTCATCGCCTCGCTGACCTGCTCGAGGTCGAAGATGCCGCCCACGTCGAGCGCAAGCTCGCCCTGCGCCGCCAGCGTCACCAGCTCGGTCAGCAGGCGCACCTGCGTCTCGTTGCTCAGCTCGCCGAACACGCGCGCGGCCCAGAAGCCGCGCACCGCGAGGTGCTTGGTGATCATCTCGCCGCTCGGCAGCTGCAGCGGCGCGCCGGTGGCGGTGCCGAAGACCACGTATTCGCCGTCCTTGCCCAGCAGCGCTGCCAGCGCCAGCCCCATCTCGGCGCCAACGGAGTCGATGGCCGAGACCGCGCCCGCCTCGCCGATCAGCGCCTTGGCGGCGTCGAGCCAACCCTCGTCGCCGGTGCAGAGCACATGCTCGGCACCGAGCGCCGTCAGTTCCTCGACCGCCTCGTCGCGGCGCACCAGGTTCAGCAGCTTGATGCCGCGCGCCTTGGCGAGGCTCACCATGATCTTGCCGACTGCACCGTTGGCGGCGGTCTGCACCAGCCACTCGCCCGCACCGACTTTCAGCGAGTCCAGAAGCGCGATGGCGCTGAACGGCATGGCGATGAGCTGCGCCGCCTCCTCGTCTTTGATGCTGTCGGGCAGCGGCACGACCGTCGCGGCCTTGGCGATGAAAAACTCGGCCCAGCTGCCGTGCACGCCGCCGACGGAAACGCGCTTGCCGATCATCCCGGCGTCGACGCCTTCGCCGACGGCGGCAACCGCGCCCACTGCCTCGGAGCCGCCGATCTCGCCGGGCAGCTCGGGCACGTAGCCGTACTGGCCGCGGATGGTCCACAGGTCGTGGTTGTGGATCGGCGACAGGATGGTCTTGATCAGCACCTCGCCCGCGCCGGGGGCGGGGGTGTCCATCTCGCCAAAGAGCATCACCTCGGCGGGGTCGCCGAAGACGTCATGATATGCAGCACGCATGTCGGGGTCCTTCGTATCGGGAAGTATGTGTCAGGTTAGGTCGGGAAACAGCCTGCGCGTGGTGTCGGCGCGGGCCTGTCGTAGCGGGGCGTCGTCCTGCGAGAGCTTCGACAGGATCGCCGCCCCAAGCCATTGCGCGTAGAGACCGGAGGCCGTGGCCTCGGGGTCGGGAAGCGGGCGCAGCGAGCCATCCTCGGCGCCCTCGGTCAGCAGCGCCGCGAGTCGAGACATGAGGTCAGAAACGCCCTCGTCGAGCACGCGGCGCATATCGTCGGAAAGATCGGCAATCTCGGCGGCCAGTTTCACCACGAGACATCGGCTTGCGAGGCCCTCCGAGGCGGCCTCGCCGATCCATCCGTCCCAATAGGCGGCTATCCGGTCTCCGGCGCTGCCCGGGGTCTCGGCAAGCGCATCGAAGCTCTCGAGGTATTCGGCCACGTAGTCCTCGAGCAGGGCGCAGCCAAAGGCCTCCTTGGACGAGAAATAGTAGTAGAACGACCCCTTGGGGACGCCGCTTTCCTTGAGGATTTGCGACAGCCCCACGCCCGTGAAGCCGCCCCGCAGGACAAGCTCCCGCCCGGTGCTCAGGATCTTTTGGCGGGTGGCTTCGGATTTGCTCGGCTCGGTCATGCCGGGATAGATAGTCAAATTAGACCGGTCGTCTAGTGCCGGGGGCAGAGTGCCACAAGATGACGTCGCGAAACAGGGGGCGGCGTGATAGGCTGATCCATCAGCCGTCAGGGGAGGACTGGCAGATGATCGACCTATCGCCGCCGTATCGGCTCGCCACGCCCGACGATGCTCGGGAACTGGCGGACCTTGTGAATTTCGCCGGGGAGGGGCTACCGCTGCACCTCTGGCGGGAACTGGCCGGGGAGGGCGAAGACCCCTGGGAGGTGGGCCGGACACGCCAGGCGGAGAAGACGCGTGAGGGACAGGTCGTGGTCGTCGATTTCGGCGTTGGCGCGGTTGCCGCGCTGACCGGCTACGCGATCGACGCCAATCCCGCGCCCGTGCCGGACGATCTGCCTCCGGTCTTTCGCCCCTTGCAGGAGCTGGAGAACGAGGCGCCGGGAAGCTGGTACGTCAACGTTCTGGCCTGCTACCCGGAGCACCGCGGGATGGGGCTCGGTTCGGGCCTTCTGCGGCTGGCCGAGCAGATCGCCCGCGCCGAGGGGCTGGAGCGCATGAGCATCATCGTCGCCGGAGACAACGAGGGCGCGCGGAGGCTCTACGAGCGGCAGGGTTACGCCGAGGCTGCGCGGCGACCCTGCGTGCATGGCGGCTGGGAGAGCGGCCAGGAAGATTGGGTGCTGCTGGTGAAGGCGCTCGAGACCTAGGCGAGACTGTCGGCGAAGCCGTTCAAATAGCCCTGCAATTGCTCGCGCACCTCGGTCTCGCTGAGGTTGCCCTTGTCGTCGAAGGATTTGCCCGCCCGCGACACCATCAGCTTTGCCCCGAACCACGGCCGCGCGCCGAGCTGGCGCAGCACCGGCAGCCAATGCGCCTGCGACAGGATCGTGCCGAAGCCGCCGGGCGAGGCACCGATCACCGCGACCGGCTTGCCCTTGAAGGCCTTGCCGCCGTCGCCGCGCGACATCCAGTCGATGGCGTTCTTGAAGACGCCGGGAATGCCGCCGTTGTACTCGGGTGTGACCAGCAGCAGGGCGTCGGCCTCGAAGAGCTGCGCCTGCAGGGTCTTCACCGCGACGGGCAGCCCTTCTGCGGATTCCGCGTCGGCGTTGAACAGCGGCACCTCGTGGATCGAGCCGGGCAGGACCGGGCATCCCTCGGGCGCCAGGTCCATCGCAGCGCGCAGCAGGCCAGCGTTGTAGGAGGCGGCGCGCAGGCTGCCGCAAAGGCCGAGAATTCGGGGCATGGGTCCGTCCTTCCGCTAGGTCAGGCGTAGCATGGCCCGCGGCGGCGCATCGGGCAAGACATTGATGCGCGCAGAAAATGAGCGGTCAGTCGAACTTTCGCGAAGGCGCGAGCACCTTGGCCTCGCCGACGAGCACCGGCTTGCCATCGACCGAGCATTTGCAGTCCAGCATCACCCGGCGCTTCGAGAAGTCTATGTCGGTCACCGTGACCTCGGCCAGCACCGTGTCGCCGGGGCGCACCGGGCCGATGAACTTCAGCGTCTGGCCGAGGTAGACCGTGCCGTGGCCGGGAAGCTGCTCGCCGATCACCGCCGAGATCAGCCCGGCGGTGAGCATGCCATGGGCGATCCGCCCCTCGAAGATCGTGTCCTGCGCGTAGGCGTCGTCGAGATGCACCGGGTTGTGGTCAGTGGAGACCTCGGCAAAGAGCGCGATGTCGCGGTCGGTCACCTGCTTGCGCAGGTGGCGCGACATGCCCATCTCGATGTCCTCGATGCAGATCGTCCCGCGGGGCAGGTTGTCGAGCATCTTCTCCTCCATGATCTGCGACCCGGTAATAAATCGACGCCATGACAGCGTCATTGGGTAATTTTATTACTTCGCGGCCGCAGAAAATCAAGGGGAGAATTTGTATCTTTCAGCGCAGGAAGCCGATCGAGTAGGTCGGCGCCATCTGTTGCGCGTCCAGGTAGCGCTCGAGCGCCTCTGACTCGGGCTGCTCGCCGGTCTTCGTCTCTTTCGCAGCGAGCCCGCCGGTGATGAACAGCGAGTCGATGTCCTCGCCCACCGCGCCGAGGATGTCGGTGCGGATGCCGTCGCCGATGCAGAGGATCGAACTGTCGGGCACGCTGCGGTCGATCTCGGCAAGGCGGCGGCGGGCCAGGTCGTAGACCGGCGGGTGCGGCTTGCCGAAGTAGAGGCTCTCGCCGCCCATCTCAGTGTAGAGCTGCGCCACCGCGCCGGCGCACCACTCGCGGGTGTCGCCGCGGTCGACAACGATGTCGGGGTTGGCGCAGAGCAGCTTCATGCCTTTCTGCTTGGCGTAGAGCAGCTGCGGGCGCAGCTCGGAGGGATCGGCCTGCGCATCGAACGGGCCGCAGCAGACGATGCCCTCGGCCTCTTCCAGCGCGACGCGCTCGATCTCCAGCGGATTCTCCAGCAGCTTGATCGGCTCGAAGAAGGGCTCGTCGAACTCGGTGCCCATGAAGTAGACCTTCTGGCCGACCTCGCCGCGGAACATGGCGACACGGGCGCTGTCGCCGGAGGTGGCGATATTGTCCCAGGCGTCCTCGGGCACACCGAAGACCTCGAGTTGCTTGACCACCTCGTGGCGCGAGCGCGGGGCGTTGGTCAGCAGCACCACGGTGCCGCCCTGGGCGCGGAAACCGCGCAGTGCCTCGATGGCCGCCGGAAAGGCCTTCACGCCGTCATGCACGCAGCCCCAGAGGTCGACGAAAGTCGCCTCGTAATTCTGCGAGATCTCGGAAAGCGACTGGATGATGCGGGTCATGGGAAGCCTTTTTCGGACTTTGAGTGAGAGGTTTGCGCCCTTGATAGGGCAGCGCGGGCACTGTGGCCAGCGCGGGCTGTTCAGAGATGCGGGGTGACGGTGTAGCCGAACCGTGCCGTCTCGAGGGGGGCGAGGCTGAGCGCGCCGGGACGCTCCGAGAGCTGTGCCGAGGCGCCAGTGGGCGCGTGCATCCCGTGCCAGGGCTCGACGCAGAGGAAGGGCGCGCCGGGCTTCTGCCAAAGGGCAAGGAAGGGCAGGTTCTCGAAGGTGAAATCCAGGCGCGGGCCGTCATCGGCGCCGTAGCTGAGCGCCGAGCCCGCGCCCTCGGGGAAGATCATCGCATCGGCTTCGAACTGGTCGTGCGAGAGGGTGAGCTTGCCGTTCCTGAAGGGCGAGGGCAGGCGGGCTTCGGGCAGGCGGCCACCGTCGATCCGGGCCAGCGCCGGTTCGGCACAGTTCGCGAGCGTGACCCTATGCGGACGGTCCTCGGCGCCGGGCAGCGGCCAGGCGAAGGCGGGATGGAAGCCGAGGCAGAAGGGCAGCGGCGTATCGCCCGCGTTGGCGACCTCGGCGGTGATTTCGAGCCTTCCGCCCGCCAGCGCGTGGGTGATCGCCAGGCGGAAGGCGAAGGGATATTGCGCGCGTGTCATCTCATCATCGGTCAGCACGTGGCGGCAGGAGGTTGCGCTGCGTTCTTCGAGCGAAAAGCTGCGACGCCGGGCAAAGCCGTGCTGGCCCATCTCCGCCTCAAAGTCGCCGATGCGGATCCGCCCCTCGGGCGCCGGGCCGACGATGGGGAAGAGGATCGGTGCGCGGCCCGACCACCAGTCCGCATCGCCCTGCCAGAGCAGTTCCTTGCCGGCCTTGGTAAAGCTCTGCATCTCGGCGCCGAGCGGGGACACGGCGAGGGTGAGGTCGGCGTCGGAGAGGGTGACGGGATCGGTCATGGGAGGGCTCCGGTCAGGGTAAGGGGCGGCATGAAAAAGGGCACCCGCTGGGGTGCCCTTGGAAGTTCTGCGCGGCGCGATGGCTCACACCTTCAGGTTCGGGATGATCTGCTTCTTGCGCGACATGACGCCCGGCAGCACCACCAGGTCGCCCTCGACCGTCGCGCCGAAGCTCTTCTCCGCCACGGTCTTCACCAGATCGTTCGGCACCAGCAGCGTCGCCTCTTCCTTCAGGATGTCCACGACGAAGAGCAGCACCTCGTCGACGCCGTCCTCGGCGGCCACGGTCTTGAAGGCCTCCATGAGGCTTTCCTTGCGGCCGAGCGGGATCTCGGGGGCGGTGGTCTCGAGCACCGAGACGCGGAACTTGGTGCCGCCGACCTCGTATTCCTTGCTGTCCATGCGGATCAGCTCGGCGTCGGAGAACTCGGACACGTCCGACTTGGCGGCGAACATCTGCGCGGCGAACTCGGTGATCTCGATGCCGAGGTCGGCGGCCAGCGTCTCGGCCACGGCGCGGTCATGCGGCGTGGTGGTCGGCGAGCGGAATTCCAGCGTGTCGGACAGGATGCAGGTCAGCGCCGCGCCCTTGATCGCCTCGGGCATCTTCACGAAGTCCTTGCCCATCAGGTCGACCATGATGGTGGCGGTGCAGGCCAGCGGGCGCACGGTGATGTCGATCGGGCCCTTGGTTTCCAGCCCGCCGACCAGCTTGTGGTGGTCGATGATGGCGCGGATGTCGGCGTCGTTGATCGAGGCGGGCAGCTCGGCGGGATTGTTCGTGTCGACGATGACGACCGGCGCATCCGCCTCGACGTCAGCGATGATCTCGGGCTTCTCGAGGCCCCAGTGCTCCAGCATGAAGGCGGCTTCGGTGTTGGGCTCGCCCAGCAGCACGGGCTTGGCGTCCACGCCCTTCACCTCGTTCAGGTACCACGACCAGATGATCGGGCTGCCGGTGGAGTCGGTGTCGGGGGACTTGTGGCCAAAAACCAGGGTGGTCATGCGGAAAAACTCCTCGGGGTCAAAGGGAGGTGCATCGGAGTGCATTGCGGCTTTCGCGTGGGGTTATAGGCAGATGGCCGGGGCTTGTCACGCGGCCAAATGCTGCGGCTGCAGCCACGTTTGCGCAAACCTTCGCGGTGTCATGGAACCGCGCCCGCCGCGCCGCGTTGTGTGCCCCATAAGGAGGAAACATGATGAGTTTCATGACCAGCCCGCGCACCATCGACGCCGCCATGGACGTGCCGCCCGATCCGCGCCAGCCGATGACCGCCGAACAGGAGCAGCGCCTGCGCGAGCTTTCGGAGCGCGCCGGAGAGGCATTCGACGCCGAGTTGACGCTCTGGCAGGCCGAGCGCCGCATCGCCGAGCTCGACGACCTCGCCGGAACCACCCCGCCGGCCGCCTGAGGCCTGATCCGGCACCGATCCGACCCTGTTCCGGCGGGCGGCGCGCCGCCCGCTCCTACACAGCCGTGATGCGCTGTCCGGCGTTTTTCGTTTACCGGCTGTCGAAATCCTGATACCCGGCCCCCGAGCCCGCATGGGCAGATTGTTCAACGTTGAACCATCTTCGTTGGGAGGCCTACGACATGACCGATACCGCTCAGGAGAGCCTGCGCCAGGCGGCACTCTTCTACCACGAAAACCCCAAGCCCGGAAAACTCGAGGTCCGCGCCACCAAGCCCTTGGCGAACGGTCGCGATCTCAGCCGCGCCTATTCCCCCGGCGTTGCCGAGGCGTGCCTGGAGATCAAGGCCGACCCCGCCAACGCCGCGCGCTACACCTCGCGCGGGAACCTTGTCGCGGTGGTCTCGAACGGCACCGCGGTGCTGGGCCTCGGCAACATCGGCCCGCTGGCATCGAAGCCGGTGATGGAGGGCAAGGCGGTCCTCTTCAAGAAATTCGCTAATATCGACTGCTTCGACCTCGAGCTGAACGAGCCCGACCCCGAGAAACTGGCCGAGATCGTCTGCGCGCTCGAGCCGACCTTCGGGGCGATCAACCTCGAGGACATCAAGGCCCCCGACTGCTTTATCGTCGAGAAAATCTGCCGCGAGCGGATGAACATCCCGGTCTTCCATGACGACCAGCACGGCACCGCCATCGTGGTCGGCGCCGCGGCGACCAACGCGCTGCACGTGGCCGGCAAGTCCTTCGAGGACATCAAGATCGTCTCCACCGGCGGCGGCGCGGCCGGCATCGCCTGCCTCAACATGCTGCTGAAGCTCGGCGTCAAGCGCGAGAACATCTGGCTGTGCGACATCCACGGCCTCGTATACGAGGGCCGCGAAGAGGACATGAACCCGCAGAAGGCGGCCTTCGCGCAGCCCTCGGACCTGCGCACACTGGACGATGTGATCGAGGGCGCGGACCTCTTCCTCGGCCTGTCCGGCCCCGGCGTGCTGAAGCCCGAGCAGGTGGCCAAGATGACCGCCCGCCCGATCATCTTTGCGCTGGCCAACCCGACGCCCGAGATCATGCCCGACCTCGCGCGCAGCGTCGCGCCGGATGCGATCATCGCCACGGGCCGCAGCGATTTCCCGAACCAGGTCAACAATGTCCTGTGCTTCCCCTTCATCTTCCGCGGCGCGCTCGATGTCGGCGCGACCGAGATCAACGACGCCATGCAGGTCGCCTGTGTCGAGGGCATCGCGGCGCTGGCCCGCGCCACCACCTCGGCCGAGGCTGCCGCCGCCTACCATGGCGAGCAGCTGACCTTCGGCGCCGATTACCTGATCCCCAAGCCCTTCGACCCGCGTCTGTCGTCGGTGGTGTCCTCGGCCGTGGCCAAGGCGGCGATGGAAACCGGCGTGGCCGAGCGCCCGCTGCCGGACCTCAAGGCCTACAAGGACTCGCTCAACGCGTCGGTCTTCAAGTCGGCGCTGCTGATGCGCCCGGTGTTCGACGCGGCGGCGACCGCGGCGCGCAAGATCGTCTTTGCCGAAGGCGAGGACGAGCGCGTGCTGCGCGCGGCGCAGGCCGTCCTGGAAGAAACGACGGAGACGCCGATCCTCATCGGTCGCCCCGAGGTGCTGGAGATGCGCTGCGAACGGCTCGGCCTGACGGTGCGCCCGGGCCGCGACTTCCACGTGGTCAACCCCGAGAACGACCCACGCTACCGCGACTACTGGGAGACCTACCATGGGATCATGGCGCGGCGTGGCGTGACGCCGGATCTGGCGCGCGCGGTGATGCGCACCAACCTGACCGCCATCGGCGCGGTCATGGTGCACCGCGGCGAGGCCGACAGCCTGATCTGCGGCACCTTCGGTGAATACCGATGGCACCTGAACTACGTCACGCAAGTGCTTGGCAGCGAACGCATGAAGCCGCATGGCGCGCTATCGCTGATGATCCTCGAGGACGGTCCGCTGTTCATCTCGGACACGCAGATCTGGATCGAGCCGACGCCCGAGCAGATCGCGCTGACGGCCATTGGCGCGGCGCGGCACGTGCGGCGCTTCGGCCTCGAGCCCAAGGTCGCGCTCTGCTCGCGCTCGCAGTTCGGCAACCATGCCGACGGCTCCGGCCCGCGCATCCGCAAGGCACTGGAGATCCTTGACAGCGCGCCGCGCGACTTCGTCTACGAGGGCGAGATGCACGTGGACTCCGCGCTCGACCCCGAGCTGCGCGAACGTCTGCTGCCGAATGGCCGGATGCAGGGCGCGGCGAACGTGCTGGTCTTTGCCGAGGCCGATGCCGCCTCGGGCGTGCGCAACATCCTGAAGGTGAAGGCGGGCGGCCTCGAGGTCGGCCCGATCCTGATGGGGATGGGCAACCGCGCGCATATCGTGACCCCCTCGATCACCACGCGCGGCCTGCTGAACATGGCCGCCGTCGCCGGCACCCCGGTCGCGCACTACGGCTGAAGCCGCCCGGGCCGCGGCAGAGCCCTGCCGCGGCCCTCTATGCCTGTGTTTCCGCCGGGGCTGATCGCGCGGCGGGGCCATCATGGCGCCGCCATCGGCATATTCCCGCCCGCAGATCCGGTGCGGTGGCCCGCCTTGGGCCGCATCTCCCACGGGGACCAGGGGATTCTACGGCCCGGCGCCGCGCCGAATTTGCAAAAATCGGGATGATTTGCAGAAGAATTTGCAGCCGAGGACGGTTTGCAAAGTTTTCTGCGCCGAACTTCGCAAAAAATAGCAAATCTCTGCGTCCATCTGTCCCTGTGCGCGGTAACAGGCTTGCCCGCCGGCCGCCCCGAGTCCTATCAAATTGTGCACCGACGTGGAGACGGCGCTAGGAGGAGGCACCATGGGCTACAAGGACATCTATGACCGCTGGGCATCGGATCCCGAGGGATTCTGGATGCAGGCCGCCGAGGCGATCGACTGGGACAAGGCCCCGTCCAAGGCGCTCTTCGACAAGGGCGAAGGCATGTTCGAATGGTTCGCCGACGGGATGACCAACACCTGCTGGAACGCCGTCGACCGCCATGTCGAGAACGGACGGGGCGAGCAGGTGGCGATCATCTGGGACAGTCCGATCACCCACACCAAGCGCGAGATCACCTACGTCGAGCTGCGCAACCGCGTTGCCACGCTGGCCGGCGCGCTGCGCGCCAAGGGCGTCGAGAAGGGCGATCGCGTCATCATCTACATGCCGATGATCCCCGAGGCGCTCGAGGCCATGCTCGCCTGCGCCCGGCTCGGCGCGATCCATTCGGTGGTCTTCGGCGGCTTTGCCGCGCATGAACTGGCGGTGCGGATCGACGACGCCAAGCCTAAGTGCATCATCGCCGCCTCCTGCGGGCTCGAGCCGAACCGCGTGGTGCATTACAAGCCGCTGCTCGATGGCGCGATCGACCAAGCCACCCACAAGCCCGACTTCTGCGTCATCTTCCAGCGCGAGCAGGAGGTGGCAACGCTGACCGAGGGCCGCGACGTGAACTGGCACGGCTTCCAGTACGGCGTGGAGCCCGCCGAATGCGTCCCGGTCGAGGGCAACCACCCGGCCTATATCCTCTATACCTCCGGCACCACCGGCCAGCCGAAGGGCGTCGTGCGCCACACCGGCGGGCATCTCGTGGCGCTGAACTGGACGATGAAGAACATCTACAACGTCGAGCCCGGCGACCGCTTCTGGGCCGCCTCGGACGTCGGTTGGGTCGTCGGTCACAGCTACATCTGCTACGCGCCGCTGATCCATGGCAACACCACCGTCGTCTTCGAGGGCAAGCCCATCGGCACTCCCGACGCGGGCACCTTCTGGCGGGTGATCTCGGAGCACAAGGTGAAGAGCTTCTTCACCGCGCCGACCGCGTTCAGGGCTGTGAAACGCGAGGATCCGAAGGGTGAATTTGTTAAGAAGTACGACCTCAGCTGCCTGAACGCCGTCTACCTCGCCGGCGAGCGCGCCGACCCGGACACCATCCAATGGGCGCAGCAGCAGCTCAACGTGCCGGTGATCGACCACTGGTGGCAGACCGAGACCGGCTTTGCCATCGCCGCCAACCCGCTGGGGATCGAGGAGCTGCCGGTCAAGCTGGGCTCGCCCTCGGTGCCCATGCCGGGCTACGACGTGCGCATCCTCGACGAGGGCGGTCACGAGGTGAAGGACGGCGAGCTGGGCGCCATTGCCATCAAGCTGCCGCTGCCGCCGGGCACGCTGCCGACGCTGTGGAATGCCGAGGAGCGCTTCAAGTCGGCCTATCTCACCCATTTCCCCGGCTACTACGAGACCGGCGACGCGGGCATGAAGGACGAGGACGGCTATCTCTACATCATGTCCCGCACCGACGACGTGATCAATGTCGCGGGGCACCGGCTCTCGACCGGCGCGATGGAGGAAGTGCTCTCGAACCATCCCGATGTCGCCGAATGCGCGGTGATCGGCGTCACCGACCCGCTCAAGGGCCAGCTGCCCATGGGCTTCCTCTGCCTGAACTCCGGCTGCGACCGGCCGCATGACGAGGTGGTCAAGGAGGCGGTGAAGCTCGTGCGCGACCAGATCGGCCCGGTGGCGGCCTTCAAGCTCTGCACCGTGGTCGACCGGCTGCCGAAGACCCGCTCTGGCAAAATCCTGCGCGCCACCATGGTCAAGATCGCCGATGGCGCCGAGTTTAAGACCCCCGCGACGATCGACGATCCCGCCATCCTCGGCGAGATCCGCGAGGCGGTCGCGCCGCTCGGATACGCCAAGGAGCCCGCCTGACGCGGCGGGCCCTTGCGGCGTCGCACGTCCTGCCTCGGGAGGGGCAGGGCGCGTTTAACATCAGGGCGACCGACACAGCGGCGGTGCGGCTCAGCCGTGGCTCATTGCCGAGCCATGCGCATGGCTCCCGCCCGAGTGATGGTCATGATGGTGGTCATGCGCCCCGGCGTGGCCTTCGCCGTGGTCGGTCATCCGCGGGTCCATCATGCCCTCCTTCACGCCGAACTTCAGCAGCAGCAGGTTCACCGGGTAGGCGGCGAACAGACCGCAGCTCAGTGAGACGATCATCGACGACCAGAAAAGCACGTCTCCCATGCCGGCATTCCCCGCCAGCGAGAGGTCGACGCCGATGGCGACGATCTCCATGACCGCGATCGAGGGGCTTTCCGCCAGGAACGTGTCCTTCAGCGCCTTGCGCAGCGGCATGCCGTCTTGCACCAGCGGGCCAAGCGTCAGCAGGAAGCCGATCACATAGGCAAAGGCAAAAGTGGTCAGCGCGGTGCCGAGGTTGCCGAAGCGCAGCAGCCCGACGGCGAGCGTCACGCCGACGATCTCGCCGAGGCCGCAGCCCGAGTAGCAATGCGCCACCGAGCGGAAGCCGCGCCGCCAGAGGCTGTCGGTCGCGATCTCCTTGCGGCCGCAGGTCCAGTAGACGGCGAGGCCGATGGGACCGGAGTAGAGCACGGTCAGCCCCCAGACGAGTTTCATCAGGCTCATCAAGTGCGCGTTGTTCCGTTTCAGGTCGCGGATCAGTACGATCTCTGACGGGATCATCAGCGCGAGCCAGACGACGAGGAACCAGGCGGACGAGAAGATTGTGGTCAGCATGCGGGCCTCCTTGCAAAAGGCCAACCCGTCGCGGCGCGGCAGGGTTCCGACCGGTCAGTCGACGTTCGGCAGCAGCACCCCCACGGCAAGCTCCGGCTCGCTGCCGCCGCCCTGCGCCTTGCGGTATTCGGCGGGGGTGATGCCGCGCTCGGCCTTGAGCGTGCGCGACAGGTGCGGCCCGTCGCAGAAGCCGCAGGCCAGCGCCACCTCGGTGACCGAGGCATCGGTGCTGCGCAGCCGGATCAGCGCGCGCTCGAGCCGCAGCTCGGTGTAGGCCTTGAGCGGCGTCTGGCGCAGGTCCGCGAGGAAACGCCGCTCCAGCGTGCGCCGCCCCACGCCCAGTTCGCGGGCGATCTCGTCGATGGGCTTGGGCATCTCGATGTGCTGCTGCATGCGCAGCACCGCGCGCTTCACCAGCTCGTCGCTGGCGCGGCGGGTGAGCGCCTGCCCGGGCTGCGCCTTCTCGCCGCTCATCGCCTCGTCGATCATCATGATGTTGAGGCTCTTGATCGCCGCCGACTGGCCGATATGGCGCTGCACGAGAAAGGCCGCGAGATGCGCCGCGCCATGCCCGCCCGAACAGGTCAGCCGATCGCGGTCGACCACGAAGATCTGGTCCGACACGGGGGTCTCCGCCTCGAACCGGTCGACGAAGTCCTGATGGTGGAACCAGCTCACGCAGCAGCGGTAGCCCTTGAGCAGCCCCAGTTCCTGCAGGATGAACACGCCGGTGCAGAGCCCGACCACCGGCACCCCCGCCGCCGCCTGCCGCCGGAGGAAGGCCAACTCGGCGGGGCTCAGCGCCACCTCGTCGCTGATCAGCCCGCCGACCACCACGAGGTAGTCGTAGCTGCCCGCGTTGCGCAGCCGCGTGTCGGGCTGCACCCGCACGCCGCAGCTCGAGCGGACCGGGCCGAGCGTGTCCGACAGCACGGTCCACTCGCAGAGGATCGGTCGGGACATGTCGGCCTCGTCGGCAGCGAGGCGCAGCACGTCGACGAAATTGGCAAAGGCCGAGAGGGTGAACCGCCCGGCAAGAAGAAAGGCGACACGCAGGCGCTTGTTGGGCTGAACAGGGGGCATGGCGGAAATCTTCATGGTTTGGCGGAAATGTACAGGAGTGAAGCGGATGGCGGAAGGGGCATAAGGCGCTGCGCAAACCGGGCGCGCATCTGCCGGTGGGTCGGCGCCGCAACGAGCGAGGTCTGCACTTTGTCCCGCCAAATCCCGACCAAGTCTTAGCTTCCTGCGAACGCCGCGCATTGGTGAGACTGCGCCGATCCGTCGGGGCGGCATCGTGCATCGGGCTTGGTCCGATGGCGCCACGTTGAGCAACGGCTCGTCCGGTGGATTGGGCTTGAGGCCGGGCGAGGACGCGCTGGGTCAGAAAACTGTCACATGACGCTTCAGTTCATTTTCGGTGGCGCATTTCTTCACATCGGCCACCTGCGGATGATTTAGCAGGGAGTCACGCACTCCCACCACAGCCGGGGCACGCCCATGACGCGGTTCAACGCCTTCACCCTTCTCAAGAACGCCGTCACCGGTCACAAGGACTGGACCGAGCAATGGCCGGACAGCCAGCCGAAAGCCGAGTATGACGTGGTCATCGTCGGCGCGGGCGGCCATGGCCTCGGCGCGGCCTACTACCTCGCCACCCAGCACGGGATCACCAATATCGCGGTGATCGACAAGGGCTGGCTCGGCGGCGGCAACACCGGGCGCAACACCACGATCATTCGCTCCAACTACCTCTACGACGAGAGCGCGCGGCTGTTCGATCACTCGGTCGACCTGTGGCAGAATCTCAGCCAGGAGCTGAACTACAACGTCATGTACTCCAACCGTGGCTGCCTGATGCTGGCGCACAACGTGCATGACGTGCAGAGCTTCAAGCGCCACGTCCATGCCAACCGTCTCAACGGCGTCGACAACCGCTGGCTGACGCCGGAGGAGTGCAAAGAGTACTGCCCGCCGATCAATATCGCCAAGGACGCGCGCTACCCGGTCATGGGCGGTGCGCTGCAGGAGCGCGCGGGCACGGCGCGGCACGACGCGGTGGCCTGGGGCTATGCCCGCGGCGCGGCGGCGCGCGGCGTCGACATCATCCAGAACTGCGCCGTGACCGCGATCCGCCGCAACCCCGACGGCTCGGTTGCCGGCGTCGACACCGAGAAGGGCTTCATCAAGGCGGGGAAGGTCGCGGTTTCGGCCTCGGGCCACAACACCCAGGTCATGGCCACCGCCGATGTGCGGCTGCCGCTGGAGAGCATGCCGCTGCAGGCGCTGGTGTCGGAGCCGGTGAAGCCGATCTTCCCCTGCGTGGTTATGTCGAACGCCGTGCACGCCTATTGCAGCCAGTCCGACAAGGGCGAGCTGGTGATCGGTTCGGGCACCGACCAATACGTCAGCTACAGCCAGCGCGGCGGCCTGCCGCTGATCGAGCACACGGTCGCGGCGATCTCCGAGGTCTTCCCGATCTTCAACCGCATGCGGATGCTGCGCAAATGGGCGGGGATCACCGACAACACCCCGGACCGCTCGCCGATAATCGGCAAGACCCCGGTGAAGAACCTCTACGTCAACTGCGGCTGGGGGACGGGCGGCTTCAAGGCCACCCCGGGCTCGGCGCATGTCTTCGCCTGGACCATCGCCAAGGACGAGCCGCACCCGATCAACGCCCCCTTCACGCTCGACCGGTTCCGCACCGGCCGCCTGATCGACGAAGCGGCAGCCGCCGCGGTCGCGCACTGACATGCGCGCCATAATGACTGCCCACTAAGGACGACGACCATGCTTCTGATCCATTGCCCCTATTGCGAAGAGACGCTGCCCGAGGTCGAGTTCACCTATGCCGGTGAAGCCCATATCGCGCGTCCGGAAAATCCCGCCGAGATGAGCGACGAGGACTGGCAGCAGTTCCTCTTCATGCGCGACAACGTCAAGGGCGACCACTTCGAACGCTGGCGCCACCTGCATGGTTGCGGCCGCTTCTTCAACGCGGTGCGCAACACCATCACCGACAAGTTCCTCACCACCTACGAGGCGGGCGCCCCGCGTCCCGACCTTGCCGCACTCAAGTCCAGCGTCTCGGAGGGCCAGAAATGAGCAGCTATCGCGTTTCCGGCAAGGGTCGCGTCAACCAGACCCGCCCGGTGAACTTCACCTTCGACGGCAAGACCTATCAGGGCTTCGAGGGCGACACCGTCGCCTCGGCTCTGCTGGCAAGCGGTGTGCATCTGATGGGCCGCTCGTTCAAGTACCACCGCCCGCGCGGGCCGGTGGCGGCGGGCTCGGAAGAGCCCAACGCGCTGATCGGCACCCGCCGCGGCCCGGGCCGCTTCGAGCCAAACACCCGCGCCACGGTGCAGGAGATCTGGGGAGGGCTCGAGACCACGTCGCAGAACAAGTTCCCGAGCCTCAAGTTCGACGTCGGCGCGGTGAACGACGGCGCCTACATGCTGTTCTCGGCCGGTTTCTACTACAAGACGTTCATGTGGCCGCGCAGCTTCTGGGACAAGGTTTACGAGCCCTTCATCCGCGCCGCCGCCGGTCTGGGTGTCAGCCCGACCGAGGAGGATCCGGACAGCTACGCCTCGCGCAACCTGCATTGCGACGTGCTGATCGTCGGCGCGGGCCCCTCGGGCCTCGCCGCGGCGCGCGTGGCGGCGGAGGCGGGCCTCAAGGTCGTGCTGGTCGACGAGAACCCGGAGGTGGGCGGCACGCTGCTGTCGGAGCCGCAGGCGCAGATCGACGGCGCCGCGGCCTGGGATTGGGTCGCCGCCGAGCTGGCCGCGCTCAAGGCCGCGGGCGTCAAGGTCATGACCCGCACCACCGCCATCGGCTATTACCACCAGAACCTCATCGGCCTCTGCGAGCGGCTGACCGACCATCTGCCCAATCTGCCCGCCGACACCCCGCGCGAGCGGCTGTGGCGGGTGCGCGCCAAGCAGGTCGTGCTGGCGCAGGGCGCGCTGGAAAAGCCGCTGGTGTTCCACGGCAACGACCGCCCCGGCGTCATGCTGGCGGGCTCGGCGCAGACCTACCTGAACCGCTACGGCGTGCTGGTCGGGCAGCGCCCCGTCGTGCTGACCTCGCATGACAGCGCCTGGTACGCCGCCTTTGATCTCGCCGATGCAGGCGCCAAGGTGCAGGCCATCGCCGACACCCGGGCCAGCGTTGACGAGGCGCTGCTGGCCGGGGCCCGCGCGCGCGGCATCCCGGTCAAGCTCGGCCGCACTGCCACCGCCACCAAGGGCCGCCTGCGGGTCAGCTCCATCCGCATCAACCCGGTCTCCGGCAGCACTGTCGGGTCGGGCGAGGACATCGCCTGCGACGCGGTGCTGATGTCGGGCGGCTGGACCCCCTCGCTGCACCTCTTCTCGCACACCAAGGGCACGCTGGCCTGGGACGACGACCGCACCACCTTCCTGCCCGAGCGCACCCCCGAGGATTGCGTCATCGCGGGCGCGAGCCGCGGTCTCTGGGGCCTCGAGGCGGTGCTCAACGACGGCGCCGAGAAGGGCCGCGAGGTCGTGGCCGCACTCGGCAAGTCTGCCGGAGCCGACGCATATGAAGTCGCGCAGGACCGTCCCGGCACCGGCGTGTCGCACAAGGAGCTGCCGACCGACCTGTCGGCCGGCAAGGCCAAGGCCTTCGTCGACTACCAGAACGACGTGACCGCCAAGGACCTGCGCCTTGCGGTGCGCGAGGGCATGCGCTCGATCGAGCACGTCAAGCGCTACACCACCAACGGCATGGCCACCGACCAGGGCAAGATGTCCAATATCAACGGCCTCAACATCGCCTCGGATGCGCTTGGAAAGAAACAGCCCCAGGTCGGTCTGACCACCTTCCGCCCGCCCTATACGCCGACCAGCTTCGGCGCCTTCGCGGGCTACCACCGCGGCAGCCACTTCGAGGTGACCCGCAAGACCCAGATCGACCTCTGGGCCGAGGAGAAGGGCGCGGTCTTCGAGCCGGTCAGCCAGTGGCGCCGGGCCTGGTACTTCCCGCAGACGGGCGAGGACATGGAGGCCGCCGTTTCCCGCGAGTGCAAGGCGACCCGCGCCAGCGTCGGCATCTTCGATGCCTCGACGCTGGGCAAGATCGAGGTCGTCGGCCCCGATGCGGTCGAGTTCATGAACCGCATGTACACCAACCCCTGGACCAAGCTCGCCCCGGGCCGCTGCCGCTATGGCCTGCTCTGCGGCGACGACGGCTTCATCCGCGACGACGGTGTCATCGGCCGCATGAGCGACGACACGTTCCACGTCACCACCACCACCGGTGGCGCGGCGCGGGTTCTGAACATGATGGAGGACTACCTGCAGACCGAGTGGCCCGAGCTCAACGTCTGGCTGACCTCGACCACGGAGCAATGGTCGACCATCGCGCTCAACGGCCCGAACGCCGCCAAGCTGCTCGCCCCCTTCGTCGAAGGGGTGGAGCTGACCGAGGAGACCTTCCCGCACATGTCCTGCGTGGAATGCACCGTCGCGGGCATGCCCGCGCGGCTGTTCCGGGTCAGCTTCACCGGCGAGATCGGCTTCGAGGTCAACGTGCCCGCCCCCATGGGCCGCAAGCTCTGGGAGACCCTCTGGGAAGCCGGGCAGCAGTACGACATCTGCGCCTATGGCACAGAGACCATGCACGTTCTGCGCGCCGAGAAGGGCTACATCATCGTCGGCCAGGACACCGACGGCACCGTCACGCCCTATGACGCGGGCATGGGCTGGGCCGTGGGCAAGAAGAAGCCCGACTTCGTCGGCATGCGCGGCCTCGCGCGGCCCGACCTGGTGGCATCCGGCCGCAAGCAGCTTGTCGGCCTGCTGACCGAGGATGGCAGCAAGCTGGAGGAGGGGGCGCAGATCGTCTTCGACCCCAAGCAGGCGATCCCGATGACCATGGTCGGACATGTGACCTCCTCCTACCACTCCGACGCGGCGGGCCGTCCCATCGCGCTGGCGCTGGTGCAGGGCGGGCACGACCGGATGGGCGAGACGGTGCACATCCCGATGCCGGACCGCACCATCGCCGCCAAGATCACCTCGACGGTCTTCGTCGATCCCGAAAACGCCCGCCTGAAGATCTGAGGAGGCCTTGATGAACGCTCCGCTTTCCGCCTTCCCACCCGCCACGCTGGCCGAGACCTCGGCCGCCAAGGTGAGCTCGATCCTGCCCAAGGTGCGCTTCTCGCTGCGCGCCCGGGGCGATCTCGCGCCGCTCGATCAGGCGCTCGGCGTCGCGCTGCCGCGCAGGATCGGCGAGACCGTGAAGGGGGCCGTCGAGGTGGCCTGCCTCGGTCCCGACGAATGGCTGGTGCTGGCCTCCGAGGCCGCGCCCGTCGCCCAGGCCTGCGCCGGGGTCTACGCGACCCTGCCGCACAGCCTGGTGGAGATCTCGGCCCGCGAGGTGACCTTCGTCATCGACGGCCCGCGCGCGTCTGAGCTGATGACCATCGGCTGCGCCCGCGACATCGACGCGATCGCGGTTGGCTCGGCCCGCCGCACCCTCTTCGACGGCGCCACCGTTACGCTGTGGCGCGATGCCGAGGACCGCTTCCGCATGGACGTGTGGAACAGCTTTGCCCCGCACCTGCTGCACCTGCTGCAGGTCGGCGCACGTGAACTTGCAGCGGAAAGTGTCTGACACATGGGCGTTTTGACGGATATTAAGGCGCCCGCAGCGCCGATCGCGAACGAGGGGTCCCAGACCATGTCCTACCTTCTGACCGTGTCCTGCCCGGTGCGCACCGGCATCGTCGCGGCGATCTCGGGATACCTTGCCGAACAGGGCTGCAACATCCACGACAGCGCGCAGTTCTCGGACCTCGCCAATGACCGCTTCTTCATGCGCCTGAGCTTCCGCTCGGAGCAGGGCCAGAGCCTCGAGGCGCTGGAGGCGGGCTTTGCGGGGATCGCGGACGAGATGGAAATGGACTTCGCCTTCCATGACCCCAGCCGCAAGACCAAGGTCGCGATCATGGTGAGCCGCTTCGGGCACTGCCTGAACGACCTGCTCTACCGTTCGCGCATCGGCGCGCTGCCAGTGGAGATCGTCGCGGTCATCTCCAACCACCTCGACTACCAGAAGGTCGTGGTCAACCACGACATTCCCTACTACTGCGTCAAGGTCACCAAGGAGAACAAGCCCGAAGCCGAGGCCGAGCAGATGCGCATCCTGCGCGACAGCGGCGCCGAGTTGGTGGTGCTGGCCCGCTACATGCAGGTGCTGAGCGACGAGATGTGCACCGAGATGTCGGGGCGGATCATCAACATCCACCACTCCTTCCTGCCGAGCTTCAAGGGCGCCAACCCCTACAAGCAGGCCTATGAGCGCGGGGTGATGCTGATCGGGGCGACGGCGCATTACGTGACCGCCGATCTCGACGAAGGGCCGATCATCGAACAGGACGTCATCCGCGTGACCCATGCGCAGAGCGCCTCGGACTACGTCTCGCTGGGCCGCGACGTCGAGAGCCAGGTGCTGGCGCGGGCGATTCACGCGCATATCCATCGCCGGGTTTTCCTGAACGGAAACAAGACGGTCGTCTTCCCGGCGAGCCCAGGCGAATACGCCTCGGAGCGCATGGGCTGACACCAGCGCCGACGACATTGCAAAAGGCCCGCCGCGACATCCACGGCGGGCCTTCGCTTTGCGTGGCGCGGCGGGCAGGGCGCCCGCCGATCGCGGCTTACCAGGAGGTCAGCACGGTGCCGTGGTACTTCTCTTCGATGAAGGCCTTGATCTCGGGGCTGTGGTAGGCGTCGATCAGCGGCTGCACCCAGGGCTGTTCCTCGTCACCCTGACGCACGACGATGATGTTCACGTAGGGGTTGTCGGCGCTTTCCATGGCGATCGAATCTTCCTTCGGATTCAGGCCCGAGGCGATCGCGTAGTTGGTGTTGATCAGCGCCGCGTCGAGGTCGGCCAGCGAGCGCGGCAGCTGCGCCGCGTCAAGCTCCTGGAAGCGCATGTCCTTGGGGTTCTCGACCACGTCGAGCACGGTCGGCACGAGGCCGGTGCCCTCGGCGAGCTTGACCAGGCCGAGCTGCTGCAGCACCAGAAGGGCGCGGCCGCCGTTGGTCGGATCGTTCGGGATGCCCATGGTGCCGCCCTCGGGGAAGTCGTCCATCGAGGTGACTTTGTCCGAGTAGACGCCCATCGGGGTGGTGATGGTGGTCGCGATCGGCGCCAGCTCGAAGCCGCGGTCCTTCATCTGGTTGTCGAGGTAGGGCTCGTGCTGGAACGAGTTCGCCTCGATGTCGCCATCGGCCAGCGCCTGGTTCGGCACCACGTAGTCGGAGAATTCGACCACGTCGATGTTCAGGCCCATGGGCGCGGCGATCTTCGCCACTTCTTCCATGATCTCGGCGTGCTCGCCGGGCGAGACACCGACCTTGATGTCTTCGGCCATTGCGGTGCCGGCCATCAGGGCCAGGGCGGAGACGAGGGGGATCATACGCTTCATGGGAATTCTCCTTCCATCTGCGTTTTTATTATCGGGTCAGCGGCCGCGATTGCGCGGCGCGCGCTTGTCGACCAGCCGCGCCAGTCCCTCGCCGAGGGACTGCACGAGCTGGACCAGCACGATGAGGATGACGACCACCGCCAGCATCACCTCGGGCATGAAGCGCTGGTAGCCGTAGCGGATACCAAGATCGCCAAGGCCCTCGCCACCGACCGCGCCGACCATGGCCGAGTAGCCGATCAGGCTGACCAGGGCGAGCGTGAGGCCGAGGGTGATGCCGGGCAGCGCCTCGGGGATCAGGACCTTGCGGATGATCTGCAGCGGCGTGGCGCCCATGGCGCGGGCGGCCTCGATCAGCCCGCTGTCGACCTCGCGGATGGCGTTCTCCACCAGACGCGCGATGAAGGGCACGGCGGCGATGGTCAGCGGTACGATGGCGGCGCTGGTGCCAATCGAGGTGCCGGCGATCAGCCGGGTGAAGGGGATGATGGCCACCACGAGGATGATGAAAGGCACCGAGCGCGTCGCGTTGACGATCAGGCCCAGCACCTTGTTCACCCAGGGCGAGGACAGCAGCTCGCCGCGTTGCGAGACGGCGAGGTAGACGCCGATGGGCAGACCGAAGAGCGTGCCGATCGCGCCCGAGATGGCGACCATGTAGAGGGTCTGAAGCGTGGCTTCGATCAGCAGGTTGATGAGGTTAGCCGACATAGCCCAGCACCTCCGTGAGCAGGTCGTGACGGTCGAGATAGGCGCGGGCCTCGGCACCGCGGTCGGCTTCCACCGAGACCAGCAGGTTGCCGAAGGGATGCGGGCCGATCTCCTCGATCGCCCCGGCAAGGATGTTCACCGGGATGCCGAGCTCCGATGTGAGCTTGGCGAGCATCGGGTCGGTGGCGTGTGTCCCGGCAAAGGTGATGCGGATCACCTCCTGGCTGTCGCCCTGCGGGCGCTCGGCCTGCAGCTTGCCGGCGATGAAGCTCGGCAGGGTGATGCCGGTGATGCCCGACAGGAACGAGCGGGTGGTCGGATGCTTGGGATCGGCGAAGACCTCGTAGGTCGATCCGGCCTCGACGATCTTGCCGCCGTCGATCACCGCGACGTGGCTGGCGATGTCGCGGACCACGGCCATCTCGTGGGTGATCAGCAGGATGGTCAGCCCGAGGTCGCGGTTGATGTCGGCCAGCAGCTTCAGCACGGTCTGCGTGGTCTCGGGGTCGAGCGCCGAGGTGGCCTCGTCCGACAGCAGCACCTTGGGCTGGGTGGCGAGTGCGCGGGCGATGCCGACTCGCTGCTTCTGCCCGCCCGAAAGCTCTGCCGGGTAGCGGTTGCTGAACTGCTCGAGCCCGACGCGGCCGATGAGGTCGTTGACCCGGCGCTTTATCTCGGCACCGGGCACGCCCGCGATCTCGAGCGGCAGGGCGACGTTGCCGTAGACCGTGCGCGAACTCAGCAGGTTGAAGTGCTGGAAGATCATCCCGACCTCGCGGCGGATGCGGCGCAGCTCGGCGGCATCGGCCCGGCCGACGTCATGCCCGGCCACGGTGACCGTGCCGGCGGTCGGCTGCTCGAGCCCGTTGACCATGCGCAGCAGCGTCGACTTGCCGGCGCCGGAACGTCCGATGATCCCGGTGATCGTGCCGGGGGCGACGTCGAGGTTTACATCCTCGAGCGCCATGACTTGACCGGAGCCCTTCTTTTCGAAGGACTTGCCCAGCTTGTCGAAGGTGATCGCGGCACCTGATGTCTGTACGTCGGCCATCCGAGTCTCTTGTTTCCGTCCGGCCTCCTCCCGCGGCGCGATAGACCGGATATGCGCCGCGGACGCAAGCCCTGCCGGGCGCTTGCAGGCGCAGGGGCGCTGTGCGGCAGAGTGTATCATGGGTGAGGGGCAGGAGGGTGTTCCGGCTTGTGGCGGTGAGCGTACGGGTTGTTCGCCGCGTGGCGGGGCGGGCCGGAGGATGTTCTTTTTGGTGCGGTGGCGCTGGCAGATGAGGGCTGCGCCCGAGCCTGGGTGGGCGCCTAGCACGGCTGGGACAGCGGGATTTATCTTGCGACCCCTTGCGCCACACGAGCCGGAGAGCGGCGTAGCCATTGCGCCCTCCCGGGGCGAGGGGCGGGCGCGGCCCGGGGCTGGTCGCCCCGAGCCAATAGGAGGCGGACGTGCCCCTATCCCTGGCTGCGTGCCGCCAGCCAGGCCCGCCAGTTCGCTTCGTTCCCGGCAAAGGCGTTGAGATCCACCGGCCCCCGCACCCCGGGCACCAGCCCGGTGCCGGTGTACTGCCAGAAACTCCAGCGCTCGTCGGGGTAACGCTCGGACGGGTGCGCGGTGACCGAGCGCAGCCAGAACTCGGTCCCGCGCAGGCTCCCGAGGTCGTTGCGGGCGTAGAAGTCCGGCGTGGTGTAGATCACCGGCGCGGTGCCGTAGTGACGCTCGACGATGCGGGAGAACTCGCGGATGCTGGCGCGCACCTCCGCCGCGGGCGGGCGGATGCGGCAGGTCGGCGAGAGGTGGTTCCACTCCATGTCGAGGATCGGCGGCAGGTCGCCGCGCCGTTTCGGGACATTGGCGATGAACCAGGCTGCCTGCTCGCGCGCCGGGCGGCAGAAGTAGTAGAAGTGATAGGCCCCCACCGGCACGCCCGCGGCCCGCGCACCCGCGGCGTTGCGGGCGAAGGCTGGGTCGATGTGATCGCCGCCCTCGGTGGCCTTGAGATAGCCGAAACGAATGCCGGCGTCGCGGGCCTCGTGCCAGTTGATCACACCCTGGTAGCGCGCCGCATCGAGCCCGTGCACCGGGTAGCGCTGCGGGCTGACCGCGCCCCAGTCGTGGGGCTTGGTGTCACCGAAGCGTCGGGGGATGCCGGAGGCGCGGTTCTCGCGAATGTAGAGCGCCTGGGTTTCGTTGGCGGAAAGGGTCGCGGTGCGTGGCGCCGAACTGCCGCAACCGCCGAGGGTTGCCGCGAGTGCGACGATCATCGCGCCCGCCCTGACCCATGGTCTGGGGGATGTCGTGATCATCTTCTTGTCCTGCTCTTGCCTGGGACAAGCGTAACGCGAAAAGTGATTCACGGCATCATGTAGTTGTGCAACCTCGGGTCATCCCCAAGTGGTGCAGCCGCGCCGCCGCGAGGGCGGCGCGGGACGATGATCAGCGCTGCGCCGTCTGCCAGTCCGGGTGGATCCACGGCTGGGCATTGTCGCGGGGCAGGGGCTGCTTGCCGAGGATGTGGTCCGAGGCCTTCTCGCCGGTCATGATCGAGGGCGCGTTGAGGTTGCCGTTGGTGATCTGCGGGAAGATCGAGCTGTCGGCGACCCGCAGCCCCTCGACACCGATCACCCGGCATTCCGGGTCGACCACCGCCATTGGATCACTCGCCGCGCCCATCCGGCAGGTGCCACAGGGATGGTAGGCGCTTTCGGCGTGCTCGCGGATGAAGTCGTCGAGCTCCGCGTCCGACTGCACCGCGTCGCCGGGCTGGATCTCGTGGCCGCGGTAGGGGGCAAACGCCTCCTGGCCGAAGATCTCGCGGGTCAGGCGGATGCAGGTGCGGAAATCACTCCAGTCGTCTTCATGCGACATGTAGTTGAAGAAGATGCTGGGCGCGTCCTTGGGATCCGCCGACTTCAACGACACGGCGCCGCGCGATTTGGAGCGCATAGGGCCGACGTGGGCCTGGAAGCCGTGGCCTTCCGCAGCCGCCTTGCCGTCATAGCGCACGGCGATGGGCAGGAAGTGGTACTGGATGTCGGGGTATTCGACACCGGGCTTGGAGCGCACGAAGGCGCAGCTCTCGAACTGGTTCGAGGCGCCCGGGCCCTTGCGGGTGAAGAGCCATTGCGCGCCCACGTAGGCCTTGCCGAAGAGGTTCCAGTACTTGAACAGCGACACCGGCTGGGTCGCCGCCTGCTGGATGTAAAGCTCCAGATGGTCCTGCAGGTTCTGCCCGACGCCTGGACGATCGGCCACGACCTCGATGCCATGCTCCTTGAGATGGTCGGCGGGACCGACGCCGGAGAGCATCAGCAGCTTCGGCGAGTTGATCGACGAGGCCGAAAGGATCACCTCCTTCTCGGCCTTGATCACCTCGACCTTGCCCTTGCGCTCGATCTCGAGGCCCGTGGCGCGGCCGTTCTCGATGACCACCTTGCGGGCGAAGCCGCGCACGACCTCGACGTTGCCGGTGGCGATGGCGGGCTTGAGGTAGGCCTTGTAGGCCGACCAGCGCTCTCCCTTGTAGATGGTCGCCTCGAACGGGCCGAAGCCCTCCTGCTTCTCGCCGTTGTAGTCGTCGGTGGCCTCGTAGCCCGCCTGCACACCGGCCTCGACGAAGGCGCGGGTGAGCGGGTTGTCGCGCTTGCCGCGCGAGACATGCAGCGGGCCGGACTTGCCGCGCCAGTCGGCATCGCCGCCGTGGCCGCCCTCGTGCCAGGTTTCCATGCGCTTGTAGTAAGGCAGCACGTCGGCATAGGCCCAGCCCTGCGCACCCATCTCTTCCCAGGTGTCGAAGTCGCGGGCATGGCCGCGCACATAGACCATTCCGTTGATCGACGAGGAGCCGCCCAGCACCTTGCCGCGCGGCGTGGCGAGGCGGCGATTGTCCAGGTGCGGCTCGGGTTCGGACTCATAGCCCCAGTCGTAGCGCTTCATGTTCATCGGGTACGACAACGCGCCGGGCATCTGGATGAAGGGGCCGGCGTCGGTGCCGCCGAACTCCACCACGATGACCTTCTTGCCCGCCTCCGCGAGGCGGTAGGCGATGGCGCAGCCTGCGGAGCCGGCGCCGACGATGACATAGTCTGCCTGCATCAGGGCCTCCTTCAGAACGGGGCTTCGGTCGGGTTCATCCCGACGTAGACGGATTTCAACTGGCTGTAGTGCTCGATGGCGGCCTTGGAGTTCTCGCGGCCCACGCCCGACATCTTGGAGCCGCCGAAGGGCGCCTCGACCGGCGTCAGGTTGTAGGCATTGATGTAGCAGGTGCCCGCCTCGAAGCCCGCCGCCACGCGGTGCGCGCGGGTGAGGTCCGCGGTGAAGACACCGGCGGCGAGGCCGAACTGGGTGTCATTGGCGCGGGTCAGCGCCTCCTCCTCGGTGGCGAACTTGAGTACCGACATGACCGGCCCGAAGATTTCCTCGCGGGCGATGGTCATCTCGTCGGTGACATCGGCAAAGAGCGTCGGCTCGATGTAGAAGCCCGCACCGTCCAGCACCTTGCCGCCCTTCACGAGCCGTGCGCCTTCCTCGACACCCTTGGCGATATAGCCCTCGACGATCTCGCGCTGACGGGCCGAGACCATCGGGCCGATGGTGGTGGCCTCGTCCATCGGATCGCCGATCAGCGCATTGTCCATGCGCTCGGCGACGCGGGCGACGAACTGATCGTAGAGCCCCTCCTGCACGAAGACGCGGGTGCCATTCGAGCAGATCTGGCCGGTGGAGTAGAAGTTGCCGTTGATCGCCGCGGCGACGGCGCTTTCGAGATCGGCGTCATCGAAGACGACGATCGGGGACTTGCCGCCGAGCTCCATGGTCACGTGACGGATGCCGTCGGCGGCCGCGGCATAGACCTTGCGGCCGGTCGGCACGGAGCCGGTGAGCGACACCTTGTCGACCCGCGGATCGGTGATCAGCGATGCGCCGACGGCGCCATAGCCCTGCACGACGTTGAAGACGCCCGCCGGAGCACCCGCCTCGATCAGGATCTCGGCCAGCTTCAGCGCGGTGAGCGGGGTCATCTCGGAGGGCTTGAAGATCATCGCGTTGCCGCAGGCCAGCGCCGGGGCGGCCTTCCAGCTGGCGATCTGGATCGGGTAGTTCCAGGCGCCGATGCCGACGCAGACGCCGAGCGGCTCACGGCGGGTGTAGACGAAATCGCCGCCCGCCACGGGGATGTGCTCGCCGGTCAGCGTGCCCGCCAGACCGCCGAAGTATTCCAGAGCGTCGGCGCCCGAAGCGGCGTCGGCGATCAGCGTCTCGGACATCGGCTTGCCGGTGTCATGAGTCTCGATCTCGGACAGCTCGCGGTTGCGCTCGCGCAGGAGGTCGGCCGCCTTGCGCAGAACGCGGCCGCGCTCGGTGCCCGACAGAGCACCCCATGCGGCCTGCGCCGCCTTGGCCGCGGCGAGCGCCTGCTCGATGATCGCCGGGGTGGCGGCGTGCAGGGTGGCGATCACCTCGCCGGTGTGAGGATAGATCACCTCGATCTTCTCGCCTGCGGTGTCATCTACATAGGCGCCGTTGATGAAGTGGCTTCCAGCGGGTTGGTAGGCAGAGGTCATGATTACTCCTGAGGTCCTGCAAGGGGGGCCATGGGCGCCGGATCGGCGTCCGCCATGGAGATGTCGTCGTTTTCGTGAACTTCGGTGCATTCTGCGGCGATGGCGCGCAGCACGTGTTGGGCGCCTTCCGAGCCGTCGACTTCGCCGACGGCTTCCTCGCGCGGGCGCAGCATCTTGGTGTCTAGCGCGTAGCGCAGGTAGAGCCCGTCGATCAGACCACCGATTCGCCGCGCCACATCCGGTGCGCGCTCGGCGATTCTCGGGCGCAGCGCGAAGACGAGGTTGCTGTGCAGCCGGCGCTGATAGAGGTAGAGCAGCCGCCGCGCCTCTTCCGAGCGCAGCGCGAGTGCGTAAAAATTGACCCAGGCCGAGATCGCCTCGCGGCGGAAGCTGCCCATGCCGAAACTGGCCTGCACGATGGCGTTCACCCGATCCTCGGGCGTCCTGGCCCCGGCGAGGGCATGGGTCACGTCTGCTTTATATTCCGAGAGGATAGAGCGCATCGCGGCGAGAAACAGCGTGTCCTTGTCGTGGAAGTAGTGGAACGCCAGCCCCGGCGAGACACCGGCGCTCTTGGCGATCTGGCTGGTGGTGACGTTGAGCGTGCCCGAGGCACCGATCTCGCGGATCGTCGCAGCGATCAGATCTCTGCGTCTTTCTTCCTCGGATTTGCGTGCCATGCGGGGCTCCCACAGATTTTTGGTTGCTTTTCTGGAATAACCCGTCATTAATTGACTCGTCAATCAATAACTCAGACTTCATCACGCTAACCTCAAAAGGGGACCCTATGAAACTCGTACTGACCACCTCCGCCATCGCTCTTTGCGCAAGCGCCGCCGCTGCAGATTGCTCCAAAGTCAGGTTCTCGGATGTGGGATGGACGGACATCACCGCCACCACGGCCGCGACCACGACCGTGCTGCAGGCGATGGGGTATGATACCGAGATCAGCGTGCTTTCCGTGCCGGTGACCTACGTGTCGCTGGAAGAGGGGGACATGGATGTCTTCCTCGGCAACTGGATGCCCACCATGGAGGCCGACATCGCGCCCTACCGCGAGGCAGGCACCGTCGACACGGTCCGCGCCAACCTCGAAGGCGCGAAGTACACGCTGGCCACCAATGCCGCCGGGGCCGCGCTGGGAATCACCGATTTCGCCGACATCGCCGCGCATGCCGATGAGCTGGACGAGACCATCTACGGCATCGAGCCCGGCAACGACGGCAACCGCCTGATCATGGACATGATCGAGGCGAACGCCTTCGGTCTCGAGGAGTTCGACGTCAAGGAAAGCTCCGAGCAGGGCATGCTGAGCCAGGTCGCGCGCCTGTCCAAGAAGGACGATCCCATCGTCTTCCTCGGCTGGGAGCCGCACCCGATGAACGCCAACTTCGACCTAACCTACCTCTCGGGCGGCGACGAGTGGTTCGGCCCGGACTTCGGCGGGGCCACGGTCTACACCAACACCCGCGCCGGCTATGTCGAGGAATGCCCCAACGTCGGCAAACTGCTGAACAACCTCGAGTTCTCGCTGCAGATGGAAAACGAAATCATGGGCGCGATCCTCAACGACGGCGAAAAGGCGGATGACGCCGCCAAGGCCTGGCTGACCGCCAACCCCGAGGCGCTGGACGGCTGGCTCGACGGCGTGACCACGCTCGACGGCGAGCCCGCGCTTCCGGCGGTGAAAACGGCCCTGGGTCTCTGATCCCGGCTGTCGCACCTTGGCTTCGCGTTCCGGCGCGGAGCCAGACGGCATCTTTCTCCTGATTGCTCATAAAAAGGAGCGCAGCCTTGGATTGGCTCACTTCATACAAGATACCTGTCGGCGACTTCGCGGCCTTCATCTTCGAAGGCATCCGTGACCACGCCGAAGGTCTGCTCGATCTGCTCTCCGTCGTTCTCGAAACGATGATCGAGGGCATCCTCTGGGTTCTGCAGGAACCCCATCCGTTCATCATCATCGCCGCCTTCATGCTGTTCGCCTGGCTGATCCAGCGCAGCTGGAAGATCTGCGCCTTCGTCGCGCTCGGTTTCCTGTTCGTCCTCAACCAGGGCTACTGGGAGGAGACCACGGAGAGCCTGACGCTGGTGCTTTCGGCCTGCGTCGTCTGCATGGCCATCGGCGTGCCCGTGGGGATCGCCGCCGCGCACCGGCCCCGGCTCTACGCCGTGCTGCGCCCGATCCTCGACCTGATGCAGACGCTGCCCACCTTCGTCTACCTGATCCCGGCGATCGTCTTCTTCGGCATCGGCATGGTGCCCGGCCTCATCGCCACGGTGATCTTCGTGCTGCCCGCGCCGATCCGCCTGACCCAGCTCGGCATCTCCTCGACCCCGGACCAACTGACCGAGGCGGTGCGTGCCTTCGGCGGCACCAACCGCGACGTGCTGCTGAAGGCCGAACTGCCCTATGCGCTGCCGCAGATCATGGCCGGCCTCAACCAGACCATCATGCTGGCGCTGTCGATGGTGGTGATCGCCGCGCTGGTCGGTGCCGACGGTCTCGGCGTGCCGGTGGTCCGCGCGCTCAACCAGGTGAACACCTCGCTCGGCTTCGAGAGCGGCCTGGTGATCGTGGTCGTGGCCATCCTGCTCGACCGTCTACTCAACCTGGGAGGCGACAAGAAATGACCGTAGCCGTGAAAATCGACAACGTCTCCATCGTCTTCGGCGAGGAGCCGGAGACGGCGCTGCCGCTGATGGACGAGGGCCTCGACCGGGCCACCATCCAGGAGCGCACCGACCAGGTTCTGGGCGTGCACGACTGCAACCTCGACGTGCAGGAGGGCGAGATCCTCGTGCTCATGGGGCTGTCGGGCTCGGGCAAGTCGACCTTGCTGCGTGGGATCAACGGCCTCAACCCGGTGGTGCGCGGCGGCGTGCATGTCCGCGAAGGCGAGCGGATGGTCAATGTGACCGACGCGAGCGCCAACGACCTGCGCCGGATCCGCCGCGAGCGCGTCGCCATGGTGTTCCAGCAGTTCGGCCTGCTTCCCTGGCGCTCGGTCGCCGAGAACGTCGGGCTCGGCTTGGAACTGGGCGGCATGGGCAAGGCCGATCGCCGCAAGAAGGTGCTCGAGCAGCTCGAGCTGGTCGGACTGTCCGACTGGGCCGACAACAAGGTGAGCGAGCTTTCGGGCGGCATGCAGCAGCGCGTCGGCCTGGCCCGCGCCTTTGCCACCGAGGCGCCGATCCTGCTGATGGACGAGCCCTTCTCGGCGCTCGACCCGCTGATCCGCACCAAGCTGCAGGACGAGCTTCTGGAGCTGCAGGCCAAGCTCAAGCGCACGATCATCTTCGTCAGCCACGATCTCGACGAAGCCTTCAAGATCGGCAACCGCATCGCGATCATGGAGGGGGGGCGCATCGTGCAGTGCGGCACGCCGAACCAGATCGCCGGTGATCCGGCCAACGACTACGTCGCCGAGTTCGTGGCGCATTCCAACCCGCTCAGCTTCCTGCGGGCCAAGGACGTGATGCAGCCCTCCGAGGCGCCGGCCGAGGTCGAGGTCGACGAGGAGACGCCGGTGCTCGAGTTTGCCGCCAACATGACCGAGCGCAACGCGCCGGTGGCGGTGACGCGGGACGGCGTGCGCGTCGGCACCGTGACGCCCGCAACGCTGCTGGAGCGGCTGGTGGCGCAGTAGCGTCGCCTTGGAACTTGAAGGCTGGAAGGCGCGGCATCAGCCGCGCCTTTCTTCTTTTCCGGCGGTTTCGGCTTGTTTCCGGGGGCGTTCAGCCCGCGTAGACCAGCAGCAGGTTCACCCGCGCCCCGCCGCGCCGCATCTCGCGTTCCAGCAGCGCCTGCCGGCGGGCCAACTGCAGTTTCTCGAGCGCCCTTTGGCGGGCGTTGTAAAGCTCGCGGACGCGCGAGCCGCGGTTGCCGATCTGCACCGAAAGGTGGGTCTGCCGCCCCGGGAAGAACCCCCTCACGTTGCGCTGCGCCGCGCGAAAGGCCTCGTCCGCCTCGATCCAGGCGCTGTAGGTTTTCAGCAAGAGTCGTCGTGATGCGGAAGCCATGCGTCTCCTCCCCAGGATGTGCCTCGTTCTCGACAGGGTTCCAGTATAGGGGGCACGGCTGCGGCTGTCAGCATCGCCAAGTGACGCAGGGGGAAGATGTGAACGGCCGAGAGGCTCAGCTCCCGGCGCGCACCGCCCAGGGCAGGATCTCGGAGATCATCTGCCGCGCGGCCCGGTCGAAGGCCGCAACGATGCTCGCCGTGCCGTCATCAGCCGCGGGCGCGCGCACCTCGAAGGTGCGGCTGGCCACCACCACCACGTCGCGCTCGCGCACCAGCCGCAGCATCAGCCGCAGATGCACCGACACCGGCGCGTCGGCAGAGCCGCCGTAGCTCTCGGCCTGGAAGTCGGTCAGCTCGCCGAGCAGCGCGTAATCGCCCTGTGCCCCGAGCGGCGCCCGGCCCACCGAGGCGAAGGCGCCAGTTTCGGCGAGGCTGCGCACCAGCAGGGTCTGCAGCATGGCGGGCGCGTCGTCGGACCAGCGCGCCTCGGGCAGGTATTGCGCCTGCAACGGGGCGGGGCGGATCATGATCCGCTCGCTGCTCAGCGCGCCGCTGGCAATCGGCGGCTCGACCACCAGTTCGGCCCAGCCGCGCCCCGCCGCACCGTCGATGGCCGGCGTCTGCAGCTCGTAGACGTCGAGCGGCTCCGAGGCCGTGTCGAGCGCCGAGATCGCGGCGCAGCCGGAGGTGCCGAGGGCAAGGGCAAGGGCGGGAAACAGGAATCTCGGGAACATGGGATCACCTTCGGTATTCGGGGGCACGGTCGTCGAGGAAGAAGCGCGTCGGGTCGCGGCGGAGCTGCGTGGTGAGCGCGTCGAGGTTGTCGATCAGCGCGCGCGCCTCCGCGGCGAGCCGGCCGAATTGGGGCAGGGCGGTAGCGCTGAAATCGCGCAGCGCAGGGCGGGTCTCGCCGACCGCGCCTTCGAGGCCGGCGAAGGCGGCAGCGGCGGAGCGGCTGGCGGCCCGCAGCTCGCTGGTGATCCCGGGGATCTCGCCCGAAACCTGCCCGATCGCCGTCTCGAGTTCGGCGAGCGTGTCGCGCAACTGCGCGGCGATCGGCGCGACTTCCTGGGTGATCGCCCGGTCGGCGCCGTCAAAGGCACGCTCGGCGGCCGAGAGCGCGCGGTCGCCGGTCTCGAGCGTGCCGTTGATCGTCGAGAGCGTCACATTCGCCGCGGCAAAGGTCGAGCGCGCGGCTTCCAGCGTCTCCGAGGCCTCCCCGGCGAGCCCGTCGAGCTGGCCCGAGGCGGAGCTGAGGTCGGCGCCGACGGTCTCGATTGTCTGCACCGCCGAGCGGGTGGCGGCGCGGATGTCCTCGAAGATGGCGGTCAGATCGGCGCCGGTGCTGTCGCCGAAGCCGCGGATCACCGCGGTGGCCTCGGTCGTGGCCTCGCGCAGCTCTGCGATCAGCGCGGCGCCATCCCCGGCCAGCAGCCCGTCGAGCCGCTGCGCCGCCCCGTCGACGCTGCGCGAGGTCTGCGACAGGTCTGCAATCAGCCCGTCCATGGCGGCAATCGTGGCCTCGGCCTCGCTCAGGCGCGCGGTGGCGGCGCTGCCGGTCTCGGTGAAGGTCTCGGCAAGGGTTCCGGCCTGCGCGCTCAGCTCGGCGAAACGGGTCTCGATCTCGGCCACGGTGCCTTGCAGCTGGTCGGTCGCCGGGCCGAGCCGGTCGGTGATGTAGCTCTCGGCGACCGCGGCCGTGTCGGTGCCCTGCGCCACGAGCCCGCGCGCCTCTTCCGACAGGGTGGTGATCGCCCGCAGCGTCTCCTGCGCCTCGGCCATGACCCCGGCGACATCGCCGGTCAGCCCCTCGACGCTGGCGTTGAAGCGGTCCATCTGGTCGGTGAAGGTCGAGACCGCCCCGGTCACGCTGGACAGATCCTGCAGCGTCTGCGACAGCTCGCCCGAGGCCTGCTCGACGTTGCTGAGGATCGTGGTCACCCGCTGCTGGTTCTCGCTGCCAAGCATCTGGCGCAGACCGCGGACCAACTCGAGCGTCTCGTCGAGGATCTCGGGGCCGGATTCGGTCAGCGATTGCAGGGCGGACTGCCCGGCCTCGATCTGCGGCACCGTCTCGCCGGTCTGTTCCGGCAGCAGCCGCGCGCCGGGGCTGCCGGAGGTGATGCTGACGTAGCCGACGCCGGTCACCCCCTGCGCCTCGATCGTGGCGATGGAATTGCTGCGCACCGGCGTCCCGGCGGCGACCTCGGCGCGGACGCGAACCGTGCCGTTCTGCTCGGGCGAGAGCCCGAGGCTCACCACCTGTCCCACCGGCAGGCCGGCAAAGCGCACCTCGGAAGCCACCGAGAGGCCCGAGACCGAGGGGAAATCGATGTCGTAGTAGTCGAACTGCCGGTCGAGCTCGACATTGGCGAACCACAGCAGGAAGCCAAGCAGGCCGAGAAAGCCCGCGATGGCGAAGGCTCCGACAAGCACGTAGTTGGCGCGGGTTTCCATGGTCAGTCAGCCTCGGTCTTCGTGTCGGGCCGGACCGCGTCGCGCGCGAGGCGCGCTCTCGGCCCGGTGAAATATTCCTGCACCCACGGGTGATCGACCTCCAGCATCTCGGGCAGCGTGCCGGTGACGAGCACCCGCTTTTCCGCCAGCACCGCGATACGGTCGCAGGTTGCATAGAGCGTGTCGAGGTCATGGGTGACAAGAAAGACGGTCAGCCCGAGCGCCTCGCTCAAGGTGTTGATGAGCTGGTCGAAGGCAGAGGCGCCGATCGGGTCGAGCCCGGCGGTGGGCTCGTCGAGAAACACCACCTCGGGATCGAGCGCCAGCGCCCGCGCCAGTCCGGCGCGCTTGCGCATCCCGCCCGACAGCTCCGAGGGGTAGGCGTCTCCGGCGCGGTAGGGCAGCCCCACCAGCGAGATCTTGAGATCGGCCAGCGCCCGCCGCAGCTCGGGCGTCAGGTCGGGGATCCGGCGCAGCGGCACCTCGACGTTCTCGCGCACTGTGAGCGAGGAGAAGAGTGCGCCGTCCTGAAACATCACGCCCCAGCGGTCATCGAGCCGGTCACGGTCGTCGGGCGAGGCGGTCAGCACCTCGGTGCCGAAGGCCTCGATCCGGCCCGCCGCCGGGCGCTCGAGCCCGGTGATGGCGCGCAGCAGCACCGATTTGCCGGTGCCCGAGCCGCCGACCACGCCGAGGATCTCGCCGCGGTAGACATCGAGGTCGAGCCCGTCGTGCACCACGTGGCTGCCGAACTGGGTGCGCAGGCCGCGCACGCGGATGATCGGCGCGCTGTCGTCAGGCTGGGTCACATCCCCACCTCGGCAAAGAAGATGGAAAAGAGCGCATCGGCGACGATGACCGCGAAGATCGCGGTGACCACGGCGCTCGAGGTCATCCGCCCCAGCGATTCCGCGTCGCCCTTCACCTGCATCCCGGCGTGGCAGCCGACCACGCCGATGATCACCGCGAAGACCGGCGCCTTGACCAGCCCGACGATCACGTTGCTGATGTCGATGTCGGCCACCAGCCGGGTGCGGAACATCGAGGGCGAGATGCCCAATTCGATCCAGGACATCAGGGCGCCGCCGAACAGCCCCATGATGTCGGCGATAAGCCCGAGGATCGGCAGCATCAGCAGCAGCGCGAGGATGCGCGGCACGAAGAGCACGGTGACCGGGTCGAGCCCGAGCGTGCGCATGGCGTCGATTTCCTGGCGCATCTTCATCGAGCCGATGGCGGCGCAAAAGGCCGAGGCGGTGCGGCCCGCGACGATGATCGCGGTGAGCAGGATGCCAAGCTCGCGCAGCACCGAGATGGCGATGAGATCGACCACGAAGACCTCGGCGCCGAACTGGCGCAGCTGTGTCGCGCCCTGGAAGGCCAGCACCACACCGATCAGGAAGGCCATGAGCGACACGATCGGCACGGCGCGCAGCCCCACGTCGTCGCAATGGGCAACCAGCGAGGTGAAGCGAAATTCGCGCGGGTGGATTACCACGCGGAAGAGCCCGGCGAGGAACATGCCGAGGAAGGCCACCAGTCCGCGCAGGAAGTCGTAGCCGCCGACGACGCGTTTGCCGGTGGCCTCGAACAGGGCGCGCAGCCCGGTCGCCGTGCCGGGCGCGGGCTCCGCCACCGGCATCGCGCGGCGCACCGTGTCCAACAGCAGCTCCGCCGCCTCGCTGGCACCCCGGTAGCGCAGGCGGCCGCCGCTTGCGGCAGCGCGCCGCTCGAGGTCCGCCAGGGCCCAGGCCCCGGCGGTGTCGATCCTTGTGACCTTGGAGAGATCGATGACCGAGGTCTGCGGCACTTCCTTGAGCCCAGCCTGCAGACTGGCGAGTGCGTGCACGGTCAACGCCCCGGAAAGGCTGATCACCGGCGCGGCGCCTGATTCTTCGTGCTCGATCTGCAAGCCTGAGGTGGGCATGGAAGTGGTCATGGGCCGGAAGGCTCCCCGCGTATCTTTTTCATTTTGAAGGCTTTTGCCCGGCTTCGCCAGTAGAATTCGCTGCGCCGGGCCGGGCGGTTTGACGCAACCTTGCGTTGGTCGCGTCGGCTGGCAGGTCGCTCCGCGTCCCGCTTTCTGCCTTGGTTCTGGCCGCTGTCACTCGCGGCTCTCGCCCCCGGCTGCACGGAATTTAGGCAACCGCCGCCTCGAAACGCTTTGGAGGTGATTAAACGTTTAATTTCCCGTTGACCGGCGGGAATGGCGCTGATTAATCGTTTCACCAAAGAGGAAACGGCATGGCCAGCATAAAGCAGATCGCACAGGATATCGGGGTTTCGGCCGCCACGGTTTCGAACGCGCTGACCGGCAAGGGTCGCGTGTCGAAAGAGCTGGCCGATCGCATCCGTGCCCGCGCCGAGGCGCTCGGCTACCGCCCGAGCAGCGCCGCGCGCGCGCTGAAGACCGGGCAGAGTGGTATTCTCGGCCTCGTCATGCCCGACCTGACCAACCCGCTGTTTCCGCGCATCGCGCAGAACCTGTCGATCGCCGCCGAGGCGCGTGGTCTCGGCATCCTCATCGCCGACTCCCGCGGCAGCGAGGCGCGGCAGACCGAGGCGCTGCAGCAGCTTGTCGGCCGCGGCGTCGACGGGGTGGTGGTGGTGCCGCAGAAGGGCACCTCGCCCGCGGCGCCGGGGCTGCCCATGGTGACGATCAACACCGCCCGCGATCCACGCAACACCGTTTCGGCCGATCACATCGGCGGCGGCGCTCTCATCGGCGCGCATATTCGCGAACTGGGCCACAGCGATGTCGTGCTGCTCGGCGGCGACCGGGTGTCGGACGTGCAGCAGGACCGCATGCGCGGCATGGCCGACGGCCTCGGCCCGAGCGTCCGCGTCCGGACGGTCTGGGGCGACGCCGGTCTTGCGGCGCTGCCGGACCTCGTGGGGCAGGGCGCGACCGCCATCCTCGCCACGTCCGACCTGTTGGCGCTCGCCGCGCTGTCGGAGCTTGCGAGGGCGGGGATTTCCGTGCCCGAGCATGTCAGCCTCACCGGCTTCGACGATCTGCCGTTTGCCACCGCCATGCACCCGGCGCTGACCACCACCGCGCAGGACGTGGGCGCCATCGCGGAATACGCGCTGGAGGTGCTGACCAGTCTCATTGCCGGCGGCCTGCGCCCCGATGCCGGCCATGCGGTGCCCATGCAGCTTGTGCCGCGCGCGTCGACAGCCGCGCCCCGATAAGCAATCACGCCCCTGATAAGACCCCCGACCAACACGGAGAGACTGCCATGAAGACCACTCTTTCGATCCTCGCGCTTGCCAGTGCACTCGGCACCGCCGCCCAGGCCCAGGACAAGACGCTGACCATCTCGGTCTATTCCTTCGCCCAGGACGAGTACCGCGAAGCGCTCTACGATCCCTTCGAGGCGATCTGCGGCTGCGAGCTGGTCGTCGAGACCGGCAACAGCGTCGAGCGCATGGCGAAGATCGAGGCCAATGCCGCCGATCCGGTGATCGACATGGCGGTGATCTCCACGCAGGACGCGCTGGCGCTGGCCCGCAAGGATCTGATCCAGCCGCTCGACACCGCGAAGCTGAGCAGCTTCGACAAGCTCTACGACAGCGCCAAGGACCCCATCGGCAACAACATGGCCGTCGGCTACACGTTCTACGCGAGCTCCATCGTCTACCGCTCGGACCTTGTGGAGATTTCCAGCTGGGGTGACCTGCTCGGCGAAGAGCTGGCCGGTCAGGTGGCCCTGCCCAACATCACCGGCACGCAGGGCCCGCTCACCGTCATGATGCTGGGCAAGGCCATGGGCGAGGAAGGCGATCTCTCGCCGGTGATCTCCGAGATCGGGGCGCATTCCGATGACATCGTGACCTTTTATTCGCGTTCGTCCGAGCTGGTGCAGCTGATGAACCAGCAGGAAGTGATCGCCGCCCCGGTGGGCCGTTTCGCCTGGGGCAGCTTCAAGGACGCGGGGCTGCCCTTCGCCTGGGCCGAGCCCGAGGAAGGCCAGGCCGGTGGCATGAACGTGATGGTCATGACCAAGGGCAACGGCAACGAGGAGCTGGCCTACCAGTTCATGGACTACTGGCTGTCGACCGAGGTGCAAACCAAGATTGGCGAGATGCTGATCGATAGCCCGGCCAACAAGGAAGTCGAACTCAGCGCGGACGCCGCCGAGAACCTCACCTATGGCGCGGATGTCATTGAATCGCTGAACATCCTGCCGGCCGCCGAAGTGCTCGACAAGCGCGAGGGCTGGGTCGAGCAGTGGAACGCCGAGGTGATCCAGTAACCTGATCGCCGGGGGTTTTCTCCCTCCCTTGTTGCCCCCGCGAATGGCCATGGATGCCCCATCTTCCTGGCGTCCATGGCCCCCCGAACACCCTGATCGCACGTGGCTCCCCGGCGGGCCTCGGCGATCCGAGCGCTCCGCCCCGCGGGCCGAGCGCCTTCCGACACCCGCCCCAGACAGAGGGGAACACGCATCATGTTTCGCAACACCCGCGAGGGGCTGGCGCTGGCGCTTCCCGCCGCCATCTTCTCGACGCTGCTCTTCCTCGTTCCGGTGGGCATCCTGCTCTCCGAGGCCTTCCGCGGCACCACCGGCGGCTGGTCGCTGCAGGGCTACATCGACTTCTTCTCGACGCCGCTCAACCGCACGGTCTTCCTGCGCACGCTGAAGCTGGGCGTTCTGGTGGCGGGCACGGCGGCGGTGATCGGCTATGCCGCCGCCTTCTGCATCGTCAACCTCGGACCGAAATCGCGAGGTAAGGTCTTCGGGATGGTCGTGTTGCCGCTGATGATCTCGCCGGTCGCGCGCACCTACGCCTGGATCGTCATCCTTGGCCGCACCGGCATCGTCAACGAGGCAATCACCGGGCTGGGCCTGTCGGACACGCCGCTGCGGCTGCTGTTCACCGAGACCGCCGTGTTCCTCGGCCTGCTGCAGCTCTTCCTGCCGCTGATGATCATCAGCCTCGTGTCGGCGATGGAGAACATCCCGCGCGACGTGATCCCCGCCGCCCGCGTGCTGGGCGCGAGCTGGTTCGCGGTCTTCTTCAAGGTGATCCTGCCGCTGACCAAGGAAGGGCTCGTCATCGGCGGCACGCTGGTCTTCACCGGCGCGCTCACCGCCTACATCACCCCGGCGATCCTCGGCGGCTCGAAGGTGCTGATGCTGGAAACGCTGCTCTACCAGCGGGTCAACGTGTCGAACGATTTCGTCTCGGCCAGCGTCATCGCCATGATCCTCATCGTCATGTCCTTCTCGGCGAACCTGCTGCTGAAGCGCATCGCCACCGCCCGGAGCTGACCTCATGAACACCTCCATGCGCCACCTCGCGAACTGGTCGATCCTCGGCCTGACGCTGACCTTCCTGATCGGGCCGTTCCTGATCATCATCCTCGCCGGGGCCTCGGACACCGAGTATCTCGCCTTCCCGCCGCAGGGGCTGACCTTCAAGTGGTACCTCAAGGTCTTCACCGTCGAGAGCTTCCGCGCCTCCTTCCTGCTGTCGATGGCGCTGGCGGTCTTCGGCACGCTGGCGGCGCTGCTGCTCGGGGTGCCGGCGGCCTATGCGCTCAACCGCTACGACCTGCCGATGGCCGAGACCGTGCGCACCATCGTCGCCGCGCCGATCATCGTGCCGGGCATCATCGTCGGCCTCGCGCTCCTGCGCTACATGGTGGTCCCGACCGGCGTGACGGTCACCTTGGCCCTCTTTATGGCGCACACCGCGCTGGTGCTGCCCTACGCGGTGCGGGTTGTCTCCTCGTCGATGACCAACCTGCGCGCGGATATGGAAGAGGCCGCGGTGCTGCTCGGATGCACGCGCCTGCAGGCCTTCACCAAGGTGGTGCTGCCGAACATCCGCGGCGGGGTGCTCGCCGCCTTCATCCTCGGCTTCGTCACCTCCTTCAATCAGGTGCCGGTCTCGCTGTTCCTCTCGGGGCCCGGCGTCCGCACCCTGCCCATCGACATGCTGGCCTACATGGAGATCACCTTCGATCCCTCCGTCGCCGCGCTCTCGGCGCTTCTGGCCTTCATGTCGCTCGCCATCGTCTTCACCGCCGAACGCCTGCTGGGATTCTCTCGCTATGTCTGACGCCTTCGTCCAACTCTCCGATCTCACCCTCAGCTACGGTAAATCGGTCGCCGTGCCGAACCTCGATCTGTCGATCCGCGAAGGCGAGCTGATCGCACTGCTCGGCCCGTCGGGCTGCGGCAAGACCACCACCATGCGCGCCATCGCCGGGCTGCTGTCGCCCACCGGCGGCACAATCACCATCGACGGGCGCGACGTGACCCGCGTGCCCGCCAACAAGCGCGGCATCGGGCTGGTGTTCCAGAGCTACGCGCTCTTCCCGCATCTGATGGCCTACGAAAACGTCGCCTTCGGCCTGCGCCTGCAGAAGCTTCCCGAAGCCGAGATCAAGCAGCGCACCGAGGAAGGTCTGGCGACCGTCGGCCTCACCGGTTTTGAGAAGCGCAAGCCCGCCGAGATGTCGGGCGGCCAGCAGCAGCGCGTGGCGCTGGCGCGGTCGCTTGTCATGCGGCCCAAGGTGCTGCTGCTCGACGAGCCGCTGTCGAACCTCGACGCCCGGCTGCGCCTCGAGATGCGCACCGAGCTGCAGCGGGTGCAGAAGGAGACCGGCATCACCATGGTCTTCGTCACCCACGACCAGGCCGAGGCGCTGGCGCTCGCCGACCGCATCGTGCTGATGAAGGACGGCAAGATCGAGCAGCTCGGCACACCGTCGGATCTCTACGCCCGCCCGGCGACCGCCTTTGCCGCCGAGTTCATGGGCTTCGAGAACATCTTCAAGGTCGAGGGCGCCGAGGTGGTCAGCGCCAACGGCCGCCTGCCGCTTGAGGCCCGGCCTGAGAGCTCGATCCTCGCCTGGCGCCCGGATGCGGTGACCGTGGGCAGCGGCCCGCATGAGGGCCGCGTTGCCGCCTGCAGCTTTGCCGGGGCGCATCGCGAATATGTCATCGACAGCGCGCTCGGCCCGATCAAGGCCGATGCCGCCATCGCGCTGCCCGAGGTGCCGCTGGGAGAGACCATCCGCTTCGACCTGCCGCTCTCCACCGCGCGGGGACTCGCGGCATGAGGCTCTGGGTCGACACCGACTACGGCTTCGACGACCTCTGGGCACTGCTGCTGCTGCGCCACTACGGGGCGACGGTCGAGGGCATTTCGCTGGTGGCGGGCAACACGCCGCTGCCGCAGGTCATCGCCAATGCGCTCGGCGCCGCGCAGGCCTACGGGATCGACGCGCCGCTGCATGCCGGGGCCGAGAAAGCGCTTGTCCGCGAGGTCGAGACCGCGCAGGAGATCCTCGGCGAGAAGGGCATGGACAGCCGCGGCCGCTTCCTGCCCGAGGTCGATGGCCCGCAGCCGCCGGCTGATGCCATCGAGGCGCTGGCCGCATGGTTGATGTTGGACGGCCCGCGCGAGGTGCTCGCGCTCGCCCCGCTGACCAATATCGCGCTGTTGGTGCAGCGCTTCCCACAGGCCGCCGCGCGCATCACCCGGCTGGTCTGGATGGGCGGCAGCAACGGGCCGGGCAACCATTCGCCGCTGGCCGAGTTCAACGCCCTCTGTGATCCCGAGGCGGCAGCGATCGTCGCCGAGGCAGGTCTGCCGCTCGAGGTCATCGACCTGATGATCTGTCGCCAGGCGACCTTCGGCTCCGACGACATGCCGCAGACCGATCCGCTCACCGCGGACTTGCTCGGGGGATACCTCGACATCGGCCTCGAACGCGGCCGTACCGGCATGGCGATCTACGATCCCGTCGCCGCCCTCGCCATGGTCCGGCCCGAAGCCTTTGCCTTCGAGCGCCAGAGCCTGTCCGTTTCGACCCGCAAGGACGAGACCTACGGCGCCACCGACTTCACCGCCGATCCGCAGGGGCTGACCCGCCTGCCGACCGCTCCCCTCGACGACATCGCACGGCTCTGCCTCGAGGCTCTGGCGGGAGCGGACGCATGACCTTTCCCAGTGATCTCAACGGTCCCGCGCTGCGGGCCCGCGCGGTGCAGGCCGCGCGCGGCGAGGCGCCCTTCGACCTGCTGATCGAGGGCGGCACGGTGCTCGACATGGTGACCGGGCGCGGCCGCAAGGCCGACATCGGTATCACCGGCCCGCTCATCGCCAGCGTCCACGCCCCCGATCCCGCGCGCAAGGCCAAGGCGCGCATCGGCGCGCGCGGCATGACGCTCGTGCCGGGGTTCATCGACAGCCACATGCACGTGGAGAGCTCGATGATCACCGCCGCGGAATATGCCGCCGCTGTGGTGCCCCGCGGAGTGACGACGGCGCTCTGGGACCCGCACGAGCTGGCCAATGTCTCGGGCGAGGCGGGGCTCGGTTTTGCCTGCGACGCGGTCAAGGACCTGCCGCTGCGCCTGCTGCCGCTGGTGCCGACCTGCGTGCCCTCGGCGCCGGGCTACGAGGTTTCGGGCGGTGATTTCACCCCCGAGACCGTCGCCCGCTGGCTGGCGCGGGGCGACATTCAAGGCGCCGCCGAGCTGATGACCATGCGCCCGCTGCTCGAGGGCGATCCGCGTGTCGCCGGGATCGTGCAGGCCGGGCTCGACGCGGGCAAGCGGGTCTGCGGCCACGCACGCGGGCTCACCGGCGGCGATCTCGCGGGCTTTGCCGCCGCCGGGGTCGAGACCGACCACGAGCTCACCGGCGCCGGCGACCTCATGGCAAAACTCGAGGCGGGCTTCACCATCGAGCTGCGCGGCTCGCACGAGCACCTGCTGCCCGAGTTCGCCGAAGCACTGGTGGAACTGGGCGAGCTGCCGCAGACGGTGACGCTCTGCACCGATGACATCTTCCCCGACGACCTGGTCCGCAAGGGCGGGCTCGACGGGGTGATCCGCATGCTCATCGACTGCGGGCTGCCGCCGGTCTGGGCCTATCGCGCCGCCACGCTCAACGCCGCGAGCCGCATCGGACGGCCCGACCTCGGCCTCGTCGCGCCGGGGCGCCGCGCCGATCTTGTGCTGCTCTCGGATCTCGAGGCGGTGCGTGCCGAGGTGGTTATTGCGAACGGGCAGGAAGTCGCCCGGGCCGGCAAGCCGACGAGCCTGCCGTCCGCCGCGGCCGTGCCGGCGGCGCTGCGGCAGACCATGCGCCTCGATCCCGTGACGCCGGAGGATTTCGAGATCGCCGCGACGGGCCCGCGCGCGCGCATCGCCACCCTCTCCAAGCCGCGCTTCCCGGTCTGGGGCGAGCGCCGGGTCGCGGTCGAGGAGGGCAGGCTGGTGCTGCCCGAGGACATGATCCGTATGGGCATCGTCAACCGCCATGGCGCGGCCACGCCGATGCGCACCGCCTTTCTCGAGAACTGGGGCGACTGGCGCTGTGCCTTTGCCACCACGGTCTCGCACGACAGCCACAACCTCACGGTCTTCGGGCGCCGCCCCGAGGACATGGCCGCCGCCGCCAATGCGCTGCGCGACTGCGGCGGCGGGGTCGCCGTCGCTTCCCGGGGCAAGGTGCTGCATTGCCTGCCGCTGCCGGTCGCAGGGCTGATCTCCGAGGCGCCGCTGGCGCAAGTGGCCGAGAGCTTCGCCGCGCTGCGCGCGACGCTCGACGGGCTGGTCGGCTGGCAGCCGCCCTACCTGGTGTTCAAGGCGCTCTTCGGCGCCTCGCTGGTCTGCAACGCCGGGCCGCGGCTGAGCGACGTCGGGCTGGTCGATCCCTTCGCGGGCAAGGTGCTGGAGAGCTGCGTGCTGGAGGACGGGCTGGGCTGAGCTTCGGTCCGGCGCTCGGGAGGGGCAGGAGTGCTTCCAGAAGGGGCGCTGCCCCTCTTGCCGCTGCGCGGCAATTCACCCCGGCGTATTTGGAAAGAGAAGAAGGCCCTGGGCTGGAAGCATGCAAAGGGCCCGCACGCTTGGCGTACGGGCCCTGTCTTGTCATGTGCGCGTGATCACTTCAGGTCGAAGCGGTCGGCGTTCATCACCTTGGTCCAGGCATCGACGAAGGCGGCGAGGAAGGTCTCGGTGCCATCGTCCTGGGCGTAGATCTCGGCGTAGGCGCGCAGGATCGAGTTCGAGCCGAACACCAGGTCGACACGGGTCGCGGTCCATTTCACCTCGCCGGTCTTGCGGTCGCGGATCTCGTAGAGGTCGCGGCCCGCGGGCACCCAGCTGTACGCCATGTCCGTCAGGTTGACGAAGTAGTCCGTGGTCAGTGCGCCGGGACGGCCCGTGAAGACGCCATGCTTGGTGCCGCCGTGGTTGGTGTCCATGGCGCGCATGCCGCCGAGCAGGACGGTCATCTCGTTCGCCGTCAGGCCCATGAGCTGCGCCCGGTCGAGCAGCATCTCTTCCGAGGAGACCACGTAGTCCTGCTTCTTCCAGTTGCGGAAGCCATCGGCCAGCGGCTCGAGCGGCTCGAAGCTCTCGGCATCGGTCATCTCGTCGGTGGCGTCACCGCGGCCCGGTGCGAAGGGCACCGAGATGTCGTGGCCGGCCGCCTTGGCCGCCAGTTCCACGCCGACGTTGCCGGCCAGGACGATGGTGTCCGCGAGGCTTGCACCGGCGGCGGTTGCCAGCGGCTCGAGCACGTTGAGCACGCGGGCCAGACGCGCGGGCTCGTTGCCTTCCCAGTCCTTCTGCGGGGCGAGACGGATGCGCGCGCCATTGGCACCGCCGCGCATGTCCGAGCCGCGGTAGGTGCGGGCGCTGTCCCAGGCGGTCGACACGAGATCGGACACGCTCAGGCCCGAGGCCGCGATCTTCGCCTTGAGGCCGCCGATGTCGTAGCCGGTGGTGCCGGCGGGGATCGGGTCCTGCCAGATCAGGTCCTCGGCGGGCACGTCGGGGCCGACGTAGCGCACCTTCGGGCCCATGTCGCGGTGGGTCAGCTTGAACCAGGCGCGGGCGAAGGTTTCCGAAAAATACGCCGGATCGGCCATGAACTTCTGGCAGATCGCGTTGTAGACCGGGTCGACCTTCATCGCCATGTCGGCGTCGGTCATCATCGGCATGCACTTGATCGAGGCGTCCTCGACGTCGACCGGCATGTCCTCGTCGTTGATCGCGACGGGCTTGTACTGCCAGGCGCCGGCGGGCGACTTGGTCAGTTCCCACTCGTGACCGAAGAGCATCTCGAAGTAACCCATGTCCCACTGGGTCGGGTTCTTCGTCCAGGCGCCCTCGATGCCGGACACCACGGTGTCCCGGCCGATGCCGCGGCCCTTGGTGTTCATCCAGCCCATGCCCTGCGCGGTCACATCCGCCGCTTCGGGATCGGCGGAGAGGTCATCGGCGCTGCCGTTGCCGTGCGATTTGCCGATGGTGTGGCCGCCGGCAGTAAGCGCCGCGGTCTCTTCATCGTTCATCGCCATGCGGGCGAAGGTCTCGCGCAGGTGCGCTGCGGTCTTCACCGGGTCGGGCTGGCCGTTGACGCCTTCGGGGTTGACGTAGATCAGGCCCATCTGCACCGCGGCGAGCGGGTTTTCCATGGTCGAGGGGTCGGCCACGTCGTCGTAGCGGTTGTCGGACGGCGCGAGCCATTCCTTCTCGGCGCCCCAGTAGACGTCTTTCTCGGGGTGCCAGATGTCCTCGCGGCCGAAGGCGAAGCCAAAGGTCTTCAGACCCGCGACCTCATAGGCGATGGTGCCCGACAGGACCATCAGGTCGGCCCAGGAGATCTTGTTGCCGTACTTCTTCTTGATCGGCCAGAGCAGGCGGCGGCCCTTGTCGGTGTTGACGTTGTCCGGCCAGCTGTTCAGCGGTGCGAAACGCTGGTTGCCGGTGCCGGCACCGCCGCGGCCGTCCGCCAGACGGTAGGAGCCTGCCGCGTGCCATGCGACGCGGGCGAACATGCCGACGTAGGAGCCCCAGTCTGCGGGCCACCACTCCTGGCTGTCCTTCATCAGCTGACGCAGGTCATCCTTCAGGGCTTCGACGTCCAGCTTCTTCAGCTCTTCACGGTAGTCGAAGGCCGGGGCGAAGGGCTTCGTCTTGCTGTCGTGCTGGTGCAGGATGTCGAGGTTCAGCGCGTTCGGCCACCAGCTGGTCACCGAGGTTGCGGTCGAGGTCTGACCGCCGTGCATCACCGGGCATCCGCCCGAGGGTTTCACATCATTTCCGTCCATCGTTGGCTCCGGCATTCGCTGCGTTGGGTTGTTCTCTGCGGGTCCGTGCCGCCATTCGGCCCTGGGGCCGATGGGGTGGTCAGGCACCGCGGCCCAAGGTCTACAGGCTGCGCGCGATAAACGGAAATCGGATTTATTTGGATATGTGATAATGTATAGTTATCACAATACCTGCCGGAAGACTTGCCGCGCCGGGCAGGGGTCTTTGCCGGGAACTCCTGCCGCGCTGGATGGTTCCCAAGGCATGAATGATCTTGGCACAACGTCCCGCATGTCCATCGCCAACAGCGAAACCATCCACCGCCCGTCCGAGGAACGCTCGGTCGACAGCGCCTCGCGGCTCTCCGCGCGGCTGATCTACGAGGTCATCCGCCGCGACGGCGAGGAGGAGCTGAACCGCCCCTCGGTGTCGCTGATCTGGTCGGGACTCGCGGCGGGCATCCTGATCAGCCTGTCGGTGATCGCCCAGGCGGTGCTGCTGACCTATCTGCCCGAGGCCGACTGGGCGGTCCTGGTCGAGAGTCTCGGCTATTCGCTGGGCTTCATCGTGGTGATCTACGGGCGGATGCAGCTCTTCACCGAGAACACCATCACCACCGTCATGCCCGTGGTGGCGCAGCGCTCGGCGACCTGCCTGCGCAAGATGATCCGGCTCTGGGCGATTGTGCTGGCGGCAAACGTGGTCGGCGCGATGATCGCCTCGGGCTTCCTGCTGCTGCCCGGAGTGCTGCCGCCGGAGCTGACAGAGAGCCTGCTGGCGGTGGCCCGCCACGCTGTCGAGGGCACGGCGGGCGGAAACTTCGTGCGCGCCATGCCCGCCGGGGTGCTGATCGCCGCGCTGGTCTGGGTCATGCCCGGCGCACGCGGCGAGGCGCTGGTGATCGTCCTGGCCATGACCTGGCTGCTGGCGGTCGCCGGCTTTGCCCATGTCATCGCCGGATCGGTGGAGGCGGGGCTACTCGTCTGGCATGGAGACATGGGCATGGCCCAGGCCGTTTTCGGGTTCTTCCTGCCGGTGCTCGCCGGCAACGTGGTGGGCGGCACCGCGATCTTCACGCTGGTCACCTGGGGGCAGGTGAAGAACGAGGTTGCCCAGGCGGATACGCCGGACGAGCCCGAAAAGCCCGCGAATGCGCAGCGCGCCTAGGCGGCCTCGGGCGCGGACGGGTTGCCGGTTTGCGTGTTGCCGGTTTGCTGGATGCGGAAGTTCCAGGCGATCACCGCGTTCAGCACCGCCGCGCCGATGAAGGAATAGACCACCAGTTCGAGCGGCAGCACGAAGCAGGAGACAAGGAAGATCACCGCGTCGAAGCTCATCTGGAACCAGCCGGTCTTGAAGCCGGTCTTCTCCTCGACGATCAGCGCCAGCACGCCGAGCCCGCCGGCGGAGGCATTGTGGCGAAATAGTGCGATGAGGCCGGCACCGGCGCTCGCCCCGGCGAGGATCGCGGCGACCAGCGGCGGTAGATGGTCGAAGGAGACCCAGCGCTGCAGAAGCGGCGTGGTCACCGAGATGCCGACCACCGCCGCGATGGTGCGCAGGGTGAAGGTCTTGCCGCGGCGTTTCCACGACAGCCAGAAGAACGGCATGCTCACCAAAAGGAAGATCGCCCCGAAATCCAGCGGCAGCACGTAGGACAGCAGCACCGAGGCCCCGGCGGTCTGGCCGGTGATCAGCCCTGCGGCCTTGAGGAAGACCACGCTGAGGCTGGCCATGAGCACGCCGAAGGCGATGCCTTGCGCGTCGTAGAGCGAGATCGGGGATTTCAGGTTCATCGGGAGGTCTCCGGGCTGGCGGCAGGTCTGAAAGGTTGGTCGAGGGGCAGGGCGCTTAGGGTCGGTTGGCCGGCGAGAGCACCTGGGAGAGGGCGCTTTCCCCGTCATCGAGGGTGCCGTCGAGCCTGCCGGCGAGCAGGGCGGCGGTGGTCGGGCCGAGGGTGAAGCCCTGGTGGCCGTGGCCGAAGTGGAACCACAGGCCCTTGTGACGCGGCGCTTCCCCGGCCAGCGGCAGCATGCCCGGCAGGCAGGGGCGCGTGCCGGACCATTGCGGCTCCTCGACACGGGCGCCGATCTCGAGCATGTCCGACAGCGCCGCGCGGCCGCGGTCGAGCTGGCGCAGGTCGGCGGGCGCGCCGCGGGCGACCAGCGCGGCCCCGGTGGCAATGCGCAGCCCGGCCTGCATCTGGCCCGCGACCACGCCGTTGTCCATGTCGACGATCGGCCGCAGCGGCGGCTGCGCGGTCTCGAAGTGGCCGTGGTAGCCGCGCTTGTAGATCATCGGAATGCGGTAGCCGAAGCGGCGCAGCAGAGAGGGCGACCAGGGCCCCAGCGCAACCACCGCGTGCTCGGCTTCGACGTCTTCGGCGACGGTCCGCACGCGCCAGCCCCCGAAGGTCTGGGTCAGCGTCTCGGCATCGCCCTCCAGCAGGCGCCCGCCGCGGCCTGCGAAGAGCCGGGCATAGGCGTGCACCAGGCAACCGGGCGCGCTGCAGCTCCAGCTGTCGGACCAGTGGATGACGCCGGCGGGATCGCCGCGCAGGGCAGGGTCCTCGCGCCGGTAGTCGGTCCCCGAAAGCGCCCGGTGCCGCACGCCGTACTCGCGGCCGAGCCTTTCAGCATCCGCGGCATCGGCCTCGAAGGCGGCGCCGCTGCGGTATAGCTGCACCAGGCCGTCCCGGGTGATGAGGTTGCCTGCGCCCGCGGCCTCGATCAGCGGCGCGTGATCCGCCGTGGCGCGGGCGGTCAGTTGCGCATAGCTGCGCGAAATCCCGGCGTGGCGGCGCGGCGCGGAATGGCGGAAGTACGACCAGAGCGCCGGGGCCATCTGCGCGACGCCGCGCAGCGACCAGGTCACGTCGTTGCTGCGCCCGGTGGCAAAGGACCAGAGCGTGCCGAGATCGCGCGGCAACCCGTAGGGCTCCGCCGCCTCGGCCTGGATGATCCCGGCGTTACCGAAGGAGGTCTCGCGTCCCGGTGCGCCGCGGTCGACGAGGCTCACCGCATGGCCGCGCGTCTGCAGCGCGAGCGCGGTCGACACACCGACCATTCCGGCACCGAGAACAAGGATGTCAGCCATGCGCGGGCTCCTTGTGTGAAAGCGTTGCGGCGCGGACCGCGATCCCGCCGATCAGGATGTCGAGAAGAACGGCGAAGCTCTCGTCGTAGGAGACGTCGGCACCGTTCTGCCAGCGCAGCACGAAGATGCGGTTGGCAAGCTGCGGCAGGGCGGCCTGAGTCAGCGGGTAGGCCTCGGCATCGACCTCGGCCATGCGCTGCGAGATACGGTTTTCCCAGGACCCGTCCTCGGAGGCCGGCGCGGGCGCCAGTTCCATGGTCACGAACCCGCAGAGCCCGCCGATCAGCGCGTTGAACGCATCGCGCAACGCTGCGCCCTCAAAGCCGCCGTCGTGCAGCGCGGCCAGCACGGTCTCGATCCAGTCGAGGTTGGCGACGCCGTTGGACTTCATCTGGGCGCCGAGCAGCGGCGAGATATTGGGATGGCGGTGCACCGCGGCGCGATAGGCATGGAACACCTGTTTCAGGCGCTCGGTCCAGGGCGCCTGCGGATCCTGCGCCGCCGCCAGCCCGCCGGTGATGGTGGCGGCGATGGCGGCAAAGAGGTCTTCCTTGGAGCCGCCGACATGCCAGTAGATCACCGCCGGGGAGACGCCGAGGCTGCGCGCCAGCTCGCGCAGGGAAAAGGCCGATAACCCTTTGGCGTCGATCTGCGCGATGGCGGCCTCGACGACCTGCGCGCGGGTCAGCCCGACGGCTGCGGCACGGCCCCTTAGCGGCTTGGCAGTGTCGGTCTCCGAAAGGCGGCTCATACGCAATTCCTCACGCGCTGGCGCGGTGTCCGAGGCTGTCTTAGCTGGGGCGTTTGCGTCATGGGCGGTTCTTCCTCGCGGGTCGGCACCGGCATAGCGCATCAATTGAACAGTGTTCAATTGAAAATCTTATCCTCCGAGGGTCGAACGCCGCGTCACGCGCGACCAGGGTCAGCGCGGGCCGTTCGGGCGGCTGAGAACGAAAGCCGCGGCGCCACCCATGCACAATGCCTGCAGGAGAAGAACACGGCTCGGCACCTGTAGCCAGAGACTGAGCCCGAACGCCGCCGCCATCATCGTCACCGCCATGGCCTTGTAAAGCGGTGCAATGGCGCCATGCGCGCTCCAGTCGGCAATCATCGGCCCGAAGCGCGGATGTTCGGCAAGGTAGAGGTGCAACCGCGGCGAGCTTTTGGAAAAGGCAAAGGCTGCGAGGATTACGAAAGGTGTCGTCGGCAGCAAGGGAAGGACAATCCCGACCGTGCCCGCGAAGAGCGCCAGCGCGCCGACCACCAGCCATACGAGGCGCAGGCCGCCGAAGCGCGGCTGGGGCAGCTCATTGTGGTGCTCAGGGCTCATCTGGGGCTCGAGTGGCGATGCAAGGGCGACTGCACATGTAGGTAGCGCGGCTCGGATGCCAAGCAAAGGCAGGATGCTGTGTTTGGCGCTCTCGGGGCGCGGAGGTGCGCAAACGGCAGCGTTCGCTACCGACGAGTCGGCCTGAGTTGGGTTTTGTTGTTTATTTACAGTTTTATAGAGTGATTTTTGCATTCCAGATTCGCGGGTGCCCCATGAGAGCTCAAGGATCGTTGCGACAGGCTCCGCTATCTCAGTTTCGCCATTTCCTCTCTGAAGGCTTCTGCCGGGGTTCTCCAGCCGAGGCATTTTCGCGGTGTCGCATTCAATCTCTC
>NZ_JAIVKX010000020.1 GCF_020524285.1 Alloyangia pacifica
ACCGAATCCGACGTCGCACGCCATGCGAAATTGATCTTCCTGCAGGCCGGCGCGAGCCATGCCATGCCGCCGCCCAACGCCATCCAGATGGACGACGCGGCACGCCGCGAGATCGTGCAGTGGTACCGCGCCGCGACAAAGGGGTGAGCCGGGGCTTCCCCCTGTGCGCTGTGCGCGCCACCGGCCGGGATATGCCGCCGCCAAGACCTGAGCCGGTCGATCCGGGAGATCGACCGTAGCCGAGCTGTATGGGCGGATGGAACCACGCCAGCGCGGTTTTCGTCGAGATCCTGCTGCGCCGGACCGCGGCTAAACCGCTTTCAGAAGTCCAGGCCGAGGTCCAGCGTGCGTGCCGAATGGGTCAGCGCCCCGGCCGAGATGTAGTCGACCCCGGTTGCGGCGACCTCGGCGATGCGCGCCAGTCTCATGTTGCCCGAGGCTTCCAGCACCAGCCGCCCGGCGGTCATCGCCACCGCCTCGCGCAGGGTCCCGGTGTCCATGTTGTCGAGCAGCACCACATCGGCGCCGCCCTCGTCCAGCACCTCGGCGAGCTGCGCCAGCGTGTCCACCTCGATCTCGACCCGCACCATGTGCGAGGCCTGTCCCTTGATCGCCTGCAGCACCGGGCGGATGCCGCCCGCCGCGGCAATGTGGTTGTCCTTCACCAGGATGGCGTCGGACAGCGAGAAACGGTGGTTGAAGCCGCCGCCGTGCAGCACCGCCTGCTTCTCGACGATGCGCAGGCCCGGCGTGGTCTTGCGGGTACAGGAGATGCGGGCCTTGGTGCCCGCGGTCTCGGCGACGAAACCGGCGGTGATCGTGGCAATCCCCGACAGCCGCCCGGCGAAGTTCAGCGCCACCCGCTCGGCGGTGAGGATCGAGGCCGCCTCGCCTTCGATCTCCATCAGCACGTCGCCCGGCGCGATGGCGCTGCCGTCGGGCCGGTGCAGGGTCAGCTCCAGGCTCGGATCGACCATGTGAAACGCCATGCGCGCGATCTGCATGCCCGAGACCACCCCGGCCTCGCGCGCGCGCAGCCGCGCGCTGTAGCGCGTGCCTGCCGGGATCACCGTGCGGGTGGTGAGATCGCCGTAGGTGCCGAGATCCTCCATCAGCGCGCCCCGCACCAGCGGGTCGAGGATCATGTCGGGCAGCGGAGGCAGGGACATCAGGCGGTTTCCTTCTGGAGCGTGTCGCGGAGGGTCAGCGCCTCCGCCAGGGTCATGCGGCTGCGGGCGCCGGTCTCGGCGGTCTCTTCGCTGGCATCGGCGCGGAAATGCGCGCCCCGGCTCTCGCGCCGGGTCAGCGCGGCGGCGGCGATCAGCGTCGCGGTGGCGGTCATGTTGCGCAGCGGTGCGCAGTCCGGCTGCGCGGCTTCCACGGCGGCGATCTCGCGCAGGCAGGCGGTCAGCCCCTCGGCATCGCGGATCACCCCCGCCCCCGCCGTCATCGCGGCGCGCAGCCGCACGACCAGATCGGGATCGGGGGGCTCGGCGGCTTCGGGCTGCGGCAGATCGAGCCGGGGCGCCTCCGACGCCGCGCCGAGGCTGCCGGCGATGTCGGCGGCGCAGCGGCGGGCGTAGACCAGCGCCTCGAGCAGCCCGTTCGAAGCCAGCCGGTTGGCCCCGTGCAGCCCGGTCGAGGCGACCTCGCCGCAGGCCCAGAGACCGGCCAGCGAGCTGCGGCCGGCGGCATCGGTCTCGACCCCGCCCATGTGGTAATGCGCGGCGGCGGCGACGGGGATGGGCTTGCTGACCGGGTCGATCCCGGCCCGGTCGCAGGCCGCGGCAACCCCCGGGAATTCCTCCCGGATCCGGGAACCGAGCGCCCTGCGGGTGTCGAGCATGGGGCGCAGGCCGCCCTGGCTCTGCGCATAGACCGCGCGCGCCACCACGTCGCGCGGGGCCAGCTCGAGGTCGGGGTGCTTGCCCTCCATGAAGCGCTGCCCGATCCGGTTGACCAGCACGGCGCCCTCGCCGCGCAGCGCCTCGGTGGCGAGCGGCGCGGGGTCGAGGCCGAGATCCATGGCAGTGGGGTGGAACTGCACGAACTCCATGTCGGCCATCACCGCGCCGGCCCGCGCCGCGAGCCCCGCAACCTGCCCGCGGATCCGCGCCGGGTTGGTGGTCAGCGCGTAGAGCCCGCCCGAGCCGCCCCCTGCCAGCAGCACGGCAGGGGCATTGACCGAAACCGGCACCCCGCCCTCGGCGGGGGCGAGTTCGACGGCGCTGACACGGCCCGCTGCGCTGCGCAGCCCGGTGGCGGCCCAGCCTTCGAGCACCTGCACCGAGACAGCCTGCCGGACCTGCGCCACCAGCGCGCGCATGATCTCGGCCCCGGCCTGGTCGCCGCGCACCCGCACCACGCGGGCAAAGGCATGCGCCGCCTCGCGCGAGAGCAGGTAGCCGCCCGCCGCATCGCGGTCGAAGGGCGCGCCGAGCTCGGTGAGGGTCAGGATGTGCTCGCGCGCCTCGCGGGTGACGGATTGCGCCACGTCGGGATCGACGATCCCGGCGCCCGCGCGCAGCGTGTCCGCGGCATGGGACTCCGGGCTGTCGGGCCTGGCCATCGCCGCGGCCACCCCGCCCTGCGCCCAGGCCGAGCTTGCGCCCGTGCCCAGCGGATCGGGGGAAACCAGCAGCACCGGGCGCGGCGCCAGCGCCAGCGCCGCATAGAGCGCGGCCAGACCCGCGCCGAGAATAACGACCCGGCCGGTGGATATCTCCTGCATGGACTCAGGCAGCGCTGCGCTGCGACAGGTCGATCATCCGCTGCACCGCGAGGCGCGCGCCCTCGGCCACCGAAGGGTCGACCTCGACCGCGCCGTCCATGCTGTGCAGCGACCAGAGCACCTTCTCGAGGGTGATCATCTTCATGTAGGGGCACATGTTGCAGGGCCCGACGAATTCGACCCCCGGCAGCGCGTCCGAGATGTTGGAGGCCATCGAGCATTCGGTCACCAGCATCGCCTTGCCGGGCTGCTCGCGGGTCACGTAGTCGATGATCCCGGCGGTGGAGCCGGAGAAGTCGGCCTCGGCGACCACGTCGGGCGGGCATTCGGGGTGGGCGATGATGCGGGTGTCGGGCTGCCAGCTGCGGAAGTCGCGCAGCTCGGCGGCGGTGAAGCGCTCGTGCACGATGCACGCGCCGTCGTACCAGACGATAGTCTTCTGCGGCACCTGCCTGGCGACGTTCTGCGCGAGGTATTTGTCCGGCGTCATGATGATCGTCTCGGCGTCGAGCGCGGCGACGATCTGCGCGGCGTTGGAGGAGGTGCAGCAGATGTCCGAGGCCGCCTTCACCGCCGCCGAGGTGTTGACGTAAGTGACCACCGGCGCACCGGGATAGCGGCGGCGCATTTCCGCGATGCCCTCGGGGGTGATGCTTTCGGCGAGCGAGCAGCCCGCGTCCATGTCGGGGATCAGGACGGTCTTCTCGGGGCTCAGGATCTTCGAGGTCTCGGCCATGAAGTGCACGCCGCATTGCACGATGACATCGGCCTTCACCTTGGTCGCCTCGATCGCCAGTTGCAGGCTGTCGCCGACGACATCGGCGATGCCGTGGTAGATCTGCGGCGTCATGTAGTTGTGCGCGAGGATGACGGCGTTGCGCTCTTTCTTGAGCCTGTTGATCGCCTCGACGTAGGGCGCGTGGATCGCCCAGTCCGCCGGGGTCACGACCCGGCTCATCGTCTCGTAGACATCGCTCAGCCGCTCGGCGGCCTCCAGCGAGGGCGCGAGATCGTAGTGCTGGCCGAGGGTTTCGGCGATCGTGGTCTGGTCGAGCATGAACCTGCTCCTCCTCAGGGTCTGCGGCGCGGCCTCCTGTGTCAGTTTTCTGACACAGGGACAGTCGCGCGGCGACATAGCCGCATGTTGACGCAAGGACAAGACGCGCTGTCGAAAAGATTGCAGGCTTGGCGTTTGCTGCGGCGGCCCGGAGATCTCCGGCCTCGCGCTCGGTGGTGGCAATACAGAAATCTTTTCAATTTCTTAACGGGACGCGATGACGAACAGGCAGCCCTTTGTTCATTCATGTGCCGCGAGGGCCCTTCGCCGAGAGTCGTCCCGGCGGCGCCGGGTCGGATCGCAGTCGGCGCGCGCGAGGGGGCCTCGGGTTGCGGCGAACATGCGCGCCCTCCGCAGGATCCTCTCCCCCTTAGAGGGCCGTTCCGCCGCCGTGCCGAAGCAGCGCCACCGACTGCGCCCCGACTGCGACCTTGGATCCGGGATGCTCGGCACAGGCGACCTCTTCGCGCGAAGTGTCGAGGATGAGTTCCCAGTGTCCCTCGGGCAGCGTGAACGTGCACGGCTCCCCACCGTTGATCAGGATCAGCAGATCGGAGCAGTCTTCCTGATGATGTCGCAGGCCCATGGCGAACAGCCCGCCATCGCGCCAGTCCTGCTCGGACATCTCGCGGCCCTCGGGGTGCAGCCAGACGCTCTCGGTCGCCTCGGGGCGCGGCCAGAAGCCGTAGGGCGCCAGATGCCCGCGCCACGCGCGCCGCAGGGCGGTCAGCCCCGAGACCGCCTCGACCAGCTCCGGACGCGCCGCCTCCCAATTGATCCAGGTGGTCTCATTGTCCTGGCAATAGGCGTTGTTGTTACCGCCCTGGGTCTGGCCCAACTCGTCACCCGCCAGCAGCATGGGCACGCCGTGAGACAGGAAAAGCGTCGCCAGCATGCCCTTCACCCGCCGCACGCGCGCGGCGTCGATGCCCGGGTCGTCCGGGGCCCCCTCGTAGCCCATATTGTCCGACAGATTGTGGTTGTGGCCGTCGCGGCCCTGCTCGCCGTTGGCCTCGTTGTGCTTGTCGTTGTAGGACACCGTGTCCCACAGGGTGAAGCCGTCATGGGCGGCGATGAAGTTCACCGAGGAGGTGGCCGGCCGGTGCGAATGGTCGAACTGCACCGGGCTGCCCATCAACCGCTCCGACAACGCACCGAGCTTGCCCGGATCGCGCCGCCAGAAGCTGCGCAGGTCGTCGCGGAACTTGTCGTTCCACTCGCGGAAGGGCCAGGGGAAGCCGCCGACCTGGTAGCCGCCCTCGCCCACGTCCCAGGGCTCGGCGATCAGCTTGACCTGGCTCAGCACCGGATCCTGCCGGATGGCATTGAAAAAAGCCCCCTCGCGTTCGAAGCCGTCGGGCTCGCGCGCCAGCGTCGAGGCCAGATCGAAGCGGAAGCCGTCGATGTGAAACGCCTCGACCCAGTAGCGCAGGCTGTCCATCACCATGCGCAGCACCATCGGCTGCGCCACGTTCAGCGTGTTGCCGGTGCCGGTGGTGTCGAAGCCGTGACGGCGGTTCTCGGGCGACAGCAGGTAGTAGCTGGCGTTGTCGATGCCCTTGAACGACAGGGTGGGGCCAAGCTCGTTGCCCTCGGCGGTGTGGTTGTAGACCACGTCGAGGATCACCTCGATCCCGGCGGCGTGGAAACGTTTGACCGCGGCGCGCACCTCGCGCACGTCCTCGGTGGCGAGGTAGGTGCGGTTCGGCGCAAAGAACCCCAGCGTGTTGTAGCCCCAGTAGTTGCGCAGCCCCTTCTCCATCAGGTGCCGGTCCTGCACCATGGCGTGGATCGGCAAGAGCTCGATGGTGGTGACGCCGAGCTTCTGCAGGTGTTCGATGATCGGGTCCGAGGCCAGCGCGCGGAAGGTGCCGCGGTCGGCCTGCACCACGCCGGGATGGCGCATGGTCAGCCCCTTCACATGCGCCTCGTAGATCACCGTGTCCTGCCAGCGCAGCCGCGGCGCGGCGTCGGCCTCCCAGTCGAACACCGGGTCGGCCACCACCGCCTTGGGCATGAAGGGCGCGCTGTCGCGGGTGTCGAGCTCGAGGTCGGAGCCGCCCACCGGGTAGCCGAAGAGCGCATCGTCCCAGACAAGCTGTCCGCGCATGGACATTGCATAGGGGTCGAGCAGCAGCTTGTGCGGGTTGAAGCGGTGCCCTTCGGCGGGTTTGAACGGCCCGTGCACCCGGTAGCCATAGGCCTGCCCCGGCCCGAGGTCGGGGCAATAGCCGAAGAAAATGCCCCCCTCGGCCCGCGGCAGCTCCAGCCGGGCCAATTCCTCCGTCCCTTCCGCGTCGAAGAGACACAGCTCGACCGCCTCGGCGTGGTCCGAGAAGAGCGCGAAGTTGGTGCCCGCGTCGTCGAAGCGGGCCCCGAGCTGGTCCGGGCGCGAGCGGGCCGGGACGATGGTCACGTCACGGGGGTCGATCATCTCAGCTCTCCACGGCCGGGACAGCGGCCATCTGCGGCGGGTGCCGGAACAGGGGGTGCGCGGCGGGACGCCGCCGCGCCGTTTCCCGCCGGCTCATCCTCCCGGCGGTGATCAGGAGTGTGCCACCGGCACCGCGGCGGAACCAGCGTGCAACCTCCTTGCGGATGCGCTCGAGCGGGACGCCATCGGGCAAGCCGCGGTCGGTCTTGAGGTCGGGGCGGGAGGCAGCATTCTGGATGCGCATGGTCCTGGGCCTTGGTCAGATCGAAAAGCGGCCCGTCGGCCGGCGCGGGATGGCACGCCACCGTGGACAAAGCGTGTGAAATGAACTGACCGTCCGGACGATCCGCACGTGCAACCCGGCGGGGGCCCGGATGGTTCCGCAGAATCTTCCGGTGTCGCGTCGGATTCAGGGACCGAAACGTTTCGATGCGACACTGATGTGTGTGCCTTTCCCGATCAGTAGGGCAGCGCCACCCGGATCAGCAGTGCCAGGGCGCCGACGCAGGCCACCCCGGCGAGCCAGAGCGCGACGAACCACAGGATCCGCTTGCCGCGCATCAGTGGTAGCCTTCGGAGGGGTCGATCTTGCCGCGGAACACCCAATAGGCATAGGCGGTATAGGCCAGGATGATCGGGATCAGGATCACCGTGCCGACCAAGGCAAAGCCAAGGCTGCTGTCCGGCGCCGCGGCCTCGACGATGGTCAGCGAGGGCGGCACGATCATCGGATAGAAGCTGATGCCGATGCCGATGAAGCCGAGTACGAAAAGCCCCAGCGCCGAGAAGAACGGCAGGTGATCGCCGCCGCCGCGCAGCCCCTTCCAGAGCCCCGCCGCACAGAGCAGCACCAGCACCGGCACCGCGATCGAGTAGATCAGCGAGCCGCCGCTGAACCAGCGCTGAAAGTAGACATCGTCCTGCAGCGGGGTGAAGAGCGACACCAGCCCGAGAAACACCAGCGTCGCCAGCCCCAGCGGCTGCGCCACCCGGCGCATCCGGTCATGGATGCCGCCCTCGAGCTTCATCACCAGCCAGGTGGCGCCGAGCAGCGCGTAACCCGTGGCCACCGCCAGCCCGGTGAGCAGCGAGAACGGCGAGAGCCAGTCCCACCACCCGCCGGCGTAGGCGCGGTCCACCACCTCGATGCCCTGCACCAGCCCGCCGAGCGCCATGCCCTGCGAGAAGCCGGCCACCAGCGAGCCGCCGAAGAAAGCGAAATCCCACAGCCGCTTCCAGCGCTTGGTGCGCCAGCGGTACTCGAAGGCGACGCCGCGGAAGATCAGCGCCAGCAGCATCAGGATGATCGGCACGTAGAGCGCCGGCATGACCACCGCGTAGGCCAGCGGAAACACGGCAAAGAGCCCGCCGCCGCCCAGCACCAGCCAGGTCTCGTTGCCGTCCCAGATCGGCGCCACCGAGTTCATCATCACGTCGCGGTCCTGCTCGGTCCCGGCCAGCGGAAACAGGATGCCGACCCCGAGGTCGAACCCGTCGAGGATCACGTAGACCAGCACGGCAAAGGCGATGATCCCGGCCCAGATGAAGGAAAGCTCCAGTCCGAACATGTCAGTCGCTCCTGTTCTCGGGGGTCTGTGCGGGCCCCGGCATGATCCCCGCCGTGCGGATCGGACCATCGCGCAGGCCGAGCCGCGGCGTGTCCGGCGCCTTGCGCATCATCCGCAGCAGGTAGAAGGTGCCGGCGCCGAAGACGAAGAAGTACACCACGACGAAGCCGATCAGCGAGGTGGTCAGCGCCGGCAGGTCGAGCGGCGAGTGGCTCTCGGAGGTGCGCAGCAGGCCGTAGACCGCCCAGGGCTGCCGCCCCACTTCGGTGGTGATCCAGCCTGCCAGCACCGCGACGAAGCCCGCCGGACCAAGCGCCACGCAGGCGCGCAGCAGCCACGGATCGCTGTAGAGCCAGCCGCGCCAGCGGGCCCAGAGCCCCCAGAGCGCCAGCCCGAGCATGGCGAAGCCGAGCGCCACCATCACCCGGAACGACCAGAACACGATCCAGACCGGCGGCTGGTCCTCGCGCGGGACCTCCGACAGCGCCGGGATCTGCCCATCCCAGCTATGGGTCAGGATCAGCGAGCCGAGGCGCGGAATCTCCAGCGCGTAGTCGAGCTCCTGGTTCTCCTGGTCGGGGATGGCGAAGAGCACCAGCGGCACGCCGCCCTCGTGGCTCTCGAAGTGGCCCTCCATGGCAGCGATCTTGGCGGGCTGGTGTTCGAGCGTGTTGAGCCCGTGCTGGTCGCCGGCGAAAATCTGCAGCGGCGCGACGATCACCAGCATCCACATCGCCATCGACAGGCCCTTCTTCGACACCGGGTGGCCCGGGGACTTCAGCAACTGGAAGGCCGAGGCGCCGCCCACAACCAGCGCGGTGGTCAGATAGGCCGCCAGAACCATGTGCACCAGCCGGTAGGGGAAAGAGGGGTTGAAGACGATCTGCCACCAGTCCTCGGGGACGAACTGGCCGTTCTCGGCGATCGAGAACCCGGCGGGCGTGTGCATCCAGCTGTTCACCGACAGGATCCAGGTGGCGGAAACCAAAGTGCCGAAGGCCACCATGAAGGTCGCCAGCATGTGCAGCCCGTCGCCCACGCGCGTGCGGCCGAAGAGCATGATCCCCAGGAAGCCCGCCTCGAGGAAGAAGGCGGTCAGCACCTCGTAGGCCATGAGCGGTCCGATCACCGGCCCGGCCTTGTCGGAAAAGACCGACCAGTTGGTGCCGAACTGGTAGGACATGACGATGCCCGAGACCACGCCCATGCCGAAGGCAACCGCGAAGATCTTCTTCCAGAAGTTGAACAGCGACAGGTATCGACCGTCCCGCGTCCACAGCCACGCGCCGTTCAGCACGGCGAGGTAGCTTGCCAGCCCGATCGAGAAGGCCGGGAAGATGATGTGGAATGACACCGTGAAGGCGAACTGGAGCCGGGCGAGAACTTCTGCGGTCATATGAACTTCCGTAGAGCGTTTGGCTATGATCTGGGCTGGGCCGTTCCGCGCGCGGCAGCCGCTGTGGCTGCCGGTCGACAGTCCGCCTGTCGGCGCTGCGGGCGGCGTTTTCGTCTAAAATGGGTACGGCGCGCAGCGCGTTTTGGATCATCCCGGCGCATCACGTCCCCGGCATCGGCCGCTACCGGGGCCACCCTGTCGAGGAGGCCGCGCCCCTGGTCCTCGACAGCAGCGCTGATCTCCCGCCTCTCTTTCGGCGACAAGGCGAGGCGGCGCGGACGGGGTACCCGCGGCGGAGAGACTGGCGCGAGGCCCGACCGTGCGGGTCTGTCAAACCGTCCCGGCCTTTCAAAATGAAGGGTTTCGGCGGCGAACGCGGATAATCCGCCCGCGCCCGATTGTCTCACCGCCAAGGCGGATCTAAGTCTCGCCGCAGAGGACGTCCGCGCTCAAGCGATCCCTGATACCACGGCGTTCCCCTTGAAATCCTGATCAGACTGGCCAGCCACCAGCGCCGGAGACCTCGCGTTTCCGGCATGCGCCGACGCGTGTTGCGCGTGTCCCGGCCGCGGCCCGACCGGTCAACGACGACGCGAGAGACATGCCATGAACAGACGTGAAGCCCTCTTCTCCCTTGGCGCCATCGCCGCGACCGGAGCTGCTGCGGACGGCGCGCGGGCCCGGGAAATGCACGGCTATCCCGCCGACATGACGGTCGACCCGGAGATGCTGCCGCGCAGCGTGATCCCCGGCGGCCAGATGAGAGTCCTGACCGACGATGCCGACCGGCGCACCGTGACCGCTGTCTTCGACCGGCTGATCCCGGCCGACGATCTGGGGCCCTCGGCCTCCGAGGCCGGCTGCGTCGATTTCCTCGACGCCCAGCTCGCCGGCCGTTTCGGCGAGGGGGCGGCGCTCTACCGCGAGAAGCCGCTACAGCAGAACGCCGACGACCTGATGCAGACCGCGCAGTTCATCGCCACCCCGCGCGAGCGCTACGCGGCCGGGCTGAAGGCGCTGGACGCCTATGCGCAGGAGACCGACGGCGCCGCCTTCGCCGACCTGCAGCCCAACCGGCAGGACGAGATCCTGAAGGGCATGGAGGATGGCACCATCTCGCTCGGCGAGGAGATCCACACCAAGGCCTTCTTCGAGCTGATGCTGCAGAACGCCCGCGAGGGCTATTTCTCCGACCCGATCTACGGCGGCAACCGCGACATGGCGGGCTGGAAGCTGATCGGCTTTCCCGGCGCGCGCTACGACTTCCGGCTCTACGCCGACCGCACCGGCGAAAAGCTCGACCTCGAGCCGGTCAGCCTGATCCCCAAGGACTGAGCCCTCCGCATTTCCCCTGACCCAGATTCACAGACAAGGCAGCATCCCCATGGCAACCAACAAGAAAGCCGACGTCGTCGTCGTCGGCCTCGGCTGGGCCGGCTCGCTGATGGCCGAAGAGTTGACCCGCGCGGGCCTCAACGTCGTCGCGATCGACCGAGGCCCCTGGATGGACACCTCGACCCATACACCCCCCGCCGTCGACCCCGACGAGCTGCGCTGGGGCATCCGCAAGGAACTCTTCTCGCCGCCCAAGGATAATACGCTCACCTTCCGCAACCGTCCCGATCAGACCGCCGCGCCGCAGCGCGACTTCGGCATCTTCGAGCTGGGCGGCGGGGTCGGCGGGGCCGGCTTCCACTGGGCCGGCATGGCCTGGCGGTTCGATCCCTACGACTTCGAGATCCGCTCGAAGACCATCGAACGCTACGGCCTCGGCAAAGCCGAGGACGGCGAGTTGCAGCTGCAGGACTGGGGCATCACCTACGACGAGCTGGAGCCCTACTACGACCGCTTCGAGCGGATCGCGGGCATCTCCGGCAAGGCGGGCAATATCAAGGGCGAGATCCAGCCCGGCGGCAACCCGTTCGAGGGGCCGCGCTCGCGCGACTACCCGACCCCCGAGCTGAAGACCCTGCGCTCGATGGAGGTGTTCAACGAGGCGACGGCGCGGATGGGCTACAACCCGTTCACCATCCCGGTGGCGAACCTCAGCCAGCCCTACGTGAACCCGCTGGGCGTCTCGATGGGCGCCTGCACCTATTGCGGCTTCTGCCTCGGCTTCGGCTGCGGCAACTATTCGAAATCCTCGCCGCAGGCCTGCATCTTCCCGGTGCTGATGCGGCGCCCGAACTTCAGCGTGATCACCGAAAGCTGCGTCATCAAGGTGAACAAGGCCGAGGACGGCAAGACCGTCACCGGCGTCACCTATGTGGACAAGCAGGGCCGCGAGCAGGTGCAGGAAGGCGACGTGGTCTGCGTGACGGCCTTCCAGGTGGACAGCACGCGCCTGATGCTGACGTCCGGCATCGGCCAGCCCTACGACCACCGGACGCAGGAAGGCACCGTGGGCCGGAACTTCAGCTTCCAGACCATCTCGGGCACCGACATGTGGATCGAGGGCGAGCAGATGAACCCGTTCATCGGCGCCGGCGGCCTGGGCAGCCAGATCGACGACTTCAACGCCGACAACTTCGACCACTCGGATCTCGACTTCATCCACGGCGCGGGGATGCTGACCCTCGCGCGGGACGGCGCGCCGATCTCCAAGGCCAACAAGCTGCCCGAGGGCAGCCCGCGCTGGGGCGCCGGCTTCAAGAAGGCGTACCGGGATCACTACCAGACCTACACGACGATCTTTAACCAGGGCTCTTCGATGCCGATCAAGGCCGGCTACCTGGACCTCGATCCGAACTACAAGGACAAGTTCGGCGTGCCGCTGCTGCGCATCACCTACGACTACTCGCAGAGCGACCGGAACATGGCCAAGTACCTGATGGACCGGGCCGTCGAGGTCGCGCAGGAGATGGGCGCGCAGCACATCACCCCGTTCAACTTCGCCGACAAGCCCTTCACCACGGCGATCATCGCCTCGGACCACGTCATCGGCGGCACCCCCATGGGCGCCGATCCGAAGACCTCGGTGGTGAACCCCTGGCTGCAGAGCTGGGACTGCCACAACCTCTTCGTGGTCTCCGCCTCGGTCTTCCCGATGAACTCGGGCTACAACCCGACCGGCACCGTGGGCGCGCTGGCGATCCGCGCGGCGCAGGCGATCGTGCAGGACTACATTCCCAACCCCGGCCCGCTGGTGGAGGCGTAACCCATGGCAGCAATGAAGAAAATCGTCGCCGGCATCGCGGTGATCGCCGTCGTGGCGGCGGCCGGCGCGGGCATCTGGGCCTGGCGCACTGTCGACACCGCGCGCAACGCGGGGGCCGACGACACGGTGGCGCTTGCCGCGTTCACCAGCACCGACGAGGCCGCCATAGCGCGCGGCGAATACGTCATGCGCACCGCCGACTGCGCCGCCTGCCACACGCAGGGCGCGGGCGAATTCGCGGGCGGCTACGAGATCCACACGGATTTCGGCACGCTGGTCAGCTCCAACATCACGCCGGACCCCGAGACCGGCATCGGCGCGATGACCGAGAGGGCGTTCTTCGACGCGGTGCGCAACGGCCAGGGCTCCGAGGGGCTGCTCTACCCGGCGATGCCCTACACCGCCTATGCCAAGCTGACCGACCAGGACATGCACGACCTCTGGGCCTACATGTCGACGGTCGAGCCCGTGTCCAACGAGATCGACGAGACCGCGGGCATGGCCTTCCCCTACAACCAGCGCCTCGCGATGCTGGGCTGGAACATGCTCTACTTCGACAAGGCCGCCTTCGACGGCGACGCCGAAGGGGACGACCGGGGCCGCTATCTCGTCGACGCGGGCGGGCATTGCTCGTCGTGCCACACGCCGCGCAACGGGCTTGGCGCCGAGATCGCCGAGAATTACCTGCAAGGGGCCAAGGTCGACGGCTGGTACGCGCCCGAGATCACCTCGAACCCGCATGTCGGGCTGGGCGAAAGCTCCGCCGAGGAGGTGGCCGAGTACCTGGGCACCGGCACCGACGGCAAGGCCATGGCCTCGGGGCCGATGGCGGAGGCGGTGGCGCACTCGCTGCAGTACCTCTCGGACGACGACCTGCTGGCCATGTCCAGCTACCTCAAGTCCGTGCCCGGCTCCGGCGTGACCGCGCCCGCCAAGGCGGACCTCGGCAGCCCCGCGATGACCCGCGCCGCTCTGCGCTACGAGGTAAACTGCTCGGCCTGCCACGGGACACGGGGCGACGGCATGGGCGACCTGGTCCCCGCCTTCGACGGCAACCACGCGCTGCTGTCGGACGATCCCACCGATCTCGTCCGGGTGATGCTCACCGGGGCCAGGGCCGCCCATACCGAGGCAAAGCCCACCGGCGGCGGCATGCCCTCCTTTGCCTGGAAGTTCGACGACGCGCAGATCGCCGAAGTGCTGACTTACATCCGCAACGCCTGGAGCAACGCCGGAACGCCGGTCGAGCCGGCGACGGTCGCGGCGGCGCGCGCGACGCTCGACGCCCGCGAGAAGCTTGCCGAAGGATACTGACCCAACTACAGCTTGCGTAAGGGAGGGGCGGCACCCGACCGCCCCTCCCGCAGTCCCAAGAGTGCCGCGTGGGGAGGCGTGGTCGTCCCCTATCCCGTTGCGTGCAGAGGCCATGATGTCGAACAGAGCAACAATCCAGGATCTGGCCAACCTGGCCGGGGTCTCGGTGTCCACACTCGACCGCATTCTGAATCGCCGGAGTTCGGTCAAGACGGCAACGCTGCAGCACGTTCTCCAGGTTGCTGAGCATATCGGGTTCTACGGCGCGCCGACAATCCGTGACAGGCTGACCGAAAAGGCCCCCGAAGCCACCTTCGGATTCCTGCTCAATGGTGCCGAGCGCCATCTCTACGCGGATTTCAGCCGCGAACTCTGTGACCAGACCCGCACGTCGCGCAGGGTCCGCGGCCAGGCCGAGGTGCATCATCTCTCCGGGCTGGATGAGCGCGAAACCATCGACGCCCTCTACCGGCTTGCGGAGAGCTGCGACGTGATCGCAGCCGTCGCTCTGGACACGCCCGACATTCGCGACGCCGTGCGCGAGATCGCGCTGCGCGGCATCCCGATCTTCACCATGCTCTCGGATCTGTCGGTTCCGGCGCGCGCCGCTTTCATCGGCGCGGATCCCACCAAGATCGGGCGCGGCGCCGGCTGGATCATGCACAGCCTGTGCAACCGCCCCGGCAAGGTCGCGCTGTTCGTCGGCTCTCACGGGTATCTTGCCCATCGCGGCTACGTCGGCGGGTTTCTCGGCTACCTGTCGGAGAATGGGAGCCCGCTGCAGGTGCTCCCGGCGCAGGCGACCGAAGAGAGCGACGACCTGGCGGAACACCTTGTCGATCAGGCCCTGTCCGAGCATCCCGATCTCACGGCGATCTTCGTGGCAGGCGGCGGTCTCGAAGGCGCCCTGCGCACGCTCGAGCGCCGCGGCCGCGACGACCTGACCGTGATCGGGACCGAACTCAGCCCGCGCATCGACGCGGCGCTGTCCGCGAAGCGCGTGAAGGCGGTTCTGAGCCACCCTGCCCCTGCGGTGATCGGCAAGGTCATTGCGCTGATGGAGGATCAGATCGTTTTCGGCACCTCCGAGACCGCGCGCGACCACATCGTGCCGGTCGAGATCAGGATCAGCGAAACCGTCTGACTCCCCGGACCCGCCGGTGTCTCAAGAACGCCCCGGATCGGACTCAGCGTTGCAAGCATGACCTGCACCGGCCCCCACGGAAGACCTCGGCGCAAGCCATCCCACGGCGCTCCAAGCGGCGCGCGCGCATCACGCAGACCCGGGCCGCGTGGGGTGGTGGGCCCGCACCGGCGCAGGCGGTCCCAGACATCCCCCTTTGGTCAAGCCGCCGAGAGTCGAGGACGCGCCATCGCCGGGACCGTGCTACGACGCTCCGGTCGCGAACATCGGCCCGCCCTTCCAGCGCGGAAAGCCGTAGCCGTGCACCTCGACCAGGTCGATGTCCTGCGGGGCCTGCGCGATCCGCTCGTCGAGGATCGCCTGGCCTTCCTCCGCCATGGCGCCGACAAGCCGTTCGGCGATCTCGGCGCGCGGCAGATCGCGCGTTCCGGAGATCCGTTCGACCAGCAGCTCGGTCACCGCGGCCGAGGGCAGCGGCGTCCGCGCGCCCTCGGCATAGTCGTACCAGCCGCCGCCGGTCTTCTGGCCCTTGCGCCCGGCGCGCACGAGGATATCCCCCAGCGTCTCGGGCACCTCCTGCCCCGCCGCCCGCGCGCCCTCGCGCTGCAGGAAGGCGATGTCGAGCCCGCCCAGATCCTGCGCCTCGAACGGGCCCATGCGGAAGCCGTAGTCGCGCATGGCCGCGTCGATCTCGGAGATCGCGACACCCTGCATCACCAGCGCCTCGGCCTCGGCACGGTAGCGCTTGAGGATGCGGTTGCCGATGAACCCCTCGCAGATGCCCGCCTGCACCGGCATCTTGTTCAAGGCCCGCCCCAGCGCAAAGCCGGTGGCGAGCACGTCCGGCGCCGTGTCCGGCGTCGGCACGATCTCGAGCAGCTTCATGATGTGGGCCGGGCTGAAAAAATGCAGCCCGATGAAGCGTGAGGGGTTGGGCAGACCCTCGGCGATGGCACACGGATCGAGATAGGAGGTGTTGGTCGCCAGCACCGCGTCGGCGCGGCAGACCCGGCCCAGCTCAGCGAAGACCGCGCGCTTGACGCCGATCTCCTCGAACACCGCCTCGATCACCAGGTCGGCCTGCGACAGCTCGGCGTAGTCGGTGCTGCCGCGCACGCCGGCCATGCGCTCGGCCCGGCCCTCTTCGGTGAGCCTACCGCGCTTGACCGCGCCGTCGAAGATCTTGCCGACGTTCGCCAGCCCGCGCGACACGGCCTCGGCATCGCGCTCGATGAGGAGAATCTCCATGCCCGCCTCGCGGCAGGCCCCGGCGATGCCCGCGCCCATGGTGCCGCCGCCGATCACGCCGACGGTCTTGAAGGGGCGCGGCTCGATGCCCTTGAGCGCCGCCGGTTTCGGCGCGGCGCGTTCGGCGAAGAAGACATGGCGCAGCGCCGCCGCCTCGTCCGAGCCGCGCAGGTCCAGGAAGGTCTCGCGCTCGTGTGCCATGGCATCGGCGAAGCCGTGCTCGGTGGCAAAGCGGAGGCTGTCCAGCGCGCGCAGCGGCGCCTGGTGCCCGGCCTTGGAAGCCGCCTTGCGTGCGGCCTGCCAGAAGTCTTCGGGCATCGGCGCGAGCGGGCGCTTTGAGACCGGCAGCGGCATGTCGGCGTCGAGCGCGGCACGGGCGAAGGCCACGGCTTCGCGCTCGAGATCGCCACTCACCACGGCATCGATCAACCCGGCCTTCTGCGCCTTGGCGGCAGGCAAGGGCTTGCCGCTGGTCACCAGATCGACCGCCGCCTCGATGCCCGCGAGGCGCGGCGTGCGCACCGTGCCCGACGCGCCGGGGATGACGCCCAGGGTGACCTCCGGCAGGCCGACGCGGGCGCTGTCGACGGCCACGCGGAAGCGGCAGCCCATGGCAATCTCGAAGCCGCCGCCAAGCGCCGCGCCGTGGATCGCCGCGACCCAGGGCGTCTCGGCCGCCTCGATCCGGTCCACCACGTCGGGCAGATGCGGCTCCACCGGCGGCTTGCCGAACTCGCGCACGTCGGCCCCGGCAAGGAAGGTGCGCCCGGCGCAGATCAGCACCACGGCGCGCACCTCGGGGTCGGCGTCGAGCCGCTCGGCCAGATCGTAGAGCCCCTTGCGCACCGCCTCGGAGATCGCGTTCACCGGCGGGTTGTCGAGGGTAACGACGGCGATCTCGCCGTCGCGGCGGACAGTCAGCAGTGTCATGGTTCAGAGTCCCAGGTAGGCTTCACGGATGCGCGGGTCGGCGATGAGGTCCGGGGCGGCACCGGTCATGGTGATCCGCCCGGTTTCCATCACGTAGCCGCGGTCGGCGATCTTCAGCGCGCCATAGGCGTTCTGCTCGACCAGCAGCACGGTCACATCGCGCTCCTTGAGCGATTTCACCACCTCGAAGATCTGCGCCACCAGCAGCGGCGCCAGACCCATCGAGGGCTCGTCGAGCAGCAGGCAATGCGGCCGGCCCATCAGCGCGCGGGCGATGGCCAGCATCTGCTGCTGCCCGCCAGAGAGCCCGCCCGCCGCGAGGTTGCGCTTTTCCTTGAGGATCGGGAACATGGCGAAGGCGTCCGCCATGTCGCGCTCGACCCGCTCGTCGGTGAACAGGAAGGCGCCGAGGCGCAGGTTCTCCTCGACCGAGAGATTGGTGAAGATCTGCCGCCCCTCGGGCGATTGCGCCAGCCCCCGCTTCAGCCGCTTGTGGGCGGGCACGGTGGCGAAGCTCTCGCCGCGGAAGACGATGGTCCCGTCGCTCACCGGTTGGGTGCCCGACAGGCACTTCAGCAGCGTTGTCTTGCCCGCGCCGTTGGCGCCGACCACCGTCACGATCTCGCCCGAGCTGACCTCGAGATCGAGCCCGTGCAGCACCTCGATGCGCCCGTACCGCGAGCGCAGCCCCTCAACCGTCAGCATGGGCAGGCTCCTCCTCTTCGGTGCCGAGATAGGCGGCGATCACCGCCGGGTCGCGCGATACGGTGGCCGGGTCGCCCTCGGCGATCTTCTCGCCGTGGTCGAGCACGACGATGTGGTTCGAGATGCGCATCACCAGTTTCATGTCGTGCTCGACCAGCAGGATGGCGATGCCCGAGGCGGCGAGCTCGGCGATCAGGTGGTCGATCTCCTCGGTCTCGACGGCATTGCAGCCGGCGGCGGGTTCATCGAGCAGCAGGATCTTCGGGTTCAGCGCCAGCGCGCGGGCGATTTCCAGCCGCTTCAGCGCGCCGTAGCTGAGGTTGCCCGCCACCTGCTCGGCGGCCTTGTCGAGCCGCACGCGCTCCAGCAGCTTGCGCGCCCCGGCGCGGGCCTCGGCGGCGCGGCGCTTCATGCCGGGCAGCGACAGCAGGTCGGCCCAGACCGAGCCGCGCTCGGAGAGGTGATAGCCCGCCAGCACGTTGTCGAGCACCGTCATCTCCTGGAAGATCTGCAGGTTCTGGAAGGTGCGCGACAGGCCCATCTCGGCCAGCCGGTTGGGGGCGACCCCCGTCACCTCGGTTCCGTTCAGCGAGACCGAGCCGCGCCCGGGCTGGTAGACGCCCGAGATCATGTTGAAGAGCGTGGTCTTGCCGGCGCCGTTCGGCCCGATGACCGAGACGATCTCGCCCGGCGAGACCTTGAAGCTCACGTCGTTGACCGCCTTCAGCCCGCCGAAGCTGATGCCGAGGCCCTGTACGTCCAGAAGGCTCATTCGTCCCTCCCCTTCAGGCGCCGCGCGATCGAGGGCAGCAGCCCCTGCGGCAGGAAGATCATCACCAGCACCATGACGAGGCCCAGCACCAGCTGTTCATATTCGGCAAAGACCGTCAGCACCTGCGGCAGCAGCGTCAGGATCGCCGCGCCGAAGGTGGCGCCGAGCACCGAGCCGACACCGCCGAGCACCGCCATGGTGACCATCTCGACCGAATGCATGAAGCCCGCCACGTCCGGCGTGATGTAGCCGTTCTGCAGCGCCAGCAGCGAGCCCGCGACCGAGGCGTAGACCGCCGAGATCACGAAGGCGCGCAGCTTCTGCCGCGGCACGTCGACGCCGACGGTGGAGGCCGCCACTTCCGAGCCGTGCAGCGCCCGCATGGCGCGGCCCGAGGGGCTGTCGAAGAGGTTGAGCGCCAGCCAGGCGCCGACCAGCAGCACCACACCGCAGATCATGTACCAGAACTCGCCGCCCGAAAGCCGCCACCCCATGTCGCGCAGCAGGCTGCGCAGGCCAAGATCGGCGACGTTCATCCCGTCCGGCCCGCCGGTCAGCGCGCGCTCGTTGGTCAGCACCATCGACACCAGAATGCCGAAGCCGAGGGTGGCCACCGCAAGGTAGTAGCCCTTGAGCCGCAGGATCGGCTTGCCGATCAGCGCCGCCATCACGCCCGAGACCACAGCGCCCAGCACCAGCGCCAGCGCCGGGTGCAGCCCGAGGTGCTCGGGGGCCAGCGCGCAGGCATAGGCGCCGATCCCGGCAAAGCCCGCGTGCCCGAGACTGATCTGCCCGGCATAGCCGATCAGGATCACCAGCCCGACCACCGACAGCGCGTTGACGAAGATCAGCGCGCCGACGCGGTAGTAGTAGCCCGAGGGGAAGAACAGCGGCAGCAGCGCGATCAGCACCGCCAGCACGCCCAGCGAAATCCATTTGTTCCGTCCGGTCATCACACGCGCTCCGTCGATTTGCTGCCGAAGAGGCCCTGCGGCATCACGAAGAGCACGGCGAGAATGACGATGAAGGCCACCGCCTCCTTGTACTGCGAGCTGAGGTAGCCCGCGGTTAGCGCCTCGAAGCAGCCGAGCAGCAGCCCGCCCACCAGCGCGCCCTTGGGGTTGCCCATGCCGCCGAGCATGGCGGCGGCAAAGCCCTTGAGCGCCAGCGCCACGCCGACGTCGTAGCCGACCAGGGTGATCGGCGTGACCAGAACGCCCGCGAAGGCGCCGATGGCCGCCGAGAGCCCGAAGGAGAGCGTCATCACCCAGCCGGTGTTGATCCCGACGAGCTGCGCCGCAACGCGGTTGTTGGCCGTGGCCAGCACCGCCTTGCCGGTCAGCGTGCGGGTGAAGAAGACCCACAGCCCGACGAAGACCGCCAGCGCACCGCCGATGACCCACAGGCTCTGCGGCAGGATCGTCGCGCCCAGCACGTGGATCGGATCATCGCCCGAGAAGGACGGGAAGCGGTGCAGCTGTTTGTCGAAAATGAGCTGCGTCGCGCCGCGGATCACGATCGAGGCGCCGATGGTGATGATGATCAGCGAGACCACGGGCGCGCCGCGGGCCGGCTCGATCGCCAGCTTGTTCAGCGCCACGCCGAGCGCCGAGGTCACGAGGATCGCGACCACCGCGGCCAACGGCAGCGGCAGACCGGCCTGATAGGTGAAGACGGTGATCATCCCGCCCAGCATGACGAATTCGCCCTGGGCGAAGTTCACCACGTCGGAGGCGTTGTAGATGATGGTGAATCCCAGCGCCACGAGCGCGTAGACGGCGCCCACGGTCAGACCGGAGAACAGGAATTGCAGCAGGGCGTCCATCGGGGCTCCCAGAGCTAGGCGTTTGGGGGATATGGCTCCGGGCACGGGGCCCGGAGCCGGGGCGGGTTACTCGACCGGCAGCCAGTCGCCGTCCTTGATCTCGAGCATGCGGAAGGCGCTGAGATCGAGGCCGAGGTGATCCTCGGGCGAGAAGCTGTAGGTGCCGGTGGTGCCGACCAGGCCGCTGGTCGCCTCCAGCGCATCGCGGATCGCTTGCGGATCCTCGCTGTCACCGGCGCGCGCGATGGCGTCGACGATCAGTGCGAAGGCGTCATGGGCGTAGCCACCGAAGGTCGAGACATCCTGGTCGTACTTGGCCTTGTAGGCTTCGGTGTAGGAGGTCACGACCTCGTATTGCGCATCGTCCTCGGCCAGCTTGTCGGCGATCAGCAGCGCGGTGCCGGGCAGGCGCAGCGCCTCGGCGGCCTCGGCCCCGGCGAGCTCGATGAACGCGTCCGAGGCGACCCCGTGGCTCTGGTAGAGCGGGATCTCGAAGCCGAGCTGCGCGACGTTGCGGGTGACGATGGCCGGGCCCTGGCCGAAGCCCGGGTTCAGCACCGCCTGCACGCCGTCGGTGTTGCGGATGCGGGTCAGCTGCGGCGTCATGTCGGCGTCCTGCGGACCGTAGGTCTCGTCGGCGAGGATCTCGATGCCGTGATCGCCCGCCACTTCCTTGCACTGCGCCTGCATCGACGCGCCGAAGCCGTCGGTGCCCGAGATCATGCCGATCTTGGTGATGCCCTGCGCCTGCATGTCGGTGAAGATCTTCTCGCAGGCCATGCGGTCGGTGTGCGGGGTCTTGAAGACGAACTCGCGCACCGGGTCGATGATCGAGATCGCGCCGGCCAGCGAGATGAAGGGAATGCCCTCATCCTCGGCCACCGACAGGATCGACATGGTGGTGCCCGTGGTCGAGCCGCCGAGGATCGCCACAACCTCGTCATCCTCAACGAGGCGGGTGGCGAAGGTCCGCGCCTTGTTGGGATCGCCGCCGTCGTCGTAGAGCGTCAAGGCAATCTCCTCGCCGTTGATCCCGCCCTCCTCGTTGAGCTGCTCGACCAGCATCTCGATGGTCTTCGCCTCGGGGTCGCCGAGGAAGGCCGCCGGGCCGGTGGCAGAAACGCTGACGCCGAGGCGGATCTCGGCCTGCGCGGCGCCGGTCAGGGCGCCGAGCGCGGCCAGGGTGGCGAGCGCGGTGGTGGTCTTGGACATCATGGTAACTCCTCCCAGATTGGTGTCCGTCGAATGTCGGGTGCCGGGGTCCGGCCGGGCCGTCAGGCCGCTTTCGGCCAGCGGATCATCACGCGCCGGAAGCGGGGCGCGACGAAGGCGGCGTCGGTCAGGCTGGCATTGCCCGCCGGGTTCGCCCCGGTGACGTGAAAGTCGGAGAAAGCCGCCGACTGGTTCACGTAGATATTGCCGGTGAGATTCACCGAAAGGTTCACCCCCGCCTGCGCAAATGCCTTGGCTGCGCGGGCGATGTGCGTCTCATCGGTGGCGTAGAGCGCCGCGGTGATCGCGCCCTTGCTGCGGGCGATGCCGGCGGCGCGGGCGATCGCATCCTCGGCGCCGTCGCAGGGCACGACGAAGGAGACGGGGCCGAAGCACTCGTCGTTCTGCGGACCCTCGGCGCCCTCGACCGCGATCATCAGCGGCGTGGCGCTGCGGCCATGGCCGGTTTCGGCGCTGTCGCGGATCACCCGGCCTGCGCCGCGGGCGGTCTCGATGCGCGCCAGGGTGGCGGGGTTGACGATGGTGCCGCAGACCCCGGCGGCGCGCGCCGGATCGGAGAGCAGCGCGTCGATCGCCTGCTTGATCCCCTCGGCCACCGCGTCAAAGCTCTTGGGGCCCTGATCGGTCTCGATCCCGCCGCGCGGGATATAGAGGTTCTGCGGCGAGGTGCACATCTGCCCCGAGTAGAGCGACAGCGAGAAGGCGAGGTTGGCGCACATGCCGGCAAAGTCGTCGGTGCCGGTGATCGTGACCGAGTTGACCCCGGCCTCCTCGGTGAACACCTGTGCCTTGCTGTGTGCGCGGATCCAGTCGGCGAACGCGGTGGAGCCCGTGTAGTCGATCAGCGCCACCTTCTCGTGCGTCGCCAGGTCCTTGGTGATCTCTGACCCCGGCGCATCGGCGGCCAGCAGCACCGCGTTCCGCGGCAGGCCGGCTTCGGCGAAAACCTCGCGCAGCACGCGCACGGTCAGTGCCAGCGGCAGGATGGCACGCGGGTGCGGCTTGACGATCACCGGGTTGCCGGTGGCGAGGCTGGCGAAGAGCCCTGGGTAGCCGTTCCACGTCGGGAAGGTGTTGCAGCCCACGGTGAGCGCGATGCCGCGCGGCACCAGCGCCCAGTGCTTCTCGATCACCAGCGGCGCGTGCTTGCCCTGCGGCTTTTCCCAGACCGCATCGCGGGCGCTGCGGGTCAGCTCGGCATAGGCCGTGGCCAGCGCCTCCAGCCCGCGGTCCTGCGCATGCGGCCCGCCCGCCTGGAAGGCCATGGCAAAGGCCTGGCCGGTGGTGTGCATCGCGGCATGGCCCAGCAGGAAGCTCATCTTGTTGAGCCGCACCAGCGCCTCGAGCAGAGCCCCGACCCGCGCCTCGACCGTGGCCTCGGCGAACACGGGCGCGGCAGCCTCGGCGGCGGCGATCAGCGCCTCGGGCGCGGCGGCGGGATAGCTGATGCCGAGCTCGGGGCCCCAGGGAGAGACCTCGGAGCCGACGCGGCCCGTCTCGGGATGGCCGGACAGATCGAAGGCGGCACCCAGCAGGGCCACATAGGACGATTCGCCCTCCTCCTTCGCCGTCTCGCCGTAGATCTTCCCGCTCGGGACCTCGGGGAACGGGGTCCAGAATTCGCGCGTTTCCAGTGCTTTCAGGGCACTTTCCAGCAGCGGTTTATGGCGGGTGAACAGGTCTGTCATGGCTCCTCCCAAAGCTTGACCAGTATCATTGACCGTCCGGTCGGTTTATGCAACAGTAAATCTCACAGGCCCCGTGGAGGGGGGCTGGGAGGATCACATGACGACATCGCAAACCGTGCTGGCGGAGCTGGACTCCGGCGTTCTGAAACTGACGCTCAACCGCCCGGAAAAGCTCAACTCCTTCAACGAGGAGATGCATCTTGCCCTGCGCGCTCAAATCCAGCGTGCGCATGATGACGACTCGATTCGCGCCGTGCTGCTGACCGGTGCCGGGCGCGGCTTCTGCGCCGGGCAGGACCTCGGCGACCGCGACCCGCGCAAGGGCGGGCCCAAGCCCGACCTGGGCCACACCATCGAGACCTTCTACAACCCGACCCTCCGCCTGATCCGCGCGCTGGAAAAGCCGGTGATCTGCGCCGTGAACGGCGTGGCGGCGGGCGCCGGAGCCAACATCGCCTTTGCCTGCGACATCGTGCTGGCGGCGAAATCGGCGAAGTTCATCCAGGCCTTCTCGAAGATCGGCCTGATCCCTGACGCCGGCGGCAGCTGGTCGCTGACCCGGATCCTCGGCGAGCCGCGCGCCAAGGCGCTGACCCTGACCGCCGAGCCGCTGATGGCCGAGACCGCCGCCGACTGGGGGCTGATCTGGAAGGCTCTGGAGGACGACACGCTGATGGCCGAGGCCGAGGCGCTGGCCGGCAAGCTCGCCGCCGGGCCGACGCTGGGCCTGGGGCTGACCAAGCGGCTGATCCAGGACGCCGCGACGAACGATCTCGACACCCATCTCGACCGCGAGCGAGACTGCCAGCGCGAAGCGGGCCGGTCCGACGACTATGCCGAGGGCGTGACCGCCTTCCTCGAGAAACGTCCCGCCAGCTTCCGGGGGAAGTGAGCCATGAAGGACATCCAGAGCATGACCCCACAGGATCTCGCCGAAGCCTGCGCCAAGGAGATGTGGAATTCCGACAGCGCCTCGCAGCGGCTCGGCATGACGCTGACCCACATCGCGCCCGGCCATGCGACGCTCGAGATGGAGCTGAGCGACCAGATGACCAACGGCCACGGCAATGCCCACGGCGGCTATCTCTTCACGCTCGCCGACAGCGCCTTTGCCTTTGCCTGCAACACCTACAACGAGATGACCGTCGCGCAGCACTGCTCGGTCACCTACATTACCCCGGGCGCGCTCGGGGACCGGCTCACGGCCACCGCGCGCGAGGTGTCGCGCAAGGGCCGCTCCGGCATCTATGACGTTACGGTATCCCGGGAGGACGGGACCGTTATCGCAGAATTCCGCGGCCATTCGCGGACGCTCAACCGGCCCCTGCTGCCCGAAACGCGGGCGGAGGGCTGACCTTTGAAGGGAGGAGAGACCATGACAGACATGACCCCCATGAAGGAGATCCTCGATCCGATCGAGATCGCCAGCCGTGACGAGATTTCCGCGCTTCAGCAGAAGCGCATGGCCTGGTCGCTGCGCCACGCCTACGAGAATTCCCCCTTCTATCGCAAGCGCTTCGACGCGCATGGCGCGCATCCGGACGACTTCAAGACGCTCGCCGATCTCGCCAAGTTCCCCTTCACCATGAAGCAGGACCTGCGCGACACCTACCCGTTCGGCATGTTCGCCGTCCCGCGCGAGCAGCTGGTCCGCATCCACGGCTCGTCCGGCACCACCGGCAAGCCCACCGTGGTCGGCTACACGCAGAAGGACATCGACACCTGGGCCGACTGCATGGCGCGCTCGATCCGTGCCTCGGGCGGCCGCAAGGGCGACATCTGTCACGTTGCCTACGGCTACGGTCTCTTCACCGGCGGTCTCGGCGCCCACTACGGCGCCGAGCGGCTCGGCTGCACCGTGGTGCCGATCTCCGGCGGCATGACCGAGCGCCAGGTCACGCTGATGCAGGACTTCCGCCCGCAGATCATCATGGTCACCCCCTCCTACATGCTCTCGATCCTCGACGAGTTCCGCCGCCAGGGCCTCGACCCGCGGCAGAGCTCGCTGAAGGTCGGCATCTTCGGCGCCGAGCCCTGGACCAACGCCATGCGCGAGGAGATCGAGCAGGCCCTCGACATGCACGCGGTCGACATCTACGGCCTGTCCGAGATCATGGGCCCTGGCGTCGCCAACGAATGCGTCGAGACCAAGGACGGGCTGCACGTCTGGGAAGACCACTTCTACCCCGAGATCATCGATCCCACGACGGGCGATGTGCTGCCCGACGGCGAGATGGGCGAGCTGGTCTTCACCACGCTCACCAAGGAAGGCCTGCCGATGGTGCGCTACCGCACCCGCGACCTGACCCGCATCCTGCCCGGCACCGCGCGCTCGATGCGGCGGATCGAGAAGATCACCGGCCGCAGCGACGACATGATCATCCTGCGCGGCGTCAACGTCTTCCCGACGCAGATCGAGGAGCAGATCCTGAAATGCGAGGGCCTCGCGCCGCACTTCCAGATCGAGCTCGGCCGCAAGGACCGCATGGACATCATGACCGTGCACGTCGAATGCACCCCGGCCCGCTGCGATGCGGACGCCCGCGCCGCCTCGGCGAAGGAGCTGTCGCATCACATCAAGTCGGTGGTCGGTGTCTCGACCAAGATCGAGGTGCATGATCCCGAGAGCGTTGCCCGTTCCGAAGGCAAGGCCAAGCGCGTCGTCGACAACCGCCCGAAGTAACCTCCGGGCAGGCTAGAAAATACCCCGTCCGGCGGGTAAGGACTGGCGCGCCGCCATTCCCCCGCCGGACCAAGAGGAGCATTCGCGCATATGGCAAGAACGCGCGCCAGCGACTTCGAGGAAAAGCAGCACCAGCTGCTCCTGACCGCCGCCAACGTCTTTGCGACGCAGGGGATGGAGAAGGCGTCCATGTCCCAGATCGCATCGGAGGCCGGGGTCTCCAAGTCGCTGCTCTACCACTACTACCCGTCGAAGGACGCGCTGATCTTCGCGATCATCGAAGGCCATCTCGACGAGCTCGACGCGGCGCTGGAAGAGGCAGACGACCCCGCCCTGCCGCCGCGCGATCGGCTCGAGCAGCTGGTGATGACGGTGCTCGACGCCTACAAGGGCGCCGACGACCAGCACAAGGTCCAGCTCAACGCCGGCCCCGCGCTCTCGGACGAGCAGAAGGCCGGCATCACCAAGATAGAGCGCCGCATCGTCAAGCATTTCTCGAACGTTCTGAACGAGATACACCCGCAGCTCGACACGCCGGAACGGCCGCTTCTCATGCCGGTCACCATGTCGCTCTTTGGCATGATGAACTGGGTCTACATGTGGTTCCGCGACGGCGGCAAGATCAGCCGCGAGGACTATGCCCGCGTGGCGACGACGCTGATCCTCGAGGGGGTCAAGGGCGTCCGCTGAGCGCCGCGCGCTCGACCACCAGGGGATCGTACTCGGGCGCCGTCACGCGGCGGCGCCCTTCCTCCACCTCCGCCAGCGGCTGCGCCGGGGCGAGCTTGGTCTTGGCGTCCACCGCAAGCTGCCGGTAGACGTCCGTGCCGCGCGACTTCCAGTCGATTTCCTTTTCGGTCAGATCGCGCAGCACCTTCGCGGGCGCGCCGACGGCCATGACATTCGCCGGAATCTCCATCCCCGCGCGCACGAAGGCCATGGCGCCGAGGATGCTGTTCTCGCCGATCCGCGCCTCGTCCATCACCACGGCGTTCATCCCGATCAGCGCGTTGCGCCCGATGTGGCAGCCGTGCAGCACCGCGCCGTGTCCGACGTGACCGCGCTCCTCGACCACGACGTCCTTGCCGGGGAAGGCATGGGCGACGCAGGTCTCCTGCACGTTCGAGCCGGGATGCAGCGTGATCCGCCCGAAATCGCCGCGCAGCACCGCGCCGGGGCCGACGTAGCAGCCGGCCCCCACGATCACGTCCCCGATCAGCACCGCCTCGGGGTGGACGAAGGCCGAGGGGACCACCACCGGCACCACCCCGTCCCAGGACCAGATCGCCATGTTCAGCCCTCCTGCGGCAGCGGCCAGCTCTTGGCCACCATGGTCAGCACGTCGTACTCGGCCACCACCTCGTCTTTCTGGTTGGTGACGCGGCAATCCCAGCGGACCTCGCCGTAGACCGTGCCCTCGCGCGGGTTGATCTGCTTGCAGGTCAGCTGCACCTGCAGGCTGTCGCCGAAGTAGACCGGGGTCAGGAAGCGCAGGTTGTCGACGCCGTAGTTCGCCAGCACCGGGCCGGGATCGGGCTGCACGAAGAGACCCGCCGCGAAAGAGGCGATGAGGTAGCCATGCGCCACGCGGTCGTCGAAGAACGGGTTGGCCCTGGCGGCCTCGCTGTCCATATGCGCGTAGAAGGTGTCGCCGGTGAAATGCGCGAAGTGCTCGACGTCTTCCTCGGTGATCACCCGGCGCTCGGTGATCAGCTGGTCGCCGATGTTCAGCTCGGCCAGCGACTTGCGGAACGGGTGGGTGCCCTGCTCGGCCGGTGCGCCCGCGACCCATTCGCCGGTGACCGCCGAGAGCAGCCGCGGCGTGCCCTGCACGGCGGTGCGCATCATGAAATGCTTCACCCCGCGCATGCCGCCCATCTCCTCGCCGCCGCCCGCGCGGCCCGGCCCGCCGTGCACCAGCGGCGCCAGCGGCGCGCCGTGGCCGGTCGAGCTCTTGGCGCTGTCGCGGTTGCCCAGCATCACCCGCCCGTGGAAGGGCGCGACGCCGATCACCAGGTCGGCCGCCACGTCGGGGTCGTTGGTGAAGACCGAGGAGACCAGCGACCCCTTGCCCTTCATCGCAAGCGCCACCGCCTCGTCCATGCCCTCGTAGCCCATCACCGTCGCCACCGGGCCGAAGGCCTCGATGTCATGCGGGGCCGCGGCCTTGAACGGCTCGGCGCAGCGCAGCAGCACCGGGTTGAGGAAGGCGCCCGCCTCGGCATCGCCGGAAACCACCTCGACCTTCTCGGGATCGCCGAAGACGATCTCCGCCTCGCGGGCGATCTCGGCGATCTTCTCGCGCACGCCCTGACGGTCGCCCAAAGAAGCCAGCGCGCTCATCCGCGCATTGGCATCGTCCGGCAGACCCAGCGGCGTCTTGCCGAGCCGCTCGGACAGCGCCTCGATCACCGCCTGCTCGTGTGCCTTGGGCACCAGAACGCGGCGGATCGCGGTGCATTTCTGCCCCGCCTTGGCGGTCATCTCGCGGTGCACTTCCTTGACGAAGAGATCGAACTCCGGCGTGCCCGGCGCCGCGTCGGGACCAAGGATCGCGGCGTTGAGACTGTCCGCCTCCATGGTGAAGCGCACCGAGTTCTCGACGATCGCCGGATGCGACTTCAGCTTGCGCCCGGTCGTGGCCGAGCCGGTAAACGTCACGATGTCCTGCCCGGTCACGTGGTCCAGAAGGTCGCCGACGCCGCCGCAGACGATCTGCAGCGCGCCGTCCGGCAGGATGCCCAGCTCGAGGATGCGGCGCACCACCAGCTCGCTCAGGTAGGCGGTGGCCGAGGCGGGTTTGACGAGGCAGGGCATGCCGGCGATCAGCGTGGGGGCGATCTTCTCCAGCATCCCCCAGACCGGGAAGTTGAAAGCGTTGATGTGGATCGCCACGCCCTGCATCGGCACCAGAATGTGCTGGCCGACGAAGCTGCCGTCGCGCGACAGCCCCTCGACCGGACCCTCGGGGATGACCTTGGCATTGGGCAGCTCGCGCCGCGCCTTGGAGGCGAAGGTCAGCATGGTGCCGATGCCGCCGTCGATGTCCGGCCAGGCGTCCCGCGCTGTGGCGCCGGTCGCGAGGCTCTCGGCGTAGAACTCGTCTTTCATCTCCATGAGCCTGAGGCCGATCTCTTTCAGCATCAGCGCCCGCTCGTGGATGGTGTACTGGCGCAGCGCCTTGCCGCCGACCTCGCGGCCCCAGTCCAGCGCCCCGGCGAAATCGAGCCCGTCGGAACCGATAAAGGCGTGCACTTCCCCGGTCGCGGCATTGGCGAGCGGCTTGCCCGCGCCCTGCCCGGCGCGCCATGCGCCCTGCACGTAGCTCTCGAGGCGGCGCGCGGTGCGTCCCGTATCCAGCATTTGCTCGTCCTTCCTGTTCAGTTCAGGCCAAGGCCGGAAAGCGTGCTCTCCGCCTCGGCGCGCCACGCAGCGCGCAGCGTCTCGTTGTCCGTGTGGCGCAGGCCCATGGCCTTGAGCTTCTCGAAGCGCTCGGACACGGCCGGGCCGAAGGTCTCGGCCACGCGCGGCATCCAGTAGGCGACCGAGGCCCGCGCCTCGTCCGTCGCCCCGATCCGCTCGAGTCCCTCGATCCCCAACTCCATGTGCCGCTTCTCGCGCGGGAGAATGTCGCGCAGCACCTCGGCAAAGGGCTGGTAGGAGCAGCGCGCCAGCTCGCCCACCGCGTGCTGCGTCGCCAGCCCCATGAGCACGTTCATCACCACCGCGTCGGTCCAGCCGGTCAGCGGGTAGTGGAAGACCGAGAGCCGCATGTCGCCGCCGTGGCGCTTCGCCTCGAGCGTGCTGTCGCGGCTCTCGCGCGCGGCCCAGTCGTGCGCCCGTTCGTAGAGCGCCTTGTCGGTGCCGAAGCCTTCCATCAGGTCGAGCACGCGCTCGGCATGGTCGGCCTTTTCCAGGGTGATCCGGCTGGCGGCGATGCGCGCCTTGATGCCCGGCGCCCAGTTGATCGCCTCGGCGAAGCCGGCGGAACCCGCAAGCTCGCTGTCGACGAAGGAGGACATCAGCCGCAGCAGCTCGCCGCGGAAGCGCGGCGGCACGTTCTCAGGCGAGGTCAGCTTGCCGCCCTGCGCGAGATAATCGGCGATGGGCATGGTGTCGGTGTCATTCGTCATAGCTGAGCACCACCTTGTCGGAGAGCGGAATGCATTGGCACGACAGCACGTAGCCGGCGCGCACCTCGTAGTCCTCGAGCGCGTGGTTGATCTCCATCTCGACCTCGCCTTCGAGCACCTTGGCGCGGCAGGTCGAGCAGACACCGGCCTTGCACGAATAGGGCGCGTCCATGTTGTTCTCGATCGCCGCGTCCAGCACGGCGGTGCCGTCCTTCGGCATCTGGAAGGTGCGGGTCGCACCGTCGAGCGTGACCGAGACCTCGCAGGTGTTGCCCGCGGCGGCGGCCTGCTGAGAGACCGCCCGCTTCTTGGCCCGGCCCGGCTGCGACGAGGCGAAGAGCTCGAACTTGATCTGCGCGTCGGTCAGACCGGCCTGGCGCAGGCTTTCCGCGATGGTCAGCATCATCGGCTCGGGGCCGCAGATGAAGGCGGTGTCGACGCTCTCGGCATCGATCCAGAGGCGGAACAGCATGTCCATCTTCTCGGCGTCGATGCGGCCGGTGAAGAGGTCGATCTCCTGCCCCTCGCTCTCGAGGATGTGGATTACCGAGAAACGGCCGAGATAGGTGTTCTTCAGGTCCTCCAGCTCCTCGCGGAACATGATCGAGCCGACCTGGCGGTTGGCGTAGACCAGCGTGAAGGTGGCATTGGGCTCGCGCGACAGCACGGTCTTGATGATCGACAGCACCGGGGTGATGCCCGAGCCGCCGGCGAAGCCGAGGTAGCTCTTGGCGCTCGGCGGATCGAGCACGCTGAAGAACCGGCCCTGCGGCACCATGGCGTCGAGCGTGTCGCCGGGTTTCAGATCCTCGTTGGCCCAGGTCGAGAAGGCACCGCCGTCAACGCGCTTGATGCCGACCTTGAGGCAGCCCTCGTCGAGCCCGGCGCAGATCGAGTAAGAGCGACGCAGCTCCTCGCCATCAAAGTCGCGGCGGAAGGTCAGGTACTGACCCTGGGTGAAGCCGAAATTCTCCGCGTCCTCGGCGCGCGGCTTGAGCGTGACCACCACGGCGTCGCGGGTCTCGCGGCGGACGTCGGTCACTTCGAGGGGATGAAAACGGGGCATGTCAGACCTCCTCCTGTCTGGACAGGGACGTAGCTAGGGGATGCCCCGCCGGGGCATCGAAATGGCTCAGTGGCACTTGAAGTAGTCGAAGGGCTCGAGGCAGTCGCGGCAGCGGTAGCTGGCCTTGCAGGGGGTCGAGCCGTACTGGCTGACCCGCTCGGTGTGCGACGAGCCGCAGCGCGGGCAGGCGATGACCAGGTTCGACCGGCCCGAGAGCCGCGCCGCGCGGCCCGCCATCAGGCCGTCCGAGGCGGTGCCGTCCACCGGCGGTGCGATGCCGTAGGCGCGCAGCTTGTCGCGCGCCGCCTCGGTCACCCAGTCGGTGGTCCAGGGCGGCGACAGGCGGCGTTCCAGCCGCAGGTCGGTGATGCCCTTCTCGCGCAGGTGGGTCTCGATCATCAGGTCGATCACCGAGGTGGCGGGACAACCGGAATAGGTCGGCGTCACCGCCACCACCAGCGTCTCGCCCTCCCAGCGGACCTCGCGCACGATGCCCAGCTCGGTGACCGAGACGACGGGGATCTCGGGGTCGGGCACCTCGCCCAGCCAGTCCCAGACCTGCTCGGTGGATGGCAGAACCGCGGTCATCGGCCCTACCAGCTTGCGCCCGGGTAGGCGCGCTGCAGGAACTGCATCTCGGCAACGATGTAGCCAAGGTGCTCGGTGTGGCGCCCCTGCTTGCCGCCGGTCTGCGCGTCGAAACGCTGCTCGGGCTGGCTGAGCGTCGCCTCGTCCAGCACTTCGCCGACGGTGCGCTGCCAGAGCGGCAGCAGGTCCGCGAGCGCGGGCGCGATGCCTGCCTCGGCGACCGCCTCGTCGACCGCGTCGGCAGCGAACATCTCGCCGGTGTAGCCCCAGACCTTGTTCAGCGCCGCCTGCATACGGTTGTGGCTCTCCTCGGTGCCATCGCCCAGCCGGACCACGAGATCCGACGACCGCTCGAGGTGGTAGGACACCTCTTTCAGCGCCTTGGCGGCGATCTCGGCGACGCGCGGGCTCGACGATTTGGTCAGCGCGGTCAGCAGCTCGAAGTGGAAGGCATCGAACAGGAATTCGCGCATCAGCGTCACCGCCATGTCGCCGTTCGGCAGCTCCACCAGCTTGAGGTTGCGGAACTTCATCGCGTCGCGCAGGAAGGCCAGCTCGTCGGCGCTGCGCCCCGCATCCTCGACCTCGGCGGCAAGGCCGAGCCACATCTGGGTGTGGCCGATGAGGTCGAGCGCGGTATTGGCCAGCGCGATGTCCTCTTCCAGCACTGGGCCGTGGCCGCACCATTCCGAGATGCGGTGGCCGAGGATCAGCGAATTGTCCCCCATCCGGCATAGCCAGTCGAAGAAGGCGGGTTTCAGCGCCACGTCCGCGACATGCGGATCATGCGACTGCGCGGCGGCGGCGCGCTCGGCGAGCCGGGCCACATCCGGCGTTGCGGCATTGGGAAGCGAGGGCATCACATGTGCCCCACTTCATCGGGAATGTCGAAAAAGGTCGGGTGGCGGTAGACCTTGCTCTCGGCGGGATCGAACAGCGGCCCCTTCTCGGAGGGCGCCGAGGCGGTGATCGCCGACGAGGGCACCACCCAGATCGACACGCCTTCCTTGCGGCGGGTGTAGACGTCGCGGGCGTTCTTGATCGCCATCTCGGCGTCCGGCGCATGCAGGCTGCCGACGTGGCGGTGGTTCAGCCCGTGCTGGCCCCGGATGAAGATCTCCCAGAGCGGCCATTCTTTCTTGGTCATGTCACATCCTCCTCAATGCGCGCGCTTACTCGGCGGCCACGTTCGATGCCGCGCGGCGGGCGGCGGCCTTCTCGGCATAGGCGGTGAGCCCGTCACGGAACCACGCGCCCTTGTCCCAGGCCTTGCGCCGAGCGCCGAGGCGCTCCTCGTTGCAGGGGCCGTTGCCCTTGATCACCTCGAAGAACTCGGCCCAGTCGGGCTCGGCGAAATCGTAGTGACCCCGCGCCTCGTTCCAGGTGAGCGTCTCGTCGGGCACGGTGAGGCCGAGGTACTCGGCCTGCGGCACCGTCTCGTCGACGAATTTCTGGCGCAGCTCGTCGTTGGTGTTCATCTTAATTTTCCACGCCATCGACTGCGCGGAGTGCACCGAGTCCTTGTCGGACGGGCCGAACATCATCAGCGAGGGGTACCAGAACCGGTTCAGCGCATCCTGCGCCATTTCCTTCTGCTCGGGCGTGCCCTGCGCCATCTTCATCATGATCGCGTAGCCCTGCCGCTGGTGGAAACTCTCTTCCTTGCAGATGCGGATCATTGCGCGGCTGTAGGGACCGTAGGAGGTGCGCTGCAGCGGCACCTGGTTCATGATCGCCGCGCCGTCGACCAGCCAGCCAACCGCGCCCATGTCGGCCCAGGTCAGCGTCGGGTAGTTGAAGATCGAGCTGTATTTCATCGCGCCGGAGTGCAGTTTTTCGAACAGCTCGTCGCGACTGACGCCCAGCGTCTCGGCGGCGGAGTAGAGGTAGAGCCCGTGCCCAGCCTCGTCCTGCACCTTGGCGAGCAGGATCGCCTTGCGCTCGAGCGTCGGCGCGCGGGTGATCCAGTTGCCCTCGGGCAACTGACCGACGATTTCCGAGTGCGCGTGCTGACCGATCTGGCGGATCAGCGTCTTGCGGTAGCCCTCGGGCATCCACTCTTTGGGCTCGATCTTCTCGCCGCGGTCGACCCGCTCCTGAAAGGCGCGCTCCTCGGGGCTCATTTCCTCAAGCGACTTCATGCCTTCCGATTTCACCATCTGTGCATACATGGTCGTGCCTCCTTGCTGAGGGGTCAGATACGTTCGAGGATCATCGCGATCCCCTGCCCCACGCCCACGCACATGGTGCAGAGGGCGTAGCGGCCGCCGGTGCGGTGCAACTGCCGGGTCGCGGTCAGGACGAGCCGCGCCCCGGACATGCCGAGCGGGTGGCCCATGGCGATGGCGCCGCCATTGGCGTTCACATGCGGGGCGTCGTCGGGCAGGCCCAACTCGCGCAGCACCGCGAGCCCCTGCGCCGCAAAGGCCTCGTTGAGCTCGATCACATCCATCTGGTCCAGCGTCATGCCGGCACGGGCGAGGACCCGGCGGGTCGCCGGGACCGGGCCGATGCCCATGACCCGGGGCGCGACGCCCGCCGCCGCCATGGCGACGATGCGCGCCTGCGGGGTGAGCCCGTTCTTCGCCGCCGCGGCCTCGGAGGCGACGATCACCCCCGCCGCGCCATCGTTCACGCCCGAGGCATTGCCCGCAGTAACGCTGAGATCCGGACCATTGACGCCGCGCAGCCGCGCGAGGTTCTCGACCGTGGTGCCGGGACGCGGGTGCTCGTCGGTGTCCACCACAAGCGGATCGCCCTTGCGCTGCGGGATCGTCACCGGAACGATCTCCTCGGCGAAGACGCCCGCTTTCTGGGCTGCCTCCCAGCGGTCCTGCGACCGCACGGCAAAGGCATCCTGATCGGCGCGGCTGACGCCGTAATCCTCGGCCACGTTGTCGGCGGTCTCGGGCATCGAATGGGTGCCGAAGACCTTGTCGAGCTTGGGATTCTTGAAGCGCCAGCCAATGGTGGTGTCATACATCTCGGCATTGCGCGAGAAAGCCGATCCCGCCTTGGCCACCACGAAGGGAGCCCGGCTCATGCTCTCGACGCCGCCGGCCAGCAACAGGTCGCCATCGCCAGCGCGGACCGTGCGCGCCGCGAGACCGATGGCATCCATGCCCGAACCGCAGAGGCGGTTGACCGTGGTGCCCGGCACCTGGATCGGTAGGCCGGCCAGCAGGCCCGCCATGCGCGCCACATTGCGATTGTCTTCGCCGGCCTGGTTGGCGCAGCCGAGGATGATGTCATCCACGCTGGCCCAGTCGACGGACGCGTTGCGCGCCATCAGCGCCGCCAGTGGCACGGCAGCCAGATCGTCGGCGCGCACGCTGGACAGCGCCCCGCCGTAGCGACCGACAGGGGTGCGCACCGCGTCACAGATGAATGCCTCGGACATCCGAACCTCCTCCCTCGAGAATCGATGTTGGCCTTTAATGACCGACCGTTCGGTCAGCTATTTAGCACGGAAACCGGCACGTGTTAATAGCATTGTTAAACATTGGCGTGATGTCTCCTCTCCTCCGCGTGCTTCTAGGATGCCGCCTCCCGCTTGAGTTGGAACAGGCGCCGGTCCGTTTCCGCGTTGCGCGCCATCAAGGTGCCGTCAGGATTGAGAAATTCCGCGCCAACATGGGCATCCGCCTGATCAGACAGGCCAAGGTACGCCCTGACGAAAAGCTTGCGAGCCCACTCCGCGGGCCACTCCGTCGGCCAGGCGGCGCGCGGCAGACGCGGGTCACTAAGCGCTGCGTGCCGGTAATCGTGGACCAGGCGAAGCCGCAAGGCGAGCGACTCCGCCGGGCTCAGCGGCGCACCATCGGCGATCCGGTCGATGAGCCCGCTGTGCCGGTTCACGAAACGCTCGTAGGCGGCCGCAACGTCTTCCAGCCCCCACCTCTCGCGCGCAAGGGTGCGCAGATCCCCATGCCCCTCGAGCTGCTTTGCCCGCATCAGAACGCCTTCAAGCGGCACCACGTCCTCCCGGTTGGGGGCAATGGCAACGTTTGGCGACAGGCGCGCCCAGGCCTCGGGAAGATCGGCCTCCCGAAGCCCGTCGGACAGGCAAAGAAGCCAGTCCTCGGGAGCCGGGGGTGGTGAAAACAACAGGCGCGCAGCATCGCGGAACTCGTCCCGTGCTGCATCGGACAGGCGGTAATAGCTCTTTCGCCCGATACGCACGCCCTCGAGACGGCCAGACCCGACAAGGCGCGAGACCGCCGTGCGCACGAGGCTTTCGTTCAGGCCATGCGCCGCACAGCATTCGATCAACGTGCCCATCCAGAGCATGCCGCCGCGCGGCTCGACCACGTCGCCATAGAGCGTGACGATGAAAGCGGGCGCGCGCGGGGCTTCGGCCAATGCCGGCTCCCAATCTGCCGAAAACTGTCCTGCAGCCTCATTCATCGCATGCCCCCAAAAGCCAGGCCGGCACGCTGCCGGGCACCGCCACTCTAGGGAACACCGCTCAATATGTCACATCATTTTCATATTGATGCGCACAAACGTGCCGTGTTTACGGCGGGAACCGCTATACCGCGGCCCGGAGGCGGCGCGAGCCTGCGCCGTTCCGGCGCCGGACCAAGCGCGGCCCGAGCTGTGCGGGGCGGCAGTCGCCCCCGGCTTTCGGATCAGGTGCGGGTCAGGCCGAGCGGCGCTGCACAACCTCGAAGCCGAGGTCGATCACCAGCGGGCCATCCGTGTCGCCGCGCAGCCGTGCCAGCATGGCCTGCGCGGCCGCGCGACCAAAGGCCGCCATATCGACACGAACCGTGGTGATCGGCGGCTCGACCGAGGCGGCGAAGTCCTGATCGCCGAAACCGACCACCGCGATCTGTCCCGGCACGTCGAAGCCCTGCGCCTGCGCCTCGACCAGCACGCCATGCGCCAGCAGGTCCGACGAGCATTGGATCAGACCGCCGCTGAACCCCTGCTCGAGCAGCTGCCGCAGGGCCGCGCGACCGTTGGCCAGCGATGCCTGCGCTTCGAACAGCGCCCGCGGCACATCGCCGGGCACATGCCTCTGCCATTCCTGCACGAAGGCCTCGCTGCGGCGCCGGGCGCGCTCGTCACCGGCCGAGACCGTGCCGACCTGCCGGTAGCCCGCCTTCCATGCGAAGTCGGCCACCGCGCGGCCGGTCTCGACGTGGCTGAAGCCGACGCAGAAATCGATCGGGCTGTCGGTGATGTCCCAGACCTCGGCCACCGGGATCTCGGCGCCGAGCAGCATCCGCCGCGACTGCGCCGAATGGTGAATGCCGGTCAGGAACATCGCGTCGGGCCGCCGCGACAGGTGCGCCGAGATTAGCTTTTCCTCGTCCTCGGTGCCAAAGCCGGTCTCGGACAGCAGGATCTGGTAGCCCGCCCCGCGCATCTCTTCCGAGAAGGCCTTCACCATGGAGGAATAGACGATATTGGTGATCGAGGGCACCAGCGCCGAGATCAGCATCGACTTGCTGGAGGCCAGCGCCCCGGCCAGCGCGTTGGGCACGAACCCGGTCTGCGCGATGGCTTCGCGGATCTTCGCCAGCGTCGCGGCAGAGACCTTTGTCGGGTCCGACAAAGCCCGCGAGACGGTGACCTGGCTCACGCCCGCGAGCCTGCCCACCGTCTCCATGGTCACTCCGCGGCCCTGGACCTTGCGCCCGGCCCGCGGTTTCTTTTCCTGCTCCTCGCCCATCGCGCGCAACTTTCTGCCAGCGGCGGCCCGGGCGCAAGCCTCAGACGGCCTCGTCCGAAATCTCTTTGTTCTTTTTCGACATCAGCGCGGCGCCTGCAACCGATCCCGCGATGAGGATCCAAAGAACCACGGCAATCCAGCTCTTGGTGAAGAAGATCGTCGCGTCACCGAAGCTCTCGAGGCTCTTGATGAAGTAGATCTCGGCGGACGGTCCGAGGATGAAGCCGATGATGAAGGGCGCCACCTCGAGTCGCAGCTTGGTGAAGAGCCAGCCCAGCACCCCGAAGATCAGCAGCGTCCAGACGTCGAACATGATGCCGTAGTTGATCGTGTAGGCGCCGATCACGCACATCATCAGGATGACCGGGAAGAGGATGTGCTTGGGGATGGTCACCACCAGCGCGAAGTAGCGGATGGCGAAATACATCATGGCGAACATCGCGATGTTGGCGATCAGCATGGCGATGATCATCGCGTCCCAGGTGCCCGGGTTGTTGCCGATGAACAGCGGGCCGACCTGGATGCCCTGCAGGGTGAAGGCCCCGATGAGCAGCGCGGTCGTCGAGTCGCCCGGAATGCCCAGCGACAGCAGCGGCACCAGCGCCCCGCCGGTGAGACCGTTGTTGCCGGCTTCCGACGCCATGATGCCCGCCGGCTCGCCCTTGCCGAAGTTGCCGGGGCGCTTCGAGAAGGTCTTGGCGTTGGTGTAGCTGATGATCGAAGCCGCCGAGCCGCCGACGCCGGGCAGGATGCCGATGAAGGTGCCGATCAGCGACGAGCGCACGAGGTTGATGCTCTGACCCTTGAAGATGCCGAAGGAGAAGCGCGAGTGCTTGCCGACGTTGATGTCCTTGGTCGAATGGCCCTTGGGCACGCCGATCTCGGCCTGCTCGAGGATGGCCGCAAGACCGAAGAGGCCGATCAGCACGGGCAGCAGCGAGAAGCCGCTCTCCAGCCAGTACTCGGTGCCCGGCGGCACGAGGCGCAGCTCGCCGTTGCCCCCGCGCGAGATGTCGTAGGTGCCGATCAGGCTGATGAAGATCCCCAGCACGCCCGAGAAGATGCCGAGCAGCATGTCCGAGGACAGCGCCGCCATGACGGTGAGGGCGAAAAAGATGATCAGGAACTTCTCGACGTAGGAGAACTTGATGGCGAAATCAGCCAGCGTCGGCGCGAAGAGGTCGAGCACCAGCAGCGAGATGAGGCCGCCGACGAGAGAGGCGACGATGCCGATGCGCAGCGCCTTCTCGCCCTCGCCCTTCTGCGCCATTGGATAGCCGTCGAAGGTTGTGGTGATCGAACTCGGCGTGCCGGGAATGCCCAGCAGGATGGCGGGCACGAGGCCCCCCGAGATGCCGCCGACGTAGAGGCCGAGCAGCAGCGCCAGCCCGTTCTCGAGGCCCAGCGAATAGGTCAGCGGCAGGCACACGGCGACGGCCATGGTGGCGGTCATGCCGGGGATAGCGCCGAAGATGATGCCGATCAGCGTGCCGCCGACGATCAGCGAGACGAAAAGCGGGGTAAGAATCTCGAACATGACGTATCCCTCAGGGCAGAGTCAGGAAGAGGGGATAGGTGAACAGCCACCAGACGAAGGTGGGCCCGACCAGCGCGACGATCAGCAGCGGCAGGATTTGCCGGAACCCCCGTTCGTGCATGAACAGGATGCCGGTCGCCAGCACGTAGGGAACCGAGCACAGCAGGAAGCCCATGCCGGTGTTCGGCCAGATGTCACCCACCGGTACCATCAGCGAGAAGTAGAGCAGCGTCAGCGCCAGCGCGCCGAGGAAGCGCGGCTTGTCCATCGCCGACCAGGACTCGCGCCAGTAGCTGCCCGACGCCGCGATGCGCGCGCGGTCGCGGATCACGATGGCAAGGCCGAGCAGGCCGAGGACGATCGCGATGATGGTGGGGAAAATCAAGTGTGACGTGTCGAAGTCGATGGTCACACGGGTAAGGTCGCCCATTGGGTCCTCCCTATGGGTAGCTTGAGTCAGCGGGTCCGGCCGGGCTGGGCCCGGCCGGACCGAATGTCATCTGGCTATCAGGACCCGGACGAGATGTCTTCGATCACCGTCTTGTAGGTGTCGCGCTTCTCGTTCAGATGCGCGCGGGCATCTTCGGTCGAGAGGTAGTTGGGAATGAAGAAGGCTTCCTTCTGGCGCTCCTGGATGTTCCCTTCCTCGAAGATCTCGGCCAGCGCACCGTCGATGGCGTCGATCACCTCCGGATCCATGTCCTTGTTGAACAGGAAGAAGAATTCCTTGTCGAAGGTGAAGTCCGCGCTGTCGCTCACCGGCACCGAGGTCTCGGGGCTGGCGTAGCTCAGCATGTCGTCGCGGGTGGTCCCGCCCATGCCGGCCTCGGGGGCCTGCTCGAGCGTTTCAGGGCGCGCGGTGATCCACACGAAGCGCATCGCCTTCTCGTCCGACGCGTCGAGCTGCGTGAACTGCTCGTTGGCCTGGATCGAGCCGTTGATCACATCGGCCAGATCGTCCCACATCGCCTGGTTCTTGTCCGACTGCGAGCCGGTGTTCACCGCGACGATGTTCTCTTCCGAGCCCGGCGCGCGCAGCTTGGCGGCGTTCTTCATCGCCGAGAAGCCGATCTCCGACACGCCGCCCGGCTGGATGGCGACGCGCACGCGGGTGCCGGCCTCGGCCGCCGCGAGAATGTCTTCCATCGTCTGGTAGGGGCTGTCGGCGGGCACCAGGTAGGCGTTGCCCGGGTTGATCGCCACGGTCGGGCCGACCGCGTAATTGGCGAAGGGATCGTCGTAGCCGGTCACGCCGTAGAGATTGCCGAGGTAGCTCTGGTCGTGGAAGATCATGATCGTGGTGCCGCGCTTGTCACGGCCGAGCGCCTTGAACGCCTCGGACGCGCCGACGGCGTCGACCTTGATGTTGATTCCCAGCTTTTCCGACAGCGCCTCGGCGACGATCGCGGAGTTCTGGTAGGTGTCGCCGCCGGTCGACTTCGAGCCGATCACCATGCGCATGTTGCGCGGCAGGTTCTGCGCCTCGGCAACGAGCGGGGCTGCAACCAGGGCCGCGGCCGAAGCGGCGGCAAGAAGGGTTCTGCGGTTAAATTTCATCGTTTCCTCCCGATGGGCCGCGATGCGGCCGGCTTTTCTATGCCCAAACGGTCTCCTGTCTCGCGCCCGGGCTACGTTGGCCATACGCTATGTAAGCGCATACATAGTTCAAGATCACACTCGGACCCCCTCTGTCAAGGATTTCTGGAAAACGTTAATTTTAAGATCAATGTCCCGTGAATTGCTTGACGCCCAATGATGTATGCGCATACATCCTAGCCAATGACCGCGATGAGACGGAGGAGAATCATGTCGCACAAGCCACGCAAGACCCCGGAGCAGCTGCGCAGCGCGCGTTGGTTCGCCCCTGACGATCTGCGCAGCTTCGGGCACCGCTCGCGGATGATGCAGCTCGGCTATTCCGAAGAGGAATTCCGCGACAAGCCGATCATCGGCATCCTGAACACATGGTCGGAGCTGAACTCCTGCCACAGCCACTTCCCCGAGCGCGTCAAGGACGTGAAGCGCGGCGTGCTGCAGGCCGGCGGCCTGCCGGTCGAGATGCCCGCGCTGTCGGTGGACGAGAGCTTCAACAAGCCCACCTCCATGCTCTATCGCAACATGCTGGCGATGGAGACCGAGGAGCAGATTCGCGCCCACCCGCTTGACGGCGTGGTGCTGATGGGCGGCTGCGACAAGACCACCCCGGGCCTTGTCATGGGCGCGATCTCGGCGGGCGTGCCGTTCATCTACCTGCCTGCGGGCCCGATGCTGCGCGGCCATTTCGCCGGCAAGATCCTCGGCTCCGGCTCGGACGCCTGGAAATACTGGGACGAGCGCCGCGCGGGCAATATCACCGACGAGGAATGGCTCGGCTTCCAGGGCGGCATCGCGCGCTCGGCGGGCACCTGCATGACCATGGGCACCGCCTCGACCATGACCGCGATCACCGATGCCATGGGCCTCACCCTGCCCGGCGCCTCGTCGATCCCCGCGGTCGATTCGGGCCACCAGCGCATGGGCGCCGACTGCGGTCGCCGCGTGGTCGAGATGGTCTGGGAAGACATGACCCCCGACCAGATCATCACCCCCGCCTCGGTGCAGAACGCCGCCAAGGTCGCCATGGCCACCGGCTGTTCGACCAACGCGGTGGTGCACCTGATCGCCATGGCCCGCCGCGCCGGGGTCGACCTCACGCTCGACCATCTCGATGCGCTCGGCCGGGTCACCCCGCTGATCGCCAACGTCCGCCCCTCGGGCAAGGACTACCTGATGGAGGACTTCTTCTACGCCGGTGGCCTGCGGGCGCTGATGAAGCAGATGGAAGACATGCTCGACACCTCCTGCGTCACCGTCACCGGCCGCACGCTGGGCGAAGAGATCGAGACCGCGCAGGTGTACAACGACGACGTGATCCGTCCGCTGTCGAACCCGGTCTACCACGAGGGCTCGCTGGCGCTACTCCGCGGCAACCTCTGCCCCGACGGCGCGGTGATCAAGCCGGCCGCCTGCGATCCCAAGTTCCACGTGCACGAAGGCCCGGCACTGGTTTTCGACAGCTACCCCGAGATGAAGGCCGCGGTCGACGACGAGAACCTGGACGTCACCCCCGACCACGTTCTGGTGCTGCGCAACGCAGGGCCGCTGGGCGGGCCGGGCTTCCCCGAGTGGGGCATGCTGCCGATCCCCAAGGCACTGATCAAGCAGGGCCACCGCGACATGCTCCGCATCTCCGACGCCCGCATGTCCGGCACCTCCTACGGCGCCTGCGTGCTGCACGTGGCCCCCGAGAGCTTCGTCGGCGGTCCGCTGGCGCTGCTCAAGACCGGCGACATCGTGCGGCTCGACCTGCCCAACCGCCGGCTCGACATGATGGTGGACGAGCAGGAGATCGCCCGCCGCAAGGCCGAATGGAAACAGCCTGAACCGCGGTTCGAGCGGGGCTGGGGCTACATGTTCTCCCGGCACGTGACCCAGGCCGACAAGGGCTGCGACTTCGACTACCTCGAACGCGATTTCGGCCGCACCGCGGGCGAACCCGACATTTTCTGAGGAGGATTCTCATGCTCGATCTCGATACCGCCCTCGCCGGCATCTCCGGCATCCTTGTCACCCCCTATGACGAGGCGGGCGAGATTGCCCCTGCCAAGCTGTCGCCGATCATCGACCGCGCGCTCGGCGCCGGGCTGCACATGCCCGTGGTCAACGGCAACACCGGCGAGTTCTACGCGCTGACCACCGACGAGGCCATCACCATGGCCCGCGAGGTCTGCGCCATGGTCGACGGCCGCGCCCCGGTGCTGGCCGGCATCGGCCGCGGCGTCCGCGATGCCTGCGCCTTGGCCAAGGCCAGCGCCGAGGCCGGCGCCACCGCACTGATGATCCACCAGCCGCCCGACCCCTTCGTCGCACCGCGCGGCACGGTGGATTACGTCAAGGCCATCGCCGATGCCTCGGGCGGGCTGCCGATGATGCTCTACCTGCGCAACGATGCGATCGGCACGCAGGCGATCGCCGATCTCTGCGCCGTGCCCGGCGTGAAGGGCGTGAAATGGGCCACCCCGAACCCGCAGAAGCTCGCCGCCGCCAAGGCCGCCTGCGATCCCTCGATCACCTGGGTCGGCGGTCTCGCCGAGGTCTGGGCGCCGACCTTCTACGCGGTGGGCGCCCGCGGCTTCACCTCGGGTCTGATCAACGTCTGGCCCGAACGCTCGCTGGCGATCCACGCCGCGCTCGAGGCGTCGGACTATGTCGAGGCCAACCGGCTGATCGGCGAGATGCAGGCCTTCGAGGACATCCGCGCCGAAGAGATGAACGGTACCAATGTGACCGGCGTGAAGGCCGCGCTGCAGGCCACCGGCTTTGACTGCGGTGCCACGCGTCCGCCCTCGGCCTGGCCGCTGACCCCGGCGCAGCAGGACAAGCTGCAGGTCTTCCTGAAGACCAACGGCCTGATCTGATCCGCCTCCCGGGGCGCCGCACCGGCGCCCCTCCCCCAAGTTTCCCTCTGCCCCCGAAAGGACCTTTCCCCATGGACGGCACGACCCCGATCTTCACCCCGCACGGCAAGCACCTGATCGCAGGTGAGTGGATCGCCACCGAGGCGCAATTCCCCTCCGAACCCGCCACAGGTCCGGTGCACCAGTTCTCTGTCGGCACGCCCGAACTGGTCGACCAGGCCTGCAAGGCCGCCGAAGACGCCTTCTGGACCTACGGCTACACCAGCCGCGAGACCCGCGCGAAATTCCTCGAGGCCATCGCCGACGAGATAGAGGCGCGCGGCGAGGCGATCACCGAGATCGGCAGCCAGGAAACCGGCCTGCCCGAAGCGCGCCTGCAGGGCGAGCGCGGCCGCACCACCGGCCAGCTTCGCCTCTTCGCGGCCCACATCCGCAAGGGCGACTACCTCGACGTGCGCGTCGACGAGGCCCTGCCCGACCGCCAGCCGCTGCCGCGCCCCGAGCTGCGCATGGTGCAGCGCCCGATCGGCCCGGTCGCCGTCTTCGGCGCGTCGAACTTCCCGCTGGCCTTCTCCACCGCAGGCGGTGACACCGCCGCCGCGCTGGCCGCCGGCTGCCCGGTCGTGGTCAAGGGCCACTCCGCCCATCCCGGCACCGGCGAGATCGTCGCCGAGGCCATCGCCGCCGCCATCGAGAGCTGCGGCATGCCCAAGGGCGTCTTCTCGCTGATCCAGGGCGGCAACCGCCAGGTCGGCCAGGCGCTGGTGCAGCATCCGCTGATCAATGCCGTGGGCTTCACCGGCTCGCTCGGCGGCGGCCGCGCGCTGTTCGATCTCTGCGCGCAGCGTGAAGTTCCGATCCCCTTCTTCGGCGAGCTGGGCTCGGTGAACCCGATGTTCGTGCTGCCCCAGGCTACCAAGGCGCGCGGCGCCGAGATCGGCACCGGCTGGGCCGGCTCGCTGACCATGGGCGCGGGCCAGTTCTGCACCAACCCCGGCATCGCCGTGGTCGGCACCGGCGCCGAGGGCGATGCCTTTGTCGAGGCCGCCCGCGCCGCGCTGGAAAGGGCCGCGCCGCAAACCATGCTCACCGAGGGCATCGCCGGCGCCTACCGCTCCGGCAAGGACCGTTTCGATGGCCGCAACGCGGTGCGCCCGCTGCTGACCACCGAGAGCGGCCCGCGGTCGGCCGCGCCGAACCTCTACGAGACCGATGCCTCGAACTACCTGCAGGATCACGCTCTGGGGGAAGAGGTCTTCGGGCCGCTCGGCCTGGTGGTGCGGGTCTCGGACCTCGACGAGATGGTCACGCTCGCCAAGGGCTTCGAAGGCCAGCTCACCGCGACGCTGCACATGGATGACGCGGATGCCGAGGCGGCGCGCAAGCTGCTGCCGGTGCTCGAGCGCAAGGCGGGCCGGGTGCTGGCCAACGGGTTCCCGACCGGCGTCGAGGTCTGCGACGCAATGGTCCACGGCGGGCCCTACCCGGCCTCGACCAACTTCGGTGCCACCTCGGTCGGCACGCTGTCGATCCGCCGCTTCCTGCGGCCGGTCTGCTACCAGAACATCCCGGGCGCGGTGCTGCCCGAGGACCTCGCCTGACGCGAACCCCCGCCCGGTCCGTCCCCTTGCTCCCTCGGACCGGGCCCCCGATTGACTTGGAGGAGAACTCGATGAACCCCGAAACCCGTGACATCCTGATGGATGTGTCCGTCGCGACGCTGGCCACCGCGCTCTTCAAGCGGGGCTTGCGCCACCAGGTGATCCAGGGCGTGCACCCGGTCGGCTGGAAGGGCAAGAACATGGTCGGCCCCGCCTTCACCCTGCGCTACATGCCCGCCCGTGAGGACCGCAACCAGCTCACCGAGTTCCGCAACCCCGAGCACCCGCAGCGCGTTGCGATCGAGACCTGCCCCGAGGGCCATGTTCTGGTGATGGACAGCCGCAAGCAGGCCGATGCGGCCTCCTCGGGCGACATCCTCATTACCCGCCTGATGAAGCGCGGCGGTGCGGGCGTGGTCACCGACGGCGGCTTCCGTGACGCGGCGGTGATCGCCGAGCTCGACATCCCGGCCTATCACACCCGCCCGTCGAGCCCGACCAACCTGACCAACAACGAGGCCATCGCGATCAACGAGCCGATCGGCTGCGGCGACGCGCCGGTGTTCCCCGGCGACATCATCGTCGGCGACGCGGACTGCGTCATCGTGATCCCGGCGCATATGGCCGAAGAGGTCGCCGCGGAAGCCAAGGAAATGACCGCCTACGAGGACTTCGTGGTCGAGCAGGTGAAGGCCGGCGAGCCGATCATCGGGCTCTACCCGCGGGTCAACGAAGAGAAGTACGGCCCCCTCTTCGAGGCCTGGCGCAAGAAGAACGGCCGCTGAGCCAAGCAGCTCGGGCACCATGGCAAAAAGGCGCCCGCGGCTCGGCCGCGGGCGCCTTATCAATTTCAATACCCGGCCTTAGAGCCCGCTCCAGAGATGCGCGACAAGCGCGCCCCCCCGAGCAGTCTCAGCGGCCCCGGGGGTGGCGCCGCCAGATCAGACGCCCGAAAGCCGGGACAGGTCTTCCTGCGACAGGCTCAGCGCGGCGGCCTTGGCAAAGCTTTCCACCTGCGACACGCTGGTCGCGCTGGCGATCGGCGCGGTGACGCCCTTCTGCGCGATGAGCCAGGCCAGCGAGACCTCGGCGGGCTTGGCGCCATGGGCGGACGCGATGTCCTCGAGCGTGTCCAGCAGCGCCATGCCGCGCTCGGTCATGTACTTGCTGACCATCCCCGCGCGCTGGCGGCCTTCGAGGTCGGCCTCGCTGCGGTACTTGCCGGTGAGGAAGCCCGCGGCCAACGAGAAATAGGTCACCACGCCGATGTTCTTCTCGACACAGAGATCCTGCAGCGGCCCCTCGAAGGCGCCGCGGTCGAAGAGGTTGTACTCGGGCTGGATCACCTGGTAGGCGGGCAGCCCTTGCTGGTCTGCCGTCTCCAGCGCCGCGCCAAGCAGCGCCGCGTCGTAGTTCGACGCGCCGATGGCCCGGATCTTGCCGGCCTTCAGCAGCTTGTCATAGGCGCCCAGGGTCTCGGAATGCGAGGTGTCGGGATCGGGCCAGTGCGAGAAGTAGAGATCGATCGACTCGGTCTGCAGCCGCTCGAGGGACTTGTCGACGGCGCGAGTGATCCAGGCCTCCGAGAGCCCCTTTTCGCCCGGCCCACCCATGTCCGAGCCGACCTTGGTGAAGAGCTTCACCTTGTCGCGCATGCCGGGGCGCGCGGCGAACCACTTGCCGAGAACGGTTTCGGATTCCCCACCCACGTGGCCCTCCACCCAGGCCGAATAGACATCGGCGGTGTCGATGGTGTCGAAGCCGTGGTCGACAAAGGCATCGAGCACGCGGAAGCTTTCGGCCTCGTCGGTGGTCCAGCCCAGCACGTTGCCGCCAAAGACGATGGGGGCGATGTCGAAGCCGGTGGTTCCAAGTGTCTTGCGTTGCATCGGGAAACTCCTTTTTCGGGAAAACTCAGGCGATGGCACCGCCGCCGTCGATGAAGACGGTGGTGCCGGTCATGTAGGGGTTGGCCATCAGCGCGAGCGCCTGCACGGCGATGTTCTCGGGGGTGCCGACGCGCCCGGCGGGCAGGCGCTCCGCCGCGCCGTCGAACATCGCCTTGCGGCCGTCGCCGTCCAGCGTGTCGTACATCTCGGTCTTGATCAGCCCCGGCGAGATGCAGTTGACCCGCACCGGCGCGAGTTCCAGCGCCAGCCCGCGGGTCAGCCCCTCGAGCCCGGCGTTGATCGCGCCCTGGATCGCGGCCCCGGCCTTGGGCCGGACCGACAGGAAGCCCGAGACCAGGGTCAGCGAGCCGCCCTCCTCGATCCGCGCGGCGCGGGCCAGACGGTAGGCGCCCCAGAATTTCGAGTCGAAGGAGCCGTAGGCATCCTCCAGCGGCAGCTCACGCACCGCCGCGACCTTGGTGCTGGCGGCTGAGCAGAAGACATGGCCGAAGGCACGATCCGCGAAGAACGACTCGAGCGCGGCGGCATCGCCGGTGTCGAGCGTGACGCCCTCGCAGCCGAGCTTGGCGGCCGCCGCCTCGACCTTTTCCGCCGAGCGCGACGCGATGGTCACCTTCGCCCCTGCGGCCTGCGCCGCCTGCGCGACGCCGAAACCGATGCCCGAGCTGCCGCCCAGCACCAGCACTGTCTGATCCGTCAGGTCCATCTCAGTCCTCCTGTCCGGGCAGCCAGCGGCGTGCCTCTGCTTCGGGGTAGTAGTGCATCGGGGCGGGCAGCTGCTCCATCTCGATCAGCAGCCCCCAGGGCGCGCGGCCAAAGACGCCGCGGTTGCCCGCGCCTTCCTCGGGCCCGCCCAGCTCGTAGGGATCCGACAGCAGCGCGCCCCCGGCCTCGGCAAAGGCCGCGGCGGCGGCATAGACATCGGTCACGTTCACGCTGAAGTGGCTGATGCCGTAGTCGGCGATATTGGTTGCCGGCGTCCCGGCGGGGCGGTCGATCTCGAAGACCTCGATGTTCGGCCCGTGTTTCATGCGCAGCACGCTGACCTTCTTCATCGCGGTGCCGGCGCGCAGACCGTTCATCGGCCCCACGTCCTCGGCCGGCATCGGCCCGCCGTTGCTCGCGGTCTGCGAGAACATGGGCTCGGCGCCGAAGGCGCTCTTGAGGAAGCTCACCGCCGCGTCGTGGTCGGGCACGGTGATGCCGATATGCTCGATACCTCGGATGGTACTCATGGAATGACTTTCCTTTCGCGGAATTCGTCGATGAGACGCAGGAACATCTGCTCGCTGTCCACCACCGGCGCGAAGCCGGCCTGCCGGATGCGGGTGGTCGAGGAGATCACGTCCCAATCGCAGTTGAAGATGAAGTCGCCGAAGCCCCAGGCCGCGACCTTCTCGAAGGGAACGTCGACAAGCCCATGTCGTTCCTTGATTTTTTCCCAGATCGGCGCCTTGTCGGCCATCATCTCCGAAAGATTGATCCGCATCGGCTCGGCGGGGTCCATGTCCAGATGCGCCGCGATGCGCTTCCACAGGTGGCTCCAGCGGAAGATGTCGCCATTGGTGAGGTTGTAGGCAGTGCCGCCCTCCGCCTCGGTCCCGGCCCAGGCCGAGCCACGCGCAAGCTGCGCCGCGTCGGTGACCTGCGCCAGCTTGCCGTAGCAGGTGGCGCTGCCCGGAAAGCGCAGCGGCAGTCCCAGCTCCTTGCAGATGGCGGCATAGACAGCGATCACCATGGCAAGGTTCATCGGGTTGCCGATGGCAAAACCGCAGACCACGTCGGGGCGCAGCACGACGCTGTCCCAGCCCGCGGCGGCCGCGCGCGCGGTCAGCCAGTCCTCCTGGTCGTAGTAGAACATCGGCGGCATGACGCGCGGGTCGTCCTCGTGCGCCGGTGTCGGGAAGGCACCGAGATGGGCGCCGTAGTATTTCGCGCCCTCGTAGAGCACCACGCGCTGTAGTTCCCGCGAGGCCGCCTCGGCCTCGGTCACGCAGTTGCGCAGCATCGCGAGGTTGGCCGAGACCTGCTCGGCCGGATCGTCGAGTTCCTGGTAGGCGGCATAGAAGACATGGCTGAAGGGGCCAGCCTCGGCGAGCGCGGCCTTTGTCGCCGCTTCGTCGAGCAGGTCGACCGATAGATAGCGCGCCGAGGTCTCGAAATCCGGCGTGCGGCGCGAGATCGCGGTGACCTGCCAGCCAAGCTCGTCGGCAAGGTGGCTGACCACGTTGCGGCCGATCACGCCGAGCCCGCCGGCAACCAGCGCATGGGGTTTGGGAAGGGACATTGGGTCTCCGATCCGAGTGGGGTCTGTCGTTGCCACGAAGAAGTAACTTTTGATCTGAGGATGGAATGGCTAGAAATTTGCAGAGACTATTCGATTGGATCGAACAATGGACGCCTTCCGCAGTATGCGGCTCTTCGTGGCCATCGCCGAGAGCGGCAACCTCTCGTCGGTGGCACGGGACTGGGGGATTGCCCCCTCGACCGTCACCTACGGGCTGAAGAGCCTCGAAGACAGCCTCGGGGCACAGCTTGTCGTGCGCACCACCCGGCAGCTCTCGCTGACGCAGGAGGGCCAGCGCTTTCTCGAGCGCAGCCGCCGCATCCTGGCCGACGTGGACGAGGTGATGACCGGCTTTTCCGAGCAGGGCGCGCTTGCCGGCAATATCCGCATGACCACGACCAACGACCTCGGCCGCCAGCGCATCGCGCCGCTGGTCGATGACTTCATGCGGCGGCATCCCGGTCTGACCATCGAGCTGTTTCTCAGCGATACCGTGGTGGACCTGGTCGAGGGCGGCTTCGACCTGGGGATCCGCACGGGCCCGCTGCGGGATTCCGACCTGAAGGCCCGGCTTCTGCTGCGCGGTCAGAAGAGCATCTGCGCCTCGCCCGGCTACTGGCAGCGCCACGGCAAGCCGTCTCACCCGCGGGACTTAAGTGCGCACAATTGCCTGCTGCTCGGCGCGCCGGGCGAGCGGCACGCCTTCTGGAGCTTTCGCGGAGATGGCGAGCGCTTCCGCATCCGGGTGGGCGGCACGCGGCAGGTGAACGACGGCGAGGCGCTGCGGCAATGGGCGATCGCCGGAGCCGGCGTGGTACAGAAGTCGAGCTTCGACATCGCCGAGGATCTGCACGCCGGACGGCTGGAGACGGCGCTGGAAAGCTTCACCGCCGATCCGACCAACCTCTACGCCGTCACCCCGCCGCGCCAGTACGAGTCGCGGCGGGTGCGGGCCTTCGTCGATCACCTCGCCGCCGGGATGGGCGGCTGAGGCGCGGGATCAGCAGTTCTCGCCGATCAGCACCTGGAAGGGCATGATCTTCTGCACGTGCGCGCCGCGCTCGCCGCTGTCCAGCACACGAACCAGCGTCTGCACCACCTCCCGCGCGACCTCGGTCGCCGGGTGCGCGAGGATCATGTCGATGCCGCCGTCCGTCAGCATCGCGCGGGTATGCTCGGTCAGCTCGGTGCCGATCAGCAGCGGGCGCTTGCCGCCCTGCCCCAGAGCCTGCGCCGCGCCTTCGAGGCCGCCTCCGAGGACCAGAATTGCCGCGACATCGGGATGCGTCTGCACCAGCTGGGTCACCACCTCGCGCGCGCGCGCATCGCTCTCTTCGGTGGGCGCGGCCTCGACGATGCCGAAACCGTCCTGCGCACTCTCGGCGATGAACGAGCGGAAGCTCGCGGCGAGCGATTGCTGGCAGAGGTAGCGCGGGTTGCCGGGGACGAGGCCGATCTTGCCACCCTGCGGGCAGAGCCGGGTGACGAACCATCCCGCCGAGCGGCCGAGTTGCCAGTCGTTCGAGCCGACGAAGCCCCGGCGCTGCGGCGAGGAGATGTCCGACAGCATGGTGACCACCGGGATGCCGCGCTCGGCCAGCTCGTCGACCGCGCGGTTGATCCGGGGATGATCGATGCAGACCGCCGCGATGGCATCGCATTTCTCGCCGAGCGCCAGCAGCGCCTCGGCCGTGCGCGCCGGGTCGAGATCGGTCACATGAGAGAAGATTGCCTTGCCGTCGACGCTGGTCTGCGCCGCGACCTCGCGCGCGATGCGCCGGCCCATCACGTCGTAGAAGTGGCGCGCGCTGTCGTTGAGCAGGAAGCCGAAGGTCTTTGCCGGGCCGGGCACCTCGCGACGGCTGCGGATCGACCCGACCGCGTGAAACCCGATGCGTTCCGCCGTCGCGAGCACGTGGTTCACCGTGGCGGGTTTCACCCGGCTGCGGCCGCTGAGAATGCGGTCGATGGTGGAGACGCTGACTCGGGCCTCGCGGGCAAGTTCGGCGATGGTGATACGTGCTGGCAAGGTCGGGCCTTTCGCTGGCTGTTCGCGCGGCTCCTCCCTGATGGGTCGTTCTAGCAGGTGATGACGCGAAGGCAACGCGCATTTCGCGACACTCCTCCCCTCAAAATGAAAGATTTGAGGCATCACCTCATTTCATGCGGAGGGAAAACCATGCCGGGAATGAATCTTAACCGCCTCGCGCCTTGCCCGCCCTGCCGCGACGACATACCGCAGTATACAGCGCCAGCCTCCGCCAGACGCCACCACTCACGATTCTAGGCGCGCTGGACCCGAACATACGACCGTCCCGCGCCCCGGCATCCGGCGCGAGACGGCCTCCCGCCCCGATGCCACGGCCACCGCGGTGACCGTTTTGCCAGATTGAGACGTCGACGCCCCTGCCTGTTCAAGGGCGATCCCGCCGGCCGCGCCGGACGGGACCGCTTCGTGCCGGCCTCGGGTGGCGCCGGCGCAGACCAGAGGTATCCGATGAACCGAAGAGAAGCCCTGTTCTCCCTTGGCTCGATGGCCGCCGCGGGGGGGCTCGCCTCCCGTGCTGGCGCCGCCGAGCTGAAAGGGTTCCCCAAGCAGACCGCCATGTCCGCCGACCACCTGCCCACCCCCGCGCGCAGCGGTGGCGGCTTCCAGGTGCTCAAGAGCGAGACCGACCAGAAGACGGTCAAGGCCGTCTTCGACCGGCTGATCCCGGCGGATGATTTCGGTCCCTCCGCCTCCGAGGCCGGCTGCCTCGAGTTCCTCGACGACCAGCTCTCGGGCGACTACGGCGCGGGCAAGGCGCTCTATCTCGAAGCCCCGCTGAGCCCCGAGAACGAGGAAGAGATCATGGGCGCGCCGCAGTTCCTCTCGACCCCGCGCGAGCGCTACGAGACCGGCCTCAAGGCGCTCGAAGCCTATGCGCAGGACACCGACGGCGCGGCCTTCCACGCGCTCTCGCCCGACCGGATCGACGAGATCCTCACCGGGCTGGAAGCCGGCGAGATCGACCTTGGCGAGGGCGTCAACGGTCAGGCCTTCTTCGAGCTGATGCTGCAGAACGCGCGCGAGGGGTACCTTGCCGACCCGCTCTACGGCGGCAACCGCGACATGGCGGGCTGGAAGATGATCGGCTTCCCCGGCGCCCGCTACGACTACCGGCCCTACGTGGATCGGCGCAACGAGGACCTGGGCCTGACGCCCGTCAGCCTCATCCCGAACGACTAAGGCCAAGGAGACACCAAAATGGCAAATGAACGTCCCAAGGCCGACGTGGTGATCGTCGGTCTCGGCTGGGCCGGATCGGTCATGGCCGAAGAGCTGACCCGCGCGGGCCTCAACGTGGTCGCCATCGAACGCGGCGCATGGCGCGACACCTCGACCGACTTCCCCCCCGCCGTCGACCCCGACGAGCTGCGCTGGCACACCCGCCGCGAGCTGCTGCAGCCGATGAGCGTGGAGACCACCACCTTCCGCAACAAGACCGGCCAGCAGGCGGCCCCGGTGCGCAACTGGAACGCCTTCCAGTTCGGCTGGAACGTCGGCGGCGCCGGCACCCACTGGGCCGGCATGTCCTGGCGTTTCCTGCCCTGGGATTTCCAGGTCGCGACCCAGACCGCCGAGCGCTACGGCCAGGAACGCCTCGACAGCCTGATGGCCGAGGGCCTGCAACTGCAGGACTGGGGCGTCACCTATGACGAGATGGCGCCGTATTACGACCGCTTCGAGCGCATCGCCGGCACCTCGGGCAAGGCGGGCAACCTCAATGGTCAGAAGATCAAGGGCGGCAACGTCTTTGAAGGCCCGCGCGACCGCGAGTACCCGACGCCGCAGCTCAAGGACACCAATTGGATGTCCATGTACCGCGACACCACCGAGGGCATGGGCTACAACCCGTTCACCATCCCGGCGGGCAACATCAGCCAAGCCTACGTGAACCCGCTCGGCGTCACCATGGGGCCGTGCACCTACTGCGGCTTCTGCGACTTCCACGGCTGCGGCAACTTCTCCAAGTCGAGCCCGCAGGCCTGCATCCTGCCGGCGCTGATGCGCCGCTCGAACTTCACCGTGCTGACCGAGACCGAGGTGCTGCACGCGGTGAAGCACGAGGACGGCAAGACGGTGAAGGGCGTGAAGTTCGTCACCCGCGACGGCGAGGAAGGCTTCCAGCCCGCCGACGTGGTCTGCATCACCGCCTATCAGATGGACAACGTCCGCCTGATGCTGCTCTCGGGCATCGGCGAGCAGTACGACCCCGCGACACAGCAGGGCACCATCGGCCGCAACTACAGCTACCAGACCTGTTCGTCGGTCACCGGCTTCTTCTCGGGGGCCAAGATGAACCCGTTCATCGGCGGCGGCGCGCTCGGCGTGCAGATCGACGATTTCAACGGCGACAACTTCGACCACAGCGAGCTCGACTTCATCGGCGGCGCCGGGATCATGGGCTATTCGACCAACGGCCGTCCGATCGCCAACATGAACGGCATCCGCCCGGGTAACAAGCGCTGGGGCTCGGAGTGGAAGGAAGCCTATGCGCGCGACTACCAGGAGGTGGCCAACATCTTCTGCCAGGGCACCTCGATGCCAACGCGGGATGCCTACCTGTCGCTCGATCCGACCTACACGGACCGCCACGGCCAGCCGCTGCTGCGCCTGACCTTCGACTGGAACCGCAACGACACCTCGATGATCGACTACACCACCAAGAAGGCGGTCGAGATCATGCGCGAGGCGGGCGGCGAGGACATCATGGTCGACAACCAGGCCGAAGCCTCGTGGAACCCCTACAAGCAGCACAGCTCGCACACGATCGGCGGCCTGGTGATGGGCTCGAACCCCGCCACCTCGGCGCTGAACCCGTACCTGCAGAGCTGGGACTGCCACAACGTGTTCTCGGTCGGCGCCTCGGCCTTCCCGAACAACGGCGGCTACAACCCGACGCTCACCGTGGGCGCCCTCGCGGTCCGCGCGGCCCGTGCGATCCACGAGACCTACATCAACAACCCCGGCCCGCTGGTGGAGGCATAACCCATGGCAAAATGGATCAAGATCGCAGGCGGCGTGGTGGTGATCGCCGCCGTCGGGGCCGGTGTCTGGGCCTGGGACTCGCTGAACACCGGGCGCTCGAAGGTGGCCGGGGACAGCGTCACGCTGGCCGAGTTCACCAGTGACGATGCCGAGGCCATCGAGCGCGGCGAATATGTCATGCGCATGGGCGACTGCGCGGCCTGCCACACCCGCGAGGCGGGCGAGTTCGCCGGCGGCTACGAGATCGCCACGCCCTTCGGCACGCTGGTCTCCTCGAACATCACCCCCGATGCCGAGACCGGCATCGGCGGGATGACCGAGAAGGACTTCTTCAACGCCCTGCGCCAGGGCATCGGCCAGCACGGCATGCTCTACCCGGCGATGCCCTACACCGCCTATGCCAAGTTCACCGACCAGGACATGCACGACCTCTGGGCCTACATGTCGACGGTCGAACCGGTGCAGAACGACATCGACGAGAACGGCGGCATGCCCTTCCCGTTCAACATCCGTCTGGCCATGGCGGGCTGGGACATGCTGTTCTTCGACAATGAGGGCTTCGAGCCGGTCGCGTCCGAGAGCGACGCCTGGAACCGCGGCAAGTACATCGTCGACGGCGGCGGTCACTGCGCCGCCTGCCACAGCCCGCGCAACGCGCTGGGGGCCGAAGTGGCCAGCGCCTACCTGCAGGGCGGCAACATCGGCGACTGGTACGCGCCCGACCTGACCCCGAACCCGCATGTCGGCCTCGGCGGCAGCTCAGCCGAGGACATCGCCACCTACCTCAAGACCGGCACCGACGGCGTCGCCGTGGCGGCGGGCCCGATGGCGGAAGCCGTCGAGCACTCGCTGCAGTATCTGACCGACGAGGACGCGCTGGCGGTGGGCACCTATCTCACCGCCCTGCCGGCCTCGGACACCCCCGCCCCCAAGGCGGCCTCGCTCGCCGAGACCGACATGGTGCGGCTGGCGGATGTCTACGAGGTCAACTGCTCGGCCTGTCATGGGCTGGACGGTGAAGGCATCGAGGGCATGGTCCCGGCCTTCTCGGCCAACCACGGTCTGCTTGGCGATCCGACCAACATGATCCACGCGATGCTCAAGGGCACCCGCGCGGCCCATACCGAGGCGGCGCAGACCGCCGCGGGCATGCCGTCCTTCGCCTGGAAGATGGACGACACGCAGGTGGCCGACATCCTGACCTACGTGCGCAACAGCTTCGGCAATGGCGCCGAGGCGGTCTCGCCCGAGGCGGTGGCTGAAATGCGCGAGGCGCTGGATGCACGCGAGCCGCTGCGCGCCGCGAGCAACTGACCGCGCGCAACGCATCACGCACAAAAGAAAAGGCCGCAGGAGATTTCTCCTGCGGCCTTTTCCTTTGCGGGCCCGCTCCGTCGGTCCGCCATCCCCCCGTCACATCAGGTGTTCGACCGGCGGCGCAGCCACGAAGCGCCACTTGCGCAGCGGCCCGGCCATCACGTTGAGGTAATACATCTCGAAGCCGTAGGGCGCACCGCAGGGATGGTGGCCGCGCGGCACGCAGACCACGTCGTGGTCATGCACCGCCATGGTCTCGTCGAGCATCCGGTCGTCGGTATAAACCCGCTGGATGCCGAAGCCGTCGCCGGGGTTCAGCCGGTGGTAGTAGGTCTCCTCGAGGTAGGTGATCCGCGGGAAGTCATCCTCGTCGTGCCGGTGGCTGGGATAGGACGACCAGTTGCCCGCCGGGGTGAACACCTCGGTCACCAGCAGGCTGTCGCAGTAATCCTCGTTCTCCATGGCGATATTGTTGATGTGCCGGGTATTCGCCCCCTCGCCGCGCTGCGTCAGGGTGATGCCGTCGGGGCCGATCCGCCGCGCCTCGTGGCCGCCCATGCCCGGCGCCGAGCAGACCGCGAGCGTGCAGTCGGTGGTGGCCTCGGCGCTCCAGTCGGTGCCGTTGGGCAGGTAGAGGCAATGCGGCGGGGTCTTCTCGAAGACGTTCATCCGCTCGCCCAGTTCGCCCCAGTCCTTGCCCGCGCCGGTGAGGTTGGCCTTGCCCTCGACCATCACGAGGATGACCTCGCGGTCGCCGGTGGCCTCGCAGACGCTCTCGCCCGCGCGCAGCCGGTAGAGCGAGAAGCCGACGTAGCGCCAGCCGGCGCTCTGCGGGGTGATCTCGTGCACCTTGCCGTGGGTGCCGAAGGGATGATGAAGAAGATGGCTCATGAGTCTTTCGTCCTTTCCCGCTCCGGGCGGGGCATCGGCCCCGGCCCGCTCAGTTTCTCCGTCTCGCGCCGCGCCCCGTCTCAGGCATCCTGTGGCTGGATCAGCCCGACCTCGGCCGCCAGCGCCTTCAGCCTCCGCAGCCCCAGGCCCTGGTACTCGAACGGATCGCGCAGCGCGCTGTCCTGCTCGGCCTCGATGACCACCCAGCCGGCGTAGCCCTGCCGTGCCGCCGCGGCGAGCACCGGTGCGAAATCGACGCAGCCCTCGGGATCCCCGGGCACGGTGAAGGCACCGCGGCGCACCCCTTCGAGGAAGCTCAGCCGCGCGTCCCGCACCTGCGCCGCCACCGCGGGCCGCACGTTCTTGCAATGGATGTGGCTCACCCGGTCCATGTACTTGCGCGCCAGCTTTTCCGGGTCCGCACCGCCGAACCAGGCGTGGCCGGTGTCGAGCAGCAGGCGGGTGTGCGCCCCGCCCATGTCCATGAAGCGCTCGATCTCGGCCTCGGTCTCGATCACCGTGCCGACGTGGTGGTGATAGCCCATGGCCATCCCCTCCTCAGCCGCCACGCGCGACAGCGCCTCGTAGCCGGTCGAGAAGCGCTCCCACTCCGGCTCGGTCATCACCGGCTTGTCGTTCACCGCGACCGCGTCCCGGCCATGCACCGCGTTCGAGCATTCGCAGGCGTTGACATGATCACCGCCCGCCGCCCGCACGAAGGCGATGACCTCCCGCAGCGCGCGCACCTCGGCCTCGAGGTCATTGACCAGCAGATTGGTCGAATGCCAGCCGCCGACGAAGCGCAGCCCGTAGCCATTCAGCACCGTCTTCAGCGCCGCGCCCTCGCCGGGCATCTTGTGCCCCTTCTCGATGCCGTCGAAGCCGAGCGCACGGCAATCCCGCAGGCAGTCCTCGAGGCTCAGGTGGTCGCCGATCGACCAGTCGTCGTCGTTCGACCAGGCGATGGGGTTGGTGCCGAAACGGATCATCTCGCTCTCCCGGTGCCCTGCTTCGGGGCGGCGCGGCGCGACCGCCGCTCCGCCCCGCGCCCTCAGTTCAGCACGAACTGCGTGGCCTTGTGCGCCTCGTATTTCTCGCGCGCCTGCTCGAGCCGCTCGGGCCCGCCGACCTGCGGCACGGCGACGTCCCACCAGTGCCCGCCGGCGCCGGTGCCCGGCACCGCGTCGGTATCGATGACGATCACCGAAGGAATGTCGCGGCTCCGCGCCTCGGCGATCTTCGCCTCGAGCTCGGCTATGTCCGCGGCCTTCTCCGCATGCGCGCCCATCGAGGCGGCATGGGCAACGAAGTCGATCTCGGGCTGCACCTCGACGTTGCTGTCCTTGTACATGTTGTTGAACTCGGCCCCGCCGCATTCGATCTGCAGCCGGTTGATGCAGCCGTAGCCGCGGTTGTCGGTGAGCACGATGGTGAAGGGCACGCGCCGTATCACCGCCGTCGCCAGCTCCGAGTTGGCCATCATGTAAGAGCCGTCCCCGACGAAGCAGATCACCTCCTTCTGGGGCGCGGCGAGCTTGATGCCCATGGCACCGGCGACCTCGTAGCCCATGCAGGAATAGCCGTATTCCATGTGATAGCCGCCCTCGGCCGCCTGCCAGAGCACCTGCAGCGCGCCCGGCATGGTGCCCGCGGCGCACATCACCACGGTGTCCCTGGTCGAGACCCGCTGCACCGCGCCGATCACCTGCGCATCGGTCGGCAGCCCCGCCGCGTTCGGCGCGGCAGTGACCTGCGCCACGGCGTCGTGCCAGCCCGTCCGCGACGCGGCATCGTGCCAGCCGAAGCTCTGCGCTCCCAGCCCGGCGCCCAGCTTCTCGAGCACCACCTTGGCATCGCCCACCACCGGCGCGGCGTTGTGCTTCTGCGCGTCGTAGCCGGCGAGGTTGATCGACAGCAGCTTGCGCCCCTCGGCGCCGAAGACCGTCCACGATCCGGTGGTGAAATCCTGGAACCGGGTGCCGACGCCGATGATCAGATCCGCCTCGGCGGCGAGTTCGTTGGCGCAGGCAGAGCCGGTGACGCCCGGTGAGCCGAAGTTCAGCGCGTGCTCCCACGAGAGCCCGCCCTTGCCCGCCTGGGTCTCCACCACCGGGATGCCGTGGCGCGTGGCGAACTCGGCCAGCACGCCCTCGGCACCCGAGTAGAGCGTACCCCCGCCCGAGACGATCAGCGGGCGCTGCGCCGCCTTGATCATCTCCAGCGCCGCCTCCAGTTCGACCGGATCCGGCTCGGGCCGACGGATGCGCCAGACCTTTGGCTCGAAGAAGGCCTCGGGGTAGTCGTAGGCCTCGGCCTGCACGTCCTGACAGAAGGCCAGCGTGACCGGGCCGCAGTTCGCCGGGTCGGTCATAACCCGCAGCGCCCGCGGCAGGCAGGTCAGCAGGTGCTCGGGCCGGGTGATGCGGTCGAAGTAGCGCGACACGGGGCGGAAGCAGTCGTTGGCCGAAACCGTGCCGTCGTCGAAATCCTCGATCTGCTGCAGCACCGGGTCGGGCCGGCGGTTGGCGAAGACATCGCCGCAGATCAGCAGCAGCGGCAGCCGGTTCACATGCGCAAGCGCCGCCGCCGTCACCATGTTGGTCGAGCCCGGGCCGATCGAGGAGGTCACCGCCTGCGCCCGCCGCCGCCGCTTGGTCTTGGCATAGGCGATGGCGGCATGGGCCATGGTCTGCTCGTTCTGCCCGCGCCACGTAGGCAGCGCGTCGCCGATGCCGTGCAGCGCCTCGCCGATCCCCGCGACGTTGCCATGGCCGAAGATTGCCCAGACCCCTTCGATGAAGCGGTCGCCCTCCTCGGTCATCTGCACGGAGAGCCATTTCATCATCGCCTGCGCGGCGGTCAGCCGAATCGTGCCCATCGTCGTTCCTCCCATGCGGCCGCCAGCGGCCCCTTCGTCTAGATCAAAATATCCCGGGGGTGTTCGCGCCCCGGCGCGGACGGGGGCAGCGCCCCCTCCATTCCCGCCATCCTTCATGCTGCGTTCAGCCGGGCACCGGCGCGCGCCGCGTCCCAGACCTCGCAGAGCTTGGCGTAGCGCGCCGCCATCTGCTCAATTGCCTCGCCGTCGCTGACCGCGCCGCCCATCCAGGCCCGCGCCGCATCGCCGAAGATCGTCCGGCCGACGGCGAAGCCCTTCACCAGCTGCTGGCGCGCGGCCAGCGCGAAGCTCTCGGCCAGTTCCTGTTCCGGGGCGTCGAGACCCAGCACCACGATGCCGCGGGTGCGCGGGTCGTTCTCCTCGATCGCCGCCACCGCCTGGGCCCAGGCCGCCTCGGTCTTGAACGGCTCGAGCTTCCACCAGTCGGGGCAGACGCCGAGGGCGTAGAAGCGGCGGATCACCTGCGCCGTGGTCTCGTCGGTCACCGGCGCGACCTTCGAGGGGATCACCTCCAGCAGGAACTCCAGCCCGTTGCGCCGCGCGGCGGTGAAGAGCCGCAGCACGGTCTCTTCCTGCGCCGCCCATGTCTCGGCGTCGTCGTCGGGGTGGCAGAAGCACAGGCATTTCACCACCTGATCGCGCGGCCATTCGGTCAACCCGCCATAGTCCGGCCCAAGGTCGGGCTCGAGCATCAGCGGCCGCGAGCCCGGCCATTCCACCGGGCGCCCGATCCACAGCCCCGTGCCCTCGGCCTCGTAAAGCGCGTCACGCCCGAGCCGCCCGTCGCAGAGGATGCCGTAGCCGCCCTTCCCGTCCGCGACCTCATGCGCGGCGCGCAGGCAGAGCTGCTTGAAGGCGCCGATCTTCTCGGGTGTCGCGCCGGTCATCTCTTCCATCTGGCTGCGGTGGTCGAAGGCGAAGACGCGCATGGTCGACCAGTCGCCCTTGCGGTTCGTCGCCCAATGCACCTGCTCGAGCGCCGCGTCGTTGCGCAGGTCCTTTCGCTTGATGCCGCGCTCGAAGAAATACTGCAGCTCCTCCCAGCTCGGGTAGGCCGGGGTGCAGCCGTGGCGCGAGACGGCGAAGGCGCCGCAGGCGTTGGCGTATTTCAGCGTGGTGGGCCAGTCCTCGCCATCGAGCCAGCCCTTCAGCAGACCCGACATGAACCCGTCGCCGGCGCCCAGCACGTTGAACACCTCGATCGGGAAGCCCGGCCCGGTCTGGCCGCCGTCGAGGCTGTCCGGGATCGCGCCCTCGAAGGCCGTCGCCCCCATCGGTCCGCGCTTGCAGACCAGAGTCGCGTCCGAGACCTTGCGCACGTTGCGCAGCGCCTCGAGCGTGTCGGTCGAGCCGCCGGCGATGTGGAACTCCTCCTCGGTGCCGACGATCAGGTCGAAGAGGTGCAGCGTCGATTGCAGCTGCGCGGTGACCTCGGCGCTCTCGGCAAAGCGGCTCTCGCCGTCGCCGTGGCCGAGCACCCCCCAGAGGTTCGGGCGGTAGTCGATGTCGAGCGCGGTCTGGGCGCCGTGCTTCTTCGCCAGCTCCAGCGCCTTGAGCACCGCGGCCCGGGTGTTCTCGTGGCTCAGGTGTGTGCCGGTGGGCACCACGGCCCGGGCCGAGGCGATGAAGGCCTCGTCGATGTCGTCCTCGCAGAGCGCCATATCGGCGCAGTTCTCGCGGTAGAAGATCAGCGGGAACTGTTCCTGGTCGCGGATACCGAGGATGACCAGCGCGGTCAGCCGCTCGGGGTCGGTGGCCACGCCCTTCGTCTCCACGCCTTCGCGGGCGAGCTGCTCGAGGATGAAGCGGCCCATGTGCTCGTCGCCGACGCGCGAGATCAATGCCGATTTCATCCCGAGCCGCGCGGTGCCGCAGGCGATGTTCGTGGGCGAGCCGCCGATGTATTTCTCGAAGCTGCCCATGTCCTCCAGCCGTCCGCCGATCTGCGCGCCGTAGAAATCCACGCCCGCGCGCCCGATGGTGATCACGTCCAAGGTCTTGCTCATCTCGCTGTCTCCGGTCTTGCGGGTTAGGTGCTGGCGACGTTGATCGTCTCGAACGTCAGCCGGTCGTGGAATTGTTCGTGGTGGGCGATGAAGCGCTGCGTGTGCGCCTGGCGCATGTGGGAGGCGTGGGCAGCCTCGTCCTTCCAGCTTTCGACAAAGACCAGCCGGTCGGGGTTGTCGGTGCAGGTGTAGAAGTCATAGGCAACGCAGCCGGGCTCGGCGCGGGTCGCCGCCTGCGCCTCGGGCGCCTGCGCCAGGATCTTGTCCCGCGTGCCCGGCTGGCAGTCGATGGTGATGATGAACTTGTACACCTGCGCCCCCTCTCAGCGGATGATCGTCGCCTGGAGCGCGTCGATCGAGGAGCGGATGCCGGCCTCGGTGGACATGGTGAAATCCTCCATCTCGAGGCTCACCCAGCCGTCGTAGCCCATCATGCCGACGACCGAGAAGAACTCCTTCCACCATTGCAGGTCGTGGCCCGCGCCCACCGCGACGTAGTTCCACGCGCGGTTGGCCACGTCGGTCACCTCCTTGAGTTCGAGGTAGCCGTTGATGTCCGCCAGCCCGCGCTCGATGCGGGTGTCCTTGCCGTGCACGTGGTGGATCGCAGGGCCGAGTGCCCGCGCCACCGCGATCGGGCAGGCGCCCTTCCAGAACAGGTGGCTGGGATCGAGGTTCATGCCGACCATATCGCCGACCTCGCTGCGCAGCCGGAACAGCGTCTCGGGGTTCCACACCAGCATCGCCGAGAAGTTCTCGAGCGCGTATTTCTCGACGCCGCAGGATTTCGCATGCGCGACGAGGTCGTGCCAGAGCGGGAAGGCCCGGTCCTCCCACTGGTAGCGGTCGCGCTCGGGCATCTCGGCGGGCCAGGACTTGGTGTAGACCAGCCAGTTCGGCACCATGTCGCCGGGCGCCGCCCCGGGCAGGCCGGACATGGTGACGATCTTCTTGACCCCGATCTCCCCGGCGAGGCGGATGGTGTCCTCCATCTCCTTGCGGTGGCGCGTGCCCATCTCGCCCGGATCGAGCGGGTTGGCCGAGCAGTTGAGCGCGGCGATCTGCAGGCCGCGGGCCTCGATCTCCTTCAGGCGCTTCTTCAGCTCGCCCTTGTCGGCAAGCAACGTCTCGGCGCGGAAATGCGGCGCGGGCGACCAGCCGCCGCCGGTCATCTCGATGCCCTCGACGCCCAGGTCGACGCATTTGTCGAGCATGTCGGTGAAGGACAGCTCCCCCATCACGTCGGTGCAGATGGACAGTTTCATTCTTTTCTCTCCTCCCGAAGAGCTGCTCAGGCCGCGGCGTAGAGCGCCGGCTTGTCGATCATGGTGATTTTCTCGTGGGCGCCGCTTTCCACGGCGCGCAGCGCGGCATCGGCGACCAGCGTGGCGGCATAGCCGTCCCAGGCAGAGGGGCCGGTGGCGGTGCCCTGCCCCGCGGCGACGATCCACTCGCGGAACTCCTGGTCGTAGGCCTCGATGAAGCGCTCGCGCCAATCCTCGGGAATGGTCTGGCGGATGCCGTATTGATCCGACACCACCGTCGCCGGGCGGTTCGGCAAGGCGGCGACACCCATCTCGCAGCTCACTTCGCCGCGGATGTCGTAGCCGTAGCCGATGTTCACCGAGATCTCGACGTCGACGATGGCCCCCGAGGCGCAGTGCAGCAGCACGATGTGCGGGTCGCGCAGCTCACCGCCGCGGGTCGAGCGGCGCGGCAGCCGCACTTCCACCCCGGTGACCTCGTCGCTCAGCAACCAGCGCGAGATGTCCGCGTCGTGCACCAGCGTGTCGTTGAGCGGCATCTCAGAGGTGTAGAGCCCCTCGGGCACCGAGGCGTTGCGGTGGATCGACTTGTAGATCAGCGGCGTGCCCAGCGTGCCGCCGTCGATCACCGCCTTGAGCCGGCGGTAGTCGGCGTCGAAGCGGCGCATGAAGCCGACCTGCACGAGACGGCGGCCAAAGGCGGTCTCGGCCGCCATCACCCTGAGCGCCGCCTCTTCCGAGGTAACCATGGGCTTTTCGCAGAACACCGGCTTGCCGGCCTCGATGCAGGCGAGAAGCTGCTCCTCATGGGCAGGTCCCCACGAACAGATGACCACGGCCTCGACGGTGTCCGAGGCAATCAGCGCCTCGGGCGTGTCGAAGACCTCGGCCCCTTCGGGCGCGGCGGCTTCGGCGCGATCGCGGGCGATGTCCGCCACCGCGGCGACCTCGACACCCGACAGCACCTTGGTCAGACGGCGGATGTGGTCCTGTCCGATCATCCCCGTCCCGATAACTCCGACCTTGAGCGTCATTCTCCCGGCCCTCACTTGAAATGTTTGTCGATGAGGCGCTGCATCTCGGCGCGCATGAACTTGCCGGACTCGTCGGCCTTGTCCTCCCAGGCGAAGACGCAGGCGGTCATGATCCCGTCGAAGCCGATCTCGGCCAGCGTCCGGTAGAAATCGTCCCACGGCACCTCGCCCTGGCCGATGTTCAGGTGCTGGTGCACCCGCGCCTGGGTGCCCGGCGGGTTGAGGATGTAGCGCAGGCCCGAGCTGGCCTTGTGGTTGAAGGTGTCGGCGATATGCACATGCGCCAGCACGTCGGCGCATTCGCGCAGCATCGCCACGGTGTCGTCGCCGAAGTAGAAGGTGTGCGGGCAGCAGTATAGGAACTTGACCCGCGGGCTGTTGACCGTGCGGATGAGATCGACCGAGGGCTGCAGCGTCTCGACCCAATCCTCGGGGTGCGGCTCGATGTGCAGGTTGATGCCCTCGCGCTCGAAGACCGGCACCAGCTCTTCCATCGACCGCCACCAGGCGTCCTCGCAGGCCTCGATCATCGAGCCGGTGTGGCAACAGTAGCAGCTGCCCTTGTCCGGGTGCGGGCCGCGGCCGAATTCGCTGTTCATCGTGTCGACGCCCAGCTCGACGGCGATCTCGATGGCGCGCTTCCAGTGCTTGACCGCTGCCTTGCGCTCGTCCTCGTCGTTGCTGGCCCAGCGGTACATCGGCAGCAGCGTGGCGATGCCGACGTTGGCGTCGGACAGCGCCTTCTTGAAGGTCTTGATGCGGTCGGGGAAGACGCGCGGCGCCTTGAACCATTCGAGAAAGTCCCCGCGGGGGCTGAGTTCGATCCAGTCGTAACCCAGCTCTGCCACCTTGGACGGCAGCTCCTCGAGGCTCAGATGGCGGTGCATGAAGGGGTCGAGTGCGATTTTCACGGCTTGGCCTTTCCTGGATGTCTGTCCTGTGTCGCACCGGTCCTCCGTTGATCCCTGACCGGGCGCGTGTGGTGACTAGGTGAGTGAGACGGAGCGCCCGCTGGTGGCGCTTTCCCGTGCCGCGTCGAGCACGGCGAGGGTGCGGGCGCCTTGCCGGGCGGTGACCGGGGGGGCGGAGCCCTCCCGCACCGCCGCCGCGAAGGCTTCGTAGTAGTCGTGGTAGCGGCCCTGTTCCGAGGGCACCTGGCGGTGCCCTTCGGAGGTGCGCAGCACGCCCCAGTTGCTCTCGGGCTCGAAGCCCCAGCTTTCGGGGTCCGCCGCCGGGCGCTTGCCGGCAAAGATCTCCTGCGCCTGCACGTCGGTGCTCTGCGACACGAAGCTGCCCGCGCCGCCAAGCGCCCGCAGCTCGCGCAGGTTGAGGAAGTTGCACTTGCTGGCGTTGATGTGGGAATGCGTGCCGGTCTCGTGGCGCAGCGTGATGGTGAAGCCCGCGTCGGTCGGCCCCTCGGGCAGATCGAGGTAATCCATCTGCGCGTCGACCTCCGTGACCGGGCCGAGCAGCCAGATCATCTGGTCCACCAGATGGCTGCCGAGATCGCGCAGCAGCCCGCCGGTGGGGCCGGCCTCGAGCGTCGCCGGATCGTCGAAATCCATCCGCGAATGAACGCGCCAGAGCGGGCCGAGGGTCTCGTCGCGCAACACCTTGGCCAGCGTCTGCATGTCCGCATCGTAGCGCCGGTTCTGGTAGACGCCGAGCGTGACGCCCTTTGCCTGCGCCGCAGCGTCCAGTTCCAGCGCGGCCTCGGCGCTGGGGGCGAAGGGCTTGTCGGCCACCACGTGCAGCCCGGCCTCGATGGCCTCCAGCACCAGCTCGCGGCGGGTGTGCGGCGGCGTCGAGATGGTCACCGCGTCGCAGACCCCGGCCTCGATCATCGCGGCGAGGCTCGGGTAGACCGGCAGGCCGGGCCAATCCGCGTTGGCGGCGGCAACGGTGCCCGGCGCCCGCGCCACGATGCCCGCGAGCGCGCAGCCCTCCGCCGCGTCGATGAACGGTGCGTGAAAGTGACGCCCGCCGGTGCCGTAGCCGACAACTCCGATCCTCAGGGTCATGTGACCTCTCCTCCTCAGTCTTGCGCGCCGGCGTCTCCTCCTGCGGCGCGCGGGTCGTTCCTCAGATGTCCTGCGGTTTGAAATCCGAGACCGCGCGGGGCATGACCCGCTGCAGCAGCTCGACGGATTTCTCCAGCCCTTCCAGGCTGTTCAGCAGAACGTCCTCATGTTCGATCGACAGCCAGCCGTCGTAGCCGGCCATCTTCAGGCGGTAGCAGAACTGCCGCCACCATTCCTCGCCGTGGCCGAAGCCGAGCGTGATGTAGCTCCAGCTGCGCGCCGGGATGTCCATCAGCGAGCCGGTTTCCAGCAGGCCCGACACGGCCTGCACCGGCGCATTCAGGAAGGTGTCCTTGGCGTGCACGTGGTAGATCGCCGCGCCAAGCGTCTCGGCGGCCACATGCGGATCCGCGCCCATCCAGATCAGATGCGACGGGTCGAGGTTGGCGCCGATCAGAGGGCCGATCTCGCCGCGCAGCTTCAGCAGCGAGGGCGCGTTGTGCACGCATTGGTTGCCATGCAGCTCGAGCGCGATGCGGCTGACGCCAGTCTCGTTTGCCAGCTCGGCGACCTCGGTCCAGAACGGCAGCAGCCGCTCTTCCCACTGATAGCGCAGGATCTCCTGCGTTTCGGGCGGCCAGGACGAGACCACCCAATTGGGCATCCGGTCGCCGGCGCAGCCCTCGGGCAGGCCGGACATGGTGCAGACGGTCTCCAGCCCCAGCTCGCCGGCGAGCCGCAGGGTGTTTTTCAGGCAGTCGCCCTGCGCCGGGTCGGTCGGGTGCAGCGGGTTGCCGTTGGCGTTGAGGCTGATGATCTCCAGCCCGCGCGCCTCGAATTCCTTGAGGTAGGCGCGGCGCTTGTCGGCGCTGGCCAGCAGATCGGCCAGGTCGAGATGCGGCGCGGTGGACCAGCCGCCGGTGGTCACCTCGATGCCCGAGACGCCCATGCGCTGCGCGTGGTCGAGCATCGCGGTAAAGCCCATGCCGCCGAGGCTGTCGGAGACGAAACCCAGTTTCATGCGTAGACCTCCGGACGGTCGATCATCGCCACGGGGCTCTTCACGCCCGACGCCAGCGCGGTGACGCCCGCCTCGGCGACCACGGCCGCGGCGTATCCGTCCCAGGCCGAGGCGCCCTGCTCGGGGAAGGCCCCGCCCTGCACGAAGCGCAGGAAGGCGCGGTTCTGCTGGCGGTAGGCGTCGAAGTAGCGCCCGCGCCAGTCGGCCTCGAAGATGGTGGACTGGGTCTGCGCGCGGTCGAGCCGCGTGTAGGCCACGTGGTTCATCGAGATGCTCGCGGCCTCGCCGACAAGCTCGGCGCGCACGTCGTAGCCATAGGCGGCGTTGTTGTTGATCTCGATGGTCACCAGCTGGCCGCCCTCGGTTTCCAGAACCATGACCACCGGGGCCACCAGCGCATCCGAGCGGGTCGGCTGGAAGGCCGAGATCGCGGTGTACTCGGTGCCGAGCACGTGGCGCACCACGTCGAACTCGTGCGGCGCGGAATTGGTGATCGCCATGGCGCCGGTGAACTCGGCGGCGGGGGTTTCGAGGTTGCGGTGGAAGTTGTGCATCATCAGCGGGCGGCCGAGCGTGCCGGCGGCCAGCGCCGTGGTCATCTCGACGTAGGAGGGATCGAAGCGCCGCATGAAGCCGAGCTGCACGAAGCGCGCGCCGGCGGCCTGCTCGGCCTCCATCACCGCGATGCACTCTTCGGAGGACTGCGAGAGCGGTTTTTCGCAGAGCACCTTCTTGCCTGCGCGGATGCAGGCCAGCGAGAGCGGCGCGTGGGTGAAGTCGGGGCTGGCGATGATCACCGCGTCCACGTCGGATCGGGCGATGACCCCCTCGGGATCGCTGGCCACGTCCTGCGCGCCCAGAAGGTCCGCCACCTGACGTGCCCGCGCGGCGTCCATGTCGCAGACCACCTGCAGCGCGGCGCCGGGCAGTTCCTCGGCGACGATCCTGGCGTGGTCGGCGCCCATGAGGCCGGCTCCGATGATGGCAATTCGGGTGGTCATTTTCTCAATCCACGGGGTTCAGGGATGGGAATTCTGGGGGGTGACCCGGCTGACACGGGGGCCGGGTCACCAGGGGGGATGCGGTACGGGAGCTCCCGCATCCCCTGGAGGCTCAGTGGGCGGGTGGAGGATGCCCCTCGTGAGTCTCCATGTAGCCTTCGATCGACGCTTCCAGGTCGGCCATGGACTCGCCGCCGGCCATCAGGTCGGCGATCTCCTCGCGCGACTTGTCACCCTTGCGGAAGTCCGCCGCGATGGCGCCGCGGATCAGCACCGCGAAGTGGTCGCCCACCGCCATGGCGTGCATCACCTGGTGGGTGATGAAGATCACCGCGAGGCCGCGCCGCTTGGCTTCGTTGACGATGCGCAGCACGTGGGCGGCCTGCTTGACCCCCAGCGCGGCGGTCGGCTCGTCGAGGATCAGCACGCGGGCACCGAAGTGCACCGCCCGGGCGATGGCCAGCGACTGGCGTTCGCCGCCGGACAGGCCGCCGACCAGCCGGTCGCCGTCGGTGATCCGGGTGATGCCGAACTTCTGCACGGCATCCACGGCGATGGCATTGGCCTTCTGGCGGTCGAAGACCTTGAACGGCCCCCAGCCCTTGGTCGGCTCCGCCCCGACGAAGAAGTTCCGGCCGACGGACATCAGCGGGTAGGTGCCGCCGAACTGGTGCACCGTGGCGATGCCCATCTGCTGCGCCTGCTTGGGGTTGGAGAAGTTCACCGCCTCGCCATCCATCAGCATCTCGCCGCGGGTGGGCTTGTGCACGCCCGAGAGGGTGCGGATCAGGGTGGACTTGCCCGCGCCGTTGTCGCCGAGGAGGCAGAGCACCTCCCCTGCATGGACCTTGAGGTTGATTTCGTGAAGGACGTCGATCGGGCCGAAGCTCTTGTCGACATTGCGCATTTCAAGAACGGGTGCGGTCATCACTCACTTCCCCTTTTTCGAGGTCGACATCGAGGTCGCCATGTTGCGGAAGGTGTCGTTCATTAGGACCGCGATGAGCAGCATGACACCGATGATCAGCGAGCTGAGGTTGCGGTCGAAGGGCGTGTAGCCGATGCCCTGCTGGACGATGGCCAGGGTCGCGGTGCCGAAGAAGACGCCCGCCACGGTGCCGAAGCCGCCGGTCAGCAGCACCCCGCCGACAACCACCGCGATGATGCAGTTGAAGATCAGCGCGAAGTTGGTGGTGGTGGTGGCCGAGTTCGACAGGACCGTCTCGCAGACACCCGAGAGGGCAGCGGCCATGGCGGTCAGGATGAACAGCGAGATCTTCAGCTTGTCGATCGGGATGCCGGCGTTGCGGGCGCTTTCCTTGTCGCCGCCGAGCGCGAGGATCCAGTTGCCCCAGGGCGACATGTGCAGCACGTAGTAGAGCACGGCGGCAATGGCGATCCACCAGAAGACAGAGGACTGGAAGCCCCAGAAGTGGTAGTCGCCGAAGATGAACTTCGCCACCGGCGGCGAGGTCAGCGCCTGGCTCGTGGTGTCGGTCAGCAGCAGCGACAGGAACAGCGTCAGGCCGGAGACCGCGAAGAGCGTCGCGAGGGTGACGATCAGCGAGGGCACATTGGTGCGGGTCACCAGCATGCCGTTGATCCAGCCGACCACGAAGGCGATGCCGAAGGTGATCAGCAGCCCGACGACAAAGGGCAGCCCGTAGTAGCCGCAGGCGATGGCCATCGACATCTTGGCCGCCGGCACCATGGCGCCGATCGAGATGTCGAGCTCGCCGGCGATCATCAGAAAGCCGATGGGGATGGCGATGATGCCGATGGTCGAGGCCATGTTGACCCAGGACGAGGTGCCGAAGGGCGACAGGAAGTTCCGGTCAAACCCGAAGTACGCGAAGAAGACGAAGACCAGAACCATCCCCATGAAGGCTCCGACCTCGGGGCGGCGGAACAGGGCGCCGATGGAAAAAGACGGCGTGGCGGCGGGCCGCGCGGGTTTCGATGTCTGTGATGTGGTTTCCATGGTCATACGGTTCTCTCTGGCAAGGGTGCAGTCTCCGCGCGGGCACCCTCGGGGTGCGCGAGCGCCGGGCGGGACGTCCCGGACCTTCTGGCCCGGGACCGAGGTCGCAGTGACTTAGCGGGCGCCCTTCGACACGCCGGCGAGGGCGGTGTCGATGTTGGTGCTGTCGACGATGGCCGGGCCGGTCAGCACCGGGTCGGTGGCCAGCTCGGTGCCGAAGTCGATGTGGGCGGCGAGCATCGAGGTGGCGAGGAAGCCCTGCAGGTAGGGCTGCTGGTCGATCGCCATCTTCTGGGTGCCGGCCTTGATCCGGTCGAGCGCGGACTCGCTGAGATCGAAGGAGCCGACCATCACCCGGTCCTGCGCGCCGATCTGGCCGACCGCGTTGGTCGAGGCATCGGCGGACCAAGCGGCCAGCGAGATCACCGCGTCGATCGACTGGTCGGCGACCAGCTCGGACTTGATGGATTCCGCGGTGCCGGTGATGTCGCCGTCGAGGTTGGCCGGGGTGCGCAGGATGAGCACTTCCGAGCCGCCTTCCTCGCCGCCTTCCTTCACGCCGGCGCAGCGGCTTTCATGGTTCACCGCGCCCGGGGTGTGGATGTGGCACAGGATCTTCTTGGCGCCCTGCTCGGCCATGTAGGCACCGCCGGCCTTGCCCGCGACGAACTCGTCGGAGCCGAAGTAGTTGATGCCCTGAACGTCCTCCTTCACGTCCTGGCCCGAGTTGTACATCATGATCTTGATGCCCTTCTCGGCGGCGGACTGCAGCGCGGGAACCTGCGCCTCGGGGACCCAGACCGGGATCGCGATGCCCTCGACGCCCTGCGCCACGGCCTGGTTGATCAGGTTCACGAGGTCCGGGCCGAAGTTGTCGTAGTTGGGCGTGCGGAGGTAGTTCACCGATCCGCCGTTTGCCTCGACCATGAGCGTCGCGTCGTCGACGCCCTTCTTGATCAGGTTGAAGAACCCGTCCTCGATCGAACCGGCGATCACCGCGATGTTCGCTGCGGAGGCCGGAATGGCGATGCCGGCGAGCACAGCGGCGCAGACCGTCGCTTTCAGGGTCTTGGTCAGTTGCATGCGTATTTCCTCCCTAAGGTACGTCACCGCCATGTGGCGGCAGTCAACGTCCGTTGCTCCGGTCCCGCGCTCCTCTTGCGGTGTCCCGGCGGACAAATCGGCTGGTGCGCAAAAGCCCCTCGGCCATCGCGCTTGCGTCGCGGCAGCACGCCGCGGAAAACCTGAAAAACTCCTCCATGTGACACGGCTCCTCCGCCGCATCTGCCAGGGCCTCCTCGCCGCTGACCCCTGAACATTGCCGATTGACATAAATCAGATCAATCGTACCAATCGAAAGAGATGCATTTCGTATCAATCTGTCTCACCAAAAGTACCTGATGAGATAAAATGAGACAAATGGAGCAGGTCATGTCACGTCCCACAATCAAGGATCTGGCAAGGGAAGCGGGGGTCTCCGTGGCCACCGTGAACCGGGTGATCAGCGGCGCGGAATCCGTGCGACAGTCGACGCGCGAGATCGTGCTGAATGCCGCTGAAAACATTGGGTTTTACGGCCTCGGAACCATCGAGAACTCGGTCCTCCAGGGGCGCGAGACGCACCGGCTCGCGATCCTCCTGCAGCAGGGTCACCGGGTCTTCTACCGCGGCCTCGGCAACGCCCTGATCCACGCCGCCAGCACATATGCTGGCGCAAACATCTCATTGGAACTGGAGTATCTCGACGACCTCTCTCCGGACCACGTGGCGAACAGAATCACCGCCCTCGGACAGGCCTCGGAATCGCTTGCCGTGGTCACCGCGGAGCATCCGATGGTCTCCGACGCGATCACCGCAGTGATGGAAAACGGCGTGCCGGTCTCGGCGCTGATCGGCCCGCTCTCGGCCCGCGGCAACGTCGGATATGTCGGACATGACAACTGGAAGAAGGGCCGGATGGCGGGCTGGGCCTTCCACAAGTGCTGCCGCACCCCGGGCAAGATCGGCATCCTGCTGGGCAACCACCGCTACCGCAACCAGGAGATCAACGAGAGCGGCTTTCGGTCCTACTTCCGCGAGCACAATGCCGACTTCGTGCTGCTGGAACCGCTGCCGACCTTCGAGTCCGCCGCCGTCGCCCGGGAAATGACCGAGAAACTGTTCCAGGAACATCCCGACATGTGCGGGCTCTTCGTCTCCGGTGGCGGCATCACGGGCGCGCTGGCAGCGCTGCGCGAGCGCAAGCCGAACAAGGATTTCGTCTGCGTCGCCTACGAACTCTTCGACGCGACGAAGGCGGCCCTGATCGACGGGACGATCACCATGACGCTCTCCTATCCGCTGCAGACCTTCGCGCGCGAGATCATCGAAACGATGGTGAAGGCGAAACGGATGGGCCCCGATGCGGGGGCGCAGAGGGTCAATATCGACTTCGACATCCACACCTCCGAAAACGTCTGACCGCCGCGACCGGGTCTCGGCTTCAGATCATCCTGAAGCCTGCGCCGGTCACAGCTCCAGCTCGAGCAGAACCGACGCAAGGCATTTGCCGTGGGCGTCGAGCGCCAGCGACCGGGTGACGCCGCCCTTCAACGCGCCGCGGATCACGAAGTTGAGCGCGTGAAGCTGCGGCAGCGCGTAGCGGGTCACATCCTCGGCCGCCACGTCTCCCATGTGGCGCGCGACCCGTTCCGGGGTGAGCGCGTCGTGGATCCGCGGCCAGTCCTCGGCGCGGTAGGCGATGACCGAGATGTTCGACACATCGCCCTTGTCGCCGGTGCGCGCATGCGCAATCTCGTGAAGTTTCATGGCCGTGTCCTTCGGCTGACCGGGATCTCGAGACGCTCAGGCATCGAGCGTCTCGGAAAGTTCGCTGCGCACCGTGACCGATGCGGCGGGGAGCAGCGCCGAGGCGACCGCGATGATCTCGCGGTGCGCCCGGCTGACGCCGCCACCGCCTGCGGGACCACAGAGGTAAAGGCTCTCGACCTCCTCGCCGACTCGCTGCGCGGTCTCCTGATCGGCGCAGCGCGCCGCAACGCGCAGCCGCACCTCGGCGGGCTCCGCCGCGCCGCGGGCGCCGCCGGGGGCCACCGCATCGAGACCGATGAGGTCGGCCCGCTCCTCGAGGATCCGGCTGCCCCAGTCCGACAGGCGCTGGCGCACCAGCTCGGCGGCGAGCCGCCCCCGCGCCACGCAATTGGCCCCGGCGTAGGAGATCTGCCCCTCGCCGCGCCAGCCATCGCGGTAGCCGACGGACACCTTGAGCTCGCCCGTCGCTGGATGCCCCGTTCCACCGGTGACGCGCACCCGGTCGATGCCGATTTCCTCGAGCTCGACCTGCGAGAAATCGGCCACCACGTCGGGCTGCATGTAGCGGGCCGGATCGTGGATCTCGTAGAGCAACTGCTCGGTACAGGTGGCGCGGCTGACCAGACCCCCGGTGCCGGGCAGCTTGGTGATCACCGCGTTGCCGTCGTCCGAGACCTCCGCCAGCGGGAAGCCGACGTCCGCGAGATCCGGCACGTCCTTCACTCCCGGGTCGGCGAAATAGCCGCCGGTGATCTGCGCCGAGCATTCCAGCAGATGCCCGACAAGCGTGCCGCGTCCGAGCCGCACCCAATCGTCCATCGCCCAGCCGAAGCGATGCACCAGCGGCGCAAGGAAGAGCGCCGGATCCGAGGCCCGGCCGCAGATCACGATGTCGGCCCCGGCGTCCAGCGCCTCGACGATGCCCGCGACGCCGATATAGGCATTGGCCGAGATCAGCCGCTCCCCGAGCGCCCGCGCCGGGGCGCCGGTCTCGGTCAGGATGCAATCGCCGATGAGGGGCAGGACGTCGTCGCCGGTCACCGCCGCCACGGTCAGCGGCAGGCCCAGCTCGCGCACCACGGCGCGCGTCCGCTCGGCGGCGGCGCGGGGGTTGGCCGCGCCCATATTGGTGACGATGCGCGTACCATTGCGGGCACAGGCGGGCAGCACGGCGCGCATGCGGCGCTCGAGCAGCGGGTCGAACCCGGCCCCGGGATCGGCCAGCCGCGCCTGCTGCGCCAGCGCGATGGTGCGCTCGGCGAGGCATTCGAAGACCAGGAAGTCCAGCTCGCCGCGCTCGGCGAGATCGACGGCGGGGGCAATGCGGTCGCCCTGGAAGCCCGCGCCGGTGCCAATGCGAACCATGCTCATGCCATCGCCCTCCCCTGCGCGCGGCCCACTGCGCGGGCGCCGAAGAAGATCGCCAGCGCCATGAACGGCGTGATCAGCATTGGCCAGATCGCCAGCGCGATGACCAGCAGCAGCAGCAGGATGTCGAGGCCGCGCCTGCCGGTGAGGGGCGTGCCGCTCAGCAGCGCCGGCACCGCCAGCACCAGCGCCATACCCGCGGCCGCCGCCTCGACGATCCCGACGAGGCCGCCCGACATGGTCATGCCCGGGTAGAGCAGCAGCAGGAAGGGCACGAGGTAGGTCACCGCGCCAAGCCGCACCGCCTCGCCCGCGGCGGGCAGCCAGTTGGTATTGGCGATGCCCGAGCCGACGAAGACCGCAACGCAGACCGGCGGGGTGATCACCGAGATCGTCGCGAAGTAGAAGACGAAGAGATGCGCGGCCAGCGGGTCGACCCCCACGGCGGTCATCGCCGGGGCGAGCACCGCGGCCACCAGCACGTAGGCGGCGGTGGTCGGCAGGCCCATGCCCATGATCAGGCAGACCAGCCCGACGATGATTGCCACCAGCACGACCGAGTCCCCGGCCATCGTGACGATCAGCGAAGACAGCGTCACGCCGATGCCGGTCATGTTGATCATCGAGACCAGCACCTGCGCCCCGGCGAGCAGCACGCCGATGATCACCATGCCCTTGCCCGCGTCCTCGAGACCGTCGATCACCCGCCCGGCCATCTCACGCGGGTTCAGCCGTCCGGCCTGGGTGGCGACGAAGGCGATCAGCAGGCCGACGACCCCGTAGAAGGCGGCGGTGGCGATCGAGCGGCCGAGCCAGATGCCGATGCCCAGCCCGCCAAGCGCGGCAAGGATCGGCAGCACCCGGCGCGGCGCGGTGATGGTTTTCCAGGCCGGCATCTCGTCCTCGGGCACCACGGCAAGCCCGCGCTGCTGCGCAACGAAATGCACGGTGACGAAGACCGAGACGTAGAACAGGACCGCCGGAAGGATCGCGCCGACGATGATGGTGGTATAGGGAAGCCCGAGGATCTCGGCCATGACGAAGGCCGCGGCGCCCATGATCGGCGGCGCGATCTGCCCGCCGGTGGAGGCCACTGCCTCGACCGCCGCCGCGAAGGGGCGCGGGTAGCCGAGGCGGATCATCATCGGGATGGTGAAATTGCCGGTGGTGGCGACATTGGCCACGGCAGAGCCCGAGATCATCCCGAAAAGCCCCGAGGCGATGGTGGCGATCTTCGCCGCGCCGCCGGGCTGACGGCCGCCGAGGCGCATGGCCAGATCCATGAAGGCTTGGCCGCCGCCCGAATGCAGCAGCAGCGCGCCGAAGAGCACGAAAGCGGCGATCACCGTCGCCGCGACGCCGGTGAGCATGCCCCAGATGCCGAGATCGCCGAGGAAGATGGTCTCGGTCACGAAGGCCGCGTCGAAGCCGCGGTGCCCCAGCGCGCCCGGAAGCAGGTTGCCGAACATCGCGTAGCCGATGCCGATCAGCACCAGCACCGGGAAGATCAGCCCCACCGTGCGCCGCCCGAGCTCGAGCACCGACAGCACGAGCCCGACGGTCAGCGCCATGTCGAGCGTCGTGGCCCAGGGCAGCGTCGTCATGATTTCATCGTAGTTCCAGACCACGTAGCCGCAGGCCCCCACCGTCACCGCGCAGAGCACGAGGTCGATGGCGAGCCCGAGCGGGCGCCAGGATTTCCCGGCGCCCAGCGGGTAGAGCGCGAAACCGAGGGAGGCCACGAGGGCGAGGAAGATCGCCCGCTGGATCAGCCCCTCAAAGGGGCCGGTCGCGGCGGTGTAGAAGACGAAGGCCCCGACGAGGATCGCCAGCCCCTTCTGGACGCGCTCCAGTGTCATGTCAGCTCCCCGGCTGCAGCTTGGCGGGGATCTCGAGCCCCTGCTCCTCGAACCAGCGCGCCGCGCCCGGATGCAGCGGGACGGTGCCGTAGTCGAGCGTCATCTGGGCCAGGTCCGCGCCCTTCAGGCTGGCCATGGCATTGGCCTGCGCGCTGTCGTCGGCCATGATCGCCGAGACGATCTTGTAGGCGGTCTCGTCGTCCATCGAGGCGGGCGCGGCCACGCCGACGCCGAAGCTCCAGGTGGTGTAGGCGGGGATGCCATCGGCGGCACCCTCGGGAATGTCGATCACCGAGATGTCGGGCATCTTCTCGCGCAGGGTGTCCGCCTGGGCGTCCGAAAGACCGACCACGGTGATGTCGGTCGAGGTGGCGATGTCCATGGTCGAGCCGTCGAGCTTCATGCCCGAGCCCGATTTCACGTAGCCCGCCACGCGGTTGTCCTTGATCGCGCCGACGATGTCGGTGGTCGAGCCGCGCACGTAGTCCGCCTCGAGCCCCAGCGCGGTGAACACCGCCTCGGTGGTCGACTCGGTGCTCGAGCCCTTGATGCCCGGGTTGAAGCGCACGCCCGACAGACCCTCGAGGCTGTCCACGCCCGCGTCCTTGCGCAGGATCACGTTCTGCGGCGCGTTGGTGTAGACCCAGAGCAGGCGCAGGTCCTGGGCGTTGCCCTCGAAGGCGTTGGTGCCCGAAACCGCGTGCTGCGCCGCGTTGGTGGTCACGAGGCCGAGGTCGACCTGACCGCGCGCCATGCGGCGGATGTTGTCCATCGTGGCGCCGGTCTCGACCACCGAGGCCTTCAGCCCCTCGGCGTTTTCGTTGATCAGCTGGCCGACGGCGACGAAATACCCGTAGTGGCTCGACGAGGCCGAGGTCGAGCCGATCAGCAGGTCGGTCTCCTGCGCCAGCGCCGGACCGGCAATCAGAGTTGCGCCCATGAGGGCGTAGAGCGTTGATTTCATGATGTCCTCCCTTGGACCCCGGTTGCGGGATCGTGGGGGCTACAATGCCGCAGGATGTTTATTGCCTGAAGTGAGATTTCTGACATTATTCGTGCATGGAACGCACCAATCCCTCGCTCGCCGATTTCAACGCCGTCCTCGTGCTGCTGCGCTGCGGCTCGTTCCGCGCCGCCGCCGAGGTTCTGGCGCTCTCGCCCTCGGCCCTGTCGCGGCAGATCACCGGGCTCGAGGCCCGGCTCGGCGCCCGGCTCTTCGACCGCGACACCCGTAACGTCGCGCCCACCGCCTCGGGTCTCGCCTTCGGGCGCGTGGCGGAGCGGATGATCAACACCGCCGACGACGGCATGGCGGAATTCGAGGCGCATCTGTCGGCCCGCAACGGGCGGCTGACCATCGCTGGGCTGCCCTCGGTGACCGCCGGCCTGCTGCCGGGGCTGCTGCGGAGCTTCTCCGCCGAACACCCGGATATCGACCTGCGCATCGTCGACGCGCTTTCGGGCAGCGTGATCGAGGCCGTCGAGGCGGGCATCGCCGAGATCGGTTTCACCGCCGGCACGCTCTCGGCCCGCAGCCGGCTCACCTTCCAGCCGCTGATGGATGACCACTTCGTCGCCGTGGGGGCGCCCGACGGGCCGCTGCGCGCGGCGCGCGACTACGCCTGGGAAGAGCTGGTCGAGATGCCCTTCATCGCCATGGCGCAGGGCACCAGCGTGCGCGAGCTGATCGACGGTGCCTGCCTGCGCATCGGGCACACGCTCGCGCCCCGCTTCGAGGTGGCGCACCTTGCCACGGCGGGGGCCCTTGTCGCCGAGGGCCTGGGGATCACCGCCCTGCCGACGCTGACCCTGCCGGTTCTGCGCACGGAAGCCCTGGTCCAGCGCGAGATCATCGGCTTCGGCGCGCGGCGGCGGATCGGGCTGGTGCGGCGTTCCGGGCAATCCCTCTCGCCTTCGGCGCAAGCCTTCCTGGCGCATGTGCGCGAGGCCAGCACCCTCGGGCGCGCGCCCGGAGGAAGCCGCGGATAGAGCCGCGGGTCCGGACGGGCGCGTCTCCGCTCTCCGGTGACTTGCTCCGGCGTCTCTTGTCCGGGCACTTTCGGCGCGCGTGACCTCGCGACGGCGTTTACCGCGCCCGCAACTGCTGGCACCCTGCGATCTCTATGACGTCTGGCGCTGTTTGACGCGACCTGTGGCAAGGTCCGCGCCAGGCGCCGCCTCCGGCGCGGCTGGCCTTGCGCGGCGATCTGCGCGAGATAGCCCTGCGGCCCGGACGCCGCGACGAGCGAAAGGGATCACGTGCGACTTCTTCTGGTACACACCGGCGGCACCATCGGCATGGCGGCCACAGCGCAGGGCTTCGCACCGCGGGCCGGAGTCTTAGAAGACGCGCTGCAGCGGCTCGAGGCCGAGGGCCGCCTGCCGCATCCGGTCACCCTGCACCAGCTCGACCGGCTGATCGACAGCGCCGAGGCGACCCCGGAGGACTGGAACCGGCTCACGCGGCTGCTCACCGAGGCGCAGGCCGATTTCGACGCCGTCGTGGTGACCCATGGCACCGACACGCTGGCCTTCACCGCCGCCGCGCTCTGCCTCGCGCTGCGCGGGCTGGGCAAGCCGGTGATCCTCACCGGCTCGATGCTGCCGCTGACGGTCGAGGGCAGCGATGGCTGGGACAACCTGGCGGATGCGCTCGCGGCGGCGACGCAGGCCGCGCCCGGCGTCTGGGTGCAATTCGCCGGCCACCTGCTGCACGGCGGGCGACTGCGCAAGACCCACTCCGGCGCGCGCGATGCCTTTGCCGCCGAGCAGACCGGGGCCGCCCCGCTCTTCCCGGCGCCGCAGCTCGCGGGGATCGAGGTCGGCGCGCACCGGGTCGCGATCCTGTCGCTGGCGCCGGGTGCCTGCACCGAAATCCTGGGCTTTGCCGCCGAGAGCTGCGACGGGCTGGTGCTGCGCTGCTACGGCGCGGGCACCGCCCCCGACACGCCGCAGATGCGCGCCGCGCTGTCCCGCGCCGCCGCGCGCGGGGTGCCGGTGGTGGCGGTCAGCCAATGCCCCGAGGGCGGCATCAGCCTCGGCACCTACGCCGCGGGCGGGGTGCTGCGCGACACCAAGGTCATCGACGGGCGCGACATGACCCCCGAGATGGCCTACGCCAAGCTGCACCACGCGCTGTCGATGACCCAAGACGCCGAAGCGCGCCGCACCTTCCTCGCCCGCCCCGCCTGCGGCGAGATGCGGGATGCCTGAGCCGCGGGCGGGCAGCGCTCAGGCCAGCGGCGCCTCGACCAGCGGCCCGGGGTGGCGGCTCCAGGAGCTGAGCATCTCGCGCACCTCCTCGGGGATGTCGGGGCTGTCCGGCGCGTAGAGCGCGCTGCGCCGCATCTGCCGGCGCAGGTCGATGCTCTCGCCGAGGTACTCGAAGACGATCTGCGTCGCCGCCGGCGGGCGCGGCGCCCGCGCCGCCACCCCCGAGACCACGCCGGTCAGGTAGCGGATGCGGTTGTTGTAGCTGGGATAGAGGATGATCTGCATCACCTCGTTCTTGGTCAGCGTCTCCATTACCGTCATGAAGATCCGGTCGCCCAGCACGAAGCAGGCGCCCTGGTACTTGCAGGTGAACTTCGAGCGTCCCGGCTTGCCCACGTTCTCGATGGTCTTGAGGTTCATGCCGAAGGGCGTCGGGTAGATCCGCCCCACCGCCAGCAGCACCTGCCCCGGATGCGACATGGAGTTGTAGTAGATCAGGTAGTAGCCGCGGTAGGGCTGCAGCGCGCGCTGCGAGTCGAGCCTCACGTCGTTGGCCAGCGCCGCCACCACGTTGCGCTCCACCGAGGCCGGGGCGTGCCGCGGGCGCAGCCGCACCAGCTCGGAGAACTTGGCATGCGGCAGCAGCATCTCGCTCTCGTCCACCCCGAAGAAGTCGCACATCCGCTGCATCAGCCGCAGCGACGGGTAGGTCTCGCCCGAAAGGTAGCGGTTGAACTGCGAGCGGTTGACGCCAAGCTGTCGGCAGACCTCGGCAATCGACGGGTGGTAGCTGCAGAGCAGCCGCAGGTTCCGGGGCAGGTCGCGCGCCATGCGCTCATCCTTCGCTAGTTGACGCGCTCCCGTATCAACCAGCACCAGGGGGGCGCAAGCTAGTGAAATGGTAATCCTGCAGCGCCTGCCTAGGGTGCGCCCACTTCGCGCACCCCGGTGTGCCCATCCCGCGCGGTCCGATGCGCCCCCTGCGCACTCAGGCGTGCGCCTGGCCCGCGCAACGCTGACCGCATTAACCCTTGGAGGAGTGCATGGAATTTCTGGAAATGATCTTCGGCAAGATCGGAGATCTGACATGGGGCTGGTCGCTGATCCCGATCCTGGTGATCTTCGGCTGCTTCATCACCCTGGCGACGGGCTTCGTCCAGGTCCGCTTCTTCGGGCGCATGTTCCGCGTCCTGAGCAGCGCCAACAACTCGCATGACCCCAGCCGCATCTCGGCGCGCGAAGCGCTGCTGGTCTCGGTCGGCGGACGCGTCGGCGGCGGCAATATCGCGGGCGTCGCGGTGGCGATCACCCTCGGCGGGCCGGGCGCGGTGTTCTGGATGTGGGCGGTGGCGCTGGTCGGCATGGCCACCAGCCTCGTCGAATGCTCGATCGCGCAGCTCTACAAGCGCCGCGTCGACGAGACCACCTTCCGCGGCGGCCCGGCCCTGTCGATCATCCACGGGCTCGGCAAGGAGTTCCGCTGGCTGGCGGTGGTCTACGCGGTCTGCCTGATCGCCGCCTTCGGCTTCGGCTTCAACGCCTTCCAGGGCAATACCGTCGCCGGCGCCGTGCAGGACAGCCTCGGCATCGAGCGGCTGTGGACCGGCATAGCCCTGTCGCTGATCGCCGGCGCGATCATCTTCGGCGGCATCCACCGCATCGCCAAGGCGTCGGACGTGATCGTGCCGATCATGGCCGTCGGCTACCTGGCGCTGGCGCTGATCGTCATCGTGCTCAACATCACCGAGATCCCAGGCGTGATCTCCTCGATCGTCCGCAACGCCTTCGGCTTCGAGCAGGCGGTCGGCGGCGGCATGGGGGCGGCGCTGGCGCAGGGCCTGCGGCGCGGGCTTTTCTCCAACGAGGCGGGCCTCGGCTCGGCGCCCAACGTGGCGGCCACCGCCGAGGTGCGCCACCCGATCAGCCAGGGCATCACGCAGTCCTTCTCGGTGTTCATCGACACCATCCTGATCTGCTCGTGCACCGCCTTCATCATCCTGCTCGGCGATGTCTACGTGCCGGGGGCCGAGGGCATCGACGGCGTGGCGCTGACCCAGCAGTCGCTGGTCTCGCACCTCGGGGCCTGGGCGCAGTACTTCCTGACCGCGGCGATCCTGCTCTTCGCCTTCTCGTCGATCATCTACAACTACTACCTCGGCGAGAACGCCCTGACGGTGCTGTCGAAGAACCCTCTGTCGCTGGTAATCTTCCGCCTGGCGATCATGGCCATCGTCTTCGTCGGCGCGGTGGCGCCCGGCGCGACCGCGGTGTTCTTCTTCTCCGACCCGATGATGGGCGTGCTGGCGCTGGTCAACCTGCTGGTGATCATGATGCTCTTCCCGGTGGCGCTGCGCCTGCTGCGCGACTTCAAGGCGCAGCTCTCGGCGGGGGTCGACCGTCCGGTGCTGAACCCGGACGACTACGCCGACCTCGACATCGACCGCGCAGCCTGGAACCGCACCGTGGAGTGACCTGCGACGGTCCGGCCCGGGAAGCTCCGAAGGGGGCCGCCAACGCGCGGCCCCCTTTTTCATGCGCCGCGCGCCCGGCGGCAAGTGGCGGTACGGCGCCCCCTGCCGGCCCCCGGAGGCGCGCGGCGCCCCCCGCTCAGAAGGTCATCTGCAGCCCGAGGTAGTAGGTCCGGCCCGGCCCGTTGTCGCTCGCGGCGTAGGGCTGGTACTCCACGTCGCCGAGGTTGGCGATCTTGGCGGTGAGCTGCAGGGAGTCGGTCGCCGCGTAACTGGCGAAGACATCCCAGAGCCCGTAGGCATCGCTTTCCGCCTCGCTGTCGATCGACACCCCGGCGGCGGTGTAGCTGTAGGTCGCCCCAGCGGTCAGATCGCCGTGCAGGAAGTGGCGGGCCAGCGTGGTCGAGAAGGTCTCGGGCGGCTGCAGCTCGTAGCCCTCGTAGCCCGACGGCGGGGTCGAGTCGGAGTTGGTGTAGGACAGCGCCGCCGACCAGAGTTCGGCATCGTAAGCCGCCTCGAGCTCGAGGCCATGCGTGACCGTGGTGCCGTCGATATTGTCGTAATAGGCCAGCGTCGTCGCGCCCACCGAGGTGTAGGTGTCCTCGGTCACATAGGCGACGTAATCCTCGACGTTCATTTTGAAATAGGCCAGCCGCGCGGTCAGCCGGTCGCCCGACGACAGCAGGTCGTTGCGGGCGATGTTCACGCCGATCTCGCCGCCCTCGGTGGTCTCGGCCTCGAGGTCCGGGTTCGGCCCGAGGTAGAGGTTGAAGAAGCCGTAGCCGTGGAAGCTCTCCTGCAGGGTTTCCTGCAGCGACGGCGCCCGGGTGCTGCGCGAGACCGAGACATAGGGCTGCAGCCAGTCGTTCACCTGATAGGCCAGCGTCAGCTTGGGATCGAAGGAGGACTCGTCGATGTCCACGTCGCCGGACTGCAGCTCGTTGTCGAGCCGCCCGCTCAGGCTGTAGTCGCTGTAGCGCAGCGCCGCGGTAAATTCCCACGGGCCGTTCGCGAAGACGTTCTCGGTGAACACCCCGAGGTTTTTCGCCTCGCCGTAGGTCGGGTTCGCCCCGCCCTCGGCGCCGCCCAGCACGTCCTCGTAATACTCGAAACCGTTGGTCGAGGTGAGGCTCCAGCCGCCGAAGCCGTACTCGCTGACGTTGGTCACGTCGATCCCGGTGGTGATGGTCTGCATCTGCCGCCCGACGTAGGAGCCGGTGCCGTCGATCGAGCCGGTGTATTCGTTGTCGGTGACCGAGCGGTAGAGGTTCGCGCGCAGGTTCACCGCGGGGCTATAGTTCAGCGTGTAGCCCAGCTTGTAGAGATCGGTGGTCATCTCCTGCTCGTAGGAATTCGACGCGTAATCGGCATTCATCCGCGTCGCCAGCAGCTCGAGGCCCTGGGTCTCGGTGAGCGCGTAGCGCCCGCGCAGCATGTAGCTGTCGCGGTCCTTGTCGGTATTGGCGACCTCGTTGCCGGCGCCGTCCTCGAAGGCATCCGCCGTCGTGCGCGCATAGGCGCCCAGCACCGCGCCGCGCTCGCCGATATAGGCCGCAGCGCCCATGCGCCCGAAGTCATCGCCGTTGTCGCCGTAGGTCAGCTTGACCCGCCCCCCGGCCCCCTGGCCGTCGACGATGTCCTCGGGCGCGATCAGCCGGAAGTTCGCCGCCCCCGCCGAGCCGCTGCCGCCCGCCGTCACCACCGCCCCGCGGGTGATGTCGATGCCCTGCAGGAACAGCGGCTCGAAGTTCGCGTAGCCTTCCGAAGCGTGGCCGTTGAAGCGGAAGTTCTGCGGTACGCCCTCGACCGTCATCGCCACGCGCCCCTGCCCCTGCAGGCCGCGGATCGAGACCGCCACCCCGGGCTGCCCGGCGTTGAGCCGCGTCGAGGCACCCGGCGTCTGGCGGATCACCTCGTCCACCGTCGCCGTGCCGCCCTGCGCGGTCACCGCGCTGCCCTCGATATGCGACGTGTTCTCGCCCGCGTAGACCGGCGTGCCGTCCGCCGAGGTGCCCACCACGATCCGCCCGAGGAAAACCGCCTCGCTGTCGTCCGCGTCCTGCGCGAGACCCTGCGTCCCGGTCGCCGCCATCACCAGCGCCATGGCGGTCGCGCAGCGGTGCATCGCTGAAACTGTCATCGTCTTGTCCGTCCTTGTCCCTGCGCCGGCGGGACATGCCTGCAACGGCAGCCACGCCCGGAGCCCGCAGGGGCACCGGCGCACGCGTCATCGAGCGTCCGGCTGCGGCCGGTCGCCCTGGGTTTTCGATTTGGGGTTTTCGCTCGCGCAGACGTTCGGGCAGAGGCTGCCCGACCACTTTCAGCTGGCGCTCTGCAAGGGGTAAATTCCCTCGGGGCAAGAAGTCAAGTATTTTACTCTGGAATTATTTTCGCCCTGCCAGAGACTTGTGCGGGCCATGGCGACGCCGCCCCGCCCGCGCCGCGGCCCTTGCGCGCCGCCTCTACCTGAGTATAAATGTCGGGTATAACTGCAGAGTTTCGCTCCAGCCACTGCGCCCGAGGGTGCACGCCAGACATCGCGTCCACACAGGCCAGGAGTGACAGCAATGTCCCAGACCCCGTCCCCATCCGCGTCCTTGTCCGCCGAGGACATCCGCACCGCCCGTCTCGCACAGGCCACCCTGCGCGACCGCGACGTCGCCGAGCAGCTCGGGATCAGCGAAGCGCAGCTCATGGCCGCCCATGTCGGCCAGGGCGTCACCCGGATCAGCGCCGATCCGGACCGGCTGATGGCCGCCGCCGAGCGGCTCGGCGAGGTCATGGCGCTGACCCGCACGCCCTCCTGCGTGCACGAGAAGGTCGGGCGCTACGCCAATTACCACGCGGGCGAGCATGCCGCGATGGTGCTCAACGACGAGATCGACCTGCGCATTTTCCCGCGGCACTGGGTGCATGGCTTCGCGCTCGACCAGCAGACCGAAAAGGGCCGGCGCCGCGCGCTGCTGGTCTACGACGCCGCCGGGGACGCGGTGCACAAGATCCACCTGCGCCCGGGCTCGGACCATGCCGCCTGGGAGGCCGTGGTCGCCGGGCTCGCGCTCGAGACGCAGGACGACACGCTGCAGACCGCCCCGCGAGAGGCGCCGGAGCCCGCGAAATCCCGCCCCGACCGCGCCGAGGAGCTGCGCGCCAACTGGGACAGGCTCACCGACACCCACCAGTTCCTGATGATGGTCAGCCGGCTCAAGATGAACCGGCTCGGCGCCTACCGCATCGCGGGCGCCCCCTACGTCCGTCCGCTCGCGCCGCAGAGCCTCGGCACGCTGTTCACCGAGCTTTCGGCCAGCCAGGTGCCGGTGATGATCTTCGTCGGCAACCAGGGCTGCATCCAGATCCATTCCGGCCCGGTCACCAATATCAAGACCATGGGGCCCTGGCTGAACGTGCTCGACCCCGGCTTCGACATGCACCTGCGCAGCGACCATGTCGCCGAGGTCTGGGAGGTGCACAAGCCGACCCGCCGCGGCATGGCGGTCTCGGTCGAGGCCTTCGACGCCGAGGGCCGGATCATCCTGCAGATCTTCGGGGTGCGCAAACCGCAGGACCGGGCCGCCGAGTTCGAGGCGCTCGCCGCCGCCCTGCCCGAAGCCGCACCCGCCGAGGTGCTGTCGTGAGCCCGTCGCGCCGCCTCATGCTGGCCGCGCTGGCCGCCCTGCCCCTGCTGCCCGCACCGCTGCGCGCACAGGAGGCCGGCCCCGCGGATCGCCCGGAGGATCGTATCGTCTCGATCGGCGGCGCGGTCACCGAGATCGTCTACGCCCTCGGCGAGCAGGACCGGCTGGTCGCCCGCGACACCACCTCCAACTACCCGCCCGAGGTCACCGGGCTGCCCGACATCGGCTACATTCGGCGGCTCTCGCCCGAGGGCGTGCTCTCGGTAAACCCCACGCTGATCCTCACCGAGGAGGGCGCCGGCCCGCCCGAGGTGGTCGAGCTGCTGAAGGAGGCCAGCATCGCCTTCGCCGAGATCCCCGACGGCTTCGACCGCGCCGCCGTGCTGACCAAGATCCACCGCGTCGCCGAGGTGCTCGGCGTGCCGCAGAAGGGCGATGCCCTCGCCGCCGAGGTGGCCGCGGCGCTCGACGCCGCCGGGGAGATCGCCGCGCAGGAGGCCGCCGGAGCGCCGCCGCGCCGCGTGCTCTTCGTGCTGTCGATGCAGGGCGGGCGGATCATGGCGGGCGGCAGCGACACCGCCGCCGACGGCATCATCCGACTCGCCGGGGGCGTCAATGCGCTCACCGGCGTCTCGGGCTACAAGCCGCTGTCGGACGAGGCGGTCATCGCCGCGGCGCCCGACGTGATCCTGATGATGGCGCGCGGCGGCGAGATGGCGGTCAGTGACGCGGCGCTGTTCTCGCATCCGGCGATCCTCTCGACCCCGGCGGGCGAGGCGCGCGCCGTGCTGCGCATGGACGGGATGAAACTGCTCGGCTTCGGCCCGCGCACCGCCGAGGCGGCGACCGAGCTGGCGCATGCGCTCGCGGGCGGCTGAGATGGTGGCGATCCATCCCGAGATCGGGCTCGCGGGCGACCGCCGCAGGCTGGCCCGCCGCACGAGCTGGGCGCTGGCCGCGCTGCTGCTCGCCGCCGCCTGGGCCAGCCTCGCCGTCGGCGCCTCGGACGTGTCGCTGGGCGCGGCGCTCGCCGACCTGCTGGCCGGGCGCGAGATCGAGGCGCGCAGCCGGATCATTCTGTGGGACATCCGCCTGCCGCGGCTGCTCACCGGCATGATGGTCGGCGCCTCGCTGGCGGTGGCCGGGGCGGTGCTGCAGGGGCTGTTCCGCAACCCGCTGGCCGATCCGGGGCTCGTCGGGGTCAGCGCCGGCGCCGGGCTCGGCGCGATCACCGCCATCGTGCTCGGCGGGCTGCTGCCCGCGGGGATCGCCGCGCTGCTCGGCCCGGCGTTGGTGCCGGTCATGGCCTTTGCCGGAAGCTGGCTCGCGGTGACCGCGCTCTACGTCATCGCCACCCGCGGCGGCCATACCTCGGTGGCGACGATGCTGCTCGGCGGCATCGCCCTCGCGGCGATGACCGGCGCGCTCTCGGGGCTGCTGATCTACATCGCCGACGACCAGCAGCTGCGCGACCTGACCTTCTGGGGGCTCGGCTCGCTCGCCGGGTCGACCTGGAGCAAGACCCTCGCCGCCGCGCCGCTGATGCTGGCCGCCCTGCTCGCCGCCCCGCTGCTGGCGCGCGGGCTGAACGCGCTGGCGCTCGGCGAGGCGGCGGCGCATCACCTCGGCGTCCCGGTGCAGCGGCTGAAGACCCTGGCCGTGCTGGTGGTCGCCGCGGCGGTCGGCGCGGCCACGGCGATCTCGGGCGGCATCGGCTTCGTCGGCATCGTCGTGCCGCACCTGCTGCGCCTCGCCACCGGGCCGGACCACCGCGCGCTGCTGGTCAACGCGGGGCTGCTCGGCGCCAGCCTGCTGCTGCTCGCCGACGTCGTCAGCCGCAGCGTCGTCGCCCCGAGCGAGCTGCCCATCGGCATCGTCACCGCGGTGATCGGCGGGCCGGTCTTCATGTGGATCCTGCTGCGCCGCCGCGGCAGCCTGGAGTTCTGAGCCATGCTCGACGCCCGTGACATCACCGTGAGCTACGGCCGCCGCCGCGTGCTGGAGGGCGTGCACTTCCGCGCCGCGCCCGGCGCGCTCACCGCCATCGTCGGCCCGAACGGCTCGGGCAAAACCACGCTGCTGCGGGCGATGACCGGCGACCTTCCCTATCACGGGAAAATTTCCCTTGGTGGTGACGACCTCTCGACGCTGCCCGCCTGGCGCCTCGCGCTGCGCCGGGCGGTGCTGGCGCAATTCACCCCGCTGGCCTTTCCCTTCACCGTGGCCGAGGTCATCCGGCTCGGGCAAATCCAAGACGGCAAGGCGGGGGCGCCCGACCTGACGCCGCGCGCGCTGGCCCGCGTCGGTCTGTCGGGCTACGCCGGGCGGCGCTACCAGGAACTCTCGGGCGGCGAGCAGCAGCGCGTGCAGCTCGCCCGCGTGCTCTGCCAGGTCTGGGAGCCCATCGCCCATGGCCAGCCGCGCTGGCTGTTCCTCGACGAGCCGGTCTCCAGCCTCGACATCGCGCACCAGCTTCAGGTGATGCAGATCGCCCGCGACTTCGCCGACGCCGGCGGCGGCGTGGTGGCGATCCTGCACGACCTCAACCTCACCGCGATGTTCGCCGACAGCGTCGCGCTGCTCGCCGAAGGGCGGCTGCTGGAACAGGCCGCGCCCGAGACGCTGCTGCGCGACGAGCTGCTGTCGCACGCCTACGGCTGCACGCTTAGGGTCAGCACGCCGCCCGCGCGCGGCGTCTACGTGCTGCCGCACACGGCGCGGCTCTGACGGGCCGCGCGGCGAAAATCACTCCTCGGGGAAGGCCGCCCGGCACTGCGCCACCTGCTGCTGGTAGCGTGCCTCTTCGCTGGCGCGCGCCGCGACGAGTTGCTGCAGCTTGGCGCGCTCCTCGGCCACGTCGATCGCCACTGCCTGCTCGCGCGGGCCGGGGTCCGACGAGATGCAGGTGTTGATGCCGCCGTAATGGTGGTGCCCCATGCCGTAGCCCGAGCAGAAGCCGACGGTCGCCTGCGGCGTCTCGGAGACGAAGATCGCATAGCCGCGGTCGATATTGCCCTGCGCCTCGGCGATGCGCGCGTCGAGGTTGCGGATCCGCGCCGCACCGCGGTCGATGCAGACCTCCTGCGTGGTGGCACAGGCGGTCAGGACAAGCGGCAGGAGTAACAGCACACGGTGGCGCATCGGAACCTCGGGGTAAAAACATCAGCCTGGCCGGAGGATAGCGCATTTGCGTGGCAAAAACAGCGGCGATCCCACCGCTCAGCCACCCTTGCGCCGCCGGCTCATGCCATGCGCCGGATCGTAGCCGAGCAGCGCCAGCCCGAAGAAGACGGCAAAGGCCAGCGCCACCCAGAGCAGCGCCCATCCGTTGAGTCTCTGGTAGAGCGCGAAGCGGATCAGCTCGACCGCATGGGTGAAGGGGTTGGCGGCGCAGATGTCGCGCAGCAGGGTCGAGCTCTCGGCCATCTTCCACAGCGGGTAGAGCGCGGTCGACAGGAAGAACATCGGGAAGATCACGAAGTTCATCACCCCGGCGAAATTCTCCAGTTGCCGGATGGTCGAGGAGATCAGCAGCCCCAGCGCGCCCAGCATCAGCCCCGAGAGCAGCAGCGCCGGCAGCACCAGCACGTAGCCCCAGCCCGGCAGCACGATGCCGAAGCCCGCCGCCACTGCCAGGAAGACGTAGACCTGCAGCACCGAGACCGCGACCCCCGCCAGCAGCTTCGACAGCAGCAGCCACCAGCGCGGCAGCGGCGAGGTGAGCAGCAGCCGCATCGAGCCCATCTCCTGGTCGTAGACCAGGCTGAGCGAGCTCTGCATGCCGTTGAAAAGCTGGATCATCCCGCAAAGCCCGGGGATGATGTAGACCTCGTAGGTGATGTAGGTCTCGTAGGGCGGGATGATCGACATCCCCAGCGCGGCGCGGAAGCCGGCGGCGAAGACCACGAGCCAGACCAGCGGCCGCACCAGCGCCGCGAGGAACCGCGAACGCTGGTGCACGAAGCGCGCCGCCTCGCGGCGGACGATGGCGAGCATGGCGACGAGCCAGGCGTTCATCCCTGCCCCTCCCCCGCCATGCGCGTCTGCCCGGTCATCTCGATGAAGACCTCGGCCAGCGGCCGGTCGCCGCGCAGCTCCGCCGCGGGCGCATGCGCCAGCACCCGCCCCCGGTGCAGCACCACCACGTCGTCGCCCTCGGCGATCTCGTCGACGAGATGCGTGGCCCAGAGCACGGTGAGCCCGGCCGCCGCCAGCCCGTGCACATGCGCGACGATGGCCTGGCGGCTCTCGAAATCCAGCCCGACGGTGGGTTCGTCGAGCAGCAGCACCTCGGGCCGGTGGATCAGCGCGCGGGCGATCTCCATCCGCCTCCGGTGGCCGCCGTTGAGGCTGCGCGCCTTCTCGCCCGCGCGCTCCGCCATGCCGAGCTGCGCCAGGGCCGCCTCGGCGCGGTTGCCGGACTCGCGCCCGGAAATGCCGTGCAGCGCCGCGAAGTAGCGCATGTTGCGCATCACGCTCATGTCGAGATCGAGGGTCGGCTGCTGGAAGACCACGCCGATCTTCGACAGCGCCGCCCGCGGTTCGCGCGCCATGTCGTGCCCGGCCACGGTGATATGCCCCTCGCGGGTGACGAAGAGCCGGGTGAGCAGCGCGAAGAGCGTCGACTTGCCCGCCCCGTTCGGCCCGAGCAGCGCGGTGAACCCGGGCCGCAGCGCAAAGCTCACCCCGTCGAGCGCGCGCTTCGGCCCGTAGCTGTAGCGCAGGTCGGAGACGTCGAGGGCGGTCATTCAGCGGTGAACCTTCCGAGTTCCGCCACCGAGTGCGAGCCGGGCGCGCGACGGCCCGTGGGGTGGCGCAGCGCCCTGAGAGGTCTTCACTTCAACCCGGCCATGACCGAATGATCTCGAACGGGTGCCGGCCGGTTCCAAAGCGCCAGCCCGCGGGGACGGGCCGTCGCTCGCCCGGCGGCCTTCGGCCTTGATTCCGGGCGCTGCACCAAGCGGCCAGGGTCTCATCCCCGCCACCGGCGCGCGCGCCGCTCCCAGGGCTGCAGCACCAGCCATTCCACCGCCAGCATCACCGCGATGAAGGAAAACGCGTAGACCAGCACCATCCCGACATCGAAGAGCTGGAAATAGAGGTGAATCTGGAACCCCACCCCGTCCGAGCGGCCGAGGAACTCGACCACCAGCACGATCTTCCAGATCACCGCCACCCCGGCGCGCGCCGCGCCGGTGATGAAGGGCGCGAGCTGCGGCAGCACCACGTGGCGCAACCGCCGCGCCAGCGGCATGCGGTAGACCTGCGCCATGGCGTCGAGCCCCGGGTCCAGCGCCCGCGCCCCCTCGCGGATCACCGTGGCGACATTGGGGATCTTGTTGAGCGTCACCGCGACGATGGCGGCGGTCTCGTTGAGGCCGATCCACAGGTAGCACAGCACGATCAGCACCAGCGCCGGCAGGTTGAGGAAAATCACCAGCCACGGATCGAGCCAGCGGTCGAGCTTCGGGAAACGCCCCATCGCCATCCCCAGCGCGATGCCGAGCCCCATGGCCAGCACGAAGGCCCACGCCACCCGGGTCAGCGTCTTGCCAAGATGGTAGAGCAGCTCGCCCGAGCGCAGCGCCTCGGCGAAGGGATCGGCCAGCGCCCAGGGCTGCGGCAGGATCTGCGCATCCGCCGTGAGATGGGCGGCGATCACCCACAGCAGCAGCAGCACGGACAGCGAAACCGCCGTGACTCCGACTCGGCCCGGCCCCGAGCGCCCCGAGGGGTGCGCCCTGTCTGCCTGTCCGCTTATGCCCCTGCCGATCACACGCACGGCGGTCTCGTTGCCCTGCACGACATCCTCCCTCTCCGGCGGAGAAGGGTGACGGTTGAGTCGGCCCGCGTCAATTGCTCCTTAGGGAGCGGTTCGGCCCGGCGCATCGGGATGGTAAAAGGAACAAATCAAATTCGTTGCCCTGGAAAATGGTCAAACCGGAAAAAGATCGTACTCGGCCCGGAACATGGCGCTGATGCGGGGACCGCAGATGACGGCAGGCGCGGGATCAGGCTTCGATCTCACCCTCGCCGACCTCACGGCACTTCCAGTTGGAGACCGTGTAGTTCGGGTGTTCCTCGACCCAGCGGGCCAGTTCGGGCTGGGCGCCCATCATGCAGGCCATATGGGTGACATCGGTGTAAAGAAGGCTGCGCTGCTGACACTGATCGGGCGCACTGGACAAGCACGCCACAAAGAGAAGCTCAATCATGGTTGCCTCGTAAGGTTGAACGTGATGCCCCTCCAGTATCCCCCCTGAGTATTAATATTCGGGGGGCGTAATTTGTGTCAGTTTCGCCGCAGCGCAGCATTGCCCGGCGAAGACGCGCATTTCATGAGCGAACGGGTGTTTTTCAGGCAAGCATGAAAGAGCAGCGTCGGTTTTTCGAGCAATCATCCCTGTCGCTGAAGGCGCGGCTGGGGCTGGGTGCGGGGCTTCTCGGCCTCGCGACGCTGCTCACCGCGTCGATCATCGTGCTCGGCATGGCCCGAGTCTCGGACCGGCTCGACTCGGCGCTGGCCGCCGAGGCGCGGCTCGAGGACTACGCCGCGCTCTCCACGCAGGTCTCCACCTACATCGTCGTCGCCGCCGAGTTGATCCAGAGCGGCCAGCCCCCCGAAACCCGCGCGACGCGCACCGAAGGCATCGCCGAGACCCTCAGCAACACCTTCGCCCGGCTCCGCGCCGGGCTCGACACCGAGGTCGCCGCGGCCCGCGGCCTCGACGCGCAGAGCCGCCGCGCAACGCTCTCGCTTTCGCTGGCGCGGATCGAGGCGCTCTTCCGCTCCGCCCAGGCCGGGCTGACCTCCGGCACCAGCGACCCCGCCCGCCTGCGCGCCCATCTCGACACCTTCGCCTCGGGCGTCGAGCCGCTGCTCGCCGAGGCGGTCAACGAGGAGCGCCGGCTGCGCCGCGAGATCCTGAAGGGCATCGACGCGCTGCGCCACCGGCTGGTGCTGGCGGCGGTGGTGATGGGGCTGGGCGCGCTCGCGCTCTCGGCGGGGTTCTACTTCGGGCTGGTGCGCCCGCAGTTCCGCCGCCTCGACGCGCTGCGCGCCGCCGCCCGCCGCATCGGGCAGGAGGATTTCGCCATCGCCCTGCCCGGCACCCGGCAGGACGAGATCGGCGCGCTCTATTCCGAGACGCGCCGCATGGCGCAGGCCCTCGCCAGCCGCGCCGAGACGGTGGCCGAGGACCGCGCTCGGCTCAACGAGACCATCGCGCAGCGCACCGAGGCGCTGCGGACCGCCAACGCCCGGCTCGAACGCACCGACGAGGACCGCCGCCGCTTCTTCGCCGACATCAGCCATGAATTGCGCACCCCGCTCACCGTGATCCTGATGGAGGCGCAGCTCGGCCGGAAAGGCGCGCCCGAGCCCGAGGCCGCCTTTGCCACCATCGAGAGCCGCGCCACCCGCCTCAGCCGCCGCATCGACGATTTGCTGCGCGTCGCCCGCTCCGAGACCGGGCAGCTCACGTTCGATCCCGAGCCCGTCGACCTGGCCGCGCTGGCGCAGGAGGCGCTGGCCGAGACCGCCGCCGAGATCTGCAGCGCCGGGATGCGGATGGACGCCCCCGCCGTCCCCCCTGCCCCGCTGACCGTGATCGCCGACCGCAACTGGCTGCGGCAGGTGCTGACCGGGCTGATCCGCAACGCCCTGCGCCACGCCCGCGGCGGCGGCGCACTGAAACTGGAGCTGCGCGACGACGGCTCCGAGGCCGAGATCAGCCTCACCGACAACGGCCCCGGCATCCCCGGCGACATGCAGGCGCAGCTCTTCGACCGGTTCGCGCAGGGCGGCAGCGCCCGCGCGCAGGGTTTCGGCCTCGGCCTGCCGCTGGCGCGTTGGGTGATCGAGCAGCAGGGCGGCCGCATCGCGGTGCAAAGCCCCCTGCCCCCCGCCGAGGCGCTCGGCGCCTCACCCGGCACCAAGATCGCGGTTCGCCTGCCGCGCGCGCCGCGCTAGCCTGCCGCCATGCAAGAGGCCCGCCTCCTCGTCGTCGATGACGACCCCGAGATCTGCTCCGCCCTCGCGCGCGGGCTGGCGCTGCACGGCTACGCGGTCGAGACCTGCAACCGCGCCGACCTCGCCTTCGGCCAGCTCACCTCGCAGCGCTTCCACGCGGCGGTGGTGGACGTGATGCTCGGCGCCGACAGCGGCATCGCGCTGGTGCGCCGCGCCCGCGCCGCCGGGGCGCAGCTTCCCATCCTCATGCTCTCGGCGCTGTCGGAGGTCGAGCAGCGCGCCGCCGGGCTCGCCGCCGGGGCCGATGACTACGTGGTCAAACCCTTCGCCTTCGACGAGCTGGTCGCGCGGCTGCAGGTCCAGCAGCACCGCGCCGCCGCGATGCGCCCGGCGCCCGCCCGCCTGTCTGCCGCGGATCACAGCCTCAGCACCCCGACGCGCCGCCTGCAGCTCACCGACCGCGAGTTCGCCCTGCTGGCGCTGCTCGCTGCCCATGCCGGAACCCCGCTGTCGCGCGGCGAGATCTTCGACCGGCTCTGGGCCGGGGAGTCGCGCTCGGAGAACGTCGTCGACGTCTACATCGGCTACCTGCGCAAGAAGCTGAAGCCGGGCACCGATTTCGGCTTCGAGATCGTCACCCTCCGGCAAAGGGGCTTCTATCTCGACGGCGTCCCGCCGACGCTTTGAGCCCGTGCCGAGCCGCGCCCACCCGAGCGGCTCGCCCTGCCGCCGGGTCGCCGCAAAACGGGCCGCAACAGAGTCTTTTCTGCCAGATTAGAGCCTCTTGGAGAGCGAGTCGCCGCGAGTCGGCCAACGGCGCAGCGGCCGCCGAGTCGCCCGCGGGTCGCGCGGCGTGCCGCTTGAGAGCGGTATTTGCCGGGAATTTCTGCACATGCGGGATCCCATGGGCTTCGATGGTGGATCTTCAAGGATTTTCAGCCTCTTATGATGACACTTGTGATCCAATCGTGATGAGTCGCTAAATGTGGAGGCCGCTTCCCCGCCGCCATGGCGAAGGAATCTGTGGACAAGTCCGCTCTCTCTTGCATAAAGAAACGGTAATAAAAGCGCTGGCGGAAAACAGCGTTACCGAAAATGAGGGCAGCAGTGGCGGATCCGATTCATATCAACGCCCGTGTGCGGGAAAACGCCGAAGCGATCAGCGCGGCGCTGGATGATCATATGCTGAAGGTCTTCGCGCCGGATGCACGCAAGGAACTTCGTCGCTTCTCCGCCGGGGAAGCCGCGGAGCTGCTTGGCATTTCCCCCAGTTTCCTGCGCAAGCTGCACTTCGAGAACCGCGTGCCCGAAGTGCATACCACGCCGGGCGGAAGACGACACTATTCCGGGGAAGATCTGCAGGAAATCCGCAAGATCCTCGACAACACCGCGAAGACCCGCGGCACCTACCTGCGCGGCCGCCGCGAGGGCGACAAGGTGCAGGTGCTGTCCTTCCTCAACTTCAAGGGCGGCTCGGGCAAGACCACCAGCTCGATCCACACCGCGCAGCGCCTGGCGCTCAAGGGTTACCGGGTGCTGGCGGTCGACATCGACCCGCAGGCCTCGCTGACCACGCTCTTCGGCTACCGCCCGGAGTATGATTTCCTGCATTCCGGCACGATCTACGACGCGATCCGCTACGACGATCCGGTGCCGATGTCCGAGATCATCCAGAAGACCTATTTCACCGGCATCGACCTGGCCCCGGCCGGGCTGATCCTGCAGGAATTCGAGCACGAGACGCCGCAGGCGCTGATGGCCAACATGCAGCCGCCGTTCTTCGCGCGCATGGCCGCGGCGCTGCAGGAAGTCGAAGCCGATTACGACGTGATCATCTTCGATTGTCCGCCGCAGCTCGGCTACCTGACCATGTCGGCGCTCTGCGCCTCGACCGGCGTGCTGATCACCATCGTGCCGAACATGCTGGATATCGCCTCGATGGCGCAATTCCTGCAGATGAGTGCCGATCTGCTCGACGTGGTGTCGAACGCGGGGGCGAGCATGGAGTTCGACTTCCTGCGCTTCCTGATCAACCGCTACGAGCCCAACGACGGCCCGCAGCAGCAGGTGGTGGCCTTCCTGCGCCAGCTCTTCGGCGAGGAGGTGATGGTTGCGGCGATGCTGAAATCCACCGCCATCTCGGACGCGGGGCTGACGACCCAGACGCTCTACGAGGTCGATCGCTCGCAGTTCCACCGCAACACCTACGACCGCGCGGTGGATTCACTGAATCAGGTCAATGATGAGGTCGAGTCGCTCCTACAGAAAGCATGGGGACGCTGATGGCACGCAAGGGAATCCTGGAACCACGTATCTCGACGCTCGGCGGCGGCGAGCGCAAGCCGAACCCCGCGGAATCGCGGATGATGCCGCGCGGCGCGGTCGGCGCGCTGCAGAGCTCGCTGTCGAAGCTGCAGGAAAACGCCGTTCAGGAGATCGACGCCGATCTCATCGACGACGCCGGCTTCGAGGACCGTCTCGGGCTCGATCCCGCGGCGCAGGACCAGCTCAAGGAAAGCCTGCAGACCTACGGTCAGCAGGTGCCGGTGCTGCTGCGCCCGCATCCGCAGACCAATGGCCGCTTCGAGATCGTCTACGGCCGCCGCCGCCTCGGTGCGCTGCGCGAGCTGGGGATGAAGGTCAAGGCGATGGTCCGTCAGCTCGACGACCACGCGCTGGTCATGGCGCAGGGGCAGGAAAACACCTCGCGCCAGGACCTGAGCTTCGTGGAAAAGGCGAGCTTTGCCGCGCAGCTTCAGGATTCGGGCTATGACCGGCAGACAATCGCCGCGGCGCTGTCGATCGACCTGCCGATGGTGAGCCGGATGCTGAAGGTGGGCACGGCCTTTGCCCTGCCCTTCCTGCGCCGCATCGGCTCGGCCCCGGGCATCGGGCGCGACCGCTGGATGGCGCTGGCCAAGGCGCTGCAGGACGAGGCCGCCAGCGCGCGTGCCGAGGACGCCATGCGGCACCCGGATTTCGAGGCGCTGGATTCCGACGCCCGCTTCGAGGCGGTCTATGCCGCGACCCAGCGCAAGGCGAGCGCACCCAAGGCCCCTGCCCCGCGGCCGCGCAGCCTGCGCTCCCCCGACGGCACCGCCCTGGCAGAGGTGCGGAGCACATCGCGTGGATTGACTCTGACGGTGCCCTCGCGCACTTCGGACGGCTTCGACCGCTGGCTCGACTCGCAGGCGGAAGAGATCATCAACGAACTTCACGACCGCTGGCAAAGCACCCGGTCGGAAGGCTGAGAGCAGTTAAACAGGAACGGAGGCACGAGAGGACAGGCGACAAAAAGAAAAGCCCCCCAGGACGGATCCCGGAAGGCCCTTCTCGAAAGTAGCAATTTGAGTTAGCCGCCAGCACCGGTCCCTGTCAACTCCGCATCACGGTGTGGGGCAGGAATTTTGTTGTCTTTCGTGAAAATTTGCATGCAGGACACGTCCCGACACCCTGTCGGGCGGCCGGTATCGGCTTGCCTGACGGCGCAGGTCGGCTCCCATGACAAGTGGGCGCTGCTGCGCGATCTGACGATTGCCGCCGAGGACTTCGGTCTCGGCCACCGCCCGCTGTCGGTGCTGAAAGCGCTGCTCAGCTTCTGGCCGGAGCGCGAGTTGCCCGCCGAGCCCGGCGCGGCCATCGTCTTTCCCTCCAACCGCGCGCTCTCCGAGCGGCTCTCGGGAATGCCCGAGAGCACGCTGCGCCGGCACCTGGCGGCGCTGGTCCGCAGCGGGTTTGTCCGCCGTCACGACAGCGCCAACGGCAAGCGCTTCGCGCGCCGCGCCGGGGCGCAGATCGGCGTGGCCTTCGGCTTCGATCTCTCCCCCCTCGCCCGGGCCGCCGATGCGCTCGACCAGGCGGTTACCGAGGCCACCCTGCGCCGCGAACGCATCGCCGTGCTGCGCGCCCGCCTCGGCATGCTCCGGCAGCGGCTCCTGGACACCGGCGCGCCCGAGGAACTGCTCGAGGCCGCCCGCCTGCTGCTGCGCCGGAAATGCCCGGAAGACGTTCTGGCGGAGATTGTCAGCCGTCTCGAGGCCGCACTTCCCGTCGAAGCCACCACCGAGATCACCGCTCCGAGCGCTGCTGACTCCCCCCAAGTGAGCGCCAGCAACAGCCAGAATGAGCGGCACATACAGGAGTCAGATAGATTCTATTCTGACTCTGTAAGCACCCAGCCTGCGAGCGATGCGCCGGTGGACAGCTCCGGACCTGCAGAGAAGGACAGCGATCTGACCCTGCCGAGGATCGCAGAGACCTGCCGGGAGTATCGCGCCTTCTTCCCCGATGCGCCGAAGGGTTGGCACGAGCTGGTGGCGATCTCGCACAGGCTTGCGCCTATGATGGGGGTGGAACCGCCAGTGCTGCACGAGGCGCAGCGGATCATGGGACCGGAACGCGCCGCGGCCACGCTTCTCTGCCTGCTCGAACGGCATGCCGACATCCGCAAGCCCGGGGCCTACCTGCGACGGCTGACACAGCGCGCCAAGCAGGGCAGTTTTTCGGTCAATTCCATGCTCTCGGCGCTGTCCCGCCGGGCCGATCCGGGAAATTGTCAGCTGACAATTTGAAAATCCGCGTGTTTTCAGAGGGTTGTAATTTCGGCCTTCTGAAAACCTCGCGGGGCCCTGAATTGGCTGCGACCATGGGCTGTGTTCCGGCGCCCGGCCCGCTTCGGGTAGATTGGGCGGACCTTCCAACCGCAGCGGACCGCGCGCCCTTCGATGATGTTTCCCACGCCCAGACTGGCGCCGAGCAAGGCCCGGATCGAGACCCAGACCAAGGATCTTCCGATGACCCCCTCCCTGCACGTTCCCGGCGCCAGCCTCCGAGCCTCCGAGCTCGAAGCGCTGCGCGAGACGGCGCGGGAGCATTTCCAGCCTGTGCCGACCTGGGGCCGGCCCGGCGCGGTGCTGGTGGCGGACTTCCGACCGTCGATGCTCAGCGGGCAGCTGCGGGCCTTCCGCTCGGTCGCGGCGGCCGAGGCGCTGGCGCTGATCGGCTGGCGCGTGGCGCTGGATGGCGGCTGGGTCGCGCTGCTGGCGCTCGGGGCCAGCGCGCCGGTGCTGGTGCCGCCGGCGCAGGGCGAGGCCGGCATGCAGGAGATCATCGCGGGGCTGGTGCGCGCGCATGAGATGGCCGAGGCCATGGCGCTGACCGGGTGTTTCGACGACCCGCCGCTGATGCCCGCGCTTCGCGCGCTCGACGGGCTGTCGCTGCCCGGGGCCGCGCTGGTCATCGCCTCGGCCTTCGAGGCGCCCGGCGCGGGGCTCGCGGCGCATGTCGAGACGTTGGCCGGCGCCTATCTTCTGCGGCTGCTGCATGTCACCGATGGCGAGGGTGCCGAGGCGCATCCGGACTGCGGGCTGGTGGCGCTGGATGCCAACCTGCCGCCGGAACAGGCCGCGCCCTATCTCGGCCAGGCGCTGCGCTGAGCCGCGGGTCGTCCGGCTGACAATGGAACGGCTGACAACATACGCTCCGCCTCCGGCGGAGACGCGCCGAGCCGATACGAATGGCTGCGTTGCCAGCATCCCGACATGGCCGCACCCTTGCGCCACGGGTCCGCAGGGAGGCGGGCGCGCATGGGAGGAGCAAGAGGAAATGGGAATTCTCGACAAACTGTTCGGCGGGGACGAGAGCCCGACCGAGGTCCGGTTCAGCCATGTGAAGATTCATCCGCAGGTCGACGCCGGTGTCGGCGCGGCGCAGCCCGGCTTCGCCGGTGGCACGCTCAGCTGCAAATGCGCGAGCGATCCGGTCGTTGTTCGCGTCGGGGCGCAGACCGCCCACAACCACGTCTGCGGCTGCACCAAGTGCTGGAAGCCCGACGGCGCGGTGTTCAGCCAGGTCGCCGTGGTCGCGCGCGACCAGCTCGAGGTTCTGGACAACGCCGACAAGCTCGAGGTGGTGGACGCCTCGGCGGCGATCCAACGCCACGCCTGCAAGGGCTGCGGCGTGCATATGTACGGCCGGATCGAGAACGCGGGCCACCCGTTCTACGGGCTCGACTTCGTGCACACCGAATTGTCGTCCGACGACGGCTGGTCGCCGGCGGAATTCGCCGCCTTCGTGTCGTCGGTCATCGAGTCGGGGGTCGATCCGGCGCGCATGGATGACATCCGCGGCCGGCTGGAAGAGCTGGGGCTGGAGCCCTACGACTGCCTGTCGCCGCCGCTGATGGATGCCATCGCGACCCATGTGGCCAAGCAGAACGGCGCGCTTGCCTGACGGCTGTCCCGATAACTGGCCCGATAACTGGCCGCGCGCGCCCCGCAGCGCTTCGGCGCGGAGGCGCGCGTTGCCTGCCGTTGCGGAACAACACCATTGCGCGAGTAAAAATTCATGCGTTAACCTCCCCGTGGGAGGAGAGTTCAATGAAAGACATGCAGGATGCGGAAGCATCGGGCACGATCGGGTCTGTCCTGATCGTCGATGATCACCCGCTCTACAGCGACGCGCTGGACGCCGCGTTGCGGATGGTGTTTCCCGAGTGTCAGCCGTGCAAGGCGCAGACGCTCGGCGCGGCGCTGGAACTTCTGGGGCAGGGGCTGCAGCCCGACCTCGTGATGTTCGATCTGAAACTGCCGGACGTCTGCGGCATCTCCGGCTTCCAGCGCCTGCACGAGGCGCTGCCCGAAGTGCCGGTGCTGGTGATCTCCTCGCTGACCTCGGCGCAGGTGGTGCAGGCGCTGATGCAGGAGGGGGCCGCGGGCTTCCTGCCCAAGGACGCCCCGGCGCCGCTGCTGCGCGAGGCGCTGACCGAGATCGCCGCGGGCCGCCGCTACGTGCACGCGGGCTACCTTGGCGAGACGGTGAACGAGGCGGAGGAACTGCCCTTCGAGGCGATGCATCCCAAGTTGGCCGAGCTGACGCCGCAGCAGAAACGGATCATGAAGCTGATCTGCGCCGGCAAGCCGAACAAGCAGATCGCCTATGAGCTCGACCTGGCCGAGGCCACGGTGAAGGCGCATATCACCGCGCTGCTGCGGCGGCTCGGGGTGCAGAACCGGACGCAGGCGGCGGTTCTGGTGGAAAGCTCGCAGCCCGCCACGACCATCGGCGCCGCGGATGCCGATGCCCAGGCCTTCCTGAGCCGCTGACCCGGATGGCGCCAGACCGCCTGCTGCCCCGTTTCGTCCGCATCGCGGTCTCCTACAAGACCGAGGCCGCCGCCGCCGTCAGCGAGGCGCTGGCGGCGCTCGACCTGTCGGACACCTGCTTCATCCTCGCCTTCCTGCCCGAGGGGCTGGACCTGGACGGCGTGGCGCGGGCGCTCGAGAGCGGGGCGGGCGGGGTGCCGGTCTTCGGCTGCACCACCGCCGGCACGATCACCCCCGAGGGCTACGAGACCGGGGCATTGCTGCTGCTGGCCTTCCCGCGCGAGCACTTCCGCTGCGCCTCGATGCTGATCTCTCCGCTGAAGCCGCTGCTGATGAAATCCATCGCCTCGGAGGTGCGCAGCCACGCGGTGCGCTTCCGCCGCACCGCCGGCTGGAACCGGCTGGCATTGATCTTTGCCGACGGGCTGGCAAAGCAGGAGGAGATGCTGGTCGCCACGCTCGAGGCGGCGCTCGGCGAGGTACCGGTCTTCGGCGGCTCGGCGGGGGACAACCTGGCCTTCGAGGAAACCTTCGTGCTGCACGAGGGGCGGTTCCAGAGCAATGCGGCTGTTCTCCTTCTGGTTGAAACGGACCTCGAGTTCCGCGGCCTCGGCTTCGACCATTTCCTGCCCACCGACGAGCAGATGGTGGTGACCCACGCGCTGCCCGAGGAGCGGCTGGTCTTCGAGATCAACGGCGCCCCGGCGGCGCTGGAATACGCGCGCATCGTCGGCGTGCCGGTGGAGCGGCTCTCGCCGCAGGTCTTCGCCGAGAACCCGATGTTGGTGCGGCAGAACATGAACTACCACGTGCGGGCGGTGCATGGCGCGCCGAGCTCGCACGCGCTGTCCTTTCTCGGCGCGATCGACGACGGGCTGATCCTGACGCTGGGACGGGGCAAGGAGATCCTCGAGACGCTCGAACATGAACTGGACGTCACCGGCCCGCAGGAGGGGCCGCCGGATTTCGTGCTCGGCTTCGACTGCGTGCTGCGCAAGCTGGAGATCGAGCAGAAGCAGCTGGCCCCGGCTGTGAGCGAGATCTTCCGGCGCCGCCGGGTGCTCGGCTTCAACACCTACGGCGAGCAGCATTGCGGTGTGCACGTGAACCAGACCTTCGTCGGCGTCGCCTTCTTCGAGCCCGGGAGGCGCGACTTCGCATGATCGACCCCGAGGAGCCGCTGGAGAGCCAGGTCGCCCGGCAGACAAAGATCATCGCTGCGCTGATGCGCCGTGCCAACCGTCAGCACGAGGTCGGCGGCACCGCCTACGGCGCCTTCCAGTCGGCCATCGCGCTACAGGCGCAGGTCTGGGCCAAGACCCGCGATCTCGAACGCACCGCCGACGCGCTGCGCCACGCCCGGCACGACAGCGAGCGGATGCGCAAGAACCTCGCCGATGCGCTGGCGGCGCTCGACGGCGGGGTGGCGCTGTTCACCGGCGGCCAGCTCGAGGTCTGCAACGACAACTTCCAGCGGCTGCTGCCGGACATCTCCGAGCGGCTGCGGCCGGGGCTGGAGATCGGCGCCTGCCTCGCGGCAATGGCCGCGAGCGCGCATCTGGTGACGGTCGAGGGCAGCTTCGACGCGGCGCTGGCGCAGGCGCGGCGGGGCAGGGCAGGGGCCTCGGTGGTCTCGCTGGTGATCGAGCTGACCGGCGATCGCTGGTACCAGATCAACCTGCAGCGCACGAGCGACGAGAACCTCGTGCTGCTGCTCACCGAGATGACCGCCATCGTGCGCCGCAACCGCTCCGAGAAGGAGAGCCTGATCGACCGCCAGGCGGATTACCTGCAGGCGGTCTTCGAGAACATGACCTCCGGGGTCTGCACCTTCTCGCCCGAGGGCGAGGTGATGATGTACAACCAGCAGTTCCGCCAGCTGCTCGGGCTGCCCTACACGATCCTGCAGAAGGGCGTCGAGCTGGCGCGGATGCTCGACTACGTCGCGCAGCACGGGCTGATCACCGAGGCCGCCGAGCACGACATCGCCCATTGGCTCGACCGGCTCGAGCGGCAGGGGCGGCTGCGGCGGCGGCTGCGCCATGCCTCGGGGCGGATGCTGGACCTGCACGCGCACCGGCTGCCCGATGGCGGCGTGCTGCTGGAGCTGAAGGACGTGACGCTGGAGACCCGCGCCACGGTGATGCTGGAGAACCGGGTGATCGAGCGCACCGCCGAGCTGACCCGCGCCAACGCGCAGCTGCGCCTGCAGTTCGAGGAGAAGGCCCGGGTCGAAGAGGAGCTGCGGCTGGCCAAGGAGCGGGCCGAGGCGGCGGTCTCGTCGAAGACCCGCTTCCTCGCCGCCGCCAGCCACGACCTGCTGCAGCCGATCAACGCCGCCAAGCTGCTCATCGCGACGTTGCTCGACGCCGCGGCGGACACGCGCTTTGCGCCGACGGTGGAGCGGCTGGAGGGATCGTTCAGCTCGATCGAGCAGCTGCTGCACTCGCTGCTCGACATCTCGCGGCTGGAGAGCGCCGACAAGGCGCTGACCCCCTCCGAGCTCTGCCTCGGCACGCTGATGCGCAGCGTCTGGGAGGACCAGGTGCCGGTGGCGCAGCGCCGCGGCGTGCGGCTCGACGTGGTGCCGAGCATGGTCTTCGTACGCTCCGACCCGGTCTACCTGCTGCGCTCGATCCAGAACCTCGTGGTCAACGCGCTGCAATACACCCCCGAGGGCGGCCGGGTGCTGGTCGGCTGCCGCCGCCGCGGCGGGCGCATCGAGCTGCAGGTCTGGGACACCGGCATCGGCATCTCGCGCAAGGACCAGAAGCGCATCTTCGAGGAGTTCGCCCGCGCCGACAACGTGCCGCTCGGCTCGGGCGTCGGGCTGGGGCTGTCGATTGTCGACCGCACCTGCCGCCAGCTCGGCCACCAGGTGCGGGTGCGCTCCAAGCCCGGCGCGGGCTCGGTGTTCAGCATCGAGATGGAGGTGGTCGCGGGCCGTCGCGCAGAGCCCGAGGAGGGCTGCGAGCGCGCCCCGGCGGTGGCCTACGACATGGACCACATCGTGCTGCTGGTGGAGAACGACCCGGACGTGCTCTTCGCCTTCTCGCAGAAGCTCGAGCAATGGGGGGCGAGCGTGTTGGCGGCGCGGACCATCTCGGAGGCGCTGGGGCACGTGCGCGACATGGGCATGCCGCCGGACATCATCCTCGCCGACTACCAGCTCGACGGGGACGAGACCGGCGACGTGGCGATCGCCGAGATCCGCCGCGCCTGCGGCGCGCAGGTGCCGGCGATCATGATCACCGCCAACCGCGGCAACGGGCTGCTGAAGAAGGGCGCGGCGCAGGGCTTCTCGGTGCTGACCAAGCCGGTGCAGCTCGCCCGGCTGCGCTCGCTGATCGAGTGGAAGGTGCGCTGGCAGTCGCCGGAGGGGTAGGGGCCGGGGACGCGCCCTGGCCCGGCACACGGCGGGCCGCGCGCTCCCTCTCCCCGCGAAGGCGCTTTTGGCATGCCGTGGGTGGCTCCGCCGTCGTCGGGGCTTTCTGCATAAGGCGCGCATGAGTGCCGTTGGTGCGCCCGCCCGAGGCGGTGCGCGGCGCTCTGCCGGCACTGGGCGGGTACCGACAAAAGTCGGCAATGACAGGCGGGGCAGGGGGGGTAGGCTGCGCATTGGGAGACCACGCGGGAGGAGACGCGCCATGCGCAGGAAACTGGCCCTGATCGCCGTGCTGGGGGCGCTCGCGCTGCCCGCAGCCGCGGCCACCACCGAGGCGGAGCAGACCTACGCGCTGCTGTTCAAGGAGGGCACGCTCGACAGCGTCGCCCCGGAGGCGGTGCTGCAGTATACCCGCGCCGTGCAGAACCGGGCCCTGCCCGAGGCGGCGGAGCGGGCCAGCGGCGAGATCGCCCTGTCGTTCGAGCAGACGCCCGAGGCGCGCATCGCCAACCTGCAGTTCCTGCAAGACGGCAAGCACCGCAATCTCGGCAGCTTCCCGGCCAGCGTCGGCAACCCGATGATCATGTATTTCTACGAGACGGTGATCCGCGACATGGCCGAGACCGCCGGCGGCTCGCCCTTCTACATCCGCAACCGCGTCAAGGACGCGCTGGTGCGCCCGGCGCAGATCGAGAGCGGCGAGACGCTCTATCGCGGCGAGACCATCGCGACCCGCACGGTCACCCTTCGGCCCTTCGCCGAGGATCCGAACCGCGCGCGGATGCAGGGCTTTGGCGATCTCGAGCTGCGCGTCACCATGTCCGAGGCGGTGCCGGGCTGGTACCTCAGCCTCGTCGCCGAGGCGCCGGATGCCGAGGGCGCGGACGCGGGCTACCTGTCGGAGCTGCGCTTCGACGCGGTGGCGGCGCAATGATCCGCGGGCCGGTCCTGGGTCTGGCGCTCTGCCTCCCCGCGGCGCTCTCGGCGCAGGGGGTGGCCGAGCGGCTCAACGACTACCCGACCGAGGCGCGGGCCGACTATGTCTTCGGCTGCATGGCCTCGAACGGGCAGAGCCGCGAGAGCCTGCGCAAATGCGCCTGCTCGATCGACGAGATCGCCGCCATCCTGCCCTATGACAAATACGTCGAGGCCGAGACGGTGCTGTCGCTCCGGCTCACCGGCGGCGAGCGCATGGCGGTCTTCAAGAGCTCGGCGCTGGCCGATGGCATCGTCGCCGAGCTGCGCCGGGCGCAGGCCGAGGCCGAGGTGGTCTGCTTCTTCTGACGGCCTCTTGCTACCGTGACCGCCTCTTCTGACTGCACGGCTTGACCTCTGCCGCGCCGCCACCCATATTGACGCATATCACGTCACAATGGATGGCAGGAATGGATCTTCGCGGTGTTTCGGATGACGGGCTCTTTGCCCCGCGGCTGATGGCGCAGAGCCTGCGCACCACGGTGGACGAGATCGCCCAGACCGCCGGGCTCGGGCGCGATGCGCTGACCCGGGCGAACCGGGTGGGCAACCCGCGCACCCAGAAACGCCTGCGCGAGATGGTCGAGATCGTCAACCGCGTCGCGCCGCGCTTCGGCTCGGACCTGCTGGCCTATGCCTGGTACCGCTCGGCGCCGCTCTCGGGCTTCGGCGAGGCGACGGCGATGCAGCTGGTGCGCGACGGTCACGCCGACTGGGTGCACCTCTACCTCGACAGGCTCGACGCCGGCATTCCCGCCTGATGCACTTTCAAGGCACGCTCTACCGCGCGCTCTCGCCCTACTGGGCCTACCGGCCGCTGTCGGGCGAGGGCGCGGCGCGTTTCGGCGGGCGCTTCAACCGCCCGGGCCGGGCGGCGCTCTACCTTGCCGACAGTGTCGAGACAGCGCTGAACGAGGTGCAGCAGGCTGGGCAGTTCGCGCCGGTGACGCTGGTGGCGGTGGAGGCCGATCTCGAGCCGCTCTTCGATGCCTGCGACGCCGTGGCGCTGGCGCAGATCGGCGCGCGCCCCGAGGATCTGGCGCTGCCCGACTGGGCGGCGCGGCAGGCCATGCAGGGCAGCGCACCGACGCAGGACCTGGCCGAGCGGGTGCTGGCCCTGGGCCATTGCGGCATGCGCGTGCCGAGCTTCGCGCCCGGCGCGCGGGCGACGGCGCGCAACCTCGTGCTCTGGCAATGGGGGGAGGATCTGCCGCACCGGCTGCGCCTGATCGACGACGAAAACCGCCTGCGCCACCCGCCCGCGCCGCCGTCCTGAGCCGGGGCAGCGGGGCAGGGGGTCAAGGGAATAGGGGGTCAGCCGCCCGCCTTCGGCAGCTCGGTCTCGAAGCGGTTCCCCTCGGTGTCGGTCGCTTTCACGGTCAGCGCGGGCGTGCCGTTGTCGGCGTAGGTGAAGCGGAAGGCGGGGTTTTCCGAGATCGAGATGCCGCCGTCCATGGCGAAGAGCAGCTCCTGCCCCTGCCAGACCTCGAGATGGTCGATGAAATGCGCGGGGATGAAAAGCTGGGTGATCTGGTCGCGCTGCAGCCCCGAGAAGTTCGGGTGGCGAATCTGGATCTGCGCCTCGCGCCGGGCGGTGGACTGTTGCGGCGGGCTGTCCTCTGCCGGGCCGAAGAGCCGCAGCTTCATCCGCCCCATATCCGCCAGCGCCGCGTCCCCCGCCTTGCTGGCTGGGGCCGAGCAGCCGCCCGAGGCCTTCACGAAACGCCCGTCCATGCGCAGGCCCTGCGGCGTCCCGGCGATGACCCGGACGTTGGAATAGGCGTTCACCCGCAGCCGCAGCTCGAAATCGAGCGGCGCCATGGCGGGGCCGAAGGTGAAGCTGCCGGCAACCGGCGAGGGGTTCTCGTCGATCACCACCGTGGCCGTCTCGATGGTCCCTGCGGGGTCGGTCTGCACGATGTGCAGCGGCACGGTGGCGGCATCCTCGGCGCGGTAGGGGGCCTCGACGGTGAACAGGCCCTCGGCGGGGGCGATGGCGGCGTCGCCGGTGATATCGGGGCGCAGCGCCTGCCAGGTCGGGCTCTCCTGCAGCGGCGTGCCCGCAGTGTCGGCGGCCTGCACGGGCAGGGCGAGGTGCGCAGGCAGGGCCAGCGCGGCGGCAAGCAGGGCGGTCAGGGGTCGTCTCGGGAACTGGCGCGGCATGGGGTGGCTCCTTGACCGGGTCCGGACTGGGTCAGCCGCAGTTTAGGGCCGGGCCGGGCAGGGGGCCACCGAGCGCATGGTCGGTATGGATCGCGCCGCGCCTCGGCGCGAGGCTCGGGCGCGGCAAGCTGGGAGGCGACAGGAGACGTGACGGAGGAGGCGGCATGTTCGAGGCGATCGTGATGCTCTGCGCGGGGCTGGCCGGGGCGCCGCCCTGCCGCGCCGCGCTGGTGCCGGGCTATGAGGCGGCGTCGCTTGCAGGCTGCGAGGCCGCGCTGGAGGCGCATCCCGTGGCGGGCGCCGAGTGCCGTACTGCCGGGGAGGCGCTGGCGGTGACCGAGGTGGCCCCCGGTGTCTTCGTGCACCGCGGCGCGGTGGCCGAGCCGGATGGGGAGAACCGCGGCGACACGGCCAACCTCGGCTTCGTCATCGGCGCGGCGGCGGTGGCGGTGATCGACAGCGGGTCGGCAGCCTGGATGGGCGAGGCGCTCTGGCGGGCGATCCGCGCCCGCAGCGACCTGCCGGTGACCCATCTGGTGCTGACCCATGTGCACCCGGACCACGTGCTGGGCGCCTCGGTCTTCGCGGGGGCGGAGATCGTCGCCCACGCCGGGCTGCCGCAGGCGCTGGCGCGGCGGCGGGAAACCTACCTTCAAAGGTTCGAGGCGCTGATCGGGGCGGAGGGGTTTCTCGGCACCGAAGTGCCCGGGATTGACCTGGAGGTGGCGGAGCGGGCGAGGCTGGACCTCGGCGGGCGGGTGCTGGACCTGCGCGCCTGGCCGCAGGCGCACAGCGGCACCGACCTGACGGTGCTGGACAGGGCGACCGGCACGCTCTTTGCCGGGGACCTTGTGGTCGCGGAGCACATCCCGCCGCTCGATGGCAGCCTGCGCGGCTGGCAGCGGGTGCTCGGAGAGCTGGAGCAGATTCCGGCGACCCGCGTCGTGCCCGGCCACGGTGGACCGGTGTCGGGCGGGTCAGTGTCGGGCGGAGCGGTGCTGGACTGGCCGGAAGGCGCGGCGCCGGTGCGGCGTTACCTGGGCGTGCTGGCGCGGGAGGCGGCGGCGGCGGTGGCAGCGGGCGAGCGGCTGTCGGAAGCGGTCACCCATATCGCCGCCCGGGAGCGCGCGCAGTGGCAGCTCTTCGACGTCTTCAACGCGCGCAATGCCACCGTGGCCTTCACCGAGCTGGAGTGGGAGTGAGCGCGGCGCTCCGCGGCCGGCGCGGTGCGGGGTGGACGGCTGCGTATTTGGAAAGAGAAGAAGAGCGGACCCGCGGCGTCGTCTCTTTGCAGATACGCCCGCCGGAGGCCTCGGCTGGGTTCTGGGTGCGGGGGCGGGGGCGGGGTCAGCCGCCGTCCGCCGGGGTCTCGGCTTTGCCCGCCGCGTGCAGCATCTGGGCGATGGCGTAGAGCCGCTGTTCCAGCAGTTGCGGCGTCTCGCAGAGATAGCGGATCGAGTTCTGCCGGTCGGTGAAGATGCGCTGATCCCAGTCGATCTGCTCTTCCAGCGCGTCGACCCGGTCGTAATCGGGGGCGTCCAGGGCCATCTGCGCGTCCATCTCGGCGCGGGCGGCGTCGATCTTCTCGGACAGCTCGATCTGGCCGAGGGAAAATTTCCCGATGCCGTCGATGATCCGGGTGCGGCGGTGCGAAAGCCGGTCGAAGACCCCCGAGAAGACCGCGGCCAGAAGCGGCATGGCATCGCCCTCGGCCTCGGTGAAGGCGGCGACTTCGGCGCGGGCGGTCTCGAGGTCGACACGGCGCAGCGAGAGCAGCTCGGCGAGCTGCTCCGCGGCGGTGCCGGTCTCGCCCGTCTGCGCCGCGTCTGGCAGGGGCTCGGGCCACATCAGCCCGGGCGAGAGGGTCTCGACCTTGCGCTGCACGCAGGGCCAGGTCGGGTCGGAGAAATCCGCGGCGAGCGCGGGCGCAGCAGCAAGCGCCAGGGCCGCCGCTGCGGCCAGAAAAGCGTGTTTTGTCATGGTCTTTCTCCGTCCTCCGCGCGGTGCGCCGGCCCGCGCCCCCTGGGAAGCAGGCTGCGCTTTCGGGGGCGTCCGGGGAATACCCACCATTGGCTGTATTGAGCGGTATGCGATGGCGCACCCATACTCGCCTCAACCCGCCGCAGAGCGTCGGAACACGAAATCTCATTCAGGAGGGAGACTGCATGCGAACCCGTGCAGCCGTCGCGCTCGAGGCCGGCAAACCGCTCGAGATCATGGAAGTCGAACTGGACGGCCCGAAGGCCGGCGAGGTTCTGATCGAGGTCAAGGCCACGGGCCTGTGCCACACCGACGAGTTCACCCGCTCCGGCGCGGACCCCGAGGGGCTCTTCCCCTGCATCCTCGGCCATGAAGGCGCGGGCGTGGTGCTGGAAGTTGGCGAGGGGGTGACCACGCTGAAGCCGGGCGACCACGTGATCCCGCTCTACACGCCGGAGTGCCGCGAGTGCCCCTCGTGCCTGTCGGGCAAGACCAATCTCTGCACCGCGATCCGGGGCACCCAGGGGCAGGGTCTGATGCCCGACGGGACCACGCGCTTCAAGATGCTCGATGGCACGCCGATCTACCACTACATGGGCTGCTCGACCTTCGCCAACCACACGGTGATGCCGGAGATCGCGCTCGCCAAGGTGCGCGATGACGCGCCCTTCGACAAGATCTGCTACATCGGCTGCGGTGTGACGACGGGCATCGGCGCGGTGATCAACACGGCGGGGGTCGAGATCGGCTCGACGGCGGCGGTCTTCGGGCTGGGCGGCATCGGCCTCAACGTGATCCAGGGCCTGCGCATGGCCGGCGCCGACATGATCATCGGGGTCGATCTGAACGATGACAAGGCCGAGATGGCCAAGAAGTTCGGCATGACCCACTTCGTGAACCCCTCGAAGGTCGACAGCACGGTGCAGGCCATCGTCGATCTGACCAAGCGCGGGGCGGACCAGATCGGCGGCGTGGACTACTCCTTCGACGCGACGGGCAACGTGAAGGTGATGCGCGATGCGCTGGAATGCTCGCACCGCGGTTGGGGCGTGTCGGTGATCATCGGCGTGGCGCCGGCCGGGGCCGAGATCAGCACCCGCCCGTTCCAGCTGGTCACCGGCCGGGTCTGGAAGGGCACGGCGTTCGGCGGCGCCAAGGGCCGCACCGACGTGCCGAAGTTCGTCGAGTGGTACATGGACGGCAAGATCGAGATCGACCCGATGATCACCCACAAGCTGACCCTCGACGAGATCAACCACGGCTTTGACCTCATGCACGAGGGCAAGTCGATCCGCGCGGTTGTGGAATACTGAGCATGGAGGTGGTGGCGCAAAACCGCAGCTTCGACGGCAGCCAGACCGTCTACCGGCACGGCTCGGACGCCTGTGGCTGCGAGATGACCTTCGCGGTCTACCTGCCGCCGCAGGCGCAGGAAGGGCCGGTGCCGGTGCTGTGGTATCTCTCGGGGCTGACCTGCACGCATGAGAACGCGATGACCAAGGGCGGCTTTCAGGAGCATGCGGCGCTGCACGGGCTGGCGCTGGTGTTTCCCGACACCAGCCCGCGCGGGCCGGAGGTGGCCGACGACGACGCTTACGACCTGGGGCAGGGCGCGGGCTTCTACGTCAACGCCAAGCGCGACCCGTGGAAGCCGCATTACCGCATGTACGACTACATCACCGACGAGCTGCGCGGGCTCGTCGCGGGCATGGAGGGCATCGGCGAGCGCCACGGCATCACCGGCCATTCCATGGGTGGGCACGGGGCGCTGACCCTGGCGATGCGCAACCCGCATCTCTACGACAGCCTCTCGGCCTTTGCGCCGATCGCGCATCCGACCCGCTCGGACTGGGGGCGGAAGCAGCTCTCGGCCTATCTCGGCGACGACGAGGGCTGCTGGGCGGCGCACGACTCGACGCTGCTGATGGAGGAGCGCGGCTGGAAGGAGGACATCCTCGTCGATCAGGGCGCCTCCGACCAGTTCCTCGAGCTGCTGCAGCCCGAGGCGCTGGCCTCGGCGATGACCCGGCGGCGTCAGCCGGGGGTGCTGCGGATGCAGCCCGGCTACGACCATTCGTATTTTTTCGTGAATTCGTTTGCCGGCGACCATGTCGCCTGGCACGCAGCCCGGCTTGCATGAGCGCGGGCCCAGCAGGAGGAGACAAGGTATGTATCAAGGAACGCTCACCGCCGGACTGATCCTGGCGCTTTCGGCGGGCATGGCCCTCGCCGAGGGGGACGCGGCGAAGGGCGAGAAGGTGTTTCGCAAGTGCCAGGCCTGCCACATGGTCGGCGAGGACGCCGAGAACCGCGTCGGCCCGGTGCTGACCGGTGTCGTCGGGCGCGAGATCGCCGCGGTCGAGGACTTCGATTATTCCGACGCGCTGCAGGAGCTGGCCGCCGCCGACGGGACATGGACGCCCGAGGAGCTGTCGGCCTTCCTCGAGAAGCCGCGCGACTTCGCCAAGGGCACCAAGATGTCCTTTGCCGGTCTGCGCAAGGAAGAGGAGCGGGCCGACGTGATCGCCTACCTCGCGACGTTCGGCGACGGCGGCTCCTGACCGAGTTTCAGATTTCCGGCGGCGGCGGGAGGAGAAGGAGCGCCGCGGCCGGACCCCGACACGGTTCGTGAAGATTGCGAAAGGCGACCGGGACGGGACCACGCGGCGGAGACGCCGTACAATCCAAGGGAGAAGGAAAATGAAGAGACGGCTTCTTCTATCGTCCGGAGCGCTGCTTTGCGCCGCATCCATGGCGATGGCGAATGACGACCTGATGTCGCAGATGGACAACCCGAGCCAATGGGCGATCCAGACCGGCGACTATGCCAACCAGCGCTATTCCGAGCTGGACAAGATCAACAAGGAGAACGTCGGCGACCTGCAGGTCGCCTGGACCTTCTCGACCGGGGTGCTGCGCGGCCACGAGGGCTCGCCGCTGGTGGTCGGGGACACGATGTTCGTGCACACGCCGTTCCCCAACATCGTCTACGCGCTCGATCTCAAGGAGCAGGGCAAGATCAAGTGGCGCTACGAGCCCAAGCAGGATCCCGACGTGATCCCGGTGATGTGCTGCGACACGGTCAACCGCGGCGTCGCCTATGCCGACGGCAAGATCTTCCTGCACCAGGCCGACACCAAGGTCGTGGCGCTCTCTGCCGAGACCGGCGAGGTGCTCTGGGAGGCGATGAACGGTGACGCGGCCAAGGGCGAGACCAACACCGCCACGGTGCTGCCGGTGAAGGACAAGGTGATCGTCGGCATCTCGGGCGGCGAGTTCGGCGTGCGCGGCCATGTCACCGCCTACAACATGGAGACCGGCGAGCAGGAGTGGCGCGCCTATTCCATGGGGCCGGACAGCGACATCCTGATGGATCCGGAAACCACCACCCATCTCGGCGAGCCGGTGGGCGCGGACTCGGGCACCAACACCTGGGAAGGCGATCAGTGGATGATCGGCGGCGGCACCACCTGGGGCTGGTATTCCTATGACCCCGAGGCCGACCTGATCTACTACGGCACCGGCAACCCCTCGACCTGGAACCCGGCGCAGCGCCCGGGCGACAACCGCTGGTCGATGACCATCATGGCGCGGGATCCCGACGACGGCATGGCCAAGTGGGTCTACCAGATGACGCCGCACGACGAGTGGGACTACGACGGCGTCAACGAGATGATCCTCACCGACCAGGAGATGGACGGCGAGGCGCGCAAGCTGCTCACCCACTTCGACCGCAACGGTCTGGCCTACACCATGGACCGGATCAGCGGCGAGCTGCTGCTGGCCGAGAAGTACGACCCGGCGGTGAACTGGACCACCGGCGTCGACATGGACCCCGAGTCCGAGACCTACGGGCGTCCGGCGGTGGTGGCCGAGTATTCCACCGAACAGAACGGCGAGGACGTGAACTCGACCGGCATCTGCCCGGCGGCGCTCGGCACCAAGGACCAGCAGCCGGCGTCCTACTCGCCCAAGACGGAACTCTTCTACGTGCCGACCAACCACGTCTGCATGGACTACGAGCCGTTCCGGGTGAGCTACACCGCGGGCCAGCCCTACGTCGGGGCGACGCTTGCCATGTACCCGGCGCCCGACAGCCATGGCGGCATGGGCAACTTCATCGCCTGGGACAATATCAACGGCGAGATCAAGTGGTCGCTGCCCGAGCAGTTCTCGGTCTGGTCGGGGGCTTTGGCCACGGCGGGGGACATCGTCTTCTACGGCACGCTCGAGGGCTACCTTAAGGCGGTGGATGCCGAGACCGGCGACGAGCTCTACCGCTTCAAGACCCCCTCGGGGATCATCGGCAACGTGATGACCTACGAGCATGACGGCAAGCAGTACGTCGGCATCCTGTCGGGTGTCGGGGGCTGGGCCGGCATCGGTCTCGCCGCCGGTCTGACCAACCCGAACGACGGCCTCGGTGCCGTGGGCGGCTACTCGGCCCTGTCCGACTACACCGCGCTCGGGGGACAGCTGACGGTCTTCGCGCTCCCGGACTGAGCCGCAGCGACCCGAGGTGCCGGCGGGAGAGACCTCCCGCCGGCGCATGTCTCCCGACACTTCATGGACAAGACCTCTCGCCGAGGTCTCCCCCCTCTTGCCCAGGATTCCTATGACATGACCCGAAAGCTAACCCTCCTGACCGCCGCCGGCCTCTTCGCCGCGAGCGCGCTGAGCGCCGCGAACGTCTCGATGGAGGACCCGAACATCGCGGTGGATTACGAGGAAGGCGGCCGCTATTACACCGAGGACGGCATCCCCACGTTCAACGTTGCCGACGATGGCACCGTCGACTGGCCGACCTTCTCGGGCTTCCGCCGCTACCACGCCGAGTGCCACGTCTGCCACGGGCCGGACGGCGAAGGGTCGACCTACGCCCCGGCGCTGAAGAATTCCGCCGTCGAGATGGACTATTACGACTTCGTCGACGTGGTGGTGAACGGCCGCAAGAAGGTCGGTGCCGCCGAGAACTCGGTGATGCCCGCCTTCGGCACCAACCCCAACGTGATGTGCTACCTCGACGACATCTACACCTACCTCAAGGCGCATGGCTCGGGCGCGATCGAGCGCGGCCGCCCGGCGAAGAAGGAGCCCAAGAGTGAGACCTTCACCGAGATGGAAGATGCCTGCATGGGCTGAGCCCGTGCGCGCCGCGGGGCTGGCCCTTCTGCTGGCCTGCAGCGGCGGGGCGGGGTCGGCGCAGACCTCGGATCTCGTGTCGACGTCCGCGCTGCGGGTCTGCGCCGATCCCGCCGCCGACCCGATGTCGATGCAGGACGGGTCGGGCTACGAGAACGCGCTGGCCGAGCTGATCGGCGCCAAGCTGGAGCGGCCGGTGCGCTACACCTGGTTTCCCATGGCGACGGGCTTCATCCGCCAGACGCTGAAGGCCGGGAAATGCGATGTGGTGATGGGCTATGCGCAGGGGCACGAGCTGGTGCTGAACACCAATCACTACATGACCTCGGCCTACGCGCTGGTGGTGCCCGAGGACGGCCCCCTGGCGGGGGTGACCGAATTGTCGGACCCGGCGCTGCAGGGGCGGACGCTGGGGGTGATCGCCGGATCGCCGCCCGCCACCCACATGGCGCGGCACGGGCTGATCGGCAAGGCGCGGCCCTATGCGCTGGTCGTCGACCGGCGGGTCGAGAGCCCGGCCAGCGACATGCTCGACGACCTCGCCGCGGGCGAGATCGACGCCGCCGTGCTGTGGGGGCCGATCGGCGGCCCGCTGGTCAAGCGCGACCATCCGGGGCTGAAGGTGACGCCGCTGATCCACGAGGCCGGGGCGCCGAAGCTGTTCTACCGCATCACCATGGGTGTGCGGCAGGGCGAGAAGGTCTGGCAGCGCCAGCTCAACTCGCTGATCCGCCGCAATCAGGACGAGATCGACGCGCTGCTGACCGAGGCCGGGGTGCCGCTGCTCGACGACATGGGCGCGCGGGCGCTCGACGTGGGGCAGTAATGCCGCCGGTGAGACGGCTTTGGCTGGCGCTGGCGGTCGTGCCGGCGCTGGCCTTTTTCGATCCGGCGCTTGCGCAGGTGCCGGAGCCCGAGGGCTACCGGATGCAGGACTACCGCGCGCCGGTGCCGGACTCTCTGGCGGGCGGCACGGTGGTGGATGTCGAGGAGGCCCATGCGCTGTGGCAGGCTGGGGAGGCGGCTTTCATCGACGTGCTGCCGCGCCCGCCGAAGCCTGAAAGCTTGCCCGAGGGCACGGTCTGGCGCGACGCACCGCGCGACAGCATTCCCGGGGCGATCTGGCTTCCCAATACCGGCTACGGCGCGCTCGGCGCGCCGGAGGAGTCCTATCTGCGGGAGGGGCTCGCGGCGGCAAGCGGCGGCGATCTTGCGCAGCCGCTGGTCTTCTTCTGCCTCGCCGACTGCTGGATGAGCTGGAACGCGGCAAAGCGGGCGTTGAGCTACGGCTACGCCTCCGTCTCCTGGCTGCCCGTGGGGACAGACGGGTGGGCCGCGGCGGGCTACCCGCTCGAGAGGGTCTTGCCGCGGCAGTGATCCGGACGGTCAGTCGGTGGCACCTATGAAGGCGCCGAAGGCGCGCGGGCCGTCGGCGGTGTCGAGGTCGGCGACCACCTCCAGCGTCTTCGCGTCGATCAGGCTGAGCGTGTTGTCGAACCAGTTGGCCACGGCGATCTGCCCGTCCGAGGTGGCGGCGATGCCCTCGGGGTATTCGCCCACCGTGAGCTCGGCGAGGGGCGCCAGCGTGTCGAGCGCGATCACGCTGACCGTCCCGGCATACTGGTTGCTGACGAAGGCGCGTCCGGCGGCGAAGGCGACGCCATAGGGGCGGTCGCCGACGGGCAGGGTGGCCAGCAGCTCGCCCGCGCCGGGGTCGATCACCGTCACGTCGTTGCTGCCGACATTGCCGACGAAGAGCCGCCCGTCCGGCGCGAAGCCGAGGCCGAAGGGCCGCGTGCCCACGGGCAGGCTGCGGGCGAGGGTGAGGGTCTCGGCGTCATAGAGGCTCACCCGGTCGGCATCGCGCTCGGCGGCGGCGAGCAGCCTGCCATCGGGCGAGAGCGCCAGCCCGGCGGGGGCGGCGCCGGTGGAAAGCTCGCTGAGGACATCGAGCGTGTTCGCATCCAGCACCCAGAGCCGGGCGTTATACCAATCCGAGACGAAAAGATGCGACCGGGCCGCGTCCAGCGCGACCCCCATCGGGCCGCCGTCGAGCACCGCATCGGCCAGCACCGTGCCCTCGGGCCCGTGGCGGCGCACGGTCTTGCTCTCCGGCGCCACCGTGTAGACCGTACCGTCCGGTGCCGCCGTCACGCCGGCGGGCTTGCCGGGAACGGACCAGCGGGCGGTCTCTTCGCCGGTGTCGAGGTCGATCACCGAGAGCGCGTCGCCGTTCTGGCAGGTCACGAAGGCGAGATCCGCCGCCGCCGAACTCGCGGCGACGGCCAGCACGGCGGCGAACGCCAGCTCAGGAGCCCGGCGCACCGAACCGCTCGACCAGCGCCTGCAGCCCGGCCTCGTAGACGCCGGTGACCGCGGCGATGGCGGCCTCGTCGTTCAGCTCGGGGGGCGGGTCGTTGTTGGGATAGCCGCGGTAGAAGGCGCCGCGCCATTCGACCGTGGCACCGCCGCCCTCGCGCGGGAGCACCGTCAGATGCGAGGAATAGTTGGTCACCGGCAGCACCTCGACCGCGACCTCGGTGATCCGGTAGCTGTAGGACATCTTCTCGGCGCTGTACTTGTAGAGCACCTCCGAGATCATCGGTCCCGAGGCGCCCTGATCCGACAGGTAGAGCTCGCGGGTGGCGTCGATCTCGTTGCCGCCCTCGCCGGAGTTCGCGAGGATCGCCGGGTGCCAGGTCATGTCCTGGAAGTCGCCGATCGCGGCCCAGACCTCGGCGGGTTCGGCGGCGACATCGGTGGTCACGGTGATCTTTTGCCGGGTCGGCCCGTGCGCCAGGACGGCAGCGGGCATCAGCGCCAGCGCGGCCCCCGCGAGCAGCAGGTTGCGTCTTTTCATCTGGTCTCCTCCATAAAGATGCCGGTGCGCAGGATGTACTCCATCCCCCGCCGCCAGCTTTCGTCCGTGTTCGAGCGGATATCGACGACCCGTCCCCTGACCGTCTGGCCGCTGTCCACGTCGCGCAGTTGCAGGTTCATCGACAGGATGAGGTTCGAGACCTTCTGAACCTCTCCCACCAGGGCGTAGTCGGCCCCCAGCTTCGCGGCCATGCGGGTGTCGCAGCCGTAGCACTTGGCCGGGTTGACGATGCGGTCGCGCTCTTCGGCGATGGGGCCGAGGTCCAGAAGATCGAAGCCCGCGTCGGTGAAGCGCTGCGCCACCAGCTCCTCGAGCATGGTGACCCGCGCCAGTTCCGCCGGGTCCTGGCCGAGCTCGGCGGTCTGCAGCGAGCTGTCGAGGAAGGTGATGCCCAGGAACGCCACCTTCTCGCCCGCGACGGCGGGGGAACAGAGCATCAGCAGGAGCGGGAGGGCGCGGATAAGCATCGCTGCCTTCTTAGAAATTAAGAGTCGCCGACAATCGTGCCGCCGTTACCCTGTGTCTCGCAACCGAACCGAAAGTATCGGTTCACCGCTTCGCCTTGGGAGGGGCAGAGTGGATCAGGGCCCGACACGACTGCGCGGGCATGGGAGGAGACCGTGACCAAGAGATTTGCCTCGCCGCTTGCGGCGGCAGCGCTTGCCGTGACCGCCTGCCTGGGCGCCCCGGCCGCCGAGGCTGTGGAGGTCCGCGCGGGGGTGCTGCGGGTCGACTACCCGGCGCTGCTGCCGATCTCGCGCTATGACGCGCGGCCCGAAGACCTAGATTTCGCCGGGGCGACGCTGGCCGACGAGGACAATGCGACCACCGGGTCGTTCCTTGGCCATACCTATGAGACCGAGACCGTCGCCACCCCGCCCGAAGGGGCGCTGGCGGCGCTTGAGACGATGCTGGAAAGCGGCATCCGCTACGTGGTGGTGGACGCGCAGGCCGGGGACCTGCTGGCGCTCGCCGACCGCGCGGCGGAGGCGGGGGCGCTGGTGCTCAACGCCTCCGCCCCCGATGGGGGTCTGCGCGGAGCCGAGTGCCGGGCGAACCTGCTGCACATCGCGCCGTCCTTCGCGATGAAGGCCGACGCCGTGGCGCAATTCGCCGTCTGGAAGAAATGGCCGCGCTGGCTGCTGGTCAGCGGCTCGAACCCCGAGGATCGGGCGCTGGCCGAGGCCTACCGCCGCGCGGCGAAGAAGTTCGGCGCGAAGATCGTCGAGGAGCGCGAGTTCGAGGACACCGGCGGCGCGCGGCGCACCGACACCGGCCACGCGCTGGTGCAGCGGCAATTGCCGACCTTCCTGCAGCGCACCGAGGAACATGACCTGGTGATCGCCGCCGATGCCACCGACTATTTCGCCGCCTACCTGCCCTATCACCTCTGGACGCCGCGCCCGGTCATGGGCAGCGCCGGGCTGCGCCCGGTCACCATGCATGGCGCGCACGAGGCCTGGGGCGCGACGCAGTTCCAGACCCGCTTCGAGAGGCTCGCCCGGCGCCATGTGACCGAGGAGGATTACAACACCTGGCTGGCGCTGCGGGTGCTCGGCGAGGCGGTGACCCGCACAGGCAGCGACGATCCCGCCGAGCTGGAGGCATATATCGTGTCGGACGCCTTCGAGCTGGCGGCCTTCAAGGGGCAGAAGGTGACCTTCCGCGACTGGAACGGCCAGATGCGCCAGCCGATCCTGCTCTACGACGACCGCATCACCGTCAGCGTCAGCCCGCAGGAGGGGTTCCTGCACCAGGTCTCGCCGCTCGACACGCTGGGGCTCGACCGGCCCGAATCCGACTGCACGGCCTTCCAATGAGGACTCCGATGAAATCACTCATGCTCACCGCCGCGCTCTGCCTTGCCGCCTCCGGCGCGCTGGCCGGCAAGGCCTTCGTCTCGAACGAGCGGGGCAACACCATCACCGTGCTCGACACCGACAGCTGGGAGGTGATCGCGGAGTTCGAGGGCGGCAACCGGCCGCGCGGCATCACCCTCTCGCCCGACGGCGCGCTGCTCTACGTCTGCGCCTCGGATGACGACACGGTGCGGGTCTTCGACACCGAGACCTACGAGGAGCTCTACACGCTGCCCTCGGGGCCGGACCCCGAGCTCTTCGTGCTCGATCGCTCCGGCAGCCCGCTCTACATTGCCAATGAGGATGACAACCTCGTCACGGTGACCGACACCCAGAGCCATACGATCCTCGCCGAGGTGCCGGTGGGGGTGGAGCCCGAGGGGATGGCGATCTCGCCGGACCACAACTGGGTGGTGAACACCTCGGAGACGACCAATATGGCGCATTTCATCTCGACCGAGGATTACCAGATCAAGCACAATATCCTCGTCGACCAGCGGCCGCGCTACGCCGAATACCTCGACGACGGCACGCGGCTCTTCGTCAGCTCCGAGATCGGCGGCACGGTCAGCGTCATCGACATCGCCGAGGACGGCACGCCCACGTTGAGCCGGAAGATCGGCTTCGAGGTGCCCGGCGTGCTGCCCGAGTGGCTGCAGCCGGTGGGGGTGAAGGCGACCTCGGACGGCAGCCGCATCTTCGTGGCGCTGGGACCGGCGAACCGCGTGGCAGTGATCGACGGGACAAGCCTCGAGGTTCTGGACTATATCATGGTGGGGCAGCGGGTCTGGCAGATGGCCTTTACCCCCGGCGAGGAATTTCTGGTGACCACCAATGGCAATTCCAACGACATCACGGTGATCGACGTGGCCGCGGAAAAGGCGATCAAGTCGGTCCAGGTGGGGCAGCAGCCCTGGGGCGTGGCGATCACGCCGAACTGAACGGCAAGGGGGAGACAAGGCTCATGAAGGGAATTCTGACCGCATTGGTGCTGGGCTGCGCCTCGGCGCTTCCGGCCGCCGCGCAGGAGCTGCCGGTGATCCGCGCCGCGGTGCTGAAGATCGGCACTGTGAACTGGGAGTTGTCGACCATCGCCGAGAACGGCTTCGACGCGGCGCATGGCTTCAAGCTCGAGGTGGTGCCCTACGCCGACAATGGCGCGACCCGCATCGCGGTCGAGGGCGGCGAGGCCGACATGGCGGTGGCCGACTGGATCTGGGTCGCCCGGCAGCGCGCCGAGGGCAAGGACTACGTGGTCGTGCCCTATTCCCGCGCGGTGGGCGGGCTGCTGGTGCCCGAGGGCTCGGACGCCGAGACTCTGGCCGACCTCGAGGGCGGCAAGATCGGCATCGCCGGCGGGCCGCTCGACAAGTCGTGGCTGATCCTGCGGGCCTATGCGCAACAGGAGTACGGCGTGGACCTGAAGGCCGAGACCGAGCAGGTGTTCGGGGCGCCGCCGCTGATCTTCAAGTCGGGCCTGTCGGGGGACTACGCCGGGGCGATCAACTTCTGGCACTTCCTCGCCAAGATGAAGGCGGCGGGCATGCGCGAGCTGATCTCGGTGGAGACCGCCGCCGAGGCGCTGGGGCTCGACCCCGACGTGCCTTTGCTGGGCTACTACTTCAAGGGCGACTTCCTGGCCGAGCACACGGGCCTGGCGCAGGCCTTCTTCGCGGCGAGCCGCGACGCCAAGGAGCTTCTGGCCGAGGATGCCGAGGCCTGGGAGGCATTGCGGCCGCAGATGAACGCCGCGAGCGAGGCGCAGTTCGAGCAGCTCAAGGCCGACTGGCTGGCCGGGGTGCCGCAGCGCGGGCCGGTGGATGCCGGCGCGGCGGACCAGCTGCTGTCGCTGATGGCCGAGCTCGGCGGGACCGAGCTTGTGGGGCAGGCCAGCACCGTGCCCGACGGGCTCTTCGCGGAGGTGGAATGAGCCCGCGCACCCGCCCCGACGACAGCCGCGTCGTGCCCCTGCATCCCGAGCTTGCGGATCCGGGCGCGGTGCGGGTCGAGATCCGCGGCAAGCGGTTCGGCGCGACAGAGGTGCTGCGCAACGTGCATTTCACCGTCTCGCGCGGCGAGACGGTGGCGCTGCTCGGCCCGTCGGGCATCGGCAAGTCGACCCTGCTGCGCATCGTCGCCGGGCTCGATCCGGAGTTCGAGGGCGAGGTGAGCCGCCCGGCGCATATGGCCATGGTGTTCCAGGAGCCGACCCTGCTGCCCTGGCGCAGCGCGCTGCAGAACCTCACGCTGGTGCATCCTGAGCTGAGCGAGGGCGACGCCCGCGCCGCGCTCGACCGGGTCGGGCTGAAGGGCCGCCACGATGCCTATCCGCGCAGCCTCTCTCTGGGCCAGCAGCGCCGGCTGGCGCTGGCGCGCGCCTTTGCCGGGCGCGTCGACATGCTGGTGATGGACGAGCCCTTCGTCTCGCTCGACGCCGAACTTGCCGAGGCGATGCTGGCGCTGACCGAGGAGCTGATCGCCGAGCTGCGCCCGGCGGTGCTCTTCGTCACCCACGCCCGCCCCGAAGCCGAACGACTGGCCAGCCGCATCCTGCACCTGCAGGGTCAGCCCGCCACACTGACCCCGCATCTGGTCTGACAGAGGAGATCCGACCATGAGAACGTCCCTGATCGCCGCCGCGCTTGCCGCGCTGGCGCTGCCCGCCGCTGCGCATGACTTCGGCTTTGCCGGCGTGCTGTCGAACAGCAACTCCGAGGAAATGCCCGAGATCACCCTCTCGGTCGGCAAGCCGCTCGCCGAGGGGCCGATCACCCTGAAGTCCGGCATGCTCTACGAGCTGGAGATCGAGGCCGACGGCTCGGGCGAGCTGGGGCTCGAGGGGCCGGGCTTCTTCCGCGCCATCTGGGTCAACGAGGTGGTGGTGAACGGGCTGGAGATCCGCCCTTACGGCCTCGAGAGCGTCGAGTTCGACGAGGCCGGGGAAATGGAGATCGAGTTCCTCGCCATCAAGCCGGGGCAATACTACCTGAAGATCCCCGGATCCACCGGCGAGAGCCAGCGTGTGGACATCACCATCCAGTAGTCTCTGAGGGGCGGGCGCGAGCAGTTTGCCCGCCTTCGCCGCGGCGGAGAGGTTCGAGCCCACGGCGGCGGCCCCGAGTCCAAGGACCGGACGCGAGGCGAGACTGGGAGATTTTTAGGCCCCTGCGAGTCGGTTTTTCCGCCAGGAGTGCGGGCCTCAAAGCTCTGTATTGATGTGAGGCGGCTATCAGCCACAACATGTAGATCTTGGCGATCTTTGGCCGCTCAAGCGGACCCTGCGAAAAGCCCGCCGATCTGCGGGGGTGCGCAGAAAATATGCTAATCAACCTATTGAAATTGCCCGCATTTCGAGGAAATTCCAAAAAACTTCGGCTTCCCCGGAAAAATCCGCTTGCAGGCC
>NZ_JAIVKX010000021.1 GCF_020524285.1 Alloyangia pacifica
CGTCTGGCGCAGCTCGACGGCATCAAGGCCGACAAGACCGGCGCCTCGCTCGACGCCGTGCAGGAGGCCAGCCGCAAGACCATCCCCGCCGGCCGCTACGGCGCGCCGGAGGAGTTCGGCGCCATGGTCACATTCCTGTGCTCGACCCAGGCCGCCTATGTCACCGGCTCGATGATCCGCGTCGACGGCGGGATGATCCGGGGGCTGTGACCCTCCCAAAGGCAGGACGCCCGGGCCGGTGATGGCCCGGGGGATCCGCCACCGCCCCCTCCAATCCTTCGGCCGGGGGTGTACGGCCACCCGTTCCACCGCACGGAAGGGATTGCAACCGGGCCGCCCCGCGTCGTACCCCGTGCCGACGTCGGATCGCAGAGGGAAACGCCGGTGCTGCAGCTCAGGAATGTCTCGGTGACGCTAGGCGGCGCGCAGGCGCTGCGGCAGATCTCGCTGAGCGCGGGGGAGCGGCGCATCGGCATCGTCGGGCGCAACGGCTCGGGCAAGACCACGCTGGCGCGCGTGATCGCCGGGCTGCAGGCGCCCGACGCGGGCAGCGCCGAGATCGATGGCCGCGACATGGCGCGCGACCGCAAGGCGGCGCTGCGCTCGGTCGGCATCCTGTTCCAGAACCCCGACCACCAGATCATCTTCCCCACCGTCGAGGAGGAGATCGCCTTCGGCCTGCTGCAGCTCGGCCGGAGCCGCGCCGAAGCGGCAGGCGAGGTGCAGACCATCCTGGCGCATTTCGGCAAGACGCATTGGGCGTCGGCCCCGACCCACGGGCTCTCGCAGGGGCAGAAGCAGCTTGTCTGCCTGATGGCGGTGCTGGCGATGCAGCCCGCGCTGATCGTGCTCGACGAGCCCTATTCCGGACTCGACATCCCCACCCGCATGCAGCTGATGCGCTACGTCGACCAGGTCGAGGCGCGCATCCTGCACATCACCCACGACCCCGAGAGTGTGCGCCACTACGACCGGGTGATCTGGATCGACGAGGGCACGCTGCGCGCCGACGGTTCGCCGGGCGAGGTGCTGCCGCAGTTCGAGGCGCAGATGCGCCTCTGGGGAGGGCGCGATGATCTCTCTGACCTCGCCGGTTGAGACCTGGGCGCACCGGCTGCCGGCGGGTCTCAAGCTCGCGGCGCTGTCGCTGGCCACGGTCGGGCTCTTCGCGCTGCACGATCCCTGGCATCTTGCGCTCGCACTCGCGGCGGTGGTGGCGCTGGTCCTCTCCGGGGGGCTGCGTTTCGCCGCCGGGGCCGCTCGCAGCCTGCGCATCCTGCTGCCCTTCCTCGGGCTGATCGCGGTCTGGCACCTGGTCACCGGGCAGCTGGCCGAGGGCCTCGCGGTCGCCCTGCGCCTGCTGGCCGCGCTGAGCCTCGCGAATTTCGTCACCATGACCACGCGGCTGACCGACATGGTCGCCGTCGCCGCATGGCTGCTGGCCCCCTTTCGCCGCTTCGGCCTCTCGACCCGCGCGCTGGAGCTTTCGGTGGCGCTGGTGGTGCGCTTCACCCCGTCGATCGCCCGCAAGGGCGGGCTGCTGACCGAGGCCTGGCGCGCCCGCTCGGCCCGCCGCGCCGGCTGGCAGGTCGTGATGCCCCTTGCGGCGCTGGCCATTGATGATGCAGAACATGTCGCCGAGGCGCTGCGCGCCCGGGGCGGTCTCGAGCCGCCCGACACGACCGGATAGGAGGATCCGCCCTTGGAACGCAATCTCACCCATGTCGCGCTTTTTGCCGCGCTCATCGCCGGGCTCGGGCTGATCCCGAAGTTCACCCTCGCCTTCGGCGTGCCGATCACCGCGCAGACGCTGGGCGTGATGCTCGCCGGCACGGTGCTGGGCGCGAAACGTGGCGCGCTGGCCTGCCTGCTGTTCATCGCGCTGGTGGCGCTCGGCCTGCCGCTGCTGGCCGGCGGCCGCGGCGGTCTCGGCGTCTTCGCCTCGCCCACCGTGGGCTTCCTCGTCGGCTGGCCCGTCGCTGCCTTCGTCACCGGCTTCATCGTCGAGCGCTGGCGCGGCAACCTGGCGCTGGTCTCTTTCATCGCCTCGGTGATCGGCGGCATCCTGGTGCTCTACGTCTTCGGCGTGGTCGGCATGTCGGTCACCCTCGGCAAGTCCCTCCCCGAGGCGACGCTGCTGGTCACCGCCTTCATCCCCGGCGACGTGATCAAGGCGGTTCTGGCGGGGCTCATCACCTCGGCGCTGGCCCGTTCGCGCCCCGCGAGCGTGCTGTCGCGCGGCTGAGCCCGGCATGAGCCTCACGCCGGCGGAGTCGCAGCTCTTCGCGCGCCGCTCCGCCCGCGCCTTCCTGAAGGACCCCGTGCCGCGCGCCGATCTCGAGCGGATCCTGCGCGCGGCGCGCTCGGCGCCGAGCGGCGCCAACCTGCAGCCCGGCCGGTTCCATGCGCTGACGGGCGCGCCGCTGGCCGAGCTGAGCGCGGCGCTGGTCGGCGCGGTCGAGGACGGCCGCCCGCAGGTCGCAGAGTACTCCTACTTCCCGCAGCCCCTGCCTCCAGAGCTGAAGGCCAAACAGCGCGCCGCGGGCTATGCGCTCTACGCCGCGCTGGGGATCGAACGCCGCGACCTCGAGGGCCGCCGCGCCCAGTTCACCCGCAACTACGGCTTCTTTGGCGCCCCGGTCGGCATCGTCGTGACCATCCACCCGGAGATGGGCAAGGGCTGCTTCATGGACCTTGGCATGGCGCTGATGGCGCTGATGGTCGCGGCGCAGGGCATGGGCTACGCCACCTGCGGCATTGGCGCGCTGGCGAACCATGCAGACGTCGCCCATGCGCATCTCGGGCTCGGCCCCGACGAGCTGGTGGTCTGCGGCATGGCGCTGGGACGGGCCGATCCCGAGGACCCGGCGAACAAGGTGGAGACCGCCCGCGATCCGCTCGAGTCTTACGCCAGCCTGCGCGGCTTCAGCTAGAGAGCAGCACCGCCGTCCCGAGCCCACCCGCCGCCGCGATGGTCGCGAGCCCCGTGCCGCCGCGCGTCTGCACCTCGTGGAACAGCCGCACCGCGTTGATCGCACCGGAGGCCCCCACGGGATGCCCGCGCGCCAGCCCGCCGCCGCCGGGGTTGACGATCTCCGGGTCGACCCCCGCGCCCTGCACGCAGGCGATGGCCTGCACGGCGTAGGCCTCCATCACCTCGGCGACGCTGAGATCCGCCGCGCGCAGCCGCTGCCGTTCGAGCACCGCTTGGATCGCCGCGACCGGTGCCAGGCCGGGACGCTCGGGACGCCCGCCCAGCGTCAGCCCGCCACGGTAGCGGACGCCCGGGCGCCCGAGCCGCGCCGCCACCCGCTCCGAGACCAGCACGCAGAGCGCCGCCCCATCCGCCGCCACGGCGGCATTGGCAGCGGTGATCGCGCCCGAGAGCACCGGCGCCCGCGCGACGAGCCGGGGCGAGAGCGCCCGGGAGAAGGCGTCCCGCGACAGCCCCGCCAGCGGCACGATCTCGCCCGAGAGATCCGCCGCGAGCGCCTTGCGGTGGCTCGCGATGGCCCAGTCGTCCTGCGCGGCGCGCGAGAGGTCACCCTCCTGCCCCAGCGCGTCGGCGGCCGCGTCCATCTCGGGGTCGCGCTCGGGCCAGGGCGTGAAGGGCGGGCGGTCGTAGGCCGTGGGCGCGCCGCCATCGGGATCGGTGCGCAGCCGCAGGGGCCGCCGAGAGTAGGTTTCCGCCCCGCCCGCCACCACCACCTCGGCCTGCCCCGAGGCGATCATCGCCGCCGCGACCACCAGCGCGTCGAGCCCGCCGCAGCACTGCCGGTCAAGGGTCAGCCCGGCCACCCGCTCGGGCAGCCCCGCCGCCAGCGCCACCAGCCGCGCCGGGTTGCCGCCCGCACCGAGCGCATTGCCCAGCACCAGCTCGTCCACCTCGTCAGGCGCGAGCCCTGCCTCCGCCAGCGCCGCCTGCAGCACCGGCGCGGCCAGCTCATGGACCTCCAGCCTCGACAGCGCACCGCCGCGCGGCGCCACCGGGGTCCGCAGGGCCGCGATAATCCGCACGCCGCTCACAGCCCGGCCTCCAGCCGCCGGGAGATCTCGCGCAGGTCGGGCTTGCCCGAGACGGTGAGCGGGAAGTCCTCGAGGCCGATCAGCCGCCGCGGCGCCGCCAGCGCGCCGAAGGCCGCGCGGCAGAGCGCCAGCAGCCGCCCGGAGGTCGCCGCGTCATCGGCCCCAGCGATCACCGCCACCAAATGCACACCCCGCCGCGGGTCCGGGCGCGGCACCACCGCGCAATGGCGCACCGAGGCATCGCCGAGCAGCAGCGCCTCGATGTCCTCGGGAAAGACGTTGCGGTCGGCGATGGTCACCATGCGGCTGCGCCGTCCGGCCACGGTCAGATGGCCGCCCGCATCGAGGCGCCCGATCTCGCCGACGCTCAGGAAACCGTCCCGCCAGCCGGTGTCTGTGCTTGTCCCCTCGGCGTAGCCATCGAAGAGATAGGGGCTGCGCACCCAGATCTCGCCGAAGTCGCCCTCGGGCGCGTCGATGCGGATCTCCACACCGGGATAGGCCCGGCCCACCGCGCCCTCGGGCGTCTGCGCATCGCTCCAGGCGATGAAGCTGGTCTCCGCCGCGCCGTAGAACTCCCGCAGCTCGGCCCTTGGGCAGAGCGCCGCGAGAGAGGCCCGCAGCCCCCCGGGCATTCGCCCGCCGCCGCAGAGGATGTGGCGCAGCGTGGGAAGCGCCTGCCCCGCCGCCACCAGCAGCCGAAGCTGCGTCGGCGTCGCGTAGAGGATCGTCGCCCCCGCCGCGCGCAGCGCCGCCGCCTGCCGGGCGGGGCGCAGTTCACCGAGGCACAGCAGGTCCGCCCCCAGCCAGGCCGCCTCGGCGATGGCGTAGAGCGCCAGCGAATGCACGGGCGCGCCGAGCACGCCGTAGACATCCTCCGCCGCGATACCGAGCGCCGCGGCGTTCACCCGGAAGCTGGCGATCCACGAGCCATGCGTGCGGCGGATCGCCTTGGCCGCACCCGTGGTGCCCGAGGAACGGCTCTGCAGGATCCCGCGCGCCGCCTCCGGCAGCCGCTCTATCCCCTCCGGCCCGATGGTGAAGCCCGCGCCCTGCGCCAGCGCCTCCCGCAGGTCGCGCAGCACCGGACCCGGCGCTTCGGGCGCGCGCAGGTGGCACTCGGGATGCCAATGGAAGAGGGTATCGCTCACGGGGAAGACCTCGGGCCGGCGTCGAACCCGGCCCTTTTCGCCCATGCCGCGCCGGGACGCAAAGCGCAACTTCGCGCGGCGTATGTGCCTGTAGTGGCGCGGGCGGATGCGACGGGACCGCCTCCGGCGGGCGTATTTGGAAAAGAGAAGAACAAGGGACGCGCCCTCCCCCGCTTCGTCTAGACCCAAATATCCCGGGGGCGCCGCGCAGCGGCGGGGGCGGAGCCCCCACTTCGCGCGCCGTGCCGCCGCCGCGCCGCAGCGTCTCCCCGAGATCCAAGTTCCCATTATGTTCCCGATCCGCTATGCTCGCCGCGATCAGACCAAGCCGCAGGGCAGCGCAGGATCGGGCAGCAGATGACACAGGTAGAGATCACGGCCGACAGGGCCGCGGGGCAGGCCGACCCGCTCGCGGCGCTGAACGAGAACCAGCGCGCCGCCGCCACCTTCGGCGTGGGGCCGGGCGATGCCGCGCCGGCGGGGCCGCTGCTGGTCATCGCCGGGGCGGGCTCGGGCAAGACCTCCACGCTGGCGCACCGCGTGGCGCACCTTTTGATGAACGGCGCCGATCCGCAGCGCATCCTGCTGATGACCTTCTCGCGCCGCGCCGCCACCGAGCTGACCCGCCGGGTCGAGGCGATCACCAGCCGCGCCATGGGCACCGGCATCGTCGCCGAGGCGCTCACATGGGCCGGCACCTTCCACGCCATCGGTGCGCGGCTGCTGCGCGAGCACGCGCCCGCCATCGGGCTGAACCCCGAGTTCTCGATCCACGACCGCGAGGACAGCGCCGACCTGATGAACCTGTGCCGCAACGGGCTGGGGTTCTCGGCCAGCGAGAAGCGCTTCCCGGCCAAGGGCACCTGCCTGTCGATCTACTCGCGCGCGGTGAACGCGGGCGAGCCGCTGGCCGAGGTGCTGCGCGACCATTTCCCCTGGTGCGCCATGTGGGAGGCGGAGCTGAAACAGCTCTTCGGCGCCTACGTGCGCGCCAAGCAGGAGCAGAACGTGCTCGACTACGACGACCTGCTGCTGGCCTGGGCGCAGGTCATGTCGGATGCCGAGTTCGCCGCCCACATCGGCGGCGCCTGGGACCACGTGCTGATCGACGAGTACCAGGACACCAACCGGCTGCAGGCGCGCATCCTGATGGCGCTGAAGCCGGACGGCCGCGGGCTGACCGTGGTGGGCGACGACGCGCAGTCGATCTACGCCTTCCGGGCCGCCACGGTGCGCAATATCCTCGACTTCCCCGCCGCCTTCACCCCGCCCGCCGATGTCATCACGCTCGACCGCAACTACCGCTCGACCGTGCCGATCCTCGAGGCCGCCAACGCGGTGATCGGCCAGGCCCGCGAGCGCTTTACCAAGAACCTCTGGACCACCCGCGCCTCGGCCGAGAAGCCGCGGCTGGTGACCGTCAACACCGAGGCCGACCAGGCGCGCTACATGGTGGACCGCATCCTGCAGGAGCGCGAAACCGGCACCGCGCTGAAGCAGCAGGCGGTGCTGTTCCGCACCTCCAGCCACTCGGTGCAGCTCGAGGCCGAGCTGACCCGGCGCAACGTGCCCTACGTGAAATTCGGCGGGCTGAAGTTCCTCGACAGCGCGCATGTGAAGGACCTGCTGTCGGTGCTGCGGCTGGCGCGCAACCCGCGCGACCGGGTGGCGGGCTTCCGGGTGCTGCAGCTCATTCCCGGCATCGGGCCGAAATCGGCGGCGAATATCCTCGAGGCGCTCGATCTCTCCCCGGAGCCCATCGCGGCGCTGCAGGACGTGGCGCCCCCGGCGAAGGCCGAGGCCGACTGGCCCGGCTTTGTCGCCGCGATGACCACGCGCGCCCCCTGGCCCGCCGCCATCGGCCTTGCCCGCGCTTGGTACGAGCCGCATCTGACCCGCATCCACGAGGATGCCGACACCCGCCGCGACGACCTGCTGCAGCTCGAGCAGATCGCCATGGGCTACCCCTCGGCCGAGGCTTTCCTGACCGAGCTGACGCTCGATCCGCCCGACGCCACCTCGGACCGCTCGGGGGTGCCGTTGAAGGACGAGGACTATCTCATCCTGTCGACCATCCATTCCGCCAAGGGCCAGGAGTGGAAATCGGTCTACCTGCTGAACGCCGTCGACGGCTGCATCCCCTCGGATCTCGGCACCGGCTCGACGCCGGAGCTCGAGGAGGAGCGGCGCCTGCTCTACGTCGCCATGACCCGCGCCAAGGACCGGCTGACGCTGGGCTTGCCGCTGCGCTTCTACGTGACCCAGCAGAGCCGTGGCGGCGACCGCCATGTCTATGCCACGCGCACCCGCTTCATCCCGCGCGAGTTGCTGGACCATTTCGAGAGCGAGCACTGGTCGCCCACGCCGCAGGGCAGCACCCCCGCCCCGGCGCCGGGGCGGATCGATATCGCCGCGCAGATGCGCGACATGTGGGGCTGAGCGGGCCGGCAGTGCCGGAAGGCGGCGACGGGAACGGCGGCGCGCCCGTGAATCAGCCGCCCCAGAGCGCGCGACGGAAGAGGTTTGCCGCCCGAATGCCCCGCTTGCGCCCTACCGGCCTGCCGCCGGTTTCGCCCGCCGCGGCCGGAAGACTGCACAAACAACAGGCAAAGCAGGCATGCACGCATAGCGGGAACCCCGGTACGGCGCGGCCTGCAAGCTGCCTCAGGGGCAAGCTGCGCCGGGAGAGGATTTTCAGATTAATCTCATAAAAACCGCAGGTTGATCTCCGGACCGCCGAAATCTGGGTTGGTCAGGTGTCTGCAGCGCCCGACACATATATAATCCAGACTTATAATTATACTCTAATTATAATCCTGATTTGTATTGTTCCGCGCCGCGCCGGGCGGCTTTTAGAAGCCACGTCTCGCATCCGCCGATGCCAAGAAAACAGACCCAACAACACGGAGCCCACCATGACATCCAAGAGCCTCTTCCTCTCTGCCGCGCTCACCGCGCTCGCCGCCATTCCCGCCCAGGCCGAAGGCTACAAGGTCGCGCTCGACGGCACCTTCGCCCCCCACGCCATGCCCAGCCTCTCCGGCGGCATCGAGGGCTTCAACGTCGATCTCGCCGCCGCCATCGGCGAGAAGCTCGGCGTCGAGATGGAGGTGATCGCCGCGCAGTTCTCCGGCCTCATCCCGGCGCTGCAGGCGGGCACCTACGACTTCCTCGTCGCCCCCACCACCGTCACCGAGGAGCGCTCCGCCAACCTGCTCTTCTCCGAGGGCTTCATGGACACCAACTTCGCCTTCACCGTCCCGACCGGCACCGAGGCGATGGAGGGGCTCGACGCCTTCAAGGGCAAGACCATCGCGGTCAACAAGGGCTCGGTCTACGAGGCCTTCCTGACCGAAAAGGCCGAGGAATACGGCTGGGAAGTGGTCGCCTACGGCACCAACACCGACGCCGTCGAGGCGGTGGTGACCGGCCGCGCCGATGCCAACCTCGCCGGCGCCACGGCCTCGGCCTGGGCCGCCAAGCAGAACCCGCGCATCGACCTGAGCTACGAATACCCCACCGGCCTCGTCTGGGCCTTCCCCTTCCGCAAGGACGACGTCGAGACCCGCAACAAGATCGACACCGTGCTGGAATGCCTGAAGACCGACGGCACGATGGCCGCCCTGTCCGAGAAGTGGTTCGCCGTGACCCCGACCGAGGGCACCACCATCGTCACCCCGACCCCCGGCTACGGCACCCCCGGTTTCGATGGCTACGACGAGACCGAACACGAGGTTTCCTGCGACTTCTGATCGCTGAACCTGCTCCCTGATACCCATGGGCGGGGCGCGCGACGCCCCGTCCTCCCAGCCGAAAGACACCCCATGCCCGCTCCCTCTCCCGCGTCCACCGCAAAGGTCCATCAAAGACCGATGCTCGAGATCAACCAGCTCGAGAAGAGTTTCGGCGACACCCAGGTGCTGACCTCGATCGACCTCAGCGTGAAGCCGGGCGAGCTGGTCTTCGTCATCGGGCCCTCGGGCTCGGGCAAGTCGACCATGCTGCGCTGCTGCAACCGGCTCGAGGAGCCGACCTCGGGCAGCATCCTGCTCGACGGCGAACATGTCACCGCCTGCCACGGCGCCGCGCTCGACAAGATGCGGCTGAAGATCGGCATGGTGTTCCAAGGCTTCCACCTCTACCCGCACAAGTCGGTGCTGGCCAACGTCATGCTGGCGCAGGTCAAGGCGCTGAAACGCTCCAAGCCCGAGGCCAAGGCCCGCGCCATGGAGATGCTCGAACACGTCGGGCTGGCGCATAAGGCGGATGCCATGCCCTCCGAGCTGTCGGGCGGCCAGCAGCAGCGCGTCGCCATCGCCCGCGCGCTGGCGCTCGATCCCAAGGTCATGCTCTTCGACGAACCGACCTCGGCGCTCGATCCCGAGCTCGTCGGCTCGGTGCTCAAGGTGATGAAACAGCTCCGCGACGAGGGCATGACCATGGTCGTGGTCAGCCACGAGATGGACTTCGCCCGCGAGGCCGCCGACCGCGTCGTCTTCATGGACGGCGGCGTGGTGGTCGAGGCCGGCACCCCCGAAGAGATCTTCGGCAGCCCCAAGTCCGAGCGCCTGCGCGCCTTCCTCTCCCGCCTGCACCCGAGCGACGCATGAGATTCCTCGACACATTCTTCGACGGCGCGGTGATGGCGAAATACCTGCCGGACCTGCTGTCGGCCATCGTCACCACGCTCTGGCTCAGCGCGATCATCGTCGTCGGCGGGCTCGCCCTCGGTCTCGTTCTGGCTTGCCTCCGCACGCTCGGACGCTGGTACCTGACCCTGCCCATCGTCGCCTTCGCCGACATCGGCCGCGCCCTGCCGCCGCTGGTGGTCATCCTGATCTTCTACTTCGGCCTGCCCGGGCTCGGCATCAGCCTTTCGGGGCCGATGGTGCTGATCCTCGTGCTCGGCGGCGTGCTTGCCGCTTTCGCCGAGGAGATCTTCTGGGCCGGTCTCACCTCCGTCTCCAAGGGCCAATGGGAGGCGGGCCGCGCCACCGGCCTCAGCTTCGCGCAGACGCTCTTCGAGATCGCCCTGCCGCAGGCCATCCGCATGGGCATCCCGCCGCTGGTCAACCGCGCGCTGGCGATCACCAAGATGACCGCGCTCGGCTCGGTGATCGGGGTGAAGGAAATCCTTGCCGTCTCCTCCTCGGCGCAGAGCTTCTCGGGCTCCGCCACCCCGCTGACCATGGCGGCGCTCGCCTATCTGGCGATCTTCCTGCCGGTGGTCATCCTCTCGCGCCTGCTCGAGCGGCGCTACGCCTGGGCCGTGTAAGGAGCTGACCCCATGAGCAACTTCATCGACCTCTTCTTCAACGTGGGCATCATGGCGCAGGCCTGGCCGCTGCTGCTCAAGGGGCTGATCGTCACCCTCGAGCTCTGCGCGGTGGTCATCGGTCTCGGCCTGATCGGCGGCCTGTTCCTGGCGCTCGGCGCGCTGTCGCCAAGTAAGTGGCTGAAATGGCCGTCGGTCGGCTTCATCGACCTCTTCCGGGCGCTGCCGCCGCTGGTGCTGCTGGTCTTCGTCTTCTCGGGCCTGCCCTTCGCCGGGCTGGAGCTGAGCCCCTTCATGGCCGTGGTCATCGCCTTCTTCCTCAACAACTCGGCCTATTTCGCCGAGGTCTTCCGGGCCGGCATCCAGTCGGTGCCGAATGGCCAGACCGAGGCCGCCCGCGCCACCGGGCTGAGCAAGGCGCAGACCCTGACGCACGTGGTCCTGCCGCAGGCGGTGCGCAACGTGCTGCCCGACCTGCTGTCGAACACCGTCGAGGTGGTCAAGCTGACCTCGCTCGCCTCGGTCGTCTCCCTCTCCGAGCTGCTCTACTCCGCCAACATGGCCCGCTCGGTGACCTACAACTCCTCGCCGCTGATCCTCGCGGCGCTGATCTACCTCGCGATCCTCTGGCCGCTCGTCCGTCTTATCTCGCGGTACCAGCGCGGGCTCGCGGTGCACTGAACGTCCCTGAAAGGAAACTCCCATGACGAAGATGATTATCGGCGGTGCCCAGATCGGCGGCATCCAGAAGGACGAGACCCGCGAAGAGGTCGTCGCCCGGATGATCGCGCTGATGGACCAGGCGCACGCCAAGGGCGTGAAGTTCCTGGTCTACCCCGAGATGACGCTGACCACCTTCTTCCCGCGCTTCTACGTCGAGGACCGCGCCGAGTTCGACCACTGGTTCGAGACCCAGATGCCGAACCCCGCCGTGCAGCCGCTCTTCGACAAGGCGAAGGACTACGGCATGGGCTTCACCTTCGGCTATTGCGAGCTGACGCCGGAGGGGGACCATTTCAACACCTCGATCATCGTCTCGCCGGAGGGCGAGATCGTGCTGAAGTACCGCAAGACCCACCTGCCCGGCCACGCCGAGTTCGAGCCCGAGCGCACCCACCAGCACCTCGAGAAGCGCTACTTCCTGCCCGGCGACACCGGCTTCAACGTCGTGAAGAACCAGGACGTCATCATGGGCATGGCGATCTGCAACGACCGCCGCTGGCCGGAAAGCTGGCGCATGATGGGCCTGCAGGGCGTGCAACTGGTGACCATCGGCTATAACACCCCGTCGCAGAACAACCTGTCGGCGGAAGAGGGTCTCGAGCGCCGCATGTACCACCACGAGCTGTCGGTCTGCGCCGGCGCCTACCAGAACTCGACCTATGCCGTGGCCGTGGCCAAATGCGGCATGGAGGACGGCAACCACATGTTCGCCGGCTCGATCATCGTCGACCCCGACGGCTTCGTCGTGGCAAAAGCCGAGGGCGAGGGCGACGAGCTGATCGTGCACGAGGCGGATTTCGCCAAGTGCGACTTCGGCAAATCCACCGTGTTCAACTTCGCGGCGCACCGCCGCATCGAGCACTACGGGCTGATCGCCAGCCAGACCGGCGTGAAGGTGCCGGAATAAGACCGGATAGACCCGGACTGAAACAAGCGCGCCGGGGCCCAGCCCCGGCGCCCGTCCCCGCGGGGACAGACGGATAGGCCGCCCGCGGCGGCACGGAAGGAGAGACGAGATGCAGTTCGACACGGTGATCCACGGCGGCATGATCGCGACCGCCGATTACACGGCCAAGGGCAACATCGGCATCAAGGACGGGCGCATCGCCGCCGTGGCCGAAAAGCTCGAGGGCGGCGACCGCCGGATCGACGCGGGCGGGCGCATCATCGTGCCCGGCGGCATCGAGGCCCACGCCCATATCGCGCAGGAAAGCTCCTCGGGCGTGATGACCGCCGACGACTACCTCTCCGGTTCGATCTCGGCGGCCTACGGCGGCAACTCGTCGTTCATCCCCTTCGCGGCGCAGCAGCGCGGCCAGTCGGTCGATGACGTCATCGCCACCTACGACGCCCGCGCCGCCCGCTCGGTGATTGACTATTCGTACCACCTGATCATCTCCGACCCGAAGCCCGAGGTGCTCGAGGACCAGCTGCCCCGCGCCTTCGCCCGCGGCATCACCTCGTTCAAGGTCTTCATGACCTACGACCTGATGAACCTCGGCGACGGCGGCATGCTCGACATCCTCACCGTCGCGCGCGAGCACGGCGCGATCACCATGGTCCATGCCGAGAACAACGACATGGTCAAATGGATGAACCGCAAGCTGGCGGCCAAGGGGCTCACGGCACCGAAATACCACGCCATCTCGCGCCCCGAGCTGGCCGAGGAAGAGGCGATCAACCGCGCCATCCAGCTCGCCAAGCTGGTGGATGCGCCGCTGTTCATCGTGCACGTCTCGACCGAGGGCGGCGCCGAGATCGTCCGCCGCGAGAAGTTTGGCGGCGCCAAGCTCTTCGCCGAGACCTGCCCGCAATACCTCGCGCTCACCCGTGAAGACCTCGACCGCCCCGGCATGGAAGGCGCGAAATACATCTGCTCGCCGCCGCTGCGCGACAGCCGCACGCAGGATGCGCTCTGGCACCACATCGCGCAGGGCACCTTCGAGAGCGTCAGCTCGGACCACGCGCCCTACCGCTTCGACGAGACCGGCAAGTTCCTGAACGGCTCGGACATTCCCTACCCGAAGATCGCCAACGGCATGCCCGGCATCGCCGCGCGCCTGCCCTATCTCTTCTCCGAAGGCGTGGTGAAGGGCCGCATCACCCTCGAACAGTTCGTCGCCCTGTCCTCGACCAATGCCGCCAAGACCTTCGGCTGTGACAGCAAGGGCCGCATCGCCCCGGGCATGGATGCCGACATCGCCATCTGGAACCCCGAGGCGCGTGTCACCGTGACCGCCGCCGACCAGCACGACAACATGGATTACACGCCCTTCGAAGGCATGGAGATCACCGGCAAGCCCGAGATCGTGATGAACCGCGGTGCGGTGATCGTCGAGCACGGCGAGCTGAAGGCCAAGGAAGGCCAGGGCCGCTTCGTCGCCCGCCAGCCCGTCGATCTGCGCGGCAAGCCCGGCTTCACCGCCAAGGAGCTCGATCCGGCCCAGAACTTCGGCGCGGAGCTGCGCTGATGGGTCCGATCCTCATCATCAACCCCAACTCCTCGGGATCGGTCACCCAGGGCATCCGCGAGGCGATCGCGCATCTCGCCCCGGCGCAGGGCCCGGCCTTCGAGGTCACCGACCTGCCCGCCTCGCCGGCGACCATCGCGAGCGCCGAGGACGTGGCCCGCGCCGGGCTCGGCTTCGCCGAAGCGGCGCGGGCCCGGCCCGACGCCGCCGCCTATGTCTCGGCCTGCTTCTCCGATCCGGGCGTCGAGCTGACGCGGACGCTGGTCAAGCAGCCGGTGATCGGCGTGCAGGAGGCGGGCATCCTCACCGCCATGGCCCGCGCCGATCTCTTCGGGATCATCGCGCTGGCCCCCGGCTCGGTCGCCCGGCATCGGGTGAAGATCCGCGCCATGGGCGTCGAAAGCCGCCTCGCCGCCGAGCTTGCCCTGCCCGGGGTCTCCGCCGAGGCCTCGGGGCGCGACCCGGAGGTCTACGGCATGTGCGTCACGCTTGGCCGCGAGCTGGCCGGGAAAGGCGCCGGCGCGGTGGTGCTGGGCTGTGCCGGCATGGCGCCGATCCGGGCCAGGCTCGAGCGCGACATCGGCATCGCGGTGATCGACCCGGTGCAGGCCGCTGCCGCCATGGCACTGGGCTTGGTTGGAGCCCCCGAATGACCACCGAGCCGGGCCTTCCGGACGTCTCGCTGCGGCTGCTCGAGATCTTCGCCGCGATGATGCGCTGCGCCACCACGGTCGAGGCCGCCGAGCAGCTGCGCATCTCGCAGCCCGCGGTCTCGGCCGGGCTGCGGCAGCTCGAGACCCAGCTCGGCCTCACCCTCTTCGAACGCACCGGTCGGCGGCTGCAGCCCACCGCCGAGGCAAAGGCGCTCTACGAGGAGATCCGGCCCGTCTTCAGCCTGATGCGCGGCTTCTCGCAGCGCGCGCGTGACATGAAGCTCGGCATGGCCGGGCGGCTCAAGGTCATCGCCACCCCGCCGCTCGGCTACTCGGTCGCCCCGGTCGCGCTGCGCCGCTTCCTCGACAGCCGCCCCGATGTCTCGGTCGCCTTCGACGTGCGGCGGCTCGAGCAGGTCAGGGACGCGGTGCAGAGCGGCCAGGCCGACATCGGCCTCGCCATCGACCACGACCGGCAGGCGGCGGTGAACGTCGACGTCCTGCAGCGCGCCCACATGGTGGCGCTGGTGCCCAAGGACAGCCCGCTCGCCGCCAAGCCCCATCTCACCGCGCTCGACCTGCAGGCCGAGCCGCTGGTCGGGCTCGAGATGGCCTCGAACCTCGGACAGCTGGTGCGCAAGGCCTACGAGCAGGTCGGCGCCACCTACGCCCCGCGCATCGAGGTGCGCTACTGCGCCACCGCAACCGCGCTGGCGGCGCAGCATCTGGGTGTCACCGTGGTCGATCCCTATTCAGCCTCCACCCATGCCACCGAGGGGCTTGTCTGCAAGCCGTTCCTGCCCGCCTGCGAGGTGAAGGCAGTGATGTACACCCGCCGGGGCGTGCCCTACTCGGGGCTGCTGCACAGCTTCATGTCCGACCTGCGCGCCGCCTTTGCCGACAGCGACCTGCTGATCGCCGAGCCGCAGCGCGGCTGACCTTCCATCCCCGCAGATGCAAAACACCCGGGCAGTGTCCCGCCCGGGTGGTCCGATGTCCCGCAATCGTGCCGGCCCTAGCTCGCCGAACGCTGCGCCGCCTCCACGCCTTCGTGACCCGAAGAGCGCAGGGCGCTGTCGAGCAGGTGGCGGGTGTAGGGGTGCTCGGCCTGCAGCCTGCGCATCGCCTCGACCTCCAGCGTCTCGACGATCTCGCCGGTCTGCATGACGGCGACCCGGTCGCACATGTGGCCGATGACGCCGAGATCGTGGCTGACCATCAGGTAGGTCAGGCCGAACTCGGCGCGCAGGTCCGACAGCAGGTTGAGGATCTCGGCCTGCACCGACACGTCGAGCGCCGAGGTCGGCTCGTCAAGCAGCAGCACCTTCGGCTCGGGCGCCAGCGCCCGGGCGATGGCGACGCGCTGCCGCTGACCGCCCGAGAGCTGGTGCGGGTAGCGGAAGCGGAAACCGCCGCCCAGACCCACCTGCTCGAGCAGCCGGTCGATGCGCGCATCGACCCCGTCCTTGATGCCGTGCAGCGCCAGCGTCTCGCTCAGCACCCGGTCGATGGTCTGGCGCGGGTGCAGCGAGGCATAGGGATCCTGAAACACCATCTGCACCCTGCGGTAGAACGCCTTCGAGCGCTTGGCGCCCGAGAGCGCCTCGCCGCCGACGTGCATGGCGCCGTGCCAGTCGGTGACCAGCCCCACCAGCGCGCGCAGCACGGTCGACTTGCCCGAGCCGGACTCGCCGACGAGCCCGTAGCTCTCGCCCTGCGCCACGCTCAGGTCGATTCCGTGCACCACGCGGTTCCGCTCGTGGCCCTCGCCGAAGAAGACCTCGAGCCCCTCGATCTGAATTTCCGGCTGGCTCATAGCATCGCACTCACGGAGGGGGCCTCGCGCCAGGCCGGATCGCGCTGCAGCGCCTCCAGCCGCGGCCGCGGGCGTTCGAGATCGGGGACCGAGTTCAGCAGTCCCAGCGTGTAGGGGTGTTTTGCCTCGTGCAGCTTGCCCGCCTCGCAGACCTCGACGATCCGCCCGGCGTACATCACCGCCACCCGGTCGCAGAAGCCCGCGACGAGGTTGAGGTCGTGGCTGATGAAGATCAGCCCCATGCCGCGCTCGCGCACCAGCTTGTCCATGATCTCCAGCACCTGAAGCTGCACCGACACGTCGAGCGCCGAGGTGGGCTCGTCGGCGATGAGGATCTCGGGGTTCGGGATCAGCATCATGGCGATCATGATGCGCTGGCCCATGCCGCCCGAGACCTCGTGCGGGTAGAGCTTCATCACCCGCTCAGGCTCGCGGATCGCCACGGCGCCGAGCATCTCCAGCGCGCGCTTGTACGCCTCGGGCTTGTTCACCTTCTCATGGGTGCGCAGCGCCTCGATGATCTGGTCGCCGACGGTCATCACCGGGTTCAGCGAGTATTTCGGATCCTGCATGATCATGGAGATATGCTTGCCCCGGATCGCCCGCATGCGCTTCGGCGAGGCGTCCGTCAGGCTCTCGCCCTGCATCTCCAGCCGGTCTGCCGTCACCTCGCCCGGCTTGCGGATGAGGCCGAGGATCGCCCGGCCGGTCATCGACTTGCCGGAGCCGGACTCGCCGACGATCCCCAGCCGCTCCTTGCCGAGCGAGAGCGAGATCCCCCGCACCGCCTCGAAGGTCCCGGAGCGCGTGGGAAAGCGCACCGAGAGGTTCTCGATATCCAGAAGATTGCTCATTTGCCGGCCTCCTTCGGATCGAGCACGTCGCGCAGACCGTCACCGATCAGGTTGAAGGCGAGCGAGATGGCGAAGATGGCGAGACCGGGGATGGTGGCCACCCACCAGTAGTCGAGGATGTACTTGCGGCCCTCCGAGATCATCGCGCCCCATTCCGGGCTCGGCGGCTGCGCCCCGAGGCCGAGGAAGCCGAGGCCCGCGGCGGTGAGGATGATCCCCGCCATGTCGAGCGTCACCCGGATGACCAGCGACGAGATGCACAGCGGCCAGACATGGCGCGTGATGATGCGCAGCGGCCCGGCGCCCTGCAGGCGGATGGCGTGGATGAAGTCCGAGTTGCGGATGGTCAGCGTCTCGGCCCGGGCGATCCGCGCGTAGGGCGGCCAGGCGGTCAGCGAGATCGCCAGCACCGCGTTCTCGATCCCGGCCCCAAGCGCCGCCACGAAGGCCAGCGCGAGGATCAGCCGCGGGAAGGCGAGGAAGATGTCGGTAACGCGCATCAGCACGGTGTCGACCCAGCCGCCGAAATAACCCGCGGTGGTGCCGATGATCAGCCCCAGCAGCGGCGCCACCAGCGCCACCAGCAGCACGATGTAGATCGAGATCCGCGCGCCGTAGAGCAGCCGCGAATAGATGTCGCGGCCAAGGCTGTCGGTGCCGAAGAAATGCCCCTCCCAGCCCGGCGGCTTGAGGCGCGCGCCGAGGTCCTGCACGAAGGGATCATTGGTCGCCAGCAGCGGCGCGAAGATCGCCGCCAGCACCAGCAGGGTCAGCACGATCAGGCCGAGCGAGGTCAGCTTGTTAGAGGTCAGTTTCAGCCAGCCCTGGTACCAGGCGGCGGCGCGCGCCTGCCCGCGGGACTGCGGTGTGTCGCTCAGCAGCCAGGCCTTCAGGCCCGGCTTGGCGTCGGTATGTGTGTGCGAGGTCATTTGGCCCTCGGATCGAAGAAGCGGTAGAGAAGGTCCGAGAAGATGTTGATGCACACGAAGATCGTCCCGATCACGACGGTGCCTCCAAGGACCGAGGCCATGTCATTGGCCAGCAGCGAGGTGGTGATGTAGCTGCCGATGCCGGGCCAGGCGAAGATGATCTCGGTCAGCACCGAGCCTTCGAGCAGGTTGGCATAGGCCAGCGCGATCACCGTGATGAGCTGGATGGCGATGTTGCGGAAGGCGTGGCGCCAGACCACGTGCCATTCGCTCAGCCCCTTCACCCGCGCGGTGATGACATATTCCGAGTTCAGCTGCTCGAGCATGAAACTGCGGGTCATCCGGCTGATGTAGGCAAGGCTGAAATAGCCCAGCAGGCAGGCCGGCAGGATGATGTGCGACAGCGCGTCCTTGAACACGTCCCAGTCGCCCGCGATGATCGAGTCGACCAGCAAGAGGCCCGTGCGCGTCGGCACCAGCCCCTCGTAGAAGACGCCGAGCCGCCCGGGCCCGGCCACCCATCCGAGGATGCCGTAGAAGATCAGCAGGCCCATCAGGCCGAGCCAGAAGATCGGCATCGAGTAGCCGACGAGGCCGATCAGACGCGAGATCTGGTCGATCCAGCTGCCGCGGTAGACCGCGGCCACAACGCCGAGCGGAACGCCGAGGACGACGCCGAGAAGCGTGCCCAGCGTGGCGAGTTCCAGCGTGGCGGGAAATACGCGCGCAATGTCCTCGGCCACCGGCTTGCCGGTGCGGATCGAGGTGCCGAAGTCGCCCTGGAGCACGTCACCGACGTAGATGCCGAACTGCACGATCAGCGGCTTGTCGAGACCCAGCTCCTGGAAGACCTGGTCGTATTGCGCCTGAGAGGCGCGCTCGCCGATGACCGCGAGCACGGGGTCGATCGGCATCACGCGGCCGATCATGAAGGTGACGAAGAGCAGGCCCAGCAGGGTGATCGCCACGGTGAAGGCAAGGCTGACGGTCTTCTTCAGCCAGTTCGGCGGAAAGGAGGACGCAGCGCGCCCTCCCCCGGTGTTGGTTGCAGATTGGCTCACGGGCTTACTTCGTCACGACCCAGTAGGACACTGCGGTGGTTGCGCCACCGGCCACGAAGTGCTCGACGCCGTCCTGCATTGCGTTCTGCTCGATCTGCTGGAACATGATGCCGAAGGGGCTGACCTTCATGTGCTCGCGCTGCAGCTCGCGGTACATCTCAGCACGCTTCTCGCTGTCCTGCTCGACCACAGCCGCGAGGGTCTCGTTGCTCATGTCGGGCAGCGCCCAGGCGTTGCGCCAGGCCAGCAGGCCGGTTGCGCCGGCTTCATCCGAGTTGTCGGGGTTGTAGGCGAAGGTGCCGGCGTTGGTGTTGGGGTCGGGATAGTCCGGGCCCCAGGCGCCGAGATAGATGTCGTGCTCGCGGGCACGGTAGGTATCGAGCGTCTGCGCGCCGGTGCCGACGATCATCTCGACGTTGATGCCGATCTGGCCCCAGGTGTTCTGCAGCGACTGGCCGATGTCGATCCGCTCCTGCGCGTCGCGGACGTTGATGGTGATGTCGAAGCCCTCGGGGTAGCCGGCTTCCTCGAGCAGCGCCTTGGCCTTCTCGATGTCGAAGCTGTAGGGCAGATCGTCGATCGCGCCCATGAAGGTCTTCGGCAGGAACGCCTGGTGGTTGATGTACTGACCCTTCAGGAAGCTGTCCTGCATGCCGGTGTAGTCGGTGGCGAACTTCATCGCCTCGAGCACCTTCGGGTTCGACAGCATCTCGTTCTTCTGGTTTGCCGACCAGTACATCAGGCGGCCGCGCAGCTCGTCGACGACCTTGACGCTGTCGACCTCTTCGAGACCGGCCACGTCCTCGGGCGAGAGGTTGCGGGCGATGTCCACGTCACCGCGCTCCAGCTGCAGGCGCTGGGTCGCGCTTTCCTGGATGTGCTGCACGATCACGCGCTTCATCGCGGGCGCATCGCCGGCGTACTCGGGGTTCAGGTCCAGCGTGTAGCTCTCGTCGGGCTTCCAGGACGCCAGCTTGTAGGGGCCCGAGCCGGCGGTGTTGTCACGCAGCCAGGCGTTGCCCATGTCGCCGTCGACCTCGTTGGCCATCACGGTTTCCATGTCGACGATGCCGCCGATGGTCGCCGCAAGGCAGTTCAGCACGAAGGATACAGCGTAGGCCTTGTCGAGCTTCAGCACGAGGGTCTTCTCGTCGGGCGCGACGATGGTCTCCTCGACGTTTTCCGGCGTGAAGCCGAACTGCGTCAGGATGAACGACGGGGTCTTGTTGAGCAGCACCGCGCGGCGCAGCGAGAACTCGGCGTCCTTCGCGGTCACCGGGTTGCCCGAGGCGAAGACGTGGCCGTCCGCCATGGTGAAGGTGATCTGGGTGCCGTCCTCGGAGACTTCCCAGCTTTCCGCCAGCGCGGGCTGGAAGCCCGCGTCGAGGTCCATCGGGTCGAAATCGACAAGGCTCTCGTAGACGTTGCGGCTGATGTCGGCGCCGGAGAACTCGAAGCTCTCGGCCGGGTCCATGGTCTTGATGTCGTCGATGCGCTGCGCGATCACCAGCATGTTCGGCGGGGTCTCCGCCTGCGCGGTCAGCGCGGTGCTGGACAGCAGCGCGGCGGTCAGCAGTGCTGCACCGATAAGCATGGTCCGCGACGGGGTGTGTCGGGTCATGGTCGTCTCCCTGAAGTTTCTTGGTCTCATTGCCGCGCGCTCCGCGCCGCTGCCGCCAATCTCCCCATCCCTCGGGCGGATCAAACAAGCGTCGCGACGTCACGGGGCGCGATTGCGGGAGGTTCCGACAGTTTTTCGGCCCTGTCGATCATTTTTTGATCAAATGGGAAAATCCTGCGGTGGTGTCGTCGCGTCATATTTCCACCTGGCAGAGAGTCCCGCGCCGGGCCTTCACGTGCGGCGTCGCCCTCTCGCGGGAATTTGCCATGGCGCGACTCGTCGCGCGGCTCCGGTCCGCCGCCGCTCCGCCGGTCTTGACCTGCCCGACGAGAGATCTTGCTGACGCGGCGTGACCCGGTCTATCTGGGGCCGATGGCGCGGGGCAGCTTCGCACCGCCCGCGCGCATCGGTGCCTGCGGCAGGCGCTCCTGAACCGGGCCCGCCGCCCCCCTCGAAAGGACCTTACATGACCATCACCCGCATCGAACCCGGCGCCCGCATGAGCCAGGCCGTCGTGCACAACGGCATCGTCTACCTCGCCGGCCAGGTCGGCGAAGGCGCGGACATCACCGCGCAGTGCAAGGACGCGCTGGCCTCGGTCGACCGGCTGCTGGCGGAGGCCGGTTCGGACAAGTCGCACCTGCTGAGCACCACCATCTGGCTCGCCGACATGGCCGATTTTGCCGCGATGAACGCCGTCTGGGACAGCTGGGTCGACCCCGCCAACCCGCCGGCCCGCGCCACCGGCGAAGCCAAGCTCGCGACCCCCGACTACCTCGTCGAATTCATCATCACCGCCACCGTCGCCTGAGGCGGCCCGGCGTGAGACGACACTCCGCGCCCTTTCGGGCGCGGGGTTTCTTCCGGGGCGCGGATCCCGCACCCGGAAATTTTAACTAAATCGCAATGACTTTCGCAAAGGCTGCCCCTGTCCAGGCGCTGCGCGACCCATGTGCCCGGACGGTGTGTTTCCCAGGTCCGGCCCGTTGCGACAATGCCCTCTTCCACGCCCGTTGTTTTGACCGTGATCGCTCTCGGTCCTTTTCTATTTCCGCGCTCCGGCGGCATCAATGCGATGCTCAAGCCGCCAAGGTGAACTCGCAGGCCGGGATCATCGACAGACCAAGCTACTTGTCCGAACGGCAAGCTCGCCCAATATTAAAGAAGCGCGAAGTTCACCCCCGAAGCAACCTGTGCCTCGCCACCAGGACCTCGGTCGCGCTACCCTTCATCCCCTATGCCTATGGCAGCTGACACCCGACATTGCTGCCTTTCTGTGTCGGGCTGACTTTGCCCTGAGGTTCGCTGCGCACTGGTGCCACGACGGACCGTGGCGCCCCGAAGGGCGGCGCACGTCTCGCCTGCCCCGCCGCGATTGCGGCTTGCGCCGCGCCGCCCCCGCGCCTACCAAGCGCGGGTTACTTAGCGTCGTCGGTCCCGGACCATCGGCAACGCCCCCGTCTTCAGAGATCACGATCATGCAGAGCTCCCCCGTCCCCGCCGGTGGCCCGGACCCCGTTTCCGAGCCCGATCACGCCGCGCGCAACCGCCTCGTCATCCTTTTGCTGCTGGTCTCGGCCTTCACCGTGATCCTCAACGAGACGATCATGGGGGTCGCCCTGCCGCGGCTGATGAAGGACCTGAACGTCACCGCCAATGCCGCGCAATGGCTGACCACGGCCTTCCTGCTGACCATGGCGGTGGTGATCCCGATCACCGGCTTCCTGCTGCAGCGGCTGCACACGCGCACGGTCTTCACCATGGCGATGGGGCTGTTCAGCCTCGGCACGCTGATCTGCGCGCTCTCGCCGGGGCTCGGCATGCTGATCTTCGGCCGGGTGGTGCAGGCCTGCGGCACGGCGATCATGATGCCGCTGCTGATGACCACGGTGATGTCGCTGGTGCCGCCCGAGAGCCGCGGCAAGACCATGGGCAATATCTCCATCGTCATCTCGGTCGCCCCGGCGATCGGGCCGACGATCTCGGGGATCATCCTCAACCTGCTGGACTGGCGCTGGATGTTCTGGCTGGTGCTGCCCATCGGGCTCGGCGCGCTGGCGCTCGGCTACGCCCGGCTGCAGAACGTCACCGAGCCGCGCAAGGCGCCGCTGGACCTGGTCTCCGTGCCGCTCTCGGCGCTGGCCTTCGGCGGGCTGGTCTACGGGCTCTCGACGCTGGGCGAAGGCCATGGCAGCGGCGGCACCGTGCCGGTCTGGCTGCCGCTGGGGGTCGGCTTCGTGGCGCTGGCGCTCTTCGTGGCGCGGCAAATCCGCCTCGCGCCGCAGGGCCGGGCACTGCTCGACCTGCGCACCTTCCGGGTCAAGGTCTTCTCGGTCGCCGTGGTGATGATGGGCTTTTGCATGATGTCGCTCTTCGGGATGATCATCCTGCTGCCGATCTACATGCAGAACGTCCTGGGCATGGAGCCTCTCGAGGCCGGGTTGCTGCTGCTGCCGGGCGGGCTTGCGATGGGGCTCATGGCGCCCTGGGTCGGGCGCACCTTCGACCGCGTCGGCGCGCGCAGGCTGGTGATCCCCGGCGCGGTGCTGGTCTGCCTCGGCCTCGGCTCGATGGCGCTGCTAGGCACCGGGAGCGCGATCTGGATGGTGCTCGCCTGCCACATGCTGCTCAGCATCGGGCTGGCGCTGCTCTTCACCCCGCTCTTCACCTCCTCGCTCGGCTCGCTGCCCAAGGAGCTCTACTCTTACGGCTCGGCGGTGATCGGCACGGTGCAGCAGGTGGCGGGCGCGGCGGGCATTGCGCTCTTCGTGTCGATCATGTCGATCCGCATCGGCGCCGAAACGGCCGCCGGGGCGGCGCTTGTCGACGCCACCGCCGCGGGCGTGCGCGCGGGCTTTTTCACCGGCGGGCTGATCTCGCTGCTGATGATCGGCGCGAGCTTCTTCGTGCGCCGCCCGCCGGCGGTGACGCCGAAAATGCCGGGCGCGTAAGCCCCGGCCTGCAGCGCCGCGCCACGCCAGGCAGTGCCCCCGCGTCATCGGCACAGGCCCGCCTGCGGCACCAGAGCGGCTTTCGGGCCGGGGCCGGTCGTGGCATTCAGCCGCCATGAGGACCCCGCGCGCCCTTTCCGCCCTCGCCTGCACATTGGCCCTTCTGCTGGCCCTGACAGGCGTCACCTCGGCCGGCATGATGGCGCCGGACCGGGCGGCGGCCGCGCGCGCCGCGATGGAGATCACGCATGGCATGTCGCCGGACGAGCTCTGCGGCAGCCACGCGGGTCACGCGCACAATTGCCCTTTCTGCCACGGCCTGCCCGGGGCCCCTGCCCTGTCCTGTGAAGGGCAGAGCGCACCGCTGACCCTGCAGGACGGCTGGCGCCAGAGCGCCGACCGGCACCGCGCCGCGCAGGCCCGCGACGCAGGTCATTCCCCGAGAGCCCCGCCCGCGTGACGCCGACGGCGGCCCCGCGCCGCCCCGACCACGCATCCTGCAGGCCGCAGCGCCTGCGCCTCTCATGACCCGCCCCCGGCGGGCCTTTCGGACTGACTCAATGACACAGAAATCCCGCGCGGCCTCGACCGCGCTCTACCGCGCCGTCTGGCGCTGGCATTTCATCTCCGGGCTGCTGGTGCTGCCCTTCATCCTGATCCTCGCCGTCACCGGCGGCATCTACCTCTTCAAGGACGAGATCAACGACGCCGCCTATTCCCGGCTGCGCTTCGTCGAACCGGCGGGCGCGCAACTCGCGCCCTCGCAGATCGCCGGCGCCGCGCTCGATGCGCATCCCGGCACGCTCAAGGCCTACAGCCCACCCGCCGCCGAAGGCCGCAGCGCCGAAGTCGACATCCTCGGCGCGGACGGGCTGAAGAACACCATCTACGTGGATCCCTACAGCGGCGCGGTGCTCGGCAGCCTCTGGGACGCGGGCGCCGCCGGCAGCCCGGCGATGTACGTGGTGCGAAAGCTGCACTCGCTGGAATACGTCGGCTGGATCGGCAACCGGCTGATCGAGCTGGCGGCGGGCTGGATGGTGCTGCTGGTCGGCACCGGCCTCTACCTGTGGTGGCCGCGCGGGCGCAAGCTCGGCACGGTCTCGGTGAAGGCCACCCGCGGCCGCCCCTGGTGGCGCGACATGCATGCGGTGACCGGCTTCTACACCGCCGGCTTCATCGTCTTCCTGGCGATGACCGGCCTGCCCTGGTCCGGCGTCTGGGGCAGCAAGTTCTACGACACCGCCAATGCCCTCGGCCTCGGCATGCCCGAGGGCTACTGGTCCGGCCTGCCCGCCTCCACCGTGCCGCTCGCGGATGCGGTGGACCGCGCGCCCTGGATCATCGAGAAGCAGCCGGTGCCGCTCTCGGGCGCGGCCACGGGCGTGCCGCAGACGCTCGACCAGGTGGTCGGCACGGTGGAAGCGCGCGGTCTCGTGCCGGGCTACGCGGTGTCGATGCCAAAGGGGCCCGAAGGGGTCTTCACCGCCTCGGTCTACCCCGATGACATCACCTATGAGCGGGTCATCCACCTCGACCAGTACAGCGGCGAGGTGCTCTACGATGCCGGGCTGGCCGATCTCGGGACGCTGGGCCGCTGGGCCGAATGGGGCATCTCGGTGCACATGGGGCAGGAATGGGGTCTGATGAACCAGATCGTGCTGCTGCTCTCCTGCATCGCCATGGTCGGGCTCTGCGTCACCGGCGCGATGATGTGGTGGAAGCGCCGCCCCGCCGGCGGGATCGGCGTGCCGCAGCTTCCGAGCGACGGGCGGATCCCGCGCGGCCTGCTGGTCATGGCGGTGGCGGCGGGGATCTTCTTCCCGCTGGTCGGCCTGTCGATGCTGTTGCTGGCGGCGCTGGAGCTGGCGCTGCACCTGCGCGCCCGCAGGCTGCACCCCGCCTGAGGCCCCCTGCCCTGCCGGATCGAGATCCGGCGGGGCAAAAGAATACCGGCCGCGCCATGGCGCGACCGGCTCCCGGGGGTGCGGTGCCCCCGTCCCCGCGTGGTCCCGGTTCCGCAACCGGGCCCCCGCATCTCGCGTCAGGCGATCGGCAGATTGCCGAATTCGCCGGAATAGACCCCCGCCGACATGAAGGCGTATTCGTTCTCGATATCCGCCACACCGGCCGGCACGGCGGCGAAATGCGCCGCGCCGTCGTTGAACAGCACGTAGACCTCGCTGGAGACCCCGCGCGTGGTCAGGATCAGGTCGACATCGCCATCGCCTTCGAAATCGCCCTGCGCCGTGACCTGCCCGACGAGGCTCGGGTCGAGTTTGTCGACAACGATGTCGATCATCCCGTCCTCGACCGGGAATTCGAACACCCGCAGCCCGGGGTCGAGTCCCTCGGAGCTGTCGTCGATGCTGGCATTGACCATCTCCAGCGCCCCGTCCCCGTCGAAATCGGCGATCTGAAGCGCCCCGATGCCGTTCAACTCGCCATCGGGGAACCACGGCCCGTAGCCGGCGCTCGCCCCGGTACCGTCATTGACGTAGATGCTGATGCCTCCGCCGTCGCTGATCGCCACGTAGAGCACGTCGAGATCGCCGTCCCCGTCAAGGTCGGCGGGAATCTCGGTGCTGTTGCCGTCGTCGCTGCCGCCATAGCTACCGACCCAGTCGAAGCCGCCGGCACCGTCGTTGATCATCACCAGCGTCGAACTGGTCTCCCAGGCCACGCTGAGCAGCAGGTCGAGAAGCCCGTCGTCGTTCATGTCGGCGAGCCGGGTGTAATTGCCGCCCGGGCTGAGCTCGCCGAACGCCAGGTACTCCGTCGGGACCGGCACAACTGTCAGGCTGAAACTGTCGTCGCCGTTGTTGTCGAAGATCAGGAAGTCTCCGCCGATCAGGGAGGCCCCGACAAAATCCACGTCCCCGTCGCCATCGATGTCACCGGCCTCGCCGACTTCCACGATATCCCGGGCGCGGTCGAGAGCTTGATAAGGGTAGCCGTCGCCTTCTGTGACGTAGGGGACCGCGTCCGTCGTGGCGACGGTGAAACCGCCGCTGCCGTCGTTCTCATAGACCGTCGTTTCGACGACGAATTCGAAGTGATCTGTGGTCGTTGAGGGGTCGGGGAGCGGGAAAGGGTCGACCAGCTCGACCCGCAGAAAGTCGAAATCGCCGTCGCCGTCCATGTCCACCGCGCGCAGCGAGCCGCCGGTCTCCACACCGGTGTCGAGTTCGGTGAAGGCGCCGTCTCCGTCATTGAGCGCCACATAGACCTCGCCGTCCCGCGCGTACCAAAGATCAAGCGTCCCGGTTCCCGGCGGCGTGGGCCCGCTGGCGCCGCCCTCGACCGCGGTGAACTCCAGGTAGTCGGCGCGCAGCGGCTCGCCGCCGTCGCCCTGCCCGCGCAGCTCGATCACGTCGCCGGCCTGCAGCTCGAGCGCCTCGATCACCTCGGTGGCGCGGCTGGCGGTGCTGGCGATCGCCGCGCCGCCGGTCGCATCCCAGGCCCAGTCCGCCACAACGGTGCCGTTGACCAGCACCTGCATCCAGGACGCGCCGTCGGTCTCGTCGAAATAGCCCAGCGTCAGATCGAAGGTGCCCGCCTGCTGCACGGTGTAGACCGCCCGCGCGGTGCCGCCGCCGGTGTGCTGCAGGTTCTGCCCGCCCGAGGCGGCGCCGTTGTTGCCGACGGTGAAGCCCGAGAGGATCTGCAGATCCTCGGCCTCGATCACGAAGCTCTCGCCGAGCGCCGGCGGCGGGCTGGCGAGGATCTCGACCGCATCGGTGCGCAGTGGCTCGCCGCCGTCCGACATGCCGCGCAGCTCGATCACGTCGCCCGGCGCCAGCACCAGCCCCGAGATCAGGGTCTCGGCGGCAGAGGCCTTGGTGACGATGGCATCGCCACCGGTGGCGTCCCAGTCGAAGGCCGCAACCACCGCGCCATTCACCAGCACCTCCATGTAGGAGACGCCGTCGGTTTCGTCGAAATAGCTCACATTGATGTCGTAGAGCCCCACCGGCCCGTCAAAGACGCCGCCCGCTCGCGAGGTGGCCGCCGTGGCCTGCAGGTAACTCCCGCCCGAGGCATGAGGATTGGAAACGACCGAGAAGCCACTGGCAATGCTCAGATCTTCCGCCTCGGTGAGACCGAGGGAGAGCGTGGCAGTGAAGGGGGTTTCGGGAAAGTCGAAAAGGGACGGCGCTGACTGTGACGCGGGCATACACCTGCCTCCGGAATAGAGAAAATAGAAATGCGTAATTCAAATACGGATCCAGAGTGCGCTGACCAAGGGTAAGCGTCAACTCCGGCCTAGGAGTCGGCGAAACTTTGCGCAGCTTCCGGGGCCTTGCTCAGAGGGGTCCGACGAGGCCCCGGCGCGGCTTTTCAGGCGATGACCTGCACCTCGTCGATGCCCGCATCGACACCCCGGCAGGCGCTCAGCAGACGCGCCCCGAGATGGCTGGCCACGTAGCTCGCGTGAAAGCGCGTCGGCGCGCCCAGCACCAGCCGCCCCCCTGCCCTCTCGCGCCGGTCAAGCGCCGCGAACCAGGCGGCATAGAGCGCCGGATCCTCTTCGTGCAGGATCGCCTTCGCCAGCCCCCAGTCGGAGTCATCCGCCAGGTCCGGCGCGGGAATTTTTCCCTTGATCGGGAGGGGCACGACTTTCTCGTCCGGCTCGCTGCCCGAGAGCCGTTGTTCGAAGTCCGGCCCCACGTCGCCCCAGCGCCCGCGGCTGTCCTCGAGGATGCGCTCGATGGCGAGGGAGTATTCGCTGACCCGGCCGCGCGCGCCCTGGCGCTTGACCCGCAGCCAGCCCATGGCGCGCAGCTTCGCCATCTCGCGTTTCACCGTGCGCTCGTCGACCATCCAGAGCCGGGCGATCTCGCGCTGGCCCACCGCCAGCTCATCGCGCGCCCAGTTGTAGCGCGCGGTGACCAGGGTCATCAGTCGCAGCACCAGCACCTGGCGGCCCTTCTCCTGCGCCAGCGCGAAGGCCCCCATCACCGTGAGCAAATCGTATTTCAGGGCCGAGGCATTGCGCCCGACCGCCTTCGTGGCAAGCATGGTGCTGCCCCTCGCGTCTCTCCGCCTGTCTGCGGTGCCTCGGTGTCTGCGGGCTCTGGCGGCCCGTTGCATCTTTGCAGGGGAGAGCGAGGTGCCATTTGGTGGAAACCCAACGCTCTTTCCCGAGCTTGAGCTATTTGCGTCCGGTTTCTCGATTCTGTCAAGCGGTGGCCGTCAGCGGGTCTGTCCCCCAACCCATTTCCGAATGGAAAAATGGGTATTCTGGTATTGGGGGACACGCTGAATGTCCCCTATTGAGGCAAAAATGTCCCCCAATATGTAGCGGGAGCCCGAAAACTGTCCCCCATTATTCGGTCCCATCCGGCAAGCGCCTGGTCTGATTCTTCGAATCGAATCGGACCTTTGCGACTCGGTCTTGGGCCAGCCTGCGTGGGCGATGGGCGCGGAAGACACGCAAATCGGCGGATCCCGCGTTTCGAGACTATTAGCTTTTGCCATGAATGCAAATTCAGCGTAAATTCCAGCCCATCGGAAATTAGCGTCCCGCAGTTTCGCAAAGCCTGTCCCCGCGGGGACAGGACGACAGGACAGCGTCCCGGCCGGGACTGCACGCAGACCGTCCCCGCGGGGACAGAAACCATAGAGTGTCCCCGCGGGGACAGATCCAAAAGCGCCCGCAGCGGCGCGACGGACACAAGCGTCCCCGCGGGGACAGGAGGCAGGATGTTTACACATGAAGACCTGGCGCGGCTGCAGGCGCAGTCGCTGAAGATGCAGGGATGGATCCGGCAGCAGACCTTCTCGCCAGAGATGGAGAAGACCCTGCGCCGCTTCTCGAGCTGGGAGGTGGCCGAGCTGATCCTGCAGGTGAACCAGTCGACCCTGCGGGGACGCATGGCCGCCGACCCGCATCTGCCGCAGGGGCTGGTCGAGGAGGACGGCCGCCAGCGCTGGTACTCGCTGGAAGAGATCAACGAGATCCGCCGCAAGCTGAAGGTCAACCGCAAGAGCCTGATGCCCTACCGGCCGGCGAACAAGCGCGCCTTCCGCGTCGCCATCTCCAACTTCAAGGGCGGCGCCGGCAAGTCCACCGTGGCGCTGCACTTCGCCCATGCCGCGGCGCTCGACGGCTACCGGGTGCTCTGCGTCGACTTCGACCCGCAGGCGACGCTCAGCCACTCGATGGGCCTGTCGGACATCACCGAGGAATACACCGTCTGGGGCATCATGGCCCGTGACCTGATCCGCGAGACCGAGCGGATGAACGCCGCCACCCGCGGCGCCGAGAGCGGCTCCGCCCTGCCCCAGCGCAAGCTGCCCGAGGCGATCACCTCCATGGGGCTGCGCGATCTGCGCGCCGCCGACTTCATCAAGCCGACCTCCTGGCCGACGATCGACGTGATCCCCAGCTGCGCCAACGCGGCCTTCGTCGAGTTCGCCTCGGCCCAGTACCGACACCTGAACCCCGAGTGGTCTTTCTTCGCCGCAGTGAGCCGCTACCTCGACAGCCTGCCGCCCGACGCCTACGACCTGGTGATCTTCGACTGCCCGCCGGCGATCGGCTACCAGAGCATGAACGCGGTCTTCGCCGCCGACATGCTCTACATCCCCTCGGGGCCGGGTTACTGGGAGTACGATTCCACCACCTCCTTCATCGGGCAGCTCTCCGAGGCGCTCGGCGATTTGTCGGGCTTCGAGGGGGTTGTCCCCGCGGGGACACTCACCCTGCCGAAGGCCTTCCTCGACATCCGCTTCCTGCTGACCCGTTATGAAAGCGGTAACGAATTGCACCGCGCGATGCGGCAAGCCTTCCAAAAGGTCTGGGATGAGAGAATGACCGAGCACCCGATCGAGATGACCCGCGCGGTCGAACAGTCCGGGCGCTTCTTGAGCTCGATCTACGAGATCGACTACCGCGAGATGACGCGGGAAACCTGGCGCCGGGCGCGCGCCTCCTTCGACCGCGCCTACGAGGAGTTCCGCAGCCACGTGCAGGTGGCCTGGGACAAGCTGGAGGATGAGGCATGAGCAAGCGACGCGGTTTCGACATCGACTTCCCCGCGGGGACGGAAACGCCCGAGCAGGAGGAGTTCCCGCGCGGCCCCGTGGGCTATTACACCGGCGGCGGACGGGCCAAGCCGGGCGCGTCCCGGCGGGGACCGATGGCGGCGGCCATCTCGGAGAACGCCGATGCGCTGCGCGACCGGGCCGAGGCCGAGCGCGCCATCCGCGAAGAGAACGACCGGCTGGCGCATGATTACGTACGGCTGAAGCGGGCAGGGTTGATCACCGACCTGGTGCCGATCGACGCGGTGTTGACCACCAAGCTGACCCGCGACCGCGCCGCCGGGCCGGACCCGGAGATCGAAGAACTGAAGGCCTCGATCCGCGAGGTCGGCCTGTCGAACCCGATCCGCGTCGAGCCGGTGGACGATCACTTCGAGCTGGTGCAGGGCTTCCGGCGCCTTTCGGCCTACCGCGAGCTCTACGCCGAGACCGGCGACGAGGCCTATGCCCGCATCCCCGCGGGGCTGGTCGCCTCGGGCGAGGCGCTGGTCGGTCTCTACCGCAAGATGGTCGACGAGAACCTGGTGCGCCGCGGCATCTCCTTTGCCGAGATGGCGCAGCTCGCGCTGGCCTTCGCCCGCGATCCCAATACCGAGACCACCGACACCGACGAGGCGATCGCGCTGCTCTACGCCTCGGCTGGTCGGCAGAAGCGCAGCTACATCCGCCATTTCGCCACGCTGCTCGAGGAGCTGGGCGACGATCTGAACCATGCCGAGGCGATCCCGCGCAAGCTCGGGCTCGACCTGGTCAAGCGCATGGGCGACGAGGAGGGCTTCACCGAGGGGCTGCGCGAGATGCTCTCGGGGCAGGGCGAGGTGTCGTCCGACTACGAGGTGGCGCGGCTTGCCGACGCGCTGAAGACCGCCCCCAAGGCCGGTCCGAAACCCAAGGGCACCAGTGCAAATGCCGCCGCCAAGACCACGCTGCGCTGCACTGTCCCCGCGGGGACAGTCCGCTGCGCGGCGCGCGACGGCAAGGTCGAGCTGGCCATGGAGCGCGACTTCTCGAGCATCGACCGCCATCGTCTCGAGGCTGCTGTCGCCGCCTTCATGGCGGCGCTCGACGAGTAGGCCCCGCAAAGCCACCAAGGCAAATCGCCAGCAGGGATCAGCCCCTGTCCCCGCGGGGACAGGGGCTTTTTAGTGCCCGCCATGTCCCGGGACGCGCTGCCTGTTTGTCCTGTCCCCGCGGGGACAGGGGCTGATTGCGGCGCGGTGTCTTTGGTCTGTCCCCGCGGGGACAGACCGCGCGGCGGCAGCGCGCACGGTCGCTTCGGGGGAGGTGGCCCCGCGGGGACAGACGGCGCAGTGCTGCAGCGCCTAGACCGAACGCCCGGTGTCCCCGCGGGGACATAGGGGACCCGGAGCCGCCCGGACGCCTGTCCCCGCGGGGACAGAATGCCGGGGCGGTGGCGGCAGGGCGTGAAAGGCGGGTGTCCCCGGGGGACAGCACCCGAGCCGAGCTGTCCGTTTGCCTGTCCCCGCGGGGACAAGACCCGAGCGACTGTCCACCCGAGACCCGTCCGTCCCCGCGGGGACGGGGGCTGCCGCGGTGCCGCGGAGCCTTCATATCCGGGGGTGTCCCCGCGGGGACAGCGCCCCCGGCGCTCTTCGCCTGGATCGAAATATCCCGGAAGGAGCCTACCGCAGGCCGGCGGGGGCAGAGCCGCCGATGGCTCCTGTCGAAGCGCACACGGCAGTTCGACCCGCGCGGAATGACGCCTGCCTCGAAGACGCGCGCGATTTGCTTGTCCCCGCGGGGACAGCCAAGACATCCTCAGGAGATGAAAGTATTATGTTAATAAACTGGCAGGAGAGGCCCTCGATCTTGTCGGCAAGCCGCCGCTCGCAAAAGGAGAGCGCTCTGCAAATCTTTCCCGCCAGAGCGAAATCCGCGCTATTCTCGAAGGATTCCTTTTCTTTGCAGGCCTTTGATGTCCAGAGTAGCCAGATACCCCGCCGGATTGCCCTCGCTCTTTCTTGTCGAGATGTGGGAACGCTTCAGCTTCTACGGCATGCGCGCGATCCTCGTGCTCTACCTCGTCGACGCGGTGGAGACCGGGGGGATGGGGCTCGAGACCGCAGAGGCGGTGGCGATCTACGGCATCTACTCGGCGGCGGTCTACATCCTCGCATTGCCCGGCGGCTGGGTGGCCGACCGCTTCTGGGGCGCGCGCAAGGCGATCATCGCCGGCGGCGCGGTGATCATCCTCGGGCACATCCTGCTGGCGATCTCGGGCGCGACGGCCTGGATCTTCCTTGCAGGGCTCTGTTGCATCGCGCTGGGGACGGGGCTGCTGAAGCCGAATATCTCGACCATGGTCGGCGAGCTCTACCCCAAGGACGACGTCGGCGGGCGCGACGCGGGCTTCTCCTTCTTCTACATGGGGATCAACGTCGGGGCGATCCTCGGCGGATTCGTCGCCGGCTATCTGGGCGAGGTCTGGGGCTGGCACTGGGGCTTCGGCGCGGCGGCGGTGGCCATGGCGCTGGGGCTGATTAATTTCCTTTGCGCCGGGCAGCGCTCGCTGCGCGGCAAGGGCGAGCGACCGCCGCCGAAGGTGGTGGACCCGGCGACGAAGTGGCGCGACAGCATGGTGAGCCTCGGGATCACCGGCGCGGTGGTGGTGCTTCTCGCGCTGCTGATCGGCACCGGGGTGATCGAGGTGACCAGCGCCGCGGGCGTGGCACAGGCGACCGGCGTGCTGATCGTCACCGTGGCGATCGGGTTCTTCCTCAACATCTACATCGCCGGGGACCTGTCGCGGGACGAGAAGAAGCGGATGATCGTGCTTGCCGTGCTCTTCGTCGCCGCGGCGGTCTTCTGGTCGCGCTTCGAGCAGGCGGGCTCCTCGCTGTCGATCTTCGCCGCCGAGCTGACCCGGCGCGACCTTCTGGGCTTCGAGGTGCCGGCCTCGTGGTTCCAGAACCTCAACCCGGCGTTCATCATCCTGCTGACGCCGCTCTTCGCCTGGTTCTGGACCCGGGCCCAGGACCGGGGCTGGGAGATCTCTGTCTTCGTCAAGTTCGGGCTGGCGCTGGTGCTGGTCGGCTTCGGCTTCTGGATCCTCGTGCCCGCGGCGCAGATCGCGATGACCGGGGCGAAGGTCTCGGCGCTGTTCCTGATCGGCACCTTCTTCATCCACACCTGCGCTGAGTTGCTGCTCAGCCCGGTGGGGCTGTCGACCTTCTCGCGGCTGGCGCCGGAGCGCTTCGTCAGCCAGATGATGGGCTTCTGGTTCCTCGCGGCCTCGCTGGGCAACCTGCTGGCCGGGCTGCTCGCGGCGGGCATGGACACCGAAACGCCCTCGGCGCTGCCGGGGCTGTTCAACCAGCTCTTCTTCGGCAGCGCGATCGCGGGGCTGGTGCTGATCGGCCTGTCGTGGCCGCTGACCCGCTGGGCGCTGTTGGGCAAGGCGGCGATCGAGGAAGAACAGCGGACGGGCCACTAGGGCGGCGAGCAGATATTTTGTTCGCGGAATGCGATGTTCGCTTAACGTACTATCAGTATTTGACAAATCATGGCGCGCGCTCGGTGATAAAATGTTCGAAGGGGAGACATTTGCAGCTTGTGGTTGCCTCTCCACGTGACGCGGGGCGAAATTCGCGGTAGCTTAAGCTGCAACGCAGCACGCCATGTGCAGCGGGCCGGGGCATAGTGCCTCGGGACGTTGCCTAGCCTCGCGGCCAATTTGAACGACCTGTTTAATTTTATGGAATTTCTTGAGCGCCTCGGCGCCAGCATCGGGATGGATGCGTTGGCAGATGTCCCCGAAGCCTCGGCGCCGCAAAAGGTCTGACCCGGAGTTTTCGCCGGCGGGCAGGGGCGCAGACGGCCGCATGCAGGCCCGACAGATTTTGAGTGGAGTTATTTTATGGAGGACAAAAGCGTGACGAATTCGGATTCGGAGTCCAGCGGCAACGGTGCCGCGCGGCGTCATTGGAAACAGAATCCGGAAGCGGTGCGTGCCAATATTCTCGAGGTCGCCCGCCGGGCCTTTGTCACACACGGTCTGACCGGGGCGAAAATCGATGACATCGCGGCGGGCACCGAGACCTCGAAGCGGATGATCTACTACTACTTCGGCGACAAGGAGGGGCTCTACAGGGCGGTGATGGAGGATGCCTATGCGCGGGTCCGCGCCGCCGAGGACGAGCTCGAGCTGGCCAGCCTGCACCCGGTCGAGGCGTTGCGCCGGCTGGCGGAGTTCACCTTCGACCACCACGCCGAGCACGCGGACTTCGTGCGTCTGGTGATGGTCGAGAACCTGCACAATGCGCGGCACATGGAAAAGGCCGGCGACCTGTCGGGGCAGAACATCTCGGCGATCCGGCTGCTCGATGCGATCTACCAGCGCGGCTGCGCCGAGGGGCTGTTCCGCCGCGGGCTGAGCGCGCTCGAGCTGCACTGGCATATCTCGGCGCTGGCGATCTTCAACGTGGCCAACCGGGCGACCTTCTCCAGCCTGTTCGGCGACAGCCTGTTCGAGCCCAAGGGGCAGCAGCAGCTGCGCCGCCACGTCGGCGACATGCTGCTGCGCTTCGTCATGCGTCCGGGCCTGTCGGTGGAGGAAGCCTCGGTGCGGCCGATCGCCGAGACCCGCGCCATCCATCCCGACATCTACCGCTTCCGCGAGACCTGGGACGCCACCTGGGCGACCTTGCCGACCGAGGGCGACGCGGCGACCCGGCGGCTGCATTTCGAATCCGTCTCGCGCTCGCTGCGCCTGCCCAGCCCCGAGGGAGTGGAAACCGACGAGGAGCATTGGATCGACACCGATTGCGGCCCCGTGCGGGTGCGGCTGTTCCGCCCGCCCGGCACCGAGCCGCTGCCGGCGCTGATCTACCTGCACGGCGGTGCCTGGCGGCAGGGCAGCCCCGAGACCCATTGGAACATCACCTCGCGGCTCGCCGCCTGGTCGGGCCACCTGGTGATCTCGGTGGACTACGCGCTGGCGCCGGAGCATCCCTATCCCGAGGCGCTGCAGCAGATGCCGGCGGTGATCGCCTGGGCGCGGGAGCAGGCCGCGACGCTGGGGCTCGACCCGGCGCGGCTGTCGATCGGCGGCGACGGGGCTGGCGGCAATCTCGCTGCGGCGGCGACGCTGATCTGCCGCGATGCCGGGGTGCCGCTGGCGGCGCAGCTGCTGATCTACCCGGTCTGCGATTTCGACACGTCGCGGCCCTCCTGCTCGGAGTATTCCGAGGGGCCGCTCTGGACGCTGGCGCAGCTTCTGTCGGCGCATGCGCAATATTGCCCGGACATGACGTTGCGCGAGCGCGACCCGCTGGTGGCGCCGTTGCTGGCGGCGGATCACTCCGGGTTGCCGCGGGCCTATCTGGCGCTGGCCGAGCACGACCCGCTGCGCGACAGCGGCCTGGCCTATGCCGGGGCGCTGGAGGCGGCGGGTGTTCCTGCGGAGGTCGATCCCGGCAAGGGGCTGGTGCGCGACTACCTGCATGCCATCGGCTTCGGCAGCGCCGCCGAGGACCGGCTGCGCGACATGAGCGCCTGGCTGAAGCGGACGGTGGGGTAGGGGGCACTGCCCCTGAGGGCTCTTGTCGCGCGCGGTCGGTCTGGGCGCGACAGCCGTGGTCGCTGCGGACCCCGGTGGAGAGGCATTACGGCACCACCGGGGCGGCGCAGGGCCCCCTGTCAGAAGGCGCTGGTCAGCCCCGCGCCGATCCGCAGGTCACGGTAGCTGTAGGCGTCGAAGGTGCTGTCGCGCCGGGCCGTCTCGATCTGCAGGTAGGGGGTGAAGCGCCCGAAGACGAAGGTATCTGTCTTGTCGACGCGCAGCTCGAGACCGTATTCGGTCTCGTAGCGGGCCTTGCCGAGCCCCGGCGTGGCGCCGAACTGGTCGTAGGCCGCGGCATAGACAGACGGTTCCAGCAGGAAGCCGCCGCCCACCTCGACCCGGCCGGCGAGCCGCAGTTCGGCGTAGTCGTAGGTCAGGTCGTCGCGCTCGGCTTGCTGGTGCTGCAGTGACAGGCTGCCGCCGATCTGCGCGCGGCCGCGCAGCGGGCGGATCACCGAGAGCCGGGCGCTGGCGCGCTGCACATCGACGCCGGGATAGCGCCCGAGGCTGACATCGTGCCATTCCGCCTCGAGCGTGGTGGTCAGGCCGAGCGCGTTGCGCCAGCTGACCCCGGCGCCGAGGCCGAGCCGCTCCTCGACCATCTCGCCGCCGAAATAATCGGTGCCGGCGATGGCCTCGGCCCAGGCGGTGGTCTGCGGCCAGGTGAGCTGCAGCCCGGCGCTGAGATCGGCGCCGAGCTCGTCCCAGTCGGTGCCGGAGGTCTGGTAGAGATCACCCTCGGCCTGCAGGTAGCCGGTCAGCGTGGCGCCGCCCTGGCGGGCGCGCAGCGGGAACTGCTTGCGGATCGCCCCGGCGAGTTCGAGGCCGGTCAGGGGCGCGTCGTCGTCGCGGTTCATCTTCAGCACCAGCGGCCCGGTGCCGAGGTCGGCCGCGATCTCGTCGCTGTCATAGGCGCGCCCGGCGCCCTCGGGGGCGCGCAGCGAGAATGAGAAGCGGGTGCGCAGACCCTGGCGTTCGTCGATGGCGCGCAGGAAGCGCAGCACGTTGGCCCGCACGCTCGGCGGCAGGTCGGGGCTCGACAGCACGATGCGGAACTGTTCGCGCGACTGCGCGTATTCCCCGGCCTCGAAGAGCGCGCGCGCCAGTTCGAGTCGCACGCGCAGCAGCCCGGGATCGGTGGCGAGCAGCCCGCGCAGCAGCCGCACGGCGGTTTGCGGCCGGCCCTGGGCGAGGGCGGCGAGCGCTTGCCGGAAGCTGGCGTCCATCTGGGCCGGGGCAGGGGGGGCGGCAGCCGGTGCGGCGGCCTGCTGCGCCTGCGCCCCGGGCGCCCCGGCCACCGGGAGCATCGCGGCGAGCGCGAGCGCGGTGGCCAGGGCCGTCCACTTGGGTCGCATGGTCAGCGGCTGTCGTCGACCGCGCCGAAGGCGCCGATATAGGTGCTGTCGGCGGTGGTGCCCGAGAAGGTGCCGCCGACCTCCTGCGCATTGTCGCCGTAGAACTGCCCGTCGAGCGAGCCGCTCAGATCGTCGGTGACGATATCGGCGGCAAAGCCGGTGCCGCTGACCGATCCCGCGGTGTAGAAATCGAGGTCGGGGCGGTCGCCGGTGATCTCGCCGGTCGCCGGATCGGCGGTGATCGTGTCGCTGCTGTAGATCTCGACGGTATCGAAGTCGGTGTCCACCGCGATGTAGGAGGTGGTGACGGAAAGCTGCCCGTCGGTGACCACCTGCCCGAGGCTGTCGCCGTAGTAGCTGGCGGTGCCGGTGGTGGGCATCTGGCTCTCGGAGGTGCGCACGCCGAGCGAGCCCGCGCCGGCGACGCGGCTGCTGCCGGTGAGGCCGGTCTGCCAGGCGCCGAAGGTCTGGTAGCTGTAGCCCTGCTGCTCGGGATCGGCGACCACGAGCATGACGTCGCCATCGGCGCTGGTGGCGACAAAGCCGCCCTCCACCGTGGTGAGGTCAAAGCTGTCGCCAGCGGCGGTGGACAGGGTGAAGCTGCCCGTGCTGGTGGTCAGCGTGGCGGCGATCAGATCGCCGTCCTCGTAGGTGAGATCCGCGGTGATGTCGCCCTCGGTCTCGGGGGTGCCGAAGGCAAGGACATTGCCCTCTGCATCGGTGGTGTAGCCCGAGGAGACCGCCATGCCGTTGGCACGGTAGGTGCCATCGGTCGGCGGGGCAAAGGAGCTGAGCGGGGTGGGGGTGGCAGAGGAGCCGCTGCGGGCGCTTCTGCTACCGTCGCCGCAGGCTGCAACAAGCGCAAGCGCGGCGGCACTGATCAAAACGTACTTCATAATTCCTCACGATCAAAAAAGCGCGACTGGTAAGATTTCTTTTGTACTGGGTGCGGCTCTGAGATGGCCGGTGCCTGGGTCTAAAGCGGGGTATTGTACGGGTCCGCGGGACGCGGGAGAGGGAAAAATCGGGTGTTCAAAATCGAAGGCGACTCATGGACTCGCCTCGTAAGGGAACCACAGCAGTTAATAATTTGCAAAGATTTCCGGTTCAGGCGCTGTCGGCGAGCGCCGCCATCCGGTGGCGCAGCAGCGAGGATTGCCGGTAGCTCTTGTCGAAGGTCACCTCGGTGCCGAGCCATGGCGGGCGGGTGAAGTCGGCGGCTTCCGAGGCCAGTTCGATCTCGGCGATCACGATGCCGGAGAGCACGCCGCGGTATTCGTCGACGGTCCAGCGCTGCTCCGCGTGCATCACGTGGTGGCGGGTCTTGCAGATCGTCGGGCCGCCGAAATGCGCCGCCAGCATTGCCTGGCCGTCCTCGTAGGGAATGGGGTATTCGAACTCGTCGCGGGACATGCCCGTCCGCGGGCCCTTGAGGCTGAGGGTGACCTTGCTGTCATCGTAGAAGCGCAGGCGCACCTTCCGCCCGTCGCCAAGAGCGATGATGCCGTCGCAGAGCTCGGTCCGGTGCTGGACGGCCGCGCGCCAGTCTTCCGAAGCGAGAAGGAACTTGCGTTCTATTTCGCGTGCCATGGCACCTCGCCATTGCTGACCCGGGAAGTCTTACCCCGGCATCGGGGAATCGCAAGGGGGCGCAGGGCCCCGCCCGGACTTGCGGGCGAGGGCAGGGCCGGCTGCCGGATTTCTTGGCGGTCGTCCCGCAAAGGCATCGGTGTCGTCCCGCGGGCGCAGGCCGAGGCGGCCATGGGTCAGGCCGGTCAGCCCGGGATTCGCAGCACCTGCCCGGGGTAGATCTTGTCGGGATCGCTGAGCATCGGCTTGTTGGCCTCGAAGATCTCGGTGTAGCGCGCGCCGTCGCCCAGCGTGGCCTCGGCGATCTTCCACAGGTTCTCGCCCTCCTTCACCTCGTGGAAAACCGGGGCAGGGCCCTCGGCCTCGTCCTCGACCTCCGACACGCCCTCGATATTGCCGACCGCGAGGATCATCTTCTCGCGGGTCTCCTGGTCCTTCGGCTGGCCCTTGATCTTCACCTTGGAGCTTTCGGGGTCGACCTCGATCTCGACGCCGCTCTTGTCGAGCCCGAGCGTGTCCAGTTCCGCCTCGAGATCGGCCTTGGCCGGGGTCGGCTCGGTGCCGAGCTTCTTGCCCTTGCCCTTGAGGAAGCTGAAAAGTCCCATGCGGAAATCTCCTGTGAAATGCGTTGTGTTGAATGCCGGCAGTGTCGCTCAGCCGACGCGTGCCAGCCACAGGAAAGATTCCGGGTGGCGGGACTTGGCCTGCCGGGGGAGGGGACCTATCCCTTCGGCGAGCGCGGCACCCATCCGCCACCCTTTCCCATCCCGGCGCGGGTCTGGGCGGTCGCAGGCCTTGCGGGCTAATCTGAGACCACGCCACGGAGATCACCCGATCCCGCAGAGGCAGGTCGCAAGGAGAAATGAAAATGGTCAATGGACTCCTGAAGATGGCTGGTTACCGCGTCGAGTACGTCTGTGACTGGGGCACTTACGACCGCCGCTACGGTGACATGGAGTATTATCTCAACACGCCGATCACCCGCGAGATGAAGGTCGCGCCGCCCTGGGCGGAGAAGCGTATCGTCCGCGGCCGCTGAGCCCCCAGACGCACCGGCGGTCCGGGCCTTCGGGCCCGCCGCCTGATCGGCCCCGCGGCAGCGGCGCTAACCGGACAGTTCCCCGACCCGATCTGCGCCGCCCGGCGCTGCGGGCTGGACCTCGGCAGGGCGCATCCGTCATATGTCCCGAGGCGCTCCGGAGCGGGCGCGGACGGACAGGCACAGGACGCGACCGAGGACATGACAGCACCCACAGACCAGACCGGCACCGCCGCGCCGCGGACGCTCTATCTCGAGGACGTTGCGGTGGGCGACCGCTTCGTCAGCGGCACCCACGCGATGGACGCGGCGCAGATCAAGGATTTTGCACGGCAGTTCGACCCGCAGCCCTTCCATCTCGACGAGGCGGCGGCGGAGGACAGCCTGTTCGGCGGGCTTGCTGCCAGCGGCTGGCACACGGCGGCGATCACCATGAAGCTCTTCGTCTCCTCGCTGCCGATGGCCGACGGGCTGGTCGGCGCCGGGGTCGAGGTGACCTGGCCGAAGCCGACGCGGGCCGACGACATCCTGCACGTGGAAAGCACGATCACCGAGATCAAACCGTCGCGCTCGCGCCCCGGCCGGGCGATGGTCACCGTCGAGACGTTGACGCTGAACCAAGAGGGCGAGCCGCGGCAGCGCCTGGTGTCGCGCGTCGTGATGTTCTCGCGCACGCAGGGCTGAGGAGGGCAGGGGGGCTTTGCCGGTCCCTGCCGAGGGCGCCGGGCCCGGCGCGGTCCTCACCGCCGGCCCGAGACAGGAAAAGACCCGCCGGAAGTTTTCCGGCGGGTCTTTTTCATCGTCTCAGCCCTGCTGATCCATCAAGCTTAGCATGGCGTGGCTCAGCGACCGCACCGCGGTGGGGATGCAGGCTTCGTCGAGATCGAAGTCGCTGCGGTGGAGCATGGTCTTGTGATGCTCGAGCTGCGAGCCGATGCGCAGGTGCGCGGCGGGCTTGCGGCTCGAGAACTCGGCGAAGTCCTCGCTGCCCATGGAGCCCTGCGGTAGTTCGATCACCTTCTCAGCGCCGATGATCTGGCGGGTGGCGTCGAGCACCGGGTCGAGGATCTCGCGGTTGTTGACCACCGGCGGCACGCCGGTGTGGAAGACGGGGCTGACCTCGACGCCGAACTGCGCGGCGATGCCGGCGCATTGGGCCTCGATCGCCGCGCGGACCTGCGCGCGCACCGCCGAATCCTGGCTGCGGGTGGTGCCTTCGAGCCGCACTGTGTCGGGGATCTGGTTGCGCGCGGTGCCGCCTTCGATCTTGCCGATCGACAGTACGGCGGCGGAGAGCGGCGCGACCTGGCGGCTGACGATGGTCTGCAAGCCGCTGACCAGCGCGGCGCTCGCGACGATGGGATCCTTGGCCAGATGCGGGTGCGCGCCGTGGCCGGACTTGCCGGTGATCTCGATGTCGAAGGGGTCGGTCGAGGCGAACGCCGTGGCCGGGTGCCAGCCGATGGTGCCGCCGGGGATCAGCGGCCAGTTGTGATAGCCCAGCACGATGTCGGGGTCGCAATGCTCGAACAGCCCGTCCTCGAGCATCGCCCGCGCGCCGCCAAGCCCTTCCTCGGCGGGCTGGAAGATGAACATCGCCTTGCCCGGCAGGCTGCCGAGCCGCGCCAGCACGCGCACCACGCCAAGCAGGATGGCGGTATGTGCGTCATGGCCGCAGGCGTGCATCTTGCCGGGGGTCTTCGAGACATACTCTGGGGTGCCGGTCTCGTGGATCGGCAGCGCGTCGAAGTCACCGCGCAGGGCGATCACGGGGCCGGAGCCGTCGCCGATGGTGGCGCAGAGGCCGGTCTTGCCGAAGCCACCCGTCCAGGAGATGCCGATCTTGTCGAGCTCGTCCTTGATCATCGCCGAGGTCTTGACCTCTTCGAAGGCGAGTTCGGGGTTTTCGTGCATCCAGCGGCGGATGCGGATCAGGTCCTCGGTGATCTCAGCGGTGATCGCGTCGATCTCGGAGACGAGGTTGGTGGCTTGCGACATGGTATTCCTCGGACAAAGGGGAACCACCCCTCCCGCGCGGGCCGGAGGGAGGGTCCGTTTTCAGGATTGAAGAGGGAAGGGCTTAGTTCTGGCCGATCTCGGCGATCTGCTTGTAGACCTCCTCGCCCCAGACCTCGGTGCCGAGCTCGTCGCGCACCGATTGGGTCGCCTCGATGAAGGGCGCCTTTTCGGGGTAGGTCACGGTGACGCCGGCAGCTTCCATCTCGGCGAGAATCTTTTCCTGCTCCTGCGGGAGCATCTCTTCGATCACCTTGGTGGATTCCTCGTTGGCGCGGACCATCAGCGCCTTGTCCTCGTCGGACAGGTCCTGCCAGAAGCTTTCCGAGATGGTCACATAGGCGGGCTTCACGATGTAATCGATCATCGCGACGCCCTCCTGCACCTCGTGGAATTTCTGCGCGTAGATCGTCTCGATCGGGTTTTCCTGGCCGTCGACGATTCCGGTCTGCAGCGCGGTGTAGACCTCGGCGAAGGCCATCGGGGTCGGGTTCGCGCCGAGCGCCGAGAGCGACTTGACGTAGTAGTCACGCTCGGGTGCCCGCAGCTTCAGGCCGCTCAGGTCGTCGATGGTGTTGATCACCTTGTTGGCGCTGATCTGACGCGGGCTGCGCGGCATGAAGCCGAGGATGCGGACCATGCGCTCGTCGACGAGGCGCTGGTTCCACTCCTGGCCGAAGTCGGTATCGAGCACCTCGGCATAGTCGCCCATGTCGCTCATCAGGTAGGGCAGGGCGAGATACTCGATCTCCTTCAGGCCCGGATCGCCCGAGGCGAGGATCTGCGTCGAGCCGAGCGCCATCTGCGAATAGACTTCCTTGGGCTTGCCGAGCTGGTCGCCGGGGAAGATCGTCACGGTGTGTTCCGAGTTCGCCTCGACCACTTCCTTGAACTTCTCGGCACCTGCGTAGGGGGCTTCGCCGGGCTGGGCCCAGGTCGCGTAGCGAATCTCGTCGGCCTGTGCGGCGAGCGTGGTGCTCGCCAGCAGGGCGGCGGCAATGGTGAACTTATTCATGTCTTTTACTTCCCTGTTTTCTGCATGGCCGGAACTTTCGGGTCGCTCGCGCGGAAATGGGCGATGAAGTCGCTGCAGAAGGCCACGAGGTGCTCTGCAATCTTCTTGCCCTTGTCCGCGGACGAGCGGGCGGGATCGCCGGCCACGATCCCGTCGGGGCAGCGGTCGTCAACGTTGACCGGCATGCCGATTTCGATGTCCTGGAATTTCACCCCGGCGAGCCCCGCCACCGGCAGATCCGCGAGCGTGCCCGGCGTTTCCGGCAGCTTTGCGCGGTCTGCGTGGGTCAGCTGCGGGAAGTAGTGCATGTAGACCGAGGTCACCGGGTCGCCGCCATGGGAGAAGGCCTTCTTGCCGAAGTCGCCGTGCAGCTCGGTCCAGAGCGCATCGGGGATCGAGCGCCACAGGTTGATGCAGGGCACCAGCAGCCCGTGCTTCTTGCGCGCGTTGCGGATCACCTGGTCGACCAGCGGGTAGTTGCCGCTGTGGCCGTTGAGAATGACGATCCGGGTGAAACCGTGGTCGAGGAAATTGTCGAGAATGTCGGTCAGCGTGGCGCGGAAGGCGTCGGCCGAGAGCGCGATGCCGCCAGGCACGGTGCGGAAGTACTCGGCATAGCCGAAGGGCAGGGTCGGGGCGGCGATGGCGCCCGAGGCCAGCGCCACCCCGGCCGCGACCTCGCGGGTCAGCATGAAGTCCCCCATCGGAACCATCGGCCCCTGGATTTCCTGCGATCCCAGCGGGATCAGGATGACCGGCTTTTCCTCGGCCCTGGACCAGGCGTCGAATTGCTCGAAGGTCATGTTTTCCAGAAGATTTTGGTGGTCAGCAGTCATAGTGGTCTCCGTTCGGCTCAATCGCCGAAGACGAGGTTGGGAAGGAAGAGGCTGATCTGCGGGAAGCAGACCAGGAGGATGATCGCCAGCACCAGCGGTACGTAGAAGGGCAGCATGGCGCGCACCATCTGCAGGTGGCTGATCTTGGCGATGTCCTGGGCGATGAACAGCAGCACGCCGACCGGCGGGGTGGCGCCGCCGATGATCAGCACGAAGACCATCAGCACGCCGAAATGCACCGGGTCGATGCCGAACTGTAGGATCACCGGCACGAGGATCGGGGTCAGCACGATCTCGGCCGAGGAGGCGACCATCAGCAGGCCGACGCCGAGCAGCATGAGCACGATCAGGAAGAGCGCGATCAGCGGGTCTTCGGAGATCGAGGAGATCGAGTTGGCGATCGCCAGAGGCACGCCCTCGCGGACCATGATCCAGGAGAAGGCCGAGGCGACGGCGATGATCGACAGGATGCGTGCGGTGCCGAGCGCGGTGGTGGTCACCGCGACGAGCATGTCGCGCAGGCTGACGTTCTTGTAGATGAAGCCTAGGCAGAGCGCGTAGAGCACGGCGACGGCGGCGGCCTCGGTCGGCGAGAAGATCCCCAGCAGGATGCCAGACACGATGATCACCGGGAACATCAGAGCGGCGAAGCCCTGGGCAAAGGCGGTGCGGACCTCGGGGAAGGAGGCGCGCTCATAGCGCGGCAGCTTGGCGTAGCGCGCGTAGAAATATGTGAAGGCCATCTGCGTGCTGATGATCACCAGCCCCGGCAGGATGCCGGCGAGCAGCAGCCGTCCGACCGAGACGTTGGCCAGCGTGCCGTAGATCACCAGCGAGACCGAGGGCGGCACCATCGGGCCGACCATCGAGGAGGCCACGGTGACCGCCGCCGAGAAGGGGGCCGGGTAGCCCTCGCGCTTCATCGCCGGGATCAGCACCGAGCCGAGCGCGGTGGTGTCGGCGGTGGGCGAGCCGGACATGCCCGAGAAGATCAGTGAGGCGAAGATGTTCACCTGCGCCAGCCCGCCGTGGATGTGGCCGACGCAGACCTTCGCGAGGTTGATGATCCGGTCGGTCAGCTTGCAGGCGTTCATCAGCTCGCCGGCGAGAAAGAAGAACGGGATCGCCAGGATCAGGAAAGAGTCGACCGAGGAGGTCATGCGCTGGGTCAGCAGCGCGAGGTTGATGTCGGAGAAGTAGAAATAGGTCAGCGAGGCGGTGCCGATCGCGAAGACCAGGGGCAGTCCGGTGAACAGCAGCACCAGCAGCAGCAGGATAATCAGGGTCGTCAGCATGGTCTGGCCTTACATCGCGTCGTTTTCGACATGCGCCGGGTCGATCCGGCTCAGCCCGGGGCGGCGGTAGAAGATCCGGGCGAGGATCGCGATCACCATCAGCGCGCAGCCGACCGTGGCGGCGAGGCGGATGTGGCCGATCTTCAGCGGCAGGGCGGACATGTCCTGCATCATCTCGATCTTCACCAGCGTGATGGAGTGCCAGCCGAGCACCGCGAGAAAGAACAGCGAGACCACCGCGTTGAACACCCGCATGGCGGCGCGCAGCCGCGGCGGCGCGGCCTTGAGGAAGACTTCGACGTTAAGGTGGCGGCCATCGTAGCAGACCGCGGAGGCGCCGATGAAGGTGATCCAGACGATCAGCAAGCGCACGAATTCCTCGCTCCAGATCAGCGGGGCATTGAAGGCGTAGCGCATGATGATCTGCAGCAAGGTCGTGGCGACCACGACGATGAGCATGATCGTGACGATCCATCGGACCGGTCGAAAGAGGTCGAGAGGTTCTTGGCGAGTCATATGGGTGTCCTGTTGGTTGATGCAGACCAGCAGCCTTGCGTCTTCAAGTCCAATATATGAATAGTATGTATTGTTCTGTTTTGGGGAATAATTGGATGAAAGGCGTTGAGATCCGCCACTTGCGCTACTTCATGCGTGTCGCACAGGAACTGCACTTTGGCCGCGCTGCCGAGATATTGGGCGTCAGCCAGGCACCGCTGTCGCAGCAGATCCGCCAGCTCGAAGAGCGCATCGGCGTGCGGCTCTTCGACCGGACCACCCGTACGGTGACCCTCACCCCGGCGGGGCGTGCGCTTTTCGAAAAGTCGGGCGAGGCGCTGCTGAGCTTCCAGGACGCCATCGACGAGGCGCGGACGGTGGGCGGGCTGAAGGCCGGGCGGCTGCGGATCGGCGCCATGTCCTCGGCGATCTACTCGGTGCTGCCGAGCGCGCTGCACGCGCTTTCGGACCAGGCCCCGGCGGTGCAGTTCGACATGAGTTTCCACACCACCGAGGAACAGTTGCCGCTGCTAGCGGAGCGCAAGATCGACGTGGCCTTCATCCGCCCGCCGCGCAGCATGAGCGGGCTGCAGACGTTCGAGGTGCACCGCGAGGGATTTGCCGCCGTGCTGCCCAGCAGCTCGCCGTTGGCGGCGCGCAAGGCGCTGCGGGTCGAGGATCTGAGGGACGAGAATTTCATCGGCTTCAGCGACATCCGCGGCATCTCCTACCAGGAAATCGTGTTCCAGCATTGCCGCGCCGCCGGCTTCTCGCCGAACATCGTGCAACGGGTCAGCCATACCAAGGCGGTGGTGGTGCTGGTGGCCGCGGGGCTTGGCGTGGGCGTGGTGCCGCGCTGGGTCGAGCACGAGCCGATGGAGGGTCTGGTGGTGCGCCCGCTCGACGAGTTGCCCGAGGCGATCTCGCTGGTCGCGGCCTGGCGGGCGGACGGGTTCAACCCTTTCGTCGAGCTCTTCGTGCAGTGCCTGAAGGACGTCGTGCGGTCGAAGGCGGCGAAATAGCCGGGTGCGGGTCGCGCGCCCGGCCGGTCAGCGCGCCGGGTCTTGCCCGTCCCAGGAGGTCCAGCCGTCACGGGCGTCCGGCGCGAAGAGCTCGAGGAACGGCCCCCAGCTGCAGCGCTCGATGATCTGGTACTGCTGCTCGGGCTTCTGCGCTGCCTCCGGGGTGGCCTCGTCGCCGGGCTGGATGAAGTTCACCGTGCTGCGTGCGGGGGCGAGCGTCCGGACGTTCTTGCCGCGGATACCGAACAGCAGGATCTCGGTCATGTCGACGAAGCTGTCGGTCTCGGTTTCGGGACCGGTGCTGAGCGACTTCTGCCAGATGATGTTGCTGGTGTACTTGAAGCCCCAGGACTTCAGCACCTTCATGCCCTCCGGCAGCAGGCTGTTGGGCACCCAGAGGTAGCAGTGCGACCGGTCGTCCATGTGGTCGGCCACCGGCAGCGCGCAGATCTCCTCGAGCGAGAGGTTTGCCCCGTCTCCCTTGCCGCGGGCGCCGAAGGGGTCCGCCAGCACGCATCCGAAAGTCTGGCCGTCGAGAAAGGCGTTCAGCCGGGTCGCTGTGCTCGCTGAGTTGTCCATCATCTGTATCCTTGCTTCGCGTCCCGGATATCCGAGGAATGGGCGCAAAAGTCGACCCTTCTTCCGCAGGATCCTCGCGTCCGGCGCCGCGGGTTGCGGCGGGGCACCTTTTGGCTGCGACCATCGGGGATCTGCGCGGCAAGGGGCGGCGCCAGGCCTGCAGCTTCGGCGTGCCGCGGTTTCCGGGATGAGTGTCGGGGCACCATAGGAACGCGCCCCTGGCGCAGTGGAGGTTTGTGTTGACAGACCCGGCCCGATGTTGCTGCAATCCAGGAGTGTTTTAGCGATATTTCAATTCACCCAAAAAATGCGAGCTGTCGTTCTCGGTCATTGAGACTTTGCGACGTTCCAATTGTTTCTTTCGGCAGGCGCGTGATATAAATGCGCAGCTTTTCCCATTCAACCCAGGGGTCGGTCTATGAGATTTAGCATATGTTCGAGAACCTATATTCAAAAAGTCATGCGAGCGGCGAAAATCAGGAGACAGCATACGTTTGTGGAGAAAAACTGGTCGGACTGTTCGATAGAAGCGCAGCCATGTGCTCGGCCCTTGCGACGCAATTGAACGAGGAAGGGGATTTCGACTGCCGGGGGTTCATTCTGGGGAATGTCGATATTCTCGAAATGGCGCTGAGTTACAGGCCAAGTGTCCTAATTGTCGATCCGTTGGAATTTGGCTCGCCAGATATATCAAGATGGTCCAGCGTTGTGGATCAAATTAGAAGCGTCAGTCCGGAGACAAAGCTCCTCGGATATACACTCAGGGTGGATGGTGACACGCTGCGTGTCGCGATCGAGGCGCAGTTGCACGGCTGCGTTGGACGGAATGCGAACCTGCAGCAGCTGAAGGTCGCGATCGCGGCGATCCTGTCTGGTGGCGTGTACTTCGATCCCGGGTTCGTGCCGCTGCTGTCGCGGATCCTCGGCAAGCGCAGCGCCGGTGCCGATGGGCTGAGCGAGCGGGAGCGGCAGGTCGTGGCACGGGTTGCGAAGGGCCAGAACGCCAAGGAGATCGGCAGCGCGCTGTCGATCAGCGCCAAGACGGTCGAGACCTACAAGGCGCGGGCGCAGACCAAGCTCGGGCTGCGCAGCCGCGCCGAGCTCGTGGACTACGCGCTGTCGCAGGGTCTGTGGACCTGAGCCCCGCCGGGTGCCGTCTTCGGTGCCTGCGCGGCGCCCGCCCCGCGGCGAAACATGCCGCCGACGCCGGCACTGCATCCTGAGAACTCGCAATTTCGCAGCCGCGCCGTCGCCCTCCGGCGCGGGCGTGCTCGTCTGGCGTTCTCGGATGGCGCGGCCGACCGTCCGGCGGAGATGACGGGAGTTTGCCTACAGCTGTAGGGATTTTTCCGACTATATCGCGCCTTCGCCCTTCTGCAGGCTGCAAGAAATCGGCTTCCAACGCAGTCCATGAGGTAGAGATGGCCAGGATCAGTGTGTTCGGGATTGGCTACGTCGGTGTTGTCGCGGCGGCCTGTCTTGCCAAGGCGGGGCACCGGGTCACGGCGGTCGATGTCGACCAGGGCAAGATCGACGCGGTCAATGCCGGGACGTCCCCGATCGTGGAGAAGGGCCTTGGCGCGCTGGTGGCCGAAACCGTGGGCGCGGGCCTACTGTCGGCGACCGCGTCGGTCGCCGAAGCGATTTCCGGCAGCGATGCGTCTTTCGTCTGCGTCGGCACGCCCTCGGGCCCGGACGGGGCGGTCGGGCTGACCCATGTCGCGGAGGTCTGCAAGGCGATCGGCGGCGCCCTGGCGGCGAAGGATAGCTTCCACTCGGTTGTCCTGCGCTCGACCATCGTGCCCGGAACCTGCGAGGGCACATGTATTCCGCTGCTCGAGCAAAACTCCGGCAAGACGGCGGGCGAGGCATTCGGCGTCGGCTACTACCCCGAGTTTCTGCGCGAAGGCACGGCCATTGAGGATTATCACGATCCCGGTCTGGTTGTATTCGGGTCTCTGGACCCGGTCACCGAAACGCTGCTTCGCGAGATCAATTCCGACATGGATTGCGCCGTCCACGCGGTGGATTTGCGCACCGCGGAGATGGTGAAATACACCTCCAATTCATGGCGGGCGGTGAAGGTTTCCTTTGCAAACGAGATTGGAAATATTTCCAAGTCCTGCGGTCTTGACGGCCAGACGGTGATGGAAATTCTCTGCTCGGACCACAAGGTCGCGATTTCTCCCTACTTCATGCGGCCGGGATTTGCCTTTGGCGGGTCTTGCTTGCCCAAGGATATCCGGGCCCTGCGCCATCTCGCGGCGCGAAAGGGCGTGACCACGCCGTTGCTTGGCGCGGTGGAGGCCGCGAACGCCGAGCAGATCGACCGCGCCGAGACGCTGGTCGCCGAGGCCAGGGCGCGCCGGGTCGGCCTGATCGGGGTCAGTTTCAAGGCAGGTACCGATGATTTGCGCGAAAGTCCGCTTGCTGAACTCGCCTCTAGATTGATCCGTTCGGGCATCTCGGTCGAGATCTACGACCCCTTCGTCTTCGAGGCTTTCGCCGCCGGGCATGCCACTGCCGGGCGCGGCAATGCCGCGGTGCCCGATCTCGAGACCCGCCTCGTCGGCAATCTCGACACGTTGCTCGAGCGGTCCGACGCCATCGTGGTCGGGAACCTCTACACGGATGCGCTGCCGTCGCTTGCGAGGGCCGCGGCGCGGACGCCGATGATCGATCTGACACGGCTCGACCGCAGCCTCGTCTCGGGCGGCGGCTATGCCGGCATCTGCTGGTAGGGCGCGATGCTGGGACACCTTGCCTACCTGTCGGTCATCGTGATCCTCGGCAGTGCCGTGACCAGCGACATGCTGGGCCGGGCCGGGGCCCCGGCGCTTGTCGTGGGCGTGCTCGGCATGTGGCGCTACTCCTGGGCCGCGCTGAATTTCCTGCGCGCGATCTGGTTCCGCCGCATCGTGCATCCCCGCCGCAAGGCACGGGCGCAGGCGCGCTTTGCGCGGCAGCGGCAGCCGGTGCATGCCTTCTTCCTCGTCACCTCCTACGGCATCGATCCCGAGGTCACGATCCAGGTCTACCGCTCGATCTTCCGGGCCGCCGCGCGGGCGCGCGACGGGGCGACGGTCGTCGCCTCCGTGGTCGAGGGGGCCGATGCGCGGCTGATCCGGCAGCTCTTCGACCAGGTGATCGGCCCCGAGGACGAAAGCGGAGCGGATGGCGTGCGGCTGATCGTCGACCGTATCCGCGGCACCGGCAAGCGCGATGCGCTGGCGCGGTCGCTGCGGATCATCTCGCGGCAATGCCCCTCGTCGCATGACATCGTGATCTTCGTGGACGGCGATTCCTGCGTGCCCGAGACGCTGGTCGCCGAGGCGGCGCCGGTGTTCACCGATCGCGGGGTCGGGGCGCTGACCACCGACGAGGCGGTCGACATTGCGCAGCCTGGCCTGTTCCGCGACTGGTTCCGCCTGCGCTTCGACCAGCGACAGGTGATGATGTGCTCGATGGGCCTGTCGAAACGGGTTCTGACCCTGACCGGGCGCATGTCGGTGTTCCGCGCCGACCTGGCCACCGATCCGGGCTTCATCGAGATGGTGCAATCCGACTTCATCGACCATTGGCGGCTGGGGCGGGTCAACTTCCTCACCGGCGACGACAAGTCGACCTGGTTCTGGCTGCTGCGCCAGGGCTACGAGATGGTCTACCTGCCGGACCTGCGTTCGACCTCCGCCGAGAGCCAGCCGCGGCCGGGGTTCATCGCATCGGCGACGGTGCTGATGGTGCGCTGGTTCGGCAACATGCTGCGGACCAACGGCCGGGCGCTGAAGCTGCCGCCGTCGCGGATCGGCGCGTTCACCTGGTGGTCGATCCTCGATCAGCGGGTGTCGATCTGGACCACGCTGTCGGGGCCGATCCTCGCGCTGACCGCCGCGCTTGTCTTCGAGATGGCGGTGCTTCCGGCCTATCTCGCCTGGGTCATGCTGACCCGCTACATCTTTTGCTGGGCGATCGCGGGCTTCCGCGGCCGTCTCGGATTTCCCATCAGCTATGCTTTTCTTCTCTACTTCAACCAGCTCTTCGGCGCGCTGGTGAAGAGCTACGTCTTCTTCCGCCTCGATCGGCAGAAATGGACCCGCCAGTCCTCGGCCCGCGCCGGCGGGACGGGCGGGCTCGCGGCGGCGGGATCGCTGCACGTCCATGCGCTGACCATGGGCTGGCTCCTGGTGGGGCTGTTCTGGTTCGCAGGGCTGTTCTGAGAGCGGACCCGCGGGCCGACGGGCCTGGCGCGGAGCGATGCGCCGACCCGAGCCGAACGAGCTGCGCCGCGAGCGGCGCGGAAAGCGAACCACGGAAGGCCCAACCCAACGACGAACAAGGACCGACCCATGGCCACGAGCGAACAGACACACTCCCTTCCGACCGGGTTCGCCCATGACGGCGAGCACCCGCTGGTGCAGATGCCGTTCACGGTGCTGATCGGCACGCGGCAGCTGAAGGGCGAGAGCCTGTCGCTGACCCGGGCCCATGCCAGCGGCCTGATGCCGCGCACCCCCGAGGAGCGCGCCACGCCGGTGAGCCTGCGGTTCGATCTCGAGGGCTTCTCGGTCAGCCTCTACCTGGAGGCCCGGATCTCCACGGCGGACCCTTCGGAGGACGGGCGGGTGGTGCTGCATTTCACCGACCCGACCGGCGCGCATCTGCCGCCGCTGCGGTACCTGCTCAACAGCTATATCGCGGGCGACGTGGTCTCGGTCGGCGGGCTTCTGGGCTATACCGGCCCGGTCTCGGTCAAGGCGCAGCCCGCCGCCGCGGCGCGCCCGGTGCTTCACCGGCTCGGCGGGATCGCGCGCCGTGGGCTGGTGCTGGGGCTGACCGCAGCGCTGGTCGTGGTCGCGGCGGGCATCGTGCATGAGCGGCTGGTCTATGCCTACGAGCCGCGGCCGGTGATCCTGACCGAGGGCGGCCAGACCATGCGCGCCACGGCGGCGGGACAGCTGTCCTACGTCGACCCCGGGGCGCGGGCGGGCGACGTGGTCTATGCGATCCTCGCCAATTCCGGCGACCTTCTGAGCGTGAAGATGCCCTGCGACTGCCGCATCGCGCCGCTCGACGCCTTTGCCAGCGGTGCGACGGTGCTGCCGGGCACGCCGCTGCTGGAACTCTTGCAATCGCAGGGCACGCTCTCCGCGGTCACCGAGATCACCTTCGAGGGCAGTGCCCGCGCGCTTGCCGGCGATGCGGCGCAGCTTGTGCTCGACGAGGGCAGGGTGGTGCCGGTCACGCTGGAGCTGTTGCCCGCGGCGGCGACCGGGGCGGCGCTGCAGCCGGTCCGGCTCACCCTGCCGCAGGCGCTCGATCTGCAGAGCGGCAGCTCCGCCCGCCTGCGCTTCGAGCGCCAACTGCTGCCCGCGCCGGTTGCGGCCGGGCTGGCGGCGCTCGGGCATGGCCTGTCGCGGCTTCGCGGGACACCGGCGGAGGAGAGCGGCGATGCGACCTGAGCCACCGACGCCAGCCACTCGCCCGCTTCGCGCCGGGCGCACGACAGGAAGGGAGTAAGACATGTCAGGAATCGTTCCCGTCATACTCTGCGGAGGCATCGGCGCGCGGCTCTGGCCCATGTCCCGCAGCCAGAGCCCCAAGCAGTTCCACCCCGTCGCCAGCGCGGACTCGCTGACCTTCTTCCAGAGCACGGTGCAGCGGCACCGGACCGGCGGCTACGCCGACCCGATGGTGGTGACCGCGGCGGCGCATGTGCAGACCGTCCAGCGCCAGCTTACCGGGCTGCAATGCGAGGGACAGCTCATCGTCGAGCCCTTCGCGCGCAACACCGGCCCGGCGGTCCTGGCGGCGGCGCTGGCGATCGCCGCGGAGGATCCCGACAGGCTGATGCTCGTGCTGCCCTCCGACCATGTGATCTCGGGCGATTTCGACCGCATCGTCTCGGGCGCGCGCAGGGCGGCGGAGGACGGGCGGATCGTGCTCTTCGGCATCACACCGGCCTACCCGGAAACCGGCTACGGCTACATCGTCGATGGCGGCACCTTCCGGCATGACGCGGCGCTCCGGCGCGTCGCCTCGTTTATCGAGAAGCCGCCGCGCGAGCAGGCCGAGGCGCTCATCGCCTCGGGCAGCGCCTATTGGGCGTCGGGCATCTCGCTGTTCGCGGCGCGCACGATCATCGACGAGTTCCGCAGGATCGACCCCAAGACCTTCGCGGCGGTCAGCCTCGCCTTCGAAACCGGCGAGCGCCGGGCCGGCGAGGTGCATCTCGCCGGGGAGGCCTTCCGCCATGCCCGCGCCGAGCCGACCGAGCGCATCGTCTTCGAGCACTCGCCGCATGTGGTCCTGGCGCCGGCCGACATCCGATGGAGCGACGTCGGCTCCTGGACCTCGGTGCACGGGGTGGGGCAGCCGGACGACAAGGGCAACGTATTTCATGGCGACGTGATCGCCACCGACACCGAGAACGCGCTGGTGCGCGCCGGGGACCGGCTGGTGGCCCTGGTCGGCGTGCCCGAGGTGATCGTGATCGACACGCCCGACGCGCTGCTGGTCACCCGCCGGGGCCGCTGCCAGGACGTGCAGAAGGTCGTCGAGATGCTGCGCCGGAGCCAGCGACTCGAGGCCAGCCGCCACAGGCGGCGCGAGCACGCCTGGGGCCGCAGCATGATCCTGATGCGCTCGGGCGGGCTGGACATGGTGATGCTGTCGATCAACTCGGGCACCACGATCACGCTCGACCCCGAGGCGGGACGGCGACTGATCGTCACGCGCGGCACGATCGAGATGTTCGACGGTCCCTGGCGGCGCTGCGTGGGCCCGGGCGAGCAGGTCGCGCTGGACAGCCTGCAGCCCTGCCGCCTGGTCAATGTCGGCGCGCAGGAGGCGGAGGCCCTGCTGATGACCCTGCGCCCGACGCTGGTGCCGGCGCAGCAACACGGCAGGTCGCAGCATGTTTCCTGAGTGCTCCTCCGCGCTCGCGCGCCTGCTGGCCTTGTGCCTGCTGCTGGCAGCGGCCGCGCGTGCCGAGGTGCCTGGGGGCGTGGAGTCGCAGCTCGAGGCGCGCTACGTGGCGTTGCAGGGCGAACTGCGGGATCTGCAGCGCCCGCGCGACCTGCTGGACCGCGTCGATCTGGACCCTGCCCCGCCGACACCTGCGCCAAGGGCCACGGTCGAGCTGTTCGACCTGCGGCTGGCGCTGGCGCAGATGGCGCTGGTGGTCGGCACCAACGACCAGCTGACCGTGCTGCGGGCACAGCCGGGGGGGCGGCTCCTGGCGGTTTCGCTGCGCGACGGCAGCATCGACGCGGCGGAGCTGCTTGCGGAGGCCCGGCGGCTCGATCCGGCGGCGGTGGCAGGAGGGGCGATGGCCTACCCGGTGCTGGTGCAGCAGGGCGCGACGCTGCGCATCGACGGCGGCGCCATGCTCGCGCTCGACCGCGCCGAGGGCGCTTTCGTGGTGAACCTCGGGCGGCTCGAGCTGGCGGCGGGCGGCATCGTCGCAAGTGGCGGGGCCAACACCGCCGCGCCGGACTTCGCGCCCTTCGTGGTGACCGCGGGAACCGGGGTGCTGCAGGCCGAGGCGGCGCTGTTCTCGGGGCTGGGTTTCGGGCGGACGCCGAGTTTTTCGGGCCTCGCGGTGATCGTCAGCGGCCTCTACCGCCCGAGCGAGCCCTCGGTGCTGCGCGCCTCGCTCCTGCGCGACCTCAACGCCGTTCGCTTCGTCGGGACGCAGGGCAGCACCCTCGCGGACAATCTCTTCACCGGTGCCCGCAGCACCGCGCTCGAGCTGCGCGGCACCTCGGGCGCCCGGCTCCTGGGCAATCGCTTCGTCGATGGCGCCGGTGACGCGATCCGGCTCAGCGACGGCGCGCGCGGCACATGGATCGACGGCACCGAGATCTTCCGGCCCGCGCTCAATGGCATCCGCCTGCGCGGCGCAGGCCACGGCACGGAGGTGCGCGACACGCTGGTCTGGCAGGCGGGCAAGAGCGCGCTGTCCGTCAGCCGCTCGGACTGCACCACGGTCCAGGGGCTCCGCGCCGTCGGCTCGGGGCAGAAGGGGCTGGCGCTGCGGCAGGCGCGCGCCTCGCGCATCGCGGGCAGCGCGATCTCCGGATCCGGCAGTGCGGGGCTCTACGTCTCGCAGCAGCCAGAGGGCACGGTGCTGGAGCTCGAAGGCAACCGGTTTGCCGCCAACCGGGTCGGGATCGACACCGCCGCCCCGGCACGGCTGCGGCTGAGCGCGAATGATTTTTCGGACCAGTTCCCGCGCTTTCTGGACGGAGACGTGCAGGACGGCAGCGCCGCGCTGATCGCCGATCTGTCGGGGCGGCAGCCGCTGGTTCTGTCGGCGGGCGGCACAGACGCCCGTTTCCTGCCGCCGCCCGATTGCTCGGCGCCGGACGAGGGGTGAGCGGCCATGGTGTTTTCGTCCGAGACCTTCCTGTTCCTCTTTCTGCCGCTCTTTCTCGCGGCCTATTTCGCCGTGCCCTGGCGCTGCAAGTCTTGGGTGATCCTCGCCGGCTCCTACCTCTTCTACGCCTGGTGGCGGGTGGATTTCCTCGGGCTGCTCTTTGCCACCACGGTCTTTGCCTATCTCGTCGGGCAGCGGATCGCGCGGCATCGCGGCACCGCGCGCGGGCGGCTCTGGCTCGCGATAGGGGTGAGCGGCTGCCTCGGCGTGCTGGGGGTGTTCAAGTATCTCAACTTCTTCGTCGACAGCCTCGCCGCGCTGCTTGGCACCGACGCCGCGGACCTGGGGGTGCATTGGCGCCTGATCCTGCCGATCGGCATTTCCTTCTATATCTTCCAGGCGCTCAGCTACCTGATCGACGTGTGGCGGGGCGATGCGCGGGCGGAGGCGAAATTCGTCGATTTCGCCGCCTTCATCGCGCTTTTTCCGCAGCTCATCGCCGGGCCGATCCTGCGCTACAAGGATCTCGAGGACCAGTTCCGCAGCCGGACCCATTCGCTCGACCTCTTTTCCGAGGGCATGGCGCGCTTCCTGATCGGGCTGGGCAAGAAGGTGCTGCTGGCGGATGCGGTGGCGCCGCTCGCCGACCTTGCCTTCGAGGGCAGCGGCGAGGTCGGCCTGCTGCTCGCCTGGGCCGGGGCGGCGGCCTACATGCTGCAGCTCTATTTCGACTTCTCGGGCTATTCCGACATGGCGATCGGGCTCGGCAAGATGATGGGGTTCCACTTCCCCGAGAACTTCCGCTTCCCCTATATCAGCCGTTCGATCACCGAGTTCTGGCGGCGCTGGCACATCTCGCTGTCGACCTGGTTGCGCGACTATCTCTACATCTCCCTGGGCGGAAATCGCCGGGGCCGGGCGCGGACCTATGCCAACCTGATGACGGTGATGGTCCTCGGCGGGCTCTGGCATGGCGCGAACTGGACCTTCGTGCTCTGGGGCCTCTGGCATGGCGGCCTGCTGGCGCTGGAACGCGCCACTGGTCACGACCGCCGCGCGCCCGGTGTTTTCTGGGCGCTGCCGGTCACGCTGCTGCTGGTGCTGCTCGGCTGGGTGATGTTCCGGGCGGGCAGCGTGGGTCAGGGGCTCGAGGTCTACGCCGCGATGCTGGGGGCCAACGGCCTCTGGGGCGATGCGGCGCTTTGGCACGCGCTGACCCGCGAGAGCCTTGTCCTCACCGCCATCGCCGGGCTTGTCGCCTGGGCCGAGCCGCGGCTTGCCGCGCGCCGCGACGGGCAGGCCCCCATGCGCGGCCGGCCCGCGCCGCCGGGCCGGGGCACGCGGATCCTCGACGGGGTCGCGGCGCAGGCCCTGACCGCGACCCTGCTGCTCGGCCTCGGCGTGCTCACCGTGCTGAAGCTGTCCGAGCAGAGCTTCTCGCCCTTCCTCTACTTCCAGTTCTGAGGCCCGCCATGACACATCATCTCGCGCTGAAACTGGTCCTGCCCACGGCCTTCTTCGGCTATGCGGCGGCGGCCAACATGGCGCTGGTGCTGGGGCCGACCGCGGCCCTGCCGAGATTCGCCGGGATGGGGCAGCAGGCCGTCACGCAGGAAATCGACACGCTCTACCGCGAGAACCTGCCGCACCGGGACCTGGCGATCCGGCTCATCGGCGCGGCGCGCTACGCATTGCTGAACGAGGGCCGGCCCGGGGTCGCGGTCGGGACCGGCGGGGTGCTCTTCACCGACGAGGAAATGCGCCAGCCGACGCAGGCCCCCTATGCGGCCGCGCTGGCCGAGATCACCCGCACCGCCGAGACGCTGCGCACCGGCGGCGCGGAGCTGATCGTCGCGCCGCTCCCGGCCAAGCTCGACCTGATGGCGGCGCAGAGCCCCGACCGGGCGCTCTCGGAAGAGCTTCGCGACGTCTACGACCGGCTGCGCGCCGATCTGGCCGGCCGCGGCATCGCGGTGATCGACACCCGCGCTGCGCTGGCGGCTCTGCAGCAGCCCTTCCTCGCGACCGACACCCATTGGACTCCCGAGGGCGCGCGGGCGGTCGCGGCGCTCATCGCCGCGCGACCGGGGCTCGGCGGCTCCGACGAGTTCGAGGCGGCGCCGGGCAGCGAGGTCCGCTTCGCCGGCGACCTGGTGTCCTACATCACCTCCGAGGAGTTTGCGCCGCTGGTCGGTCTCACCGCGGAACGGGTGATCCGCTACGAGGCGCGCCCCGTGGGCTCGGGGCAGGCGGCGGTGCTCGATCTCTTCGGCGATGCGGGGGCGGGCGAGAGCCTCGATCTTGTCGGCACCTCCTATTCCGCAAATCCCAACTGGAGCTTTGCCGAGGCGCTGAAGCTCGAACTCCACCGCGACGTGATCAACCACGCGGCCGAGGGGCAGGGGCCCTTCGTGCCCATGCGCGACTACCTGCAGGCGCGCGCGCCGGAAGAGGGGGCGGCCACGGTGCTCTGGGAAATCCCGGTGCGCTACCTGATCGACCCCGACCTGCCCGGGGCGCTGGTCGCGGCGGGCGACGGCGCTCACGTGCCGGAGGAGGGCGGGAGATGAGAACACCTCGCCGTACCCCGGGCCTGCTTGCCCGTCTCGCCGGGCTCGTGCTGCTGCCAGTGGCCGCGGCGCAGGCGCAGGAGGGCAATCTGAACACCGGCGTGGCGGTCTACCGCGGCGCGGCGGCACAGCATGTGGACGTGACCGTGGTGCACGGTATCACCCGCTCGGACCAGCTTCCGCCGCGCCTCCTGGCGGTGCGCAAGCGGCTGTCGCGCGGGGCCCGCGTGCGTTTTGACCAGCTCCGCGACCTGGCGGATCATCGCGACGGCAATGCGGCCTTCCAGCTCGCCAACCGGCTCGATCTGCAGGCGCGCCCGGATCTCGCCGCGGACATTGCCCACTACTACGGCATCGCCGCGGTGACCGGCAGCGGCGGCGCCATCTTCGGCTTCGTCGAGGCGCTGGACCGGGTCGATCCCGAGCGGACCTCTGCGGGCCGGCTCGAGGTGCTGAAGAACGCGCTGCTCGCCTATGCCACCGCCGGCAGTTCCGCCGCGACCGAGGCGCTGATCCGTCATCACGTCAGCGGCACGCCCTTTGGCCCGATGCAGGCCGAGCTCGAGGCGCTGGCCGCGCGCGAGGGCGCGCAGGGCGCCGAGGCCGCCGCCCTGCAGCTGGCCAGCGAGATCCTGCAGGACGGCGCCGCGGCTCCGGAGGATCTGCGCCGTGCCCGCGGCTATCTCGAGGCCGCCGGGCGGGGCCACAGCCTGCGGCATCAGTTGATCGTGCAGAACCTGCAGCCGGTGGTCGATCTGCGCCTCGCCGAGGCGGTCGCCCTGGCAGCGCTGACGCGCCGGGAGGGACCACGATGAGCCCGCGAAGCCTGGCGATACGCGGTGCGGCGCTGCTGCTTGCGGCCCTCGCGACCGCCGCGCCTGCCGCCGAAAGCGCCTATGGCTGCTCGGGGCTCGAGCGCAACCGCGACCTGCCCAGCCTCGAGGGGCGGGATGGGGTGTTCTTCCGCATCAACGCCGATCTGCGCATGTATCACCCCTTCTCGGCGGGCGTGGTCGACGGGCTGGCCGAGCTTTCGCGGGCGCTGGAGCGGCGGGGGACCACGCTGATCTTCGTGCCGATCCCGACGAAGAGCGTGTCGATGCCGGACCACCTGCCCGACGAGGCGGCGCTCTACGGCTTCGATCTCGACGTGGCCACCGAGGTGCACCTGGACATCCAACGCCGGCTCGCGGCGGCGGGCGTGGTCACGGCGGACATCCGGGCGGCACTGCTCGACGCGGAGCCGGGCCGGCTGCCCTTCTTCGGCGCGGATTTCCACTGGTCCGCCTATGGTGCCGATCTCGGCGCTCGGGCGATCGCCGAGGTGATCCGCGTGCAGCCTGCCTACGCGGCCCTGGCCAAGACCGACCATGTCACCGTCGAAACCGGGCAGGAGACCTCCTTCTCCGGCATGCGGCGGATCCTGCAGGGGCTCTGCACCGAAACCCTTCCCGAGCCGGAAACCGAGACCTACGAGACACGCGTGGCGCAGCTCGACCTCGTGCCCGAGGAAGACCTGAGCGGCGGGCTCGATCTCTTCGGCGACGCGCAGGAAAGCGTCGATATCGCGCTGGTCGGCACCTCCTTCTCGGATTCGCCGATCAACAATTTCCCGGGGTTCATCGCACAGCACAGCGCGCTCGAAGTGATCAACTACGCGATCACCGGCGGCAACCAGTTCGGCGCGATCACCTCCTACCTCACCTCCGAGGATTTCCAGGAGGCGCCGCCGGTGTTCCTGGTCTGGGAGAACCCGATCTACAACAATCTCGCGCAATACGGAGACCAGCCCATGCGCGAGCTGATCGCGGCAGCCCGTGGACCGTGCACGGCGCGGATCGTTGCGGACGTTTCGGAGGATCGCAGGTTGCTGCGCGCCGATCTCGGCGGGCTGGGACTCGGGGCAGAAGACACGCTGTTCCTCGACACCGGCGGCTCGACGGCGCTGGAGCTGGAGTTCCGGTTCCTTTCGGCGACCGGATCAGAGCGCACCCGGGTCCTGCACCGCAGCGAGCGCATGCGCCGCACGGGCCGGTTCTACATGCCGCTCTCCGGGCTTTGGCCCGAGGGCGCCGAGAGGCTTGAAATCGCGCTGTCCGCGCCGCTCGGCAGCGATCCCGCACTCTATACTTGCACGCCCCCTTCGGAGGACAAATCATGACCACGCGACGCCTGTTTCTTGCCGGGGGCACCGCCTCGGCGCTCTTCGCGCCTTTCGTCACCTTCGGCCCCGGCGCCGCGCGGGCGGGGGACGAGGGGCTCTACCGCGACGTCTTCGACCCGGAGTCGAGCTTCATCCGCATCCTCGCACCGGGCGAGAGCTTCGCGGCGGTGGACGGCACGACGGTCCGGGATTTCACCTCGGGGCTCTCGGGCTACGTGAACGTCATGCCGGGCGCGATCAACGTGTCGTTCTCGGCCAGCTCGATCGAGTTCGAGGTCGCGCCCAGCTCCCACTACACGGTGGTGGTCCCCGAACAGGGCGCGCCGCTGGTCACGCAGGACACGCTCGAGATGAGCCCGGCGAAATGCGACGTCACCGTCTTCAACCTGACGCCGCAGCCGGCGCTGAGCCTCTACGTGCCGCTGGCCAAGGCGGTGGCGATCGACGGGCTCGAACCGGCGCAATCCCGCTCGGTTGCGCTGAAGGCACCGCTGACGCTCGACTTCGAGCTGCGCGACGGCACCGAGGCGCTTGCCACGGTCTCGGCGGTCGAACTCAAGCGCAAGACCGGGGTGACCATCGTGCTCACCGAACTGGACGGCGCCTATTCCGCCGCCGCCGTACCCAACATCTACATCCGCTGAGCGAGGGACCGAGCGATGCCCCGGACGAAGACCGCCACCATCTGGATCCGATGCCTTGCGCTGGTGCTCGGCATGGCGCCGGCGGTGGTCGGCGGGCCATCCTGGGGCAGGACGCTCGACCTGGAATTCCGCCCGCCGGATCTCGACATCGACCCGATCTGCGTCGCCCGCCCGCCGGACGAGGAGACCACGGCCTTCTGGGCCGCATGGGATGCCGAAGCGCTGCCGGACTGGGAAACCGCGATGGTGCGCCGAGATCTCTCGCGGCTGATGCATCTCGACCCGGCGCGCTGGTTTGACACGGCGATGGCGATGATCGAGCGGCTCGAGGAGCGGGACCCGCGCTTTCTCGGGCAGAACGCGCTGCTGGCGCGGATCGCGGTGATGGAGGCGGCGGGCCGGTTCGAGGCGCTGATGCGGAGCCGCATGGTGCCGCAGCTTGCGGATTACGGCGACACGCTCTCGGCCGGAAGCCGCACCGCACTGGCGCGCTTCTACCGCGATGGCATCGGCGTGCCGCGGGACGTGGACGAGGCGGATGCGCTGCTGATCTCGGCGGGTTTCGCGGGCAATGCCGACGCGCTGCTGACGCTGTCGTCGATGGCGCTTGCAGGAGAGGCCCCCGCGGCCTGGGACGTGCCGCTCGAACTGGCGGTGACCATGGCCTTCGGGGCGCTGGTCGGCGAGCTCAATACCACGATCTGCGACCGCACTGCCCGCATCGCGCGCGAGTATCACTCGGGCGAGATCGTCACCAAGTCGCCGCAGCTCGCGCATGACTGGTTCCGCTTCACCGCCGATCTCGGCGATGCCCACGCCGCCTGGAAGGTGGTCGAGTACCATCTGGAGGCGGAGGGCTTTCGGAAGTCGAACGACCTGCTGCTGAAATACCTGACGCAAGCCGCCGACGCGGGGCTGCCCTACGCCGAAATCGAACTGGGCCGACAGTACGAAAGCGGCGCCCTGCTGCCGCGCGATCTCGACCGCGCGCTCGAGCTCTACGAGCGCGCCGCCGCCGATGGGGCGCGGGCAGGGCTGACGCGGGTGGCGCTGTTTCTGGAGCTGCACGCGGCGGAGTTTCCCGACAAGCGGCCGCGGCGGCTGGAGGCATTGCGTGCGCTGGTCAGCCTCGCGGATGCGCCCGGCTGGGCCTTCACCCGGCTTGCCGCGGCGGTGATCGAGGACAAGGGCCGATGGGCGGGCGCTGCCGAGGCGCGTGCCCTGCTCGAAGAGGCCGTGGCGCGCGAGGATCTCGACGGCACGGTGAGCCTTGCCGAGCTGCTTCTGGCGCAGCCGGGCGACCCCAGCGACTTCGACCGGGCCGTGGACCTGCTGTCGCGGGCGGTCTCGGTCAGCGGCGGGGTGACGCCGCTCAAGGTGCTGTCCTCGGCCTTTGCCTGCCGGGCACAGGATGCGCCGCGACTGCAGGAGGCCGCTTACTGGGCAGGGTTGGAACGCGAGACGGACACCGCGAACCTGGACCTGCCCGGCGAGAGGTTGGTCTCGCTCTCGCCGCGCCGCGAGCCGCTGGTCTATGCGGTGCTGCAGTCCCACGCGCTCTACGGCCGCCCGTCTGCGCTGGCCGGCTGGCTGCGGCTTCTGCAACGAGATCCCGCGGCAAGCGACGAGATGCGCAGCTTTTGGCTGGAACACTCCAAGCGCTACGGCCTGGTGAGCGACGCGCTGATGAAGACGCAGGCCGAGCTGGGCGGTCGGCGCGACGAGAGGTTGCAAGAGGCGCGGCGCCTGCGCGCGCGCTACGCGAAATCGGGCCCCTCGACGGCGCTGAAGCTCGCCGAGATGCTGCTCGACAGCCCGCCCGGCGACACGCCCCTGCGGCGCATGGAGGAGCAGGCCGAGGCGCTGGCACTGCTCGAGGCGCCGGCCGCGGAGGGCATGGGGCGGGCGATGCAGCTCATGGCCGACCATGCCCGCTCCGCGGTGGAGCGCCGGGACATCTTCGAGCGCTACCGCGAGGTGATCGCCGCCGACGGAGACTTCGAGGCGCTTCTCTTCGCGGTGCCCTTCCTTGCGCCGGGGGAGCAGCGGGCACGCTACCTGGCACGGGCCAAGGGGATCATGACCTGCGACTACAAGAGCGCGATCTCGATGGCCAACGTGTCCATCCTGATCGGCGAGCGCACCATCGCCGAGCACTGGATCGAGGTCTCGAGGCATCTGCTTGACGACAACGCCTGGGCGATGACCGACCTTGCCAAGACCGTGCTGGCGCTTGGCAGGCCGGGGGCGCGGCCGGAGGCGGTCGAGCTGCTGACCCGGGCGCGGGCGATGGGGGATGAGACCGCCAGCCGGACCCTCTTCGATCTGGCGATCGCCAGCGGCACCGACAGCTACGATCCGCAGCAGGCCGCGGCGATGCTCACCGAGGCCTCGGCACAGGCCGAGTACGCACTTCTGACCAGCTTCCTGTCGCGGCTGCGGCGCGCGGACGAGCGGGTCCGCGTGCCCATCGCGCAATTGCTCGATATGGCCGACCTCTATCGCCGCGCCGCCGAAAGTGGCGATCTGATCTCGATGCGCAGCTACGGGCTCTTCCTGCAGGACACCGCCGCCTCACCGGCGCAGCTGTCCGAGGCGAGCGATTGGCTGCGCCGCGCCGCCGAGGGCGGCGACACGGCGGCGATGTCCGAATACGGCGAGGCGCTGGCCTTCGGGATCGGCGTCACACCCGATCCGGAGCGGGCGATCCACTGGCTCGAACGCGCCGCGGCGCAGGGCAACCAGCGCGCCGCGGGGATCACCCGCCTCGTGCGGATGAGCGGGGGAGGCTGAGGATGCGGCACCTGTCGACACTGCCGCTTTCCGCCGCGCTGCTGCTCGCTGCCGGTGCCGCGCTGGCGGAGGAATGTCCGCCTGCGCCGGAGCCGGTGGTGACGCTCGACTACGGCAGCCGCTACGCGGCAGATGACCCCTCGCGCTCGTCCATCGACCAGGAGAGCAACGCAGCGGTGAGCCGGGCTCTGCGGCCGATCGACGCCTTTATCCGCGAGCTCGTGGCGCAGTCCAACGCGGTGCTGGCCGAGGCGAACGCGGGTCCGGAACAAGCCGATTGCGTGCTGTCCCGGATCGCCGCCTGGGCCGGGGCCGACGCGCTTTCCGATCTCGGCAGTTTCACCGCGCGGCTGTCGGTCGGCGCCCGGCTCTCGGGGATCGCCGAGAGCTATCGGCAGGTGCGGCCCCGGGCCACAGACCTCGGTGCCGCCGCGGAGATCGAGGACTGGCTGACCCGGCGCAGCGCCGAGCAGATCGACTTCTGGGAGAAGGAGGCCACCTCGGGCGCGCGTGTCGGCAACCTGCGGGCCTGGGCGGCGCTGGCGGTGCTGCTGACCGGCGAGATCACCGGTAACGACATGCAGGTCGGCTGGGCCTCGGCCTCGGCCCTGCGGATCCTCTGCACGGCGCGTCCCGACGGAAGCCTGCCGCAGGAAACCAAGCGCGGCGGCTACGGGCTGCACTACCAGTTCCATGCCATCGCGCCGCTTGTCACCATCGCCGCGCATCTGGACCGGCTGGGCCAGCCGATCACCCGCGGCTGCGACGGGGCGCTCGAACGCGTGGTCGGCTATGCGCTGTCGGACTATGCGGCGGAGGGGGCGCTCACCGAAGCCTATTCGGGCAAGCGCCAGTCCTATTTCGACGGCACCGAAACCCTGCAGCCGCACGAGCTGGCCTGGGTCGCGGCCTACCGCCAGCTCTTTCCGCAGACCGGCCTCGCCAGCCCGCTGGGCGCAGAGGCGCCGCTGAACAACTCCAAGCTCGGCGGAGACCAGCGGCTGCTCTGGACGGATGGCAGCTGAGGCCCGGTTTTCGGCAATGTGGTGTCAGGCAAAGAGACTGCCTTCGGTCATGCCGAGCAGGGTGATGCTTTCGTCGAGCCACGCCAGGTGCAGCGCCTCCTGTCCCTCCACGTCTTCCTCCCGGACCTCCAGCAGGCCGTCGCTTCCGCCGCCGGCAAGATAGATGCCGAGCGCCGCGTTCGCCTCGAGGCCGGCGCCGTTGAACAGCAGGCTGTCGCCCTCGCTCCGCGAGAAGTCGGTCACCAGCGTCGCGCCGCTCTCGGCGAGGAACAGGTCGGCCCCGGCGCCCCCGGTGAGCGTGTCGTCGCCGGTGCCGCCAGCGAGCGTGTCGTCTCCGGCCAGGCCGAACAGCGCGTCATTGCCCGCACCGCCGAGAAGCAGGTCGTCGCCGCCGCGCCCCAGCAGCCGGTCGTCGCCGGCGCGGCCCTCGATCCAGTCATCGCCAGAGCCGCCCATGACGTGGTTCGCCAGCGCGTTGCCGATCAGCTGCAGGTCCGCGATGCCGTCGTAGGTCACCGCCTCGAGGGCGTCGCCCAGCACACCCGATCCCGTCACATGCACCCGCTGCCAGCCGCTGCCGCCCTCGTAGACCGTGGCGGGCAGGCTGGATGTCTCTCGGTAGAGACGGCTGTCCGCATCGCGGTTCTCCAGCTCGGACACGGCAACCTCGACACCATCGAAGACCGCGATCTCGACATTGCTGAGCCGGGTCGTGAAGCCGTCGCCCGAGAGCGTGACCGTATCGTCCTGCCAGTGCACGCCGAGCCCGTCGAGCGGCTGCGCGAAGACGATCGTATCGGTGCCCGCGCCGCCGTCGATCCAGTCCGCGCCCTGCGAGGCGATCACCGTGTCATGGCCGGTGCCGAGCCGGACCTCGTCGTTCCCCGCGCCGCCGATCACCATGTCCGCCGATCCCAGCGTCGAGATCGTGGCGCCATCCGCCGCCGCGGTGACCAGATCGGCGCGCACCGTGCCGACCACCTCGGAGAAGGTCACGCTGTTCAGGTCGGGATCGGTCGGCGCGCCGTAGCTGGTGCCGGGATTGAAAAACAGCGTTGCGCCGAGGAAGTCCTGCTCCTCGCCTTCGCGCACCGAGCTTTGCACGTGCACGACATTGTCCCGGTCGAGCCCGCCGTGGAAATTGATGTCGCGGTTGGTCTCGGAAACCTCGATGAGATTCCCGATCGCCGTGTTGTAGGAGCCGAAGACCACCGCGTGCCGGCTGTCGAGCAGGGTGAGCTCGGTGAAACTGCTGTGGTAGACGTTGCGCAGCCAGAGCGCGTAGCCGTTGCCGCCCCCGCCCTTGTTGTGCGCGCCGGTCACCTCGAGCTCCGAGACGGTCAGCCCGATGCTGTCATCGACGGTCAGCCCGTTGGAGGCGGGCGCGCGGATCTCGATATCCGCCAGCGTGCTGTTCTTGCTGCCGGCGACGAGGATCGCCGTGGCGCGCGTGGCATCGGGCAGCGTGTTGCTGAACTCGGAGGCGTCCGCTTCCGTGCCGACCTGCGTGAGGCTGAAGCCGCCCAGGGTGACGTTCTCGACCAGCCCGCGTTTCTCGACGGAGGTGGTCTGCGGGTCGTAGTCGAAGGCGAGTGGCGCCGAGAGGGTGACCCGGTCGCCCTCGACGGCGACCACCTCTGCCATCATCGTGCGCAGGGGCGTGTCCTTGCGCCAGAGCGTGTCGCCGATCTCGTCGAAGAATGCGTCGGTGTTTTCCTGCTCGAGGCAGATCACGTCGCCGGCCTGCAAGCCATGATCGGAGGCGAGCACGATCTCGGTGTCGCCCTCGGTCGCGGCCCGGGTTAGCGCCGTCTTGGCCTCGGCGATCTCCTGGTAGAGCGCGTGTCCGAGCTGGAACACCGGTTGCCCGCGCATCTCCTCGGTCACGGTGATCTCGGTCTCGCCGACCCCCGCGCCGAGGAGCGTCAGATCGCTGCGCGCGATCACGATGGTTCTGTCGAAGACATAGCTGCCCGCTTCAAGCAAGAGTGTCGCGCCTTGCGGTGCCGTGTCGATGATGTGCTGAAGTTCTTCCGCGGTGGTTGCCGTGGCGACCACGATCTGCGTGCCTGTCATTCTGCCGTCCGAAGTCCTGCGGGGCGGCGCAAGCGGCCCCTATTTTTATGGTTGCTTCGGATGTGCCGGGAAAACGTGGCGGGGCAGGGGCAGCGGTGTGACGATAGGTCGAAATCCGGGGCCGGAGGGGAGGCGCTCTTTTGAGCGTCGCCTGAGGTGCGTTTTGCATTGCATAAGACGGTAGGGACGTCGGTCGAGTTCCTCTATCACCTTTTTCGGAAGACTTCGGCTGGAGTTTTCTAGCCGAGGCACTTGCGGGCCGCGCAATGGCCCTTGCCCCCTGGCCTGTCTAGCAGCCGTGACCGGTGATCATCTGCCCTCGTCCATAAGTTTCCCGCCTGCGGAGAGCCGAGCTTGCAAGGTGCGGCCCTGTCTCCGCCAGCGTGTTTCGGACACTCAACATGACTCGGTCCGCTCTTCGCGACCGGTCGGCGCTAAAGCGCCGTCTTTCAAACAAAAAGCCGGCTTCCACTTTGCGGACCCTCCGGCTTTTGGTTTGATCGCATCGCGGCCCGATCTGCTCGTTTTTCACCGAAACACTCAAACTGACGGAGACACAAAATGCGTACCTTTGCAGAATTTCAGATCATCGGCCGGGTCGGGAAAATCAAGGAAGTTGGCCCCACGCTGCGGGTGAGCATCGCCGCTGAATACGGCCGGAAAGATGATCACGGCGACTTCCAGCCACGCCCATTCTGGAACGAGGTCACCATCTTCAAGAACAGCGTCATCGGCTGGGCGAAAGAGAATATTGCCCCGGGCGACGTGGTCCACACCCGCGGTACAGTGCGCCAAAGCGAATACTCCAAGGACGGCCAGACCGTCTATGACGTCACCTTTGCCGCCAACGACTTCGACCTGCTGCGGAAGAAGGCTAGCGAGGGCTGAATCAAACGGGCAGGGCGGCCCACGGCCGCCCTTTCCGTGTCGTGAGCCCCACAGATCGGTGGCGAGAAAGCTCGATTGAGCCTCGCCGCCTTCGTGACAAGACCCGCATTCGGCAAGCTGCACAGCTCGCGGCGCAGATTCATCCCCAGTTGCAGGGGGCAGCCCTGTGGATAAGAGCCCGCCTGGGCCTTCCTGCATTGGCGCTGGCCTAGCCTGCCCAAAAATCAGGCGTTGATCTTGGGCGACGCTCTGCGGGCTCGATGGCCCCGTTGCCCAAAGTCCCCCCTGACCGCGCCCGCCCCGCCTTCGGCCGGGCAGCAAGCCAGACCTTCCCACAAGTCGGCTCGCCATCCTTCGCTATATGGGTGCGCTTCCGGCTCGCCGCCTGCAAGGCCCGAGCCGTCCCCTCGGCCGGGGGCGGGCTGGAAAGCTCTGGCGGATTGATCTGAGGAGAGCCGCGCGGGGCGCGCGTCTCGCATGGGGCCGAAGGGCAGGGCAGGGGCTCGACGGGCTGGCGCCCGCTCACCCCGGCCCTGACATGATGCTGTTTGTTTGTCCGCCCAACAGACCGGCCCCGGAAAGTCAAAAGACAAGCGCCGCCGCTGGCGTCGTCTCCGCCGGGGCCGTGTCCTCGCGCTGCGCGCTGCGGGCCGCACCACCCCCGTCTCCGATCCTTTGACTGTCCGTGTCCGGCCCGTGGGTCGGGCTTCGCCCTCTCCCACTCTGTTCCGCCGAAAACATGCGTTTCCGGTCAGACAGATTGGCCGAGGCGCAGCCCATCGGCGGAAGGCGGGCCCGGGGCCCCCACCGTCTCCACCACGAAGGAGGCCACAAATGGCAAAGGCGAAGTTTGATGTTTACCAGCACGTCACCGATGAGATCATTGCGCAGATCGAGGCAGGCACACCGCCCTGGCGCAAGCCCTGGACCGGCGGCGCAGGTGGCGCGCAGATGCCGGCCCGCTTCAATGGCGAGGACTATCGCGGCATCAACGTGCTGATGCTCTGGGCGACCGCCGCCAGCAAAGGCTATGTGTCGGCAGGTTGGATGACCTATCGGCAGGCGCAGGAGCTTGGGGCGCAGGTGCGCAAGGGCGAGACGTCGGCCACGGTGGTGAAGTTCGGCACGGTCGAGCGCGAGAATGACGACGGCGACGAGAAGAAGATCCCCTATTGCCGCGCCTACCGCGTGTTCAACTCCGACCAGATCGACGGCCTGCCGGAGGAGTTTTATACCCGCACGGAGCCGCCGAGGGATCTCGGCATCACGGCCGATCCGAAACTCGAGGCGTTTATTGCCCGCACTGGTGCGGCGATCCATTCGACCCCGGAGCCGCGGGCTTACTATGACATCCGCGCGGATCACATCCACATGCCGCCGATCGAGACGTTTCTCAGCGCGCAGGCATTCTATGGAACCGTTCTTCATGAACTGACGCATTGGAGCGGTTCGGAAAAACGTCTCGATAGGTTCAAGCGCTTCTCCGACCGCACGGCCTACGCCTTCGAGGAATTGGTCGCCGAGATCGGCGCTTGCATGCTCGGGGTGCAGATCGGTGTGGCGCCGGAGTTCGACCAGAGCGCGAGCTATGTTGAAGGGTGGGTTGCTGCCATGAAAGGCGACAATCGCGCAATCTTCCGCGCCGCGTCGGAGGCGCAGAAGGCGGTGGACTTCATCTTGGCGGAGGCCGGGCGCAGCGCGGCCGAACAAGCCGCCTAAGAGGTTTGCCACCTTGAAGCTGATGATCGGGCCTCGCTCAGGCGGGGCCCGTCAAATTTCGCGGGTTGGTCTCAGCGTCTGCGCCGCCGAGGCCAACCCGCGCGGGCCGGGCCTAGGCCCGACCCGGGGAAGATGAGGCAGGGATCGGCTCTTCGCAGATTAGGCCCATCTTGAAAGCGCCGGGGTTCTCCCAGGCAATTTCGGTCTCTCCTGTGTTCCACCGAAATCTCAGTCCCAGGAAGTGTTCTTCTCCTGCGTCATCGAGGTGAAAAACTTTGGAGATCGGGAAGGCATAGAGTTTCTTTGCCAGCATGGTTCTTGTCCCAAATAGTTGAAGCCGGATAGCGCGCTATCCGGCCTGCCCGCCGGCGAGGCCGGGGGTAGCAAGGGCAGCAGAAATCGACAGGGGTGGTGCGGCCCGCAGGCCTTGGGCCGAGGACACGGCCCTGGCTATTTCTGTTGACCGCGCGAGGGGCTGCGCCCCTTAGCCCTGCCCATGCAGTTTTGCTTGCGGGCTTCGGTTTTCATTCCGGATGGGATGCCCTAGCGTAAGAGATGTACGCTTTGTGCTCAAAAGGAGTGTTTTATGCGACGTTCATCATTCGGTGCATTCATCGTCTCTGCGCTGATGCCGCTCATTGCACAGGCGCAGCAAGAGACCGGGACGCAGGAGGGGACCGCGGCGGGAGCTGCACCGGTGGTGATCTCGGATGTGATCTGGTCTCACAGTCTCCAGCGCGGATTGCCGGTGCATGATCTCGAGGGCCCCGGCGCAACGCTGCAGCTCGTCTGCGACCCGGATCGTGTCTTCGGCCCGCAGCCGAACGGGTCTTTCGCCGTGACCCTGCCGCAGGAGCGCGCGCCGGCGCGGATCGTGGTCCTGGCGCAAACCGGCGAGCAGGCAGCCTTCGAGCTCGAAGATGGCCGCGCCCTGCAGGCGAAGGCCGATCCCGATGCGTGGGCGACGCTGGTCGCCATCCTTGGGTCGAGCACCGAATTTGCCGTGGTCAGCGCGCATGATGCGGTGACTTGGAATGTGGACGAGGTCCTGACCGGCCCGTGTGAGTGAGCCGGCACCGTGGGCAGAAGCCCAGGGCGGTGCTTATCCCACCACTTTCCCCTCGTAAGCCGCCAGCGTGTCGAGACCGTAGAGCCGGAACAGTGCGCCGATGATCCGCGCGTCGGCGATGAGATCGAGCGGATCGCCGATCTCCGCGCGCAGGGCGCGGACAATCTCGGGATCCGAATAGGCGTTCACGAAAAGACCGCCGCTGCCCTCGGCCCGCGTCAGGTTGAGATGCGTCTTAAGCCGCTTGCTGTCGCGTAGCGCGCTTGCGTGATCGAGACCCAGATACCTCTTGCGCGCCTGCTTCATCAGCGCCTTTTCGAGATAATCGACGCTGGTGCCGAGCCGCACCGCCAAAGCCTCCAGCCGCGCCATGTCGGCCGGCAGCCAGACCACGAAGCCACGCACGTTCTTCTTCGCTGGAGCCCCGGCCTCCTCGGCCGCCGCGGCTTGCCGCGCTGCCGCCTTCGGCTGCGCCCGTCGCCTCGGCTGCGGCCGCATTGAGCCCGCGGGGCTCTCCTTGCCAGTCGGGGCAAGGTCAGGAGTGACGTCGGCGCTTGCGTCGGCGTCGGGCTTGGGCTCGATCCTCGGCTCTTGCGGCTCGGGAGTGGCGCGGGCCGCGTAGCGGGCCGTGGACCCTGCGAGCCGGCTGCTCGCCTTTGCGTGCTCGGCGGCGTTTGGCAGCGCATGCGAGGTGCGCACGACACGGGACCTCTTGCGCTTTTCTGGCTTGGGATCGTTGCTCATTCTGCCGCCTCCCTAACGTCGATGACGGCAAGGAGTTCGTCGAGCAGCGCGTCGCCGCCGGCCAGGATGTCCAGCATGGCTCCGCCCTGCAGCCGCCCGGCGGGCTGGGCGTTCGCCGCCTCGGCGGCCACGCCGAGCGGACCCCAGGCCGCGATCTCGCGCCAGTATTTCGAGTTGGGGATCACGGTCAGCGCATGCGGCATGTTCATGACCGCCTGTAGAGCGTCGCGATCGCGTGGCGTCAGGCTCGCGATGTCGAGATCCCCGGTCAGCACCGAGATCATCTTGGCTGGCACTGCGGTCAGCACCGTGCGCAGCGCCGGGGTGGGGGAGTCGGGCGTGACGGTCTTGAGGATGTCCTCGAACCACTCGAGCGTCCGCTCGGCAATCGAGTAATCCGACTGCTCGGGCCGGGTGGGGATCAGCACGAGATCGGTGGCAAGGATCAGGTCTTCGGTGTCAGCGTTGGCGCCCGGGCGGGTGTCGATCAGCACGAGATCATAGCCCTCGGCTTCCATGCGATCGTAGCCGTCGTAGATCTCATCCATATCCGCGACCGCGCCGCTGATGGTCAGCTGGTCGTGGCGCCAGGCGGGTTTGTCGATCTTGCCCCAGGAGGCGCGGTTGAAGCTGGCCTCCCAGCCGAGCGCTTGGGGGTCGGTGTCGACGTCGAAGATGTGGACCTTCATGCCGCGGGCGAGGGCGGCCGAGGCGAGGATGCGGGTCAGCGTCGTCTTCCCGCTGCCGCCTTTCATCATAATGGTCGAGATGGTCTTCAAGCCCGGTCCTCCAAGTCCTGCGGTCCACACATTCAGCACGCCAGAACTCCGGCGGACCAAGCCTCCAGCGATCAACAACGCCACGGCTCCAGCACTCAAGCTCTCATCTTCTCAATGAGTTAAAAACTCAATATTTCAATATCTGCAGCATTCCGCCGATCCAGAAGTCCAGCAATGTTGCACTCATTTATTCCTTCTCTCCTTCTCTCCTTCTCTCCTGCGTTCCAGCACCTGCCGCGATTTTTTTGGTCCGGAGATTGCGCGCGGAGCGCACATGGGGCTGGGGGCCAAAAAATCGCACATTGGCCCTCTCCGCCTGGCGTGGGGCGGCACGCCCCACGCCAGGCACATCGGGACGGGTGTGATCCGCGGACGGCCCCGGCGGCAGCTCTCGCAGGGGCGAGATTGCCCCCTCCTGGCCTGCGGATCACCGCGCCCTGCCTAAGTGACCCCGAAGGGTCACCGGGCGCGATACGGAGACCATGAAGGCTGTCCGGTTTCCGCAAGCGGAAATCCCCCGAAGGGGCGAAAACCGGCCTTTATGGTCGGTTGGCTGGAACGGTATTGCGTTGTACATCTATAGAGCGTGTCTGAATTTTGATTGCTGCTTGAGGTTGCGATATGCCCCGCGGGCCCCGTCTCACCCACAAGGATATTGCCGAGATCAATCGCCTCCTGGGCGAGGGATTGTCCGAGGCCGAGATCGCCCGGCGTAGCGGCCGGTCGCGCCAGACGGTGGCGCGCGTGCGCAACCAGGCGGTCTCGTCGCACACCACGACCGAAGGCGCGGTGGTCGGCACCCGGGTCAGTGTCGAGGAATACGCGGCCTTCAAGGCGCTGATGGAGGCGGAGGGGCTGACGCCTTCGGACGGTATTCGCCGTCTCATGCGGCTGGCCGTCGGGGCGCTTGATCTGCGGGTCGAGGAGATCGAGGCCCTCGCGCAGAGCCGGCGCGAGCTCGTGGCGGTGGGGCGCAATCTCAATCAGATGACCCAGCTTGCGAACTCCGGGGGGCTCAAGTGGAACGTCCGGGACGGCAAGACCGTGGCGCAGCTCGACGCGCGGGTGGGAGACCTCACCGAGGCGCTGACCAATTTCATCAACGTGGCGCGCCGGCGGACGTTGGCGGATGTGGCCTTCCCGGAGGTGGATAAATGAGGGCGGGGTCGGGGTCGCTGTCGATCGAGGAGGCCGTTCTTGGCTATCCGCTCGAGGACCTCGCGCGCCGCAGCCGGAGCGGCGGGACGGGCACGCGCGTGCCGGGCGCGGGGCATGGCAGCGTACAGGCCCGGTCCTTCCGGGCCTTTGCCGGCAACGCGCAGCGCTCGCCGCAGTCTGTGGTGAAGCGGATCCGGGCCGGGGGGTGCCATTCCAAGGAGGAGCTGACCCGCCAGCTCAACTACATCACCCGGGAAGACGCGGCACATGCCACCTGGACGAACTTCGCCGGGGTGGACCGTGATCTTCGCCCCAACACTTTGTCGCGGGCGGTGGAGGATTGGTCTTCGTCCTGGCGCGGCGCCCCCCGGCGCGGGCACACCGACCACATCATTTTGAGCTTTCCCAAGGGCACAGGCATTGAGGCGGCCGAGGCGGTGGCGCGGGAGTGGGGGCAGGCAATCTTTGCCAGCGGCGACTATGGCGATCAGTGGCGCTATGTCGCCGCGGTGCACCGCGACCCGGATCACATCCATGCGCATTTTGTCGTCGACAAGGTCGGCTGCGACTGGGGCAACTTCCTGTCGATCAGCATGAAGTCGGATCTGAACTACGACGTGATGCGCGAGTGTCATGCCGAGCTCTCGCGGGCGCATGGCATCGACATGGTGGCCTCCAACCGGCTGTCGCGCGGGATCATCGAAAACCCGCCGCGCGAGACCGAGTACCGCGCGGCGCATGACAGGACCGGTCGGGGGGACCTGGTTCCGCCGCCGCCGATGTCGGATGCGGAGAGGGCGCACCGCCGCGCGGTGGTGCAGGACTTTGCGAGGCAGTATTCCAGTCTTGGTCTGCTCGCTTCGCTCTCCGGCCCTGGCAACGCTTTCATGGAAAAGCTGTCGCAGGCGTTCTTCGCGTCGGCGCAAACCCTTGAAGACGGAGGTCGTCTCATGCCCGAGGCAGACACCCTGATGCCACCGCAGACGCACGCCGCCGAACAGGCGGGGAGCTTTGATCCCGTCGCGGCCATGACGCAGGCGCGCGAGCAGTTGCTGGCCGAGGCGCGGGAGACCTGGGAGAGCATCCAGGCTATGGAGGCGGGGCCGGAGCGGGTGCGGATGGAGGCGGAGTTCTCCCGCACCAGCACCGAGCTTATGGCCGCCACCCAGGCCGATCCCTTCTTCAAGGACCACGCGTTGACGGCTGAGACGCGCGACGATTTCTTTGCGCATCTGACCTCCGCCTCGCTGCAGCACGTACGGGACGGGCTCGAGGCGGAGGATCCGCGCATAGGCCAGATCGACAGCACGCTGGACGATCTGCGCGAGGCGCTGACCGCCGCGTTTGAGCCGGATGCGGATCTTATGACGCAGCTTGGCACGACGCCCGAGGAGTTGGCGGAATACGCGGCGCAGGGGGACCACTCCCTGGCGCAGGCGGCGCTGTGGCAGGGCCGCACGGAAAGTCTGGACGAAGGTGCCTCCGCGCGGCTGGCCGCGGTCTTGGAAGAGGGGCATCGGATCATCGACGGCGTGGCGGTGCCGCGGGACCTTGTCGAGCAGTTGGCGCTCGACCAGCTGCTGACCGTGGACAAGCACCACCAGCTTGCCGACGTGCCGGCCATCGAGAGCCTCGTCGATCGGATGGCGGATACGCTCTCGGATGAAGATCTGGGACGCGTGCTCGAGGGCGACAGCACCCCGCTGCAGGACGAAATCCGCGATCCCGCGGTTCGGGCGGCGGTCGCGGGCGAGCTGAAGAACGAAGCCGACCTAGTGGTGGGGCAGGGGGCCCGCGAGCGCGAGACCGTGGAGGCCTACCAGGCCATGGCGCAGGTCCGGCAGGCCGAGCTCGCGGCCGAGCAGGGATTGGGCATCGAGGACGGGCACGAGCTCTAAGCAGACGGGAGGATCTCTTACGATGATCCAGAATCTAGATACGGCGTGGCGCTATCCGCTCGCCGTGATTGGCGGTCTGCTGCCCGGCGGTTACATCGGCGCCATGCTCGCCACCATCTACGGCGCGCTCGTCTTCCGCGAGAGCTTGAGCAGCCTCGATCCGCTCGAGCCCTGGTTCCTGCGCTGGAGCTGGCCCACGCTTCAAGCCAATCCAGACGCCCTGCAGGTCATCTTCCTCATCAACGGTCTGGTGGCGCTAAGCCTGGTTGCCGTGGGGGTCGCCGGGGTCTACCGCGGCCGGCTCACCAGCTATGACAACGCGCATTTCCAGTCGCGGCGGGAGATGCGGCGCAACAAGATGGTCAAGCCGATCTCCGAGGAGGGGTTCGTCTTCGGCAAGACCACGGGGCCGGAAAAGCAGGGGCTCTACATCTCCGCCACGCCAAACCGGTTTCCGCATTTCATCATGGTGGCCCCGTCCGGGCGCGGCAAAGGTGTGGGCTTTGTCAGACCGAACCTTCTGCATCATGGCGGCAGCGCCATCGTGCTCGATGTGAAGGGCGAGAACTTCGAGAAAACCGCGATCCATCGCCAGAAGGGTCTCGGGAACCGCATCTGGTATTTCTCGCCCTTCGATTACGTGGAGACCGAAGGCGGGCCTTCGACCCGGACGCATCGCTTCAACCCACTGGCGCGGATCGCGGCCATTTCTGCGCCGGACCAGCAGTATACCGCGCTCAATATCCTGGCAGACCAATTCCTGGTTGTGCAGGGAGATGCGGCCAAAGGCTTCTACCAGGCCGGCAAGCGGCTCTTCGTCGCCTCCTGTCTCTTTGCCATCGAGCAGGGCCGGCCGAACCTCGGCTTTGCCAAGGAGATCTTCGGGGGCGGCGGCAAGACCGAGGAGACCTACCGCGAGTACGCCGAGATGACCGACATCCCCATCGTCGCGACGATCTTTTCCGAGATGGCGGGGATGAGCCAGAAGATCACCGACAGCTACCGCTCGGTGATCAATGGTGCCGGCTTCCAGCTCTGGGACGACCCTTCGGTGGTCCGTGCGACGCTGGAGAACGACTTCGATTTGACCAGTTTCCGCCGGGAGGCGCAGACGCTCTACATCACCACGCAATCCGAGCACCTGACCACGTTGGCGCCCCTCGTGCGACTGCTCTTCGCCGAGGGTATCGCGTCGCTGCAGCGCGCTGAGCCGGGTTCCGACGAGCCCTACACGGTCATGTTCCTGATGGACGAGTTCGACCAGCTCGGGCGCCAGCCGCTGGTCGAAAACAGCATCAAGACGATCCGCTCCTTCGGCGGGCGCTTCTTCATCATCACCCAGTCGATTGCCGGTCTCGACAACACCTCGCTCTATGGTGAGGCCGGGCGCCGCGCGCTTATGGCCGGCGCCGGGGTAAAAATATTTATGACGCCTCAGGAGGACCACACGGCGACGGTCCTGTCGGACATGCTGGGCAAACACACCGTGGTGTCGAAGACCGAAAGCCAGAGCCGTATTCGCGAGCTCGACGACAGCGCCAATATCAGTCGCCGCAGTGAAGAGCGGGCGCTGCTTTCGCCGGGCAAGCTCCTCCAGTTCCCGATCGACGAGGTGCTGATCCTGCCGGAGGGCCAGTATCCCATCAAGGCGCATCGGATCACGTCCTACGAGGACCACCATTTCGGGCCGATTGAGGCGGCGCGACACGGGCACGCGCTGCCCTATCCGCCGCTGACCGCCAGGCCGAAGCGCAAGGTCGCGAGCCTGGCGCAGATTACGTAGGCGGAGGAGACGGTCGAGACCTGCGAGCACTACGGCGAGCGGTTTGCCGAGATGCGGACGCGGGCGGAGGCCAAGAGGAACAAGGGCGGGGAAAGCGGAGTGGCCTCCCGGCGGCGTCCCAAGCGGGCGGGCGCGACGGATTTGTCGAAGTTTGAGGATGCCGATGGGGGCGTGCAGAAGGAGGAGAGCGAGAAGGTCTAGGAAGCCTTTTCCCCGGTCGGCCGATCCTTCTGTCCTCACCGCCCACCGCCGGACCTGAAAAACGATCTTTGGCCCTGAAAAATGTACCTGCCGTGGGGATGGCATGAATTCTGTCACCGGGTCTCCGATGCGGCCGAATGGCGGCTACCATGGAGGAGCTAGGTAGTGTTTTGGGGGCGACAGATCCTTAGCGGGAAGGGGTGAAGAAACGACCGTACGCCCGTTTGGTCCGCTCCCCTATCGAGCTTCGGTTGTCGCCGTCATGTCAAAGACAAAAAAGCCCGAACCGGATGCGCGAGCGGCGTGCAGAACCGTCGAAAGCTGGCCCTTTCTAGGGCTGAAGGACAGCAGGCTGTTCGCGATCGGTACGGGGGGTTCGCTCGATCGTGGCGGGGTCGATTTCGCGCATTGTCAATTGAGCATTCACGCGCCGTGCAGCGGGTCCCGCGCGAAACCACTTCGAAGCGGAAGCGAGGTTAAAACGAGGACGGCGCTGGCCCTCTTTCGGCATGGAGGCCTCCATCACCACCTCGATCATCTCATCAATGCGGTATAGGCCGCCCGCGACGGGGAGGGGCATCTTGCGCTGCTGAAGGGCCTGACGCTTCACTTCGAGCTTTTCGGCAACATCTGCGAGACTCACCAGATCAGGGCGGACCTCGCGCAAGACAGTGCCAGCCGGCAGCGCTTTGATCAGCGCCCGCGCGGCGTCAAGGATCACGCTCTCTGCATCGTCCCCTTCGGCTTCCAGCTCTACACCCAGCAGGCCTGCATGACCGGTGCCCACGAGAGCATCCTCGAAGCCCGCTTCGAAGACGGCGTCGGACAGCGCAAACGCATCGTGCTCACCTTCCGGGAGCGCGAAAACCAGTTCGAATTCGATTTCTTCAGCCATCGGACTTTCCTTCGCCTTCTTTATCAAGCCTCACGCAGGCCAGAGCTTTCTGCCGGATCTTCTTCGCGAACTGCTGCGGGTTCTTGGGTGTCGACCAGACCGACATCTGGCAAAACTCGCCGCAGCGGCATTCCTTATCGTTCGCAGGGCACCGGAGGATCCCCCACGCGTGCCCTTTGCCTTCGATAAGAGCCCATCCCAGCTCTTCGAGCTCTTGGATGACGGTCTCGATTTCCTTCGACGTGTGCTTCTTTCTTGGCACTCAAGATACTCCGCTCGATTAAATTGTCAATCGACAAGATAAGCAATGAGCGAGCCCACTACTGCACCTCGTAGTCTGTCTCATCACGTCTCTGCAGCCGGTCCCTGGGACGTTCATCCGAGGGCTTTGCCCTTCAGGAGGCCGGGATACAGACGCGAAGGTCTAGGTCGTGGCCACGCTATCAGACGCGGCGCTTAGTGTCGGGATGGCCGACACATCGACGTCGCGGGTTGCATGCCAGGCATCATAGGCCCCCTGCATCCTGATCCAGACCAGTGGCGCGGGGCCGAATAGCTTACCGAGCCGCACGGCGACTTCCGGGCTGACGGGCTTCCGTTCGGCCAGCAGGTCATGCAGGTGCTGACGCGATATCCCCAGAAGGCGCGCGATTTCGGACTTGGATTTCCCGGTCGCGGGGATCACATCCTCGCAGAGCAGTTCGCCCGGATGCGTCGGGCAGCGGTTGGGGTTGCGGCTCATCCTCGCCTCCTCCGTGATATTGCTCGTAATCCTGCACATCGGAGTCGCCGTCGCGGAACTCGAAGGAAATTTACTATGGGAGCTTCTTCCCGCGACCCACAACGCAATGCAGGGCCTCCTGCAAGCGTTCGAGAAGAACCTAGTGTTAACGCCACGGAGCCGATCAGGGCCGCGCGCGGTATAGGCATCACGCCTTGCTGCGGTGGTGCCGAAGGACATTCGCAATCATCACGCCGCAAAAATAGCACATCATCGCGATGAAGAAGTAGGGGATGGCCAGCCCGGGTGTCGTGAAGGTCCGGGTGTCGAAAAGGCGGCCGATCGCCACAAGCAGCCCGAGAGGCACGAGTAAGGCGCCCAACCAAGTCGGCCATTTCCGAGGCCAGGTGAAGTGGCGAACCAGAAAACCGATGAGGGTCGGAAGATACAGCAACGTAAATCTAAACATGGGGAGACAATTTTCTTTCCAAACCGGGCAACTCTGACCGTCAAGAATGCCGCTGACGAGATCCAGGAAAACCCAATTCTCCGATTCTAACGATAAGGTGTGCCCATTTATGGGCACACCTTGCTTTGCATCATACGAAGATGGCTGCCCCAGCGCACGGCCAACGCGCAAAATACCACCCGTAAGCATTACCCTTCTTCACCATTGCGCAAGGCTCGTACCTGACCGCCCGTCAGTTTCCCATCCCTGGCAGAAGAATCTCCGCAATCCCCCTTCTCCCATCCTCTCTTCCAAGCTGGATCACCACATCGATGCTGTGCGCGCAGTAGCGGCGCACCTCTTCGAAGCTCATGTTGAGCCCAGTGCCGAGCACCATCACCGCAAGCCGATCGATGGCCTTGAGCGCGGTGTCGGCGTGGATGGTGGTGAAGGACCCGCCGTGGCCGGTGTTGATGGCTTCGAGGAAGGTGAGGGCCTCAAAGCCGCGGAGCTCGCCGAGAATAATTCGGTCGGGGCGCATCCGCAGGCTGGATTCCAGGAGCTTGGCGGGGGATTTTTCAGACCCCGGCAACCGGTCCGATTTCATGGAGACGGTGTTGGCGTGGGCCGGGAAGAGCTCGAAGGCGTCTTCAATGGTGACCAGCCGTTCGCGCGGGCCCACCATGTCGAGGAGCGCGCGGGCGAAGGTGGTTTTGCCTGTGGAGGTGCCGCCGGAGATCACCACGTTGAGTCGATCCTCGATGCAAAGCTGCATGGCCTCGGTCACCTTGCCCGCGCCGGTCAACTCGCGCACCTGCTGTGCCCGGTCGCGGCGCCGCTTGTCGAGATCGATGAGCTGACCATGCAGAAGCGTCATGTCTCCGATCTCGAGCTTGGACTGCGAATACCGCCGGAAGCAGACCGAGGGCGCGCCTTCGATCACCGGCGCCGCCACCACCTGCGCCCGCAGCGGCGCGCCGGCATGTGTGATCTTGCCTGAGACGATCGGCTTTTTCGCCGAGAGCGGCACGTCGACCTCAGAAGCGATGGCTTTGGCGAGGTCGGCGGCCTGGGCGGGCGCGAAGCCCAGCCCTTCGGCCCGCTGCATGTGGCTGTCGCCTTGCCGCTCGACCCAGACCCCGCCATCTGGGTTGATCACCACTTCCACCACGTGTGGATCCCCGAGATAGGGGCCCAGAGGCACAAGGTAGCTTGCAAGGAAGGACGCGCGCGGCGGTGCTGCGGTCATCAGAAGAACTCCAAGTCGCGATCGACGATGACAGATATGGCGCTGCCTTGCTCGACTGTGATGATCGGGGGCAGGGTGGCGTAGTCCGCCGCCGCAGAGCTGGTGGCGTCGCCAAGATCCTCGGTGACATCGCGGGCAATGTCGGAGGTGGTGTCATCGTCGATTTGCGCGGCGGCGATGCTTGGGCCCGCACCGATGAGCGAGATCAGCGCGGCATTGCCGAAGCGCGTGCCAAAGCGGGTGTCGACCTGCCCGCTGATGCCGGAGCGGCCCATCTGATCGCCGCCAAAGGCCGAGAGCTGCACCGATTGGCCGCCCGGGGTCACGAGACGGGTCCAGCCGATGAGGATGCGGCCCTGACCGATGTCGATGTCCGAGCTGTAGGAGCCGAAGAGGCGCGAGCCAGAGGGGATCAGCACCTGGCTCTGATCGAAGGACCAGACCGGGTAGTTGACCACGGCCGATACGACGCCGGGAAGCGAGGAGTCGACGGCGTTCTCGAGGCTCGCCTGGATCATCGTACCCTGCAGAACGGTGTAGGAGGGATTGGCAATCTCCGTCGCCTGCTCGGTCGGCGTGGCACCAGTGCTGCCGGTGACAAAGGCGCGCAGCGCGCTGTCGCGCGATTGCCCGCGCGGGCTCAGTTGGCCGGCTGTGTCCCCAGGCCCACCTTGCGCCGGTTCCGCGCTGCCTGAGCTTGCGCCGCTGTCGTAAATCACCGCCTCTGATTCGACGCGGGCCTGCAGCTCTTCCTGCTGCTGGCGCCGACGCTCGGCCAGCTCGGCCTCGCGCTCAGCTTGCCGCCGCCGCTCGGCTTCGGCGTCCTGGGCCTCCTGCGCGGCGTCGTTGCTGGCGGTGGTGATCTCGGTCTGCAGCGCCAGGTTTTCTCGGCGCAGCGACTCCAGCGTCTCTTCCTGCTGGGTCATGCGCTCTTCATTGGCAGCCTGCAGGGATTTCAGCTGGTTGGCGAACTCCTCGCGCATCTGCTGTGCCATTTGGGCATTCTGCTCCTGTGTTTCCTGCAGCGCACGGGAGAGGTCTGCGACGACGGCGCTGTCCTCGCTGCCGGCACGACCGGACAGATCGGCGAGGCTGCTCTGCAGCTTCTGCACCTGTTCCTGCAGGGAGGCATTGCGCTCTTCGAGCGCGCTGCGCTGACTGTCGAGCTGGTCCTGGATGAGGCCGAAGTCAAAGCCTTCGTCTTCGGGCTCTGGTGTAGCGGTAGGCGCGATGTTGCCGAAGCCGCCGCCCGTCGCCCCGTCCTGGAATTCGGTCACGTTGGAGGTTTCCACGGGCGCGCTGTCCTCTTCGCCCGCAACCATGGCGTAGGCCAGCACCACGAGCAGGCAGGCCGCGATAATGCCGGAGATCAGCTTGCCGGCGAGCGAGTTCAGCCCCAGCGCCGCGCGGCGGGGCTTGCGCTCAACGCGGTAGGCTTTCTCCTGAGCCGTGCCTTCACCCTCGAAATCGGTCTGCTCGAAAGCCTGATCGTCGGTGCCTATATGCTCGGCCATCTCAGAATTCCTTCCCGGCAAGGCTGCGGAGGATGAAGGGATCCACGGTCTTGCCGCCCGCCACGCGGCGGATGCAGATCACCTCGTCGCCGATCCGGATGGTGAAGGCGTCAGCCAGACCGCCGACGCGCACGATCCGGCCGCGGGTCTGCGAGTTCACCGTCAGCTCATAGCCTTCGCTGTCGACGGCGAAGATCGAGGGGCGGACCTCCTGGCGGAACTCGAAATACGTCGCATGCCCGTCGTTCCAGACCGCCGTGGGGCGGGGCTGTCCGCCACCGGCGTATTCGTAGCCGGTGTCGCGGGTGCCGATCGCCTTGGGCGTGCTGGATGCCCGGGCCGGCTGGTCCTCGGGGTATCTGACCACGACGCGGTAGGTCGGGGTCTTGCTGCGGCCTTCGGTCAGGACAAAGGCGATCGCGCGGCGCGACGTGTAGATGGTCATGTTGCTGTGGGCGCTGGCGATGACCGGTTTGACCGAGACCGTATTGCGGTTCGACAGAACCTCGACATCGAAGGCCTCGGAATCCCCGAGAAGCACCTGCTCGATCCGCTCACCCCGGCCGAGCTCGAGCGCAGTGTTGGTCCGCAGGTTGGTGTCGACGCGGATCACGTCGGAGGGGTTATACCAGACCGAGCGCACGCGGGCGTCCTGGCCCATGGTTTGCGGCGCGCGTTCTGCCAGCGCCGGCAGGGGGAGAAGGAGGGCGGCGAACGTGAGTGCAAAGATGTTGCGCATTGTCAGCCTCCCAGCGTTTCGGCCGAGACATTGAAACTTGTCACGGTAAAGCCAAGCGGGTTTTCCCAGACCCGTTCGAGGGCGCGTTCCTCGCGCGGCTGGAACTCAAAGCCGATGACGGCGACGAAGGGACGGGTGACGCTGTCCTGGCGCGGCGTGCGCAAGGTCTTCTCATAACGGACCTGGGCGACCGTCGTCTCGAGGAAGGTGATGGTTTTCACCCGCACTGTCACCTCCGCCCCCTGCCCATAGAGGCGGGGCGGGTAGGTCTCATTGTCGCTGTCATTGCTCCAGAGGGAAACCAGCGAGCGCCGGGCGCCGCCAGCCGAGCGGCGCTGCACGCTTTCGAGCCGCTCCTGGATGCCGGCCATGAGGAAGGACTCGCGGTCCGAGACGTAAGAGACGAGCAGGCTTTCCTTCACCGCCTGCTCGTCTTCGATGCCGGTGGGCTGCACCTGCATGATCCGCTCCGCGTCGCCGGTGTCGCGGTCCACCAGCACGGTGAAAACCTCGGTCGTCTTGAGCGGCATCATCGTGGCGATGGAGAGGGCCATGAGGACCGAGACGCCGGTGGCAACGCCGGCCACGATCCAGGCGCGCTTTTCACTGCGGCGCGGGGCCATGATGATGTCCGTATCGAAACTGTGTTCTTTCACCAAAACCTCCTTCGCGGGCCGATTACTTGCCGCCCTTGGCGACGGATTTCTGCGCCAGGGACACGGCGAGCCGGGCGGCGGCGGCCGCGCTGCCAGGCGCGCCGCCCGCGGCGCTCGAGATTGCCGCGCCGACCGCATGGCCTTCCCGGCGGGCGCCGGAGCTGATTCCGTATTTGGGTTCCTTGCGCCCGGTCATGCCCTCGGCCATGCCGCGGGCGCCGGCCACAGCGCCATAGCTGTGGGACTTGGCCTGCTGGTAGGTGCCGGAGGCGGCCTGCCCGAGGCCAATGGCGGTCGAGCCGAGGGATTGGGCGATGGTCGGGACCATGAACATGAGCCCGGTGCCGAGCATCATGACGACCACGAAGCCGATGATGTCGCCGATGGTCTCGGCGGTATCCGGTTCAGGCGCGAGCATCTCGCTGGTGGCGATGGTGAAGCCGGCCATCGCCGCGGTCAGCAGCGGCACGAAGGCGAACCCCAAAGCCAGCTTGGTATAGGTCTCGAAGATCGGCGCCGATTGCTTGAAGAGCGTGCAGGCAATCGCCAGCGGCCCGACCACGATCAGCACCGCGATCATCAGTTTCGCAGCGCAGATGACGACGATGGAGATGGTCGCCATCAGGGCCGCGATGAGGAACATGAGCAGGCTGGCGAGGGCGCCGGAGATGTAGGAGCCGTTCTCGGAGACCGCTTGGCCAAGGTCGAGGGCTTGTACATAGAGCGTGTCGAGACCGTGGTAGAGGTCCGTGACGCTGGCACCAGTCATGGCTGAGAGTACAGTCCCGCCCAACTGGCTCGGGGTTTCTGTCAGAACGCCATAGACCGCGTCGAAGTTGGCGAAGGAGGACAGGAAGATCATGACCAGGGCGATCCGGGTGATGAGGCTGAGCCCATTGCGGACCGTCATCGGGACGGCCTGGATCGCGAGGTTGATCCCTGTCATCGCCACGAGGAGCACCGCGCCAACGCGGAACACCGGGATGACCGAGCCCGCCACTTCGTTGTAGGCGGCGGCACCGACAGACGCGGCCGTCGTATCTACCGCCGACAGGACATCCGCGATGATGGCCATCAGGGAGCCTCCCGGCAGGTTTGATTCCGGAAGTCTCGATATTCAGCGTACACGGCGTTCTTGTTCGCGATGTTGTACTCGCGCAGCTTCTGCATCTCGGTTTCGGAGATGTCCTCGGGCATCACGCCAAGGAACTTGACCGAGAACTCCTCGAAGGAGCGCGCCGCCTGCGGGCAGGTGCAGGTCTGCTCTTCGAGGCGCTGGACCTTGTTGAAGGTCTGATAGGCGGTGCGCGCGGTGCCGAAGTTGAACCCCGGCTTGGCGAGCAGCCCGACCTTCGGGGGCTCCCGGCGGCAGAGCGCCTCGTCGCCTTCGAAGAAATACATGCTGCGGCTCTGCATCTCCTGCATGATCGCCAGCAGGTCGTCGGCATCTTCGGCGTCCACCGCCGCGACGGCCGCTGCGCTGAGCTCCGGTGCCGAGGCGGCGCTGTAGTCCTCGGCCCAGGCGACACTGGCCACACCCGCCAGGGCAAAGCCCGCCGCCAGGCCCGTGATCATCTTCGCAAACATATGGGTCTCCTCTTTCAAATCGCGTTTAGGCGCCGCTCAGTCGGCGGTGCCCGAGTAATCAAAAAAGCTGCGTTCCTTGGCCTGCTCGGCGGCCCAGTTCACGCCGGTCTGGCCCTGTGCGAGGCCGGCGGCGGCGTTGAGCCGCCACATCTGGCCGAGCATGAAGTTGGTCTCGGCTGCCATGCGGGTGTTAAGATCGACGCTCTCCTTGAGCGTCTCCTGATTGGCGATCTCATCCACTAGGCCGTTGACCCGCTCGAGGCTGGATTCAGCCTCCTCATACGACAGCTGCGCCGCGGCAATCGCCGTTGCGCTGGTGCCCGCGGTCTGGGCGATGACCTTGTCTTGGGGGTTTTCCGAGGAGGAGAGCTGCGAGAGCCGATCGGAGGTCAGCCCGGCCGAAGCCAGGGTTTCGCGCATCTGCTCGGCGGCATGCTTCTCGCCCATGGTGACATCGCCATCGAGCAGGTTGTCGAGAAGGGCGTCGAAGTCCCCCATGGCCAGGTCATCGGCGAAGCCGCTGAGGTCGGTGATCTTGGCGGCGCGGTCCCGCAGGTCTTCGGCGCTGTTGTAGAGCGTGGCGATGTCATTGAAGCCGGTCAGCGAGTCCCCGATGAACTCGAGGCTGGTGATCTGCTCCATCTGCAGCTCGATCTGTCTCTTCAGCTGCTGGATTTGCTCGATCTGGTTTTCGGCATCCTGCAGCGCCTGCTGCAGCTGCTCGACGTTCTTTGCGAGGTTCGAGCCGTCGATGACCGGCACGCCCTGCGCGAGACCGGGCGCGGTCAGCGCGAGGGTCGCGGCGCTGGCGGTGCCGAGGCAGATGGCAAAGCGACGCAGGGCCCTGCGAGCGGTCGTCTTACTCATCGCGGTACTCCCAGAAATTCGTGGCCTGCAGCCCTTGGGCGGCATCCGACATGCCGCGGGCGGCTTCCACCTTCACCTGTGCAGCGCGCCGGCGCAGGGTCAGCGCCATGAGCCGTGCCCGCTCGGCCATCATGTAGGTGTTGTGATCGGCGGCCTGCTTTTCGGTCTCGGGCCTTGCCTGCTGCAGGAGGCCATAGATGCGCTGCATCGCCATATCGATCTGGGCGTTCACCTCGTTGGCGTAGCCCATGGAGGCATTCGACCAGTTGCCCCATTGCGCCGAGGCGCCATCGATCCCGGCGAGCGTGCCGGTCTGGTCCTTGCCGGTGATGAGCGACAGATAGCTCTGGTAGTAGCCGCGGATCCGGCGGACGTAGTTTTGCGTCTCGTCGAAGGGGGGCACGCCGCCGTATTTGTCGACATTGCCGGGCCCGGCGTTATAGGCGGCGAGGGCAAAATCGATCCGGCCGTAGGACTGGAGCTGAGCGAGGATGTAGCGCGCGCCGCCGTCGAGGTTCTGCCAGGGATCGCGTGGATCGACGCCGAGATCGGCGGCAGTGCCGGGCATAAGCTGGCAAAAGCCCATGGCACCCACATGCGAGACAGCGGCATTGTTGAAGCGGCTCTCCTGCTTGATGAGCGACTGGAACAGGATGCGCCAGGTCAGCGGGGTCAGGCCCGCGGCGCCGACACCTGCGTGGGTTTCGTATTTCGCGGCCGTCTCGATGATCATCTGCTCGACGCTGGCATCCTCGCCAAAGAGCCTCTGCGCATCAGCGCTGCTTTCCTCCGTCACCGGATAGGTTTCGGCAGCGCTCGGAAAGCCACCCGCGCCGTCTTCGAAGCCCGAGACATCTGTCGTGCCCGTCGTCTGCTCGAGGAAGCGCGCGTAGGCCTCCAGCTGCTCCTGGTGCAAATCCTGCTGCGCCTCGCGGCGGCCGAGCTTGTCCTGCTGCTTGGCAAAGTCGCGCTCCCCCTCGGAGAGCCGCGAGATCGCATTGGCGAGGTTCGAGCCGTCGACGATCGGCACGCCCTGGGCCAGAGCGCTGGGGGCGGGGACTGCAGCTAGCATCAGCCCGGCCACGCCCAGCCCCGCCGCCCCGGTCCGCGATGCGGCTGAGATCGGTGCCCACTTAGAGCGGGGAGAACTGGCAATCATCACTCCCCTCCGCAGCAAAACTCATTTGGGAAGGCGACGCGGCGCCCCGGCTCACCACGGCGCCGCGCGTCGCGGTGGCCGGGATGACCGCGTAGCTGCCCTCGGTCCGGAACGTGCCGGCGCAGGGCGACTTGCGCCCGGTCGAGACGCCGGCGGCGCAGCCGGCGAGGGCCAGTATCAGGGCAGCGGTGGAGAGGAGCTTTGTCATGCCATGTCCTTCCAGAAATCAGAATTGCGGCGCCACTCGAAGGGCGCGCGATCTTCGCCTTTCGCCCCGCCGCCGAGCACGGTGACGAGATCCGGGCCGAGGCCTGAGAGGTCGAAGTTGACGAAGAGGCTGTCGCCGGCCGAGCGCAGCAGCGCGAGGCGCAACCCGCCTGTGCTTTGCGAGACAAACTCCGCCTCGCGGTCATTGAGCTTGAGGATACGGTAGTCCTCTGGATGAGCCGCCGGGTTCGGAAATAGGATCTGCGTCGAGACCATCTCGGAGATGATCGCGCCCACGCTCGACTGCGCGAGATGGCCGGGGGTCTGGGTCAGCATCGTCACCACGCAGTTCTTCTTGCGCATGGTGACCAGCCATTCCTGCAGGCGCTTTACGAACATCTCGTCGTTCAGCATCTTCCAGGCCTCGTCGATGACGAGGATGGTCGGGCGCCGGTCCTCGATGACGCGCTCGATCCGCCGAAAGAGGTAGGCCAGAAGCGCCGTGCGCTCGGTGCCGAGATCCAGAAGCTCGCTCATGTCGATGCCGACGACATCCTCGCCGATTTGAATGCCGGTCTCTGCCTCCTCATCAAAAAGCCAGCCGAAGCGGCCCGCCGCGGTCCACTCGCGCACGCGGGAGACAAGATCGCCATCGTCGTCGGTCTGGTTCACCGCCGAGGCCAGGGCCGAGAAGCTGCGCAGCTCGGGCTCGGCCGAAACCACGCGGCGGATCGCGTCGTTTAGCGCCACGGTCTGGAAGGTCTCGAGCGGGCGGCCGCTGCGCGAGAGAATGTTGGCGGTCCAATCGGTGAGCCAGGCCGCGCCGCGGCTGTCGGTCTCGGTGAGGAAGGGATTGAAGCCGGTGGGCTGACCGATGCGGACCGTGCTGTAGGTACCGCCCATGGCGCGCACCGCCATCTCGAGGCCGAGGTCCTTGTCGAAGACCACGATACGCGCGCCGACGCGGCGGGCTTGGGCCATGAGGAACGCGGTGCCGAGCGTCTTGCCCGAGCCCGGGCGTCCCAGCACAAGCGTGTGCCCGCCCGAAGGCTCGGCGGTGCGCGATCCCGGTTCGTGGAAATTGAACCGGTACTGGCACGACGACACCGAGGGCAGGGCGGTGATATTCTCACCCCAGGGGGATTGGTCTTTGTTGCGCCCGGGCGCGCCGGCATGGAAGGCGGCGAAGTCCGCGAAGTTGGTCGAGGTGGTCAGCGCCGCCCGGTGCCGGTAGCGCCAGTTGCCCGGTGCCTGGCTGAAGAACATGGCGCGGGCCGCAAAGCTCTCGCGCACCAACGTCGCGCCCGACTCCTGCCCTGCCCGCCAGACCTCGGAGGCGGCCTCTTCCAGCGCCTTTTCGCTCTCAGCGGTGACCATGACGGTGAGCTGGTGCTTGCCCAGCACGCCGCGGCCGGAGGCGATGTCGTCGAGCAGATCGTAAAGCCCCGCACGCAGCGACTGCGCGGCATCCTCGGTCGCCCCCATCTGCCGCGCGGTGCGGGCAATCTTTTCCTCGGCCTCGTTGTTGCGGATCGGCGTGAAGCTGTTGGTGACCACGATGTCATAGGGCAGCTCCAGCGCGTCGAGCACGGTCGGCAGCGACTTGTTCGGCCAGGCCTTCACCCCGAAAATCGCGCCGAAGCGGCGGGTCATGCCAATGTCGATGGCAAAGCGCTTTCCCTTGAAGAGGTATTGGGCGTTGGTCATGGAGGCCGAGAGAAACTGGCCGGGCTGCCCGTGCATCGGCTGGAATTCCTGGCCCTGGATCGTGCCGAGATAGCCGAGCCAGTCGCCATCCGAGACGCGCAGCCGCCGGAACCCAACCGCGTGATACATCGCCTGCAGAAGGCCCATGGCCTCGGCCATGCGCTCCTTGCGCACCGCGAGGTCAGCCTCGAAGCTGGATTTGACGGCCCGGCCCAGCCCCATCTTCTGGCTTGCGCTCGGGCGCATGGCGAGCGTGAGCAGCAGGACCCGGCGCTTGAGGGATTTGGCGGCAATCGTCTCGCGCCAGCGCCGGTCGATCTCCGCGGCGAAACCGGCCTCATCAAAAGGCGCGAGGTCGAGATCCGCAGGGATGGTGATCTTGTTCACATAAAAGCCGAAGCGCTCGCCAAGCTGGCCGACAAGACGGGCAAAGCCCTGCGTCAGCGCTTCGATCTCCGGGGCCTCGGCGGTGAAGCTGTCGATGCCGCCGATGACGGCCGAGGCCAGAAGATCGCCCTGGCGCGTGAGGATGAGATCATCCTCGGGGGCCGAGAGATAGGGCAGGTGGCGCGCCACCGGCTCTTCGGCAAAGAGGCTCTCGGGCAGTACCGAGCGCAGTAGGGCGCTGTCCTCGAAGAGGGCGGAGAGGCGGTTAAGAGACATAGCGATCGCCCCCGTTTCGCGTGTAGGTCCGGGTGCGCGGGGTGGTGGAGAGGACCCCGGCGACGATCTGGAAAAGATGCGGGTTCCTGTCCGCGACGAGCCAGAGGATTGGGTAGGCGATCAGGGCGATGCCGAGGAACCGCACATCATCAAAAGCCACAAAGGGGATCACCGAGCCGAGCGCTAGGCTGATGAAATAGCCTAGCGGAAGCCCGAAGAACTTGGGAGGGCGTGTCAGCCCGAGAAACAGGGGGTGCTCTTGCATCGTCATGCGCTCCAACGAAGAAGGCCTCCCGCGCCACGCGGGGCGGGGAGGCTCATGGCGTCAGGTGGCCTTGAAACCGTCGATGATGGTTTCGGCGGAGAAGACGATGACAACGCCGACGAGAATGACGAGAAAGAGCGGCCAGTTGAGGCGGCCGGTGAACATCATATAGCCGGACCCCACGAGGGCGAGGATCGCGATCAGACGGCCGATGGGGCCGGTCAGCGCATCGACAATCGTGCCAAGCATGTTCTCGAGCGGATCGAGGTTCTGCGCCAGCGCGGGCTCGGCGATGAGCGCGAAGATGGGCAAGAGGTAGAGCAGCCCCTTCCAGTTGAGGGAGGTGAGGCGGCCTATAAGCCCTTTCGTGATCGTGGTCATATGCGGTCCTTACCGATGGTTGCCAGGTAGACGTCGAGCACCTTGCGAACGTGCCCTTGTGTCTCCCGGTAGGGAGGAATGCCCTGGTACCGGGCGACGGCATCCGGACCGGCGTTGTAGGCGGCAAGCGCCAGGGGCACCGATCCAAATTCTTCGAGCTGCATGAGGAGGTAGCGGGCCGACCCGTCGAGGTTCTCGCGCGGGTCGTGCGGGTCGACACCGAGGACCTGCGCGGTTCCGGGCATGAGCTGGCCAAGGCCGATCGCGCCCACGTGCGAGCGGGCCGATTGCCGGAAATTGCTCTCGATGGCGATATTGGCCCGGAAGAGGGCGATCCACTCCACAGGGGAGATGCCCGCGCGGCGGAGCCCCGGATGGTGGGCGTGGGCCTGCGCGATGCTCGAGATCAGCCGCTCGACCTCAGCAGAGCCGTGACGGCGCGAAAGGCCGGGACGGGAGGGGGCAACGGCGGCAGCAATTGCCTGCGTGCCCCCGGCTTCAGAAGAAAAATCCCTCGGCTTGCCGAAGTCGAGAACCGAGGCGGTGACCCGCCCCGCGTCTCGCGGGCCCCCGAGGTCGATGACCTCGGCGTGGGCCCAGGGTGCCATAGCCGCGAGCGCGGCGGAGGCACAAAATCGTCTAGTCTTTTGACGTGTCCTCATAGGTTTTCCAGACCGCGCGCTCTCCTACGTGACGCGGAACGGAAATGGGGGAGACGCCGAGATCCATGCCGAAGGACAGGAGACCTGTCAGAGTTCGGATGGTCTTCGTCTTGATATCCCTACCGTGGACAAGAAGCAGTCGGTGCGTTTGACCGTCAATCTCGGCAACGGCGTAGAACTTCCACGCGGCCTGAAATTGGTTGCTCACGCGCTCTGGCGCTTCGATGCACTCGACTTCAACTGTCCCACCGGCTTCCAGGGTTTCCCTCACTCCCGCAAGCGTAATCACTGGTGAAACTTCTCGCATTTTTTTTGCCTCGTTCCTGGGGTCGTTCGATTTGTCGAGTGACACGGAGGAGGCATACACACTTTTTGGGTAGCGCGAAACACATCATGGTGCAATACATAATTAGTAAAACTATAAAACGTTAAAAATGTCTAAAAGTGATGTTATATACATGACGTGGATGTATATGCCTGCCACCCGCTGTGTAAGATGCGCTGCCTCCGGAGCAGCCTTGGTCGCGGTGACGCTAGCGGGGACCGCGCCTGCGCAAACGACAGCGCTGGACTGTGTGCCGCCACCGGTTCCTACCGCAGACCTGCCGCAGGACGTTCTCGAGGAATACCGCAATGAGCTCGGGCTCGAGTTCTCGAGCTACTTTACCGAGGCACAGCGCTACCTGCGGTGTCTTGAGCTGGCGGAAGAGACAGCGCGGCAGGACATCGACGCGGCACTCAAGGCCTACGCGCGCCTGCAAGTCATTAATTCAGATGAGAAACATATTCGAAAGTGATGTATCGTGCAGAAAACATGCTGGACGATTCAGGAAGTGATGTGTTTAGTTTACGGCACACCTTTTGCGGGAGTAGGGCGATGAAACATCTCCTTGGCGCTTCAGCCACGGCTGCCCTGGCATTTGCCGGGAGCCTGACCGTGACATCGCACCCGGCGTGCGCCTACCAGATCGATTGCGCGATCCTGCTTTGTCTCTCCGGCGGCTGGCCCGCTTCGGCGCCCTGCGTTGCGGCAAAGACGGAGTTCATCCGCCGGATCACCCCGTCGCCGATCGAGCCGCCGCTGCAGATCTGGCGCTGCCCGATGCATGCGACCTATCCGGGAAACGAGGACCGAACGCCGGAACAGCGCCTCTATGATGTTGCGTTTGACCGGCGCGCGCACCCGGTCCAATCGCCGTCGGAATCCAGCGGCACCCAAGCTGGCATGGGTGAAGGTGCAGTGCCGATGGACGGGCTCATCTCTGCGGTGATGAAAGAGGCTGCGGTTGGAGACGCCCCGAGACGCGCCCTCTTGCAGCAGATCGCCGACTACACCTCCGAGCATGGCGTGGCCGATATCGACATCAGCGATCCGGTCTTCGACTTCGTGCGCTCGATCCGGGTCTACAGCGTCGAATACATGCGCCAGCGCGAGCGGGGCAGCGACAATGACCACTGCGAGCGGCAGAGCCGCGTGCGTGTCGGCCGCTATGGCGTGCAGGGCGATTTCTACTGGCGAGACAGCAGTCCCTCGGCGCTGCCGGCTGCCTTTGTCGGCGATGAAGGCTGGGGCGAAAGCTGCACTTACATTTCGCGCCGATCGGTCTTCGTGGACTGGTCGGACTATGAGGGCAACTACGACTACGAGCAGGTGAATTACTAGCGGCCCGGCCGCCGCGCGAGGTCGCGGCTTGCAGAGCGGGTCTTGAGTGGCAGGCGCGTCGCCGCAAGCGGCGCTTGGAGAGAAAGGAGCAGCTTCCCCACCCCCCAAATAAGAAACCCCGCGAAGGCGGCAACCTTCACGGGGGAGCTCTTAGAACAAGGGTGTGCAAACCCTTGGAAGCAAGCCTCATCACTTGCGACTCTATCAGCCTCCCCCAATGGCAGACAAGGAAAAACGCACCTGTGCGAATGGGTAAATCTTGTCTGGCGCCGCCTCGCCAATACCGGACGAGGAATACAGACCGATGCATATGGCTGAAGCCATTTTACCGACCCGACAACACATCTCCTTCCCCTCTTTGCCGCAGGGTATGGAGCGCGACGGCTTCGTTGCGCTGATTGACGCCGTGGCCCCGCTGCTCGGAGTCAGAAGTGCCGCGCTCGCGACCTTCCGCACCATGATCGGTGCCACCCGCCCCAGCGCCTTCAAGAGCGGCGAGGAAGAGCCCTGCTGCTATCTCGCCCAATCCGAGATCGCCAAGAAGCGGAACGTCTCGCCAAGCCGGATTCGGGCGGACGAGGCGCAGCTGGTCGCGGCAGGGCTGATCGAGAAGCGCACCATGGGCAACGGCGCGCGCTCGGGCTTTGTCGGATGCGGTGTGTATTTCTCTGTGGCCATCAAAAGGTGCCAGGAATTCCTGGCTCTCCGCGAGGGGATCGAAGAGGGACGCCGGCAGCACGCGAAGCTGCGCGGGCTTCGCAGCATCCACAAGAAGCACCTGAAGAGTTGCCTCGCTGAGCTGATCGCGGAACACGGGCAGGCGGCCGAGGTTCAGGACATTACGGACGCCTTCGAGGCCTGGCCAAGCGCGGACAAGCTGCACCGGATGTCGCTCGAGGAGCTGGAGGCGCATGTCGCCGAGGCGGACGTGCTCTGCACTGCGGCGCTGGATCTGCTGCCGGCGATGTCAGAAACGCACGGTGGACCGCACGAAAACGAGCGGTCCTATATACAAGATACAATTCAAGATTTTAACGAAGTACCTTGTAACGCTGGCGTTGATCAGCGGAGCGCGGGCAAGCCCGCGCACTCGGATGATGAGGACGCCACGCCTCGCGGCGCGCCGTCTTGCCGAGAAGAAAAAGCTGGGGCGGGGGCCGCCGAGCACAAGTCCAAAATCCTCACAAACCTCCCGATCCAGACATTCATCCCGCTCGCCTCCGAGGAGATGCGCTTCTACCTCGACGCGCGCCGGCAGGGCCGGGGCGGCTGGTCGAGTCTGCACCTGCATGATTTTACCGTCGCCGCGCTTTGCCGGCTGCCCGAGCTCGGCATCAACCGATCCGCCTGGGACGATGCAGTGCGAAAGATGGGCGTGGAAGACGCGACCTGGTGCGTGTTCATTCTCGATGCCAGGGCCGGCGATCCCGAGACACCGATCCTCAGCCCCGGCGGGTATCTGCGGGCCATGACACGGCGCTACGAGGAAGGCACTCTGAATATCGTTGGTGGGCTGATCGGGCTGTCGATGCGCCGGAATGCAGAGTAGTGGCGGGGCCAGTGCGATGCGACAGGGCGATTGAGGCGCCGTCCATCTGGAGGGACCGCGCGCGCTCGAGAGGATGGACTCTGCGCACAGGTAAAGGGCGCGTAAGTGGCGGAATACGCGCGCAATTGCGCCAGAGGCGTGGAGCGGGAAGCCGCAAAATGGCCGCAGTTACGTAGGGTAAGCAAAGTCCCGCTCAGGTTGAGTCATTCACATTGCAGTCAACGTGTAAGCTCTTGTTACTTCCCATTACGGCGCGACCAGCTGCGCCGCAGAAGACGGTGGGCCGCGTGTTGGTGGGGTCTGCCGGGAAAGGGAAAGCAATGAACCAATTCAACCACTCCGCCTATGAAGCGGAGATTGGATCGGTCGAGGAGGAACCTCGACAACGGACGCGACTTGAGACCCTCGGCAAGGCGGGCCTCCTATGGGCCGACCCCTTGGTGCCGAAGAAACAGGTGATCGCGGAGACGGGCCTCGACGCACGCGAGCTGCGCCGCCTCTTCGGCAGACGACGCGTTCCAGCCGTGTGCGACCTGTAGCTTGGTCTGCATCCCCGATGCGGATCTCTCGCGCGCCAGCTAGCCGCCAGAGCGCGCGAACAGTTTGCGAAACAGCGCTTCGGAAACCTGTCGGCCATCGCCGGTATGAGGCGGGCTGTCAGGGGATAGCGGATCTTCCAGGGGTCGGATTTTACATCTCTTCAGGCACCTACAAGTCCCTTGAGCCCGGGAAACATGCGACAAGCAAAGATTGATTTTGCCATGAATACCGAAACTCAGGACCTGCTGCGCGAGCTGGCACAGAACGCCGAAAGCGTGTGCCGGCACTATCTTTCCGCCGGGCGGCGCGAAGGTGGCTACTGGTTGGTTGGAGACCTTCAGAACACGCCAGGGCGCTCGCTCTACGTGCGCCTCACCGGTCCCGATGAAGGCAAGGGCGCAAGCGGCCGCTGGACCGATGGTGCGACTGGCGAATACGGTGATTTGCTCGACATCATCAAGGCGCGGACTGGGATCGCGCGGTTTCCCGATCTTCTGGAGGAGGTCCGGGCACACCTCGGGCGCCCCATGCCGGCGGCGCATCCGAGCACGCCCCGAAGGCGCAGGAGCACATCCGGCAACCGGATATCCGCGAAGCGCCTCTTTGAGGCGTCGGTCCCACTTTCCGGGAGTCTTGCGGAAATCTACCTCCAAAGCCGCGGCATCACCCGCGCCGCGTCCGCGTCGGCGCTGCGCTTTCATCCGCGCTGCTGGCATCGCGATCACGACGAGGCCGCGTCCAAGGCGCGCCCCGCCCTGATCGCGGCGGTGACCGACAGGGCAGGGCGTCTTCGCGGCGTACATCGCACCTGGCTCGCAGAGGATGGGTCGGACAAGGCATCCGTCGAGGTGCAACGCCGGGCCATGGGGGAACTTCTGGGCAATGTCGTGAAGATCGACCCCCCGGGCGAGTGCCTTGCGATCGGTGAAGGTCTCGAGACCATGCTGTCGCTCTGCGAGGCCCTTCCGGGTCTTCCGGTTTGGGCTGCGCTTTCGGCTGCGCACCTCGGCGCCGTCGATCTGCCCAAAGGGATCCGCCAGCTCTACATCGCGCGAGATCTCGACGATGCCGGGCAGGCCGCGGCAGACAAGCTGAGCACGCGGGCCAGAGACGCAGGTATCTCGGTTTCGGTGCTCGAGCCTAAACTCGGTGATTTCAACGATGACCTGCGGGAGGATGGCGCAGCCGCGCTGCGGCAGCGGCTTCTTGGTCAGTTACAGCGCGACGATCTGGTCCGCGTTGCGCTCAAGCGTTGATGCACCGAAAGCATTGAGCGTCGCGAAGTCATACCCTTCGACGGAGCCGCGCGCTTCGCCATGTTGCGCGCTCGTGTCGAGGCGTACCAGCGGGGCGCTGGGGTACCCAAATCATGCCCTCTAAAGATAATGGGGCAGCCACAGCTCAAGCTAACTAGTCCGGAAAGGGCTCGAATTGGTCGAACGCGCTGCCCAGAAAGCCCGCGAGGCTGCGCCGCGGACGCGGGATTAACCTTCCGTTCAGCATTTCATTGATATCCTGTGCCGAGAGGAAGGAGTGCAAAGATGAAGAATACCGTGTCCTTGAGCGACGTGATGTCTGACTACATCAGCCGGTACGGGCTTACTGAAAAGGCTAGACGATTTTTCCTTGAACGAGTGGAGCAAGAGGCTGCTTCCGAGGGTTGGGGCCGTGCCGAAGAGCAAGACAAGTCATCTTTGAAGTGACGCAGCAGCCTGCGCTTTAGCCAAAATTGGACGGCAGATTGTCGTTTCTGGACGGGACGACTTCGCCAAGGCGCGTAAGACTTGCATCGCTGGCGAGTGGCCAAGGGTGCACGACATGATGTCTCCGCCGACCTCTTCCGAGCTCATTCCACCCACAGCTCTCGACGCAATCGAAGCGTGCCCGTTTGCCAATGAAGGGGCTATCACGGCCCTGAGGTTTCGCGAGACACCCTATTGGCATTCTCTTCTCAAATGCAGGCACCTCGGCATTCACCGACCCGACGGTCGCATCTGCAACTGGACCGCTCGCATTCTGACCAAGGACAAGCGGTATATCCAGAAGTGCTTGGGGCCCGCCCTGGACCTTGGACGCGGGCAGGTGGCTTTCGGTCTCGCCGTGGAGCGCGCCTTCGCCTGGTTTGCGCAGTCTGACATGCAGAAGCTCTCGAACGAGCCGAAGCCGATCGGCAGGACCCGAGAAATCAGCATCTGCCCCATCGGGGATGTCTACACGGTCGGCCATGCGCTGCGCGACTACACCGATTGGACCCGTTTAGCGCGCTCTCCCGGTGGTCACTACAATAACCTTGTTCTAATCAACTACCACCTTATCCCGAGCTTTGCGCATCGACCGCTCGAAGACTTCGACGCGACCGACGTTCTGGCGCTCGCCAAGCAGGTGATTGAGACGCCGCCGCGTTTCGGCTTCATGCCCTACTCCTCGCGCAAGGAGGTGCAGGAACTGTCAGTCGATGTGCTACGCAGACGAAAGCGGACCTTCAACTCGCTGCTCAGCATCTTGCGTATGGCCTTTCGGCACGCGTGGGACAGCAGCCGCATCCAGTCGGAGAGGCCTTGGCGATGCCTCCATCGAATTCCGGTGGCGCATTCTCCGCGCACGATATTCCTGACGCGCGAAGAATGCCGGCGATTGCTCGGGGTATGTACGCCCTCTCTCCGCAAACTTGTTCTCGCGGCGCTCTACACGGGCTGCCGCGTGGGTGAACTAGGCGCACTGCGTGTCGAGGATGTCGGCCGGCAGGGCTTCGGGGTCAGGGTCGGAGCCTTCAAGAGAGGTGCGGCAAGGTTCGTCTTTCTTCCGGACGAGGGTATGGCATTTTTTCTCTCATGTTGCGAAAGCAAGCAGGACCGGGACCCGGTCTTCACGTCCGACATGGGACAAGTCTGGAGACGCCAACACGGCAACCTCTTCAGGCGGGCGGTTGCGGAAGCGGGCCTTCCCAAGGCTTTTGTCTTTCATGGCCTACGCCACACTTATGCGAGTGATCTGGTTCGTGCCGGAGTTCCTCTGGAAATCGTCGCAAAGCAGCTCGGGCACGCAAATACGATCACGGTCAGCAACACCTATGGGCACCTCTCAGAGCAATTTCGAGAGGAACAAATTCGCACTCTCTTCAGCCCCCTGAGCCAAACCCATCGAGCCTTGGCAGTCGAAAAACGCTCTGACCTCGAGCACCTGTGGCATTCGTTCCAACGCGAGGATTGGCGCGACTACGCGCGGGTTGAAAGCAAAGGTTCGCATCCCAAACAGGCATTTGCGCGAGGAAGCCAGGAGGTTATCCAGCTGTTCGGTCGTCTTCAGGCCGACTGACCAAGCCGGTATGCCAGGCTGGTGCTGCGGAAGAAGTCGCAAGTGCAGCAGATGATCAGAAATGCCGCCGATAAATCTCGAAGCAGGACCGAATTGACTGAGTTCCCCCGGGTGGCTCAGAAAGCGGGTGTTTGGCTCTCCGCTCCCGCATGACGTGAACGATATTCTTGCTGCTATTGCATCGAGGGAGCGGGTTCCTGACTCCCAATAGATTAACGTGCACGAGTGCAAGTCATTGGAAACGTACTAATTTTAATCATTCGTTTACTAAATTCATGCCTGCGAGTCATGTGTGTTTGGGGGACTATTGTGCTTAGCGTCATCACCCGTCTTCTGAGTAAGAAAATCGGCAGATGTTATCCATAAAGCAATGCGCAATAAGCTATAAGTTGTACGATTAAAATATTCTACATCTTGCAGCTCACTATGCGTACGATAGCATGCCTTTTGAGGTGAACATTCTCCTCCGTGAACGGGAGAGGTAAAGCCTTAAGCTGATCGCGCCTAGAGGCGTATTTTTGGCTTGGGAATTTTTAGAAAATTTTGCACTAAACTCATTTTATTCTTCGGATTAAATACTATGCATATCAATTCTCTTGATGGCTACAGATTTCTTGCGGCGCTTATTGTTTTATTGGGGCACTTCTCGAATCAGACTGGAATCTTTGCGAAAACATTTGGTGGAGGTGCGGAGCAAATCGGCGTCGTGATGTTTTTCTGCCTGAGTGGATATTTCATGGGTTATAAATATTTCAATTCAGGCTTTTCTCTCAGAGAGCTTAAGATATATCTTTCGCGGAGGCTTGGCAGGGTTATGCCTCTTTTTTTGTTCTCCCTTTTTATTGGAGTGTTGTTGAGTCATCTAGGCAATGACTTGCCATTTTACAAGATTGATTACTTGGTCGCACTAAAGAGTATTGCTTTGGTCGAGAGTGTGAGTGTTATGTGGTCAATAGTTACTGAGTGCCGATTTTATTTCATATTTCCGTTCATTTGGCTTGGATTTTTTATAGATAGGAGGATCGGAATTTTCTCAATTTTTCTTATTGTAGCTTTGGGGTGGTCGTTTAGAGGTCATGAGAACGAACTTCCTAAAGAGTCTCTAGTCCAGTATTTGCATATTTTTGGTGTTGGTGCCGCCTTGTCTCTACTCTGCTCCCGGAAAAATTCTTGCGTAAAATCGAAGGACTTTAAAATCAACGCGAGAACTTTGAACGTTCTTTGGCTTTTCTCGGGCTTCTTTATCCTTGTGACCTACCCTGGTATTTCTGAGAGGTTTCTTAACGTATATCGCAGCCAGTCAGCCTATTCCGATCCCTACGTTCTGTTTGCTTGCTGCCTCTTCCTTGTCCTCTCCATCTACAGTCCTCTTGCTCATAAGATACTGGGTTGCCGCTTTGCTACATTTGGAGGTCGCGTATCGTTTTCGATATACCTTTGGCATATGCCGGTCATATGGGCGTCAGAATTAGTAATTTCGGAGATTCCGCTAGAGGCGCAGCTCATCTTGGTAGGGTTTGTGACGCTATTTGTATCTTGGTTGAGCCACAAATTTATTGAATTGCCTGGGCAAATGTTGTTTCAAATTTTGGTTCAGACCGAAATGGGGAATTTTTCTCAAAAGTTACGGAGGGAACGATGATTTGAAATTTCTTACAAAGCATCCTTCCTCGCCCAAGTGGGCGCATAGGGAACACAATTGAAATATGTGCTATATTATCCTACGAGCTAAGCCCTCTTAATCTAGTTCGCCAAATCAGGCTGGGTGCGTATCGTTCTCTTGCATCGAAGTATGCTGCACCTCTCGGCAGCATTGGGCTGACATCAGCCGAATGCACTTACGCCTCTGGTGAGAGCCGTCTGATGGGGATTTGAGAGTGGTTCTAAGTCCGACCTTATGGTCGACCTAAAGTTCACACCCGAGATCTACATCCTGGCAAGCGGGGATGTTCCGCGCGGGCGACACCGGAACGATGCTGACTAGCTCCAAGTCGTGAAGGAAAGCTATCTGCGACAACGTCAGGTCACAGCGACGGCGCGGCGGCATGGGAAATCGCGTTCTCTTTATACGACTTGGCGGCAGCCGAAGCGCTTGACCCGCGAGTGCAGCGATCAGCCCCCTGCGAAAAAATACCGACGATCCCTCCGCGCTCCAGCACCGGGATGGCATCGAAATTCCCATCCGCGATCATCGGCAGCAGCGCCGCGATCGCTGAAGGCCGCTTCGCGCGCAGGCCGCCGACATTCGTGATGTCCGAGGCGGTCACCGGAGTCTCGCGCCCGAGATCGACGAGGCGCCGGAAGGGTAAAAACTCGCGCTTGACAGTTCTTACATGTAACATGTTACACATCAGCTGGAGACGGTCAGGTGCCTGAGGAGGCAGAGCCTGAGCCTGAGGAGGAAAGATGACCCGCGAAAACTTGTTGCGTGCCCGCCTTGAGCAGGGCCTGTTCTCCGTGGCGCCCGGCGCCGCCGACGCGCTGAGTGCCCGAATCGTACAGGCCCAGGGGTTTGACGCGGTCTACATGACCGGGCTCGGGGCGACGGCCATGCGGCTTGGCAAGCCTGACCTCGGCCTGATGACCCAAACCGAGATGGCCGACCATGCCCGCGCCATGGTGCGGGCGGTCGATATCCCGGTGATCGCCGATGCCGATACCGGCTACGGCGGGGCGCTCAACGTGGCCCGCACGGTACGCGAATACCTGCAGGGCGGTGTCGCGGCGATGCACATCGAGGACCAGGTCAGCCCGAAGCGCTGCGGCCAGTTGTCGGGCATCCGCCTCGTGCCGGCCGAAGAGGCGGCGGCCCGGCTCAGCGCCGCCGTCGAGGCACGCGGTTCGGAAGACATCGTCCTGATCGGGCGCACCGACGCGCTGCCGGGGCAGGGGGTCGACGAAGCGGTCAGCCGCGCCGCGCGCTACCGCGACACTGGCATCGACATGGTTTTCGTCGATGGGGTCAAGACCCGCGCGGAGGTCGAGCAGATCGCTGCCCGCGTCGAGGGGCCGAAGGTGCTGAGCCTCGTGGATGGCACCGATGCGGCACAACTGACCTTCGACGAGGTGCAGGAAATGGGGTTCTCCGTCGTCATGTACGCGGTCACCGGCCTGTTTGCAGCAGCGCAGGCGACGGCGGGCGCGATGGCGCGGCTGAAGTCCGGTGGTCGGCCCGGTGGCGGCGCGGCGCTCAGCTACGCGGAGTTCTGCGACGTGGTGGACCTGCAGGCGCATCAGGCCTTTGCCCACCGCCACGGCGAATGAAAGAGGCGACATGACAGCAAGAGTACTTATCACCGGTGCGGGGTCGGGCATCGGCCTCGCCGTGGCGCGGCGGGTCGTGGTCCGCGGCATGCGGGCGATCCTTTGGGATATCTCGGCCCCGGCGCTTGAAGCCGCGCGGGCCGAGCTCGGCGACAGCGTCGAGACCCGGCAGGTGGATGTTTCCGATGCGCACGCGGTGACCGAGGCCGCCGCGTCGCTCGAGGGCGTGACCCACCTCGTCAACAATGCGGGCATCCTCGGGCACCGGATGGATTGGGACGACCTCGATCCCGCCGAGGTCGCGCGGGTGCTTGCAATCAACGTGACCGGCTTCATGCAGGTCGCCGCGTGCTTCATTGCGGCCCGCAGTCCGCATCCTGCGGCGTCCATGGTCAACATGGCCTCGATTGCCGGGGAGAACGGCGGTGCGCCGGGCTTTGCAAGCTACGGCGCATCGAAGGGGGCGATCATGGCGCTGACCCGCGCCATGGCCCGGGACTTCGCCCCGGAGGTCCGTGTCAACGCCCTGTCGCCGGGCATCATCGACACGCCGATCCAGGACGCGGTGATGACCGATGCTGCCGCGCGTGCGCGGGCGGCCGAGGGCATCCCCATGCAGCGCATGGGCAGCTCGGACGAGGTGGCGGAGGCGGCGGAATGGCTGCTGTTCGATGCGTCCTACACCACGGGCGAAATCATTCGGATCGCAGGAGGCCGGCGGTGAAACTGATCGACTGTTTCTTCAGGGCACTCGAATGGGTGCTGGTGTTCCTGCTGGCCGGCATGACGATCATGGTCTTTGCCAATGTGGTGCTGCGCTACGGCTTCGGCTCGGGCATCGATATGAGCGAGGAGCTTTCGCGCTTCTTCTTCGTCTGGCTAATCTTCCTCGGCGCGATCGTGGCGATGCGGCACAACATGCACATGGGCTTCGACCTCGTGATAACGACGGTCAGCGCGCGGGTGCGCCGGGTCCTTCTGACCGTCGCCAATGGCGCGGTGCTGGGGGTCTGCATCCTGATCCTCGTGGGCACCCTGCAGCAGTTCCATGTCAACGCGACCAACATCGCCCCGGTCACCCGCATGCCGATGATCTGGGTGTTTGGCGTGCTGATCCCGATGTCCTCGCTCGTGGGGCTGATGGCCGGACTGCGAATGCTCGGATACGCCACGGGCCGCCTGACCGAAGCCCCCGGACATCCCACCGCGGCTGAAAGCGAGATCGAGGTGCACAAATGACCCTTGTCCTGTTCATCCTGACGCTCGGCGTCAGCCTCGTCATAGGCGTGCCCGTCGCCTTCGCGCTGATCATCTGCGCGGCGGCCATGGGGCTGCACATGGACCTCTTCGATCCGCAGATCATCTCTCAGCGGATGGTGGTGGGAGCCAACAACTTCTCGCTGCTGGCGATCCCGTTCTTCCTGCTGGCGGGCGAGCTGATGAACGCGGGCGGCATGTCCCGTCGGATCATCGGCTTCGCCATGGCCTTCGTCGGTCACGTGCGCGGCGGTCTTGGCGTGGTGGCGATCTTTGCCGCGATCATCCTCGCCTCGCTGTCGGGCTCGGCCGCGGCAGACAGCGCGGCGCTGATCGCCATCATGCTGCCGATGATGAAACAGTCGGGCCATGACGAGGCGCGCTCGGTCGGGCTCATGGCCTCGGGCGGCGTGATTGCCCCGATCATCCCGCCGTCGATCGCCTACATAATCTTCGCCGTGGCGACCAACCTGTCGATCACCCAGTTGTTCATGGCCGGCATCGTGCCGGGCGTGATGATGGGGCTCGGCGCGATCATCGCCTGGCTGATCGTGGCGCGCCGTGACAACGTGCAGCCGCAGCCGCGCCAGGGCTGGGGCGTGCGCATCAGGGAGACCCGCAAGGCGCTGTGGTCGCTGGGCATGCCGGTGATCATTCTCGGCGGCATCCGCTTTGGCGTGGTCACCCCGACCGAGGCCGCGGTGATCGCAGCGGTGTACGCGATCTTCGTGGGCATGGTCGTGCACCGCGAGCTCAAGTTCAAGGATCTGTTCGGCGTGTTCCGCGATGCCGCGCTGACCACTTCGGTGGTGATGATGCTGGCCGCCGCGGCACTGGCGACCGCGTGGTTCATCACCATCGCCGATCTGTCGGGCATCGTGCTGGACCTCGTCGGCCCGCTGGTGGACAGCCCGACGCTGCTGCTGATCGTCATCATGGCGCTGGTGCTGATGATCGGCACGATGCTGGACATGGGGCCGACCATCCTGATCCTCGCCCCAGTGCTCCTGCCCGTGGTCGAGGAGGCCGGCATCGACCCGATCTACTTCGGCGTGCTCTTCGTCATCAATTGCGCCATCGGACTTGTCACGCCGCCTGTCGGCATCGTGCTCAGCGTCTCGGCGGGCGTCTCCGGCGTGCCACTGCACAAGGTGGCCAAGGGCGCTGCCCCTTTCCTGATCGCGCAGATCACCGTGTTGGTGCTGCTCGTGCTGTTCCCGCAACTCGTGCTGGCGCCGCTGAACTGGCTGCGCTGACCGACCCCGCTTCACTTAGGAGGAGACCTACCATGAAGTTCAAGTTCAAGACCCTCGCGGCCGTCGTTCTCACGGCGACTGCCCTGACCAGCCCGGCGCTGGCGGCGGATTTCGGCCGCCACACTTTCAAAGTGTCGAACGGCGCATCCAAGGATCACCCCGTGGCCGCCGGCGTCGATGCCATGTCCGAATGCCTCGCCGGTGGATCGGACGGGTCGATGAAGCTGCGCGGTTTCTACTCCGGCCAGCTCGGCGATGACGCCGAGGCGACCCAGTCGGTGCGTTCGGGCTCGATCGAGATGGTGGTGACCGGCGCCGCCGCGATCGCCGGCATCGAGCCTGCAATGGGCGTGTTCTCGTTGCCCTTCGTCTTTGCCAACGACGAGGAAGTGGATGCCATCATGACCGGCCCCTACTTCGACTATCTGGCCGAGAAGATGCCCGCGCATGACCTCGTGCTGCTGTCGATCTGGGAGAATGGTTTCCGCAATGCGACCAACTCCAAGCGCCCGCTGAACGCGGTGTCGGATTTCGAGGGCCTGAACGTCCGCGTGATGCAGAACCCGATCTTCCTCGACACCTTCCGCCGTCTCGGCGCGAACCCGGTGCCGATGGCCTTCGGCGAGGTCTTCACCGCGCTCGAGACCGGCGCTGTCGACGGGCAGGAGAACCCGCTGCCGCTGATCGAGGCGAGCAAGTTCTACGAGGTGCAGAAGTACCTGACGCTGACCCGTCACGCCTATTCGCCGACGCCGGTCCTGATGTCGCTGCAGGTCTGGGAGGGGCTGAACGCCGACGAGCAGGCGCTCGTGTCGTCCTGCGCCGCCGAGGCGCGTGACGCGCAGATCGACCGCTCGCGTGCCGCCGTCGGTGAGGCCGCGGAGCTGCTGACCTCGGAAGGCATGGAGATCAACGAGATGCCCGCCGCCGAGATGGACAAGCTGCGCGAGCTGGTCGGACCGGTCTACGAAGCGGCCGCGGAGTCGGTCGGCCAAGAGAACCTCGACCGCCTGCTGCAGGAACTCGAAACCGTTCGCGGCGGCTCCTGAATATGTCCGGCCTGCGGGCCGGACATGAGACCGGCGCGGCGTCCTCCCGTGCGCGCGCCGGTCTTCCAGAACTTTCTTTCCCTGTTCCATCGACCGGAGCCTCCATGCCTCTCGACACCGCTTCCTGCCTTGCCGCCCTGGCCGAGGCCTTTCCCGGAGCCGCCCTCTTCACCGGCGATGCCGTGCCCGCGCGGAACCTGCATGACACAAGCTTCCTGCCGGATGTGGCACCGCTGGCCGTGGTCCGCCCCGACAGCCCCGCAGGCGTCTCCGAGGCGGTCAGGATCTGTGCCGAGCACGGCGTGCCGATGGTGGCGCAGGGCGGGCTGACGGGGCTTGCCGGGGGCGCGCACCCGGTCGCGGGCTGCGTCGCCATCTCGCTCGAGCGGCTGAACGGTGTCGAGGAGATCGACCCCGCCGCCGCGACGATGACCGTGCGCGCCGGCACGCCGCTCGAGGTGATCCAGAAGGCGGCGGACGAGGCCGGGTTCTTCATCCCGCTCGACCTCGGCGCGCGAGGGTCGTGCCAGATCGGCGGCAACATCGGTACCAACGCCGGCGGCAACCGGGTGATCCGCTACGGCATGACGCGCGAGATGGTGCTCGGGCTCGAATATGCGCTGCCGGACGGCACATTGATCGACGGCCTCAACAAGATGCTGAAGAACAACGCCGGCTACGACCTGAAGCAGCTGTTCATCGGCTCCGAGGGCACGCTGGGCATCGTCACCCGCGCGGTGCTGCGCATGCATCCGAAACCGGGTTGCGTCAATGCGGCCCTCTGCGGATTGTCCTCTTACGACGACGTACTGAAGCTTCTGGCTGCAGCCCGGCTTGGTCTGGGCCCGATGCTTTCTGCCTTTGAGGTGATGTGGCCGGACTACTGGCAGGTCGTCACCGAGGAGGTCGGGGCGCGCAGCCCGCTCGGGGGCACGCACGAGATGTATGTGCTGCTTGAGGCGCAAGGTCTCGACGAGGCCATCGACGGGCCGCGTTTCATGTCCTGGATCGAAGGAGTCTTCGAGGAGGGGATCATCGCGGATGCGGCCATCTCGCAAAGCCTTGGCGACGTGCAGTCCTTCTGGGACGTGCGCGACGCCTGCGCCGAGTTCCAGACGGTGCTGGGGCCGCATTGCGCCTTTGACATCGGTCTGCCGCAGACCAAGATGAACGAATTTGCCGATGCCTGCCGGGCGCGGCTGAAAGAGGACATGCCCGAGGCGTTGTCAGTCTACTACGGCCATATCGGCGACGGCAACCTGCACATCGTCGCGCTTGACCGCGCGCAGGCGCAGCCGCCGATGAAACGCATCAGCGCGATCGTCTACGACACCGTGCGCGATTTCGGCGGTACGATCTCGGCGGAACACGGCATCGGCCTGTTGAAAAAGCCCTATCTCTCCTACACCCGGTCCGAGAAGGAACTAGCGCTGATGGCCCGCATCAAGGCCGCGCTGGATCCGCAGGGGCTGCTTAATCCGGGCAAGGTCTTCGACACGCCCGCAAACGGAAAGTCCGACACATGAACGCTCTGAAATCCCGCTTGCAGAAAGGCGAGTTCGTCGCCGCCGCCTGGGCCGAACTGGGCCATCCCGACATTGCCGAGATCTTCGTGCGCCACGGCTGGCCGGTGGTGCTGATCGACGGCGAACACGGTATCGGCAACCTCGAGACCTGGGTTGCCGTGGCCCGGGCCGTCGAGGCCGCGGGCGGCGAGGTGATCCTGCGCGTTCCCGACGGGTCGGACACCACGCTCAAGAAGGTGCTCGACCGCGGTTTCCGCTCGATCGTCGTGCCCATGGTGAACAGCGTCGAGCAGGCGCGCGACATCGCCGCCTCGTGCCGCTACCCGGTGCGCGGCAGCGGCGGGGTGGGGCGCGGCTACGCGGCACCCATCGTGCGCGGCTCGGACTATGGCACGCGCCCGGATTACGCGGTGCGCTCGGCAAACGAGGACGTGCTGCTGTTCGTGCAATGCGAGACCCGCGAGAGCATCGATGCGCTGCCCGGTATCTGCGCGGTGGAGGGTGTGGACGGGATCTTCCTCGGCCCCAACGACCTGGCGGCGACGCTGGGCCACATGGAGCAGATGGAACATCCGACCCCGCAGGCGGCCTTTGCCGAGGTCGAACAGGCGGTGATCGAGGCCGGCGGGCTGTTGGCGACCGTCTGCGGCGGCGGGCGGGACTGGGCCGACCTGCGCGCACGCGGGTTCACCCTCGTGGCCGGCGTCAACGACGTGTCGTTCCTCATCGGCGCCGCGCGTGACGCTGCAGCAGCCCGCGACGCACAGCTGGCAGACCTCGCGTAAGGCTGGATTTCCTGACATTGCCCCACGTGCTAAGACGTCGGGGTTGCGCCGGCGGGCGCCCGAGAACAAGGCGAGCCGAATGAGCGTGAACCGGAAGATGCAGATCGAACAACCGAAGACGCTGACCGAGATCGTCGTCGAACGGCTGCGCGAAGCGATCATCGATGGCCACTACAAGTTCGGCGAGAATATCTCAGAGGACAAGCTGGCCACCGCCTTCGGGGTCAGCAGATCGCCGGTGCGCGACGCGCTCAACGCGCTTCAGTTCACCGGTCTGGTCACCATCAAGCCGAAGCGCGGCAGTTTCGTCTTTCAGCCCACGGCGGCCGATGTGGCAGAGATTTGCGACTATCGGCTCATGCTGGAGCGCGAGGCGCTCCGGCTGTCGATGGCGGCCGACCGCGAGGGCTTTCTCGCGGCGCTGTCTGACACGGTGGAGCGGATGCGCGAGCGGATGCAGGCGGGCGACGAGATCGGATACGTGCGTATCGACACCGAGTTCCACAATTTGTTCTTCGACTTCTGTGGCAACAGCCTCGTGCAGAACGCCTTCGATCTGGTCGAAGCGCGCATCGCGACCATTCGAACCGCGTTGAACGCAAGGTTCAAACAGCGGCGCGAGGACAGCTTCGACCAGCACGTTGCGATTGTCGAGGGCTTGCGAAAGGGCGACTGGGAGCAGGTGGACGAGGTACTGCGCAAACACATTACCTCGATCCGATCTGATGCAATCGATGAGCTGTCGAGGGTGTGAGCATCCCTTTCGCCAAGTTTGCTCTTTTCAGGTCTCGCGAGGTTTCTCTTCTTTTCTCCTTCTGCGGGGGTCGCGCTTCTGCTGACCCCATAGACAGGTAAAGGCTTCTCCGGGCACCGAAGTCTCGTACAGATTGGCACTTATGCGAATCCGAGGCGGGTTAGGGCGCGGCCGCCAGGCGCCCGCTTGGCGTAGGAGTCTGACGCCCAAGGAATGCGTCTAAACATTGGCCAAGTATAACTAACAGCCCATGAACCTTTTCACCTTCCTCTTGGTGTGAGGTGCGTTGCAGGGCCAGCAGGCGACGATCAGTCACGCCACATGCATCCCGGGGCAGGCTGCACCGGCTCGACCTCGTGCCACTCCCCGTGGGCGAAGGTGCCTGAAGTGAGAGGGTCCGAGCCGGCTTCGATCCAGCCGCGCCACCGCCCGAAGAAGTCGGCGTCGGGCAACACGACGTCCGACCATTGGCAGGGCACGTCGACGCCGGCTTGCAGCAACACCGACGCGTCACCAAAGCTGTTCTTGAGGCCGTTGCGCGGATCGAGCGCCGCCGACCGGAGATCGACGCGCCTTAATGCGGCGCCGTCGATGGTGGCGCCGATCAGGTCAACTTCAGAGTAGGCATAGGCGAGATCAGGAGAGCCCGGTGCGCCGAAGAGCCGCGCGTAGTTCAGATTAGCGTCTGCCAAGCGCGCGAAGCTCAACGTAGCTCCGTCTAATCGCGCGAAGCTGAGGTCCGCGCCGGTCAACTCAGCTCCGTTCAGGAAGGTGCCATTGAGCTCTGCGTGCCGCAGCTTCGCGCCCTCGAGGTCAGCCACGATCGCCCACGCGCCATGAAGCAGCGCCAGATCGAGATTTGCGCCGGACATACGTGCACCGCTGAGATCCGCCCCCTGCAGCCTTGCGTTCTCCAAGTTGGCGCCCCTTAAGTCCGCGTGCTGAAGGTTCGCCCCCTCGAGCTCGGCCGCCCACAAAAAGCCGACCGAAGCCGCGCCTCGCGAAAGTCGATTCCGGGAATGTACGCGTTTCCAAGCTCCGCGAAAGCGAGGTCGCGCGCGCTCAGGTTCGGCTTTTGCAGAACCGCAAGGTAGGCGCCGCGGCGGGACCGCCACTCCTCTTGGAACACTCCGCTTTGTGGCAAGGAGGAGTCGCAATCAGAGGTATCTGGTCGGGCACACCATTCGGCGTAAAACTCTCGCTCGGCATGGGCGTGCGGTGCCCAGTCGGAGGGAAACTGCGTCAGCCGGGCCTCAGTAAGATTTGCCGGAACAGGACGGAACCACTCGACCGCATGCATGCGAAGGGTTGGGGGCGCTCTCCCGCGCTCTCCTGCCGAAGATGCAGGCGGATAGTTCCATATGTCAACTTTCGTCCTCAGAATCGAGACCCCGACCAATATCACGAGCGCGCCCAGCGACAGCCAGTTGCGCGTGACCGCGCCTCGAGCACAGCTCGTCCGACGCTGTTGCATCTCTTGCCGGAGGGCGGACCAGCTGGCCCAGGCGGTCCAGAGGGAGAGGGCGAGCATCAGGGCAAGAAGGACGGTGAGCCCCCAGTGGTGTGCCGGTTGCGAGCGGTACCAGAGGCCTGCGAGGACGGCGGGGGCGGCACCGTAAAGGACGACGGCCGAGGCGAGGACACCGAGCGTGCCGAGGGCGCCTTGCTCGACGCATGATGGCTCGGAGGGCGAGAGGCGGCGGCGGACCTGGAGGGCAAACTCGGAGATGAGCCAAGGGTGGACCTTCGCCCCAAGCGGTTCGGTCCCGATGCGTGGCGGGGCGCGGCCCAGGGCCTGCCAGAGCTGGGCGAGCGAGACGTGGAGGTAGGCGAAGACCAGCAGCACGATGAGGCCGCCGAAGAGGAAGAGGAACACCACCGGAACCGAGACCCCGATCAGTGGCAGGTCGGTGCCGCGGTCGACGGCGAAGAAGTCCACGTCTTCGACGTCGAGGAGCGTCACGGCGACGAAGGCGAGCGTGGCAAGATAGGTGAACCAGCTCGTCCGCGTCGCCTCGGTGACGATGCGGATGCGCTCGAGGATTGCGGCATGGTCGGTGCCGTCAGGCATCGGAGGTACCCCATTGCTTCTACAGGTCATGATACCTTCAGAACATACGGCCGCAAAATCCGAGGCTGGGTAGCGCGATCGCAGTGCATCAATCCACAGCTCCAGAAACCGCCATAAGCGCCCTGCGGTTTCGGGAAGCACAGTATTGGCATTCTATTCTCCGGTGCAGGTACCTCGGCATCCACCGGCCAGACGGACAGCACGGTCCCTAGCCAGAAGGTCTTCGACATCGGCGATGCTCCGAGCGAAAAGAATGCATGCGCAGGCCGCACAGGCGACGATCTCACGGGGTAAACGAAAAGCCCATCAGACGCGGCAGTCTCGACGGCAACTTCATCTGGGTCCCATGATCAGGCAAGTGCCGACCAGCGACTTGGGAATCCCGCCGAAACTCATGATGTCAATGCGCAACTCCGCAACAAGTCACAGCTTTGAGATCGGGGTTCTCGGTGCATTCCGTTTGGTAATGCGCGCGAAGGTCGCATGGGATCGTAGGGCGTTGCAGCGCGTCGACGATCTGTCCCCATGCCCATTCGGCGCCTGCCATTGAGAGGTGGTTGTCATCGGTGAAGAACCGCGTGTCTCGCTGCGTCAATTCACAGGTCTTTGGGATGCAGAACAAGCTCCGGCCTGAAATGATCTCGACCTGCGCAACAGAGCTCAAGACGGCCAGAAACTTGTCCTCCGCCCTGTGCCACTCGTTGATGTCGGTAGCGTCCACGACGCGGCTAGAAAATCGGGAGCGAGCAGAAAAAACGTTGAGGTCGGGCGTCTGCGACATCACCACGACCCGTGGGCCGCTCCCCAAGTTGGCCAGGGTCTCCATCATGCCGCGCGTGAGCGCGGAGCGTGAGGTGGCGAGGCTTGGAACTTCTTCGGCATTCGCAGAGGTCAGGTAGTAAGGGGGGGTGAGCTTGACACCCAATCTATGCCAGCCATTCAAGTACAGGGTCCACCGGGATGTCAGCAGGACAATCTCAGGCTCTAAGTCACGGACGAATCGGGCAATCTTTTCGATCTGTCCGGGTTCATTGCAGATGTGGTCCTCGTAGTCTGCGGCCTGAAGGTGCACCGATAGGGCTGGCGGACATCCCGGGTGGGAAATCACCATGACGGAATACTCTTCCGGTGCCGTGATGCCGCGGCGCAGTGCAAGGGCGTGTGAATCTCCCCACACGACGATCGACGCCAGGCCGGTTCCGTGGCGGGTGCACTTCAATTCGCCCTCAAGTATGGGAAAGCCGGCGCAGCCGCGGACGGTCTTGTCGGCCAGCGCGATCCGCGGGGGCGCGATCGCAGCGATATCTGGGTTCTCCAACTCGAGCAGCGTTGGTACGCGGTTCGCCGCAGTGAACGCAATAGCGGCGAAGGCCGCAATAATGCCTGCAGCCCCCCCCAATGTTTTACGCCTGCGCGCGGGCGTCGCTAACCCTGCCGGTCGGCGGATTGGAGTTTCCACCCATTTCCATGATGCCCATGCGAGAAGTAAGGCGAGTACCACCAAGCCAATATCCTCGCCTGTCGAGAGTGGAGCGGATTTGGCGATCCGCGCGAACGCGAAGAGCGGTTGGTGCCAGAGGTAGAACGAATAGCTCAGCAAACCTACGAGGAGCACTGGCCGGAATGTGAGCGCCTTTCCCACAAAGTCTGCGTCGGTTGTAAAGAGGATCACGCAGACTGTGCCACCAACCGGCAACAGCGTCGCTAGGGAGGGCCAGTGCGTCGTCTCGTCGAAGAGCACGAACGAGAGGCTCACGGCGCCGATCCCAATCAAGGAGAGAAACCCGTTTCGCCGAGGCTGGCCGCTCGCAAGCAACAGCGCCGCCCCGGCACCGGCCATGAGTTCGAAGACCCGCGTCGGAAGGAGAAAGAAGCTGGCGGCGGGTTTGGTGCCCACGAACACCTCTGCGAGGGTAAGGCTCACGAGGGCGGCCGAAAGAACAACCCCCGCCACAGCGCGCCGCCCGAAACGCCATATGAGGGCAAGGCCGAACGGGAAAATGAGGTAGAACTGCTCTTCGACCGAAAGGCTCCAGGTGTGCAGGAGGGGGTTTAATTCGGCGGCGTCCGAGAAGTACCCGCTGATGCTCCAGAAATGCACATTGGAGACCGATAGTACGGCATAGAAAAGCGACTGGCACAAGGCAGTGAATTGTGGGGGTGTCATTATCAGCCATGCTAGGAAGAGGCTGGTCATGGCCATGAGAAGGAATGCGGGCAAGATGCGACGCGCGCGACGCTCGTAAAACCGTGCGATGGAGAACCCGTCCCGGACCAAGTCTTCGATGAGGAGCGCCGTGATCAAATATCCAGAGATGACAAAGAAAATATCGACGCCGATGAAGCCGCCGTCCCAACCAATCCAGCCAGCATGGAAAAAAACGACTGGTAGCACCGCAACTGCGCGGAGGCCATCAATTTCTGGTCGGTATTGCAAGATTCCTGTTTCCCTTGCGACGGTTTCATCTCTGCGTAATGGATTTCTGGACCTCTACCCATGGTGTCGCTTTCATGCGACGCGCATATGGCTAGACGCGCTTCCGCGCGCTTGGCGCTTGGCAAGCGCGGTCTCGCACGCCAGCATGCGCTCCGGTTCCTCTCGCCTGTCTCTCCGTGGCCTGCGGGAGCTCACTATCCAAACTTCCCATTCCAAGTCAGATATTTACGGCAGGTGCTCAGCTTGTGTATCACTGTGCCCTCTTTGCCGGCTCGCGATCAGCCGCGAAGACCTCGTCTCGCGATACCTCTCCGGAGCCGTAAACACTCCCTCATCGCCCCATGCCTCAAAATCTATCTCGTTCGTGGTGCCGGTGCAGAGTGCGCAAATTTGGAAGGAAAAGAAAATGTCACTCTCAGCGCCAGCCGCGCCATTTTTTTGCGGCCTTATTCTGTATATCTTGTGCTCCGGACCTTGGCCCTGAAGAGGGAATGTCTGAACGCCTCGTCGCCGGAGAAGGCGCGTAAGATCTTCCCAAGATATGCGATCACATAATCGGCGATCCACGCACTTTAAATCCAGTTGTGCGTAATCTTCAATTTGGGTTATGCCGAAAATTGGACTTCTCCGAATCATTTTCCGGAACAGTAGCCCGTCGCGGGCATTGCTAAACTTAATAGAAATATAAATCAAAATGAATAGTGTCTATCTCGAGCTTGATATCGGATATGCATCCGCTTGGAAAGTGGAAATTTTAGAAAATTCCTGATGGCATATTTTCGGTGCCGTCTTGCGCAGAATCTGTGCAAGTATGGAAGATTTCATATCAATGAGGTGAGGTGCAAACCAATTGAAGGATAATGTTCAGATCAGCTTTAGCGAGAGCATTGAGGGCATATTTCAAGATTGGAGGTATTGATACGAAGTCATTTCCATTTAGGTCATGTTGACAAAAGGCGGATCGACGTGATGTCAATGAAGCCGAGGAAGCTTTCCGGCGTTTTGTCGTAGCGTGTCGCGACACGCCTGGCGTTCTTGAGCTTGCTGAAGCAGCGTTCGACCAGATTACGCAAGCGATACAGCGAGCGATCAACACCAATCCGCTTCTTGCGGGACTTGCGCATCGGTATCACGGGCAGGACGTTGCGCGCCTCCATGCCCTCCCTGATCTTGTCTGCATCGTAGCCGCGATCCGCGAGCAGCACGCTCGGGCGGGGCAGATTATCCGCCATCACCTGATCGAAGCCGAGATAGTCCGACGTCTGGCCAGGCGTGATCTCTATCCTCATGGGAAGCCCATGTGCGTTGACGAGAAGGTGGATCTTGGTCGTAAAGCCACCTCGAGAACGGCCGAAACCCTGTCGTGGAGTCCCCCTTTAGCGCCGGCTGCCTGATGGTGGGCGCGGATCACGGTGCTGTCGATCATCTGCAGGGCGCTTGGCACGGCTCCGCTCTGGTTCAGGGCATCCATGATGTCCTCCCAGAGGCCCGCCAGTGTCCAGCGCCGGAACTGTCGGTAAACGCTTGACCTTTTGCCGAACTCGCCAGGTAGGTCCCGCCAAGGCGCCCCGGTTCGGGTAATCCAGAAAATCCCATCAAGGACGAGGCGGTGCTTGGTGGCTTTGCGTCCGTTCGGGGCGCGGACGGCGAGGATGAAGCGCTCAAAGAACGCCCATTCCTCGTCCGACATAAGGTCTCGTGCCAAGCTGGCCTCCATCGCAGATGCCAGCTTGAATCATGCCCTACGCCCGAGGGGAATCCCTTTTGTCAACACGACCTAGCGTGAAAGCAGCGATTCGAAAACTTCAGCAGTTCTCTGTCAGGGAAAAGGGGAACCTCCGTCATCTGTGGATTTGCGAAATTGAGTCTCTCTGAGAGCCCTGGATCGGTTCGATGAACAAGGTAGGCGAAATCGCTTTAATCGTTGCCCAGACAAAACGGCTTAGACGCGCCGATTTTGCAGGCGGCGGGTTCGTTCATGATGACTAGAAACGGAATCGCAGCCACTGCGAGACACAGGACCAGCGCGAGGGTGGTGATTATCAGCTGCAGTTTGCGTTGCGAACCAATATTTGCCATATGATTCCAGCTCCAACTCCAGTTCCACCTCGCGCTGCGATGTTTTGACCGCCGCATATAGCTGCGACCCAGCTTGAGTTTCAGCCACTATTCTCTAATAAGTGATCCTCTCTCTTGAGAACCAGCCTCGTTGACCAGGAGAATGAAATTTCGTGGTAGATGACTGCGCCAAGTAAGATCGTCAAAAATAATGCGAAACCTAGGCTTTCAGAATGCATCAAAAGAGCCAAGCAGACTCCGGCGATGAGGGCCGTTCTCAGCAGCGTCCCTTTCCCGCTCCCCGACCGGTGATTGATCATGAGAACTGCAACGCTGAGCACGACTATCAGCACCCCTCGTCGGGTCGTTGTGATTATCGCAGTTTCCAGGACTCCGATAGGCGCCACTGAAACACATGTATACGAGAGCACGAGCAACAAGACTGCCTGAACCAATCCGCCATGTCCCACCATGTTCTGCAGCCAGGCGCCTACGACTATCGCGGCCACAAATAGAAACGCTATAGCGGCAAGCCAGTCTGCAAGGCAGCCACGATGGTGATCTTCTAGTGCGAGCGCCAGCATGGTCACCACCGGTGCCAGCACAATCAACGCGACGAAAACGGACAGGCGTCGCTCCAAAAGTACTGCGAAGACAGGGTCGCCTCGGTCGTATACCTTCCGCAGTTCGATCGAGTTCGTAACAGTGGTGCCCAACAAGATCAGCATGCCAAACAGTTCGGTCCCTTCCTCGATCGTGATTCGGGCTGCGAGGGCCTGAGCACTGTCCCAGGTGACTGTATGCTCCAGAAATTCCTGCACTGCGACAGAACCCAACAGCGCAAAACCAACCAACAAGCCCCCAACTTTCTTTCTATGCGTAGGGCCTTCTCGCCACAGGAGCGCCATGGCCGAAATTAATACTACGAAGATGATTCCGCCGAGAGGAAGCAGCAGACCCCAAGACCCGATCCCTATCGCCTCTCCGACACCCGCGAGACGCTCATGAATAGAGCCGATCTCATCCGCGCTGAGGAACAACAGGACGGCTCCGATCTGGACCCAGGCCCGCGCTAACTTTGGCCGGTCCGACCGATAAAGAGTGTGCCCATCCAGAGCGTGTAGCGCGATGAGCGCTAGCAGGGCGCCAGAAAACCAAGCCGCCAGATTATTTTCATGCCCGAGATGGAACTGCTGAACGACCCTCGGAAACGTCTGCCGTCCGGCAGTCGAGGCTTGAAGTTCAAGAAAATAGGTCGCGGCAGCAAGTAGCGCACAAAGGCCTGAAATTGCCACGTATCCTGCCGATATCCGGCCTGATAAAGATTGATAGGATGACAAAGCAAAATATGCCTTTCACTTCATGATATCAAAAAGACCTTAATAAATGTCATAAAAATGTTACAGATTCGGGAAGTTTTGGCAACGCTCTTCTGAAGTGTATTTCGGCTTTGCGCTGCTGTACCTGACAACGCGGTCATTCGCTTTTGCTGGTCAAGCATTCACTTCTGGTAAAACCCACACCACAACTTCGGTCCGCCCACCAATGATACGAAACACGGGCAGCCCGACTATTTACCGTGACCAGCGTGGCCGGCAGCATTGCAGAAGTCTATTTCAACTGAAGTATTTTCCAGCTTGTTCACCTGTGCGACAGTATAACAGTATGGAAGATCTCAATGGGATGGGACTATCGTTGCTGGGCCGGCAACGACAAGCGTCGTTCTTCGAGGAGGTGCCCAGATGGCCACGCCAGATTGCTCCTTTGGAGCGAAAACCCGGGTCAAAAGGCATGGCCCGCCGTTCTCGAAAATGCTTCGAAGCATAGTCATCGCAGCAAGCGTTCTGCTCGTCGAAGCCCGGGGCGCACCTGTGATGGCAGAGGCTCCATTTAGAGAGGACAATACTCCGGGCGTGCCCGCAGGTTTGTATCCTGCGAATCCGATGATCTTTGAACTTGACGTTCCGGTTGATCCAAATGGTCTGGGGGCACTCTTCGCGCACGACCTCACCGGGGACGGACGGATGGATTTCGTCGTCACATCCCCGGGGCATGTCGCGGCCTATTCTGGCGTGGGAGTGAAGCTCTGGCACGTCCGCGACGAAATCTCCCTGAACCGCGCGGGCCGCGGAACCGGGTACCCGGGGCTCCACGCGCCAGGCGCGATCGCTGGCGATGTTGACGGCGACGGTCGGGATGAGGTGGCTTACTTGCTTTCAGATGGCACGTTGATCGTACGGGGGGCGGGGAACGGCGAGGTCGAGCGGAGCTTCCGCTTCCCCGGCGCCCTTGCACTTGCCATCGCTGACTTTCGAGGAGAAGGCGAGCGTGATGCTGTTCTTCAATACAGCCAGCGCGAGCTTCGCGGGATCAATCTGGAGAATGGCCAGACACTCTGGCATGTCACGGATTGGTGGGGTGTCGAACATAGCATGGCCCGGACGGTAGACCTCGACGGCGATGGCCGCGACGAAGTCCTGGGGCCCGTCGTTCTGGACCGAAACGGTACGCCGATACAATCCGCCGCGCGCGAGGGTGCGCGGATGGACGCCTTCGACAGCCTCGCTGTAGGGGATATTCTGCCCGAGCCCGGGCTCGAAATCGCGCTCGCCGAGCAGCACGGCAACGAAGAGACGATCGTAATGAGTTTGTCGGGCTTGGGTTGGGCGACCCATCACGAGCCGGGCGGCGTAAGGGCTATCGGCGAATGCCGCTACAACGAAGATGCCGACAAGCTCGCGGTGGGCGACTTCGACACCGAGCATCCCGGGCAAGAAGTCTTCGCACGGTCGTCCTGCGGTAATCATCCCTGGTTGATGAATCGTGAGGGGGAGGTCATTAGCGCCTGGTCGGTCCGCCGCAGTGCTCCTTCAGGATGGTGCCATGTCGGCGATTGCTGGGCCGATCCCGACGTCGGCATCATTGAGCAGATTTCAGACTGGATTCGCGTCGACTTCCGGGGCGGTCGCAGCGCTAACCGAGGAGAATACGGCATCGACATAGCAAGGCCGGTTCACTGGGACGGGGATGGCCGACAACTCCTCTTTGTGACCGAGCGTCATGTTGATGGTAAAATTGCGCTCGTCGACCCCCGGAACGGACGCTTCGTTCGCGTTTGGCCGGCCGAAGCGGCACGGACGTACGCCGCCGACGTGGCGGGCGATTTTCGCGAAGAGCTTATCGTCCTTGAGTCACGTCGTCACGGGGCCGTTTTGAAGATCTTCTGGAACGGATCGGAGGCGACGGGGCAACCGGACGCGTCGCTTTGGGAAGATCAGCACTACCGCCGGACCCGTCAGAACTGGAACTACTATTCCCCATAATGTCGGCCCTCCACGAGCCTCCCAATGAGAATCGATCTGTACAATTTCGTCTCGAAAACTACAGAACCGGCGATCATTCCGTTCTCGGCATCCGTATGGTTTCGGAAGTTAACCTTTTGTGTGCGCTACTTGAAGCGCGACTCCCATTACCTGCGACGGTAGGGGCGCCGGCCGATTTCCTCCATCATCTTTTCGCGGAAGACCTCGGCCGGGGTCCTCCAGCCGAGGCATTTGCGGGGCGTGTTGTTGAGTTGGTCGCAGAGTTGCTTCAGTTCGAGCTCTGTCATGGCAGCGACGTCACGCTGCCTTGGAAGCCAGCGGCGGAGCCGGCGGTTGGTGTTCTCGACTGTGCCTTTCTGCCAGGGCGAGGAGGGGTCGCAGAACCACGTCTGGGTACCGAGCTGAGCCTGCAGGTGCGGCCATGACACGAATTCCGTGCCGCGGTCGAAGGTGATGGACCTGCGACCCGTCACGGGCAGATCCCGCACCGCCTTCACGATCTTGGTCATGACCGGTTTCGTGCGCCTGTTCGCGTTCTTCAGCAGCACGGTGAAGCGGCTGACGCGTTCGACAAGAGAGGTGACGTTGGTCTGGCCAAGCGATTGTTTGAACAGCATCAAATCTCCCTCCCAATGGCCGAATTCCCTGCGGTGCGCGACGTCGTCCGGGCGGAACAGGATACTGACATCACGGTCGAATTTTGGCGCGCGGCGCTTGCGGGCTCGGCGTGGAGGCGAGCCCTGCGGTGCTCGGGCAGGTACCACCAGAGCTCCTGCGCCATGCCTTCCTTCGAGTAGATATACCGGTAGATCGTCTCCTGGCAGACCCGGAGCGTCGCACCTTCGTGGATCAACCGGTTGCCGATCTGCTCGGGGGTCCAGCCGTTCTTGATGCGCTCAACGACCTGATTTCGAAGCTGCGGATGCCGGATCAGCTTGCGCTGGCGGGCGCGCCGATCGATGGCCTGCCGATGCGCAGCGGCGCCATAGTAGCCATCATAGCCCGGCAGGCACTCATCGCTGAACCAGTTCCGCTTGATTTCGCGGTAAATGGTGGCTTTCGAGCGCCGCAGCACGCGGGCCACCTCCCGGACAGGGACCTTTGCCAGCTTCCAGCGTTCGATCTGGACACGTTCCTTGACGCTCAGTTGCGCGTAAACCGCTCCCATGGCAGACTCTCTCCATTAGATAACCATCTGTTTTCTAATGGG
>NZ_JAIVKX010000022.1 GCF_020524285.1 Alloyangia pacifica
ACGCCCCTCGCGCAGCGGCTGATGCCGGTGCTCGAGCGCAAGGCGGGCCGGGTGCTGGTCAACGGCTTCCCGACCGGCGTCGAGGTCTGCGACGCGATGGTGCACGGCGGACCTTACCCCGCTTCCACCAACTTCGGCGCCACCTCGGTCGGCACGCTGTCGATCCGCCGCTTCCTGCGCCCGGTCAGCTACCAGAACCTGCCCGACGCGCTGCTGCCCGGCGATCTGGTGCCCACGTCCGCAGAGGCAGGCGCATGAGCGCCCCGGACACGGCCAGCCTCTCGGCGCAGCTCGAACGCCAGATCGCCACGCAGGCCAGTGCGCAGACCGCCTGGCTCGCGCGCCTCGCCAGCTTCGACAGCACGCGCGGCAACGAGGGCCCCTGCCAGGCCTGGCTCGCGGCGGAATTCGCCGCGCGCGGCTGGGAGGTCGACAGCTTTGCCATCTCCGAGGTCGAGATCGCCGGCAAGCCGGGCGCCTCGCCCGTGGTCGACGCCGATTACGACAAGGCGATCCAGGTCGTCGCGACGACCGGCAGCCCGCAGGGCGGCGGCCGCAGCCTGATCCTCCAGGGCCATATCGACGTGGTGCCGACCGGCGCCCCCGAGCTCTGGGAGCGCGACCCCTTCACCCCGGTGGTGAAGGACGGCAGGATGTACGGCCGCGGCGTCAACGACATGAAGGTCGGTGTCGCCGCCATGGTCCACGCGCTCGACGCGCTGGCGGCGCTCGGATACGCGCCCGACGCGCCGGTCTACGTCGAGACCGTCAGCGAGGAGGAATGCACCGGCAACGGCGCACTCGCCACGCTGGAGCGGGGTTACCGCGCCGACGCCGCCTTCATTCCCGAGAGCCTCGATCACCAGCTTCTGCGCGCCGAGCTGGGCTCGGTCTGGGTCCGCGCCCGGATCCTCGGCAAGCCGGGGCATGTCATGGCCTTCGATCCGGCGGCCAACGCCAATCTCGCGGCCTATGAATACGTGCAGGACCTCGTCGCGCTGACCGCCGAGATCAACCGCGAGGCGCAGGATCACCCGTGGTTCGGGCACATCACCGATCCGGTGAAGTTCAGCCTCGGCAAGATCCGCGGCGGCGACTGGCTCGGCTCGGTGCCCTCCTGGTGCGAGATCGAGTGCCGCCTGTCGGTGCTGCCGGGGCATCCGCTGCCCGAGGTCCGGGCACGGGTCGCCGCGTGTCTGCAGGCCACCGCGGACCGCCTCGGAACCGCCCACCCCGAGATCAGCTGGATCGGCTTCCAGGCCGACGGCCACGTCTTCGAGCAGGGCAGCGCGGCCGAGGCGGTGCTTGCCCGCAGCCACGAGGAGGTCATGGGCACCGCGCTCGAAAGCTTCAGCCAGACCGCCACCTCGGACACCCGCCAGTACGATCTCTACTACGGCATTCCGACGCTGTGCTACGGCGGCCACGGCGCGGGCAGCCATTCTCCCGGCGAGTATACCGACCTCGAGAGCATGGCCCGGACGACCCGGATCATCGCGCTGTTCATCGCCGAATGGTGCGGGTTGCGGCCCTTGCGCGAATGAGCGCCTGACCTCGGACCGCCTTGCCCGCGACGGATCGGGCGGTCCGGGTGTCAGCGGCGGCGTCCGGCACTTCTGCCGGGCGCCGCCGCCCTTGGTCAGGCCTCGTCGAGCAGCTCGACGATGGCCTCGACTTCGACCGAGATTCCGCCCGGAAGCGCCGCCGCCCCGATCGAGGTGCGCGCGTGCACGCCGTCCTCGCCGAAGGCCTCGATGAAGACATCCGAGCAGCCGTCGATCACCTGCGGGATCTCGGCAAAGCCCGGCGCCGCCAACACGTAGCCGTTGAGCTTCACCACATGCGAGACGCGGTTCAGATCTCCGATCTCGGCCTGCAGGTTGGCCAGCAGCGCAAGCCCGATGCGGCGCGCGCGGGCGCGGGCCTCGGCCAGGTCGATGTCGGTGCCGACCTGCCCGGTCATCGGAACGCCGGCCTCGTCGAGCGGCGCCAGCCCCGACAGGTAGACCGCATTGCCCATGCGCCGCGCGCCGCGGAACAGCCCCACCGGCGCCGGCGCCGCGGGCAGCGCGGCGATCAACTCCGCGGGAACCGGCGCGCGGCGCGTTGTCAGACCGGCGCTCATTGCAGGTCCGACACGGCGGTGGCGACGGCCAGCTCGGACTGCAGCGAGGTCAGCTGCGCCGAGCCGCCGGGGGGCGGCCAGATGCCTTCGCTGCTTGCCTGCTTGCGCGCCTTCACCCGGTCCTCGAGGTTCCGGTAGGGCCAGATGTGGATCATCTTGGTCGGCGCCCCCTCGATGCTGCCCATGATGGTGAGCAGCGGCGACATCTCCTCGCGGCGCGGGATCACCTTGGCCCAGGCTTCCTCGGTCTCGGGCAGGCCGCCCGGCGCGACGGTGTAGGTGCGGAACTCGTAGAACGGGCCATAGCTGCCGTGCACGATCGGGCGCGCGAAGGACAGCGGCTTGCAGGCCACCCGCGAGACCCCGCCGAGGTGCTCGCCGATGCCGTAGGGATCGGCGCGTTCCATCACCCGTGCGCGCTCCGCCTGCAGCGCCTCGGTATTCTCGTAGGCCGCGAGGAAGTGGAAGCGGTTGAGCTGGCCGAACTCGATCGAGAAGCAGCCGAGCATCGTGCCGGTGCTGCTGAAGCTCCCGTAGACGTCGCCAAGGGCAGGCATCACGGCGCCCAGCCGGTTCGGTAGCAGCTCGAGGGTTGTCAGGTCGTAAATCATGGGCAGTGGTTCCCGAGTCGTAGTGTGTACAAATGGTATGCCACCGGAAGACCAATAAAGAGCCACGCATGCAAGCGGTGCCGGGCAAGAACCGTGCGGCGAGCGCGGCAAACATAAAAAATGCCCGGTGTTTCAGCACCGGGCATTCGTCTCGTTCGGCAGATCGGGCGGCCGGGACCGCCTGATTTCAGCGGGTCACGCCGGTCAGCCGGTTGATGATCGCGATCTTCACCGTGGCGATGTGATCGGCCATGGCCTTCTGCGCCGCCTCGGGCGGCCCCTCGACCACCGCGTCGAAGAGCTGGCTGTTCTCTTTGTGGTCGAAGCGCGAGTCGTGCGGGCTGCGATAGGCGTTGAGCACATGCGTCCGGCGGCGCAAATCGCGGATCATCTGCGCCAGAAGCTCGTTGCCCGCGGCATCCGCGATGGTGCCATGCATCAGGTCGTCGACCCGCCAGATGTCCGCCAGGGTCGGCTCGCCCTGCTCGGCCAGCGCCGCCATCTCGGCGCGGACCTCGGCAACGCGCTCCTTCGGCAAACGCCCGGCCGCGAGTCGCGCGGCCTCGGCCTCCAGCACCTGACGGACATTGAGAATTTCCATCAAGGCCTCGGTGCTGAACGGGCTGACGGTGACGCCGCGGTTGGCCTGCTTGTAGACCAGGCGCTCCGCCTCGAGCCGGCCGAGCGCCTCGCGGACCGGGGTGCGCGAGGCATTGAGCCGCGCCGCCAGCCGCCGCTCGACGATGACATCGCCCGGACGCAGCTCGCCGCTGATGAGGATCTCGACGAGCTGATCGTAGATCTGGTCGGTGAGGTTCGCTTTGGCCTCCGCCTCTTCCGAGTCCGGTCGCTGTGTGATGGCAGTGGTCATGCAGGGTCTCCTTGGCCTGATATCTTTGGCCTGCCCCCTCTCTACCCCGCAAGCCGCCGTCACGGAAGCCCATTGCGCGCCGAAGGTAGACCACCTGTGTTCCCATTGCCGACAACTCTGCCACTTTTCCGCGCGCTCTTCCGGGCCCGGCAAAAAAATTTTCGCCACCACGAGACAGGAAGGTTGCAACGACGCGTGATTGCTGAATGCTAGTGGTATACCAATGGCGTACAACTGCGACGCCAGCAGCCCGGAAGAAAGGACCACCATGACCCGCTGGAGAGCGACCTGCATCCAGATGCCGAGCGAAAGGGCCTGCCAGGCACCCGACCTCGCCTCGGCCCGCGCGGTGATCGAGCGCAACCGCGACCGGCTCGTCCGCCTGATCGAAGAGGCCTGCGCCTCGGAGCAGAAACCCGACCTCGTGGTCTCCCCCGAGTTCGCCATAATGGGCCCGCCGCTCGGCATGCCGGTGCGCGAGTGGATCGCCCGCGGCTGCATCACCCTGCCCGGCGCCGAGACCGCGCCGCTGCAGGCGCTGGCCCGGCGCGAGGGCATCTACATCTGCGGCAACGCCTTCGAGGCGCCGCCCGAGTTCCCGGGCCGCTACTTCAACACCTCCTACATCATCGGCCCCGACGGCGAGTTCATCCTGCGCTACCGCCGGGTGAACACCGCGGCCTTCCCCTCGGTGCACGACTTCCGCAGCGATTATCTGAAGGTCACGCCCGAGGATCAGGTCTTCCCGGTCGTCGACACGCCGCTCGGCCGGCTCTGCGTCATCGCCTGCGGCGAGATCAACGTGCCCGAGGTGGCGCGGGTGATGATGATGCAGGGCGCCGAGATCATCCTGCACCCGACCAACTCCCGCGCCTCCGCCGCGCAGGAAGCCGCCAAGCTCTGCCGGGTGTCCGAGAACATGGTGGCGCTGGTCTCGGCCAATGTCGCCGGACCCATCGGCTTCTCGCCGGACGGCACCTTCACCGGCGGGCGCTCGCATATCCTCGATCACCAGGGCAATACCCTCGCCTGGCGCGAGAGCGACGACGAGAGCACCGCGGTCAGCGCCCTGATCGACCTCGAGCAGCTGCGCAGCGACCGCCGCGCCGACACCGGCCTGTCGAACCCGCACCTGCGCGCCCGTTACGAGATGTACGTTCCCTTCTACCAGAAGGCCCGCTTCTACCCCGCCGATTTCTTCCTCGATGCGCCGATGGCCGAGGTCTCCGAGACCGCCGCGGCCATCGCCCGCGCCCGCGAGAACCTCGAGCGCGCGGGCGTGCTCACCCCCCTTGCCGCCGGAGCCAAGGAACCGGCCTCAACCGTCGAACACTAGGAGACGACAATGATCACCGCAGAAGAAAACATCGACCTGTGCGCCGTGGGCCGCGGAACCCTGATGGGGGAGTTCTTCCGTCAGTTCTGGATCCCGGTCTGCCTGTCGTCGGAACTTGTGTCCGACGGCGACCCGGTGCGCCTGATGATCCTCGGAGAGAAGCTGATCGGCTTCCGCGACACCGAGGGCCGGGTCGGCGTCATGGACCACCGCTGCCCGCACCGCTGCGCCTCGCTGTTCTTCGGGCGCAACGAGCACGGCGGCATCCGCTGCGCCTACCACGGCTGGAAGTTCGACGTGAACGGCAAGTGCCTCGACCAGCCCAACCTCGAGGACAAGTCGAAGTACCCCGCCGGCACCCCGGCCTATGCCTACAAGACCCATGAGAGCGGCGGCCTCGTCTTCGCCTACTTCGGCGAGCGCCAGGACGCCCCCCCGCCCCTGCCCGAGATCGAGGCGATCATGGGCGAAGGCGACGACCGCAACATCGCGCTCACCCACCGCGACTGCAACTACATGCAGGCGCTCGAGGGCGACATCGACACCTCGCACCTGGGCTTCCTGCACATGGGCGGCATCGACGGCGACAACCTCGACATGTCCGACCCCGAGACCTACACGGTCACCGAGAAGGCGCCGAAGATCAACGTTTCGGTCATGCCCTTCGGCACCATGTACTCGGCGCAGCGCGACGCGATGGACGGCCACGAGCACCAGCGCTACGCCTCCTACCTCTTCCCGTTCTGGGTGACCTACCCGGGCGGCGGCGAGCTCGGCAACGCCAAGACCGCGAACGCCTGGGTGCCGATCGACGACGACAGTTGCATGATCTTCAACATCGACCTCTCCCGCGCGTCGGGCGGCGGCCACAAGAAGCTGAAGTACAAGGACGGCAGCCCGGTCGTCGGCCTGGCACGCCCGCTGGAGTACCTGCCCACCACCACCGACTGGAAGGGCCGCTGGCGCCCGGTGAAGGATGCCAGCAACGACTACGGCATCGACCGTGAATGGCAGCGCTCGGGCGACAGCTACACCGGCATCGTCGGCGTGCCGCTGCAGGACCAGGCGATCCAGGAGAGCATGGGCCACGTGGTCGACCGCACCATGGAACACCTCGCCGCCTCGGACCGCATGGTCATCCTCACCCGCCGGGTGATGCTCGACGCCGCGCTCGCCTGGCGCGACAACAAGGAGCTGCCGGACTTCGTCGATCACCCCGAGTACGCCCGCCAGGCCCATGGCGGCGACATCGTGGTGCCCAAGGGCACCGACTGGCTCGAAGGCTACGAGGAGCACATGGCCAAGATGAAAGGCTACGTCCCGCCCAAGGACGCGGCGGAATGACGGCGCATTTCAGCGCAAAGGACGAGGCCGCGCCACAGGGCGTGGCCTCCACCGCCCCGCTCTCGCTGCGGGTCGAGGCGATCCGGTTCGAGGCCAGCAGCATCCGCTCGATCGAGCTCCGCGATCCCTCGGGCCGCCCCTTGCCGCCGGTGGAACCGGGCATGCACCTTGACCTCGCGCTGCCCGGCGACCTGATGCGCAGCTACTCGCTGACCAACGGCCCCGAGATGACCGACGCCTGGGTGATCGGCGTCAACCGCGACCCGGCCAGCACCGGCGGCTCGGCCTATCTCTGCGAGGAGCTGCGGGTCGGCGATCTGCTCGAGGTCTCCCTGCCCCGCAACACCTTTCCGCTCACCCCGGCTCCGGCAATCTTCTTCGCGGGCGGCATCGGCGTCACCCCGATCCTGTCGATGGTCCGCCACCTCGCCGCGCAGGGCATCGACTGGCAGCTTGTCTACGCCGCGCGCGGCCGCGCCGAGGCCGCCTTCCTGCCCGCGCTCGCCGCGCTCGACCCCGAGGGCCGCCGCATCCACCTGCATTTCGACGATGCCGAAGGCGCGGTGCTCGACCTCGCGGCCCGTGTCGCCGAGGCCCCCGCGGCGGCGCATCTCTACTGCTGCGGCCCCGCCCCCATGCTCGACGCCTTCGAGGCCGCCACCGCCGGGCGCCCGCCCGAGCAGGTCCACCTGGAGCGCTTCCACGGCGGCGAGGTCGCAGGCGCCGAGACCGGCTTCACCGTTGTGCTGAAACGCTCGGGCCGCGAATTCACCGTGCCGCCCGGCGCGACGATCATCGAGACCCTGCAGGAGGCCGGCGTCCGCGTCTCCTATTCCTGCCGCTCCGGCGTCTGCGGCACCTGCGAGACGCGGGTGATCGAGGGCACCCCCGACCACCGCGACAACCTGTTGTCGGAGCGCGAGCGCGACAGCGGCAAGGTGATGATGATCTGCTGTTCGCTGGCCAAGAGCGACCGGCTGGTGCTCGACCTCTGAGCTTTGTTCCCCGAGGAGACCCCGACCGGCGCCTGGCTGGCGCAAGCCCCCGCGGCGCGATCCGCGGGGGCCTTTTTCACGTTGCGCAGCTGTGATCAGTAAACGTCCATGGAGGCCGGCCCGTCGCCCGCCTCGGCAAGCTGGTGCTGTTCGGCCTCCTGCTCGATCCGGCGTCTGAGCGTGCGCGCCTCGCGCCAGGCGGTCACCAGTTCCTGGCGCACGCCCTGCCCGTCGACGTGATCGGCGCTCAGCACGAGCGCCGACCAGTAGTTCTCGTATTGCCGGAGCGCATGCAGAAGGCTCGCGACCTCGCGCGTATCGAAGCTGGTTTCCAATTTCCGGACCTGCGACATCTGAACCCCCGATTCTCGTATTCCCCCACGCCCTTTGGAGCGCGCATAAAAAGCTTGGAGCATCAGGCGGGTCAGTCTACCTATAGGAAGTAATAGGTTGCCGCGATCGACGGGGCCGCCGCCATCACAGGACCGGCGAAATTACCCGTCACGCAAGGTATTCGAGGCAAAGCGAAATAAACCTTAAGGTGAATTGAAGAGGCCTCGCGCAATTCAAAAAATGCTCTTTTGGTGTTTGGTGTGATATATGAATCCCACTCTCTCCCATCATGATATTTACGACGCGGCGTTGGACCAATCGCTCTTCGAGGCACTTCCGGGCAAATTGGCGCGCGAGATGGATGTGCCCTCGGCGATGTTCTTCTGGCTGCACCCAGGCGACATCCAGGAAATCACCGCCGGGACCCAGCCAGAGGCGCATTCGGACTACGACGACTTTCTCGACGACGATCCCTGGATGGCCCAGGTCACCGAGGACAAGATCGGCAAGGGCGCCTTCCGCCTGACCCGCTACGTGAGCCCCGACGACTTCCAGAAAAGCGCGATGTACAACGACTACATCGTCAAGAACCGGCTCGACCGTTTCTGGTGCGCCGGGATGCTGCAGAAAACCCGCGACGGCGTGGTCGCCACCGCCTTTCACAAGGGCAGGACCGCAGGTGATTTCAGCGATACGGAAATGCGCTACGTCAATCGCCACGCCTCCGATCTGGGGCGCCTGCACGCGATCCGGCGCGAATTGCTCCGCACCGGCATCCGCGAGATCGCCGCCCCGGACCGCAGCCTGCGCGACGAGGTGCCGACCTTCGAGCTCGACCACGAAGGCAGGCTGATCCGCATCAACGGGCTGGCAGAGACCCTGCTGTCGCTGCACCCGCGGCTGATCGTGAAATACGACCGGACCCTCGCCATTGCCGGGCCGGGCGCGCAGCAGCTTCAACGGCAGGTCGCCGCGGCCACCGACCGGCAGGCCAGCGCGGCCGGCGCCGTCGATCTGCCGGGGCTGCGGGCGGTGGACGGGCGTCTGCTGCCGGCGCTGAAGCTGAACCTCCTGCCGCGCCACGAAGGCGGACGGCGGGTGCTGGTGATCGTCACCACCGAAGAGCCGTCGGGACTGCGGGACTGCATCGCCTCGCCCGAAGACAGCGTGACGCTGACCCCGCGCGAGCGCGACGTGCTGGACGGGCTGGCGCAGGGCTACCGGCGCGACCAGCTCGCCCACGCTCTGGGGCTGGCGCTGCCCACGGTGGATTTGCACGGCGCCTCGCTGCGGCGCAAGCTCGGCGCCCGCACCATCCCCGAGGCCATCGCGATCGCCTTCCGGCTCGGGCTGCTCTGAGCCGGGCTCCACGCCCCCCTGCCCCACAAGAAGAACCGCCCCCGCCTGCGCGGCGGGGACGGTGTCCGGTCGTGTGTTCTGGGGTGCCCCTCAGCCCTTGCCCGAAAGCTCCACGCTCTCGCGCCAGGGGATCGCCACCCGCTCGAGCCAGGTCAGCAGCCCGAAGAAGCTCATGCCCATCAGCGAGATCAGGATGATCGAGGCGAACTGCCGCGCGATGTCGAAGTTGGCCCCGGCGATGAGGATCAGGTAGCCCAGCCCCTTGTCGGCGCCGATGAACTCGGCGACGATCGCCCCGATCACCGACAGCGCCGTGGCCAGCTTGAGCCCGCCGAAGATGAAGGGCAGTGCCTTGGGCAGGCGGAACTTCCAGAAGATCTGCCAGCCGTTCGCCCCCATCGAGCGTGCGAGGTACAGCATCTCGGGCGTGGTCGCGCGCAGCCCCATCACCGTGTTGATCACGATCGGGAAGAAGCTCAGCATGATGACAATGACGATCTTCGGAGTCACCCCGTAGCCGAACCAGGTCAGCAGCAGCGGCGCGATGGCGACCTTGGGGATGGTCTGGCTCATCACGATGATCGGGAAGACCGCCCGCGCCATGAACTGCGAGTAGACCACCGAGACCGCCAGCGGCACGGCGATGCAGACCGCGCAGGCGAACCCGAAGAGGATCTCGCCCAGCGTCACCAGCGCGTTCGGCCAGAGCCGGTGCCAGTAGCTGACGATCTCGGCGAAGATCACCGAGGGCGCGGGCAGGATGTACTGCGGGATTTCGCGCAAGCGCACCATCACCTCCCAGAAGAGCAGCAGCGCGATCAGCGTCCAGACCGCCGGCGGAATGCGCTCGCCGAGGGTCTTCAGCGGGTTGCGGCGGGCGATGTAGGTGGTGTCGGGAACCGAGGCCATGGGATCATTCCTCCTTGAAGACGCCGAGGGACTTGAAGATCTCGGTCAGCTCGTGGACGTAGCCGATGAACTTCGGATCCTCGCGCAGGGCGAGGCGGCGGGGACGCGGCAGGTCGATGTCCATCACCCGCTCGATGCGCCCGGGGCGCGGCGTCATCACCACCACCCGGTCCGACAGGAAGATCGCCTCCGAGATCGAGTGGGTTATGAAGAACACCGTCATGTCGCGCGCCGCGCAGAGCTTCAGCAGGTCGATCTGCAGCTGGTCGCGGGTCATCGCGTCGAGCGCGCCGAAGGGCTCGTCCATCAGCAGCAGCGGCGGCTGGTGCAGCAGCGAGCGGCAGATCGACACCCTCTGGCGCATGCCGCCCGACAGCTCGCGCGGGTAGGCATCCTCGAAGTCCTGCAGCGAGACCATGCGCAGCAGCTCGCGGGCACGGGTGCGCGCCTCGCCCATGTCGCTCTTGCGGATCTCGGCCTGCAGCAGCACGTTGTCGAGCGCCGAGCGCCACTCCAGCAGCACGTCCTGCTGGAAGACGATCCCGAGGTCCGAGTTCGGCCCGGCGATGCTTGCGCCGTCGATGGTGATTTCGCCGGCGCTGCGGCCCAGCAGACCCGAGAGCAGCATCAGCAGCGTCGACTTCCCGCAGCCCGAAGGACCCACGACCGAGACGAACTCGCCGCGACGGATGTCGAGATCGACGGTGCGCAGCGCCTCGACCTCGCCCTTTCGCCCGGAGAAGACCTTGGTCACCCCCGAGATGCTGACATGGGGGGCTTCCAGGGCCCCGTGGCTTGGCATGACGTTCATTCTCTGCGGCCGGGAACCCGGCCCCCCTGTTGTTGTCGGTTGCGCGGCCCCGTGCGGGCGGGGCCGGATGGTGTCTGTCTCAGACCGCGCGGATCGCGCCGCCGTCGATGCGGATCGTGCTGCCGGTCACGTAGGCGGCGGGCCCGCTGGCGAGGAAGGCGGCAACCGCGCCGAACTCCGCGGGGCTGCCGTAGCGCCCGGCGGGGATGCTGGCGGCCGAGGCGCGCGCGACCTCCTCGACGGTCTTTCCGCTCTTCGCGGCATTGGCGGCGTCCAGCTCGGCGGTGCGCGCGGTGGCGATGCGCCCCGGCGCGAGCACGTTGACGGTGACGCCGTCGGCGGCGACCTCCCCGGCGAGCGACTTCATGAAGCCGACCAGCGAGGCGCGCAGCGTGTTCGACATCGGCAGATGCGGGATCGGCTGGATCACCCCCGAGGAGGTGACGGTGAGCACCCGGCCCCAGCCGCGGTCGCGCATTCCCGGCACCAGCGCCAGCGTCAGCCGCACCACCGGATCGATCATCTTGCCGTACTGCGCGGCCATCACGTCGGGGTCGATGGCGCTCGGCTGCCCCGGGGGCGGCCCGCCGGTATTGGCGACGAGGATGTCCACCCGGCCTGTCTGCCGCACGGCCGCCTGCAGCATCGCCTCGACCGCGCCCGGAGCGCCGAATTCCGCCACGACCGTGTCGCAGCGCGCGCGCTGCGCCTCGGGCAGCGCCGCCACCGCCGCCTGCAGCTTCTCCGCCGAGCGGGCGGCGAGGGTGACGCTGGCCCCCTCGGCCAGCAGGCTCTGCGCGATGGCCAGCCCCAGCCCCGAGCTCGCGCCGGTGACAAGGGCGTGCCTGCCCGAGAGTTCGAAATCCATAGCTGTGTCTTTCCGCCGGCATTCGCCGGCACGTCAGGCCGGTGTCCCGGCAGTCAAGGACGCGGGGGCCGCTCGGGCCCCCGCCCGATCGGCTTACTGGGTCAGCACCGGCAGGTAGGCATCGGAGTAGATGTCATTCGGCGTCAGGCCCGGCTCCATGCCGGAGTATTTCTCCAGCAGGGAAATGGTCAGCTCCACGTCCTCCGGCGCGACCCAGCCATAGGGCTGCCCCTCGGAGGCGGCGGTGTGCTCGTATTTCTGCATCACCTCGATCTCCAGGAGGATCGCATCGGGATCGGCGTCCGGGCGGTATTCCATGAAGATGTCCCGCGCGGCCTCGGGGTCAGCGGCGACATCGGCCTTGCCCTTCTGCAGCGCCGCGAGGAAGCCTTTCACCGCATCGCCGTTCTCGGCCAGCCAGTCCTTCTTCACGATCACCGACGAGCCGATCAGGTTCACGCCGTAATCGGCAAAGAGCAGCGGCTCCTCGATCGGGTGCATGGCGGAAACCTTGTCGCCATCGGGATTGGCCCAGCCATTGATGAAGTCGACATCGCCCTTGAGCAGCGCCACGCGGTCGCCGCCGCCGTTGATGATGATCACCTCGATCTTGTCGAAATCGACGCCATTGGCCTCGGCGAAGGCGCGGATCATGCCGTCCTCAAGGTTGCCTGCGTCGGTGCCCATGCGCTTGCCCTCGATGTCCTTGGGCTCCGCGATGCCCGAGCCCTCGAGCGAGATGATCGAGGTCGGATCCTTCTGCAGCAGCCCGGCGACCGAGATGATGTCGCTGGCGCCCGCGGCCTGCTGGGCCTGCGCCAGCGCGCCCATGCCGGCGATGCCGATGTCGAAGTCGCCGCTGCCGATCGCCTGGATCGTGCCGGTGGAGCCATTGCCGTCGACGATCTCCACGTCGAGGCCGGCGTCGGCGAAATAGCCCTTCTCGGCGGCCATGAAGATCGGCGCGTCCACGCCCCCGGCGATCCAGGCGAGCCGCAGGCGGACGTCCTGCAGATCCTGTGCCGCGGCAAGCCCCGGCAGCGCGAGGCTGGCAAAGGCACCGACAGCGAGCGCCCTGAAGTCTATGCGGAATTGCTTTGTCATGGTGGTTCCCTGCTGGTTTTTGGGTGCCGCGACGTGCTGGCACATTTGCGGTATACCAACGGAATGCCTTAAACCGATTCAGATCCAGAAAATTTGTGCCACCGGCCGGGAATTCGCGAAAAACCGAAGATCGCTGCCCGAAAAGGCGGCGCTTGCCCCGGCAGGCGCCGAAAATGAAGAAGCCGCCCCGAAGGGCGGCTTCCATCCAGACAGCGCATCTCGCTGCAGCGGCATCACTCCCCGCGCAGCACGCCGGAGCGCGCGAGCTGCGCAATGGCTTGCTCCTGGACCGGCGCGAAATCCTCGTTCTGCGCCACCGGCGTCTGCGCCAGCGCGTTGGCCGGGTAGAAGTCGGCGGTGGAATAGTAGCTGCGGTACATGTCGAAGCGGCTGCGCAGCAGGCTGTTGCCCATACCCCGGTCGTGCCGCGCCGCCTGCAGCGCCTCGATGTCGATCATCGCCGAGCATTCGATGCTCTCCTCGGCGCTGTCCTCATAGGCGATGCGGTTGCCGCGGAAGTCGACGATCATCGAATGCCCGCCGGTCGCCGTGTCCGAGAAGCCCGCCACCCCGGCGATATTGCTCGAGACGAGATAGGTCATGTTCTCGAAGGCGCGGCACTGCTTGGCCATGTCGGCGATCGGCGTCAGCGGCTCGTTGTTCGGGTGCAGGATCACCTCGGCGCCGCGCAGCATGAACACGCGGGTGATCTCGGGCACGTTCACCTCGCCGCAGGGGTAGATCGCCAGACGGCCGAGCTCGGTGTCGGCCACCGGGAAGATGCCCTCCTCGCCATAGGCCGCGCGGTACTCGTCGAGGATGTCATGCGGCGAGGTCCAGCTGCCGGTGTTGATGCGGCGGTAGCGCAGGATCACCTCGCCCTTCGGATCGAGCAGGAAGGACGAGTTGAAATAGCGGTCGGGCCATTTCGGATCGACCTCGAAATGGTTGCCCGCGATGTAGATGCCGAACTCGCGGCAGAGGTCCGCCAGGGTCTCGGTGATCGCCCCGGGGATGGTGGTGCAGGCGCGCTCGATCCAGTCCGCCACGGCGGTGGCACGCTGCGGCCCGGTGAAGACGAACTCGGGAAGCACCACCAGCTTCGGCGGCGTCGGCCCCTCGCAGGCGGCGCGGATCTTGCTCAGCGCATTGGCGATATTGCCGTTGATGATCTCCCATGCCGCCTCTTTCGAAGGTGCATTGCTGGCGATGCGGCTCTCCATCTGGATGCAGGTCGCGCGCCAAGGTGCGATGGCCATCTGGGGTCTCCCTTTCAGGTCTGGCGTGATTGGTACGCAGGTGGCATACCAACGGGACACAAATTTGGTCAATTGCACAGGACGCCCTGCGACATATGTTTCTAGCCGCTTCACAGCCTGTGCCCAATAAGGTATCACATTGGTCGACCATTGGGATGCAATGCCGCCGCCTGCGCCCTCATCTCGCATCGAACACGGGGACTCACGCATGGACGGAATGGACGACAGCAGCCTCCCGGCGATTCCGCCGCAACTGGCACCGGGAGAGCAGAGCCTCTCCGACCAGGCCTACACCCGCATCCTCGAGATGCTCCTGGCCGGGCAACTGGTGCCCGGCGAAGCGCTGCAGGAGCGGCGGCTGGCGCAGATGATGGACATCTCGCGCACCCCGGTGCGCGAGGCGCTGTTCCGGCTCGAGGCCGAGGCGCTGATCCTGCGCGGGCCGGGCCGCAAGCTGGTGGTCAACGACATCAGCATCGAGAGCTACGTACGGCTGCTCGACCTGCGCCGCATCCTAGAGATGGAAGCCGCCGCCCGCGCCACCGGCCGGATCAGCCCCGAGAAACTGGCCGAGGTCGACGAGATGCTGCATCTCGAAACGGTGAGCGCGGCGCAGCACTGGGCGGTGGACGACCTGGTGCACCACACCATCGCCGAGGCCGCGGGCAACCCCATGCTGACCCGCACCATCCTCGACCTGCGCCGCCGCACCCACATCTTCAACACCAACCGCATCTCGCACCGCCGCCGCCCCGGCACCGAGGAGCACCTCGCGCTCATCCGCGCCGCCGCCGGCAGCGATCCCGAGCTGACCCGGCGCCTGATGGGCACGCACCTCGACCACGTGCGCAACGCCATCGTCGATTTCATCCTCGGGATCCGGCACTGACCCCATGACAGACACCACTTCCCAACCAATCGAGCCGACCTCCGCGCCGGGTCGCCTCGGCTTCCTCGCCCCCGGCACGCCGCGGCTGCTGTCGGCGGCGCTGCTGGCGCTCTTCGTCGCGGCGCTCGAGCAGACCATCGTCGGCCCGGTGCTGCCGGATATCCTGGATCGCCTCGGCGGCGGCGCGCTGCTCGGCTGGATCGCCACCGGCTACCTCGTCGCCGCCACCGTGGCCGCGCCGCTCTACGGTGCCATCGCCGACCTGCGCGGACGGCGGCAGGCGCTGCTCATCGCCAACGGGCTCTTCCTTGCCGGATCGGTGCTCTGCGCACTCGCCCCCAGCCTGCCGCTGCTGGTGCTGGCGCGGCTGGTGCAGGGCTTCGGGGCCGGCGGCATGGTCGCCCTGCCCTTCATCATCATCGCCGACCGCGTGCCGATGTCGAAACGCGCCGGATACAGCGCCTATATCTCGACCATCTACGCCGTCGCCGGGCTGATCGGCCCGCTGCTCGGCGGGCTGGTGGCCGAGCGGCTGAGTTACACGGTGGTGTTCTGGCTCAACCTGCCCGCCTGCGCCGCCGTCGCCTGGGGGGTGATGACCGCCCTCGCCCCGCGCGCCGCCACCCGCGGCCGCCGCATCGACTGGCCGGGCGCGGCCTTCCTGCTGCTGGCCACCGTGCCGACGCTGGTGCTGATCGACGGCATCGCCGGGGCGCAGCTGCTGCCCGGCTGGGGCCCCGTGCTGAGCGTTCTGGGCCTGATCGGCTGGATCGCCTTCGGCCTGCGCATGGCGCGGGCGGGCGATCCGCTGATCCCGCTCACCGTGTTCCGCAACCGCACCATCCTGCTCGCGGCGCTGTCGCTCTCGACCTGCCAGGCGGTGAACATCGGCCTCGCGGTCTACCTGCCGCTCTACTACCACGCCGCCTTCGGCTTTTCCCCGGCGCTTGCCGGCGCGGCACTGCTGGCGCTGGTCGGCGGCATCATGATCGGCGCCTACGTGCCGCCCTTGCTGCTGCGCCGCAACCCCGCCTACAAGCCGCTGCTGATCCGCGCGGCGCTGGCGGGAACGGCGCTGGCCGGGGGGTTCACCGCGCTGGTGGCGCTGGCGCCAGCGCCGGGGCCGGTGATCGCCAGCACCTTCGGGCTCGGACTGTCGATCGGTATGCTCTACCCGGTGTTCACCCTGGCGGTGCAGAACGCCGCAGAGCCCGGCCAGATGGGCGCGGCGATCGGCGTTCTGGCCTTCATGCGCTCGATCGGCGGCACGCTCGGGGTCTCGCTGATGGGTCTCGCGGCGCTGAACGCGGGGCTGGCCGGAGAGCCCGCGACCCTGCCGCTCTGGTCGCTGCCCGCCGCCGCCTGCGCGCTGATGGCGGTGGGGCTGGCGGCGAACCTGATGATGCCCGCCCGCAGGCTGAAGGGGTTCCGCTGACGCGGAGCCCCCAAGGGTCTCGAAGAGGGTCTCGAGGCAGGCTCTTCCGCCAGACTCCTCAGGCGGGCGCGACCAGCGCCGCCAGCTTCGCCTCCTGCCGGGCCAGCATGCACTCGACCTCGGCCACGGCGGCGGGCGGCAGCGCCGCGCCGGGGCGCCGCTGCGCCGCAGAAGCGATGGCACCGCGCTTGGTCAGGACGTATTTGCGCACCGCCAGACCGACGCCGGGCTGCTGCTCGTAGCGCACCAGCGGCATGTAGGCCTCGAAGACATCCGCCGCGCGGTCCCAGTCTCCGGCCTGCGACAGGCGCACGATGTCGCGCATCATCTCGGGGAAGCCGAAGCCGGTCATCGCGCCATCGGCGCCGCGCCGCATCTCCTCGGGCAGGAACAGCCCGCCGTTGCCGCAGAGGATCGACACCCGCCGCCGTCCCGCCGCCTCGGCGGCGCGCAGGGCGGTGATCTTCGCCAGCCCCGGCCAGTCCTCGTGCTTGACCATGACGATGCTGTCATGCGCCTCGAGAATGCGCCCCAGCGAGCCCGTGGAGATCGGCACCTTGGTCGACAGCGGGAAGTCCTGCAGCACCAGCGGCACATCCGGCCCCAGCACCTCGACGACCTGCGCGAAATAGCTCTCGACCTGCTCGTTGGTCGCCAGCCCCATCGGCGGCGCCACCATGACGCCCGCCGCGCCGAGATCCATCACCGCCTTCGACAGCTCGCCGATCGCCGCCAGCCCCGGCGCCGAGACGCCCACCACCACCGGCTTGCCCCCGGCGCGGCGGATGGTGGCGGCGGCCACCTCGCGGCTCTCGGCCATGGTCAGCTTCGGCGCCTCGCCCATCATGCCGAGGATGGTCAGACCGTCGGCCCCCTTCTCGAAGTAGAAATCGGTCACCCGGTCGAGGCTCGCGCGGTCGAGCGCGCCGTCCTCGGCGAAGGGGGTCACGGCGATGACGAAGACACCCGCCGTGCGGGTCGTGATGAGGCTCATGTCGGCACTCTCCTGAAAGGCTGGCCGGAGGACCGGCCTGAAAAACGCACCGCCCGGCGCGAAGACCGGGCGGCGCACTCCGGCAAGACGGAGCCGCGGCTTACTCGGCGACCTGGTAGACCACGTCCTCGGCGCTCAGCGTCTTCGACAGCGGCGTGACCTTGTCGACCACCTCGATGTTATGCGCGACGCGGGCCATGTCGAAGTCGTAGCCGTTCGCCTCGAAGACACCGTTGTCGAAGGCGAAGGAGAGCGAGTTCGGCACCATCCGCGCCTGGCTCTCGCGCAGCGTGCCGTCCACATGCGCGACGATGGCGTCGATCGCCGCCTCCGGGTCGTCCTGCGCGGCGTCGTAGGTGCACTCCACCGCCGCCTTGAAGCGCTTCACCAGGTCGGGGTTCTCGGCGATCATCTTGTCCGAGGTGAAGATCGAGGCGTTGTAGATATCGAGCGCGTCGCCGTAGTAGACCGCCCGCACCTTCTTGCCCGCGTTCTCGGCCAGCGCCTGGATGCCCACGACCGAGGTCACGTAGCTGGCCAGCGCGTCGATCCGCCCCTGCAGCAGCAGCCCGTTCAGCGCCGAGCCGTCCGCCGTCTCGACGTTCACCGCGTCCATGCTCGCGCCTTCCATCTGCAGCCCGAGCGGCAGGAAGGAATACGCCGCATTGCCCACCGAGGTGCCGATGGTGCGGCCCTGCAGGTCGGCCAGCGTCTGGATCGGGCTGTCGTCGAGCACCGCGATCGACGCCGGGTTCTGCGACACGATCGGCATGATCGCCTTCACCGGCGCGTCGCTCTCGGCGATGGTGCCGATGATCGTGCCGAGGTCGGTGACCGAGAAATCCGCCACGCCGGTCGCCACCTTAGTCACCGCATCCGCCGCGCCGTAGCCGCGCGAGATCGTCACGTCGATGTCCTGCTCGGTGAAGCAGCCCTGGTCGAGCCCGAGGTAATAGGCGGCCGAGATGCCGCCGGGCGTCCAGTCGAGCTGGAAATCGACCTGATCCGCGGCGCGCGCCGCCCCGGCAGCGGCGGTCATCCCCGCAACTGCCCCCGCAACAAGCACCGCGCTCGGAAACGTTGTCGGCATGATGGATTCTCCTGTTGGTCTGTTTGGTTTGTCGTTGGCATACCATTAGGATACCGATACGCTCCGACAAAGCGAATAACGCAAGACCGGGCCGATCCAGCCCCCAAGATCCCAACGTGAGAGGAAAAATCATGCAGATGGAAAAGGTCCTCGCCGCCTTCGAGGCGCGGCAGCAGGAAATGGTGGCCCTGCGCCACGACATCCACATGCATCCCGAAACCTCCTATGAGGAAGTCCGCACCTCGGCGCTGGTCCGCCGCAAGCTCGACGAGTGGGGCATCGAGAACCACGCCGGGCTCGCCGGCACCGGCGTCGTCGCGGTGATCCGCGGCCGCCTGCCCGGCAACCGCGCCGTCGGGCTGCGCGCCGACATGGACGCGCTCAACATGGACGAGACCAACAGCTTCGGTCACCGCTCGACCATCCCCGGCAAGTTCCACGGCTGCGGCCATGACGGCCACACCACCATGCTGCTGAACGCCGCGCGCTACCTCTCCGAGAACCCCGATTTCGGCGGCACCGTGCATTGCATCTTCCAGCCCGCCGAAGAGGGCGGCGCCGGCGGGCTGCGGATGATCGAGGAAGGGCTCTTCGAGCAGTTCCCCTGCGACGCGGTCTACTCGCTGCACAACAAGCCCGGCGTGCCGGTCGGCAAGTTCATCACCCGCGTCGGCGGCCAGCTCGCCTGCGCCGACCAGTGGGAGGTCACCTTCCACGGCACCGGCGGCCACGCCGGCGCGCCCGAGAAATCCGTCGACCTGATGACCGCGCTGGCGCATTTCATCCTCGGCATCCAGGGCATCGTGGCGCGCAACGTGGTGGCGCAGGAATCCGCCGTGCTGACCATCGGCGTGATCCAGGCCGGCAGCTCGCACAACGTCATGCCCTCGAAGATCGTGGTCACCGGCACCGCCCGCTGCCACAACCCAGAGGTGCGTGACCTTCTGGAAAAACGCCTCAAGGAAGTCGCCGACAGTTCCGCCGCCATGTGCCTCGCCCGCGCCGAGCTGGACTACCAGCGCGGCTACCCGCCGCTGGTCAACGCCCAGGCCGAGACCGACAAGGCCGTGGCCGCCGCCGCCGCGGTCAGCGGCATGGAAAACGTCGACCCCAACTCGCCGCCGATCAACGCCGCCGATGATTTCGCCTACATGGCCATCGCCCGGCCCGGCTGCAACGTGATGATGGGCAATGGCGACGGGCCGGAGTGGAAGAACAACCACCGCCCCGACTACGACTTCAACGATGCGGCGATCCCCTACGGCTCGGCCTATTGGGTCTCGGTGGTGAACCAGGAGCTCGGCCAGGGCGCCGACACGCAGCAGTCAGCCGCCTGACCCCCCTGCCCTGCCCCACGCGTCCAGAACGACAAAGGCCGGCGTCCCCGCCGGCCTTTCCCATATCCGCAGAGGCGCTGCGCCGAGGCGCCGCTCACTCCCCCGCCTTGGTCTTGATCGACCAGCCGAAGAACGCCCGATGCGCCCAGTTCACCGCCTCGTAGAGCACCACCGAGATCACCGCGAGGATCACCACGCAGGCGGTCGCCGTGGGAATGGCGAACTGCGCCGTCGAGGAGGTCACCAGGAAGCCCAGCCCCTTGTTGGCGTTGACGAACTCGGCCACCACCGCGCCGACCACGGCGACGGTCACCCCGATCCGCAGCCCGCTGAAGATGAAGGGGATGGCGCTCGGCAGGCGCACGCTGAGGATCTCGCCCATGCGCGAGGCCCCGGCGACCCGCGCCAGGTCCAGCATCTCCTTCGGCGTGTCCATCATCCCGGCAGCGGTGTTCACCATGATCGGGAAGAAGCAGGTCAGCGTCACGATGATCAGCCGCGTCGTCATGTCGGTGCCGAAGATCACCACGAGGATCGGCGCGATGGCGATGATCGGAATCGCGTTCAGGAAGACGATCAGAGGGTAGATCATCTCCGAAATCGTGCGGTTGACCGAGACCACCACCCCCAGCGGAATCCCCACCACGCAGGCGCAGACGAAGCCGAGCAGGATGGTCTTCAGCGTCTCGAGCGTGTTGCTCAGGATCGCCGGGCCGAGCTTGCCGCCGCCCTCGTAGATGTCGAGCGGCGAGGGCAGCAGGTAGACCGGCACGTCCAGCGCCTCGCTCAGCAGCTGCCAGCCCAGCAGGAAGCTCAGGAAGGTGCCGACGGGCAGGACGATCTTTCTCAGGGCGGGGCTCATGCGCGGCGTCCTTTGCGGCTCAAACGGGGTCCGAAGATGTCGTCGCGGATACGCTGCGACAGGGCGAGGAAATCGGGCCGTGCGCCGCTCTCGGCGCCGCGCGGCTTCGGCACGTCGATCTCGACCAGGTCCTGCATCCGCCCCGGCCGCGCCGACATCACCGCCACCCGGTCCGACAGCAGCACCGCCTCGTTGATCGAATGGGTGACCAGCAGGATGGTCTTGCGGGTCTCGGCGTGGATATCCAGCAGATCGAGCTGCAGGTCCTCGCGGGTCAGCGCATCCAGCGCGCCGAAAGGCTCGTCCATCAGCAGGATCTTCGGATCGAGGATCAGGCTCCGGGCGATCGAGGCGCGCTGCTGCATGCCGCCCGACAGCTCGTGCGGCATGCGGTCTGCCATGTCCTGCAGCCCGACCAGCTCGAGCAGCTCCATGGCGCGGCTCCGATGCGCCTTGGTCGGGCGCTGCAGCACCTTCACCGGGTAGAGCACGTTATCCATCACGCTCAGCCAGGGCAGCAAGGTCGGGCGCTGAAAGACGAGGGCCACCTCGGAAAAGCCGCGCTGCGTCTTGCCGCCACCGATCCATATGTCGCCGCTGGTCGGCTGCTGCAGCCCGGCCAGCATCCGCAGCACCGTCGACTTGCCGCAGCCCGACGGGCCGACCAGCGAGACGATCTCCTCGCGGTAGATGGTCAGGTTCATGTCCTCCACCGCCACCAGCGGATCGCCCTTGGCGGTGGCGAAGGTCACCCCGGCATGGGCCAGCTCGATGATCGGCTCGCGGCGTGCTGTCCCCGCCCCTTCGCGACCTTGCATTCCGAAATCCGGCCTGGTCTCCGGCTTGCTGTGCGCCTCCCGCGCTGGCGTTGCATGGATCATGCTCTCGTCTCCTTTGTCCCCCCGGGACCGGCCTGCAGCCCCGCGTGACACGATGGCATACCAAAGGAACACCAAGCGCCAGAGGGAAGAGCGCCCTGCCCCGCCAAGGCAGCACCGGGCGCCGCCCGGCGCCGAAAACTTGTGCAACCACGGCTCGAATGCCCGCCGGATGATCCATTGATCTCGTTGCTTCTTCCCCTCCCGACCCCGGATATTGCCCGGCGGCGCGAATCTGGCATTCCAATTGTCGACCACTAATATTCCAAGGAGACAGCCATGCCGAGAATTCTGGTGTCAGGGGCGAATCGCGGGATCGGGCTCGAGCTCGCCCGGCAATTCGCCGCAGCGGACTGGGAGGTGATCGGCACCGCCCGCCGACCCGACCGCGCCGACGCCCTGCGCGCGACCGGGGCGCAGGTGCTGCCGCTCGAAGCGGACGACGAATCCTCCATCGCCGCCCTGAAGGAGACGCTCGGCGACACGCCGATCGACGTGCTCATCGCCAATGCCGGCATCGCCCTCAACCTCGAAGCCGGCCCCGCCGAGGTGACCCGCGCCGAGTTCGCCCGCACGATCGGCACCAACACCTGGGGACCGCTCGCCCTCGCCCGCGCATTGAAGCCGAACATCGCCGCCTCCGGGATGAAGACCTGCTGCGCCATGTCGAGCCTGATGTCCTCGATCTCGGCCAACGACTGGGGCACGCAATACAGCTACCGCGCCTCCAAGGCGGGCCTCAACGCGGCCTGGGTCGGGCTTGCCGACGCATGGCGCCCCGACGGCATCACCTGCCTGCTGCTGCGTCCGGGCATGGTCGCCACCGACATGACCGAGGGCCGCGGCATCGCGGTCGAGGACAGCGTCGCCGGAATGAAGCGCGTGGTCGAACAGATCACCGCCGCCGATGCCGGGCGGATCATCGGCTACGACGGGCTCGACGTGCCCTGGTGACCTGTCGCTGATTTCGACCCGCCGACCCCTCTGCCGATCCAAAGGAACCAGACATGCCCACCGTCCTCATCACCGGCGCCAACGCCGGAGCCGGTCTCTCCCTCGCCCGCACCTACGCCCGCCGGGGCTGGGCCGTGCTCGCCGCGAACCCCCGTCCCTTCACCGCTGCCGATTTCGCCACGCTGGGTCCGGACGTCTCGGAGTTGCGCTACGACCCCGGCTCCGACTCCAGCGCCCGCGACCTCGCTCTGCGGCTCACCGGCCGGACCATCGACCACGCGATCTTCACCCACGTCCTGCGCGAGGAAACCGCTACGCCGATCGACCACGTCACCGGCGCAGTCTTCGAACGCGCCATGATGAAGAACACCTTCGCGCCGCTGAGCCTCGCCGCGCTACTGGCCCCGAACCTCGCTTCTGCGGCGAAGCCGGTGGCGGTTGCGCTCATCGATCCCGCGGGTCGCACGGGCCGTTTCCACGGGCCGGCGCAATACGGGCTGCGGGCCTCTCAGGCGGCGCTGGCGCAGATGTGGCGCACGCTGGCAGTGGAGTGGCGGGACAGTGGAATCCATTGCCTTGCGCTGCATGGCGCGGGAGATCCGGATGCGCTTGCCGCCGCGGTGCTGCGGGAGATCGATGCGCCGGATCGGAGGTCGTCGGGCGATATCGTCGACCTGGACCTCGCAGCTACTCCGGCCTGATGCGGGCAGGGATCAAACCTGCTGGATAGTCGGTTGGAGCCTCGGTCGGAGGGGACCCCGGAGTCCCGTCCGACCAACCTATTTTTTACCTCGGTTGGCTCAGAAACTGAGATTATTCCAAGCGAGGTTTTGGCGTGACCCTAGGTTCGAGGGGCCAGCCCCCGCGCTGACGTTCTCAGCCATTGCGGCGCAGTTCACAGCTGTGAACTTTCACGCCGCGCGACGTTCGAGCGCCATCACCATCCGTGTCGACGAGAAGGTGCCTTCACGCGCCTTCTTGGTCAGGTGCCGCAGGTAGCCGCCGGGATTACGAATCTCGGAGAACCTCTGAAGCATGGCGCAGAGAGTTGCAGACGCCTGTTCCGGTCCCATCGCAGCCTTGGCGTCGTGCCAGGCGCTATCGGAAATCCCGGTCATTGGACGGATCTTGTCGGCAGCCCTGACGAGGCCGTTCCAGTCCTGAATTGGGTCCGGCGTGAAGACGGCAATCTCGGAGCATGTCCCAAGAACGAGGCGGAGCGGTGGGGGAGGCGCTGCGCTTTTCTCAGCATCTAGACTCTGTTCTTCGATCTGTTCCGGAGCTTCGACAAGAGTCTCTTCCGCGTCTCTGTGGTGCTGTTCAGAGTCTAAGTATTCTTTAGATGAACTCTGTTGGTGCTGCTCATTGCGAGCGTCACTGCTGCTCATTTCTGCTGTTTCGACATCGAAGAACCCGGTTGCGCGGGCGACGGCAGTGCGCAGTTCACGGGCGATCTGCTCGAGGGTTTCGAGGTCGAGCTTGCGGCGGAGCTGGCGCGCGGTCAGACGGGCAAGATCGGAGAATGCATCCCAGGGGCCATCGGGCGCTTCGAGGCGCCCGAGGTCGGCGAGGGCGGCAAGGTCGCGACGCAGGAGGCTCGCGGTCTCGCGCAGGGCCCTGGTGCGGGCCTCGAGGTCGCGGGCTTCCTCGGCACGTTCGGTGATCTCGCCCGCGCGGTGGAGCAGGGGGCTCAGGTCGAAGCCGAAGGCAATCTTCTCGCCGCCGACGCGGCGGGCGTAGCGCTTGCCGTTCGGGCTGTCGCGGCGGACCAGCAGCCCGGCCTCGACAAGGCGCGCGAGATGGCGGCGCATGGTCGAGGAGGCCATGCCGCCGGCACGGGCGCAGATGGTCTCGTTCGACGGGTGGATGACCAGAGACTTCGCGGCGTCGAGCTTGGCGTCGGGGTGGAAGCTCAGCAGGGCCTGCAGCAGCGTGATGTCGCGATCGGACAGATCGAAGCTCTTGCGGGCCACGGTGAGCTCGCGCAGGAGCTGCCACTTGTCGAGCGCGCAGGGGGAATCGCTGGGCTGCGACCGTGCCCTGAGAGAGGTCAGGACAGCCTCAGCCGTTCGCCCAAAAGGCGTGATGGGGTGATAGCCCATGTTTTTCATTCACGAAGACAAAAAATACCCGTCCCGCGAATCGATTTCGACTTGCGGACAATGGCTCCGGACACTACCTTGAGGGTGCTAAGAACAAGTCAGGGTCTCGTGGAGCGTAAGCTTTGCGGGGCTCTTTCTTTGTCGGGCTCGTGCCTCCTATCTTATTGTTTTCATTGACTGCTCAGTCTTCCGCGCGGCTTTTCCAGCGCGCGTGAAGCTCTTCGAAGACAACCTGCGCCTCGGACTCGATCCAATCGGCGAAACGCGGGTCATCCAATTCCATGTTGAGGCCCTTGGCGGTGCGCTTGAGCGTGCCGGCCTTCCGTCCCGCCACCACCAGCGCCTGCCGCCGCGGCTTTTCCGCCGGCTTGGCCTTGGGTGCCGCGGGACGGGCAGGGGAGGGGGCCAGATGCCCCATCACCGCGTCGAAGGCGGCGACGGAGACGTCTTCGGGCGGGGTCTCGCCGTTGACCACGGCGACCTGGGCACGGGTGTGCACGTCGTCGGCAAGCCGGGCCAGCTCGTCGCGGTCGGCGCCGTTCTCCTCGATGGCACGGGCCATGGCCTCCCAGCGGGGGCGACCGATGCCATGCGCGGCCCCGATGGCGGTGGCGAGGTCGAGGCCGATCAGCTCGGCCACCGACAGCGCCATGGAGATCGCCGATTTGCTGACCGTCAGCACCTCGGCCACCTGGCTCTGGTTGCCGAAGCCGGTTTCGACCAACTCCTTGGCGAACAATGCCTTTTCAATGAAGGACAGGTCGCGCCGGGCCATGTTTTCCGAGATTTGCGCGGTCATCGCATCGCGCTCGTCGAGCGTGGCGACCAGCGCACGGACCTTGGTGACCTTGTCGGAGGTGCGAATCGCCTCGAGCCGGCGTCCGCCGTAGACCAGCAGGTAGCGGCCCTCTTGCTCGGGGTGACGGCGCACGAGGATCGGCACGGTCTGGCCGTTCGCCTCGATCGCGTCACGCAGGTCGTGCACGTCCGAGGGGTCGAGCCGGTCGCGGGTGCGCGTGTCGTCGATCTGCGTCGGGTCGAGCTCCCAGATGCGGTGGCTGTCGACCGCGTCCCGGGCGGAGCGCAGGGCGCGGTTGGAGGCCATCATCGGAGAGGCCGCGCCGCCCTGCTTGCCGGCGGCGGCGAGGCTGTCGAGCATCGACATGCGTTTCTTGCGGGTGTCACTCATCGGTCAATCCCTCATCGGCGCGCTCAACGCCCCCAGGTCTTCTGGATCAGTGCGGCGATCTCGTCGTTCACCGCGTTGAGGCTTTCGAGCGCGCGGTCGTAGGTGGCGCGGGTGAAGGCGCTGCGGTCGACCTCGTAGAGCGTCTGCTTGGTGAGGCCGGCATCGGAAATGGCGGTGGACTTCAGCATCGGCGCGTTCAGCACCTTCTCGCCGTACATGGTGCGCAGGAAGGCGACGATGCGGTTCTGCGGCGCGTCGGTCGGCTCGTAGCGGGTGAGCAGGTAGCGCATCCAGTCGTGCTTCATGTTGGCGCCGCTCTCGGCGATCACGTCCATGAGGTCGGCGGTCATGCGCAGGAACTGCGACATCGACATGACGTCGAGCATCTCGGGGTGGATGGTGACCAGCACGCCGGAGGCGGCCGAGAGCGCCGACATGGTCAGGAAGCCGAGCTGCGGCGGGCAGTCGATGACCACCACGTCGTAGTCGTCGTCGACCTGCGACAGCGCGTCCTTGACGCGGAAGAAGAACAGCCCGGCATTGCCCTGCGCCAGCGCGCGGGGGGTCTCGTGCTCGAATTCCATCAGCTCGAGGTTGCCGGGGATCAGGTCGAGCCCGGGGATGTAGGTCGGGCGGATGACATCGGTGATCGGCACCGGGTCATCGTAGCGGATGGCGTCGTAGAGCGTGCCGCCGTCGGGCAGGTCGAACTCGGGCTGCACGCCGTGCAGCGCGGTGAGCGAGGCCTGCGGGTCGAGGTCGATGGCCAGCACCCGGTAGCCCAGCAGGGCCAGGCGCTGCGCCAGGTGCGCCGAGCTGGTGGTCTTGCCCGAGCCGCCCTTGAAGTTCATCACGCCGATGACCTGCAGGTGGTCGAGGTATGTCTGCTCGCTGCCCTCGGGGGCGCGGCGCCGGCCGGGCAGGTAGTCGCCGGGCTTGCGGGCGGTCTTTTCCAGCAGGATGCGCAGATCGTGGATGTCGTGCACCGAGTAGAGCCGGCGGTTGCCGGGGGTCAGCTCGGGGGAGGGGCCCTTGCCGTCGAGATGCAGCTTGCGAAGGTAGGAATCGTTGACCCCGAGGAGCGCGGCGGCTTCCCCGGAGGTGAACTTGCGCATTTCCTTCGCCGCGTCGGGCGGGAACATGCTTTCGGCCTGCGCATGAAGCTGCGCGGTCAAACGTTCGGAATGGTCACGAATGACCGTGTTCAGGTCTTCGTCTTCGGTGATATCCTGCATGCGCACGGTATCCTGCTCACTGTCTTGCCTCTGTGCCGTGCCCTTGACCGCTTGTATCCGACGGGGTCCTGTGCGCCCTGTCGTGTTCACGGTTTTTGGCGTGTTCCGGCTCTTTTTCGTGACTATTGCCGGAGAGGCACGAGTCGCGCAAGAAGTTTTCCACACCAATCAGTGGGATGAGGGGTTTCGAGCACGCTCGTTGACCGTTCGGACGCCCGTGCCATATACTACTGGGTAGCAAAAGAGGGTGCCATGAGCGTCAAATCTTCCATCTCGCTGACCGACTCGCAGGATGCCTATGTCCGCGGCCTCGTGCACGAGGGGCGATTCCCCTCGGTGAGCGCGGCGCTGCAGCACGGCATCGAGCTGATGCGGCTGGAAAGCGAGCAGACCGAGGCGCTGCGCCGGCTTCTCGAGGAGCGGCGGGGCGGGGAGTTCCTGTCGATGGACGAGGGGCGCGCGCGCACCGAGGCGATGATTGCCGGCAAGCGGCGGGCGCGTGGCCTATAGAGTCCTGCGCGCGGCGGCGGTCGAGCGGGACCTCGAGCTGATCTTCGATTTCGTGGCCAGCAGCGCCGAGGCGCTGGGGGAGCCCGCCGAGGCGGCCTTCGACATGGCAGCGCGGCGGATCGGCGGCATCCTCGACGCGATGGAGGGGCTCGGGGCCGTGCCGCACCAGGGCACGCGGCGGCCGGAGCTGGGGCCCGCGCTGCGCCATGTCACCAAGGATCGGGCGATCTTCTATTTCGACGTGGATGACGCCGCCGAGGAGCTGCGGGTGCTTGCGGTGTTCTTCGGCGGTCAGGATCACGACCGGCGGATCCTGCTGCGATTGCTGACCGGGGCGTGAGCCGGGGCAGGGGCTATCTGGCCCGGCAGAGCGTGTGGATGACCTTGATGTCGTCGCCGAAGTCCGCGTGGCCGGGCAGGTAGTCGCGCGCGCCGGTGATCTCGAGCACGGACCAGCTGCCCTCGGCCTCGAGCGCCGAGAGGGTCTTGTCGAAGCCGAGCGCCTGCCAACGGTCGGTGCGCTGCGTGAAGGTCACCAGCCCGCCGGGACGCAGGCAGCGGCAGATATCGCGCAGCAGCGCCGCGGCGTCGTCTATATAGGTCAGCACGCCGACGCAGGCGGCCGCGTCCATGCTGTCCTCTTCGATCGGCAGCGGCAGGCTCTGGAGATTGTGCGCGACGATCTCGGCGTAGATGCCGCGCTCGCGCGCCTTGCGGATCGATTGCACCGAGATGTCGAGGCCGGTCAGGTGAAGCGCGCCGCGCTCCTGCAGCGCCTGCCCGAAGAGCCCCGTGCCGCAGCCGACGTCGAGCACCCGCGCGCCCCGCGCCAGGTGAGGCAGCAGCATCTCTGCCGAATCGCTCGGGGTCCGGTAGTTCCACGATTCGAGCGTGGCATCGTAGGTCGCGGCCCAATCGTCGTAATAGGCGGTGATCTGGCGGTGGTCGGTGCCGCCGGATTTCAGATCGAAGGCCTCATTTGAACCGTTTTTCGCTCGTCTTGTGGTCATGGAAACCCTCCTGCACGCCAATCCGGCGCCGACAATTCCGCTGCTTTCTTCGACACCCGTCTCCGGCAGGGTCGATCGAGACAAGGCGCCCTGCCGAAAAATGGCCGAGGCAAGTCCTGCGTCCGCGCGCCGCAGGCAGAGGGTATGGGCAGAGGCGCCGAAGGTCAAAAAGCGCCGAAAAGGGTTCGACTTCCGAAAGCAGAGTCGTGTTCCGGTTGCCAAGATGCGGCGCGGCGGGTCGATGCCGCGGCCTGAAGGTTGCCCGATGTGAGGATCGTCGCAGGGATATATTCTGAATTTTAATTGCAATCTTTTTGGAATTGAATTCCGCCATATTTTTGACGCCACTCATTGGCGATGTGGGTTTATTGTAAACAGGGCGTGAGCAATATGGATATTTGGCGAGAATTGTACTAGGCCTTGACGCGTATCGACGTGGTAGTTTGGGTTGTTGAAAATGGGACTGGAGAAGTTTTCGGAGAGTCGTGGCGAGGCGCTGGACCGGCTTGGCGCATCTGCTCCGACAGGCCTGAAAGTCCCGACCGGCCACGACAGCGCGCCAGGAAGCAACGGCTGGGCGAACTGGCCCCCGAACATTCGCGATCTTTCCGCCAGGCGGGACGGCCGCGGCGATGGAACCGCACGCACGCTGATCGGAGCAAAGATATCCTCCTACTCGGACGGTGAGGGATACCTTTTCGATTTCGCGCGGTCCGTGTTGATCGGGCCGAGCGGCATGCCAACCAGTTTGAGTGCCGTCTTCCGTTATGTCCGGGAGCTCGAAATCCGCTTGCAGCACGCAAAGACTCCGGAAGCGATGCTGGACCTGCTCCGGCGGCATGCGCCCGAACGGGAAGTCGTCGACCCGCTTTATTTCGAGAGCTGACCCTCGGTCGCCGCGCCCCGGCGTGGCGCAGCGGTCGGGCAAGGCGGCTCGCAGTGCCGGAGCCTGGCACGCTGTGCGCTTTTTCCAAATCGTCGGGGCGGGGGAACCGCCGGGATGCCGAAGGGCGCGGCTTGCGACCGCGCCTCTGCGCCCGGTTTGGCGGGTTCGTGCCACCGGCCGCGGCTTCTTGCTGCCCGGGTCTTCCCGACCGGGGGTTTCCGCCTAGATCCCCGATTTATGTCAGATGCTTCAGGCCGCCATGTTACTGTCTTGCCCACCCCTGAGCGGAGCGCGACCATGATCCCGTCTTTCGCCTTCTTCGCCTTCGGCCTCGCCTATGCGGGGTTTTCCTTCCTGCTTGCCCTGCTGTTCCGCGACGGGGTCATCGCCGATCTGCGCGGCTCGGTGACGGAGGATCTGGACGTCTCGCTGTGGTACGTCGGGGTGATCGCGCTGCTGGTCGCAGCCTGGGCGCTGCGCGCCGAGACGCGGCGGGGCGCCAGCCGGGGCAGGGCGGCGGGCAGTGTCGCGATGGTGTTTGCGGCCATTCTCTCGCTGCACCTGGGCTTCACCCTGTTCAAGACCACGATGCCCGAGATCGTGCCCTATTACGCCGATCCCTACCTGGCGCGCATCGATGCCTGGCTGCATGGCAATGCCGACCCCTGGGCGGTGATCAACCGCGTCTTCGGCCCCGACACCATGCTGACGCTCACGCCGCTCTACCACGGGCCCTGGCTGATCGCCGCCTTCCTGTTCCCGGTCATCCTGGTGGCCTGCGACGACGACCAGGCGCGGGTGAAGCGGTACCTCGTGCTCTACTGCGCGAGCTGGATCGTGATCGGCAATGTGCTGGCGCTGGGAGGCATGTCGGTGGGGCCGGTGTTCTACGACCGGGTCTACGACAGCAACCGCTTCGCCATGCTGACCTGGACGCTGCGCTTCGCCGGGGTGGAGGGTTCGACCATGGGCGCGCTGCAGGACTACCTGTGGCAGATGTATGCGGCCGGGCGGGGGAGCTTCGGCACGGGGATCTCGGCCTTCGCCTCGGTGCATGTCTCGGTGGCCACGGTGGTCGCGCTCTATTGCGGCGAGCGCTCGGCGCTGCTGGGCCTGCCGGCGGCGCTGTTCTGCGGCACCATCCTGCTGCTGTCGATCTGGAGCGGCTACCATTACGCGGTGGACGGCTACTTCTCGATCGGGGTCATGGCGCTGCTGTGGATCTCGCTGCGGCGGCGCGCGGGGCTTGTCGAGCTCCGCCCGGCAATGCGCGGCGTGGCCCGGCCCGAACCCATGCGGGTGCGCAAGGACTGAGGCGCCGGCATGATGCGATGGCCCGGCCGGGCGGTTGCATTCGCGCCGGTCGCTGGTAGGGCTGGCGCTTTCGCCCGAACCCCGACCCAGCCCCGAGAGGCCCCTCATGTCCGACCTCGAAAATGCCCTGATCATCCACGTCTTCGGCGAGACCGATTACACCTCCTTCCTCTACCCCAAGAAATCCTTCGGCGGGCAGGAGGCGATCTTCGGCACGCCGCGCGCCGAGGTGATGGTCAAGACGGTCGGCGCCCTGCTCGGCTTCGACAACTGGGAGACGCTGCGCGAGAAGAGCACGCCCGCCGGGGCGAGCTACGAGGATGCGTTGTCGGAGAGCGTGCTGCACCTGATGAACGGCGCCGACGACGTGAACTTCGCGCTGGAGAACGACTACAACATCGTCCTGCTGGGGGTGTTCCGCGGCCCCGATGGCGCGGCGGGGGAGCCGGCATTCAGTGCCCGGGTACTCGGGGTCTCGCGGACCTCCTCAGCCGATGTCGACGTGCACGCGGGTCTGGCGCGCGACGGGGTGCTGGCCATGGCGCCGATGCTGCGCGACGAGATCGCCGGGGGCACACTCTCGAAGACCGGGATCGTCGCCGAGATCATCAGCACCGGCGACGGCGCGGGGCTGACTGGGGACGACGCGGCGGAGGCCCCGCTGCCGAACATGGTCGCCTTTCACGAGACGGTCACCGAGAAGGGGCTCGAGACGGTGGTGCTCTGCGCCTGCGAGCCCGAGCTTGCCGCCGCGATGAGCGCGCCGGAGAGCACGCTGGCGGTCGGGCTGGTGGCGGCGGTGATCCCCACGCCGCACGGGCCGGTCGGCTACTGGCTATGGCAGGTGGTGCCGGGCGCGGTGCCGGGCTTCGTGCAGGAGCAGTTCGTCGATCCGCATGACTTCCCAAATGCCACCTACGACCGCCTCAAGTCGGGCGACGAGGTGCGGTTCCTCGTGGTCGACCGGGAGAGCCACATGACGACGCGGGTGGTCACGCTGGACGCCGGCTCGCTTGGGCTGGAAGACTTCGAGCGCAGCGCCATCGAGGCCGCGCGCATGACGATGGAGGGCGATTTTTCCGCCGCCTGCGATTACGTCATGGCCCATTACAGCGTCGGCGATTTCCTGGATCAGGCAAAGCACTGATCCGAAGAGGGTGGGCTGACGCAGGGGCCGTGGCGCTGCGGTCCTCGTCGCGCCGTGGCTCTCTGCGGGCGGGCAATTGATGCGCCGAAACAGGGGGAGCCGGGCGGGAGTCCGTCTGTGCGACGATTGATATTTTCAATCGATAGACGGAACAGCGAAATTGATTGGCTATCATGATCCGGGCCATAGGGGGGCATGCTGCCGTGCAGCATCCCTCCCGATGCGGCGCCTCCCGCCGCCAGACGACCCGGAAAGAGCCCCGTGCAACCGACCCATGAAAGCCGACCAAGCCTGCGCCTTGCCTGCGGCGTCGCGCAGCCCGCGCGCCGGGCGCTGATCGAGGAAACGCCCGTCGCGGTGGTCTTCGACGGCGCGACCCAGGCGGTGCTGATGACCAGCCCGAGCGATCTCGAGGATTTCGCCGTGGGCTTCGCGCTGTCGGAGGGGATCATCACCGATGCCACGCAGCTGCGCGAGATCGAGATCGTGCGGCAGGAGGCGGCCGGGGGCGGGATCGAGGCGCGGGTCTGGTTGCAGCAGGACCGCTCTGCCGCGCTGACCGCGCGGCGGCGGTCGGGGATCGGGCCGGTCGGCTGCGGGCTGTGCGGGATCGAAAGTCTCGAAGCCGCCATGCGCCCGCTGCCGCCGGTGCCCTTCCGGCCGCTTGGGCTCGGCGCCGAGGAGGTGCTGGCCGCGCCCGATCTGCTGCGCGAGGGGCAGGCGTTGCACGCGGCGACCCGCGCCGCCCATGCCGCCGGGTTCTACCTGCCCGGACGCGGCATGCTCTGCCTGCGCGAAGACGTGGGGCGGCACAATGCGCTCGACAAGCTGCTCGGCGCCCTGCTGCGGCAGGGCATCGACCCCGGGGCGGGGGCGATCGTGATGACCAGCCGCCTGTCGGTCGAGCTGGTGCAGAAGACCGCCATTGCCGGCTGCGGCTGCCTGATCGGGGTCTCGGCCCCCAGCGCGCATGCGCTGCGCCTGGCCGAGCGCGCCGGGATCACGCTGATCGGCTCGGCCCGCAACGGCGCGGCGGATGTTTTCAGCCACCCCGACCGACTGACCCTCGCCGTCGCGCAAAGCGCCTGACGGCCTCTCCCAGACAAGACACGGAGCCAGATCATGGCCAAGGACGATTTCACCGGAAGACCCTCTCGAGCGGCGGGCGGCTGGGGCGCGCTGAAGAGCGTCGGCAAGCACCTCATGGGCAGCGGCGTGCCGCTGCGCGGGGCGCAGACCCTGCTGCGCGCCAACCAGGAGGACGGGTTTGACTGCCCCGGCTGCGCCTGGGGCGATCCGGAGCATCGCTCGTCCTTCGAGTTCTGCGAAAACGGCGTGAAGGCCGTCGCCTGGGAGGCGACGCGGGCGCGGGCGACGCCGGAGTTCTTTGCCGAGCACAGCGTAAGCGAGTTGCGGAGCTGGAGCGATTATGACCTCGAGCACCAGGGCCGGCTGACCGAGCCGATGCGCTACAACGCCGAGACCGACCGCTACGAGGCGGTGAGCTGGGAAACCGCCTTCGAGGGCATCGGCGCGGCGCTGCGCGGGCTCGATCACCCGGATCAGGCCGAGTTCTACACCTCGGGCCGGGCCAGCAACGAGGCGGCCTTTCTCTACCAGACCTTCGTGCGGCTTTTCGGGACCAACAATTTTCCCGACTGTTCGAACATGTGCCACGAGGCCAGCGGCGTTGCGCTGAACGCGGCCATCGGCATCGGCAAGGGCACGGTGCGGCTCGAGGATTTCGAGCTGGCGGATGCGATTTTCGTCGTCGGGCAGAACCCCGGCACCAATCATCCGCGGATGCTGGCCGACCTGCGACGGGCCACGGCGCGCGGCGCCCGGGTGGTGGCGGTCAATACGCTGAAGGAAAAGGGCCTGAAGCGCTTTGCCGACCCGCAGGACAAGCTCGAGATGCTGAGCGGTGGCAGCAAGCCGACGTCGACCGACTTCCTGAGCCCGCGGCTCGGCGGCGACATGGCGCTGTTCCGCGGCATGGCCAAGGAGATCCTTGCCGAGGATGATCTGGCCCGCGCCGAAGGGCGCGCGCCGGTGCTGGACGATGCCTTCCTGGCGGAGCATTGCGACGGGCTCGACGCCTGGCGCGCCGAGGTGGAGGCGACGCCCTGGGCGCAGGTGCTGGAGCAGTCCGGCCTGAGCCGCGAGGAGATCCGCCATGCCGCCGAGGTCTACATGTCCTCGGGGCGGGTGATCCTGACCTGGGCGATGGGCATCACCCAGCACCGGCACTCGGTGGCGACGATCCGCGAGATGGTCAACGTGATGTTCCTTCGCGGCAACATCGGGCGACCCGGGGCCGGTCTCTGCCCGGTGCGCGGCCATTCCAACGTGCAGGGCGACCGCACGGTCGGGATCAACGAGCGCCCCTCGGACGACTTCCTCGACGCGATGGAGCGCGAACTCGGCGTGGCGATGCCGCGCGCGCCTGGCCACAACGTGCTGGGGGCGATCGGGGCGATGCTCGACGGGCGGGCCCGGGCCTTCGTCGCGCTGGGGGGCAACTTCGCCCGCGCCACCCCCGACAGCGCGCTGATCGCCGAGGCAATGCAACGGCTCGAGCTGACGGTCAGCATCGCCACCAAGCTCAACCACAGCCACCTGCTGACCGGGCGGCAGTCCTATCTGCTGCCCTGTCTCGGGCGCACCGAGATCGACCGCAATGCGCAAGGAGCGCGGCAGATCGTGACGGTGGAGGACTCGATGAGCATGGTGCATGGCTCGGGCGGCTTCAATCCGCCCGCGAGCCCGGCGCTGAAGTCCGAGGTCGGCATCGTCGCGGGGATCGCGGCGGCGACGGTGGGCTCGAAGGTGGTGGACTGGGGCGCGATGGCCGGGGACTACGACCTGATCCGCGCGACCATCGCCCGCGTGCTGCCCGACTTCGGCGACTTCAACGCCGCGGTGCGCAGCCCCGGCGGCTTCCACCTGCGCAACCGCGCGGCGGAGCGGATCTGGCGCACCGCCTCGGGCCACGCCTGTTTTGGCACCCATGCGCTGCCGCAGGCGACGGAATGGCAGCGCGCGCGCCGCGAGGCGCGCTGCTTCGTGCTGCAGACCTTCCGCTCGCACGACCAGTACAACACGACGGTCTACGCCATGGATGACCGCTATCGCGGCGTCTTCAACGGGCGGCGTGTGGTGTTCATGCACCACGCCGACGTGCGGATGCTGGGGCTGGGGGCCGGCGCGACGGTCACCCTGCGCGGGCTGCATGACGACGGGGTGGCGCGGGTGCTCGAGGGCTACCGTGTGGTGCCCTATGACATTCCGCGCGGCTGCCTGGCGGGCTACTACCCCGAGATGAACGCGCTGGTGCCGCATGGGGTCTTCGGCGATGGCAGCGACACCCCGGCGTCGAAATCGGTGCTGGTGCGGGTGGAGGCGGGCGCCTCGTCCTGAACTTGCGCTGGGGGACCGCGCGGCGTTTGCTTGGAGGTGGCTGTCGTGGGCGCGCAGCGGGCTGGGCGGCGAACATGGCGCAAGGTCTGCTGGCGGGACTGCGGCGATCCCGCCGCAGGGACGAGGGTGGGGCGGTTCGGTGACTTGATCGCCGGGCGCGAGGCAATAAATGTTCTGCATCCGGCCGAGGAACGCCCATGCCCGAAGACCTGCCGCCCCGCATCGCGCCCGCCACCCAGCCGCTTGGCATGCTGGCCAGCCTCCGGGCCGCGCGCAGCAACGTGCTGCGGATCATCCCCGAGATCGCCTACACCCAGCCGATCGTCACCGGCACCACCGGCCACGCCCGCTGGCACATGGTGCAGGGTCCCGAGGGGATGAAGCGGCTGTTCCTCGACAACGTCGACAACTACCCCAAGTCCGAGGTCATGCTGCGCATGCTGCGGCCGGCGGTGGGCGACAGCCTGTTCACCTCGGAAGGCGCGCAGTGGCGCTGGCAGCGCCGGGCCATCGCCCCGGTCTTCGCCGCACGCAACGTCGAGGCCTTGGCGCCGGTGATGACCGCCACCGCGGAGCGCGCCTGCGCGCGGCTGGACGGGGTGGGAAGCGCCGAGATGGTGGCCGAGATGCTCTCGGCGACCTTCGACGTGATCTGCGACGTGGCCCTCTCGGGGCGCGAGCATTTCGACGCCGAGACCTATGGCGCCGCGATCACCCGCTATTTCCTGACGGTGGGGCGGGCATCGCTGCTCGACTTTCTCGAGGTGCCGCCCTGGGTGCCGCGCCCGGCCGAACTGTTCGGGCGCGGGGCGGTGAAGACCATGCACGCGATGGTGGCCCGCGCCATCGAGGCGCGGCGGCGCGAGGCGACCGGGGCGGCGGACGATCTGCTCGACCACATGCTCGCGGCGCGCGACCCGGAGAGCGGACGCACCATGTCGCCACAGGATCTGCTGCACAACATGCAGTTCTTCATCGTCGCCGGGCACGAGACCACGGCGCTGTCGCTGGCCTGGGCGCTCTACCTGCTGGCCCATGACGAGCCGGCGCAGGCCCGGGCGCGGGAGGAGGCGCGGGACGTGCTGCAGGGCGGCCGCTGCGGCCACGAGGAGCTGGAGCGGATGCCGGGGATCACCGCGGTGCTCGACGAGACCATGCGGCTCTACCCGCCGGTGGGCATGCTGGCGCGCAACGTGCGCGCGGTCGACACGCTCTACGATCGCGAGATCCGCCCGCGCGAGACGATCTTCGTCAACACCTGGGCGCTGCATCGCCACCATGCCTACTGGGAGCGGCCCGACCATTTCGATCCCACGCGCTTCGGCTCCGGCGCAACGATCGACCGCTACCTGCACATGCCGTTCGGGGCCGGGCCGCGCATCTGCGTCGGCGCGAACTTCGCCATGATGCAGGCGGGGATCATCCTCGCGACGCTGCTGTCGCGCTACCGCTTCGCGCCGAAGGGGCCGCGCCCCGAGCCGATCATGCACATGACGGTGCGCCCCGACCCCGGCGTCACGCTGGAGGTCACGCCGCTCTAGCGGCGAGGGCCGCCGCCCGGGGCGCGGCCTCGGCCGGGGCGTGCCGGACCCTGCGCGCGACACGCCGAAGGACGGGATCGCCCGGGCGCCTTGCCTGTCCATTGGCAAGGACAGGACCGCTCACCGGGGGCTCTCTGGAGACATGTGCAGGGATTTTCGGGGGAGGGTCCGGCGTGTTTTGGGCGAACGTGGTTTGGGCGAACGCCTCGCGAAGTCCAACGCGCGAGCCGGCCTTTCGGTTTCATGAGCCTGACTCATGCCGGTGATGAGCGACACGGCGTTGGACAAACGTGTTCGGCGCCACACCCTTCCTGCCAAAGTCGCGCGCCCGGAGCTCGTCGCGCGACGCCCCATCGACAGGAAGGAACTCCGATGTCCCCACCCATCGAATTCGAACTTCGCCGCCGGACGCTGATGGCCGGAAGCGCGGCGATTGCCATGAGCGCCGCCGCCGGGCAGCGCGGCGCGGCGCAGTCCGCCGCCCCCGCGGCCGCGCCGGTCGGTCCCGAGAGCACCTCGGTCAGGCTGATGGTGAACGGCGAAGAGCGCGAGTTGACGGTCGACAACCGCACCACGCTGCTCGACGCGCTTCGCGAGCAGCTGCAGCTCACCGGCACCAAGAAGGGCTGCGACCACGGCCAATGCGGCGCCTGCACCTGCACGGTCAACGGCCAGCGCATCAACTCGTGCCTGTCGCTGGCGGTGATGCACGACGGCGACGAGGTGCAGACCATCGAGGGCATCGGCACGCCCGAGCGGATGGACCCGATGCAGGCGGCCTTCGTCGAGAATGACGGCTTCCAGTGCGGCTATTGCACGCCGGGCCAGATCACCTCGGCGAAATCGGTGATCGAGGAGATCCGCGCCGGCATCCCCAGCCATGTCACCGGCGATCTGACCGCCGAGATCGCGCTGACCGACGCGGAGATCCGCGAGCGCATGTCGGGCAACATCTGCCGCTGCGGCGCCTATGCGAACATTCTCGCCGCCATCACCCAAGTCGCCGAGCAGGCCGCCGAAGGAGACGAGGCATGAGAGCGTTTTCCTACGAGAAGGTGAGCGACCCGGCACAGGCCGCGGCGCGCGCCGCCGAGGTGGAGGGGGCCAAGTTCCTCGCCGGCGGCACCAACCTGCTGGACCTGATGAAGCTCGAGATCGAGCGCCCGGCGCATGTGATCGACGTCAACGGGCTCGGCCTCGACGAGATTACCGAGACCGACGAGGGCGGGCTGCGCATCGGCGCGCTGGTGACCAACACCGCGCTCTCGGCGGACGCGCGAATCCGGCGCGACTACCCGGTGCTGACGCGGGCGATTGCCGCGGGGGCCTCGGGGCAGCTGCGCAACAAGGCGACGACGGGCGGCAACCTGCTGCAGCGCACGCGCTGCCCGTATTTCTACGACACCGCCCAGCCCTGCAACAAACGTGCGCCGGGTTCCGGCTGCGCGGCGTTGAGCGAGGGGGCGTTCTCGCGCCAGCTTGGCGTGATCGGCACCTCTGACGCCTGCATCGCCACGCATCCGTCGGACATGGCGGTGGGCATGCGGGTGCTCGACGCGATGGTCGAGACGGTGACCCCCGAGGGCATGACCCGGACCATCCCGCTCGAAGAGTTCCACCTGCTGCCCGGCGACACGCCGGAGCAGGAGAGCGCGCTGATGCCGGGCGAGCTGATCACCGCGGTGACCCTGCCCGCGCCGGTGGGCGGCGAACAGAAGTACCACAAGGTACGGGACCGCGCGTCCTATGCCTTTGCACTGGTCTCGGTGGCGCTGATCCGTCAGCCCGACGGCACCGGCCGCGTGGCGCTTGGCGGTGTCGCGCCGAAGCCATGGCGCAGCGCGGCCGCCGACGCCGAGTTGCCCAACGGCGCGGCGGCGGTGATGGCCGAGCTGCTCGGCGGCGCGCGCCCGACCGAGGAGAACGCCTTCAAGATCACCCTGGCCGAGCGCACGCTCGCGGCCATGCTGGCAGAGGAGTGACGCCATGAAATTCGACAAAGCAGCAGGCGAGAACACCCTGTTCGACAATGCCGAGGTCGTCGGGCGCCCGACGCACCGCGTCGATGGCCCGCTGAAGGTCACCGGCACCGCGCCCTATGCCTACGAGCGTCACGACGTGGCCGAGGGCCAGCTCTACGGCTACCCGCTGGGCAGCGCGATCGGCCACGGCCGGATCGTGTCGATGGATGCCGAGGCCGCGCGCAATTCGCCCGGCGTGCGGGCGGTTGTCACCACTCTGGAGATCGATCCGCTCGAGAAGGGCATGAACAACGTCGCGCGCCTTTTTGGCGGCGCCGAGGTGCAGCACTATCATCAGGCGATTGCCGTGGTGGTGGCCGACAGCTTCGAGCAGGCGCGTGCAGCGGCCTCGCTGATCGAGGTCGAGTACGAAAAGGGCGATCCCGAGGACTACGATCTTGGCGCCGCCTTCGAGCGGCTTCAGGGCTCGGGCGAGATGGACACCGACACCGGCGATGTCGAGTCCGCCCTGTCCGGCGCGGCGGTGATGCTCGACGAGATGTACCATACGCCCTCGCACTCGCACATGGCGATGGAGCCGCATGCCTCGGTCGTCGACTGGTCGGACGGAGACCGGATGACCGTCTGGACCTCGAACCAGATGATCAACTGGAACCACGGCTCGCTGGCCACCACCTTCGGGCTCGACAAGGAGAAGATCCGCGTCGAGAGCCCGTATATCGGTGGCGGCTTCGGCGGCAAGCTGTGGCTGCGCGCCGACGCGGTTCTGGCGGCGCTCGGCTCGCGCGCGGCGGGGGCCCCGGTGAAGGTGGCGCTGCCGCGCCCGATGATCATGAACAACACCACGCACCGTTCCGAGACCGTGCAGCGCATCCGCATGGCGGCGGGCGAGGACGGCAAGCTGACCGGCATCTGGCACGAGGCGGCCTCGCACACGCTGCCCGATGGCCGGGGCGAGAACGCCACGGCGCAGACGCCGTATTTCTATGCCTCGGAGGCTATTCGGACCAAGCACCACACCGTCTCCATGTCGCTGCCCGAGTCCGCCGACATGCGGGCGCCGGGCGAGGCCTCGGGCCTGATGGCGCTGGAGATCGCGATGGACGAGATGGCGGAGAAGCTGGGCATGGACCCGGTGGCGTTCCGCAAGCTGAACGACACGCAGGTGAACCCGTCGAACCCGGATCAGAGGTTCTCGGACCGGCATTTCGTCGAGTGCCTAGAGCGCGGCGCCGCGACCTTCGGCTGGGCCGATCGCAACACCGCGCCGGGCGCGACGCGCGACGGCCAGTGGCTGATCGGGCATGGCGTGGCCGGGGCCTATCGCGGCGCGCTGGTGCTGCCGTCGGGGGCACGGGCGCTGCTCGAGGGCGGCAAGCTGGTGGTCGAGACAGACATGACCGATATCGGCACCGGATCTTACACCATCCTCGCGCAGACCGCCGCCGAGACCATGGGGCTCACCCTCGATGACATCGAGATGCGCATGGGCAACAGCGCCTTCCCGGTGTCCTCGGGCTCGGGCGGCCAGTTCGGCGCGGCCTCCTCCTCGGCGGGGGTCTACGCCGCCTGCATGGCGCTGCGCGCGCGCATTGCCGAAGAGCTCGGCGTCGAGGAGCCGGAGTTCCGCGAAGGCCGGGTGATCGCCGGGAACACCAACCGCGCGCTGTCGGAGCTGGAAGGCGAGATCGACGCGGTGGATTCCATCGAGTGGGGCGACTTCCAGGACGAGTACCAGATGGCCACCTTCGGCGCGCATTTCGTCGAGGTCGGGGTGCATGCCGGCACCGGCGAGACGCGGGTGCGGCGGATGCTGGCGGTCTGCGACTCCGGGCGCATCCTCAACCCGGTGACCGCGCGCAGCCAGGTGATCGGCGGCATGACCATGGCGGTCGGCGCGGCGCTCTCGGAGGATATGGCGCTGGACAGCGGACGCGGCATGTTCGCCAACCACGACCTCGCGGGCTACGAGGTGGCAGTGCATGCCGACATCCCCGAGCAGGAGGTGATCTTCCTCGACACGCTCGACCCGGTGGCCTCGCCGCTGAAGGCCAAGGGCGTCGGCGAGCTGGGGGTCTGCGGCGTGGCCGCAGCGGTGGCGAATGCCGTCTACAACGCCACCGGCGTGCGGGTGCGCGACTATCCGGTGACGCTCGACAAGCTGATCGGTGGGCTGCCCCCGCTCGGCTGACGGCTGACGGCTGACGGCTGACGGCGGCGATCCGATCTTACGTGCGACCCCGCGGGCCCTGCCCTGCGGGGTCGTTGCGTTCTGGGCGTGGCGTCGCTGCGGGGGTCATGAAAGCTTCACTTGTCTTGGCGCGGTCGCCGCAGCATCGGAGGGGCGAAGACATGCCTTGCGAAAGAGACCTCCATGCCCTTGCTTTCCCTTGAGACCGCCCTTCCCGACACCGCCTCCGAGGGGCTGCGCGCCATGGCGCGGGCGGCGCTGGCCGGGGGCGAGGTGGCCCGCGGCACCCTGCGCCGGCGCGACACCGGCGAGATGGTGCTCAAGGGCCGCCAAGACTACCAGACGCAGGGCGATTTGCAGACCGAAGCGGTGATCGTCAAGGCGCTGAAGGCGGCCTTCCCCGGTTGCGGCATCATGGGCGAGGAGCAGGTGGGCGACCGCGCGGCGGACGCAGACCGGCCGACCTTTGTCATCGACCCGATCGACGGCACGACGAACTACGCCTGGGGCATCCCGCATTTCGGCGTGGTTATCACCCGGCTCGAGCGCGGCGAGGTGGTGGCGGGCGTCACCTATGATCCGATGATGGGCGAGATGTTCGCCGCCGAGAAGGGGCAGGGGGCCTGGCTCAACGGCGCCCGGCTCGATGCCACCGGCGGCGGAGACGTCGAGAACTCGGTGATCGGGGCGGGGCTGCCGGTCCGCGGGCAGGTGCAGAGCGTAAGCGAGGAGACCTACCATGCCGCGCTGCGCCGGGCGATGGACAGCACGGCGGGGGTGCGGCGGCTGGGAAGCTCGGCGCTGTCGATCGCCTATGTGGCGGCGGGGCGGCTCGACGGCTTCTTTGAGGACATGCTGTCACTGGTCGATTACGGCGCCTCGGTGCTGATCCTGCGCGAGGCGGGCGGCGTGGTCACCGGCTTCGACGGCGGCGACATCCGCAGCCCCGGCGCCATCCTTGCGGGCAGCGCCGGGATGCATCCCTGGCTTCTGGAGGGCTTCGCCGCGGGCTAGGCCAGCGCGGCAAACAGCCCTTCGGGGTCGTCCGTGGTGATCTGGTCGATCCCGAGCGCCATCAGCCGCCGGCACAGGTCCACCGTGTCCGGGCTGACGCCCTGCACCGTGTAGGCGTCGATCCGGCGGCCCGCGGCGTGGAAGGCGGCGATCATGTCGAAGCCGCGGCTCAGCGCATCCATGATCAGCCGGATGTCGAGATAGATCATCCGGGCGGTCCCGGCCTCGGCGAGGGCGCGGGCGACGAAGCCGCTGTCATCGCCCGACAGCTCGAGCGCCTCGCGGGCGCCGAAGTGGCAGGGGTCGTGGCCGGTCTGCATCTGCGGCAGCGCTGCGGCCAGACGGCGGACGGCCCGCGCATCGCCGCCCGAGAGGATCACGTGGCGTTGCACCGGCGCGACGTCGCGGGCAAAGGCGTCGATGTCGCTGTTCGTCAGCGTGCTGCTGTCTTCCTTCAGGTCGAGTTGCAGCAGGGCGCCCTCGCCAATGGGGGCCGCCGCGAGATCGCGGCAGAGATCGCCGAGCAGCGCGACGGGGACATCGGTGGCGGTGCCGTCGTTGGCGCGGTGGTGCAGGGCGCGCAGGGTCTCCGCCGAGGCAAGCGCCACCGGGCCCCGGCCTGTGGTGCCGCGGTCGAGGGTCTCGTCGTGCAGCACCGCGAAGCCGCCGCCGGCGTGGCGCCGCAGGTCGATCTCGACCGAAGCGCCGAGCCGCATGCCCTCGCGGATCCGCTGCGGGTCGAACTCGAAATCGGCGAAGCGGCGGCGGCCCCTGTGCCATTTCAGCCAGGTTCGGCCCGCGGCGTGCGCGATCGCGGTGGGGGCGGGGGTCATCACCTCAGACATGATCCGCCACCCGACGCTCGACCGTCACCTCGGCCAGTTTCGCATCACCGCGGAAGAGCGCGACATGGCTGGCCCCGGGGGCGACCTCCTGGCCCGTTTCGTAGCGCGCACTCGGCGGGCACATGGCCTTGAGACGGCCGCCATCGGGCAGGTCGACATCCACCAGCAGATGCGTGCCGTAGTCGGTGACGCGGTGCACCCGCGCGCCGGTGCCGCTGGCGGGCAGCAGGGTCAGCGCCTCGGGGCGGATCGCCAGTTCCACCGGCCCGTCGGAGACCGCCGCGCGCACGGTGAAGAGCGGGTGGTCCGAGACGCCGCCGCGCATGTCGCAGGGCAGGAAGTTCATCGATCCGATGAACCCCGCGACGAAGCGCGTCTGAGGCGCGCGGTACATGCGGTCGGGGCTGGCGACCTGCTCGATCTCGCCGCTGCGCAGCACCACGATGCGGTCGGCCAGCGCCAGCGCCTCGTCCTGCCCGTGGGTGACGAAAAGCGTGGTGATGCCGAGCCGCCGCTGGATGTCGCGCAGCTCTTCGCGCAGGCGTTCGCGCAGGTGCTGGTCGAGGCTGGCGAAGGGCTCGTCGAGCAGCAGGATCTTCGGCTCGAGCACCAGCGCGCGGGCGATGGCGACGCGCTGCTGCTGGCCGCCCGAGAGCTGCCAGACCCGGCGTTCGCCGTAGCCCTCGAGGCCGACCAGCGCCAGCGCCTCCTGCACCTTGTCGAGGATCTGCGCCTTGGGCAGGCCACGCAGCTTCAGGCCGAAGGCGACGTTGCCCGCCACCGACATGTGCGACCAGAGCGCGTGGCTCTGGAACACCATGCCCGTTGGGCGCTTCTCGGGCGGCACGCGGGTGACGTCCTCGCCGTCGATCAGGATCGCGCCGCGGTTCGGCGTCTCGAAGCCGCCGACCATGCGCAGCACGGTGGATTTGCCCGAGCCCGACGGCCCGAGCAGGCAGACCAGCTCGCCGTCGGCGACGTCGAGCGAGAGGTCGCGGATCACGTCGGTGTCGTCGAAGGACTTGCCGAGGTTCTTGAGTGTCAGTTGTGCCATTGTTGTCTCCTCAGACGCCGAAGCCCTTGGCAAAGGATCCCGAGCCGACGAGGCGGCGGGTGAACATCAGCGCGATGAAGCTCGGCACCCACAGCAGGACCGACAGCACCGCGCCGTATTGCACGACGATCTGGTTGTTGATGTAGGTGATCATCAGCACCGGCATGGTGCGGATCTCGGGCGCGCCGATCAGCCAGGCGCCCTCGGTTTCGTAGAAGGTGCCGACGAAGCTCAGCAGCACCGCGGCAAAGATGGTGGGGGCGGCCTGCGGCAGGCTCACCGACCAGAACACCCGGATCGGCCCGGCGCCGGCGTCGCGCGCCGCCTCTTCCATGGCGCGGTCGACGTTCTGGAAGGCGGCGACGGGGATCCAGATCATCATCATCAGCGTGCCGACGAGCTGGATCAGCACCACGCCCCAGAAGGTCGAGATCAGCCCGAGGTTCAGGAAGATCCCCGCGATCGCCACCAGCAGGCCGAACTTCGGGAAGGCGTGCGAGGCGAGGAACGACAGGAAGAGCACGTTGCGCCCCGGGAAATCCATCCGTGCGAAGGCATAGGCGGCGGGCAGGCAGATCAGCGCCGAGAGCAGTGTGACGGTGATCGACAGCCGCAGCGAGAGCGACATGGCGTTCCATACGTCGGGGCGGGCGAGCGTGGCCTGCCAGAAGCGGAAGCCGAATTCCTGCGGCAAGAGGCTCGGGTAGCGCCAGACCTCGGCAAAGGCCCAGATCGCCACCACCAGCAGCGGGATCACCACGACGATGCCGAGCGCCAGCGCCAGCGCGAGCCCCAGCCAGTCGGGGCGTTTCGTGCGGTGGACGGGCACCTCGGCGGAAAGGGTCGTAGGGTCGATGGCGGTCATCGGCGGGCCTCCCGGTTCTTGGCGATGGAGCGCACGTAGAAGGCGCCGAAGACGGCGCAGATGGCGAAGGTGATCACCGCCTGCGTGACCGCCATGCGCGGGTCCATCACCTGCGAGAAGGTGCGCTGCATGAAGGGGCCCATCATCTCGGGCGAGGCGGGGCCGAGCACGTAGGGCAGGGTGAAGGCCGAGAAGATGCTGAGCACGGTGAACGACAGCACCACCAGCATCGCGTTGCCGATCTGCGGCAGGATGATGTGGCGGAGCAGGGCAAGCGGGCGGGCCCCGGCGTCGCGCGCGGCCTCGACCGCGTTGTCCGAGACGGCGCCCAGCCCGGCGACCAGCATCAGCGTGGTGAGCGGGATATTGTCCCAGACCAGCCCGATGATCGGGCCCCAGGGGGTCAGGTAGGGCGAGTTGATCTTCGGCAGGCCGAGCGCGTTCAGCACCAGGTCGACGCCGCCGTTCGGCCCGATGGTGCGGATCAGCGCGTAGGCGAGGATCACCGAGGGCACGAACATCGGGAAGAGCGCGAGCCCCTGCACCACGCCCGCGACCCGGCTCTTGGCGAAGCGCAGGTAGAGCGCCAGCGGCAGGCAGATCGCCAGCAGCAGCGCGGCGCAGACCGCCGTCACCGAGAGCGTCAGCCACAGGTTCGCCAGCGCATAGCCGTCGGAGAAGAAGCGGACGTAGGTGTCTGTGCTGAACGCCGTGCCGGTTTCGGTCGGGGCAAGGAGGGTACGGGCGATGGCGTTGAAGATCGGGTAGATGATCAGCCAGCCCAGCAGAGCGACCGGCGCGGAAACGAGAAGGAGGCCCGTGAGCCCCCTTCCGTTGCTTGCTGCCGTGCCGCCCGTCCGGCGCGTGCCGGAGGACGCAAGGTCGGTCATCGCGCTCAGCCCCGGGTCAGGCCGGGGGCGACGTTGCGGTACCAGCCGTCGTTGATCGCGGCGTCCCAGTCGCCGCCGGGGAAGGTCGGGATCGAGGCGGGGATGACGTCGGCGTATTTCTCGCGCAGCGCGCCGTCCACGTGGTCCCAGGACACGCCCGGGAAACCGCCGAGCTCGGTGATGATCTTCGACTGCACCTCCTCCGACAGCACGTAGGCCGCGAGTTGCAGCGCCACGTCGCGGCTTGCGGCGTTGGTCGGCACGGTGATGCGGCTGAAGCCGCCGCAGAGCGCAAGATCCTGCAGCTGCACGAGGCCGGTGTTCTCGGGCAGCACGCCCATCGAGATTGCCTGCAGCACCTGGTCCGACCAGACCGGGGTCATGGTCACGACGACCTGCGCCAGAAGCTGGATCGACTGGGTGTTGCCCGAGGAGTAGGAGCCGCCCTCGTAGAGGCTCGGCGCGAGGCCGTTGAGCAGTTCCCAGGCACCCGGCAAGGTCTCGGCGGCGTAGCCCTCGGAGAAGTTGTCGAGGGTGAATTTCTGCGGGTCGCGACCGTTGGCCTCGTGGATGGCGCGGCGCACGAAGTTGCCGCCCGAGCCGCCCTTGTCGGGGCGGTTGTAGATGAACTGGCCGGGGTTGGCGTGGATCCAGGCGGTCATCTCGTCCCAGGTCTTCGGCGCGTCTTCGGCAGCGACCTTGGAGGCGTCATAGGCCAGCAGGACCTGGCTGCCGCGATAGGGCAGGTCGAAATCGGTCTGCCTAGCGGCGGGGTTCACCTTGTCCAGGTTCTCGACCCCCGCCTCGGCGAAGTTCACCCAGAGGCCCGCGTCGATAGAGCCGGGGGTCTGGTCGGGGGTATAGGCCTCGAAGAGGTCGACCTGCGGGTCGGCGTCGCTGCCGAGCGCCGCCATTGCGCGGTCGGCCATGGCGCGCAGCCCGGCGCCGTCGCCGGCGTCGACGACGCGGACCTTGGCGTCGGGGTTCACCGACTTGAAGCCGGGCAGGATCACGTTGGTCCAGAAGTCCGAGATATTGCTGTCCGAGCCGGTGTAGACGTTCACGAAGCCGTCGGCGGCAAGGGCGAAACGGGGCAGGGCCAGCGCGGCAGCGGAGGCGGAAGCGGTCGCAAGGAAGCCGCGGCGCGAGAAATGGGAGGTCATGGTGGCTCCTGAAAGGTCACAGACGTCCCGCCGGGGAGGTCGGCGGGCTCACAGGCGGCGCAGATAGGCCCGCAATGTTAAGCTTTTGTAATGCTTTGGTGATGGCTTGATGAAGAACGGCGGCGGCAGCGGATTGCGCATGGACTTGAGCCGGGATTGGTGGTTCTGCGAAGCTCCCCTCCAGAGGTATGTCTGACCATGACCCTTCGCGCCCCCCTCTTTGCGCTGCCCGCCGCGATCTTCCTGGTGAACGCGGTGCTCTACGTCACGCTCTATTCCCGCCTGCCCGAGGTGACCGCGGCGCAGGGCATCAGCCCGGCGGCGCTGGGGCTGGGGCTGCTGGCGCAGACCGGTGGCACGCTGCTCGGGTTTCCGCTGGCGGCGCGGGTGATCGAGCGCTTCGGGGCGCGGCGCGTCGCCGGGGTCACGCTGTTTGCCGCCGTGCTGCTGCTGCCGCTCGCGGCGTCGGGCCGCATGGCGCCGGGCCTCGCGGGTCTCGCGCTGCCGCTTTTCGGGTACGGCTTCGCGATGGCGATCATGGAGGTGGCCAAGAACCTCATCGCCGCGCGGATCGAGGAAAAGAGCGGTCGCAACGTGATCTCGAAATGCCACGGTTTCTGGTCTGCTGGACTTTTTGTCGGGGCAATGCTCGGGGGCTGGGCCGCGAGCCGCGGGATGAGCGCCGCGTCAGAGCTTGGCCTGCTCGGCGCCGCCAGCCTGCCGCTGGTTGTCCTGCTTCTGCTCCGCGCCGGCGATCCGGAGCCGCTGGTCACCGCCGAGGCGCCGGTGAAGGGGCCGCGCTTCGCGCGTCCCGACGCCTTCGTGATCGGCCTGCTGATCCTCATCGCGGGCTTCAGCATCACCGAAGGGGTGATCTACGACTGGTCGATGTTCTATCTGCGCGAGGAGCTGGGCCTGGACGCGCTGAGTGCCTCGCGGATCTACGCCGCCTTCACCATCGGCATGTTCGCGGCGCGCATGGCCGGCGACGGGCTGCGGGCGCGGCTGCGCGTGCGGGTGCTGCTGCGGATCATGGCGGTGGCGACGCTGGCGGGGCTCGCGCTGTGCATTGCCTCTCCCGCCGCGGGGCTCGGTCAGGCCGGGCTGCTCGCCGGGTTTGCGCTGGTCGGCGGAGGGGTGGCGCTCGGCGCGCCGGTGGCCACCTCGTTGGCGATGCGCCACCCGACGCGCTCCGCCACCAAGACCATGGCGGCCTATTCGCTGACCTCGCTGCTGGCGCTCTTCGCGGTGCCGCCGCTGCTCGGCGGGCTCGTCGACGCCTATGGCGCGGTCTGGGCGCTCACCGTCTCGGTGCCGCTGCTGCTCGTGGTGCTGGGCGGGGCCGGGCGCATCGTGGGCTGGATGGGGCGTTAGGCGCTGTCGGGCCGGGCGCGGCTTTTCGCGCGCCATGCCGGAAACTGCGCCCGCCGCAAGAAACTGTTACGTTCCGGCCTTATGCGCTCCGGCAGTGCGCCGGCTCGAGGGCCGCCGCACCGGACAATGCCAGCATCAGACGGCAAGCAGGAGACACGCCATGAACCGCAATGAAATCATCGACCTGTCCTGGGACGACTTCGACGAACTCCGTGATCCCCGCCCGGAGGAGAACGGATTCGACCAGGTCGTCGAGCGGGCCATCTCGCGCCGCGGCTTCCTCGGCGGCGTGCTGGCCTTCGGCTCGGGCGCGACGGTCTTCGGCTCGGGGCTGCTGAGCTCGGCCACCTCGGCCCGCGCGCAGGTCTCGGTCTTCGCCTTCGAGCCGGTCGGGATCGCCACCGATTTCGACATCCATGTCCCCGCCGGCTACACGTGGAAGCCGCTGGTGCGCTGGGGTGACGCGCTGTTCTCCGAGGCCGAGGGCGCCTTCTCGCCCGAGACCGGCGTTTCGGTCGAGATGTCGGACAAGGTCTTCGGCGAGAACACCGACGGCATGGAGCTGTTCGAGGTCGACGGCAAGCAGGTCATCGCGGTCAACTCGGAATACGTGAACCCCAAGGTGAACCTGCCTGAGGGCAGCGAGGGCATGCCGAAGAACGCCGATGAGGTGGTGCTGCTCAAGCACATGCAGGGCGTGACGGTGATGGAAGTCGCGGACACCGGCAACGGCTACGAGGTGGTGGTCGACAGCCCGTTCAACCGCCGCATCCACCACGACACGCAGATGACCATGGACGGCCCCGCCGCCGGCTCGGATCTGGTCAAGACCAAGGCCGACCCCGAGGGCCTGTCGCCCAAGGGCACGATGAACAACTGCGGCTCGGGCAAGACCCTCTGGGGCACTTATCTGACCTGCGAAGAGAACTTCAACGGCTACTTCGGCGCCACCGGCGCCTTCGAGGAAACCGAGGAGTTCAAGCGCTACGGCATCGGCGGCGAAGGCCGCTACGCCTACGAGAAGCACGATCCGCGCTATGATCTGTCGCAGGAGCCGAACGAGCCGCACCGCCACGGCTGGGTCACCGAGATTGACCCCGCCGACCCGCAGAGCACCCCGGTCAAGCACACCGCTCTCGGCCGCTTCAAGCACGAGAACGCCGAGATGGTGCAGGCCGCCGACGGCCGCATCGTGGTCTACATGGGCGACGACGAGCGCGGCGAGTTCATGTACAAGTTCGTCTCCAACGGCACCTGGGCCGAGGGCCAGCCGACCGACGGGCTGCTGTCCGACGGCACGCTCTACGTCGCGAAGTTCAACGACGACCAGTCCGGCGAATGGCTGCCGCTGACCCCCGAGACCACCGGCATGAGCCTCGAGGAGATCCTCGTCTTCTCGCGCATGGCGGGCTCGAAGGTCGGCGCCACCACCATGGACCGCCCCGAGTGGATCGCCGCCAACCCGCTGCGGGTCGAGGCCTATTGCGCCCTGACCAACAACAAGAACCGCGGCCTGAAGACCAATGCCGGTGGCGACGAGACCCCGGTCAGCGGCCCCAACCCGCGCGAGGCCAACCACTACGGCCAGATCGTGCGCTGGCGCCCCGAGGGCGAGGATCACGGCGCCGATGCCTTCACCTGGGACCTCTTCGTCATGGCCGGCAACCCGGAGGTGCACGACGATGCCTATGCAGGCTCGCCGAACGTGACGCCGGGCAACATGTTCAACTCGCCCGACGGCATGGCCTTCGACACCCAGGGCAAGCTCTGGATCCAGACCGACGGCGAAGACAGCAACGAGGGCGACTTCGCCGGCATGGGCAACAACCAGATGCTGGTGGGCGATCCGGAGACCGGCGAGATCGCGCGCTTCCTGACCGCGCCGAACGGCGCCGAGGTTACCGGCCTGTGCTGGTCCGCCGACCGCAAGACCGCCTTCGTCGGCATCCAGCACCCGGGCGGCAGCTGGCCCGACGGCGCCGGCAAGCCGCGCTCGGCGATCATCGCCGTGTGGCGCGAGGACGGTGAGCTGATCGGCTAAGCCGCGACGTCTACAGTTCGTCCGGCGCCGTCCCGAGGCGGCGCCGGACATTTCCATGAACAGCCGCTGGCTCGGGCGCTCGGCGATGTTGCGCCGAGCCGCATGCATCCCCCAGCCATGGCGCGCCCACGGCCAGGCGCGATCCGCCGGGCACCCGTCCCGCGATGATCGAGACGGCATGGCTCAAGCCCCCCTTCTGCGACGGTACCAGAGTGAGGCAGGGCGTGGGGGTCCAAGTGCTGCGCCAGATGCTCAGCCAAGTCTTCAGAGCGTGGCGAAGGTGGCCTCGAGCTGCTCCCAGCGGTCGGCGGGCGGCAGGCCGAGGCGGATCCAGTGCTGCGAGTAAGGAAAGATGCGGGACCAGATCTGCGCGCCGGCAAGCCCCTCCTGTGCCGCTTGGGCATTTGGGGTGGCATAGCTGCGGAAGAGCGGCGTCCCGCCGACCGGCTCCCATCCTGCCTGCCGCGCCAGACCGTCGAGCCGAGCCGCGCCCCGGGTCAGCCGCTGCACCGTTTCGGCTTGCCAGTGCTTGTCGATGAGCGCCGCCGAGGCGATCTCGATGGCCGGGCCGGAGACCGGCCAGGGCCCGGCCAGTTCGGCCAGCCGCTCGGCCATGGGCGCTTGAGCCAGCGCGAACCCCAGCCGCAGCCCGGCCAGCCCGTAGAACTTGCCGAAGGAGCGCAGCACCGCGACGTTCGGCAGGCGACCGTCGAGGCGCGGCGCGATGGATAGGTCGGGGTCGGGGTCGGCAAAGCTCTCGTCGACCACCAGCAGGCCCACCTGCGCCGCCAGTGCAGAGAGCGCCTCGGGCGCGCTGCGCCGCCCGTCGGGGTTGTTGGGGTTCACCACCACCGCAAGATCGGCGCCGTGCAGCGCGTCGAGGCTGCCGACCTCCGTGACCTGCCAGCCGCCCGTGCGCAGCGCCGCGGCGTGCTCGTTGTAGGTCGGACCCAGCACCGCGGCCCGTCCGGGTGGGCGCAGCGCAGGGACGAGCTGGATCGCCCCCTGCGCGCCATTCACCGGCACGATGTGGGCCGGGCAGTTATAGGCCGCGCGCGCGGCGGCGATCAGCCGGTCCATGTCCTCGCGGCGCGGCAGCACGGCCCAGGCCTCGGCGGGGATCGCGGGCACCGGGTAGGGATCGGGGTTGATGCCGGTCGAGAGATCCAGCCAGTCGGCGCGCGTGCCGCCGAAGCGCGCCATGGCGGCATCGAGGTTGCCGCCGTGGTCCCTGGGAGGTCTGGCTGGCGCGGCGGGGGGCGTTTCGGGCAGGCTGTCCATGCGGCTCACCGGAACAGGATCAGCGCGGCGAGCGCAAGGGCGCAGAGCGCCATGGTCCGGCGGTAGAGGCGCAGCGCGCGGGCGAGATCCCGCGGCGCGGGGTCGGGCGCGCTGCCGTTGAGCCAGGGCTCATCGGCGATGCGGTCGCCGTAGATGCGGGGGCCGGAGAGGCGGACGTTCAGTGCCGCCGCCATGGCGCCCTCGGGCCAGCCGGCATTGGGCGAGCGGTGCTTCGGCGCATCGCGTCCCATCACCCGCAGCGCTTTGGGCAGGTGGCGGCCCGAGGCGAGGGCGAAGAGCAGCCCGGTGAGCCGCGCCGGGATCCAGTTGACCGCATCGTCGAGCCGGGCCGCGCATTTGCCGAAGGCTTCGAAGCGCGGGCTGCGATGGCCGATCATCGAGTCGAGCGTGTTCACCGCCTTGTAGGCGGCGATCCCCGGCAGACCGGCCACCGCCCCCCAGAACAGCGGCGCGATGATGCCGTCCGAGCTGTTCTCGGCCAGGCTCTCGGTGGCGGCACGGGCGATCCCGGCGGCGTCCAGCGTTGCCGGGTCGCGCCCGACGATCATCGACACGGCGCGGCGGGCGGCATCGAGATCGCCCGCTGCAAGGGGGCGCGCGACGGCGGCGACGTGATCGTGCATCGAGCGCATCGCGATCAGCGGCCAGGCCAGCACGGCGCCGATGAGGCTGCCCGCGATCCCCTCGGGCAGCAGCGCCTGGACGGTAAAGGCGGGCAGCGCGGCGATGGCGACGATGAGCAGCGTGGTCAGCGCGCCGAGCCACAGCCTGCGCCTCCGGCCGCCCCGGTTCAGCCGCCGTTCCAGTGCGGTGATCGCCCGGCCGAGCCAGGTGACCGGGTGACCGACGCGTGTGTAGAACCCATCCGGCCAGCCCATCGCCAGGTCGAGCGCCATGCCGCCCAGCATCATCAGCGCGAAGCTCATGCCCCGCCCGTCCGGAAGCTGATCACGCCGGAAAACTCGGCCTCGGCGAGCGCCCCCGCGCCATCTCTGGGAACGGTCCCAGGCGCGAAGATCAGCCCCCGCGCCGAGCCGGTGTGGGCGCGCAGCCAGCCGAGCGCGCCGAGGTCGCGCGCCAGATCGGGTGTCGGGTCGGGTGTCAGGTAGGGCGGGGGACCGCGCCGCTCGGTGCAGCGCTGCGCCGAGGTGCTTGCGAGGGTTGCGCAGCGTCGGAGATCGCGCAGTTGGACCGCCTCGGCCCATGCCGCTGCCAGGTCGGTGATGTCGTCGAAATCCATGTCGCCGGGGTCGGTGCGATGCGGTCGGCCCCAAAATCCTCCGAGGATCTGGCAGGTGGGCGGCGGCGGCATCCGGCGCAGGATGCGCCCCTCGCGCGAGGCCCAGAGCAGGGTGTCGGGCTGCGGAAACATCAGCGGATCGCTGGCGCCCTCGACGGCGAGGCAGGCGGCGGCGAGCGCCTCGGCGCTGGCGGTGATACCCGCGGCGCGGGCGAGGGCGATGAGGGTCGCGGTGGAGGCACCGGCGCCGCCACCGAGCGGGGCGTTGCATGTGGCGCCGGGGAACTGCGCCGGGCTCCCGAGCTGCGCGGCGAAATGCGCGAGCTGGTCGCGGCTGAAGGGCGGATCATCCGCACCGGGCGCACGGACACGCAGCGGCGGGCAGCGGACGGTCACCAGTGCAACCGGGCCGGTCGCGCCCATGCGCCCTTGCAGCCACTCGCCGAAATGGCCCTCGACGATCACCGGTTGCCAGCTCATGTCCGGCCCGCCTCGATCACCGAGAAGGGTCCCTCGACGCCGCAGCGCAGGCGGGTCACCGAGAGGGTCGCGATCTCGAAGGCGAGGCCCGCGTGCACGGCCCCCATGACCTGCGAGAGCGCGGCGCGGATCACCCCGGCATGGACCACCAGCACCACGGGCGCGCCGGCTTGCGCCGCCTGGCGGCCATGGCGCAGCAAGGCGGGGCGGACGCGGGTGCAGAGATCCGCGAAGCTCTCGCCGCCGGGCGGTGTCCATTGCGCCAGCGCGGCGCCGTCCAGCGGGCCGAGGTCTGGCAGCTCGGCGTAGGGCAGCCCGTCATGGGCGCCGAAATCCTGCTCCCAGAGCGTGGCATCGGGCGTGGCGGGGCGCTCGGGCCAGAGCACCCCGGCGGTCTGCCGGCAGCGCAGCGCCGGGCTGCTCACCAGCGCGCCGGGGGCGGGCAGGGCGGCGCGCAGGGCCGCGATCCGCGCGGGATCGATCCGCGCCGGCGGATCGGTGCGGCCGCAGAGTCTGCCGGGCTCGGCAATCGGGGCGTGACGGATCAGGGTCAGCTCTCCGGAGCCGGGTGTTTCGTGCTGCAACGGCCTGCTTGCCTCTTTCCTTTTGGCGACATTGATGCTTTCCCATGCGGAAATGACAAGGTCGATACTCATCACGGGCGGGGCACGGTCAGGCAAGTCGAGGCTTGCCGAACGCAGGGCGCTCGCCCCCTGTGGTCGGGCGATTTATATCGCCACCGCAGAGATTTACGAGGGCGATGAGGAAATGGCCTCGCGCATCGCAGAACACCGGGCGCGGCGCGGGGAGTGCTGGCAGAACCTGCATGCGCCGCGCGATCTTGGCGCCGCGCTGCGCGCCAGCGACGGCGAGTTGCCGCGGCTTGTCGATTGCCTGACGCTCTGGCTGACCAACCTGCTGCTCGACGATGCGGACTGGAGTGCCGAGGTGCGGGCGCTGGTGCAAGAGATCGCGCGGCAGCGCGCCCCGGTGATTTTCGTGAGCAATGAAGTCGGGGCGGGAATCGTCCCCGAAAACCAGCTCGCCCGCAGCTTCCGCGACGCCGCGGGGTGGATGAACCAGGCGGTGGCCGAGGCCTGCGACGAGGTCTGGCTGGCGGTGGCGGGCTATCCAGTGAAGGTGAAACCGAATGAGCATTCTTTCTGACATCCCCACGCTCGCCGCGGTCGCGGGTCTGGCCGGAGCGCTGCCGGTGGCCGACGCCGCCGCGGCGCAGGCGGCGCGCGACCGGCAGGCAAGCCTGACCAAGCCGCCGGGTTCGCTGGGCCGGCTCGAGGAGCTCGCGGTCTTCATGGCGGGCTGGCAGGGCGTGGCGTGCCCGCGGATCGACACGGCTCAGGCGTTGGTCTTTGCCGGCAACCACGGGGTCTGCGCACAGGGGGTGAACCCCTTCCCGCAGGAGGTCACCGCGCAGATGGTCGCCAATTTCGAGGCCGGGGGTGCGGCGATCAACCAGCTCTGCCGGGCGTCGGGAGCGGACCTGTCGGTCGTCGCGCTCGATCTCGACCGGCCCACGGCGGATATCACCGCGGCCCCGGCGATGAGTGAGGGGGAGACGCTGGCCGAGATGCGGCGCGGCGCCGAGGCGGTCCCGGGTGACGCGCAGGTGGTGATCCTCGGCGAGATGGGCATCGGCAATTCGACCATCGCGGCGGCGCTGGCCTGCGCCAGCTTCGGCGGCGACCCCGAGGGCTGGATCGGCCGCGGCACCGGGTCGGACGCGGCCGGTCTTGCGCGCAAGGCTGATGCGGTGCGCCGCGCCTGCGCCCGTCATGCCGGGGCGCAGGGCCTGGGCATTCTGGCGGCGCTCGGCGGGCGCGAACAGGCGGCGATCTGCGGCGCGGTGCTGGAGGCGCGGGCGCGGCGTATCCCGGTGATCCTCGACGGGTTCATCTGCACCGCCGCCACCGCGCCGCTTTATGCCGCCGATCCGCGACTGCTGGACCATTGCCTTGTCGGCCATGTCAGCCGCGAGCCCGGCCACGCCCGGCTGCTCGAGGCGATGGGCAAGGTGCCGGTGCTGGCGCTCGACATGGCGCTCGGCGAGGGCTCGGGGGCGGCGCTGGCGCTCGGCGTGCTGCGCGCGGCGCTGGAGTGCCACACCGGCATGGCGACCTTCGCGCAGGCCGGGGTCGCGGGCGGATGAGAGCTTTCCGCCCCCGGCTGCGCGAGTTGCAGGTGGCGGTGATGCTGCTGACGCGGCTGCCCGCCGGGCGGATCGCGGGGCAAGCGCCCTCGCTGGCCGCCGCCCGATGGGCCTTTCCGCTGGTGGGCGCGCTGGTCGGGCTGATCGGCTGGGCCCTGTTTGCCGGGGCACTGGCCGCCGGGGCGTCATCGCCGCTGGCTGCAGTGCTGGCGGTGGCGGCGCAGGTGCTGGTCACCGGCGCGCTGCATGTGGACGGGCTGGCGGATTTCGCCGACGGCATCGGCGGCGGGCGAGACCGGGCGCATTGCCTCGAGATCATGCGCGACAGCCGCATCGGCAGCTACGGGGTGATGGCGCTGATCCTTGTCTCGGCGCTCTGGATCGCGGCGCTGGCGCAGCTTGGTGCGCAGTTGGGATCATTGGCGGGTGCGGGGTGGTTCGCGATGATTGGCGCGCTCAGCCGCGCTGCCATGGTCGCGGCGCAGGAGGTGCTGCCCCCGGCGCGCGCCGATGGCATGGCGCGGCTGGCCGCGGGCCGGAGCCGCACCGCGCGCGCCGCGGTGCTGGTGGTGGTTCTGCTTGGCGGGCTCGCGGGAGGCGCCTTCGGGGCGGCGCTGGTGGTGGTGTGCGGTGGCACCGGCGCGGCGGTCGGCGCTCTGGCGCAGCGCCGGATCGGCGGGGTGACCGGCGATGTGCTGGGCGCGATCCAGATGCTCTCCGAGGTGCTGTGCTGGACGACCTTGGCGCTGCTGCTGGCCGGCTGACGCCACGCGGCATGGCCGGACCGCGGGCGATTGGGCCTGGATGTGGCGCCGGGCGACCCGCTGAAGGCGCCCTTGGGGCGTCCCTCGAACACAGCGGCGATGAAGGGGCCGGTCTCGGCGCCCGGTGATGGCGCGCAGATCGACCTTGTAAGAGATCATCCTGCTCGGCGCGCCCGATGACCGGCGGCCCCTCTCCCTTTGGATGTGCTTGCGCTTTGATGGCTCAACGCTGGCAGGAGTGCCGGATGCCGGACTCTCTGGCGAGGTCGCGTTTCTGCCTCAAAATGCCGTAAACGGTTTGCGTTTCCCTGCCCGAGTTGATAGCCGACGCTTCGATGATGAAAGCGAAGCGCATACTCAAGCCACCAGTAAGGCTCTGAAAATGCGCGCGCTCCCTGCGAGGGAGTGCCGTTTCGCTGAATTATACTTCATAAATCGAAGGAGAATACCATGCGCTCGTCGAAGCTCTTCTCGGCCGCATTTGCCGCCACCCTGACTCTGCCGATGGCAGCCGCCGCGCAGGACGATGCCGGACAATGTGGCGAGGTCTCGATCGCCCAGATGGGCTGGGCCGCGGCCGAGGTGACCACCAATATCGCCAAGTTCCTGCTCGAGCAGGGCTACGACTGCAGCGTCAACCTCGTGCAATCCGACACCATCCCCGCAATCACCTCGGTGGCCGAGAACGGCGAGCCGGACGTGGTGACCAACCTGTGGCTGAACTCGGCGGGCGACGCCTACACCAAGCTGGAAGAGGGCGGCACGATCAAGCGCCTGACCTCGGTGCTCGAGCCGGGCGGTGTCGAAGGTTGGTGGATCCCGACCTCGCTGGCCGAAGAGCACCCCGAGCTGACCACCATCGAGGGCATCCTCGAGAACCCCGAGCTGGTCGGCAGCCGCTTCAACAACTGCCCCGACGGCTGGGGCTGCCGCGTGGTGTCCGACAACCTCGCGCGCGCGCTTGACCTGGAAGGCCACGGCATCGAGGTGTTCAACCACGGCTCCGGCGAGACGCTGGCGACCTCGATGGGCGCAGCGGTGACCAACGGCGAGCCCTGGTTCGGCTACTACTGGGGTCCGACCGTGCCGCTCGGCAAGTACGACATGACGCGCGTCAAGCTCGGCGACTACGACGAGGAGAAGTTCGCGCCGCTGCAGAACGCCGATACGCCCGATCCGCAGGTCTCGGACTTCCCGGCCGCGCCGATCCTCACCGCGGTCACCGCGGACTTCGCCGAAGAGAACCCGGGGGTCACCGAGTTCTTCAGCAACATGACCTTCAGCACCGACGAGATGTCCGGCCTGCTGGCGTGGAAGGACGAGAACAACGCCTCGAACGAAGAGGTCGCCGTGCACTTCCTCAGCACCTCCGGCGACACCTGGGCCGGCTGGGTGAACGACGCCGCGCGCGAAAAGCTCTCGGCCCTGCTGCAGTAAATTCCGTGCTGCCTCCGGCGCCTGGCGCCCGGGGCAACGCCTTCCGACGGGGCCGGACCACCGGCCCCGTCTTTCGTTATTCACAACAAGGGCGGGCCCCTGCGGTCCGACAGATACATGGCAACCTATGACGGCCTTTTCGACACGTTGGGCCTCAGAGACTGGTGCGACGGCGGTGCCTCGGACGGCCCGATGTCGATGGCCGACCTGCTGGCCAAGACCCAAGGTGACGACAAGGCCGGCGCAACTTCGCTACGCGAGCTGCCGTTCCCCTCGCTCGACGCGCTGCATGACGCCTGCGGCGCCATCCCGCAGTCGCGCGATCTCACCTCGGGGCTGGAGGCCGGCTTCCTGGGGATCCGCGACGCGCTGCGGGTGGTGGTCGATCCGTTGACCCAGCCGCTGAGCTGGGCGCTGGAAGGCATGCTCAACGTGATGACCGGCACGCCGTGGTGGATCATGGTGCCGATCCTGATGCTGATCACCTGGGCGGTGAGCCGGTCGTGGAAGATCGTCGGCTTCGTGGCGCTGGTCATCGCCGGGCTGGCCTTCGTCGATCATTACGAGGTGGCGATGCAGACGCTGGCGATCATCTTCGTCTGCGCCTTCATCTGCGTGCTCATCGGGGTGCCGATCGGCATCGCCATGTCGCGCAGCGACCGGCTGCAGAACATCGTCACGCCGATCCTCGACATGCTGCAGACCTTGCCGCCCTTCGTCTACCTGATCCCGCTGATCTTCCTGTTCTCGGTGACCGAGCCGAAGCTCTACGGCATCGCGGTCATCCTCTATGCGATCGTGCCGGTGGTGCGGCTGACCAACCTCGGCATCCGGCTGGTGGATCCGGACGTGATCGAGGCCGCAGACGCCTTTGGCATGACCAAACGCCAGAAGCTCTTCGGCGTGCAGATCCCGCTCGCGCTGCCCAACATCATGGCCGGGGTGAACCAGACGATCATGATGTCGCTCGCCATGGTGGTCATCGCGTCGATGGTCTCGGCGCCGGGGCTCGGCATCCTCGTGCTGCGCGGCATCCGCAACCTCGAACTGGGCACCGGCCTAGTCGCCGGCCTCGGCATCGTGGTGCTCGCCATCGCGCTCGACCGGGTGACCAAGGCCTCGCTCGCGCGCATCGACGCCAGCCAGGCGAAACGCTGAGGAGAGGGCCATGACAGACAAGACCGTGAAAGTCTCGATCCGCAACCTGTACAAGATCTTCGGCGAGGATCCGGCGGGCGCGCTCGCCGAGGTCCGATCGGGCACGACCAAGGCCGAGCTGCTCGACCGCAGCAACCACGTGCTCGGCCTCGACGACATCAACGTCGACATGAACGAGGGCGAGATCACCGTGATCATGGGCCTGTCCGGCTCGGGCAAGTCGACGCTGATCCGTCACCTGAACCGGCTGATCGAGCCCACGGCGGGCGAAGTGCTGGTGAACGGCGAGGACATCCTGGGGTGGAACGAGACGCGGCTGCGCCAGCTGCGCCGCGAGACCATGTCGATGGTGTTCCAGAAGTTCGCGCTGCTGCCGCACCGCACCGTGCTCGAGAACGCCGGCATGCCGCTCGCGACCCGGGGTGTGGCCCAGGAGGACTGCGATGCAGAGGCGCGCAAGTGGCTCGAGCGGGTCGGGCTCTCGGGCCAGGACGAGCAATATCCGCACCAGCTTTCGGGCGGCATGCAGCAGCGGGTGGGCATCGCCCGGGCGCTGGCTTCGAACTCCGACATCATGCTGATGGACGAAGCCTTCTCGGCGCTCGACCCGCTGATCCGCACCGACATGCAGGACCTGCTGCTGGAGCTGCAGGCGGAGCTCCACAAGACGATCATCTTCATCACCCACGATCTCGACGAGGCGCTGAAGCTGGCCGATCACCTGGTGATCCTGAAGGACGGCGCGGTGGTGCAGCAGGGCGAGCCGCAGGCGATCCTGCTGAACCCGTCCGATCCCTACATCGAGGAGTTCGTTGCCGACATCAACCGCGCTCGGGTGCTGCGGGTCCGCTCGATCATGTCCCGCGACGCTCCCGCGGGGGAGATCGCCGGAGAGGTCGCTCCGGCCGACAACCTCGAAAGCGTGATCGCCAAGGCCGGCGGCAACGTCGGGCTGAGCTATCGGGTGGTGCGCGGCGGCGAGACGCTGGGCTATGTCAGCATGGCAGAGATCATGCGCGCGCTGGTGCCGCGGCGGGCGCGCGAGGCCGCCTGAGCGCGGACCGGGTTCTCTGTTCGTGAGACCTTGAGGGCTGGCGCCTGTGCGCCAGCCCTTTGCGTGCGCGGTCCCCGGAGGCGGCGGGGACGGGGCGCCGGCTGACGCATTGCCGGCATGGGTGCTGGGATCGGCTGATCCGGCGATCGTTCGGCCTGAGTGTGCTGTTTGTCAGAAACACATTGCCGGGAGGCTGATTTCGCGGCTCGGAGATCCATGCGCGCGGCAGCAATGTTCGCGACCAGACGAATCGGCACGCATAAGTTGCGGGTTGCACTTTTGCCTCTTCTAGAGAGTGCCGAATTTCGGCGCGATCTTGACGTCGACGGGCAAGAAAACAGCGCGGCGACTAATTTTTTCGTTACCTTCCCCGGCGGGGTCTCCAGCGGCGGTCGCTGCGAACCGTGTCAAGAATGAGGCGTCGAAAGCCGGTTTCGTGGCCTTGACCGATACGGGTGTCCCGGCCTTTTGGATCACTTTATCTCACTTCTGTGATCGCAGGTCGGTTGCCGAAATGTGACCATCGTTGGCGACGGCAGGTACACATTCGAAACGTGCGATCTTGTTCGCCCGGAAGCTCTACTTAAAATAGAATATGTCCACAAGAAGGCCGATGCGCATCCAAAACATGTCCAATCGGCTGATCTCCAGTCTGTGTATGTAGAAAATTCTCGAGATGATAAAAAATCACAACAGAGTCAGCGTGTTGACATCCATTTCCCCAAAGGCATCTGTGAAACTTGAAGCTCGAGTTAACGAATTCTTAACGAATTGTGGGGGTGAAAGAGCATTCAATGAAAGTACCAGCAGTCGAGGTCAAATGTCCCAACTGTGGAGGCTGTGCAAAATTCCATGAGCCATTCAGGTTCTACCATGCACGCAGATATGGATCGGCTCCAAAGAATGCGCACAGGTGGGGCCGACTGATCGTCGAAGAAATCTTTCCAAATGATTTCAAGTGGGAGCAGCCAGAGGGCGAAACGCCGTCGTTCCGGCACTATCCGACGGATCCCGGAGAGGGGTATCTGTTCAACCACCGTGGCATGCTGGAGTGCCCGCAGTGCAGGGCCATCGAGCCGACCGAGATCCATTGGCCCGAGGCGGCCTATTGGCGCTGGATCGCGGCAGGGGAGATTCTGGTCGCGCGAAACCGCGAACACGCCAAGGAAATCTATGAGTTCCTGGCCGGAAGCCACCGTCCGCCGAACCGCCGTCCGTCGCTGCGGAGCATTCCGTCGGTCATGCTGACCAAGCAGGTCTGGCCCGAATTGGCGCAGACCATCCTGCGCGATCTCGTCGCGGCCTGAGACACGGCGTCGAGGCCCGCCCTTCGCGCCGCATCGGTTGATCGTTCCGTACAAGCGTCGCTGCCGTGCATGCCGCTTGAGTTCCCGAGTGAATACAAATGTCGTTTGATGATTATAACGTTGTGAGAGCAACAAGGCTGAGCGCTGCAATTCAGGCAGAAATGCTGGCGCGCACTGCCAACCACTATGCGGCGGCCATGGAAGCCGCCATTCGGCTCGACGCGCTCTGCGGTGCTGAACCCGAAAACTGCCTGAGAGAGATCGCGATATGGCGAACCCGGCAGCGGTCAAATGGCTGAGGCTTCGCGCAGATATCGGGTCTTTCGGGATTATCGCGTTCGTGGAATGTGACGGCCTCGATCGATCGAGAGATTGGCGTCCCCGCGTCAGGATGGGCCTCGAAGGAGCGGCGCGCGGGACCGCCACGCCGCCGCCGCAATTTCCGGTGCGGATGTCTCGCGGACGATAGCCCTGAAGACCCGCACCGCATCCGGGTGACTCTCTATCCCGCGGCGCCCGAGGCCGGGCTGCGGGCAAGACCACCGGCGCCGCGGTCTGGCCGATCCGGAGGTGGGCGCCGAAGCCCGGCGGGGCGTCAGGCCCTGTCTCCGGATCAATATCCGCGACGGGCGTCGGCGATGTCGGGCACGGTGCCCTCGGCCTCGAAGAGCTTGATATTGGCGGCGACGATGCGGCTGCCGGTCTCGGCGTCGATGTAGGAGGCGACATGCGGCGTCACGACGATCTTCGGGTGGTCCCAGAGCGGGCTCTCCTCCGGCAGCGGTTCGATCTCGAAGACATCGAGGCTGGCGCCCGAGAGGCGGCCGCTGTCGAGCGCCGCGAGGAGGTCCGCCTCGTTGAGTTGCGGGCCGCGGCCGAGGTTCACCACCACGGCACCGGGGGCGAGCTTGTCGAAGAGCGTGGCGTTCAGGATGCCGCGGGTGGCCTCGGTCAGCGGCAACAGGCAGACGAGGATCTCGCAGCCGTTCAGGAAGTCGTCCAGCGCCGCTTCGCCAGCGTAGCAGGTGACGCCCTCGAGCTTGCGCGGGCTGCGCGCCCAGCCCCGCACATCGAAGCCAAGCCCGGCTAGGCCCCGCGCCGAAGCGGCGCCGATATTGCCGAGCCCCATGACGCCGACGGTGCGCTTCGGCGCGGGCGGAGTCACCAGCTTGTCCCAGACATGCGCCCTCTGCTGCGCCAGGAAATCGGGCAGGCGGCGGTGGTGCAGCAGCACCTGCAGCGCCACGAATTCTTTCATCCGCTGGGTCAGGTCGGTGCCCACGGTGCGGATGATCGGCAGGTGGTCGGGCAGTTCTTCATCGGCCAGCACGTGGTCGATCCCGGCGCCGAGCGAAACCACGGCCTTGAGGTTCGGGTAGCCCGCGATCAGCCCGGTCGGCGGCGACCAGACCACGGCGTAGAGCACCGATGCGGGATCGCTGACATCCTCGTGGCTGAGCGCGGTCATGCCGGGCAGCAGGCCCGAGAGCATTCGCGCCCAGTCTCGGCTGAGTTCGGGCGAGGGGGTGTAGACGGAAATGGACATGGGCTCTCCGGGAGGTCTTGAAGGCGGCATCGAAAGGGGGGGGACGGTTCGGCGTTTGGCGCCGGCCAAACCCTTGGCGGTGGCACCGGACAGCTGGCCGAGGGTCTCGCCTAGCGAAGACGTCTCCCCGGTGCCCGCGCCGGCGGTGAAACAGGCTCGGGGGCGTCGATGGCCCCGGCAAAACCTTTGGCGCAAATCAAAACCAGCCCGGTGTCGTCTGCAAGTACCGTGTCGCCTGGCGATACCGTTGAAGACGGGCGGGTGACCGGGGCCGCCGATGGGCGAGGGGCGTGCGGGGGCTCAGCCCGCCGCGTCCTCTTCGTTGATCTCCAGCGAGAAGCGCACGCCTTCGGCGGCGAGACCGCCGCCGAGGCCGCAGGCCGTGCCATCGGCGCGCCAGCAGCAGGCGCCCTCCATGCTGCCGTCGTCGTGGAAGCGGATGGCGTTGAGACCGCCGCCGACCAGCTTCACCTTTTTCACCTCGTTGCCAAGCGCCTCCAGCGCCGGTGCGAGGTGGTGGAAGGCGGGCTCGAGCTCGATATCCTGTCCCTGCGACCAGACCCGGGGGGCTTCCACGGCCTCCTGCAGATCCATGCCGTGATCGATCACGTTCAGGATCGCCTGCATCACCGAGGGGAAGATCCGCGTGCCGCCGGGCTGGCCGAGGGCAAGGAAGGGTTTGCCGTCCTTTGTCAGGATCAGCGGCGCCATCGAGGTCGGCACCCGCTTGCCGGGGACCACCGAGAGCGCCTTGCCCGGGCGAGGGTCGAAATTCCAGTTGTAGTTGTTGGGGATGATCCCGGTGCCGGGCACCATGAATTTCGCGCCGAAGAGCCCGTTGATGGTGAAGGTCGCGCTGACAATCAGCCCGTCCGCGTCGGCGACGGTGATATGGGTGGTGTCGCGGCTCTCGCGGACCGCGCGCTCGGGCATCTGCGGGTCGCCGGCCTCCAGCTCGGCGAGGCACTCCTGCGCATAGGTGTCCGAGATCAGCCGCGCCACCGGCACGTCGACGAAGCGCGGGTCGCCGCTGTAGCGGTTGCGGTCGGCGAAGGTGCGCCGCATGACCTGTCCCAGAAGGTGCGCGCGCGCGGCGTTGCCGAAGCCCATGCCCGCGAGATCGAAATGCGACAGCATGTTGAGCATCTGCGGGACGTGCACACCCGAAGAGGCCGGGGGCGGCGGTCCGTAGACATCGAAGCCGCGGTAGCTGCCGCGGATCGGCTTGAGGATCTGCGGGGCATAGTCGGTGAGATCTGCCTCGGTCAGATGCGCGGCGGGCAGGGGGCCCTCGGCCAGCGTCTCGACCAGGGCCTTGCCGAGCGCGCCACCATGGAGCGCCGCGGCGCCCTGCTCGGCGATCAGGTCCAGCGAACGGGCGTAGTCCTCCTGCACCAGCCGGTCGCCATGGTGCAGCGCGCGGCCCCCGGGCATGAAGATGCGGGCGAACTCGGGATCCACCTCGCCCTCGACATAGGTGAGGCTGTCCTGGAGCGCCCCGGCAAGATAGTGCGTCGCGACGAAGCCGCGGCGGGCGTGGCGGATGGCCGGTTGCACCAGTTCGGCAAAGGGAAGCCTGCCATGGCGCGCGTGCATCGTCGCCCAGGCGGTAAGGCTGCCCGGCACCGCCACCGCGGCGCGTCCGACATCGTTGCGCCGCCCTTCGGTTTCCATGTAGCGCGCCGGCTCGTCCGAAACCGGGGTGAACATCTCGGGCTCGGCGGCGGACCCGGCGCAGGAGAGCCCTTCGATGATCTCATGGCTGCCGTCCGGCAGACGCAAATGCGCGAGGCCGCCGCCGCAGATGCCCACCATCATCGGCTCGACCACCGTCAGCGTGAGCAGCGTGGCCACCGCCGCATCCACTGCGTTGCCGCCCGCCGCGAGCATCTCGGCGCCGGCGGCGGCGGCCAGCGGGTGGTTTGCCGTCACGAGGCCGCCGCGGGCGCGCACGGGGTGCTTGGTGGTGGTCACGCGAAAGGGCTGGGGGGTCATCGGGGCCTCGTTGCTGCGGTGTCCGGTCTCGCCGGTTAGACCGCGCAATGCCGGGGATCGCAATCGCCGATCGCAGAACCGCTCTTTGCCGTGGCGCGCTGTTGCGGCAGACCTGCAAGGGGTCTGCTGCCTGACGTGCAGGGCCTTGGGCGAAGATGCCTCGGGACAGCGCGCCGATGCCTGCCAGTCTGCGAGTGCCGGGTGCTCGGCAACGTCGTGGCCCGCCCGTGTCGCGAAGACTTCGCTGCAACAGGAGTCAGACCGGAAACTCGAGCCGACGGATCAGCGCCCACATCTGCAGGTTCAGCTCCTTGAGCTGCTGGATCGTCTGGTCGATCCGCTCGATTTCCCCCTCGTCGATCTCGTCGCTGCGGCCCATGCGGATGTCCGTCTTGCGGTCGGCGATGCGCATCAGGATGGTCTTGTAGCTGCCGCGCTCGCTGTCGAACGAGTAGATGCAGTGATTGTAGTGGTTCCTCAGCCGCGCCAGCTCGCCGAACCGCCCTGTGCAGGCGAGGATGTCGTCGCGCTCGGCGGGGGAGCGGCCCTCGGCCTTGGCCAAGCGCTCGACCAGATCGAGCCGGGCGCGTGTCGTGTTGAGCGTCAGGAAGACGATCACGGCGCGCTCCTTGTCGGTGCCCAGAAGCCCGGCAATGAAGTGGATCAGCACGCTTTCGGTGTTGGTCCAGACGTAGTTGAGCCGTCCTGTCAGAAGCAGCAGCCGATCGAAGAGCGGCGCGGGATCCATCATCTAGCCCGGCCTTCCGTCCTGCGTGTGCTCGAAGTAGAGCCCGACGGCGGCGGTGCGGTTGGGCACGGCGAGCTTCTGCACCAGGTTGTGCACGTGCAGTTTGACCGTGTGCACGGTGATGTTCAGTTCCGCGGCGATCCGTTTGTTGCTTTCGCCGCGCGCGATCAGCTCCAGCACCTGTTGCTCGCGGCTCGTGAGCTGCTTCATGCTGGCCGTCGCGGTCGGGCGTGTGTCGCTTTCGGTTGCGGGAGAGGCTTGTCGTTTGGCGGGTGTCTGCGGAGCCGCGCTGACAAGCTCGTCCGGCAGGACCAGCTGGCAGTGCAGCAGCAGCCGCATGAAAGAGAGCCAGACCTCGATCGGGACGTTCATCGGCAGGAAGCCGACCGGGCGTTCGAACCGTGCGGTCCAGCGCTGCATGAATTCGCGGGCGACGGTCGGGGTGCGATAGGCCAGGGCGATTGTCGCGTTGCCGAGAACCGGCTGATCCTTGCTCGCAAGCTCCAGAAGCTCGTCGCCAAATGCCTGATCCACGACCGCAAGGTGCAGGGGCGAGTGGCGGCAGGTTTCGTTGGCGGGGGCGAGGCTGTCGAAACGGAAGGCGCGCAGACCGAATTCGGCTCGGACCTGTTTCAGGACCTGGGGGCCGTAAAAAACCGGGCTTCCGACAAAGGCGATATCGGTTTCGCCGGCGTTTTCGCCTTTCTCGTCCTCGAGAGACAAATTGCTTGATCTATACAAGGTCTTTCCTCCGAGAAATTTTTCGGGGCACGAATGGGAAATGAAAAATGCATACGATTAATTCGATGGGTCCGCGGCGTCTGGGTGAGCAAAAGGCGACAGCGCGGGGGAAACTTCGCGTGTAAGCCGAATCGATCCTGTCAAATGAGGCGAGTTTCTACCTAATCGTTCGACTATAGCAGGAATCCGCCCACGACTCCACGAAAACGACCAATAAATGCACCGATTCGGTGCAGCCACTTCTAAAAATTGAACAGTTTGAGAAGCTTTGGGCACATTCTTGCTCTCGAACATGGTCACTAACCCTTTTGATAGGTTCGGCCTCATCTTGGGCGCTGCGCACGCGGGCCGACAGGTATGGAATTCCATGCCTTTCGGGAAGTCGTTCGAAGTCATTTCAGTTTAAGGCCATGCAATATAAGAAAAAAATCGGTCGGTACCCTGTGGGTAGATCAAAGGAGCAGATAGGCAGGCGGCATCACGCTCGGCAAGATTGGCGGGCCAGATCGGAATTTGCCCGGCTGGCGAGACTTTCCTGAAGGCATTCGAGGAGGGCGTGCCATTCCAAAGGAAAATCCAGGAAACATCTTTCAGAAATGAGATCGCGCCGATCTGCCCCTAGCAGGTCCCTATTTAACGGCGCATCGCAATATGCACCCGAGATACTGCCTTTTAGATGACTGGCAGTGCGTGGTGCCTTTTGTCAAAAAAGGAACGCATTATGGCGAGCAATAGAAACTCCCACCACGTGTCCGGCGACCCGCGGGCCATGTCCGACGCGGTCGCGATCGGCAAAGCCGACATCGAGACGCTCAATGCGGATGTCGACACGGGCGACATCTCGATCAAGGAAGCTGACCTGACAGCCCAGCAGCAGCAGCAAAAGCAGGACCAGGACACCGAAGTCCAGAATGAGCAGGACCAGGGTCAAGGCCAGGATCAGGGCCAAGACCAGGGTCAGGATCAAGAGCAGGGCCAGGATCAGGGCCAAGGTCAGGATCAGGACCAGAAGCAGTCGGCCGACAACGAGAACACGGTCTCCAACGGCAATGACATCAATATCGACTTCGGCGACGGCGAGTGGATCCCGCGCGACGATGACGTCGTGGACCTCGATCTCTCGGACGACGCCCAGGTGCATGACGTGCTGACGGCCGGCGGCGACCTGAACAACGACCCGGGCGACGACGTCACCGCGGGCGGTGACATCACCAACAACCCCGGGGACGACATGACCTCGGGCGGAGACATGTTCTTCGATCCGGGCGACGACCTGAAAGTCGGCGAGAACACCACCATTGGTGACGCGCTGACCGGCGCGGGCAATGACTTCCTGTCGCTCAACAACCAGTCCGCTTCGCTGGAAGACAACGACTATCTCGAGTCGGCGAGCGTGGCGAACAATTCGGGCTTCTACCAGAACGGCAATGCGAATGGCGGCGACGCCTCGGCCGGTGACGGCATCAGCGCGGACGCCGAAGGTGGCAAGTCCGGCGAGGGCGGCAAGACCATTGCCGGTGACGCCGAGGGCGCAAACGGCTTCGGCGGCTTTGCCAAGTCCGAGGGCGGCGAAAGCGGAGATTCGAAGGCCAAGGCCATCGGCGGTGATGCCGGCGACTCTGGTGACGCGACCGGCGATGTCGAGTCCGCGGTCGACGTGGCCTCCGAAACCGGCTCCAATGCCGAGGGCGGCTACGGCGGCGATGCCGACAACGAAGGTACTGCCGAGAACACCATCGACTCCGCATCCGATGCCGAGGGCACGGGGGGCGAGGCCGGTGACGGCGAAGCACTCGGCGTGGGTCTCGGACTCTCGGGGGCGCTTGGCGGCCTGGCCGGCAGCACGGCCGAGGGCGGCGACAATTCCGACGCGATCACGACCGACGTCTATGGTGAAACCGATGTAGAGGCCAATTCGGGCGACGCCGGTGATGCCGACGGCGACTCCGAGGCCACTTCGGAAGGTGATGCCGAGAACGACTCGGGCGGCGGTGACGGCGGCACCAACTTCGGCCTCGCACTTGCCGGTGCCGACACCGATGCCGACAGCGAGAACTCGACCGGTGACGGTGGCGACACCGATGCCGAGATCGACGCCGCGGCCGAGGCTGAGGCCGCAACCGACGGCTCCAGCTATGGCGGCGACAATGACGGTGAGTCCTCTGCCGACGGCACGGGCGAAGCCGACACCGATGTCGACGGTGAGGGCGGTGACGCGCTTGGCGGCGCGCTGGCCGCTGCCGAAGGCGAGGCCGCGAGCGATCACGAAAGCACGGGCGGTGACGTCGAGGGTGAGAGCTCGGCTGAAAGCGACGGCGATGCCGAGACCGATGGCGAGTCCGACAGCGGTGGCGCTCTCGGTGCTTCGCTGGCAGGTGGCTCCGGCTATGCCGACAGCAAGACCGACGCCGATGGCGGTGACAGCGACAACTACAGCGCTGCCAAGGCGGATGGCGAAGCCGAAACCAAGGGTGACTCCGACGGCGGCGACTCGCTGAACGGCGCGCTGGCCGGTGCCAAGGGTGAGGCAGACGCCGACGGTGAAAGCTACGCCGGCGACAGCGACGAGGCTTCCGGTGACGGCACCGGCGGGGATACGGACTCCCATGCCGGGCCGGCGACCCAGACCCTCGGCGCTGGCGGTGGTGACCAGGACGTCGACAGCGAATCCGGCGACGGCGGCGACGGCTGGAGTGACAACGACAGCAAAGGTGGCGCCAGCGGCGATGTTCGCGATACTGCCGAGAACCAAAGCGATGCCGAAGCCAGCGCCGAAGGCGCAGGCGGCGACGGCGGTGACGTCGACGGCGCAGCGGATGCCTCCGGCGAGGCCGATGCGGCGTCGACCGGCACCGGCGGTGCTGGTGGGTCGAACTCGGGCACCAATGACGGCTCGGGTTGGGCGGATGCTGCCAGCGACGTCACTGGCGGCACCACGGGCGATCTGACCGGCATGGCAGATGGCTCGGGTCGCTCCGATGCCGCCACCGATGGCACGGGCGGCGCAGGTGGCGCGGCCTCGGGCACCAATGACGGCTCGGGCGCGGCGGATGCGGCGTCGGAGGTGGCCAGCGGTGACACGGATGTCATGGGCACGTCCGACGGCTCCGGCCAGGCGGACTCGGCCAACACCGGCATGGGTGGTGAAGGCGGTGACGCCAACGGCACAACCGATGCCTGGAGCGGCAATGACTCCGCCAACGATGGCACCGGCGGCGCCTCCGGATCGGCCGATGGCACGGCGGACGGCTCGGCGATGCTCGACACCGCCAACACCGGCACCAGCGGTGCAGGCGGCGACGGATCGGGCACGTCGGACGGCTCGTCCATGGCCGAGGCGATGACCGAGGGCACCGGTGGTGACTCCGGCGACGCCACGGGCACGGCGGACGGCACGGCCTCTGCCGAGGTCATGGGCGCCGGCACCGGCGGCGCGGGCGGAACCTCCGCCGCGACCACCACGGCGGAGTCGGCGTCTGATGGCGCGGGCACCGCGACCGGCACCGGCGGCGGCGGCGGATATGCGGATGTCTTCTCGCAGTCCGACACCGACGGCACCGCGGACAGCATGGCCGAGGCCATCGCCGGCTACGGTGGCGGAGGCTGGACCGATGACGACTCCAGCGCCACGGGCACCGGCAGCGCGAGCGGCACGACCTACTCTGGCATGGGCGGCACCGGCGGCGAGGCCACCTCGATGAGCGGTGACTCCGGCGACGTCTCGGCGATGGCCGAGGCCGGGGCGGGCTCCGGCGGCGACGCCTACGGCGGTGACGCCAGCGGCGCCTACTCGGGTGCCGGCGGCGCCGGCGGCGATGCGGGCTCCTGGGGCTCGGGCAACGGTGACGACGGCTTCGTCACCGGCGAGTCCTACGCCTCCGCGGCGGCGGTCGTCGACACCAGCGCGTTCAACCAATCCATCGTGATGGGCGCCAACGTGCTGGGCAACTCGGTCGACATGACCATGGTCGGCGGCTCGATGACGGTCTCGAGCATCGGCGAAGACGACGCCTGATCCAAAACCAACGGTGGGGCCCGCCACCGCGCGGGCCCGGCGCATTCAGGGGGATGTGACAGATGCTGGTAGACAGAACCACCGAGACGATCACCCATTTCATCGGCCTGTTCGGGATGACCGTGGAACAGGCCAGGCTCCGGGAGATCTACGAGGAGTTCGCGAAGCTGCGCAAGCAGCAGGACCTCGACCCCATCGAAGAGCAATCCCCGATCATCGAACACCACTACAAGCTGGCCACCGGCAGCGAGACGCCGCTGGCCTTCCATTTTGACGCGCAGTTCCCCGGGCCGCAACTGGCCGCGATTTCGGCGCCCCTGCCGCAACACGCGCTGACCATGCCGGCGCCGGAGGGCAGCGCGCTCCCCGAATTTGACATTCCGGCGGGCCCCTGGCCCTTCCCGCATGTCACCTATCACCACTACGGGCCGCCGGTCGTGCCGGAGCCCGAGCCGCCGGACACGCCGACCGGCCCGGTGCTGCGGGTGGACCCGGCGCTGCCCTTCCCCGGCTCGGTCATGAACCTCGTCGACCAGGGCCTCTGGCTCAGCGACAATGACGTTCTGGGTGAGGCGAATTTCGCCCCGCGCGCCGACGCCGGCCCGGACATGGCACTGATCGCCGAAGGTCTGCAGCAGCTCGCGGGCAGCCTGCCCGAGGCCGGGGTCGTGCTCCGGCTCGAGGCGGCGGAAGCCATGGCCGAGGCGATGCTGGAGACCGCCGAAGCCTACTTCGCGCCCGAGCTCGAAACCATGACCCCGGCGAGCCATGTGGCGGACCCTGCGCCGCAGCGCGTCGGCGGCGGGCACACCTCGGACACCTCCGAGGGCGTGCGCATCGACTGGGCGGTCTTCCATGGCGAAGAGGCCGCGGCGCAGATCGTCAACGGCGCGCGCGCCGAGGAGGCGCCGAGCCTGAAGGCCCTGCTGCCGCAGCATCACCGGCCCGAGGAGAACTCGGAGCCGACCGATGACGCGATCGATCCCCGCGCCCTGCCCGAGGAGGCCGGACGCAATCCGGATTTCGAGGACGGGCACAGCCTGGTGACCGGCGGCAACTACGCGGTCAACGAAACCATACTGACGACGGCCTGGGTCGATGCACCGGTGATCGTGGCGGGCGGCAAGTGGATCGAGCTCGACCAGATCGAGCAGGTCGCCGCGGTCTCGGATCGCGACAGCCAGCCTCCCGCAACCGAGGCGCAGCGCAGCGTCGTCACCCAGATCGCCGAGATTTCCGAAACCTCCGCCCCGAGCCCCCGCCACGTCCAGTCGCTCGAGAAGAGCTCGGTGGGTCCGGCCTGGGTGCATATCGACTGGATCGACGGCGATCTGATCGTGTCGCACCACATCAAGCAGCTGATCCAGCTCTTCGACAACGACACGTTCGGCGTGAGCATCGCGGCGGCCTCCACGGCCTTCATCCTGGGCGACAACACGCTGTTCAATGTCAGCGAGATTTTTGCCCTCGGGATGCACTACGATCAGATCCTGGTGGGGGGAAACCTCATAGAGATCAATGCGATCAGCCAGATCCTTTCGCTCGAGGACAACGACCGGATCAGCGGCGCGCCGGAGGCGTCCAAGGGCGCCCCCGTTGCGCCTGTGGAGACAGAGACGACGGAGCCGGACACCCAGATCGCCGAGGAAGAAGAGGTCTCCGACCGGCAAATTGCGGAGGTCTCGAGCGGCGGACGCGACCACGCGGTGCAGGGCACCGCGCAGGCGGGTGACGACACGGCGGGCCTCCCCGAGGATGAAAGCGCCGGGGCACCGGACCCCGCCCTCGATGGTTCCGCCACGGAGACGGAGGAGCCCCTCACAGCCACGCCCGACCCCGCTCAGGCCGATGCCGTGCTCGCCACGGAGCCGGAGACGGGCAGCGGCCCTGAGACGGAGGGCCCGGAGTCCGATCTCGCGGCCGATGCACCGCTTGACGAGGTCACCGACGCGCTGACCGCCGAGGCCGAGGACGCTCCGCAGGGCAACATGCTGCTGAACGAAGCGCGGATCGAGAAGACCGGTGTCGACACCGCGGTCGAGGCCACCGACAGCCTGTCCGAGATCGTCGCCGGCATGGATGACGACATGGAGATGGTTCGGGAAAAACTGCTTCAGGACCAATCCCTCGCCGGGCTCGAATACGCGCGGGTGCTGGCGATCAAGGGCGATCTCATCCAGTCCCGCATCGTCGAGCAGGAGATCCGCATGCAGGACAACGACGACATCGACCTGCCCACGGAACTTCCCGACGGCATGGAACTGGTGAGCGGCCAGAACGCGCTGGCGAACCTGGCAAAGATCAACGACGCCGGAATCGACTCCGACATCATGGCGAGCAAGGGCGAGTATTCCGACCTGCTCATCCACCAGGCCTCGCTGATCGACGACGAGGTCTCCGCGAAGGGCGCGCTGGTCTCGGAGGCTGTGGCCTTCCTGGCCGAGGAGGAACTCTCCGCCGACCAGATGATGGCCGACAAGATGGCCGACATGGGCCATATCCAGACCGCGGCGCAGATGGATGACCTGTCCTCCGCGATGACCTGATGCCCGCCTTTCCGACATCTCTCCCCATCCGCTCCCGCACGGGCCCGGAGGACCGGCGACCGCTCCGGCGGGCGAAGGGAGACGAGGCGACACCCCAGGCGGCGGGTCGGCTTCGGGACACCGCCCCTGCCACATCCGGCCCAGCTCCCGACGCCGTCGGAAGCGCCCCCGTCCAGCCGATAGACCGACCATCGGAGACCACAATGCCAAGACCGACCAACGCGCCCTCCCGGCGAGACCATCCAACACCCGCGGCCTTCGGCGGGAGGTTCTGATGAACAGCCTGCCGCGTGATTTCTCCGACGCCGATGCCGACGCCGACATCGGCCCCGGTCCTGCCGATACCGCCACAGCCACAAACGAGCCCCGGGCCCGCATGCGGGATGACGGGACCGTCTCAAAGGGGCCGCGCGAGGGACTCGGCGTGACCATCGAAGGCCGCGCCAACGAGCCGCTCGTGCTCAAGTCGGGCTCCGGTGGCGGCGACGGCAAACCGCCGGTGGAGTTCCACCGGCGGCAGGATCCGGAGCGCTACGACCGGATCCTCCGCGACGTCGGTGGCCAGGTGAAGCGCAACCTGCTGATCGTCGGGGTGCTGACCTTCGCGACCAACGTGCTGCTGCTGTCGATCCCGGTCTACCTGTTCCAGATCAGCGACCGGGTGCTGACCAGCCGCTCGCTCGATACGCTGGTCATGCTGACCATCATCATCGCGGGGGCGATCCTCTTTCAGTCGGTCTTCGACGCGATCCGGCGGTTCATCCTGATGCGCACCGCGGTGCTGGTTGCGACACGGCTCGGGGCGCCGATCCTCAGCGCCGCCGCCCATGCGTCGCTGCATGGCACCGGGCGCGAATACCAGACGCTCGGCGACCTGCAGCAGATGCGCAGCTTCCTCGTGTCGCCGACCCTGATCGCCTTCCTCGACGTGCCCTTCGCGCCGCTCTTCATCCTGGCGATCTTCTTCGTGCATCCCGACCTCGGGGTGATCGTCGTGGTCACGGCCTTTCTGCTGATGTTCATCGCCATCGCCAACCAGCGGGCGACCTCGGGCCAGTTCGCCGAGGCCAATATCGCCCAGTCCAAGGCCAACCAGCACCTCGACTCCATGTCGCGCAACAGCCAGATCATCAACGCGCTGGCGATGATCCCCGAAGCCGTCCGGATCTGGGGCCGCGACACCGCCACCTCGCTGGCCGCGCAGGTGCGGGCGCAGGACCGCAACGTGATCTTCGCCTCGATCTCGCGGGCGGTGCGCCTGCTGACGCAGATCGCCATGCTGGGATGGGGCGCCTTCCTCGCGATCGAGGGCGAGATCACCGGCGGCATGGTCATCGCCGCCTCGATCATCGCGGGCCGGGCGTTCTCGCCGATCGAGGGTTCGATCGAGGGCTGGAACAACTTCCTGCTGTCGCGCGGCGCCAGCGACCGGGTGCGGGGGCTGCTGCGCTCGGCGCAGAACAAGTACGAGAAGCTCCGCCTGCCGCATCCCGAGGGGCGGCTCGACGTCGAGCGGCTGCTCTACGTGCCGGGCGGCACCAAGCAGGTCGTGCTCAACGGCATCAACTTCACCCTCAATCCCGGCGACACTCTGGCGGTGATCGGCAATTCCGGGGCGGGCAAGACCACGCTGGGCAAGATGCTGGTGGGCTCGATCCTGCCGACCTCGGGCAGCGTGCGGCTCGACCTGATGGACATCCGCAACTGGGACCCGCGCCAGTTCGGCGAGAACATCGGCTACCTGCCGCAGGACGTGCAGCTGTTTCCGGGCAGCATCAAGGCCAACATCGCCCGCATGCGCGACGATGCCACCGACGAGGCGATCCACGAGGCCGCAATGCTCGCCGATGTGCACAACATGATCGCCAACCTGCCGCAGGGCTACGAGACCATGGTCGCCGCCGACGGCTCGCCGCTGTCGGGCGGACAGAAGCAGCGCATCGCGCTGGCGCGGGCCTTCTACGGCAAACCCTCGTTCATGGTGCTGGACGAGCCCAACTCGAACCTTGACGTGGCGGGTGACAAGGCGCTGGCGCAGGCGCTGATGCATGCCAAGGAACAGGGCATCACCGTCATCGTCATCACCCAGAAACCGACCCTGCTGAGCGTGGTCGACAAGATCATGCTGCTGACCGACGGGCGGGTGGCGCTGTTCGGCGCCCGCGAAACGGTCCTGTCCAAGATCAACGGTCCCAAGGAGCCGCCGAAGCCGGTGCCCGGACCGGAAGGAGGCTCCGAATGACCCGCGCCACCGCACTCGAGGCTCCGTGGTACGCGGAGGTCCCCTGTTCCATTCGCAAGTTCGCGGTCTTCGGGCTGCTGCTGATGGTGCTCGCCTTCGGCGGATTCGGCATCTGGGCTTTCGGCGCTCCGCTCTCGGCGGCGGTCATCGTCCAGGGCAGCTTCGTCGCCACCGGGCGCAACAAGATCGTGCAGCACCTGGAGGGCGGGATCATCCAGCAGATCTATGTCTCCGAGGGCCAGCGCGTGCGCGCCGGAGAGGAGCTTTTAAGCCTCGACCAGACCGCGGCCGAGGCCAGCGAGCGCGAGCTGCACCTGCGGCAGGTGCGGCTGAAGGCGACCGCCGAGCGGCTCTACGCCGAGTACCGCGAGGCGCCGGAGATGGCCTTCTCGGAGGGGCTGGAAGCAGTGGTCGACGACGCCGAGATCGCCGCCATCCTCGACAGCCAGCGGCTCGCCTACGCCGTGTCTCGCAAATCGCTGGACAATGACGTGACCCTGCTGCGCCGCCAGATCGACGCGCTCAGCGTGCGCGAGAGCGGCTATGCCGCGCAGCTCGAATTCCTGCGCCTGCGCTCCGAGATCCTGCAGGAGGAGTTCGACGACAAGATCATGCTTTACGAGCGCAAGCTGGTGCAGAAGTCCGAGCTCAATGCGATCCGCCGCGTGCAGGCCGAGGCCGAGGGGCAGCTCGCCCGGCTCGAGGCCGAGGTCGACGAGATCCGCCAGACCAAGCTGCGCTACAACAGCGAGATCGCCGCCACCCGCGCCGCCTACCGGCAGACCGCGCTGGACGAGCTGGGACCGATCGAGGCCGACCTCGAGAGCATCACCGAACAGGCGCGCAAGGCGCGCAACGTGCTGGAACGCTCGGTCGTGCGGGCGCCGGTCTCGGGCACGGTGGTGCGGCTGCATTACCATACCTCAGGCGGGGTGATCGAAAGCGGGAAGCCGATTGTCGAGCTGCTGCCCTCGGACGCGCCGCTGATCATCGAGGTGCAGATCCCGCGCACCGACATCGACAGCGTGATGGTCGGGCAGGAGGCGATCGTCCGGCTGATCGCGCTGAATCAGCGCACCACCCCGGTGCTTCTGGGCAAGGTGATCTACGTCTCGGCGGACTCGCTGCACGACGGCGGTCGGGGCGGGGCGCAGGAGATCTACGTCGCGCGGGTGTCGCTCTCGTCGGAGGAGCTGGCGCGGGTGCCGGGCTTCGCGCCGACGCCGGGGATGCCGGTGGAGATCATGATCCAGACCCAGTCGCGCACCTTCGCGGCCTATATCAGCAAACCGATCCTCGACAGCATGTCCCGCGCGTTCCGCGAGCAGTGAGCGCACATGTCAGGATCGGCGCGGAGGCGCCGTCCACTCCGGCGCCTTCGCATTTTGGGCGGGCTGCCCGCGCCGCGCGATCAAGGAGCGGGCGCGCGGCGAGGGCGGATGGTGGTATAGACCACGTAGGCCAGCATCAGGGCGACGATCGCGAGGATGGTGGCGCTGACCGGGCGCTCGATGAAGATCATCGGCCCGTCACGCGACAGCAGCAGCGCACGGCGGAAATTGTTCTCCAGCACCGGGCCGAGGATCATGCCGATGATGATCGGTGCGAGCGGATAGCTGGCGCGGCGCAGCACGTAGCCGACGACGCCGAAGAAGAACATCACGCCGAGGTCGAACAGCGAATTCTGCAGCGCGTAGGTGCCCATGGTCGACAGCAGCAGCACCGCCGGCAGCAGCCAGGCCTTCGGCACCTTCAGCACCATCCCGAAGAACGGCACCAGCAGGATGCCCAGCACCACCAGCACGACATTGCTGGCGAGATAGGCGATGAAGATGCCGCCAGCGACGTCGGCGTTCTGCGCGAAGAGGTCGGGGCCCGGGAAGAAGCCGAGCAGGAACAACGCTCCGAGCAGCACCGCCGTCGAGGCGTCGCCGGGGATGCCCAGCGAGAGCGTCGGGATCAGCGCGCCGCCGCAGCAGCCGTTGTTGGCCGCCTCGGTGGCGACCACGCCGCCCTCGGCGCCCTGGCCGTAGCCTTCCTCTTCCCGTGCCATGCGTTTCGCCACGGCGTAGGACACGAAGGCACTGACATCGCCGCCGGCGCCGGGAATGGCGCCGAGGCCGGTGCCGATCAGCGCCGAGCGCAGCAGGTTCCCCCGGTGCCGCAGCACCAGCCGCAGCGCGTGGAAGGAGATCCGGAGCTTCTGGATCTGCGGCCGGGCGAGGAAGTTGCCGCTCTCGATCTGCACGAAAAGCTCGGACAGGGCGAAGAGCCCGACCACCACCGCCACCAGGTTCGGCCCGCTGCTGAGGTTGATGTTGCCGAAGGTGTAGCGGTAGGCGTTGGTGAATTCGTCGGTGCCGATGCTGGCGATCAGCAGGCCGAAGCCGCCGGCGATCATGCCCTTGATGGCCGAGCCTTCGGAGACGATGGCGATGGTCAGCAGGCCGAGCATCGCCATGGCGGCATATTCCGGCGGCGCGAAGCGCAGCGCGAATTCGGCCAGCATCGGCGAGAAGAAGATCAGCACCACGCCGGCGATCAGCCCGCCCAGAGAGGAGGCGGTGATCGACAGGCCGATGGCGTCCTGGCTGCGGCCCTTCTGCGCCATCGGGTAGCCGTCGAGCAGCGTCGCGGCGGCCAGTGGCGTGCCGGGGATGCGCAGCAGGATCGCCGAGATCGAGCCACCCGCGGAGCCGCCGACGTAGATCGCGATCAGCATCGCCATGGCCGGGATCGGCGGCAGGTGGAAGGCCACCGGCAGCAGCAGCACGATGCCCATCAGCGGGCCGAGCCCCGGCAGCACGCCGATGACCAGCCCGCCGACGATGCCGAGCAGGGTCAGCAGGATCGACAGGAACGAGAAGTAGAGGGGGGCGCCCTGAAACAGGAGATCAAGCAAGCTGCGACCTATCCGAAAAGCGTGAACTTGAAGATGCCGAGCGGCAGGACCACGTTGAGCAGCCCCTCGAAGACCGCGGCCACCACCATCGTCATCGCCAGCGCGCCCGCAGCAGCCAGCGGCAGGCGCAGGCCCAGCAGCACGAAGAAGATCGCCAGCATCAGCGGCGTCGACAGGTAGTAGCCGAGCCAAGGCAGAGCGAGAAGGTAGACGAGCACCAGCAAGGTTGCCCAGAGCGCGAGCCGCGTGGTCGGGGTGGGCTCGGGCGCGGAGCCCTGCGCTAGCCGTCCGCCGAGGATGCGCAGCAGGTTGACCGCGGCAAGGCCGACCATCACCCAGGCGATGATCGCCGGGTAGATCGCGGCATTGGCCATCGGCCCGCCCGAGGCGGCGCCCTGTTCGGCCAGCGGTCCGGCGTTCTGCTGGAACACCAGCAGCGGAAGCGCGGCGAAGAACAGCCAGGCCGCCCAGTCATAGGCATATTTGCGGAGCATCTCGTCCTCCCTCGAAAACGCGACCGCCCGTGGGCGGCCGCTCGTCGCATCGTCGGTCGGGATCAGAGGCCGTTGAGGCGCTCGGTCTCCCATTCGATGGCCTTCTCGCCGTGGGTCAGCTCATCGGCGACCGGGCCGACGATCTCGCCGTACTGCTCGGGCGAGAAGCCGGTGGGCACGTAGCCCATCTCCAGCAGGCGCGCGCTGACCTCGGGGCGGTCGAGCGCCGCCTTCATGGCGCTGCGCAGCTTTGCCACCACGTCCTCGGGGGTGTCCTTGCGCACCAGCCACCAGTTCCAGCCGCTCGGGGACAGGTTGGACATGCCGATGTCCACGTCGAAGCTGCCGACCAGCGGCGCGTCGTCGTAGGTCTTGGAGGCGCCCTCGAGATCCGACAGCACCGCGAGGATCTTCATGTCGTCCTTGTTGACGGTGTAGACGCCCGGGTTGGTGATCATGAAATCGAGGATGCCGCCGCGCATGTCACGCACCGCCACGTCGATCTCGGGGTAGGGCACGAGCTGGGCGATGGTGTCGGTGGCCTGCATCATCGCAGCGCCGACCATGTGGGGGATGCCGCCCGCAACGCCGGGCGAGTAGCGCAGCTCGCCGGGGTTGTCGCGCATGTAGGCGAGCAGATCGTTCAGATCGCCGAAGCGGTCGTCATCGGCGCGCACGGCGATGGCGAAGCTGTTCGAGGTCGCCGACCACAGCGGGGTGAAATCCTCGTAGGTCCAGCTGGCGTTGCCGCGCATCGGCTGGATGACCAGCGGCGCGACGTAGCCGTCGAAGATCGTGTAGCCGTCGGCATCACGGGCCATGGCGGTCTCGAAGGCCTTGACGCCGCCGGCGCCGGGGGTGGAGACCACCGAGATGTTCACGCCGAGCTCGTCGCCCATGGCGTCGGCGATCACCTGGCTCGCGGCCATGGTGGCGCCGGGGGCCCAGGGGTAGATGTTCTCGATGTTGCGCTCGGGGAATTCGGCGAGCGCCGGGCCGGCCAGCACGGCAAGGCCGAGCGCCGCCGCGGTGATGCGTGTGCGGATTGTCATGTGGTTCCTCCCAATCATGCGGTGTGCATCTGCTCGAGGCCATACCAGCGGTAGACCTCCTGCGGTGTGTCGTGGCGGCGGAATTCCGCGACCACGTGTTCCAGAAGCCGGGCGTGCACCTCCGGCTTGTCGACCGGGGCCGTCTGCGCCGGGTCTGCCCGAAGGTCGTAGAGCCGGGTTTCCGCGTCGTCGAAGCCCAGGCCATCGTTCATCGGCACCCGCTTGGCGTCCGGCAGCGCGTCGATGGCCAGAAGCGGCACGCCCTTGGTGAAATCGAAGCCGGGCACGATCTTTGCCGTGCGCAGCTCTTCGGTGTTGAACGGGCCCGTCATGTGCTGCGGCGCCAGCGTGTATTCCTTGAGCCCCGGCGCGCGCCAGTCGGGCGGGTAGTGATAGAGCACGTGTTCGCCATCGGCGACGCCGACCGGCCCGCCGAAGATACCGAAGATCGCCGCCTCGCGCAGCTTTTCCCCGGGCGAGGCCAGCAGCGGGCCCAGATCATGCGCGCGCACCTCCGCGGGCAGCGCCACGTCGTGCAGCCCGAGCAGCGTCGGCATGATGTCGGGCGTCTGGGTGACGGCGTTGCAGCGCGTGCCGGCGGCCCCGGGGTGGCGCGGGTCGTGGATCATCAGCGGGATGTGGCTGACTTCCTCGTAGTAGGGCATGCGGCATTTGCCCCACCAGCCGTGCTCGGAGAGCAGGAAGCCGTGATCGGTGCTGACCACCAGCGCGGTGTCCTTCCACATGTCGTGCTCGTCGAAGTAGTCGAGCAGTCGGCCGAAATATGCGTCGCACATCGCCACCAGCGCCGCGTAGTTGGCGCGGATCTCGGCCATCTCCTCGGGGCTTTCGGTGACGCGCGCGTAGAACGGCCAGTCGAGCGCGCCGCCCTCGTAGTCGGTGGGAAAGGCGTTGCGGAAGCGCTCGGGCGCGTGGAAGGGCTCGTGCGGGTCGAAGCATTCGAGCATGAGCAGCCAGTCGTCGGCGGTGCGGTTGCGCTCGAGAAAGTCGAAGCCCGCGGCAAAGCACTTGGGTCCCGGGAAATCCGCCTCCTCCTGCATTACCTCGCGGTTCACCATATGCTGGAAGCGCTTGCTGGAGCGGTCGAGCGGGTAGTGCTTCTCCGAGAACTCCGCCGCGAATTTCTCGAGCGGCGGGGCGACCATCGGGACCCAGGGGTCGTATTCCTGGCCACGGATGAACTCCCAGCTGTCGAACCGGGTGTGGAAGCCGCTGCCGCCATCCTCGAAGTAATGCACGTGGTCGGTGATCAGGTGCGAGTAGACGCCCTTGTCACGTAGCAGGTCGGCAAAGGAGTTGTCGAAGGCCTCGAGCGGTCCCCAGGAGCGGTGCATGAAGTTCAGCCGCCCGGTGTGCAGGTCGCGCCGCGCCGGCATGCAGGGCAGCGAGCCGGTGTAATGCTGATCGAAGGTCATCGACTTCGCCGCGAAGCGGTCGAAGTTCGGCGTGGCGATGGCGTCGCCGCCATAGGCCCCCAGCGCAGCCCGGTTCAGGCTGTCGAAAAGTACGAAAACAGTCCGCATCGCTCCTCCAGTCGGCGGGCAAGATGGACGAGGTGAAACAATAATGTAAAATAGAAACGAATGCGTCAAAGATAGATGGAATTTATCACTGTCCGCCGCCGAGACCTTCCTCAGCCGCCGCCTGCTGCACTTCCTCGCGGTGCATGACGCCGGCAACATCCACGGTGCCGCCTCGATGCTGGGCCTGTCGCAGCCGGCGCTGACGGTCAGCCTGCGCAGGCTCGAGGACGAGGTCGGCGCGCCGCTCTTCGAGCGTTCGGTAAAGGGTGTCGAGCCGACCGCGGCGGGGCGGCTGCTTTATCGCCACGCCTGCGCCATGCGGAGCGCGGCGCTGCACGCGGGCGAGGAATTGGGTGCGCTGCGCAGCGGCGAATCCGGCACGCTGAGGATCGGCGCCGGGGTGGCCTGGTCGACGACCGTCCTGCCGCGGGTGCTGCGCGACATGCGGGCCGCCTATCCCAGCCTGACCATCGACCTGGTCACCGGCGTCGGCGACCAACTGGCGGCGCAATTTGCCGAGGGGCGGATCGACCTGCTGCTGGTTGCCGGGGCCCTGCCGGGGCTCGACGTTGCGGGCGGTCTGCGGCGGGAGCTGCTGGTCAACCTGCCGATGGAACTGGTGGTCGATCGCGCCCACCCGCTGACCGGCAAGGGGCCGGTGAAGGTGGCGGATCTGGCGCGGCACGACTGGGTCGGCTTCTACGACGACGACAGTTTCGTGCGCCTCGCCAATCTGCTGGTCGCCCGCCACGGGGTCGCCGCGCCGCGCATCGCCATGCGCGCCAATTCGGTCGCGGCGCTGACCACCTTCGTGCGCGGCACCGATCTGATCATGGTGGTGATCTCGTCGCTGGCGGCGGCGGTGCGCGGCGAGGACCTCGTGTCGCTGCCGCTCGCAGAGCCGCTCTGGGACATGCCGGTGAGCCTGTGCTACCGCGACATTGTCTCTTCGCGCCCGCCGGTGCGGGAGTTCATCGGTCGGCTGCGCCATGAGATCGGCCTCTACGCGGGGCAGGCCGGAACATGAGCCGCGGGCGACGCTGGTGATCCTCGAAACCTCCCGCCGATGACGGGGCGCCGCGCGGCGACGCGGTTTCTTCCGCACCTGAGGAGAATTTGCCCGAAGCCCACTTGCTGTCGCACGGAGATTTCGTCACCCTTGCGCCCGAACCGATTTCAGCAGGCGCCCTGCCGATCCGCTTTCGCCGCCGCCCGACCGCAGCGCAGAGAAGGCTCGTACAGGCGCGCTGTCGCGGAGTTGCGCCCCCCAGCCAGGCGGGACACGGACCCGACCAAGCACGGATGAGACCATGCATTTCTATCTCCCCGTCGCCGAGATCTCGGTCAATATCTTCACCCTCATCGGGCTGGGCGGGCTGGTCGGTGTGATGTCCGGCCTGTTCGGCGTCGGCGGCGGTTTCATCCTGACGCCGCTGCTGTTCTTCATCGGCATCCCGCCCGCGGTGGCCGTGTCGAGCCAGGCGGCGCAGATCGTCGCCTCCTCCTTCTCGGGCGCGCTGGCGCATTGGCAGCGCCGCACGCTCGACCTGCGCATGGGCCTGGTGCTGCTGGTCGGCGGGCTGGCCGGTTCGGCGCTCGGGGTCTGGCTGTTTGCGCTACTGAGCGAGCTGGGGCAGGTCGACCTGGCGGTGCAGCTCTTCTACGTGGTCTTCCTCGGGCTGATCGGTGGCATGATGTTCTTCGAGAGCCTGCGTGCGCTGCGCGGCACCGCCCCGGCCCGGCGCAAGCGCCACGGCTGGGGGCAGGGCTGGCCGTTCAAGATGCGGTTCCGCGCCTCGGGGCTCTACATCTCGGCGATCCCGCCGCTGGCGATCGGCTTTCTCTGCGGCGTGCTGGCGGCGATCATGGGGGTTGGCGGCGGCTTCATCATGCTGCCGGCGATGATCTACCTGCTGCGCATGCCGACCAAGGTCGTCGTCGGCACCTCGTTGTTCCAGATCACTTTTGTCGCCGCCTTCACCACGGTTCTGCATTCGGCGACCAATCACACGGTCGATATCCTGCTGGCGCTGCTGCTGATCGTCGGCGGCGTCATCGGGGCGCAGATCGGCACCCGCTTCGGCACGCGGCTGCGCGGCGAGCAACTGCGGCTCCTGCTCTCGGGGCTCGTGCTGCTGGTCTGCGGGAAGGTGGCCGTCGACCTCATCCGCCCCCCCAGCGAAGCCTACTCTCTGTTCTGGACGCCGCTGCAATGAGCCGTCTTCTCGCCCTCGCGCTGCTTGTCCTTGCCTGCGCCTCCGCCGCGCGGGCGCAGGAGGGGGTGACCTTCGGCATGAGCCTCGACGAGGTGCGGATCAACACGCGGTTCAACGGCTCCGAACTGCTGCTCTTCGGCACCACGCCGAGCGGGTTTCCCGCCGACTATGATGCGGTCGTCACCATTTCCGGGCCGCCGGGCCGGGCGACGGTGCGCCGCAAGGACTGGGTCTCGGGAATCTGGGCCTACACCGAGGGCGCTGAGTTCGCCTGGCTGCCGAGCTTTTACACGATCGCCAGCAACGCCCCGCTGGAGCAGATCCTCGATCCGGTCGAGGACCTGCGCTACGGCATCTCCCTGGCCGCGCGGATCCCGCCGCCCGCCGAGACCGAGGACCTTGAGGCGCGCGCCGATTTCACCGAGGCCATGCTGCGGCTGAGCGCCCGCAGCGGCCGGCTGACGGTGCATGAGGACAGCGTGTTGTGGCAGGATGGCACGCTCTTCTCGACGCGGGTGCAACTGCCGGTGAGCCTCGTGCCCGGGGACTACCGGGTGGGGGTCTTTCTGCTCGACGACGGGCGGGTCGTGGCACGGGACGAGGCGACGCTGCCGGTGCATAAGGTCACCATGCAGAAGGCGATCTACGTCGCGGCCCAGCAATACGGGCTGCTCTACGGGCTGGCCTCGGTCGCCATCGCCATCTTCGCGGGCTGGCTGGCTTCGGTGATCTTCCGGCGGGCGCGCTAGGCGGGCAGGTCGGCGGCGACGCGGAAGCCGCTGTTCGAGGTCGAGCTGTCGGGATCGTTGCGGGTGCGCGAATGCACGTGGTAGCGGTCGCAATAGCTGACGTGACACAGGAACGAGCCGCCGCGCTGCACCTTGGCTGTGCCGCTCTCGGGGCCCTGCGGGTCGCGCGGGACGCCCTTGCCCGGCGCACGCGGGCCGAACCAGTCCTGCGCCCATTCCCAGACATTGCCGGTCATGTTGTAAAGGCCGAAGCCGTTCGGCGCGTAGGCATCGACGGGGGCGGTCCCGATGAAGCCATCCTCTGCGGTGTTCTCGTCGGGGAACCGGCCCTGCCAGGTGTTCATCGCAAAGACGCCGCCCGGGGTGAGCGCATTGCCCCAGGGGAATTTCATGTTCACAAGGCCGCCGCGCGCCGCCTTCTCCCATTCCGCCTCGAAGGGCAGGCGCAGCCCGGCCCAGCGGCAATAGGCGAGCGCATCGTACCAGGCGATATGGGCAACCGGGTGGGTCTGCCGGTCGGCCACGTCTGAGCCCGGCCCCTCGGGTTGCGCCCAAAGGGCGCCATCGACCCGGCGCCACCAGCGCAGCCCGGGCGGCGAGACCGGCCAGTCCTGCGGCCGGTTCAGCAGCAGGTGGAACACGTAGCTCCAGCCCTCGCGCTCGGCGACGGTGCGGTAGCCGGTGGCCTCGACGAAGCGCGCGTAGTCGGCATTGGTCACCGCATGCGGCGCGATCAGGAAGGGCGAGACGAAGACCTTGCGCCGCGGGCTGTCGAGGTCGGCGGGGAAGGTGGACTTGCGCGCGCCCATCTCGAAGAACCCGCCGGGGATCTCGCGCAGGCGCGCGCGCAGCGCCTGCCGGGTGTCCTCCTCGGCCACGGGGACCTGCAGCGCGGCCTCGAGGAGCCCGGCTTCGGCGCCTGCGCCTCTGCCGGCGCCGCAGCACTTGGGCGTGGCGTCGGCGGCGGCGTCGGTGGCGGTCGAGGGGGCGGGGTCCTGGGGTGAGTGCATTTCTGGCCCGAACATGTAGGGAGTCTTCGCCCATTCCATATCGCGGTCGGGGGGCGAAGGTCCACCTACGGGGGCAGGTGCGCGCCCAGCGTCAGCGCGGCGGAACAGGGCGGGGCAGCGCTATGCCGTGAGCTTCCGGAGGCGGGTTCGCGCGCGTGCCCTGGAGATGGACTTTAGCGGATCACCATGCGCGGGCAGGCGATTTGCGCACTCGCCGTGTTCGTGATGTCGGATGGGCGCATGAAAAAGGGGCCGGAAATCCCGGCCCCTTCTCTGTGCATGTGCCGTGCTCAGTGGGTCGCGTCGGTGTCTCGCACGTCGGCGACGTCGGCGGGGCTCACCGGCCCGGCATCATTGCCCCATGCCCCGCGCAGCCAGGTCGCGAGCTCGGCGACCTCGTCGTCCGACAGGCGCTCGGCATAGCCCTGCATGCGCAGCGTCATGGGCCGCTTGGCGGTGCCGGGCACCTCGGCGCCGTTGAGGATCACCGAGATCAGCGGCGCGGTTTCCGAGCCGGTCACCAGGTGGTTGTCCTGCAACTCGGGGAAGAGGCCCGGGGCACCCTTGCCGGAGGCAAAGTGGCAGCCAATGCAGTTGTCGGTGTAGAGGCGCGCACCAAGCGGCATCTCGGGATCCGCCGAGATCAGCAGCTCTGCCGTCTCGCGCCCCGCGTCGTCCGCCTCGGGATCCGGCGTTGCGATCGGACCCGCGGCGGCGACGGTTTCGGGGGCCTCGACCTCGGCGCCGTCGATCCCCTTGAGGAAGGCGGCCATGGCGAGGTTGTCCTCGTCCGTCAGGTACTGCAGCGAGTGCTCGACCACGAGGCCCATCTCGCCGTTGGCGGCGGAATGCGCGTTGCGGCCGGTGGCGAGGTAATCGGCCAGCTCGCCGACGGTCCAGGCCTGCGGGGCAGAGCCTTCGCCGCGCAGCGCCGGGGCGTTCCAGCCGTCGATCACGCCGCCGGTGAGGAAGGCATCGTCCGAGGCGGTCACCCCGTCCTGCGCCATGAAGGGCGTGCGCGGGCTGTGGCAGGCGGCGCAGTGGCCGGGACCTTCGACGAGGTACTGGCCGCGGTCCTGCAGGTCCGAGGTGCCCACCGGGTTGAAGCCGGCGTCATGGGTCAGCGCCAGCCAGTTCCAAGCCCGGATGCCGAAGCGCAGATTGAAGGGGAAGGACAGCTGCGTTTCCTGCACCTCGTTCTGCACCGGCGCGACCTCGGCCATGAGGTAATCGTAGAGGGCCCGGATGTCCTCTTCCTGCATCAGCCGGTAGTTCTCGTAGGGCATTGCCGGGTAGAGATGCGTGCCGCCCTTGGCGATGCCGTCCACCATGGCGCCGCGGAAGTCGTCATAGGACCACTCGCCGATGCCGGTCTCGGTGTCGGGGGTGATGTTGGTCGACCAGATGGTGCCCATCGGCGAAGCGATCGCGCGACCACCGGCGAGCGGCTCGCCACCCTCGGCGGTGTGGCAGGCAACGCAGTCCGAGGCATGCATCACGTATTCACCCTGCCCGGGCTCGGGCTGCCAGTCGGCGGCCAGTTCCTTTGCGGGTGCGGTGCGCTGCACCGGCACGAAGATGAAGGCCAGCAGGGCGATGACGCCCAGCACGACCAGACCGCCGATAATGCGGAGGAAAGTCTTCATTTACGTTCTCCTCAGACCAGCGGACGGGGGTTCGAGAGGTACTGCGTGCGGATCGCGTGCACCGTGTGATAGGCCAGACCGCCGACGAGGCCGGTCGGGTTGTACTGGGTGTTCTGCACGAAGTTGCCCGCGCCCATGGCGAAGACGTTGTGCGCCTTGAAGGTCTGGCTGTAGCGGTTGACCGCGCCTTCCTGCGCGTTCTCGGCCATGATGTGACCGCCGGTATTGTGCGTCGTCTGGTAGGGGCGCACGTCGTATTGCGCTCCGATGTCCTTGAAGCCGGCCTGCATGATGTCGGGGTTCATCGAAGCCGCCAGCGGCTCCATCTTCGACTTCATGAACTGGTTCATCTTCAGGTCGTTGTCCTGCCAGTTGAATGTCATGCGCATCAGCGGACGGCCGTGGCGGTCGGTGTAGGTCGGATCGAGGTCGAGGTGGTTGTTCGCATAGGCCATATGCGAGCCGTGCGAGCCGATCGACATGGCGTGGCCGTACCACTCGCCGATGCCTTCCTTCCAACCCGCGCCCCAGCTCGGTGTGCCCTTGGGCAGCGGCATGTTGCGGATCGGCTGGCCGTTGAACGTGCCCGAGCGCCAGTAAGAGCCGCCGATGAAGCCTTCGGCGCCAAAGTCGTTCTGGCTGATCGAGAAGTCATCGATGACCATGCCGTTGGCGCCATGGCCGACGAAGGGGTTGAACTCGGCGTCCTTGAAGAACATCGAGACGCCGCCGTTCATCTGGTAGGCGTAGTTCTTGCCCAGCGTGCCGGTGCCGGTCAGCGGATTGTAAGCCTCGCCGAGACCCGACAGCAGCATCAGGTGCACGTTGTTGAGCTGGTAGCTCGACAGGATGACGATATCGGCAGGCTGGAACACTTCTTCCTGCGCCGCTTCATCCCAGTAGGTCACGCCGGTCGCGGTCTTGCCGTCCTCGGCCAGTTCCACGCGCAGCACCTCGGAATTGGTGCGGTACTCGAAGTTCGGCATGCTCTTGAGGGCGCCGAGGATCGCCGTCTGCGGCGACGATTTGGAGTATTGGTAGCAGCCGTAGCGCTCGCAGAAGCCGCAGAAGTTGCACGGCCCCATCTGCATCCCATAGGGGTTCACGTAGGACGTAGAGGCGATGCCTGCCGAGGCCGGGAACGGGTGGTAGCCCATCGCCTTTGCGGCTTCCTGGAACTTCGCGGAGTCGTAGGTCGTCGGCAGCGGCGGCATCGGGAAGTCTTCCGAGCGCCAGCCTTCGAAGGGGTTGCCGCCTTCACGGATTTCGCCGTTGAGGTTGCCGGCGTAGCCGGAGATGCCCGCGACCTTCTCGAATTGCGTGAAGAACGGCTCGAGATCGTCATAGCTGACCGGGTAGTCGCGCAGGTTCATCCCCTCGGGAATGATCTGCTCGCCCCAGTTGTCGCGCACGTGACTGCGCAGCTTCAGTTCGACTTCCTGCGGCCGCCAGTTGAGGCCATTCCAGTGCGTGCCGGCGCCGCCGACGCCGTTGCCGGGCAGGAAGGAGCCGAGCGAGCGGTAGGGCAGGGCGCGTTCACCGTCGTTGCGGCGGACGGTGACGGTCTGCTGCGACGGCTTCTGCATCATCTTCAGACGCACGCCGTACTTCAGCTCGTCGATCTGCTGCGGGTATTCGAAGTTGGGGACGGTGCTCTGGTCATGGCCGCGCTCCAGCGCGACGATGTCGAGGCCTTCCTGCGCCAGTTCGATGCCTGCTATCGAGCCGGTCCAGCCGAGGCCGACGATGACCACGTCCTTTTTCTTTTCCTGACGTGCCATTCTTATGCCCTTTCGCCGCTGATCGAGACCGGACCAAGCGGGTATTTCACGTTGTGGCGCTCGGGCCATTCCCGATAGGCCGCGCGGGCGCCGGGGAAGCCGATGTAGACCCAGGACTGCATGCCATGGTTGCCGCCGTATTGCGGGTCGGCAAAGTAGCCTTCCTTGGTGTTGCTCAGCAGCAGGCCCCAGAATTCGCGGAGCTCGCCCGCCAGGGCGACGTCACCGTTCTGCAGCGAGGTGAGGGAGGCATCCTGCTGCTCGGGGCTCAGCTCGGCGAAGGCCGCGCCATGGGTCTCTTGGCACCACGCGTCGAAGGCGGGGATCGCCTGGCGGTAGACCTCGGCCGGATTCAGCGGGGTCTGCCAGCCGCGGGCCGGCTCGGCGTTCGGGTCGTGCGGGCCTTCCATGTACCAGTCGTCGGCGGTGCCGTAGTCGCTGGCCAGCTGGCGGTCGATGAAGACGGGCACGCGCGCTTCGAGCGCGCCGGGGCCATCGCCCTCGGAGGGGATCAGCCGCGCGGTCGCGGCCATGATGAACGCCCATTCGTCGGCATTCAGGTACTCGCGCTGGTACTCGTCGAGGGAAACGGGCTGCGGCTGCTGCTGCGCGGAGGCAGGCAGTGCGAGCCCAGAAAGAGCGGCCCCGGCTGCGGAAGCTTTCAGGAAGCTTCGGCGGCTCGGGTATCCGGGGAGGTCAGTCATTTTGGGGTGTCCTGCCGGTCTGGGTGGAACATTTGTGCGCAAACGAAGAGCGACACTTCGTCGCCCTACGCCGCGTCAATATGGCGCGCAAGCGGGCAGGGAGCGCTTGCATGTCAGCTATGATCACAGATCATGAGGGTGTTGGGATCATTTACGAAATTGTGATGGTGGGAGGTGGATGTCCCGAATGTCCTTCAAAATGACGTCTTCCAACCCGCGACATGACAGGTACAGGCGAGCCTCTTTGGCTCGAGGCTCCGCATCAATACACGTTTGATGTGCATGTATGCACACAAGGGTCACCCTCGCGGAGTGACCTGATCAGGGCCGATACCGGGCGCAAGGTGAAGCGATGGCCGGAAGATTCGTCGGACCCCGAAACGCAAGCAGCGCCGCCCGCTGGGGACGGCGCTGCGCCGGCGGAAGGTGCCGGAAAGCTGAAGGCTGGTGCCCGGCCCGGCGCATCCATGCGGATGCCGGGCCGGGGCAGGACGGTCAGGCCGCGCTCGCGCGTGCCGCCCGCTCCATGTGGACCCGCAGCGGCTGGGTCTCGCCCTGCTTGGACTCGCCGAGGTACAGGGTCTGGTGCGGGAAGGGGATCTCAATGCCGCGCGCGTCGAAGACCTCTTTCACCACGCCGTTGTAGGCCCGGCCGACGCCCCATTGCGTGCCCGGAACGCATTTGATCCGCGCCCGCACCACCACGGCGCTGTCGCCGAAGGCGTTGATGCCGAACCATTCCAGATCGCCCATGATGGACTGCGCCTGCTCTGGATCGGCCCGCAGCTGCTCGAAGGCGTCGAGCATGGCCTGTTTCACCTCCTCGATGTTCTCGCGGTAGGCCACGCCCATGTCGCAGACGAAGTAGCCGAACTCGCGCACGAAGTTGGTGACCATGTCGACCGACGAGAAGGGGATCACGTGGAAGGCACCGCTGACGTCGCGCAGGCTGACCGAGCGGATCGTCAGCCGCTCGACCACGCCGGTGGTGCCACCGACGGTGACCACGTCGCCGACGTTCATCGCGTTCTCGAACTGGATGAAGATGCCGGTGATGATGTCCTGCACCATCTTCTGCGCCCCGAAACCGATGGCAAGGCCGAGCACCCCGGCGGAAGCCAGCAGCGGTGCGATGTCGAGACCGACCTCCGACAGCACGAACATCAGCGTGATGACGATCAGCGCGATGGTCGCGGCATTGCGCAGCAGCGTCAGAAGGGTGCGCTCGCGCGCCGTGGCGACGGCGCCGAACTCGGGGTTGAGCCGGTAGTCGACCCAGGAGGTCAGCGCCACCCAGACCGCGAAGGCCACCAGCAGCACCGCCGCCACCGAGAACAGCGTACCGGTGAGCTGGATGCCGATCTGGCTGGCCAGCCAGCCGCGCAGGTCGATCAGGCTGATGGCGTTGAGCGCGAAGGCGAGCACCAGCGCGAAGATCAGCAGCCGCAGCACGAAGAGCGCCTTGGGCACGAAGGTGTTGAGCCGCCGCTCGAGCAGCGGCAGCCGGGCGGTGACGCTCTCGGGAAGCTGCACGCCGCGCACCATGATGCGGGTCAGCACGCCCGAGATCATCACCCCGAGCAGCGCCGCCACCAGCACCTGGCCCGAGTTCACCATCGAGCGGAAGGCCGCGTCGCCGGGCTGGACCAGCACCAGCACCAGCATGCTCAGCAGATAGAGCAGCGCCGGCCAGTGCCAGTGCCGGATCAGGAAGCCGAGCCCACCGCGGCGCCTTTTCGGGGACTCTGTCGTGCCCATCGGGAATTCGTCGGGGGCAGCGGAGACCGCGGGATCCTGATGCTCGGCGCTCTCGGCAAAGGCTTGCTCGCGCCGGTGCTCGGCCTTCTGCTGCCCGCCACGCTCGAGCCAGTCGGCGACCTCGCGGCGGTTGCGCAGGACCAACCAGATGGCCAGCCCGACGACGATCAGAGCGATCAGCGCCGAGGTGGCCCGGCCCGCCGCCAGCGAGACGTTGGCATTGATGATCGGCACGATCAGCAACTGGCCGTAGCCCACCAGTCCGACCATCAGGTTCAGCCGGGCGGCGAGGTACTTCGCCGCCGCATCGGAGACCGGCAGCGGGCGCAGGCCACCCGAGGAGGGCGACAGCGCCAGCCGCACCGCGACCTTGGCCATCTCGACCAGCAGGAAGGCGTTCAGGTAGAGCGTCTGGCGAATGCCGATCTGGCCGAAGTTGCCCAGCAGCAGCGTCGCGATCAGGTAGCCGACGGCCCAGGCGATCACCACGATCAACGCGTCGATCACCGCCGAGGTGGTGAACAGCAGCACCGTGCGCAGCACGCCGCTGTCACGGGCGGATCTGTCCATGCGGGTGTAGAGCATCTTGCCTGCCCGGCGCAGCAGCAGGAAGACGGCGACCGTCGAGACGATGATCAGCGCCAGTTCCTGCAGCGCCTGCAGAAGCACCCCGGCCTCGCTGCCATCGAGCCCCTCGAAGACACGCGGCGCGCGTGCGAGCTGGGTCAGCGTCGCTTCGGCGCTGGAGGCGATGCCCTCGGCGGCTTCCTGGGTGATCAGCGCGATGCGGCGGCTGAAAGAAGGGGCGTCGGGCACGGCCTCTTCGCCGGAAAGGGTTTCGACGATCGCGTCGCCGGCGGTCGCCTCGGGGCTCTGCTGCGCGGCGCGAAGATCGCTGATGAGGGCGTCGCGGCTCTGCTCGTCCTCGATGACGTCGAGGAGCAATTCGAGGTTGCTGCGGGTGGGCGGCGCGTCGGCGACGGCCGCGGGCGCATCCTGCGCGCGCGCGACCTCTGCGGAAAGGCTGCCGACGACTAGCGCGCCGACGATCAGGCAAACTCTGATCAGGAAATTGGGTACTGTCATTTCACCACGTTCGGTCGTCACGGGCCGCCGTGCCTCCCGGTGGCTCGTCGGTATCGTGACGGTCTGGTTCATTCGGAATGCCGTCAAAAGCGGCGCCGGGAGGATTTGTGCGTCCGGGCAGCTAGCCCGCCCGGCCCGGCAGACCAGTCCCGCATGTCTGTTTCAAGCCGATCCGGCGGGGTCTTCACCGTATTGTCAGACGCGCCGCGCCTAGGCGCGCTGCGGGGCCGGGAGGCGGCTGTACCGGGCTGACCGCCGCAGGGACACCGCCGTGGGTGGCCTCATCTGATATACCACTGTCGGCGGCAAGCGCGCGCCCGCCGCCGAAGCCGCGCCTGATTAGCGAGCGCCCAACCTGTGCTTCAGCATTTCATGTTTTCGGGGACGACGGCTTTTGCCTAGGTTTGCCGAAACGCCCCGCCACAGAGCGGGCGCACAGGTTCCCACAGGATTTGAGGTACGTGATGGCGACGAAGATCGAAACTCTGGTTGTTGGCGGAGGGCAGGCCGGTGTCGCGATGAGCGAGCACCTCGGCAAGCTCGGCATTGCGCATGTGGTGCTCGAGAAGGGTCGCATCGCCGAGCGCTGGCGCTCCGAACGCTGGGACTCGCTCGTCGCCAACGGTCCTGCCTGGCATGACCGCTTCCCGGGCATGGAGTTCTCGGGCGACAGGCCGGATGACTTCGTGCCGAAGGAGCGGGTGGCGGATTACTTCGTCGACTACAGCAAGATGATCGACGCGCCGATCCACACCGGTGTCGAGGTCACCGAGGTGGTGAAGAAGGAGGGGGGCCGCGGTTTCGTGGTGCAGACCTCCGAGGGCATCTACGAGGCGAACCACATCGTCGCCGCCACCGGCCCGTTCCAGGTGCCGGTGATGCCGCCGATCATCCCGCAGGACGCGCCGGTGCACCAGCTGCACTCGAACAGCTACAAGAACCCAGGCCAGCTCCCCGAGGGCGCCGTTCTGGTGGTGGGCGCGGGCTCGTCCGGCGTGCAGATCGCCGAGGAACTGCTCGACTCGGGCCGCGAGGTCTACCTCTCCGTCGGACCGCACGACCGCCCTCCGCGCATGTACCGCGGTCGCGATTTCGTCTGGTGGCTGGGCGTGCTCGGGCTCTGGGACGTGCCGGCCATGGAGCCCGGCAAGGAGCACGTCACCATCGCCGTCAGCGGCGCGCATGGCGGCAAGACCATCGACTTCCGCCAGCTCGCTGCCAAGGGCATGACTTTGGTCGGCCTCACCGATGCCTACGAGGATGGCAAGGTCTCCTTCGCGGATGACTTGGCGAAGAACATCCGGGAGGGCGACGCCAACTACCTCTCGGTGCTCGACGCCGCCGATGCCTATATCGCGCGCAACGGCCTCGACCTGCCGGAAGAGCCGGAAGCCCGCCAGATGCTGCCCGATCCCGCGTGCGTGACCGACCCGATCCGCGAAATCGACCTGAAGGCCGCGGGAATTGGCACGGTGCTCTGGGCCACCGGCTACAAGCAGAGCTACGACTGGCTGAAGGTCGATGCCTTCGACGCCGCCGGCAAGCCGGCGCACCAGCGCGGGGTCTCGACCGAGCAGGGCGTCTACTTCCTCGGCCTGCCCTGGCTGTCGCGCCGCGGTTCGACCTTCATCTGGGGTGTCTGGCACGACGCCAAGTACATCGCCGATCACATCGCCACGCAGCAAAGCTATGCCCGCTACCAGGGGGCAGAGACGCAGGTGGCCGAAAACGCCTGACCCCGGCCGATGCGCCCGGGCCCCTGCCAACACACAGCGTGCGGCGGGGCCCTTGGCCGGAAACGTGGCGTTCGAGGCGGAGCAGCGCCGATCTGGCTAAGGAAGAGCTGAACCCGCGAGACGCACACGCATGGCGGGCGTGCTTCGATCGCCGGAAGTTTCCGAGCAAATCGCCCAATCCGCTGGCGGAGACGCCTAAAAATTCGGCGAAACACGCGGGACTTCTCAGGCGATGAAACGTAACTACCTGAAATAGAATAGCTTAGGTTCCGACTAACCCGTGACTTGAATCTTTTGAATGGGTTCTCGCCCCTTCGGAATGTCACGAACCTGTCGAAACCAAGCTCGGGGACCACATGCAAAACGAGACCTTCGACTATATCGTCATCGGCGCAGGCTCTGCGGGCTGTGTTCTTGCGAACCGTCTGTCCAAGAACCCCGAGTCCCGCGTCTGCGTCGTGGAGGCGGGCGGCAAGGACAGCTCGCCGCGGGTCCGCGTCCCCGCCGGGATCCTCTCGCTCTACAACGACCCGAAGTACGACTACGGCTTCATGTCGGTGCCGCAGCCCGGGATGGCGAACCGCCGCATCCCGATGAACCGCGGCAAGGCGCTCGGCGGATCCTCGGCGATCAACTCGATGCTCTACATCCGCGGCCTGCCGCGCGACTACGACGAGTGGGCCGAGCTGGGCTGCACCGGCTGGGCGTGGCGGGATCTGCTGCCGGTCTTCAAAGACCTCGAGAACAACCACGTCGGCCAGGACCCCGAGCTGCACGGCACCAAGGGCGAGCTGCACGTCGACCTGCACTGCGACCCGAACCCGGTGTCGCGCATGTTCATCAAGGCGGGCCGCGCCAAACAGCTCTCCGAGAACACCGACATGAACGGCGCGGTGCAGGAGGGCCTCGGCATCTACAACGTGACGCAGAAGGACGGGCTGCGCTGGTCCTCCTTCCGCGCCTTCCTGCACCCGGTGATGGACCGTCCGAACCTGACCGTTCTGTCGGGCACCGACACCAAGCGGGTGCTCATCGAGAACGGCCGCGCCGTGGGCGTCGAGATCAGCACAGCAGAGGGCACGCGGGTGCTCAAGGCAGAGAAAGAGGTGGTGCTGTCGGCGGGGGCGATCAACTCGCCGGAGCTGCTGATGCGTTCGGGCGTCGGCCCGGCCGAGATGCTGAAGGCCGCGGGCGTCGAGGTGAAGCACGACCTGCCCGGGGTGGGCCAGAACCTGCAGGACCACGTCGACGGCATGATCACCGTGCGCTCGAGCTCGACAAAGACGCTGGGCCTGTCGGTGGCGAACCTGCCGTCGATGCTGGCCGCGCCCTTCCGCTTCCTGACCAACCGCAAGGGCATGTTCGCAACGAACTACGTGGAGGCGGGCGGCTTCGCGCGCACGAGGTTCGCCAATGACGCCCCCGACATCCAGTTCCACTTCGTGCCGGGCTACCGCAGCCACCGCGGCCGGGTGATCGAATACGGCCACGGCTACGCGATCCACACCTGCGTGCTGCGGCCCAAGTCGGTCGGCGAGATCCGCCTCGGCAAGGATGGCGCGCTCGAGATCGACCCGCGTTTCCTCTCCGAGCCCGAAGATCTCGCGGTGCTGGTCGAGGGCATCAAGACCGCCCGCGCGATCCTCGCGGACAGCACCTTCGACGAGATCCGCGGCACCGAGATGCTGCCCGGCGACAAGGTGCAGAGCGACGAGGAGATCGCCGAGGCAATGCGCGAGCAGGCGCTGACGGTCTTCCACCCGGTCGGCACCTGCAAGATGGGCACGGACGCGATGGCGGTCTGCGATCCGGCCAGCCTGAAGGTGAAGGGGATCGAAGGGCTGCGCGTCGCGGATGCCTCGATCATGCCGAGGCTGATCGGTGGCAATACCAACGCCCCGACCATGGTGATCGGCGAAAAATGCGCCCGCATGATCCTGGCCGAAGCGGCGTGATCCAATGACATTGTGCCGCGTGCGCCGGGGGGGCGGGCGCGGCACCTACGCGAGATTTTCCCCCGGGCCATCCGGGGCGAAGGGAAGGACGGACCATATGCAGAAGCGGCTCTCGGCCATCGAGATCATCGGGGTGTCGAAACAGTTTGGAGACTTCACCGCGCTCCACCAGGTGGATTTCCGCATCCTCCAGAACGAGTTCTTCACCCTGCTCGGCCCGTCGGGCTGCGGCAAGACAACGCTTTTGCGGATGATCGCCGGGTTCGAGAGCCCCAGCCGCGGGACCATTCTGCTCAACGGCAAGGACATCTCGGACAGCCCCGCGCACAAGCGCCGGGTCAACACGGTGTTCCAGAACTACGCGCTCTTCCCGCATATGACGCTGAGCCAGAACATCGCCTTCGGGCTCGAGAACCTCGGCTGGGAGCGCGGCAAGATCCGCGCCCGCGTCGGCGAGATGCTCGAGATGGTGCACATGAGCCAGTTCGCCGCGCGCAAGCCCGACCAGCTCTCGGGCGGTCAGCGCCAGCGCATCGCCCTGGCCCGCGCGCTGGCGCCGGGACCGGAGGTGCTGCTGCTGGACGAGCCGCTCTCGGCGCTCGATCTCAAGCTGCGCCAGTCGATGCGCGACGAGCTGCGCCGCCTGCAGCGCGAGACCGGCATCACCTTCGTCTTCGTCACCCACGACCAGGAAGAGGCGCTCGACATGTCCGACCGCATCGCGGTCATGGGCAACGGCCACGTCCAGCAGATCGGTGCGCCGGACGAGATCTACGAGGCGCCGCAGAACCGTTTCGTCGCCGACTTCATCGGCGAGACCAACTTCCTCGACGGCGAGGTGGTCTCGGTCGAGGGCGGGCACGCCACCATCCGCACCGCGCTCGGCATCGACATCACCGCGGCGCAGAGCGGTGTGCAGGGTCCGGGCCCGGCGGTGCTGTCGATCCGCCCTGAGAAGATCGGCCTCGATGCCCGTGCCGAGGGAGAGACCCGCTCCGGCCGCATCGTGTCGCGCAACTACATGGGCGGCTTCACCCACTACACGGTCGAGGCAGGCGGCGTGTCGCTGCGCGTCTCGCAGCGCAACGCGCAGTCGCGCCAGGGCCGGCTCGACGTGGGCGACGAGGTCCGCCTGGGCTTTGCCGCCGAGAACGCACGGGTGCTGGGACAATGAGCAAGGGCTTCCGTATCTGGGGGCTGGTCCCCGCCTGGGCGCTGATGCTGCTCACGCTGATCCTGCCCATCTTCATCGTCGCCGGCGTGAGCGTCGGCGAGCGCGGCGCCTACGGCGGGTTCGAGTGGTCGTTCGACCTCACCGCCTACCGGCAGATCCTCTTCACCCTGGGCTGGACCGACGAGCTCGAGTTCGATCCCAAGTACCTGATCATCATCGCCCGCACGCTGGGCTACGCCGCGGGTGCCACGGCGATCTCGCTGTTGCTGGCGCTGCCGGTGGCCTATTGGATTTCGCTGCAATCGGCGCGCGACAAGGCGCTGCTGATCTACCTCGTCACGCTGCCGTTCTGGGTGTCGATGATCGTGCGGGTCTACGCTTGGCTGATCATCCTCGGCAATGACGGCATGGCCGAGACCGTCTACCGCTTCTTCGGCGGCAGCGACGTGCCTGGCTTCCTGTTCACCCCCGGCGCGATGCTGGTGGGCATGGTCTACAGCTACATCCCGCTGATGATCCTGCCGGTCTATGCCGCGGTCGAGAAGCTCGACCCGGCACTGATCGAGGCCAGCCACGACCTCTACGGCAGCCGCTGGACGGCGCTGCGCCGGGTGATCATCCCGCTCGCCAGCCCCGGCCTGGTCGGCGGCAGCATCCTGGTCTTCGTGCCCTGTCTCGGCACCGTGCTCGAGCCGATGCTGCTCGGCGGTGGTCGCCAGCTGATGATGGGCACGCTGATCCAGAACCAGTTCGGCGGCGCGCGCGACTGGCCGTTCGGCGCGGCGATCGCCATGGTGCTGCTGGTGCTGGTCGTGCTGGTGCTGATCCTCAACGCCCGCCGGGCCACCCGGCAACTGGAGGTGCAGGCATGAGCGCTTCGCGATCCGTCCGCCACTACCCGGGCTTCCGGCTGCTCTCGCTGGTGTTCTTCCTGTGGCTCTACCTGCCGATCGGCGTGGTGATCTTCTACTCGTTCAACGACAACCGGCTGGTCTCGGTCTGGACCGGTTTCTCGACCAAGTGGTACGCCACGGCGCTGAGCAACCAGTCTCTGATGGATGCGCTCGAGGTGTCGCTGGTCGTCGCGGTGCTGTCGATGATTTTCGCCACCACCATCGCGCTGCTCGCGGCGCTGGTGCTGACCCGCGCGCCGGGCCTGAAGTTCCGCCGCGTGTCCGAGACCGTGGTCAACCTGCCGCTGCTGCTGCCCGAGATCGTGCTCGCCGTCGCGGTGCTGATCCTGTTCAGCCAGATCGGGCTCAACAATGGCATGGTGCGGCTGGTGCTGGCGCATACCGCCTTCTGCACGCCCTTTGCCTTCATGCCGATCCGCGCCCGGCTGCAGGGCATGCCGTTGGACTTCGAGGAAGCGGCGCGCGACCTCTATGCCGCGCCCTTCACGGTGTTCCGCCGGGTGACTCTGCCGATGATCATGCCCGGTGTCTTTGCCGGAGCGATGACCGCCTTCGTGATCTCGATGGACGACTTCATCACCTCGAACATGCTGAACTCTGGCGGGGCCACGACGCTGCCTGTCTACATCTTCAGCCTGATCCGCCAGGGCACCACGCCCGAGCTGAACGCGGTCTCGACGCTGCTGATCGCCGCCTCGCTGATCCTTGCCACCCTCGTGCTCGTGCTGAACGCCCGCGCCATGAGGCGCAGCGCCTGATCCTCCAACGACCGGTCCAAGCCCCCAGACCTCCTTCACAAAAACCCAATGCCAGGGGGCATCAACAAGGAGACACCGACATGAAGAAGATCCTGCTTGCCACGACCCTTCTGCTGCCGATGGCACTGCCCGCGGCCGCCGAGGGCGAGTTGAACATCTACGCCTGGGCCGACTCCATCGCGCCCGAGCTGCTCGAGAAATTCACCGCCGAGACCGGCGTCGAGATCACCGTCGACAGCTACTCGTCGAACGAGGACGCGCTGACCCGCCTGCAGGCCGGCTCCTCGGGCTATGACCTCATCACCCCATCGCAGCACTTCGTGAAGATCATGATCGACGAAGGCCTGCTGATGGACATCGACGCCAGCGAGATGGACGCCTACGCGCAGGTCGAGGACAAGTGGAAGGGCCAGTGGTGGGATCCGGAGAATGACTACTCGATCCCGCTCGCCTATGGCACCGCCGGCTTCGCGGTGAACCGCGACCTCTACGATGGCCCGGTCGACAGCTGGTCGGTGCTGTTCGAGCCGACCGACCTCTCGGGGTCCATCGCCATGCTGTCCTATCCCGACGAGGTGGTCAGCGCGGCGGAGCTCTATCTCGGCGTCGACTATTGCTCGGAAGAGACCTCGGAGATGCGCAAGGTCTACGACCTCCTCGAGGCGCAGAAGTCCTCGGTGGTCGCCTATACCTCCGACAATATCGAGAACCGCATCGGATCGGGTGAGGTCGCGGCGCACTTCTGGTGGGACGGCAACGTTCTGAAGGCCCGCAACGATGGCGCCAACCTTGAGTTCGCGATGCCGAAAGAGGGTCTGGTGGGCTGGCTCGACAGCTTCGTGGTGCCGGCCGGTGCCGAGAACGTCGACAACGCCAAGGCGTTCATCGACTTCATGTCGACCGTCGAGAATGCGACCATCCAGTACAACTACTACGCGCACTCCTCGCCGGTTGAGCTCGACCTCGAGAAGGCCGTCTACACGCCCGAGAACGCCCCCGAGCTGTTCCCGGACGTGCCGGTGGTCTTCGCCGAGGCCTGCAGCCCGGCAGCGCAGGATCTGGTGACCCGCGTCTGGACCGACCTGCTGCAGTAACCGACCCGTTCCGCGGCGGCCCCGCCGCCGCGGACACCCCGCCGCCGTCCGGCCGGCACGCGGCAGCGCCGCGTTCCGCCCCGACGACGGACCGAACCCCGAACCGTCAAACAACCGGACCGTCAAAATTGCCCACGAACGGAGACGTCATGGCACATACCCGCATCCGCAAGTTCAACACCAAGGACACCTACCCCGAGCAGAATCTCGACAACGACCTGTGCCAGGCCGTGGTCGCCGAGGGCAAGATGGTGTTCCTGCGCGGTCAGTGCCCGCAGAACCTCGACGATGCCAAGAACATCGGGAGCCACGACCCGGTCGAGCAGACTCACAAGGTCATGCAGAACATCAAGCAGCTGATGGAAGAATGCGGCGGCGCGATGGAGCATGTCTGCCGCGTGCAGGTCTTCCTCACCGACGTGCGCAACCGCGAGGCGGTCTACCGGACCATGGGCGAATACATCAAGGGCGTGCACCCGGTGTCCACCGGCCTCGTGGTGACCGCGCTGGCGCGGCCCGACTGGCTGGTCGAGATCGAGGCGACCGCCGTCATTCCCCACGACTACGAGGCCTGATCCCGCATGACCTTTTCCCTTGTCGCCCGCTGTCCCGAGACCGGCATGTTCGGCATCGCGATCTCGTCCTCCTCGCCGGCGGTGGCCGCGCGCTGCGCCTATGCGCGCGCCGGTGTCGGCGCGGTGGCGTCGCAGAACGTGACCGACCCCACCCTCGGCCCGCTTGCGCTGGACCTGATGCAGGCCGGCAAATCCGCCGCTGAAGCCATCGAGGGCGTGCAGGCGCAGGGGAGGTTCATCGAGTACCGCCAGGTGCTCGCGGTGGACAGCGAGGGGCGCACCGCGATCCACTCCGGCCCCAATTCGCTGGGCATCTGGACCCAGGCGCAGGCGCAGAACGTCGCCTCTGGCGGCAACCTGCTGGCCAATGACCGCGTGCCGCAGGCCATCGTCGACGGCTACCTCTTGGCCAGCGGCCACATCGGTGACCGGCTGATCGCCGCGATGCGCGCCGGTCTTGCCGCCGGGGGCGAGGCCGGGCCGGTTCATTCGGCGGGAATGAAGATTGTGGACAAGGTCTCCTGGCCGGTTGCCGACCTGCGCTGCGACTGGACCGAGGACTGCCCGATCGAGGCCATTGCCACCGCCTGGGAGGTCTACAAGCCGCAGCTCGAGGCCTACGTGCAGCGCGCGCTCGACCCGCGCGAGGCGCCGTCCTACGGCGTGCCCGGCGACGAGTGAGCGGCGCGCTCGCGCCGCAGGACACGGGCGGCCCCCGGCGCGGGGCCGTCATCCAAAGACAGAAAGCTGAATTCATGGAACTGACCCACGCAGACTGGCAGGCGAAGGCGAAGGCGCTGAGCTTCCGGACCCAGGCCTATATCGACGGCTGCTTCGTCGACGCGATCTCGGGCCGCACCTTCGAGACGATCAACCCGGCCACAGGCGAGGTGCTGGCAAGTGTCGCTGAATGCGATGCTGCCGATGTCGACCTGGCCGTCGCCGCCGCGCGCCGCGCCTTCGAGGGCGGTTCCTGGTCGCGGATGGACCCGGTCGCGCGCAAGGGCGTTCTGCTGAAGCTCGCCGAGCTGATCCGCGCCCACCTCGAGGAGTTCGCGCTGCTCGACACTCTCGACATGGGCAAGCCGATCACCGAGTCCTATACTGTCGACGCGCCCGGCTCCGCCCACTTCTTCCAGTGGTACGCCGAGGCGATCGACAAGCTCTACGACGAGGTCGCCCCGACCGGACCCGGTGACCTGGCGCTGGTGCGCCGCGTGCCGCTCGGCGTCGTGGGCGCGGTGGTGCCGTGGAACTTCCCGCTCGACATGGCCACCTGGAAATCCGCCGCGGCGCTGGCCGCGGGCAACTCGGTGGTGCTGAAACCGGCCGAGCAATCGCCGCTCTCGGCGCTGCTGCTGGCCGAACTGGCGACGCAGGCGGGCGTGCCGGATGGCGTGTTCAACGTGGTGCCGGGCTTCGGCCACACCGCGGGCAAGGCGCTCGGCCTGCACATGGACGTGGATTGCCTCGCCTTCACCGGGTCGACCGCGACCGGCAAGCGCTTCATGGAATACTCCGGCCAGTCGAACCTCAAGCAGGTCTGGCCCGAGACCGGCGGCAAGAGCCCCAACATCGTCTTCGCCGATTGCGAGGATCTCGAGGCGGCGGCCGACATGGCGGCCTTCGGCATCTTCTTCAACCAGGGCGAGGTGTGCTCGGCCAACAGCCGTCTCTACGTCGAGCGTTCGATTCACGACAGGTTCCTCGAACTGCTTAAAGCCCGCGCCGAGGCGCGCGTGCCCGGCGATCCGCTCGATCCGTCCACCGTGCTGGGGGCGATCGTCGACGAGAAGCAGACCGCGTCGATCATGGCCTGTGTCGAGGCCGGCAAGACCTCGGCGCGGCTGGTGACCGGCGGCGCGCGGGTGACCGTGGACGGCAAGGGCTGCTTCGTCGCCCCGACGATCTTCGGCGACGTGGCGCAATCCGACGCGCTGGTGCAGGAAGAGATCTTCGGCCCGGTGCTGGCGGTGATCCCCTTCGACAGCGAGGAGGAGGTCGTCGAGATGGCCAACGACAGCCCCTACGGGCTCGCGGCTTCGGTCTGGACCGACAACCTCAACCGCGCCATCCGCATGGCCGACAGGCTGCACGTCGGTACGGTCTCGGTGAACACGGTCGACGCGCTCTCGGCGCAGACGCCCTTCGGCGGGATGAAACAGTCGGGCTTCGGGCGCGACCTGTCGCTGCATTCGCTCGACAAGTACACGGCGCTGAAGACCACCTGGATCAAGTACAAGCTGTAAATCGGCAATTTGGAGAAGAGACCCAGCATGAGCCGCTACACGCTCCGACAGCTCGAGTACTTCGTCGCCGTCGGAGAGGCGGGCAGCATCATGCTCGCCGCCAGCCGGGTCAATGTCTCCTCTCCGTCGATCTCGGCGGCGATCTCGCAGCTCGAGACCGAGTTCGGCATGCCGCTCTTCCTGCGCCAGCACGCGCGCGGCCTGGCATTGACCCAGGCCGGGCGCACCCTGATGGAGCAGGCCCGGCAGGTGCTGCGCGAGGCCGACCGGCTGGTCGACCTCGCCGGAGACCTGGCGGGGCAGGTACGCGGCCCGATCGCGGTGGGCGGCATGCTGACCTTCGCGCAGGCCGTGCTGCCGCCGCTGCGCAAGGATTTTGTCGATGCCTTCCCCGATGCGCGCTTCCGGCAGATCGAACTCGATGCCAACGAGCTGGTCAGCGGCCTGCGCCGCGCCGAGATCGACGTCGCGCTGTGCTATGATCTGGTGATGCCGCCGGACATGAAGTTCATTCCGCTGATCGACATGCCGCCCTTCGTGGTGATCGCCGCCAGCCACCCGCTGGCCGACCGCAAGGAGATTGCCCTCGAGGCGCTGCGCGGCGAGCCGATGGTGCTGCTCGACCTGCCGCAGAGTTCCGACTATTTCCTGTCGTTCTTCCACGACCGCGGCCTCAAGCCCGAGATCGCCGAACGCTCGCGCGACATCGCGGTGGTGCGCAGCCTCGTGGCCAATGGCTTCGGCTATTCCATCGCCAACATGCGCCCGCTCAACGGCCGCTCGCCCGATGGCAAACCGCTGCGCTTCATTCCGCTCTCGGGCGACCTGCGCCCGCTGAAGATGGGGCTGATGATGACCCACCAGGCCGAGACCACAAACGTCGTCCGCAGCTTCGTCGAGTTCGCCCAGAAGTGGTTTCGCGACGGCTTCATGCCCGGGCAACTGCCGCATCAGATCAGCGGGCCCAAGGCCAGCCCAGCGTCGGATGGGCAGGCGCCGCCCGCGCGATGAGCGCATCCCGCCAAGACACAGAGACCGACTTGCCACGTCGTCCGCAACCGGCCCAACACCACGAGAAAGGTCCCATGGATACCCTCAGCCTGCTGGACAAGCTCATTGCCTTCGACACCACCGTCGGCACGCCGAACCTCGCGCTCATCGACTTCATCGAGACATATCTGAGCGAGCGCGGCTTCCGCGTCACCCGCGTGACCGCGCCCGAGGGGGACCGCGCCGGGCTCTTCGCGGTGATCGGTCCGGAAGACGCGCCGGGGGTGATGCTCTCGGCGCATACCGACGTGGTGCCGGTCACCGGCCAGCCCTGGACCCGGCCGCCGTTCGAGCTGACGCGGGAGGGCGACCGGCTCTACGGGCGCGGCACCACCGACATGAAGGGCTATCTCGCGTCCATGCTGGCGGTGGCGGACCGCGCGGCGCAGGCCGACCTGGCCGAGCCGCTGAAACTGGCGATTTCCTACGACGAGGAGATCGGCTGCGTCGGCATCCGCCAGATGCTGGACCGGCTCGCGCCGGCAATCGGATTGCCGCGCGCCTGTTTCGTTGGCGAGCCGAGCGAGATGCAGGTGACCATCGGCCACAAGGGCAAGGCGGCGTTCCGCGCCATCTGCCACGGTGAGAGCGGCCATTCGGCGCTGGCGCCGCAATTTGCCAATGCGCTCTACCTGGCGGCGGATTTCATGGCCGAGCTGCGCGCGCTGCAGGCCGATCTGGCAGCGGAAGGCGCGCGGGATCCGGCCTACGGTGTGCCTTACAGCACGGTGCATGTCGGCACGCTTTCGGGCGGCACGGCGCTGAACATCGTGCCCGACCGCGCCGAGCTGGCCTTCGAGTTCCGCCACCTCGCGGCGGACGACCCGGACGCGCTGCGCGCCCGCATCTACGACGCCGCGGCCCGCGTCAGCGCCGGTTTCGGGCCCGAGGACGTGCGTGTGGAGGTCGAGGAGGTCAATGCCTACCCCGGTCTCGACGTCGCCGAGGCGGCCGAGGTCATTCGCTATGCCAAGGCCATGGCGCAGGGCAACGGCTCCGCCAAGGTAGCCTTCGGCACCGAGGCCGGCTACTTCGAGAGCCTTGGCATCCCGACCGTGGTCTGCGGCCCGGGCTCTATGGACGGGCAGGGGCACAAGCCGGATGAGTATATAGAACTTGCGCAGCTTGAGGCCTGCGATGCGATGATGGACCGGATCCTCGACAGCCTGCGGGCCGCGGGCGAACCGGGCGGGCCCTCGAGATGATCGGCGGGAGCTCACCGTGCCGGCGGCTAGGCCGCTCCTTCGCGGGGCCACTGCGTGGAAGTCTTGCTCAAACAATGTGCGGGCGCGATCTCTGGCTGCAAAAATGTCGCTCGATGGGGGCGGGTCGGATGTCGCGAACTGGCCTTTCCGGGGGAGAGCCGCCCAAAGCAAACGCATTGAGACGGCCCGTACATTTCAGCGCCGAAGGCCACATTGGTGCCCGAACGGCGCGGCTCATGGCGCCTGGGGAGCGGTGCGCGGCCTTGCGGTCGGCCTGGTTGACGCGTTGCCCCAAAGTCAGCAAGACTTAATATGTCTATACAAGAAATGAGAGCGGAGTGAGGCGGATGGCGGACAGGCAGCAGGCGCGCAGCGAGTGCACCTTCGACTTCTCGGGCCGGCGCGTGCTGGTCACCGGCGCGAGCCGCGGCATCGGCGAGGCGATCGCGCGGGCCTTCGGCGAGGCCGGGGCCGATCTCGTACTGACGGGGCGGCGGGCCGAAACGCTCGAGGCGACCGCAGAGCCGCTGCGGCAGATCGGCCGCGACGTGATCTGTCGCGCGGTCGATCAGACCAGCGTGGAGGCGGTGCGCAGCGGGCTGGCCGATCTGCCGCCGCTCGACGTCCTGATCAACAACGCCGGCGTCGAGGACGTGCGCGCGGCGAGCGAGATCGACGAGCCGCTCTGGGACAAGATCGTCGACACAAACCTCAAGGGCGCCTTCTTCGTGGCCCAGGCCGCCGCCGCCTCGATGGAGGCCGCCGGGGGCGGCGCCATCGTCAACCTCGCCTCGCTGACCTCCTTCGTCGGGGTGCCGACCGCGGTGCCCTACAGCGCCTCGAAATCGGGGGTGCTGGGCATGACGCGGGCCTTGGCGGCGGAATGGGCGCCGAAGGGTATCCGCGTCAACGCCATCGCGCCGGGCTATTTCGAGACCGAGCTGACCAGCGACTTCTACGAGGATCCGGAGTGGGTCGCGCGGATGACCGCCAGCGTGCCAGCGGGCCGGCTGGGCGAGATGCAGGACCTGACCGGCGCGACGCTGTTCCTCGCCTCAGATGCCGCGCGCTACATCGCCGGGCAATGCCTGGTGATCGACGGCGGCTTCCTGGCGCAGATCTGAGCAACCGGTCGGCGCGGCCGCGGGCCGCAGCCGGCCCCTTGAAGATGGGCACGGACTGTCGGGGCGCTTGCCCGGACGAGCCGCGGCCCGCCCGACACCGGCGCTCCGCCTCGCGGCGTGCCCATGACAGAAAAGGTGCAAGATGCCCGAAGTGAACGTTCAGAAACTTGCCGGCATGTCCGCGGCCGATCGTGCCGCGCTGGTCCGGCGCTCCGAGGCGGACCTGTCGTTCTTCCTCGAGAAGGCCGCGCCGATCATCGAGGCCGTGCGCACCGAAGGCGACGCGGCGCTGGTGCGCTTCGGCCGCGAGCTGGACAAGTCCGAAGGGCTCACCCAGGAGATCCTGCAGGCGCCGCAATCGGAATTCGACGAGGCCTTCGACCTGGTGGACCCCGAGGTGATCGAGGCGATCCGGGCGGGCATTGCCAATATCCGCAGCTTCCACGAGGAGCAGGCGCCCGAGCCCATGTGGCTCAAGGAAATCCGCCCCGGCGCCTTCGCCGGTGACCGCTGGACGCCGATCGACTCGGTGGCGCTCTACGTGCCGCGTGGCAAGGGCTCCTTCCCCTCGGTGACGATGATGACCGCGGTGCCGGGCAGCGTGGCCAAGGTGCCGAACCTCGCGATCTTCACCCCGCCGGGTCCGGACGGAAAGGTGGATGCCGCAACGCTGGTCGCCGCGCGACTGGCCGGGGTCGAAACGGTCTACAAGGCGGGCGGTGCGCAGGCCGTCGCGGCGGCGGCCTACGGCACCGAGACGGTGAAGAAGGCGCATAAGATCGTCGGGCCGGGCAGCCCCTGGGTGGTGGCCGCCAAGCGCCTGCTCGCCTCCGAGATCGACCCGGGCCTGCCCGCCGGCCCGTCGGAGGTGATGATCCTCGCCGATGACACGGTGCACGGCGGCCTGGCGGCGATGGACCTGCTGATCGAGGCCGAGCACGGCCCCGACAGCTCGGCCTGGCTGGTGACCTCCTCGCAGCGGGTGATCGACGAGGCGCTGGCGGCGCTGCCCGTACTCTGGGCCGAGATGACCCCGCAGCGCGTGGAATTCTCCAAGGCGGTGCTCTGCGGCGAGGCGGGCGGCATCGTGCTGGCGGAGTCGATGGACGACGCCTGCGCCTTCGTGAACGAATATGCCCCCGAGCACCTCGAGATCATGTCCGAGAAACCCTTCGAGTACCTCGGCGAGATCCGCGACGCGGCGGAGGTGCTGCTGGGCACGCATACCCCGGTGTCGATCGGCAACTTCGCCCTCGGCCCGAACGCGGTGCTGCCGACCTCGAAGGGCGCCAAGACCTGGGGGCCGCTGTCGGTCACCGACTTCCTGCGCCGCAGCTCGATCGGCTACGTCACCGAGAAGGGCTACGCGCCGCTCGCGAAGACCGCCAAGACGCTGGCCGAATACGAGGGTTTCTCGTCCCATGCCAACGCCGTCAGCGCGCTGCGTGCCAAGTACCTCAAAGCCAAGTAACGCCCCTTAACGAAAGGCCGAACCATGCGCGCCGTCCGTCTTCACGCCGCCCGAGACCTGCGTTTCGAAACCGTCGAGGCCCCGCTGCCGCCCGGTCCGGGCGAGGTCACGCTGGCGGTGACGGCGGCGGGCATCTGCGGCTCGGACCTGCACAACTACGCGACGGGGGCGTGGATCAGCCGCGCCCCCTCGGTGGCCGGGCACGAGTTCACCGGCATCGTCACCGCGCTTGGCGCCGGGGTCGAGCATGTCTCGCCGGGCCAGCGGGTGATCGTCGACAGCCGCCACGTCTGCGGCGAGTGCCCCGCCTGCCGCGAGGGCGATGCCCAGGTCTGCGAGAACCTCGGATTTCTCGGCGAGATCATCGATGGCGGATTTGCCGAGGCGGTGACGCTGCCCGGTCGCAACGTGGTCGCTGCGCCGGAGGGTGTTGCCGACCGCCACCTCGCGATGGTCGAGCCGCTGGCGGTGGCGCTGCATGCACTGCGCCGGCTCGATGCCCCCGAGGGCGCCGAGATCGTCATCGCTGGCTGCGGCCCGATCGGCGGCTTCACCGCGCTGCTCGCCACCCGCATGGGCCATCCGGTTCGGGTGATCGAGCGCAACGACGCCCGCGCCGCGCTTGTCGCCGAGGTTACCGGGGCCGTGCGCACTGATCTGGAGACGCTGCCGCGCTTCCGCCATGCCATCGACACCACCGGCCACGCCGCGGTGATCGGCGGGCTGCTGGAACGCATTGCCGGCTGCTCGCGGCTCGCGCTGGTGGGCATCGGCGCGCCGCGCGAGGTGCTCGACCCGGTGCAGCTCGTCGAGCGCGAGATCACGCTTCTGGGCTGCCACGCCTATGCCGGGGAATTCCTCGAGATCGGCCCCATGCTGCCCGGGCTCGCCGAGGCGCTCGACGCCTTCACCGCCGCCTGCATCCGGCTCGAAGAGGTGCCCGCCGCCTATGAGGCGCTTCTGAGCGGATCTGCGACAGGGTTGAAGACGATCATTCTGTGTGACGGTGACCGGGCCTGACGCCTGACTCCTGGTTCGAGGAACGAAAATCGTCCCGCTGCAGGCGCAGATCCCCCTGCGATCCGGGTTTCTTCAAGCGCAGCGGCTCCGGCATTCCGGACCTCGCAAGGCAGCCGGGTATAAGTTTCCGAGCCGCTTCCGAGGCGTTGATCGCGGCCCCGAGCTGGCGCCCGCTCCCGCTCCAAACGAAGCCGAACGGCTCTGAAGCCGGTTCAAAGTTCGAGCGGCGAGGCTTCGTCGGCGATCAGCGCGCTCAGCAGGCCGCGGCGGGTGTTTTCGGTGTGACGGCTGATCGCCTCGCGGGCCGCCGCGCCGTCGCGCGCGCGCAGGGCGGCGACGATGCGGCTGTGGTCTTCCTCGGTCTCGGGGGTGACGTCGCGAATGGTCGCACCCATGTGGAACAGCCGCGTGCATTCCTCGAGGTAGCCGGTGATCAGCGCGTGCAGCCGCGGCACCCGGGCGCCAAGCGCGATGGCGGCGTGGAAGCGGTTGTTGGCGGCGACGAACTCGAGCACCGGCAGGTTCTTGTCCTGCCCGTAGGTCTGATGCGACAGCGCCTCGAGCTCGTCGAGCTCCGCCTCGGTCATGCGCAGCGCTGCCAGCTCGGCGGCCACGGCCTCGAGCGCCTTGCGCACGGTGAAGATGTCGGTGATGTCCTTGACGGTCACCGGGGTCACCCTGTAGCCGCGCCGCGGGAAAGCCTCGACCAGCCCCTCGAGGGTGAGCCGGGCCAGCGCCTCGCGCACCGGCGTCTTGCTCATCGACAGCCGCGCCGCGAGCTCCTGTTCGCCGATGTCGGTGCCGGGGCGCAGCGCGCAGGTGATGATCTCTTCGCGCAGCCGGGCATAGGCCTTGTCGGTCAGCGAGGGCGCCTTGCCGCGCTCGCCCGCGGGCTTTTGCAATTTGGTCATGCGTCCTCCGTGTTCTACAAGCCGTGATCCCGCACGGCCTGGGCCATGCGCTGCAGCGCCTCGTCCAGCACCTCTGGCGTGCAACCGTAGTTGAGCCGCGCCCAGCCTTCCAGACCTGACCCGAAGTCGCTGCCGCCGCTCAGCGCCACCCGGGCGCGATCGAGGAAAAACTCCGCCGCCGGCGTCGGCAGCTCGAGCGCGCGGAAGTCGATCCAGGCAAGGAACCCGGCCTCGGCGGGCCGCATCGTGGCACCAGGGATCAGCTCGGGAAGGCGCGCGGCCAGCAGGTCGCGGTTGGCGGCAAGGCGGGCGCGGACGGCATCGCGCCAGTCGGTGCAATGCGCGTAGGCTGCGCTCATCCCGGCAAGCCCGAGGACGTTGACGCTGTCGACCATGCCGCGTTTCGAGGCCTCGAAGCGGGCGCGCATCGCGGCGTCGGGGATGATGGCGAAGGCGGTCTTCAGCCCGGGCACGTTCCAGGTCTTGGAAGCGGCCATCAGCGTCACCGAGCGCGCGGCGATCTCGGGCGAGAGCGAGGCCGCGGGGATGTGCTCGCGCCCGTCCAGCACCAGCCCGCAGTGGATCTCGTCGGAGATCAGCACCATGTCGTGGCGCAGGCAGAGTTCGGCGCGAAACTCCAGCTCGGCGCGGGTATAGACCCGGCCCGTCGGGTTCTGCGGATTGCACAGCAAGAGCGCGTCCGAGGCGCGGGCGGCGGCGTCCAGCTTCGCCGTGTCGCTGCTCCAATGTCCGGCGGCATCGGGGCGTTGCCAGATCTCGTGGAGCGTCAGGCCCCAATGGCCGGGGGCGGCGCGCAGCGGGGCGTAGACGGGAAGCTCCTGCATCACGCCGCCGCCGGGCGAGGTAAAGGCCGACAGCGCCATGTTGAAGCCACCCTCGACCCCGGGCAGGAAGACCAGCCACTCGGGCTCGATCTGCCAGCCGTGGTCGCGCTGCATCGCCGCGACCAGAACCTCGCGCTGCGCGTCCGTCGCGCGGCCGTAGCCGAGCACGCCGTGGTCCAGCCTTGCCCGGATCGCCTCGGTGATGCGCGGGTCGGCGGCGAAATCCATGTCGGCGACCCAGAGCGGCAGCACGTCCGCCGGGTAGCGGCGCCACTTGTTGCTGTCGGTGCCGCGCCGGTCGGGCGCTGTCAGCGTCGTCATCACAGCCCCCGGATCATCCCGCCGTCGACGCGGATCATCGAGCCGGTGACATAGGCGGCCTGGGTCGAACACAGGAAGGTGACCATGGCACCGAACTCCTCCGGCGCGCCGTAGCGGCCGGCGGGGATGGTCTTGCGGCTGGCCTCCTGCACGGCGTCGAGCGAGGCGCCGGTCTTGTCGGCCTTGATGCCGTCGAGCTGCGCCAGACG
>NZ_JAIVKX010000023.1 GCF_020524285.1 Alloyangia pacifica
CACCGGCCCGATGCAGTCATGCGGGGCGAAGGGCCGGTGGTAGGTGTCGGCCATGGCGGCGATCTTGCGGCCCTCGGTCAGCCCGCCGGTCCAGCACAGGTCTGCCATCACCACATGCGCGGCGTCGCGGTCCATGTATTCCTTATAGGCAAAACGGGAGCCCAGCGTCTCCGAGGCGCAGGTCCAGACCGGCGTCGAGCGGGCGAATTCGGCCAGCGCCTGCGCGTTGTTCATGCGGATCGGATCCTCAAACCAGCGCGGCGCATAGGGCTCGACCGCCCGCGCGATCTCTTTCGCCGTGGGCAGGTTCCACAGCGAATGCATCTCGAGCATGATCTCCATCTTGTCGCCGACCGCCTTGCGGATCAGTTCGAAGGGCTTGATCGCGGCCTTCATCTGCTCGGCTGTGATGTACATGCCCTTGTTCTCGATCCCGGCCGGATCGAAGGGCCAGATCTTCATCGCCGAGATGCCGTTTGACAGAAGATCCTCGGCGAGTTCATCAGCGCGGTTCATGAAGGCGTCGAGATCCTCGTAGGGCGAGGGCTCGGCGTCGAGGTTCCAAGTGTCGACCGGTTTGATCTTATTGGTACGCACATAGCGAGTGCCGGCGCAGGTGTTGTAGACCCGGACCTTTTCCCAGCTCTGGCCGCCGAGGACCTTGTGGACGGGAAGGTCCGCGACCTTGCCAAAGATGTCCCAGAGCGCGATGTCCACGGCCGAAGCGGCGCGATATTCGACGCCGGTCGAAGCCTGCGCGTTGGGCAGGCTGACCATTTCCTTGTGCAGCAGTTCGATGTTCAGCGGGTCTTGACCCAACAGCCGCACTGCAAGCGTGTTGTGTATATGGGCCTCGCAGGCCTCGGCTCCGTAGAAGGTCTCGCCAAGCCCGGTGATGCCAGCGTCGGTCTCGATGTGGACCCAGAGCACGTTCGCAAATTCTTCCGCACGGAAGGTGCGGATCGCGGTGATTTTCATGATTTCCTCCAGACCCGGCGGGCCGAGCTGTCTCTCCGTGTCCCGCGCAGAGCGCATCGGCGTGATGCTTCCGTCGGGTTTCCCGGGACAAGATGTAGACAGGCTGTTAGGATATTATCAAGTTAAAATCCGTTTTCGGTGTTATCAAAATTGTGAACCTGTATGAAAGGTTGGGAAATGAGCGCACAGGAGAAGGGTCTCGTAGATCGCGTCGTCGCAGACCTTCGGGCCTATATTCGCAAGGAAAACATGAAGGTTGGAGATGCTCTGCCGAGCGAGCAGGCACTGGCGACGCAGCTAGGCGTGTCGCGTACGGTGGCGCGCGAGGCGATGCGCGCACTGGCGGCGCTTGGAGTGCTGCAGCTCGGCAATGGGCGCCGCGCCCGCGTCGCCGCGATGAATGCCGACGCGATGTCGATTCTCCTCGATCACACGGTCTATACCGGGCAGCTCTCCATCCAGCAGGTGCTCGACGTGCGCCGCACGCTCGAACTTCGCACGGTCGGGCTCGCCGCGCTGCGCCGCACGGACGAACAGGCCAAGGAGCTTCTCGAGATCGTAGACCGGATGTTCACCGCCCTGCGGACGGAGCCGACGCAGATCATGGAGCTCGACATTCGGTTTCACACGCTGATCGCCCGAGCTTCTGGCAACGCGCTCTACGAGCTTCTGGTAGACAGCTACGGGGTGATCACGAGGCAGACATGGTCGATCGGATGGCATGCACGCGCCACCGAGGCCAACCGCGAAGAGAACATTCGCTGCCACGAACGCATCGCCACCGCGATCATGATGCAGGACAGCACCAAGGCCGAAGCTGCCATGACCGAGCACTTCGAGACCGCGATTTCAGTGCTGATACGCGCAGGCGTAACCTGAAGCGCGACGTGAGCCCGGTCTTCCGGTCACTCGGTATCGAGGAGCCTGCCAACTCTTGGCGACCGCCCTTGTCTGACGTCAGGGCTTTCGCTTTCCTGGCTTAGGAACGGAGTGATGCCCGGATTGCGGTCCGGGCATCCTTTCTCATTGGGCGTCAGCGCTTCAGGCGTGGCCGAAGGTGTTGAGCGCAGCCTCACGGACCTTTTGCATCTCGGTGGCAAGATCGACCCTGCGGGCAAGGATGGCGTAGACAATCGAGGAGACCAGCAGCCCGACGATGAACGACACATCGACCCCGTGCATGCTTGCCGCGAGCGGCCCGGTGTAGATGGCCGAGCTGAAGAACGGGATCATTGCGACGAAGCCGATGGCGTAGCTCGCAATGCCGATGCCGCCCCACGCGCCGTACATTCCGCCGTCCGGGCGCATGATGTCCGTGATCGAGTAGCGCCCGCGCCGCACGAGGTAATAGTCGGTCAGGTTCACCGCAGTCCACGGGATCAGGACGTAGCCGAGAATGGCGAGGTAGGCACCGAAGGTGTTCAGCGTGTCCTGCGACATGGCTAGCGAGCAGGCGAGCGCGAGGATCATGCCGATGGAGATCGACACGGTACGCAGCCGGAGAGTGGGGCGGAGCGGGCGGAAGGCCTCGAGGCCCGAGATCAGCGCAAGGGTTCCGCTATAGGCGGTGATCGAGATGGTGATCAGGCAGCTCAATGCCGCGACAACCATGGTGAAGGCCCCGAGCCCATAGCCGAAGCTATCCCCAAGCTGGCGCACCGCGGCGATGGTGTCGAGGTCCGGGAAAGCGGCAGTTACGAAGGCGCCGATGCCCTCCAACCAGACCGCCGAAAGCGTGGTGCCGAAGAAGACCGAAGCCGAGACCTTGGCGCCGCTGGTCTTTGCCGGAAGGTAGCGGGTGTAGTCCGACACCAGCGGCGCGATGGCGAGCTGGTAGATCGCGGACACGCCGAACTGCAGAAAGAACGCATGGGTGCTGAAGCCGCCCTGCTGGAACAGCGTGTCGATCGGCAGCACGGTGACGACGGCGATGCTCAGCAGCGCGAAGTTGAGCAGGGTGAGCCAGGACGCGAATTTCTCGACCTTCATCACCAGCCGGAACCCGACAATTGCGATGAGTCCCGCCACTGCGGCGATGATGACTTGGAGCAGCGTGAAGGAGCCGATCCCGGTCACGTCGCTCACCGCGTAGGACGCGGTCTGGATCAGGAAGACCGCGAAGCCGAAGGGAGAGAGGGTGGCGGCAAGGATCGGCAGCAGCACCCCGCGGGAGCCGAATTGCACGCGCGACTGGATCATCTGGGGCAGGCCCATGACCGGGCCCTGCGCGCCGTGGAAGGCTTGGAACAATGTGCCCACCAGAGAGCCGGTGAGGATCGCGACCAGCGCCCAGCCGAGCGACAGACCGGTCGCGACGCCGACGGCGCCCGTGTAGATCGTGAGGATCTGGGCGTTGATCATGAACCAGAGTTGTACTTGAGAGCGGACGTTGCCGTGCCTTTCCTCTTCCGGGACATAGTCGAAGGATCGTGTTTCAAGCAGTGGTTCGGACATTCCTGTCTCCCTGACGAGGCCTTGTGGCGCGCTTCTTGGTGTCGGGCCGCAGCGGCCCGGATGACGCCAGAATGCTCGGAGAGCCGCAGGGAAACTTGGACTCCGCGGCCAGAGAGTCGCTCACGTCGGCCAAGGAAGGGCAGGGGAATGCGAAACGCGCCCGGCCTTGGAAGGCGGGCGCGTCACGAAGGTTGGGGCGGTTGGCGGGATCAGCCGAACATGAACACTGTGCGGCGATTGGTCGGCAGCGCGACCATCGTGTCGAAGTCGATGAAGGCGGCACTGTCCTCGATCACTTCCGGCATTTCCCAGCACTCTTCAGCCTGGGCTTCGGTCTCGAAGCTGTAGACAGAGACGGCGTCATAGGCGGGTCCATCCTCGGCCAGATAGCGTCCCTCTTTCTGGGCCGCGACCGGGAAGTGTTCATAGGCCAGCAGCCCCTTGTCCTTGATCAGCTCGACCATGCGCGGGCCGTGGCGGTCGCGGTAATAGGCAAGGAAGTCTTCCAGCGACATGCCGGGCTTGCGCTTCATGATGAAAGCGACGGTGTACATGGCGATCTCCGTATCTGTTGGTCCCGCGAAGATGCCATGTCAGGTTAGAGCATGCTCGTCTGTGACGGCCAGATAGTTGACCGAGACGGACGCCTGCCGGTCAGTGCCGGACGACGCAGACCTGACGTGGTGTCTTCCCGTAGGCCTTCTTGAATGCACGGCCGAAGTACGACAGGTCGCGGAACCCGCAGTCATAGGCGGCCTCGGTCACCGAGCGCGCGCGCCCCTCGGAGAGCATCGCATGCGCCTCGGTCAGGCGGCGATCGCGCAGCCAGTTCATCGGCGTGGTGCCCTCGGCGGCGAAGGCACGGCCCAGGGAGCGGGCGGAGATGTGCTGCGCTTGCGCAATGTCCGCGACGCCGAGATCCTCGTTCCCCATGTTCTCGATCATGAAGCGTTTGATCCGGTTCAAGGTATCGTTACGGCCCGCAATCTCGGTGCGCGGGGTCTCTTGTCCGAAGGCTCCGGCAATGAGATCCAGCGTCGGCGCGATGAACTGCTCTGGCAGGTCACCGTCGCGCGCGGTGTCGAGCAGGTTGACGATGAGGCTCTGGATCAATGCAGCCTGAGGACGGCCCGCCGACATCAGCGTACCGCCAAGGTCGCGCACGCCGAGCATCCGGGCTTCCATCATCTGTCGTGGCACGCGCAGCAGGGCCGTGCGATAGGCCCCGGGATATTCGTATTCGTAGGGTCGCGCGGAATCGTAGATCAGCACGGTCCCGGGGGCATGATGCACGGCGCGGTCGTTCTGGCGGAAATAGCCGCCTCCTTCGAGCATTACCGAGACAAAGAAGGCATCCGTGTCGCTCCGGCGCAGGTGACGCTCGCTGCGCAGGTAGCGCACGGCGTCCGAGGTGAGGGATGTCAGCTCGCTGTTGCCGCAGCGCGCGATCTCGATCTCGGCGCGAAAGCTGCGGCGGTTCGGCGCGATCCCGTCGCAATGGGCAAAGGAGGATTCAACGATATTGTGCCAGAAGTCGTACTGCATTCCGGGCGCGTGTTCGGCGGTGCTGAGGCGCTGCATTCTGATCTCCCCGGTGATGGCGGAAGGATCGGAGGGTTCTGACGCACTCGTCTGAGTTTGACGAGAGCGAACGCGGTGGGAGGCGGAAGTCGGCACCAAGGACGCACAAAAATTAGTCATGCAGCGTTCATTTTGCACGGCGGATGAGCATGTGGCGCGCTGCAGGTGCGCAGACTCGGAACGTAGCGCCAATCCGGATTGGCCGGTGAGTCCGAGAATCTGACCGTGCGCGCCGAGCCGCGGGGCATCGAAATCGGCAGGGTTGTCGCCAACGACACATCCAGACGACGGAGGTCCCATGACCCGCACTCCCGCAAACACCCTGCGCCTCGTAATGCCGCAATGGCAGGGTGGTGACGAACCGGCCTACCGCGTTGGCGCCAAGGTTCTCGGGGCGCTGCTCCCGGATGCGACCGGTCCGGTCGAGACTATCGAGGTGCCGACCGCCGAGGGCGCGGACCGCGCTCCGGTGGACGGGATCAAGTCCCGGGCAGCGCTGAAAGCGCAGCTCGACGCCGCGGTGGAGGCCATCGCCTCTCACGCCCCGGAGGCGGTACTGACGGTGGGCGGCGACTGCCTCGTCGACCTCGCGCCCATCGCCTACCTTTCTGAGAAATACGGCGATGATCTCGCGGTGATCTGGGTCGATGCGCATCCGGACGTGATGAACAAAAGCCAGTTCAGCCACGCCCACGCTCACGTTCTCGCCATGCTTCTCGGTGACGGCGACGCGGACTTCACCGCCTGCGTGACACGCCCGGTCGATCCTGCCCGCGTGCTCTATGTCGGCGTCAACGACGTGATGGAAGGCGAGCAGGCCTATCTCGCCGAGCGCGGTATGCGCAGCATCGACCCGAGCGAATTCCGCGCCGACCCGCAGGCCGTGCTCGAATGGCTGAAGGCCAGCGGAGCGACGAAGGTGGCGGTCCACTTCGATCTCGACGTGCTCTCACCTGCGGGTCGCGACTACCTCCTTTTTAACAACCCGCACGCGCCCGCTGGCGCATTCGACGGCATCGCCACGGGCAAGCTCGAACTGCCCGAGATTGTCGACATGCTGCGCGGCGTCGCGGCGCAGGTCGACATGGTCGGCCTTGCCATTACCGAGTTCCTTCCCTGGGCCATGATCGACCTGTCCAAAGCGCTCGCCGAGCTGCCGCTGGTCGGGAAGGAGGCGACATGAGCGCACCCATCCTGAGTGCCCGCGGGCTGAAGAAAAGCTATGGCGGTGTGCGTGCTCTGCGGGGCATGGACATCGACCTCGCCGAAGGCGAGATCCACGGTCTCTGCGGCGAGAATGGCGCAGGCAAGAGCACTCTTGTGAAGATCCTCGGCGGGCTGGTCGAGCCCGACGAGGGAGAGCTCGGCATCGGCGGGATGCAGGTCGAACTCGGCACGCCGGTCGATCCGGCGCTGCTGTCCATCGTTCATCAGGAACTGTCGATCATCCCCCACCTGTCGGTGCTCGACAACGTGATGCTGGGCGCTCGCGATGTAGGCCGGATCTACCGCCGCGGCCCGTTCCGCGCCCATGTCCGGCAGGTGCTGGATTCGGTCGGGCTGGAGCATGTCTCGCTCGATGTGCAGGCCGAGACGCTGCCGCTGGCCGAGCGCCAGCTGATCGAGATCGCGCGAGGCATTGCCCGTGGCGCCCGCGTGCTTCTCCTCGACGAGCCAACCGCCACGCTGTCGGATGGCGAGATCGAGAAGGTCTTTGCCGTGATGCGTCGGCTCAAGGCCGAGCAGGGCACGACTATTGTCATCATCTCGCACCGTCTCAACGAGATCTTCGCGCTGACCGACCGTGTCACCGTGCTGCGTTCCGGCCAGCACGTGATGACTGCGAACACTGCCGAGCTGACCAACGCCCGGCTCGTTGAGGCGATGATCGGACACGAGCTGCAGACCGGAGAGATCGCGCCGAGCCAAGCCCGCGAGGGTGTTGCGCCGCGCCTGTCGCTCACCGGCTGGAGTCTTCCTGGACGCTTCGCATCTCTCGAGCTCGACGTGCAGCCGGGGCAGATCGTCTCGCTGGTCGGCCAGCTCGGCTCGGGGGCGGACACGCTGCTCGAAAGCCTTGCCGGACTGCATCCGGCGCGGGGCGCGCTGTCGCTCGACGGCAAAGCCGCGACGCCGCGCGGGATCGCCGAGGCCTATGCCGCAGGGATCGCCTATGTTTCCGAGGATCGCGCCAAGCGCGGGGTCTTCCTCGAGGCGGCCATCGGGACCAACCTCGTGAGCCAGATCCTCGACCGGGTGTCGCGCAATGGTTGGATGGTGAGCTCTGATGTCCGCGAGCGCGCGACGCAGCTGGCGCAGAACTTTGCCATCGACCCGGCGCGCCTGCCGCATGACGTCTCCACCTTGTCGGGCGGGAACCAGCAGAAGGTCTCGCTGGGCAAAGCCGCGGCGCTCGGTCCACGGCTTCTGCTGCTGAACGAGCCGACCCGCGGCGTCGACATCGGTGCGCGTGCCGAGATCTACGCGCAGCTGCGGCGGCTGGCCGAGGCCGACGGGCTCACCATCCTCTTCTACTCCACTGATCTCGAGGAGGTGCTCGATGCCTCGGACCGAATTGTGACCTTCTATCGCGGTGCCATGGTTCGGGACGCGCTGCGCCCACAGATGGATGCCGACGCGATCCTGCACGACATCCTGCATGGTCCCGACACCCCAAATACGGAGGCAGCGGCATGAGCGCAGCAACCCTTTCCCGGACCTCTGGCTTTGGAGGCCTTTTCGCCCCCGCGCGTGTGCAGGCCACAGTGATCCAGATCGCCACGGTGGTGATGTTTCTGGCGGCTTGTGCCTTCATCGAGAACTTCGCCAGCGCCTCGAACATCTCTTCGATCCTCTACGCGGCCTCGACCGTGGGGATTGCGGCGGTCGGACTGGCCAGCGTCACGATCAGCGGCAACCTCTTTGCGTTGTCGCTCGGCAGCACGGCGGCCTTCGCATCGATCGTTTACATTGCGGCCTCCGGCTGGGGCGTGCTGCCCGCGCTGGCGGCGAGCGTTGCGCTGGGTCTGGTCTTCGGGCTGCTGCAGGGCCTTGTCGTGGGCTGGCTGCGCTGCAACGCGATCATCTCGACAATCGCCGCAGGCTCGCTGATCGCGGGTCTGGCGACCTGGGTCTCCGACGGGCGCACCGTGCTGGCGGAGGGTGGGCCAAGCTGGCTGGGCAGCGGCACCCTCATTCCGGGCGTGCCGTGGCAGGCGGTGCTTTTTCTGCTCATCGTGATCGTGGGCGAGGTGCTGATGCAGCGCACCCGCGCCGGATGGGAGCTGCGTCTGCGTGGCACCAACCCCGACGCCGCGGAACTGGCCGGTCTGCGGGTCACCCGCATGGTCGTGCTGTCTTACGTTCTGGCCGGTGCCGGCGCGGCCATTGCCGGAGCGCTGATCGCGGCGCAGTCCGGGACGGGCAACTTGCGGGTCGGCGCGGACCTCGACTTCAGCGCCATCGCGGCAATGCTGGTCGGCGGTGTCGCCATCGGCGGCGGTCGCGGTCGGATCATCGACGTGGCCTCGGGCACGCTGTTCCTTGCCGTGCTCACCAACATCCTGCTCGTCAACAATTTCGCCTACGAGGTGCAGCTCATGGTCAAAGGGCTCGCCGTTCTGGTGGCGGTCACAGCCGGCGCCCTGCTGGCCCGCAAGAAACGTTGAGAAGGGAGAGCTTCATGAAAACGCTTGCCGAAAACCCGCTTCTCGCCCTGCGCTGGCTGCTACTGCTTGGCATGGCAGTGATCTTCACCGCCGCCAACAGCTACTTCCCCGCGGCGGGCAATATCTTTGCTCTCGGCGAGAGTTTCGCGCTGCTGGGTCTTGTCGCGCTCGGGCTGGCCCTGACGATACTGGCGGGGGAGTTCGACCTCTCGGGCGGCGCGATGGTCGCGGTCTCGGGCCTCATCATGCTGAAATGCGGAGCCGACAATGCCGTTCTGGGGCTGCTTGCCGCGCTCGCTTTCGGCGGGTTGGTCGGGCTCTTCAATGGCATCGTGACGCTGAAGCTTGGTGTTTCGTCGCTGGTCACCACGCTGGGCGTGATGATCCTGCTCTCGGGCTTCGCCGTCTGGCTTGAGGGCGGTCAGGCCATCAACTTCGAGAACTACGACCTCACCGACGCCTTCAACATGGACTGGTTCGGCGTCCTCTCACCACGCTCGGTCATCACCATCGTGCTCTTCGTGGTCACGGGGCTGATGTTGGCCTTCACGCGAATGGGGCGGGACATCATTGCCGCCGGCAGCCACCGCAAGGCCGCGGGCATGGCCGGGGCGGACGTGCGCGGCGCGGTGGTCACGACCTTCGTGCTGAGCGGGCTCTTCGCCGCACTGGCGGGCGCTCTGCTGGCGATCACGCTGGGCCGCGCCTCGTCGACCTTTGGCGCGAACCTGCTGCTGCAGGGTGCTTCGGCGGCGATCCTCGGAGGCGTGGCGCTCTCCGGGGGTGTCGGGCGCCCCTTCGGCGTCGCCATCGGGGTGCTGGTGCTGGCCGTTCTGAACAACGGGTTGGGGCTGATTGGTGCCAGCTCCCCCGCGATCCTGCTGCTGAATGGTGGCGTGCTGCTGATCGCGGTCCTTGCCGGGGGCGCACCCGCCACCTGGCTCCGGGCCAGACTGGCCTGAAATTTCCAACAGAATAACCAACAGGAAGGACTACCCAATGAACATCATCCGATCGACTTTCGGCGCACTGCTCGCCGGCTCGCTCCTCGCCTCCGCAAGTGTCGCCGCAGAGGGCGCGCAGGCTGGCAAGAAGGTCATCTTCCTCGGCGCAGACGATATCTGCGAGTATTGCGCCGTCTACAACGACCAGATCCGCAAGCTGGCCGCCGAGAAGGGCATCGACCTTGAAGTCGTGACCAACAAGTTCGACCCGGCACAACAGGCGACGCAGGTCGATCAGGCGATCGCCAAGCGCCCCGATGCCATCCTGCTGTGGACCATCGACGGCACCGCGCTCTTCCCGGCGATGCGCAAGGTTCAGCGCGCCGACATCCCGCTGCTGCTGACCGACGTGCAGCCCGACAAGGCGCGCGAGGACCTCTGGGTGCAATACACCGGGGGCAACTACGAGGAACAAGGCTCGAAGTCGGCACAGCTTCTGATCAACGCGCTGGAGGCGAAGGGCAAACCGCTGGAAGGTGGCGTGATCATGATCACCGGCATCGTGGGTCAGGCGCAGACCATTTCGATGACCAAAGGCTTCACCGAAACGCTGGCAGATCTGGCGCCCAATCTCGAGATCCTCGGTGCGCAGCCGGGAAATTGGGACACTGGAACTTCGACACAGGCCGCGGCTGGCCTCTTTACCAAGTACGGTGATGAGATCGTCGGCGTCTATGCCGCAGAAGACATCATGATGCAGGGTGTTCTGATCGCCGCGGAGCGTGCCGGGCTCGACCCCACCGAGATGGCGATGGTCGGCGGCGGCTGCGAGCCGGTCGGCATCAAGAACATCAAAGCGGGCCTTCAGTACGGCACCGTCCTGCAATCGCCGGTCGACGAGGCGACCTATGCGGTGCAGAGCATCGTCGATCTTTTCAACGGTGCCGAGATGTCCAAATCCGTCTACGTGCCGCACCCGATGGTCACGGCCGAAAACGTTGACGAGGTCTGCCAGCCCTGGCCGACCAACTAAGGCGGCTGCTCCCTCATGCCGGCCGGAGGGCAGCACCTTGTGTGCTGCCCTTTTGCTTTTCTCGCGGCGGCAGGGGGCAATTCGATCCTCGGCTACGGAGCAGGCAAACCTTGATCAAACTCGCAAACAAGACCTATCTAGGGGCCTGATCCGGAAGCCGCCATTGGCCTGACCGCGTCCCCATCCTGTCGGCCAGGAAATCAACCAAGGCCCGCACCCGGGCGGGGATCGGGTCCCCGCCGACGAATAAGGCGTGAACTTCATGGCCTTCGTCGATGGTGTCGCCCGGGAGCACTTCACGCAGGCGGCCAGCTGCCAGGTCGTCTTCCACGGCGAAGCGTGCCACGCGCGCAATTCCGAGGCCGGAAACCGCCAGCATTCCGAGCGCTTCGCCGCTATTTGCGGTGAACCTGCCGCTGACGTGCACCTCGGTTCGCCTGCCTTGGCTGCGAAAGGGCCAACGGGCTCGGGTTGGATCGAAGTTGAACAGCAGGCAGTCGTGGCTCCGCAGGTCCTCGGGCTTTGCCGGCGTCCCCCTTGCGTCCAGATAAGAGGGGGCGGCGACCACGACCATCGGCTCTTCTCCCAATTTGCGGGCGATCAGCCCGCTGTCCGGAAGGCGTCCGAACCGGATTGCGACATCCGTGGCGCCCCGAGCGGGGTCTTCCGTCAGGTCGGTCAGCGTCAGGTCGATGTCGACCGCCGGGTAGAGCCGGGCAAATTCCTCCAGTTGAGGCACGATCCGCAGCCGGCCATGCGAGACGGCCGCCGACACCCTAAGCAGGCCAGAGGGCGCCAGTCCCGCGGTGATCTCATCCTCCGCCCGGTCAAGCTCGGCGAGGATCTTGCGCGCGAGGACGGCGTAGCGCTGCCCCTCCTGTGTGAGCTTGAGAGATCGCGTGGAGCGGGTGAGTAGGCGCACCCCCAGCCTGGCCTCACACCTGTCTAGCGTGCGGCTTATGCCTGAAGGGGTCATGCCGAGGCGCCGCGCGGCGCCGGAAAAGCTGCCTTCCTCGAGGCTTGCGAGAAAGGCTTCCATTTCCCCGAAGCGGTCAGATTGCGAGGTCATCTTTGCCCATGCCTCAAAAATGAAGTGCTGCGACAAGCTCTAATCCCGGGGCCCGAGTTCGTCCAGTTTGCCGTGAACGCAGACATCGGGTGTCAGGCCGACACCCAGAGACATACGAAAGACGACAGAATGAAGATAAATCCTGCCCTTGCGGCACTCTCTCTCGGCTCATTCGCGATCGGATTGACGGAATTCTCTCCCATGGGCCTTCTGCCCGTGATCGCGAACGACCTTGAAATTTCCATCCCCACCGCGGGTCTGATCGTGACGGCCTATGCCTTCGGCGTGATGGTCTTTGCGCCGATTGTCACGCTCGCGGCGGGCCGTATGGCGCGCAACCGATTGCTGATCCTGCTGGCCGTTATCCTTGCCGCGGGCAACGTTATGGCCGCGGTTGCGCCGAGCTATGAGGTCCTGCTCGCAGCGCGGGTCATGACGGCTCTCTGCCAGGGCACGTTCTTCGGTGTCGGCTCCATCGTGGCCGCTGGCCTCGTCGCGCCGGGCCGCCAGGCGGGCGCCGTGGCGGCGGTCTTCATGGGCCTTACCGTGGCGAACGTCGCCGGGGTTCCCGCGCTGACCTACCTCGGCGATCTGGCCGGCTGGCGCGTGCCCTTCATGTTCATCGCCGCCCTGGGGCTCGCCACGGCCTTCGCCTTGATGAAAGCGCTGCCGCATCTTCGGTCCTCTGGCGACACCAACGCCAAGGCCGAGATCCGGGTCATGTTGCGCCGGCCCGTGCTCGCTGCCCTGGGCATGACGGTGCTGACCTCGACCGGTCAGTTCACCGTCTTCACCTATATCGCTCCGATGTTGCAAGACGGGGTCGGCGCCTCTGCCGCCCTGGTGACGATTGCGCTGATCGTCGTTGGCCTGGGCATGACGGTGGGCAATCATTTCGGCGGGATCGCTGCGGACAAGTCACTGCGCGGCACCTTGATCGGCACGCTTGTGGCCCTAATCGTGCTTCTTGGCGCCATGTCAGTGCTTCACACCAACCTGATCGCCATGCTGGTGTTGCTGTTTATCTGGGGCGGGCTTTGCTTTGCCTTGGTGCCGACGATGCAGATGCGGGTGATGGGCGCGGCGCAAGACGCCCCGAGCCTCGCCTCTTCGGTCAACATCGGTGCTTTCAACCTAGGCAATGGTCTTGGTGCCGTGGTCGGCGGTGCGGTGATCCGGGCGGGGTATGACTACGCCGCGGTGCCGCTGGCCAGCGCGGTCGTTTTCGCCATTCCCCTCGTCCTCGTGCTCCTTCAGGGGCGCCGCGGGATGGAGGCCGTAGGCGCCTGACCAGGGTGTCCGCGAGATGAGACGGTCGAGGCTCCGCTGTGGAGAGGAGGGTGTCGACCTCCCAATCAAGAGCGCGGCTAAAGACTGGAAATCAGGCCTCCGCCGGTGTGGCGGCGGCCTGTTGTTCAGTGAAGCCACGTCCGACAGCGCGCCAGGCGAGGCCCGAAAGCGCGACCGCTATGATGCCCGCGATCACGAAAGGCAGTTGGAGGGCAAGCGGACGTGCCAACGATGGCTCCGCGAGTTTGACAATCCATCCGGAAAGCGCCAGCCCTACCGGCATCATGCCCCAAGACGTCAGCCGGTAGAGCGATGTCACCCGTCCAAGAATTTCGTCGGGCACCATCCGCTGCCGGAACGCGGCCGAAACGGAATCCCAGGTCACGCCGAAAAGGCCGAAGCCCGCGAGCAGAAGTGCGAGCGACACAGGCCCCGGCATCAGAGGGACGAACAGGAAGCTGGCCGAGCCTAGCAGGAGCGCCCATTGGGCGGTGCGTCCCCGACCGAAACGCATTGCGAGCCGTCCACCCGCCAGGCCCCCCGCGATCCCGCCGACCGCGGCGGCGGCAAGCACGGCCCCATAGGCGCGCGCGCCGGTGCCCAGATTTTCCTGCATGTGCAGCACCAGCGCGATCATCATCATCTGGTGGCACATGTTCCAAAGGCCGGTAAGCAACGCCAACATGCGCAGCATCGGGGCCCGCAGGAGGAAGCCAAGGCCCTCACGGAACTCGCGCTTCCAGTTCCGGTTGGCGTATTGCGCTCCACGCGAAGCGAGCGGGATGCGCGACACGAGCATGACGGCACAGGCGTAGGCCAGCATGTTGAAGACGAAGGGCACTGCCAAGGCCTCTGCGATCAGGAAGGCGCCAAGCGCGGGTCCGGCCAGAGAATTTGCGGTAAGCTCCGCGCTCCACAGCCTGCCATTGGCCATCTCGAGATCTGCGGCGGGCACGATGGATGGCAGGACAGTCTGGGCAGCATTGTCGCGAAAGACCTCTGCCGCGCCGATCATCAGGGCGCAGCCGGCGAGGATGGCAAAGAGCAGCGCATCGGCGACGCCTGTCTCCGGCGGCGGGGCCAGCGGCGCGGCGCGGGAGATCGCCAGGGCCGCGACCGCGAACGCTGCGGCGCGCAGCACGTCGGCCCCGAGGATCAGCGATCTGCGGCTGACCCTGTCGGTGATAATCCCGGCGGGAATGGCGAAGATCGCCCAGGGCAAGCGCAGCGCCACGGGGATCATTGCGACAAGCAATGGGTCACGGGTCAGCAGTGTGCCAATCCAGGCCCAGACCACCACCGCTACCCCATCCCCAAGGTTGCTGAGGCCGCTTGCGGCGATGAAACGGTTCAGGGTGGATCGGTTCGCAGCGCTGGTCATGATCTTTTGTCCCAACAAGGAGCAGGCGCGCGTCATCTGGGAAGCTACGCAATGAGTTGTATGCGGTTTCTCTATCCAGTGGCCCGAGGATGCGCTACTCGGGAATAATAATCGGACGATAGGTGAACTATCATGCAATCCCCTGGCCGAGTAGCGCAGCCCTCGCTCACCGCGCTGCGCGCTTTCGATCAGACCGCGCGCCATGGCAGCTTTGCCGAAGCGGCGCGGGCGCTGAATGTCACGCAGGCGGCGGTGGCGCAGCAGGTCCGCGCGCTCGAGGCCGATCTTGGCGTGCCCCTTGCCCGGCGAGCGGGCCGCCGGGTCGAGTTGACCGAGACTGGCCGCCGTTTCGCGACTGCCCTGGCCGAGGGATTCGACGCGATCAGGTGGGCTGTTGCGGATATGCGCGCGGAACAGGCGGCGCTGCCGGTCCGTCTGGGAACGACAATCTATCTGTCGCAAACCGTCATCCTCCCGCGGTTGCATGAGTTCTGGCACCAGCATCCCGGCGTAAGTGTCTCGGTGCAGCCTTCGCCGGACGTGGCGGCGCTGCAGAGCGAGCAGCTCGACCTTGCGATCTGCGCGGGCCGCACGAAGCCTGACTGGCCGGGGTATGACATGGAGCTCCTGCTGGAATGCTCTCTGCTGCCGGTCGCCGCGCCGCGGCTTCTGCAAGATCGTCGCGCGCCGGGCGATCTGCCTTGGGTCTGGACGGCGGGTGACGCGGGCGAGGAGACGCTGCTTCGGGAGATGGGGCTCGACCCGGCCGCGCTGCGAAACGTCGATTTGGGGTCACCCTTCCTTCAGCTTTCTGCGGTGCAACAGGGGCTGGGTGCGGCTTTCGTGCCGGAAATCATCATCGGCAGCGAGCTTGCGGAGGGGCGCCTTAGAGTGCTTCCGCGGCCCCAGGGTCTGGAGGGATGGGGCACTCGCTATTATCTCGCGATCCCGTCGGGACCGCTCCGGAGCAATGTCCGGTTGTTCGTTGACTGGCTGCGCAAGACGCTTCCCAGCAGGTGAGGAGGCCGCTTGACGAGCCCCCGTGTTTATCTGACGGAGCGGACCGCGCGCGGATTGGGAGGAGCGGCCTCTCGGCCGCTCCGATTTCGTTTCAGGTGTCCCGGTTGCAGTAGTCGATCGCCGTCTTCACCAGAATACGGCTGTGCGCTTCCATATCGTCAATGCTCATGAACTCGTCGGCAAAGGCGCTGCGGATGCCGTTCGGATGGCCCGGTCCGAAGAGAACGCAGGGGATACCGAACTTCCACAGGTGCGATGTGTCGTCGCCCGAGTAGGAGCCCGGGTTATGCACGCCCACCAGTTCGGGGGGCTCGCCCATGATCTGTGTGCGGTTTTCGACTACTAGCTGGACGATCTCCTCCTCGGCATCGATCTCGTAGGGCTCGTGGCCTTTGGTCAGGCCGGTCCCGAAAAAGGCGGGCGCTGGGATGTCGATCTTGTATTCAAGTTCGGGGTCGTCCGACGCGACCTTGTCGATGGCACGCTTGAGATCTGCGGTGACGGACTCGATTGTCTGGCCCGGCAGGAAGCGCACGTCGCACAGGATGGTGGCATAGTCCGAAACGTAGTTCGGCCCCTTGAGATTGTAGTCCGTGCCGCGCCCGGCAATCACCGCGCCAACGTGGATGCAGGGGATATCGGGCAGGTCCGCGCGCGGCTCATAGGTGAACTCGATGGCGTCGATCGCCGGGATCACCTTGAGCATCTTCTGGATCGCGTCCACTGCGTTGTGCTTGTACATGATGTGCTCGGTCTTGCCTGTGATCGACACGCCGAAGATCGCGGTGCCGACGTTCATGGTCAGCACATTCCATGTTCCGAAGGGTTCGCAGCAGATCGCGGCATCGGTGCGGTAGCCGGTTTTCAGCAGCTCTTCCATGCCGTATCCGCCCTGAAGCTCGCCGCAGACCAGCGCCACTACGAGATCACCCTTGAGCTTGACGCCAGACTTGCGGATTGCCTCCGCCGCTTCGATCAGAGCCGCATCGGGGCCCTTCATGTTGATGATACCCGCACCGTAGAGCTTATCTCCGTCTATATGCGGTTCGAAGGGATCCCGGCTCCAGCCGAATGTGGTGACAGGGTCGGTGTCGAGGTGGCCGTTGAGCATCAGACTGCGCCCGCCGCCGGTGCCCTTGAGCGTGGCGACAACCTGCGCAAGGCCATGATCCAGCTCGTGCAACCAAACCTCGTATCCGCGTGCGCGGAACCATTCGGCCATTTTGTATGCGAGCGCCGCCTCGGCGCCCTTCACGCTGTTGCTGCGCACCATGTCGCAGGCGATATCGACCATCTCTGCACGGTCGACATGCTCGAGCGCTTTGGTCGTATCCGCATCGAAAGTCTTGGTGATGGGGGAGTTCATCTTCGTTTCCTCATCTGGTTGAAAGTCATGCCGCCGCCGTGCCGCAAACAGGGAACACGGCCCGGCAGCGGCACTTACTGCACCCTTAGGGTGCTCGACGCCGAAATCAGGTCGCGCACGTAGCCGTGGGCAGGACGCAGGAAGATTTCCTCCGTCGGGCCTGTTTCGACGATCCGACCTTGCAGCATCACCGCCACGCGGTCGGCGATGTATCGAACGACACCAAGGTCATGGGTGACGAAGAGGATCGTCATCCGGTGCCGCTCGCGCAAATCGAGCATGAGTTCGAGGATCGCCTTCTGCACCGAGACGTCGAGAGCAGAGGTCGGCTCGTCGAGGATCATGATCGACGGATCCTGTGCCAGCGCGCGGGCGATGCTGACGCGCTGGCGCTCGCCACCCGAAAGTTGGCCAGGGCGACGGGAGAGGTAGGTTTCTGGCAGCTGCACGTCGCGCAGGAGGGCGCGGGCCCGGCCATCGCGCTCGGTACGTGGAACCCCACGGAGCTTCAGCGTGCGCTTCAGCATCCAGCCGATGCTGCGCGCCGGATTGAGGGTGCTGGTCGGATCCTGGAAGACCATTGCAATGCTTGCGCTGCGCGGGCGGGCAGGGCGGATATCGATGGAATCGGGCCGGTCTGGCGCGTGCAATCCGGTGAGCACCCGGCTGAGTGTGGTCTTGCCCGAGCCGCTTTCCCCGACAAGGGCGAGGATTTCTCCCTCGCGCAGCTCGAAAGACACCTTATCGAGCCCTTTCACCTGCCGCCCGCGGGAGCCACGGAAGGTGACGTCTAGGTCACTGACCTGCAGAACTTGCCGAGGCGTGGGCGCCTCTCCGACAGGCGCGCGAGTGCGTCCCCCGTGTGCTAGGTCTCCCTTGGGGATCGCGTCAATCAGCTTCCGGGTATAGGCGTGGCGTGGCGCTCCGAAGACTGCGCGGCTCGGGCCTTCCTCCACCAACTCACCCCTGAGCATCACCATCACTCGGTCGGCGTGGCGCGAGACCAGCCCGAGGTTGTGGCTGATCAGAATGATCGCTGTGCCGGTTTCGGCGCGCAGCCGATCTATCAGTTCGAGGATTGCGCGCTCAGTGCGCACGTCGAGACCGGTGGTCGGCTCGTCCATGATGATCACGTCGGGCTCGTTGGCCAAAGCCATGGCGATTACCACCCGCTGCAGTTGTCCGCCCGACAGCTGGTGCGGGTATCGCGTGCCAATGCGCTCGGGTTCCGGCAGGCGGACTTGGCGGAAGATTGCGATGGCGCGCTTGGCGGCCGCGTCCGGATCTCTCGAACTGCCGCGAATTGCCTCGCGTAGCTGTGCGCCGACGGTCATCAGAGGGTTCAGCGCAGTCATCGGGCTCTGATAAACCATCGAGATCCGCCGGCCCCACCATTTCCGTCGCTCAGTCGCACTGGCCTGGCTGGTCTCACGACCGGCGATCGACAGGCGCTCGTAGGTCAGGCGGGCCGTGGCGGGCAGGTAGCCGATGAGCGCAAGGCCCAGTGTTGACTTGCCCGAACCGGATTCACCGACAATGGCAAGGCATTCGCCCCTGGCCAGCCGCAGGGACACGTTCTTGACGGCCATCGGCCCGGAGGTGCCGTAGCGAACCGTCAAGTCGTTCACTTGGACCACTCGGGTCGCGTCGAGGGTTTGGGACAACACGTTCATGTGGTGAGCTCGTCGATCAGGATGTTGACGCAAAGTACGAGGAGGACGATCGCAGCGGTCGGGCCGATCGCTAGCCAAGGCGCAGTGGTGAGAAAGCCATTGGCCTCGCTTATCATCAGGCCCCAATCCGGGGTCGGCGGCTGCACTCCAAGCCCGAGAAAGCCGAGAGCCGCGAGGTTGAGCAGTGTGTAACTGACCCGGATTCCAGCCTCGACGCCGAGCACCGGCATCATGTTCGGCAGCATCTCGTAGAACATGATGCCCAAGGCGCGCTCGTTGCGAAGACGGGCAGCGTCGACGAAGGGCAGATGGGCGACCTGCATGGCGGCGGTGCGGGCAACGCGCGACACTGGCGGGACGAACATCACCGTGATCGCCAGGACCAGAACGTCGAGGCCGCTGCCGAAAACCGCAAGAACGAGAAGTGCGATTAACAACGAGGGCAGTGCCAGCAGAACGTCCATGACGCGCATCAGGACGAGGTCGACCGTTCCGCCGCAATAACCGCAGACCAGTCCGATCAGCGTTCCGAGGGTCATTGCGCTGAGCGTACAGATCGCGGTCAGCGTCAGTGTCGTGCGGCCACCGGTCAACACGCGGGTCAGGATATCCCGTCCAAAGAGATCGGTGCCCAGCCAATGCGCGACAGACGGGCCCTTCAGGGCTTCGGCAGGAGCGATGTTGAAGGCATCGTAGGGGGAAACCGAAGGCCCGATCGCAATCATTGCGACGAGGACCAGCAGCAGGCCGAGGGCGATCTGGGCGGCGGGGCTTAGGCGCCGGAAGGCCGGGAAGACCGGGAGCGGGAGCCGTGGCTTTCGAAGGGTCTCAGCGACCATGCGGTACACTCCTCAGTCGGGGGTCGAGGCTGATGATGACGAGATCGGCGACGAGGTTGCCGAGGCAGACGACCACGGCCACCGCAAGCACCGCCGCTTGCAGCAATGCGATGTCGCGGTTCTGCACGGCGAAGACGATCAGGCTGCCCAAGCCCTGGAAGGAAAACAGCGTCTCGACCACAGCGAGGCTGCCGAACATCCAGCCGAAGTTGAGCCCGACGGCGCTGATCGCCGGCGGCACAGCGTTGGGAAAGACATGACGCAGCACGACGCGTCGCTCGGCAATACCCTTGAGCCGGGCGGTGCGCACGAAGTCGCGGCGCAGCGTCGTCACCGTGCCCGACCGCATGAGCCTTCCAACCTGCGCCAGCATGAGCAAGGTCAGGGTGAGCACTGGCAGCACTAGAACCACCGGCTCTGCCAAGGGGGAGGCGTCGGTTATGCTGGCGGCGGGCACGAGGTGTAGAATGTCGGCCAGAACCGTGATCAGCAGCACGCCCACCACGAACTCGGGAACCGAGATGCCAAGCAACCCGACGACGGTCATAAGGTGATCAGGCAAACGGTTGCGGAACAGCCCCGACAATGTGCCCATCAGCAGCGCGCAAGGTACGCTCAGCAGCATCGCGGCAATGGTCAGGATCGCGCTCTGTTGCAGCCGCTGGAGCACGATCGGACCGATCGGGCCGTTAAAGCTCGTCGAGACGCCGAAATCCCCCTGCACGGCTCCGACGAGCCAGCGCAGATAGCGCAGGGCGAGCGGCTGATCGAGGCCCAGCTGCGCGCGCAGCGCAGCCAGGTTCTCGTCGTTGGCGTAGAGGTTTAACCGCATCTGCGCGGCGTCATTTGGCAGGAACGATCCCATCACGAAGATGAGGAGCGAGATTGCCAGGAGTGTGCCGAAAAGAAAGGCCAACCGTGACAGGAGGAACCGCGACATAAGAACGCCTCCGGTTCAAACCAGGGTGACGTATTTGAAGTCATGGAAGCCGCGGGGGAAGGGATGGAAGCCCCGCACCTTGTCCGACAGAGCCACGACGAGCGGCGTCTCATAGGGCACCAGGATGTAGCCGCGCCGCGCGGTGAGTTCTTGCAACTTGGTATAGATTTCCGCGCGCTTCTCGGGATCGAGTTCGGTTTTGCCTGCAAGGATAAGCGCGTCGATCTCCGGGTCCGAGAAATAGGGCGGTTCGCTGGCGCCGCCATTGAACGAGCCGTTCGACTCGTAGAAGGGGGCGATCGAGGCGTCGGCTCCCAGCTGCAGTCCCCAGAAGAAGGTCACGAGCTCCTTTTTGCGGTATCCCTGCGTGCCCAGATCGCCATTGGACCAGGTCACGATGCTCAGCCGGATGCCGATCTGCTCGAGCATGGCGGCGTAGGCCACGGTCATCGGCTGCAAGCCGTGTCGGTCATTGGTGGTGTAGATGTTGGCCTCGAAACCGTCGGGGTAGCCGGCCTCGGCCATCAGCGCCTTCGCCTTGTCGACGTCGATCGCAGGAATTGGGAGATCGGCGTCATAGTAGGGGTTTGATGAGAGGATCACGTTGTCGGGCTTGGCCATGGCGAGGCCCGAGTAGGCGATTTGCGCCAAGGCCTCGCGGTCCATCACCAGCCGCATCGCATCGCGCACCCGGGCGTCGGAGAAGCGCGCGTCCGAGGTGTTGATGTAGATGCTGTGAAAACCGGCACCGTTGGAGCGGACGACATCGACACCGGGAGAGTTTTCCAGCACGGGAACGAATTGGGGCGCGACCGAGGGGATCATGTCGACCTGGCCGCCGCGCAGCAGCGACACCTGCGAATTGCCCTGCGCGACCGTCTCCTGGCGGATCACGTCGAGACCGACAGCCTCGGGATTCCGGTAGCTTTTGTTCGCGCGATAGACGATGACACTGCCCGGGATCATTTGCTCAAGGAGGAATGGGCCGGTCCCGTCGGGGGCAGAGGCGAGGCTCTCGGCTGTTGCCCCTTCCGGCACGATCGAGCCGTAGTTGATGGCCAGCGCAGTCAGGAAGTCGGCGTAGGGGTATTTGAGTGTGAATTCGACCTGATGCGCGTCGAGCGCCTTCACGCCTGCCACCGCATCGAAGAAGCTGGTGCCGTTGAGCGCCTCTTCTGGGTTGGTCAACCGCTCGAAGGTGTAGACCACGTCGCTCGCGCCGAAGGGTTTTCCAGAGTGAAAGGTCGCGCCCTCCACGAGGTCGAAGGTCCAGACCAAACCGTCCTCCGAGGTCGACCAGCTACGCGCCAGAAGCGGCTTTGGCACGAGGTTTTCGTCGAATTCTGTCAGTGTCTCGTAGACGAGACGGGTGAACTGGAATTCATCGAGCAAGTTTTGGGCTGCGGGGTCGAGGATTTGGGAGGCCCCAGTCCAGGCCATACGGAGTGTCTTCTCTCCGGGCCCGGCGATGGCCGGACCGGAGGCGAGCCCAAGTACTGTGACGGTGGAGGTGGCGCCTGCAAGGCGCAAGAAATCACGGCGGAAAAGACCCTTCATCTGGGGAACTCCCTTTGCGGATTGCTGTTGGAATACGTGGCGTTGTTCTTGTCCCCCGAGAGTTCCCCAGCGCCGCGATTTTCGGAATTGTCCCCCGTGCCACTTCTTTTGCCTCAGAGTGCCAGCCTGTTCGGAGGTGCCGTTCGTGACTGTTCCGGCGCTGAAATGGCGTTGACGGGGCGGTTGGAGCGGCTTGTCTGGTTTCGTGTTTGATTATTTTTTTGTCATATGGCCGATTCAGTGGGCATTGCGTGCGTGCCGATGCCGCGGGATCAGGGAAACGCGGCGGTGCCACATTTTGTGACATGACAGCTGGGTCATAGGGTCGGCTGTTTCCTTGGCATTCCTTGCGCGGAGATGGCCTGCCCGTCCTGCCGCGCCGCTCTTGCCGAAGGAGAGCCGCGATGAGCATCGCCCTGAACACCAGCACCTGCAGCCCGAACGAGCGCTTGGTGTGCTGGCACGAGCTGATTAACCAGCACCACATATCGGTCGAGAGCGGCCCTCTAAGCCCGGTTGCCGCGATGAACGCCCCAGATTTCGTGGGTGTCGGTCAGATCGACGAATGGGCGTCGATGCAAGTCCTGAAGAGCCGGACCAGCGCAGTGACCTACACGCATGGCGTCGGACAGCTGCGCAGCGCGTCGCACGACGATTTCATCTGCATGCTTGTGATCGCTGGAGCTGGGGTCTTCGAGATCAACGGCAGCAAGCGTGACTTTGGGCAGGGGGATCTGCTCTTCTACGACAGCTTGCAGCTTTACACGCTGTATTTTCCGCAAGGCACCACGACGATCACCCTGCGTATTCCCCGGCCGATGATCCTGAGCCGCGTACCGCAGGCCGATGGGCAGATGGCGCTGCGGATGGAAGCCGAACGGCCCATGGTCCGGGTCATGTCGGGACTGCTGAAGGGAATCGCTGAACTGGACGGCTATCCTGACCCGGCGCATTGCCGTGAGGCGGAGGCGCCGATCCTTGATGTGCTGTGCCTTGCGGTACGGGAGAGCTATGGAGAAACCCGCCGGGCCTCGCCGGGGCAGGGGCGGCTGTTGTCGCGGATCAAGTCGGACCTCATACACCATCTCGGAGAAAGCGAGCTGAGCATTCGCCATATTGCCGAAATGTATGATGTCTCGCCGCGCACGCTGAACAGGCTCTTCTCGGCCGAGGGTACCACAGTGATGCGCTGGGTATGGGAGCAGCGGCTGCTGGCAAGCTATCGTGCGCTGTCGGACGGGTCCGTCCGACAGGTCACCGAGGCGGCCTACGTTTTCGGCTTCAAAGATGTGTCCCACTTCACCCGAGCCTTCAAACGTGAGTTTCAGCTTGCACCTAGCTCGCTGCTGACCTTCTGAAACTGCCTGAACCCGGGCACCCGTCGTTGGCGTCGCCGGTGGCCCGGGGGCGGCGCGGAGCTCCGCGCTGCGGACAGGGCGACATTCGGCGCGCCTGAAGCGTGGATCCCGCGCACGACCTTACCGGTAGCGTGGCCCGCTCAGTCAGGTGAATTGGCGCGTGGGTGCAGGCTCTGATTTCCGAGTGGATCTACGCTTGACCCTAGGGCCAGCGCTGCCGCGGCTCCGATGCGGGAAGCGCCCCGAGAGCTCGGGATTAGAAACGCCCGAACGTTCCAAGAAGAAAAAATGGCATCCTCCTCCGATGTCGTCCAACAGGAGTTCACCATGAAAAGACCAATTATATCAGGCCTCTTGGCCGCATCTCTATCTGTCGCGGGAGCCCAAGGGACCCTGGCGCAGGATGATCCGATCAAGCTCGGCTTCGCAATCGCCCTTTCGGGCCGTCAATCAGTGACCGACACCGATGGCTATCGCTTCGCGCAGCTCTGGATCAAAGCGCGCAACGAGAATGGCGGGCTTCTGGGGCGTGAGATCGAGTTTGTTACCGCCGACAATAAGACCGACCTCGGCGAGTCGGTGAAGGCGGGTCAGAAGGTGCTGGCCGAGGATCCCGACCTAGTCGTCGTGAGTTGCGACTACGACTTCGGCGCTCCGGCAGCCGTGCAGGTTCAGAAAGCCGGCAAGATCTCGGTCTTCATGTGTGCGGTCGACCCCAAGGCGGGCGTTCTTGGCGTTGGTCCGGCCTCTTTCTCGGGCGGCACCGCCTCCCAACTTGACGGCGCGATCATTGCCGACTGGGCGCTTGAGAAGAAAGAGCTGAAAAAGACCTTCGTGCTGGAGGATGTTGCTGGCGAGGCTCAGAAATCTTCCTGCGCCGGCTTCGAGTGGATGTACGAGCAACTGGGTGGCGAGATCACTGGCTGGGAGCAATTCCGCTTCGACGACGCCTCGATCTCGGCGCAGGTCAGCGAACTGTCGAAATCAATCGCCGATGACGGCACCGAGGCGGTGATGCTCTGCTCGCACCTCGGCGCGGGCGGTGCAGTGCGCCAGATCCGTTCGGCAGGTATCGACGTGCCGCTCCTGGGTCCGTCGATGTTCGACGGCGTCGCCTGGACTTCCGCCGTGCCCGGCCTCACCGACTTCTACATCCCAACGCAGGTGCTGATCGATGGCGACGCCCGTCCCGAGGTCACGGCACTGACCGAGAGCTTTGTGGACGCCTACGGTGACAAGCCGTCGAGCATGTTCGCCTACCCGATCTACGCCTGGCTCGAACTCTGGGCCAAGGCAGTAGAAACCGCGGGAACGACCGAGACACAGGCGGTGGTAGAGGTGATGAACGGCTTCACCAACGAGGCGACCACACTAGGACCGCGCACCTTCACGCCACAGCTGCACATCCAGACCTCGATGCCGATGCAGATCTCCGAGTTCACCGACGGCAAACAGGTCTACGTCGAGGAATGGGGCATCAACGAGGAGATCCCCAACAACATCCTCTACCGCGTCGGGAACTGACAGAGAACCTCTACAGGCGTCAGGCTCATCGCGCCTGACGCCCTTTCCATTCAGACAGGGAACAACGCTTTGAATTCAATGGCGGAACCACTCGCAGAAACGGCGACCAGGGCGAGGGAGGCGCTCGAGATCAAGCACGTCTCGGTGCTGTTCGATGGTCTCGCCGCGATCAGCGACGTCAGCCTGCGGCTCGCTCCGCGGGAAATCGTCGGCCTCGTGGGGCCGAACGGTGCCGGCAAGACCACGCTGGTCAACGTGCTCACGGGCTTTCAGAAGCCCACCAAGGGCACGCTGCATCTCGATGGCGCAGATGCGCGTGGCTGGTCGCCGGCACGGGTACGCGGCGCGGGCGTGGCACGGACCTTCCAGGCCGGGCGGCTGTTCAAGAAGCTCGACGTGCTCGAGAACGCGCAGGTCGCCGGGATCGCAAGTGGGCTGTCGAAAGCTGGGGCACGGCGCCGGGCGCAGGACGTGCTCGAACAGGTGGGGCTGGCGGATGCGCACGACAAAATCGCCGGCAGCCTGCCTTACACCGATCAGCGACGCCTGGACATCGCGCGGGCGCTGTGCTCGGCGCCGAAATACATCCTGCTCGACGAGCCCGCTGCCGGCATGTCGGACTCCGAATGCGAGGAATTGATGGGCATCATCCGATCCTTGCCGGCGGTCCATGGCTGTGCGGTGCTGCTGATCGAACACAACATGCATGTGGTGATGTCGCTGAGTGACCGCCTGCATGTCCTCGACGGCGGGCGGACCATCATCGAAGGACTGCCCGAGGAGGTCCAGAAACACGAGGCCTTCCTGAGCGCCTATCTCGGAGCGGAGGTGGCCGAATGACCGAACCCTATCTCGAAGTCCGCGACCTCTTCGTCAGCTATGGCCAGATCGCCGCCCTGCGCGGCGTGTCTCTGCATGTCGACCCTGGCGAGACGGTCTGCGTCGTCGGCCCTAACGGCGCTGGAAAATCGACCCTCATGGCCGCCATTGCTGGCGGCGCCCGTGCTCAACGCGGTGGGGTCTACCTCGCGGGGCAGGACATCAGTTCCGGTAAGCCGGAAGACATTGCGCGTCGTGGCTTGTCGCTCGTTCCGGAGGGGCGCCAGATCTTCTCGACGCTGACGGTGGCAGAGAACCTCAAGCTCGGCGGCTTCATGCAGGGCAATGCCGGTAATGCGCGCTGGATGATGAATGATCTGATGGATCTCTTCCCCATCCTGCGCCAACGCGCCAACTATCCTGCGGGTCGGCTCTCGGGGGGCGAGCAGCAGATGCTAGCCATCGCCCGCGCCATCATGACCGACCCTCAGCTCATCATGATCGATGAGCCTTCGCTGGGTCTTGCGCCAAAAATCGTCGATCAGGTCTACGAGATCCTCGCCGAGATCAAGGCGCGGCGGGGAGTGACGCTTCTGATCAATGAACAGAGCTCGGCACGCGTCCTGAAATATGCCGACCGCATTTATGTGCTGCGCGGCGGGCAGGTGCAGCTTTGCGACCGTGCCGAGAACCTCACCGATGGCGAAGCGATCAAGCGCGCCTATTTCGGCTTCGACAAGGAAGGTGTCTGACATGATTGCGTTCTTCCAGACTATTCTCGACGCACTCAGCCTCGGATCGATCTTCGCGCTGGCAGCTTTGGGCGTTGGCCTTTTGTTCGGCATCCTGAGGCTTGCCAACATCGCCCATGGCGATTTCATCACGGCCGGGGCCTACTCGTTGATCGTGCCCTTCACCTCGGTGGCAGCCGCTTCGGAGCTGTTCATCGGCAGCTGGCACTGGACCCTCGTCATCCCCACAGTCGGGATGATCGTAGTGATCATTGCGCTGCTGACCGAACGCTTTGTGTTCCGGCCCCTGCGCAATGCCTCGGCGCCGACGCTGATGATGGCGTCCTTCACCGTGAGTTACATCCTTCAACACATCATGCTGCTGGTCTACGGCAGCCAAGCGCGCGGGGTAAACCTCTGGTACGGGCTGACCGAACCGATCTTCATCGCCGGCCTGCGCATCCCGATGATCCAGCTTATCACCATCGGGGTGACCGCCGCGCTGATGATTGCGCTGAGCCTCTTCCTCAAGTTCTCGCGGTTCGGCATCGAAGTGCGGGCTGCGGCCGAGGATTTCCGCATGGCGCAATATCTCGGCGTGCGGGCCAACCGGGTGATCGGTGTCGCCTTTGCGATCAGCGGCATCCTGGCGGCGGTCGTGGCACTGCTCTACCTGCCGCAGAGTGGCACTGTGAGCTACGCTTGGGGCTCTCCGTTGGCGCTCTACGCCTTCGTGGCGGTGGTCGTCGGAGGCATGGGCTCGCTCGTCGGCGCAGTGGTGGGAGGCTTTCTCATCGGTGCAGCGATCACTTTCCTTCAGGTCTACCTGCCGTCCGACCTCAAGCCCTTCCGCGATGCCTTTGCCTTCGGCTTCGTGATCCTTGCTCTGGTGGTCCGTCCCGATGGGCTCTTCCCCAACAAATCCGTCCACAAGAGGGTCTGATCCATGCAGAATGACAAGCTGAAATCCCTGCTGGAAACGGTCTGGACCCCGTTCGGGCTGATTGCCGGACTGGCCGTCGTGACGCTGTTTGTGCAGCTGATGGGCACGGGGACGGTGCAGAGTTTCTGGACCGAAATCCTGATCCGCATCATCTTGGTCACAGGCTTCTACATCTTCATCGGCAATTCGGGCGTCTTCGCCTTCGGTCACGCAGCTTTTGCCTGCGTCGGGGGCTATGTGGCGGCGTGGCTGTCGATGGACGCGATGTTCAAGCAGATCATGCTAACGGGTTTGCCGGGCTGGGTGCAGAGCGCGCATGTCGCGCCATGGCTGTCGGTCTTCGCGGCTATGGCGGCTGCAGCCGTTGCAGCGCTTGTCGTGGGAGCAGTCATAGTGCGGCTTTCCGACATCGCCGCCTCAATCGCGACATTTGCTTTCCTGCTCGTCGTGAACCGGATCTATTCGAACTGGGACTCGGTCACCGGCGGTGCGGCACCGCTGACCAACATACCCTCGCTGGGCGGCATCTGGGCGAGCTTCGTCTTCATGGCCGGCGCCCTGGTCATCGCTTGGCTGTTCCAGCAATCGCGGTTCGGCCTGATGTTGCGGGCGAGCCGGGATGACGAGGTCGCAGCCATGGCGACAGGCATTTCGGTTTACCGCATGCGCCTCGTAGCTTTTGTGCTCTCCGGCGCGGTCATGGGCTGCGGCGGCGCGGTCTACAGCTTCTTCCTTGGCATCCTTACCGCCGACGTCTTCTACATGAGCCTGACCTTCTTGCTTCTGGTCATGCTGGTGGTCGGCGGTGCGGAAAGCCTCACGGGCGTCGTCGTTGGCGTCGTGGCAGTGAGCTGCGTTTCCGAGGTGCTGCGGCTTGGCGAGGAGGGCGTCGCGCTGCCCAATGGGGACATGCTGGCCCTGCCGCTCGGCATGCAGCAGATTTTGCTCGGAATCTTCATGGTCTTCGTGCTGATCAACCGGGCGGACGGGATCACTCGCGGTTCCGAGCTGCCCTTGCCGAAAGCCTTCCGCAAGCCGCAATCGATCGTTTCCGGCGAGCGCAAGACCGCTTCCTGACGCCTCTGAGATTTCCAAGTATGGCCCCGCCGGTGACGGTGGGGCCTTTGCGGTTTCTGGCGCGCGGAGGCAACGCTTGTGGCGCGGTGGAGCGGGGCGCAGTGCTTTTGATTGGCTAGTCTGCATGGCAGATCGGCAAGATGGAGGCTTCCATGTCGCAGCGACAACTTCAGGCACAGCGCATTCTTGGGGCGGCGGATCACGCGTTGGGACAACGCCGCTTTGCCGAGGCTTTGGCCCAGTACGAGGCTGTCTTCCAGATGGGATTCGAGTCCTGGGCTATCCACGTCAACGCCGCGCAGTGCTGCAAGCGTATGGGCGATATCGAAGGAGCGTTCCGCCACTTCGAGCGGGGGTTCCGGATCAAGCGACGGCCCGACCTCTGGGCCAGAGGTGCGGCAGAGGTGCGGGCGGCTGGCGATGAAGCCCGCCTGTCCTTGACCTATCGCCGCAACCTTTCGGATCAGCTTGCGTGGTTGCGCGCGCAAGGTGAGATCGACTGGTTCGATGCTGCCCTTGAAGACGACCTGCGCAAGGGTGTCCTAACCGGCAAGACCCGCGCGTTGCGTGACGGTTGCAGCCATTATCCCGAGATTTCTTCGCCTTGCGAGATCCTATCGCCGGATGCGGTGATCGAGCGAGTGGAACTGTCGGGCAAGCCCGGCGACTGCTTTTTCATTCTCGACAATGTGCTGACAGGAGAGGGCCGGCAGGCTCTGCTCGACCAACTACTCAAGGCGGCCATCTGGTTCGACGTGCGCGACGAGCGCGGGTATCTCGGCGCGCACCTGCACGAGGGATTTGCAACGCCTTTCGTGCTGGGACTCGCGCGGGAGATGCAGGCGACGATCAGCCGGCTCGCGGAGCCAGTGGAGGTCGCGCAGCTCTGGGCCTTCCGTTACCTGCAGGAATCCCAGGGCATCGACATCCATGCCGATCAGGGCGACTGGAACCTCAACATCTGGCCGGTTGACGAAACGCACCTGCAGGAGGGCGACGGGGTCGGGGGCATGACGCTCTATGACCTGCGGATCGGTGAAGACATCGCCTTCGAGGATTACAACGCGCGCCCGGAGCTGAACCGCGGTCGAATTGCGGCGTCCGGCGCGGCGGAACACGTTGTGCCCTATCGCGGTAACCGTGCCGTGCTCTTCCCGTCAAGATACCTGCACAAGACAAACGCCGCGCGCTTTTCCGACAGCCACGAGGGCCGCAGGATCAACGTCACGATGATGGCCGACCGCGCCGTAGCAGCCGCGTGACCTTTGCAGACCTATGCCCTGTCGCGCCGGGACGCGCGGCGGCAGTGCGGGTCAGGTAGCTAGAATACACAAAGTTTCAGAAGAACCGGCCGCGCGGATTTTTCCCCGGCAAGCAAAGACTTGGAGGTCTTATGTACCGAATTTCCGTCGACACCGGGGGCACGTTCACCGATGTCGTTGTCACCGATGATCAGGGCCGCCTGACCGTCGGCAAGGCGCTCACCACGCCCGAACGCAGCTTCACCGGCCTGTCGAACTCGATCACCAATGCTGCCGACCAACTGGGCATCTCGCTTTCGCAGCTGCTCGCCGAAACGCGGGTGATGGTCTACGGCACGACCCGGGCGACGAATGCCATCGTCGAGCGCAAGACCGCCAAGACCGCACTTCTGGTCACCGAAGGTTTCCCCGACGTTCTGGTGTTCCGCAAGGGCGGCAAACTCAACGCGCTCGAGATCAACGCCAAGGTCGAGCCGCCTTACATCCCGCGCAGCCTGACCTTCGAGATCCCCGAGAGGATGAACGCCGAAGGCGGCGTCGAGACAGCACTAGACGAGGCGAACGCGCGCGCAACGCTGGAGAAGCTGGGGCGCGTGGGCGTCGAGGCGGTGGCCGTGGCGCTGCTGTGGTCGATTGCCAACCCCGCGCACGAGCGGCGTCTGGGTGAGCTGATCGAGGAAATTCTTCCCGGCGTACCCTACACGCTGTCGTCCTCGCTGAACCCGACCATCCGAGAATATCCGCGCAGCTCGGCGACGGCGATCGACGCCTCGCTCAAGCCGTTAATGCAGAAGCATCTGCGCGACCTCAAAATTGACCTCTCCGAGGCGGGCTTCGGTGGCGAGCTGCTGATTTCCGCCTCCTCGGGCGGCGTGATGCACATCGACGACGTGGTGCAGAAGCCGGTCTACATGGCCAAGTCCGGCCCTGCCATGGCGCCGCTCGCGGGCATCGCCTACACACGCGCCGAAGACCTCGACGATGATGTCATCATCGTCGACACCGGTGGGACCACGTTCGACGTCAGCCTGATCCGCGATGGTGCCATCAAGTACACCCGAGAGACCTGGCTCGGCACGCCCATGGCCTCGACGATGCTCGGCATGGCGACGGTCGATATCCGCTCGGTGGGCGCGGGCGGCGGCTCGATCGCATGGGTCGATGCCGGCGGCATGTTGCGCGTCGGTCCGCATTCGGCGGGTTCGGAGCCCGGCCCGGCCTGCTATGGTCGAGGCGGCGACAAACCGACCGTGACCGACGCGGCCGTGGTGCTGGGCTACATCGATCCCGATCGCTTCCTCGGCGGGCGTATGAAGCTCGACAAGCCCGCGGCCGAGGCCGCCATGCGCACCGTCGCCGACCGGCTGGGCAAGTCGATCTGGGAGACCGCGGGAGCGATCCTGCAGATCTCGTCGGAGATCATGATCAAGGCGATCGAAGACATCACCACCAATGACGGCGTGAACCCCGGCGACAGCACGATCGTCGCGGGCGGCGGCGCCGCCGGCCTGAACCTGCTATCGATTGCGCGCTCGATGAAGGTCAAGAACGTGATCATTCCCAAGACGGCGGGCGCGATCTCGGCGGCGGGCGGCCAATTCTCGGACATCGCAACGGATTTCTCCACCTCTTGCTATGCCGCGTCGAATGCCTTCGACAGCGCACAGGTGCGCGAGACGCTGAACGGGTTGCTGGCCCAGAGCGGTGAGTTCGAGAGCGGGCTGCGTGCCAAGGGCGTCGAGACTTTCCGCTATCAGCTCTTCGTCGAAGCCCGCTACGCACGGCAGCAGTGGGAACTCGAGGTCGAACTGCCCGTCGAATGGGCTCAGAGCTGTGACGACGTCGCGCTTCTCGAAAAGCTTTTCGCCGAGCAGTACAAGCGGCTCTATGCGGTCGACCGTCTTGGTACGGTGGTCGAGGCGATCAACTGGCGTCTGCGCGTCGCGGCGGTGCTGTCCTCGCCGCAGGTGTCCTGGCAGGGACCGGGCTCTGATATCGACCTAAACAGCCGCGACAACGACGCTTACTTTCTCGAGACCGGCCACACCAAGACACGGGTGATCAACGGCACGACCATCCCGCTTGGCTTCGAGATCAAGGGCCCGCTGATCATCGAAGAGCCGACCACAACCATCGTGGTCGAGCCGGGAATGACCGGGCGTCTCTCGCCTCAGGGCAACTACATTTTCGAATTCGGAGGCACCCATGCCTAAGGACTTCCCGGACACCGGCTTCGATCCGGTCGAACTCGCGATCATGGGCAACCGTCTCGACGCAATCGTGCGCGAGATGACCTCGACCGTGATCCTTACCGCAAACTCCTCGGTGATCGGCATGGCGCGGGACTTCTCCTGTTCCATCCTCTCGTCCAATCACGACATCATCGGCGTCGCCGAGGCCCTGCCAGTGCATGCTTTTGGCTCGAATCTGCAGGGGCAGGCGATGGAGAACTTTCATCCCGGCTTCAAGGAAGGCGACGCCTTCCTCAACAACGACCCCTACAATGGCAACACCCACGCCGCGGACCATACGATCCTCGTGCCGGTGTTTTTCGAGGGCGAGCACCTGTTCACCTCGGTGGTCAAGTGCCATCAGGCGGACTGCGGCAACTCGGTGCCGACCACCTATTTCGCCGCGGCGACCGACGTCTATAATGAAGGGGCGCTGGTCTTCCCGATGGTGCAGATCCAGAAGGATTTCACCGATAACGAAGACATCATTCGGATGTGCAAGGCGCGCATCCGGGTGCCGGACCAGTGGTATGGCGATCTGCAGTCGGCACTGGCCGCGGCCCGCACCGGTGAGCGCTCGCTGAAAAAGTTCGCCGAAAAGTTCGGCGCGGAGCGGGTCAAGGCCTTCGTGAAGGCCTGGCTCGACTATTCCGAACGCCGCGCAGCGGCGGCGATCGCCAAGCTGCCGCCCGCGACACTCGAGCGCCGCGGCAAGCTGGACGAACTGGGAGAGTTTCTGCCCGACGGTGTGGAAATTTTTGTCAAGATCACCATCGACCCAGCCGAGCAGCGCGCCATCGTCGATCTGCGCGACAACTTGGATTGCGTGAACGCTGGGGTAAATCTCTGTCAGGCCACGGCCACAGGCATGGCGATCACCGGCATCGTCAACTGCCTCGAGCATGATTTGCCGCTGAATTCCGGAACGTTCCGCCGTATCGAGGTGCTGCTGCGCGAGAACTGCGTGGTCGGCATCCCGAAGTTTCCGCACTCGGCATCTACCTCGACGACGCTCCTGGCCGACGTGATCTGCAATACGGCGCAAAGCTCGATCTCCGAGCTGGGCGATGGATACGGCCTGTCGGAATCGAACATGTTCCTGGGCGTCTCGACCGGGGTGATCTCGGGCAAGGATGAGCGCGTGGGCGACGAGGATTACGTCAACCAGCTGTTCCTCATGGGCGGCGGCGGTCCGGCCTCGGCAACGGCGGATGGAATCGATACCTTCACCGTGATCGCCGGGGCTGGCCTGTGCTATCGCGACAGCGTCGAGATCTCGGAGCAGCGGCTGCCGCTCATCGTGAAGTCGATGAAGCTGGTGCCCGGCACCGCCGGTGCAGGCCGCCAGCGCGGCGGCGTCGCGACCCGGACCGAATTCGGCCCGCGCGGCAACGAGATGGTGGTGATGCAGGTGACCAACGGTGTTTCGACCGGACCGCGCGGCGTCCAGAAAGGGCATGACGCCTACCCGGGTGCCAACATCAAGGTCCACGCCGACGGTACCGAAGAAGTGCTGCCGGGCTACCTGCACACTGTGCTCCAGCCGGGCGAAACCATCGTCGGCTTCGACAGCGGCGGTGGCGGCTACGGCGATCCGGCGTGCCGTGATCCGCAGGCAGTGCTCTACGATGTGGCCGAGGGCTACGAGACCGTCGAGCGGGCGCGCGACATCTACCGCGTGGCTGTGCTCCTAGATGCGGAGGGCTTCGCCAGTGGCATCGACGAAGCGGAAACCGCGCGCCTGCGCAGCTGAGCCTTCCTTTCCTTGCTCCCTGGGGTCGCGGCCGCGCCGTGGCCCCTTTTTTGATGAGGCCCAAATGAAACTTGCGATAATCGACGACTACCAGTCGGTCGCGCTGGAGATGGCCGATTGGTCCACAGTGAAGGAACGCTGCGAGATCACAGTCTTTAGCGACCACCTCTCTGAGCCGGAGGCGCTCGCCCAGCGGCTGCAGGACTTCGATATCATCTGCGTCATGCGTGAGCGAACCCAATTCGACCGCGCGCTGCTGAGCCAGCTACCCAAGCTCAAAATGATCGCTTCGAACTCGGCGGCGAATGCCGCTATCGACATCTCCGCCTGCGAGGAAATGGGCATCCATGTCAGCCACACCGAGTTCCTGCTCTACGGCACGACCGAGCTGACCTGGGGGCTGATCCTCTCGGCGATCCGGCGCCTGCCGCAGGAAATTGACAATTTCCGTGCGGGCCGCTGGCAACAGCACGTTGGGCAGGACATCCATGGGCGGACGCTCGGAATCGTCGGTCTCGGCAATTTCGGACGCGCGGTTGCCAAGGTCGGACAGGCCTTCGGCATGGACGTCGTGGCCTGGAGCCAGAATCTCGATTCGGCTTTTGCGGCGGAACTTGGTGTGCGCGCAGTCAGCAAAGAAGAGCTTTTCTCGGGCTCCGACGTGATCAGCATCCACATGAAGCTCAGCGAACGATCGCACCACATGGTCGGCGCGGCGGAACTGGCACTCATGAAACCATCAGCCTGGCTAGTTAACGCCTCACGGGGGCCCTTGGTGGATGAGGCGGCCCTAATCGCGGCGCTCAAAGCAGAGCAGATCGCCGGCGCGGCGCTCGACACTTATGACCAGGAACCGCTGCCCGTGGATCACCCATTCCGGGTCCTTGAGAGCGTTATCGCGACGCCGCATATCGGCTTCGTGACTGAGGACACATACAGACTATTCTATGGCCGGATGGTCACACGCATTGGCGAGTGGCTGGAACGCTCGCAATAATCGACACGGCGCCCGGACGGGCGCCGTTTTCGCTTCGAGGGTCCGGGAAAATGCGCCCCGAGAGTGAAAGATTCATTTCGCTTTGATGTTGGGCGTTTTCACCCGAGTTCGCTTGTTTTGCAGCATCTGCGGGTTTGGTGTGCGCTTTGCGCGGCGCGCTTCCGGCATCGACTGCCATAGAGACTTTGCCTGCGGTAATCTTGGTTCCAGAGCGCCTCAATAGGTGTGATTTGGACGAACGGCCGCAAGGGAAGCTGCCATGACACTCATCTTCCAGACCGACGATTTCGAGGGGGCCGACCGGCTCGAATACTGGCAAAACATGATAAGCCAGCACCATGTTTCCGTGGTCTCGCCCGGCGGTGCCGCGCAAGATTTCAGCGGGCGCATGAAGATCGACGACTGGGGTGGGTTACAGTTCTCGGATACCACGTTCAGCCCGATTTCCTACAGCCACGGGGTCGAGGAAATACGTCAGTCCGAGCGCGACGACTTTCTCTGCGTGCTGAGCCTCGAGGGGGGCGGGCGGTTCTGCAACAACGACAGTTCATTCGCCTTCAGCGCCGGCGACATGGTGGTCTACGACACCGACCAAATCTATGCGATCGAATTCCCCGAGAAGGCGCGGACGATTTCGCTTCGCATCCCACGCCCCCTGATCATCAGTCGCCTATCCGGTGCCGACCGCCAGTTCGCCCTGCACATCGACGGCGCGCAACCTATGGCGCAGCTAGCTGCCGGTCTCATGAAAAACGTCTGCGCGCTCGACGAGCTGCCCGGCAGCCAGCGCTGCCGCGATGCCGAGGCACCCATTCTCGACCTGCTGAGCCTTGCCGCCAGGGACCTGCGCGGCGAAGAGCAGCGCCCCACTCCCGGCCAGCATATGCTACTTAAGCGGATCAAGGCCGAGCTGATGGAGCGTCTTGAAGACAGCACGATTTCGGTGACCTCGATCGCCCAGGAGAACCGGATCTCGCCGCGCACGCTCAATCGTCTCTTCGCGTCCGAAGGGACGACGGTGATGCGCTGGATCTGGTCGCAGCGTCTGGCGGCAAGCTATCGCGCCATGTCCGAGGGTTCGGTGCGGCAGGTGACCGAGGCGGCATTCCGCTTCGGCTTCAAGGACTCGTCGCATTTTGCGCGGGCTTTCCGCAAGGAATTCAACATTCCGCCAAGCAAGCTGATCGGTTCCTGAGCTTGTCCGGGGGCGTGACGTGAGGCGCCGAGCGGTCCCCGGCGTCGCAAACGAGATCACCAAGAGAATGGCCCGCCCGGAGCGATCCGGGCGGGCCATTCTCTCGGTGTGGGCGATTGCGCTCAGTGCGCGGGTTTGGCCGGCTTGCGCATCTGGCTGAAGAGTCCTGCCGCGATGAAGGTCGCGCCACCGATCAACACATATTGCCAGACCGATCCGAGGTTCAGGAAGGGCAGGGCGGCAATGATCGATTGGATGAACAAGGCCCCGGCCAGTGTGGCGAGGAACGAGCCGCGCCCGCCCGTGATCTGTGCGCCGCCCAGCACCACGGCGGTCACGCTCATGAGGGTGTAGCTGACGCCCGTTGTGGGAGAGCCGATCCCGACCTGCGCTGCCAGAAGCAGCCCGGCGACGCCCGCAAAAAGACCACTCCCGACGAAGGCGAGAACAACGATCTTGCCGCGCTGCAGGCCAATCATCTCGGCAGCCTTGGGGCGCGAGCCGACGGCGCGCAGGGCGCGGCCGACCGGGCGCCGGAAGAGGCCGAATTCGGCGCCCAGGGTTAGGGCGATGACGAACACGAAGACCAGTGGCACCGGGCCGACCAGCATCTGCACCGTCTCCATGTAGCCATCGGAGAGAAGCCCATCGGGTGAGGGCCGCAGAATGAGCGACAGCCCCTGCAGGCCAGTATAGGTCGCAAGCGTCACCACGATGGCCGGCAGCTTGAGGCGCTCTACGAGAACACCGTGCAACAGGCCAACTGCCGTACATATGACAAGGACGACGAGCGCGCCGCCGACATAGCCGACCGGCGGTTCTTCCCCCAGCAAGTACGAGGACAGGACGACGGCAAAACCGATGAGCGGCCCCACGGCAAGGTCGATGCCGCCCTTGATGATCACGAAGAGCTGGGCGAAGGCTGCCAGCGCAAGGATGCTGGTCAGCGTAGCAATGCTCTGCAGACTGAATGCCGAGAGGAACCACGGGTTGATAGCCTGCGTGACACCCATCACCAGAACGGACAGCAGCACGAGGATCGCCGCGGGCATCTGGTCGGAGCTCCAGAAGGCGGAGCGTTTTCTGCCTCCTGCATCGGCGTCCGAGCCATCGCGAATACCGGTAGCCTTAAGATTGGCCTCGGTGATCTTGGCATCATTGACATCCGCGCCGGTCAGCTCGGTCACCACCGAGCCGCGCGAGAATACCAAAACGCGGTCGCACAGGCCCTCGATCTCTACGCCGTCCGCCGAGGAGACGATCACCGCACAGCCGGAATCGGCCATTTCGCGTAGCTTGTTGTAGATGTCCGAGCGCGAGCCCACGTCGACCCCTTTGGTCGGCTCGTCGACGAGCAGTACGCGCGGTTTCATCGCGATCTCACGGCCGATGAGAACCTTCTGCTGGTTGCCGCCCGAAAGCTGGCCGACCGTCGACTCTACGGTCGGAGCCTTGACCCGCAGATCGGCATGGATCTGCTCGGCAAGCTCCTTTTCGCGGCGGGCGGATAGCAGGCCGTGGTCCGAGATCGCGGCGAGCTGGCCGAGCCCCTCGTTCTCGCGGATGGTGAGCGAGAGGACAAGCCCTTCGGCGTGACGGTCGTCGGGCACGAAGGCCACGCCGGCGCGGCGGAAGTTGGCGACACCGGGTTTCGGCTCGTCTATATCGACGCGGATGTCGCCGGAGGTTTTCGGATTGATCCCAGCGAGGGCGCGCAGGAAGTCGCGCTGGCCTTGTCCTTCGACACCGGCCAGACCGATGATCTCGCCCGGACGTACCGCCAGTGACACGTCGCGGAAGCCCTTGCCCGACAGAGCTGCCACGGTGAGCAGCTTGGGGCCGGTGCCGATCTTGCCTTTGGGCGGGAAGACCTGCCCGAGGGGGCGCCCGACGATCAGGTTGACGATCTCGTCGGGGGTGAAGTCGGCGGCGGGCCGGGTCTCAATCAGGTCGCCGTCACGCAGCACCGACACGCGGTCGGCGATAGCCATGACTTCGTGCAGGCGGTGCGAGATGTAGATGATCGCGGTGCCCTGCGCCTTCAGCTCGGCAATGAGATGGAACAGGTGCCGCACCTCAGGGTCCTGGAAAGGCTCGGTGGGTTCGTCGAAGATGAAGACGGCGGGGCGGCTCGCAAGCGCGCGGGCGATCTCCAGAACGTGGCCCTGCGCCAACGAGAGGTCGGCGGCGCGAGTAGAGAGGTCCATCGCCAACGCCTTGGTGGAGACCCGGTCGAGCAGCTCCTGTGCCTCGGAAGGCGTCAGGTCCTGTCGTGCCAGCTGCAAGTTCTCGAGCACCGTCAAATCGGGAGCCAGCGCCGGGTGCTGGAAGGCCACCGACAGGCCCATCTCGCGCACCTGCGCGGCCTGCGACCGGGCGGTCTCGCCCTTGATCGACACGGTGCCGGTGTCGGGAGTGAGCACGCCTGCAGCACAGTTGATCAGCGTGGACTTGCCCGCACCGTTCTCGCCGACGATGGCGTGAACCTCTCCCGGCCATGCCTTGAGGTCGATACCCTTGAGCGCCTTCACCGGGCCGAAGGACTTGGTAATTGCGTCGAGGATCAGGGCGGGCGGCGCAACGAGCTCTGCTGCGGCGACGGGTTGTGCGTTTGCGGTCATGGGAACTGCTTTCATGTCGGTCACGCGGTCTTGAGACGGTTCGCGATGGACGGAAGGCTTACGCCGAGAAGGACGATGGCTGCCTGAATGAGGTACTGCACGGCGGTGTCGAACCCGAGGCTGATCACCAACTGTCCCAGATAGGTCAGAAAGAAAGCGCCGATCCCGGTCGCCAGCACCGAGCCGCGCTCACCGGTGAGGGAGTTGCCTCCCACTACATAGGCGGCGACGGTGGCCAGCATGTAGTCGTTGCCAGCGAAAAGCGTCGGAACGTTCGACAGGCCTGCGAAGAGCACGCCCGCGGCGGCGAAGAGAATGCCGGCCCCGATGTAGGCGCCGACTTGGAAAAGCTCGACACGGAAGCCGAGGGCGAGCCCGACGTTCGGGCTGAGCCCGGAAACCGAGAAGCGGCGGCCAAGCGCGGTGCGCGAGATTACCAAGGCTACCAGGGCAACCAGTACGAGCGCGACAAGGAAAGGCACCGGGATACCGACGACGCGCGAAGCAGCGAGGTCGGCGATCGGTTTCGCGACCGTCGAGGCACGGCCACCGGACAGAGCCAGGACCAGGCCGAAAACGATGGAGTTCATGGCGATGGTGACAACCAGAGGAGGCACGCCGAGACGCGTAACGGTCAGCCCGTTGGCGAGCCCGACGCCGGCGCCGGTCAGCAGGGCGAGGCCGACGAGACCCATGGCCTCCAGCGTGCCGCCCCCTCCGGATTGGAAAGCGGTGACGACGACGGCGGCGAGGGAGAAGACCCCCGCGACCGAGATGTCCATGCCTCGTTGCTGAATGACGAGGTGCTGACCGATGGAGGCCACCGCGAGGATCCCCGCAAAAGGCAGGAGCCCGGAGATGGAAGCGGGGCGGATCGTGGACGGGGCGATCACCCCGCCGATGACCAACAGGAGGATCAGGGCGGCCAGCGCCCTGAACTCGTTGCGTTTGAAGAGGTTGCCCATTGGGTGGTCTCCTTCGGTCGTGGGGTTATTCGAAGATCGCGCGCATCTCGTCCTTCGTCATCGTGAAGGTCGAGACATGGGCACCCATCGGAAGTTCAGGATCGCAGACCGGGTTGAACTTCGCATCTTCGCTGGCGGTGTTGTCGATCACCGGGTCGATGATGATCGTCGGCTCGTCGTTCTCGACGTCGTTGGCGGCGGCAACGCCCTTGCGCAGGGCAAGGCGGGTCAGCCAGGTTCCGGCCGAGGTGGTGAAGAGCTCGAAATCGGGGTTGGCGTCGTGGTTTTCCTGCCAGTAGCAGGCCAGCTCGTTGCCATCACGCGTGGTCCAGAGCGGGAGCTTCTCGCCAGCGATCTCATAGGCACGGATAGCGCCCATCGACCCGATGCCGTAGTCCGACATGACCGCGTCGATCTTGTCATGCTTGGCGAGCAGGCTGGTCATGACCTTCTGGTACTCGGCGCGATCCCAGTTGGTTGTCACGGGGCCGTCTTCGAGCATCTTGATCCCCGGGTGCTTGGCAAAAACCTCCATGGCACCATTGTAGGTGTTGCGGGTCGAGACCGCGCCAGGCGCGCCGCCGAGCATCACAACGTTACCTTCGCCGCCAAGTTGCTCGACGATCCATTCCGCCGCCATTTTGCCTTCGATGTTCTGGTCAGCCGTGACCATGCCGACGTAATCCTTGCCGGGAGTGCCAGGCCAGGAGGTCCCGCCGTAGAAGGGCACGACCTTTGCGCCGCGCTTCATTGCCTGCGACATCGCACGCAGCAGCGCTTCACCGCCGTCGGGACGCACGACGATCACGTCGAAGCCTTGCGCCGCGAGGCCGGTGATGTCCGAGATCTGTTGCTCCACGCTGCCCTGCGCATCAACGTAGCGAGCTTCCTTGATGTTGTCGCACTTGGCGGCTTCAAGTTCGAACTCGGCACGCGAGATCAGGCGCCAAGGGTCCGTGGAGGAGCCGGTGGAGTAGGCGACACGCATCGGCTTGTCGCCGCAGAAGTCGGTGATCGGGTGGAATTCCTCGATGCCCCCGACCTTCTTCGGGTGCTGGTCGGCAGCGGCATGCGCCGCGCCCGAGGTGAGCAGGCCGAGCAGGCCGGCGGTGGCGAATTTGCGGAAAGACATTGTTGTTTCCTTTTCTGGTTTCTGTCAGCCGATGCGGCTGATCCCTGTTGAAGTTCGGCAAGTTCAGGAGGCGAGAGGAGGCTGCCGGAGGTGCCAGTCGGTGGCTTTCTGGAAGGCCGAACCGGCTCTCACGAGCCGCCCTTCGCAGAGCTGCGGGGCGACAAGCTGCACGGCGACGGGCAGACCGTTTCGGTCGAAGCCGCCTGGCATCGTGACGGTGGGCGACCCCGACATGTCGAAGGGGCCGGTGAAGCGGATGAATTCGGAGTTGTCGCCCTCGGCGTAGTCGGCCCAGTTGGCGAGATCCGGAACCCGCCAGATGGTGGCGGGGATGAGCAGCAGATCGACCTGCCGGAAGAGCGCATTCAGCTTGGCAGTGAACCCCAGCCGGGTCTGATGGGCCCGGGCGACCTCGCGCGAGCTGTAGCCGTCGCCCATGTCGATGAGCGCGGCGAGGGTCTCGCCATAGTCATCGCGGCGGGAGGGGAAGGTGGCCGCATGTGCCGCGGCGGTCTCGGGGGCGCAGATCGGCAGCCAGGCCTTGGCGGCGGCCTTCCAGTCTTCGACCGTCACGTCGACCAGAACCGCGCCCAGAGATTGCAGCACCCGCGCGGCCTCTTCGATGGCGGCCACGTTGGCGGCGTCGATGCCCTCGGAGATATAGGCGCGGTCGATGCCGATGCGCAGCCCGGCAATCGACTGGCCAGCCTCGGCGCCGTAGTCCGGAACCGGCGCGGTGAGCGCCGTGGGATCATTGATATCCGCGCCGGCCATGGCCTGCAGGACGAGGCCGGCATCTTCCGCGCTGCGCGCGAAGGGTCCGATGTGATCGAGCGAGGCGGCCAGTTCGAAGGCGCCGTGGCGGCTGGTGCGGCCCCAGGTGGGCTTGAGGCCCGTCACCCCGTTCGCCGCCGCAGGAAAGCGGATCGAGCCGCCGGTGTCGGAGCCGAGCGAGGCGAAGGCGAGCCCCGCCGCGACCGACACGCCCGAGCCCGAGGAGGAGGAGCCCGCCCAGTGTCCGGCATTCCAGGGGTTCGACGGGGCGGTCACATCGGGATGGTGATTGGCATAGGCCTGCTCAGTGGTCTTCACCTTGCCCAGCGTCACGGCGCCAGCGGCCTCGAGCCGCTGAATGACGGTGGCGGTGTAGCCCGGACGGAAATCCTTGTGAATCCGGGTGCCGGCAGTGGTTTTGGCGAAATCGGTGTAAAGGATGTCTTTGTACGATAGGGGCACGCCGTGCAGCGGACCTCGGTATTTCCCCGCGGCAATCTCCGCTTCGGCGGTAGCGGCCTGCTCCAGCGCCCGTTCCGCGGTCACGGTGACATAGGCATTCAGTTGCGGCTCGAGCGCCTCGATCCGGCTCAGCATGTGCCGGGTGACTTCGACCGGCGAGACCTTGCGGGCTGAGAGGTCACGGGCGAGGGCGGTGATGGAGCTGTAGTGCATCGGCTTGTCTTTCGGCAGGGTCAGGCGGCGTTCGCGGAGATGAGGCTCAGAACCTCGCTGGTGGGCACCACGTCGGCGTAGACGACATAGAGATTGCCGAGCGTGGCGTTGTGCTCCTCGTCGGTGATCGTGGCGTTGGCATCCGAGACGAAGATCACGTCGTAGTTCATCTGCGCCGCGTCACGGGCGGTAGCTTCCGAGCAGCAGTTGGTCAGCGTGCCGGTGACGATCACCGTCTCGATGCCGTTCGCCTGCAGTTCCTCGTTCAGTCGCGAGGTGCCGGGGGTGAAGCCGGAGAAGCGGGTCTTGCGGACAACCAGATCGCCCTCCTGCCGGTCGAGTTGGGGGGCCAGGTCATGCAGCGGGTTGCCGGGCGTTAGCGCGGCGACGAGATCGGTCGAGAAGGGGCTGCCCAGCAAATTGCGGTAGAAGCTGGTCCAGACCACCGGCTCGGAGCCGTCATAGGTGTTCTGGATGAAGATCACCTTGCCACCGGCCTCGCGCAGTGCGGCGGCAATGGCGTTGACGTTGGGCACGATCTCGCGCGCCACCGGCACCTCGGCGCAGGTGCCTTCGTCGAGGTAGGCGCGCTGCATGTCGACCACCAGCAGCGCAGTCTTGCTCAGGTCGAACTCGGTGAAGGCCTGGTCGCGGCCATCGCGGTTCCAGCGGCCGCGTTCGAGCATGACGGGATTGATGTCGGTCTTGTGCATGGAGTCGGGTCTCGTCAGATGTGGCCTTGGAGCGGGCATGGCTCGCCCGGGCCGCTGGCGAAGATGCCAGCGGGAGTTTGGGGAAGGTGTGCGGAATTGGCGCCCCGGATGAGGCTCTGGGGAAGAGCCTCGGTCGGACGTGCGGCGGATCAGGCCTCGGCGGGACTTACCGAGACTGGCTCGGCCGGCGTGCTCGGCGCATGGTGGTGATGGTGGTCATCGTCGATGTCGGGCAGGTTCGGCAGGTCGCGGCGAAATTCGATCGGTTTGCCGTGCTCGGTGGCGATGTAGGAGCGCCGCCAGTGCTCAGCGGTCTCGGAGATCTCCTCGTCTGTCGCCGCCCCGGTCTTGCGCAGGAGGGTGATCAGCGCCTCGGACCATTGCCGGTAATAGGCTTCTTCCGAGGTCTCGATGCCGCTCTGCGGGTGCGTGCGGATCTCGGTCGAGAAGGTCTCGACCCATTCCGCCCAGCTGAACACACCGGCCTGCGCGAGCGCCATGGCAAGCCCGAAGACCTGCGCGTGCCAGGGCTCGCCGAAGCCCGGGGCGCCGACGTCGGCCTGTCCCAGAGAGGTCAGGTCGGTGCGGCAGGGATCGAGCGCCGAGATGATACTGCGCGTGTCCATCACAGGTCCTCCAGATAGGTCTCGTAGAGGTCGATGTAGACGGCATCTTTGCCGCCGGCGTCGGGCCCCCAGAGGTCGGCCGCCTCGAAACGGACGGTGTACGTGTGGTCCAGCGCCTCGTAGTCGCCCTGCGAGCGGGCATCTGCATAGAGGCAGGCGCCGCGGTAGGCGATGATGGTGCAGGGCTTGCCGCGGGTGTAGCGCGGCAGACGGGTGTGGGTCTTCGGGTTGATGTTCAGCGACCGGACCCTGTCCCCTTCCTTGTAGCGCGGCTGGGTCTTGGACTCGCCGGTGACCGGGTGGTTGGTGGTGAACATCTTGGTGACGGCTTCGGGCTCCAGTGCCTCGAGCCTGGCGGCCCAATCGGGAAGCGGCGCGCTGGCCTTTCCCGAGGCCAGCTCCTCGGCGGTCGCGATGCCCTTTTCCTGCAGGTAGGTCTCGGTCCCGTCGAGCCAGTGCTCATAGTAGGGCGAGGCCAGCCAGTGCAGAGCCTCGATCCGTTCCATGGAGTGGCGCGCCTCGTCGGCGACCGCGAGGCCGGTCATCAGGGTTAGCAAGTGGGCGCCGCAGATACGCCGCTCCCAATCCTCGTGGAACATGGGCTCATTCTCGTCGAAGGGCAGGGGCCCCATGCCGTGCATGCCGCCGAGATCGTGAATGCTGTTCATGCGGTCTCTCCCTTGGTCAGCGCATCGGGGGTTAGTGGCAGGCCGGTGCCGATCATCGAGTCGCGAGTGACCAGTTCGGCCAGCTGCGCCTCGGTCCAGCCCTCGGTGCCCTCAGGGCGCATCGGCAGGATGAGGTAGCGCAGCTCATTGTTTGAGTCCCAGACTCGGACTTCTACCTCGTCGGGAATCGTCAGACCGAATTCCTCGAGTACCGCACGCGGTTCGATCACCACGCGCGAGCGGTAGGGGGCGGTCTTGTACCAGGTCGGCGGCAGGCCGAGGACCGGCCACGGGTAGCACGAGCACAGCGTGCAAACGACGACGTTGTGGATCTCGGGGGTGTTCTCGCAGACCACCATGTATTCGCCTTGGAAACCGGCGAAGCCGAACTCCTCGATCGCGGCGGAGGCATCGGTCATCAGCCGGACCTTGTACTCGGGATCGCTCCAGGCGCGGGCGATGACCATGGCGCCGTTCTTGGGCCCCAGCTTCTGTTCGAAAATATCGACGATGGCGTCGACCGCGCCTTCCTTGATCAGTCCCTTCTCGGTGAGCAGTTGCTCAAGCGCGCGAACGCGCAGTGCCTTATCGGAGGGCGGCTTGGTGCCGTGGTGATGGTCGGACATGTTCTTCACCCTGTCGTAGGAAGTCGAGGTTTCGTGGTTCTTGTTTCTCTCACTATGACTCGATTTGGCCGTGCCTGTCTGTGCTGAGTGTGCCCGTTTGCTCGACTGGATTGGCCAAAATGCCCCGCTCTGTATGGTGAGAAAGCCATAAAAATATGAGCAAGAACCGGCATTGGACTCTATGTGCCAATCTATCCGGATGGATCGGCCAGCATGGCATTCGCGCTTGATCGGCGAGGCTGTGCAGGTCTGGATTGTGCGTATCCCGGCATGCAACGCGCCGGATGCCACAGTACCGACAGCAAAGAGGACCGCCCCATGCTCCGCACATCTCATCGTCTTGGCCTTGCCGCGCTCGGCCTTCTTGCACCGCTGCCCGCGCATGCACACCACGCCATGGGGGGGGAGCTGCCGACCAACGCCCTCGAGTCCGCAATCAGTGGCCTCGCGCACCCGGTCATCGGTATCGATCACTTGGCCTTCGTTGTGCTGGTCGGCCTACTAGCGGCCCGCAGCGGTCAGCGGCTGGCGTTGAGCGGGAGCTTCGCGGCGGCGACGGTGGTTGGCTGTTTGCTGTTGTTGGCGGGTGTGACGCTGCCTCTCACCGAAGTGGTCATCGGCGGCTCGGTCGTCGCTCTGGGCGCGGTCCTGCTGCGCGCCGAGCTGCCCAAGGTCAAGGCCCTCGGGATCGTCGTCCCGGTCATCGGCCTGTTCCACGGCTGGGCCTACGGCGAGGCCATTCTCGGGGCTGAGACCGGTGTAATCCCGGCCTATCTACTGGGCTTCGGTCTGGTCCAGTTCGCCATCGCGGCCGGTGTGGCGACGCTGGTGGTGGCGGCGCGCGAGAGCGCGGGTCTTGCCGCCACCCGCGAGCGCATCACCGCGGCGGCCTGCATGGGTATTGGTTGCGCTGTAATGATCGAGACCGTCGAGGCGATGGTCTTCACGGTCTGACAATTTCTCCCTGGGGGCACATTGCCGTGCCCTGACTCGAACGGCCCGGGATATCCCGGGCCGCTTTTTTTCATGCTGCCCTGCCGCAAGGGGTCAGTGAGTCTGGGCGAGAAGACTGCGCGGAGTGATCCCGAACTCGCTCTTGAAGGCGCGGGCGAAGTGCGAGAAGTCGCTGAAGCCACATTTCAATGCAACATCCGAGACGCGGTATTCTCCGCCCGCGAGGAGCAATTCATGAGCCCGCTGCAAACGCTGTTGCCAGAGCCAGCGGATCGGCGTGGTATCCTCGATCGCGAAGACCCGGTTCAGCGTCCGTCGCGACACGCCGAGCTCTTTCACCAGAAGATCGGAATTCAGTTCGGTGTCTTCGAGGTGTGCCAGGATGTGCGATTTGGCGCGGTCGAGCAGCGCACCATGGCGGCTGGTGTCAAAGTCCGAGAGTCCGGCCTCGCTTTCGAACGCAGCGGCAAGCAGGTCGATTAAGGACATGGCGACGCGGTTCGACGACGAACAGTCGCCTGTCAGATCGAGGCCATGCGCCTCGCGCAGCATGTTAGTGGCAAGCCGTCCTATCGGCGAGGTGCTCGACATCGGTCGGGCCGTCAGACGTTCGGCGTTCGGCATGCGGTTGAGCATCACGGAGCGCGGAATCTTGACCCAGTAACCACCATAGTAGCCGTCCATGTGGTTATGAAACGGACGCGCGGAGTCGTAGATGCAGAATTCTCCAGCCTGCTGGTGACCTGACCGGCCATTCTGGTCGACCTTCATCGCGCCTTCCGTCAGTAGGGCGATGTAGAAGCAGTCCAGCGTGTCGCGGCGAATGTCATTCTGATCGCGCCGGCTGACCATGCCGCTAGTCGCCAGCCGGCTCAGGCCTAGGCTGCCGAGGCTGCGCATGGAAATCTTGGCCCGGAAGGCGTCGGCTTCCTGCAGTGGCGTGTTCTCGGCAGGGGAAAAATGCTTGCAGATAACTTCGTTCCAGAATTGGAAGCGATCTCGCGCAGGAAGGGCTGCGGAGTCGATCGTCGTGATGGCCTTGAGCTGCTGTGTGACGGGGATCATATCGCGCTTTCCGATGGGCATGATCCAAGAATTCCACCGCGTCCAAATTGCGCAACGGAGGGCCGTCAGGCAACGATCACAATGAGATCGGGTGCGTGAGAAATATGCGCATGGCGCGAGGTGTGCTTAGTTTTGCGTCGATGGCCGAAGCGCGTGAACTGGGTTAGTTTCCCCACAAAAAAAGGGGGATTCGCGTGAAAATGGCGCGCCTTGGGGAAGGCGCGCCGCGAAAGTCCCTCAATTGTGCGCAGAATTTAGGCTGGAAGCTGGCTGCGTCGCCGCGCCGCTGTGGCGCTAGTGAGCAGCGCCAGAGCGATGAGCACCAAAGAGAAGATGGTGAAGGCCGTAGAGAGACCGAGGCCGTCGATCAGGAAACCGAAGGCAAAGGTCGGAATCGCGTTCGACAGGTAGCCGACAACGTAGAATTTAGCGATCTGCGAGGCGTGGGTGCCCGGGGCTGCGGTCTGGTTGACGAGCGCCGCCCCGCCGACGAAAGCTGCTCCGTAGAACAGGCCGCAGAGCGGCATGGCTAGGATGAAGATGGCCGATACGCTGGCCAACGCTCCGACCAACGTCATGGCCTGCAGAGCCGCAAGTGTCCCGCAGCCAATGACGATCGCTGTCAGCGGGCGAATGCGCCCGCTCATCATCTGGCCGATACCTGCGAAGAGTTGAAAGATGGCTGGAAGTAGCCCTGCCAAGGCGTGGATATTGAGATGGAAGAGGTCGGTCGCGAGGCTGACTGCGGTCGCCATGAGGATCGAGCCAAGCATCCAGGCCACTGCGACCGACAGGCACGCCAGACGCAGGAAGCGCGCACGTTCCCGATCGTCGAGCGACGCCCTGGCATCGCGGGCCGGCGTGTTGGATGCGCGCTTGCCCTTTGGCCAAGGCGCCAGTGTAAGCCCGAGGAAAGCGAATGCAGCGACCGCGGCAATGCACAGGAAGGGTGTGACCAGCGGGGCAGCGTTTGTCGCGAGAGCGGCCGAGGACAGACAGGGACCGGCCGCTGCGCCGCCGGTGAAGGCAATTGTCGAGACCGTGGCCGCGCGGCCGCGCTTATCTTCGCTGTCGAGGTCGAAAAGAGCGGTGGAGGCTGTCGAGGTGATCAGTCCTGTGCTGATGCCGGACAGGAACCGTCCGACGAGCAGCATCCAGACCTGGTCGGCCAAGGCAAAGAGGATCGCGCCGGTCGCTGTGATCAGTAGCGCTGGCAGCAGGATCTGGCGCCGGTCTGTCACAAGACGATCAAGCCGCCCGGCCAGAAACAGCGAGATCAGCGTGCCGACTGCGTAGACCGAGAAGATGGTGGTGCCCGCGCTCTGCGGCAGGCCCCATTCGCTTATATACACGGAGTAGAGTGGGCTGGGTGTAGTGCTTGCAAGGAGGGCCGCGAAGATTGCCAGCGCACAGAAGGCTCGGCCCACGAAGAAACTCGAGCTTCGTGACGCGGAGGCTGTGCTCTGGCTGAACGTGTTGGCGTGAGAAGCGATGCTTTGTGACGTCGCCATGTGGCGGCTGCTCCAGGCTATGCGGACGATGGATTGTCGGACTTGGCCACTGGTCAACATCAGCAAGAGTGGTATAGCCATGGCAAACTAATTTGCAAATGCCGAACTATTTGGCGCGTGTCAACGGCCGATCCCGTTCCAGGAGAAAGAGATGACCCAGATGAAAGCGATCCAGTTCTCGGCCTTTGGCGATACCGGAGTACTCGCCCTTGTCGACATACCGCGCCCCGTGCCTGCTGCGGGGCAGTTGCTGGTGCGGCAACAGGGTAGCAGCATCAACCCGGTCGACCTGATGATTAGGCGCGGAGGCTACCCCTCGGTTCCCCCGAAGCTGCTGCCCTATGTCGGCGGGCGGGACGTGGGTGGTGTCGTCGAGGCGGTGGGCGAAGGCGTGGACACGGGTTGGATCGGGCGCCCGGTCTTCGGTGCGCCGGACTTCAGCCGCGGTGCCTTTGCCGAATGTATCGTCATGGGAACCGAGGAGGTCGCCGAGGTGCCCGACGGGCTGACACCGCGCGAGGCTGCACTTCTCCCGATCGCCGCGCTTACGGCGTGGCAGGGGCTCTTCCGTCAGGGCGGACTGCAAGCGGGCGAGACCGTTCTGATCCATGGTGGCTCGGGGGGCGTCGGGCACTATGCGGTTCAGATGGCGGCGCGCGCGGGTGCGAAGGTGATCGCGACGGCGTCCGAGCGAAACAAGGACTTCCTCAGCGCGCAGGGCGCGGAGCGTGTGGTTGCCTATGATACAGAGGAGTTCGACGAGGTTCTGGCTGACGTCGATCTGGTACTTGACTTGATCGGTGGTGAGACTCAGCAACGCTCTTGGCGAATTCTCAAAGAGGGTGGCCGGCTGATCTCCGCCGTGGCAGCGCCAGACGCCGAAAGCGCGCGCGAAAAGAAGGCAAAGGTTGCGAAGTTCTTCATTGCGGAGTCCCGCCAGGACGATCTCCTTCGTATCGCCGCGGAGGTCGCGGCAGGCACCCTGAAGAGCCACGTGGCGCAGTGGTGTCCGCTTGCCGAAGTCCCTGCGGCGCAGGCCGCGCTGGAAGAGGGCGGGATCCGTGGCAAAATCGGCGTTGAAATCGGCTGATCCAAGGGGGCGGTTCCGTCCTCGGACCGCCCGGCTGTATCGGGACGGTCGCGCGATTTGCGGCCGTCGCCGTGGCGACGCAGGTCTCGCGGCGAGACTGGCTGCTGGAGGTGCGTCAGCCCGCTTTCCGCCGGGCCATGCCGCTAGGGGGGCAGGCCGTCTGCGGTCCGGCCGGCGGCGACCTGTTTGGCCAGACTATACATGTCTTTTGGCACACCGAGCAAAGCCGGGCGTTCAGGCGCGCAGTAGCCTCTCGGCAACGCAACGACGACCCGAGGATCGAGAATGGCCGTACATGCGCCGACAAAAGACGAGCTGAGAGCCACTGCGGCCCACTACGGGATCGCCTTTACCGACGCTGAACTTGAGGAATACCAGGCTGCGATCGCCGCAAGACTGTCCTCCTATGAGGTGGTGTCCCGGATGCCAGACGAAGTGCCAGAGGTGCAGTATCCGCGCACGCCCGGGCATCGACCGTTGCCCGAGGATAACCCGCATAATGCCTGGTACTGGAAGACCTCTGTGAAAGGTGCGGCAAGCGGTAAGCTGACGGGCAAGAAGGTTTCGCTCAAGGACAACATCATGCTGGCCGGTGTCCCGATGATGAACGGCACGCCGCAGCTCGAAGGTTATGTACCGGAGTTCGACGCGACGATTGTGACCCGCATCCTCGACGCGGGCGGCGAGATCCTCGGTAAGGCGCATTGCGAGCTGCTGTGCATGACCGGAAGCTCCTTCACCAATGCCACAGGTCCGGTTCACAATCCTTGGCGGCACGGCTACTCGGCGGGGGGCTCCTCCTCGGGATCCGCGGTCACCGTGGCGACCGGCGAGGTCGACATGTCTGTCGGATGCGATCAGGGCGGCTCGATCCGCATGCCTGCGTCCTTCTGCGGCATCTACGGCATGAAGCCGACCCACGGACTGGTGCCCTATACCGGGATCATGCCGATCGAGATCGAGATCGACCATGCCGGCCCGATGACCGCCACGGTCGAGGACAACGCGCTGCTGCTCGAAGTCATCGCTGGTGACGACGGCTATGATCCGCGGATAAAGGCACCTGACGTGCGCGAGTATACCAAGGCGCTGACCGGCGACATCCGGGGGATGAAGATCGGTGTCCTCAAGGAGGGCTTCGAGGACCGTTTCGCCGATCCCGACGTCAACGAGAAGGTCCGCGCCGCGGCTAAGCGGCTCGAGGCGCTGGGAGCCGAGGTGATCGAGGTCTCGGTGCCAATGCACAAGATTGCGGGCGCCATCTTCGAGCCGATCGTGACCGAGGGTTCGTTCATGACGATGTTCGAGGGCGACGGCTATGGCGCTTCGCGGCGAGATCTATACGCGGTTTCGATGATGGATCATTACCGTGGCTGGCGCCGCACGGCGAATGACCTATCACCCACCGCCAAGATCGCCCTTCTCGCAGGCCGCTACATCACCGACACCTACGGCACGCGGTTCTACGGCAAGGCGATGAACATCAGCCGCCGTCTTCGCGCAGCCTATGACGCTAAGTTGGCCGAGGTAGATCTTCTTCTGATGCCCACAACAGCCGTCACTTCGAAGAAAATGCCGGAACCGGATGCGCCGCTGGCTGAAATCCTCGATCGCGCGCATGAGATGGTCGGCATCACCTGTCCCTTCGACATTACCCACCACCCGGCCATGTCCGTGCCCTGCGGCCTGTCGGAGGGGCTGCCGGTGGGGATGATGCTGGTGGGGCGGCACTTTGACGAGGAGACCATCTACCGCGCCGCCCACGCATTTGAGCAGTCGGGCGACTGGAAGACCTTCTGATCGGCGCATCTGGTCAATCGTTTTGGCCGATAGGGTAAAGCGTACGCCGGGCCTCTTGCTAAGTTCATTGCAAGAATGCCCGCCGGGACGCTTTCTCGCCGCTTGTGAGAAACGCTTTCGGAACACCCCATAACTTTTTGCATGGCGCGTTCCCTGGGGGCGACGCGACGCGCCGTGCCTATCGCGAGGACACGATATGAAAGATGTATGTGCCAATCGGATGACCATCGATGAAGCCCGCCGCGAGATTTCCCGCTCCGGCGCGGCTGGGCTCGCGGACCGCCTTGGTGCCATTGCCGTGGGCAATCCTCTGAACGCGACAACTCAGGTGGACTACCGTGTGCCCGAAGGGTTGACCGGACAGTTGGCCGGCCTTCCGATCGCTGTGAAAGACAACGTCGACGTTCTTGGTTTCGCGACCACGGGCGCTTCACCCGCGCTCAAGAACTTTCGTCCGGGCGCAGACGCGCCGGTGGTGGCCCGGCTGAAAGCGGCGGGAGCCTGGGTTCCGGCGAAATTGAACATGCATGAGCTGGCCTTCGGCATTACATCGGACAACGCTGCTTACGGGCGGGTGATCAACCCTTTCGACGCGGGGAGGACGGCAGGGGGCTCCTCGGGCGGCTCGGGGGCAGCGGTTGCGGCCGGGTTGGTCCCAGTGGCGCTCGGCACGGATACGGGTGCGTCGGTCCGCATTCCGGCGGCCTTCTGCGGAACCGTCGGCCTGCGTCCCTCGACCGGACGCTATTCAACAGATGGCGTCATCGCGATTTCCTGGATGCGCGACACAATTGGTGTGCTTGCTAACTCGGTCAGTGATATCTCGGAAATCGACGCCGTGATCTGCCCCGATGATGCCGCCGATATTACCGTTCCGAGGCGCCCGCTGCGCCTCGGTCTGCCGGCGGATGCGTTGCCTGGCTATTGCCCAGCGACCGAAGACCGATTCCGCGCGGCGCTGGAAGAGCTCGTTTCCGGTGGCACGGTCGAGATCGTACCGCTTCCGGCACTCGGCTACGAGGAAATTCAGAGCCGGTTCGATGCCCCAACGGCGCAAACTGAGGCGTTGACGTGGTGGCGGGAATTTTGCACGGACAAGCTCGAAATCACCCTACAGGAATTCCGCGAGGGGCTTGCCAGCCCGGACGTTGTCGAGATCTTCGCCACCATGGAGGCCGCCGCGTCCGACGGCGCCGTCATCTACCGCGATCTCGTGCGCAAGGGCCGCTCGGCCTTGCAGGCGTGCATCGGCGCCCTGTTTACGCAGTACGAAATCGACCTGATCGCTGCGCCCACCTCGCCTGTACAACCACCCAAGGTCGAGGACTATTCTCAGATCAAGGTCAGGGGCGAATTGCGACCCACGCTCCCAGTGGTCGTGCAGAACACCTCCCTGGCCACAATCGCCGGAACCCCCTCGCTCACGCTTCCGGCAGGCTTCGACGCAGACGGGCTCCCTGTCGGCCTGATGCTGGAGGCGCCGATCGGGTGCGACCGGCAGCTTCTGGCCATGGCCGCGCGCATCGAAGCCGAGCTTTCGCCGGGGTGCTTTGAATCTTTGAGATGACTGCAAAGGTCCCGGCGTAGTGGCGGGGCCTTTGGATTTTACGCCGAGGGGATCGATGATTCCCGTAGGCAGTTTCAACGGCTCCGGTTCTTCAAGTGAGGCGGCCTAAGCGGGTCGCTCCAGCGCAAGATCGACAAAGGTGCTCGTCGGACTTGAACACTCATCAGCTCTGGGCCCGGTTCTTGCGCCAAAATGCGGCACCAAATATTTTATGTCCGTAAATGACATATTAAATTGTCAAAACCGATTTCATTTATCCCGACCATCTCGGAAACTCGACGAGAAGCAGCAACAGGGATCTTCACATGACTTTCTCCAGACGGACCTTTCTCCAGACTTCCGCGGCGCTTACCGCCACGCTTTCTGCGCCTACGATCCTGCGCGCGCAGGACGACGTGATCCGCATCGGTGGCCTTCACGATCTGTCGGGCGCGATCGACTCCAGCGGCATTCCTATGAACCAGGCGATGCAATACGCGGTGGCGCAGATCAACGAGGCGGGCGGTCTTCTCGGCCGTCAGGTCGAGGCGGTCACTTACGATCCGCAGTCGAACATGTCGCTCTATTCGCAATACGCGACCCAGCTTGCGCTGCGTGACAAGGTGACGGCAGTTTTCGGTGGCATCACCTCGGCTAGTCGCGAGACCATCCGCCCGATCTTCCATCGCTACCAGACGCCCTATTTTTACAGCTGCCTCTACGAAGGCGGTGTCTGCGACCGAAACGAAATCACGCTGGGTACCACTCCGGCCCAGACTGTGGCGCAGCTCATTCCCAACGCGATGAACCTCTGGGGTAAGAAGGTCTATACTGTCGCCGCTGACTACAACTACGGTCACATCACCGCGGCATGGATTAAGCGCTACGTGGAAGAGAACGGCGGCGAGTTGATCGAGACCGAGTTCTTCCCCCTCGACACCACACAGTTTGGCTCGACGATCTCGAAGATTCAGGCGGCCAAGCCTGACATGGTGATGTCGGTGCTTGTCGGAACCGCGCATTTGGGCTTTTACCGCCAGTGGGTCGCCTCCGGGATGAAGGGCGAGATCCCGATCGCCTCTACCAGCTTCGGCGGCAACGGCACCGAGAACGTCATGCTGACGCCGGAAGAGGGCAACGGAATCCTCACTGCCTTCGGCTACTATGAGACTGTCGAAAACGAGAAGAATGCCGAATTCCGTGAAGGTATTAAGGCTTTCTATCCGGACAATCCGCCTGTGCTGGGTGAGACGTCGGAAGTTACTTACGAGGCAGTGATGATCTGGGCCGACGCGGTCAAAGAAGCGGGCTCGACGGACCGGGACGCAATTCTCGAGGTGATCGAAACCGGCAAGTCCTATTTGCTGCCCGCGGGAAATGTAGCCATCGACCCGCTGACCCACCACGCTGTGCGCGACGTCTACATCGCCGAGCTCAGGGATCAGAAAATGGATATCCAGCAAAAATTCGAAGCGGTGCAGCCGACCGATACGCAGATGGTCTGCAACCTGCAGGAAACGCCGGATGCCAACGTCCATCACGAGATCAGCCTCTGAGTAAACTGAGCTGGTCTGCCGCAAATCGCGGCGGGCCGGTCCGGCCAATCCGAACACGGAGCGCCAAATGGACTACACTATAATTGTCTTCCTCGAAATCCTACGCGCCATCTCCTGGCTCGTGATCCTCGCCGCGGGGCTGGCCATCATCTTCGGGATGATGAAGGTCATTAACTTCGCCCACGGCGAGTTCCTGATGCTGGGAGGATACATCACCATCATGTCGCACAACGCCGGGGTGCCGCTATGGATCTCCATGGGTGTCCTTGCACCGCTGGTCGTTGGCGTCTTCGGCATTATCGTCGAACGTCTGGTGATCCGGCACCTTTACGGTCGCATCATCGACAGCCTGCTCGCCACATGGGGCCTGAGCTTGCTGATGATTGGCGGGGTGACCATGGTCTTCGGCAATACTGTGCAGGGCGTGTCGACGCCGCTCGGCAGCCTTTCGATCGGGGCCTACCAGGTGCCCGGCTATAACCTTCTGCTCATTGGCATTGCGGTGGCGATGATGATGGCGATCTGGTTGGTGCTGCGGTTTACCTCGGCAGGGCTGATCGCGCGCGCAACGATGCAGAATCCGGACATGGCCGAGACGCTGGGCGTGCGCACGAGCTGGGTCTACATGGCGACCTTCGGCTTGGGATCGGCAGTGACGGGTCTGGCGGGCGGTCTGCTGGCTCCCTTGACCGGCGTGGCCCCCTCAATGGGCGTGAATTTCGTCGCCCAGAGTTTCATCACCGTTATCACCGGCGGTGCCTCAATGATTGCCGGGACGCTGTCGGCGGGCACACTTCTTGGCACGATCAGCCAGGGCGTGACCTTCGCTACCGGGCCCGTCTATGGCGATGCGGCGCTGCTGCTGGCCGCGCTAATCCTGCTGCGCTTGCTGCCGCAGGGCATCACCGGGCGCATCTTCCGAAAATCCCTCTGACCCGCCGTTCCAAAGGAGTCATCAAATGGAAACCTCTCTCCGCACGGATCCGGGCTTTTGGTTCATGACAGCTCTGGGCCTTGTGCTTCTGTTCCTAGGGCCTCTCTTCTGGGACCTCTTCCAGATCATGCAGATCACGCAATACGTGGTGCTTTCGGTCTATGTGCTCTCGCTGGCTTACATCTGGGGGTTCGGCGGAATCCTGAGCTTCGGGCAGGCTGCCTTCTTCGGGCTGGGCGCCTACACCTTCTCGGTCGCGGCGATCAACATGGGCGAGACGACCTTTCCCTTCGTGCTGGCCTTCGCCATCCCAGCCATCTTCGGTGCGGCACTCGGCTACTTCATGTTCTACGGCAAATTGTCGGACGTCTACATGGGCGTCGTGACCATGGTAGTCACGCTGATCTTCTGGAAGCTAATCAACCATACGGCCGGCCCTGAATACGCTATCGGCGACGCGCGCCTCGGCGGGTTCAACGGCATCCCCTCAGTGCCGGTGCTGAACGTGCCAGGCGACGCGCAGGCTTGGCTCGACCCGGGACAGATGTTTCAGGTCTTCATGGCCATCCTGACACTACTCTACGTGCTGCTGCGGATCCTCATTGCCTCGGACTTCGGGCGCATTTCGATGGGAATTCGCGAAAATGAGACCCGGGCCGCGTTGCTGGGCTACGACGTGCGCCGGCACAAGGTGATCATGTTCGCGCTCGGCGCAGGCATTGCCGGGATGGCAGGAGGTATGTGGGCCACGTACCAGACCTTCATCGATCCCAATGTCTTCTCGCTGGAGATGTCGGCCAAGGCACTGATTTGGACCATGGCCGGGGGTGTCGGAACGCTGGCGGGGCCGATCGTCGCGGTGGTGCTGCTGCAGTACCTGTCGCTGAAGTTGGGCGAGATGCACATTCTCAACAACAACTTCATCCTTGGCGGGATCATGATGGTCCTCGTCCTTCTGGTGCCCAAGGGCGGGCTTCCGACGCTTCGCGATGGCATCGCTGCGCTGCGCGTACGGGGCTCGGTGCGGCGCTCAGGAACCCCCGGAAAGGTAGCTCCCGATGTCTGATCTTCGTCCGATCCTCACCACCGAGAAGCTCGTCATGCAGTTCGGCGGGGTGACCGCCGTAGACAATGTCGATTTCAGCCTGCGCGAGGGCGAGCTGCGCTGCCTTCTGGGTCCAAATGGTGCCGGCAAGTCGACGTTCTTCAAGTGCCTGACCGGCCAGTTGACTCCCACGTCCGGAAGGGTCCGGTTCGACGGGCAGGACATCACCGGCTGGGAAACCCATGCGATCGTCGGAATGGGTGTCGGCATCAAGACACAGGTGCCGAACCTTTTCGACGGGCTATCGGCCTATGAGAACGTGCGTATGTCGGCGCGTCGCAAGCACTTGCGCCCGATGGCAAAAGAGAAGGCCGAAGAGATGCTGGAGAAATGCGGCATCGCCCATCTCGCCCGGCGCGAAGTCGGGCTACTGGCGCATGGCCAGCGGCAACTGGTGGAGCTAGCAACTGTGCTGGCGGGCGAGCCGCGGCTGGTGTTGCTCGATGAGCCGGCGGCCGGCATGGCCGGCGACGAGCGAGACCGTTTGGCCGATCTCGTGCTCGAAACTTCTCGGCGCGCCGCGGTCGTGGTGGTCGAACACGACATGGCCTTCATCCGCCGCATCGCCAAATTCACTACCGTCTTCAACCGAGGCGCGATTTTCCGTGAGGCGATGATCGACGAGATCATGTCCGACCGTGCCGTTCAAGAAATCTACTTGGGGAAACAGGCCGATGTCGCTGCTTGAAGTTCGCAATCTTAAGGCCGCTTACGGCGCGGTGCCGGCCTTGCACCAGGTCGACATGACCGTTGCGCCGGGCGAGGTCGTCGGGGTGCTGGGCCACAACGGCATGGGCAAGACGACCCTGCTGCGTGCGCTCATGGGCTTCGTGAAGGTGACCAGCGGGGATATTGTCTTCGACGGGCAAAAGCTGAATGCCCTGCCGGTCAACGCTCGGGCGCGGATGGGTTTGGGGCTTGTGCCGCAAGGCCGAATGATCTTTCCGACCCTTTCGGTGCGCGAGAACCTTGAGAGCGGGATCGCGGGTCAGAAGGATGCAGACACAGTGATCGAGGAAATCCTCACGATCTTTCCGCGTCTGACCCGCCTGCTTGATCGTAGTGGCGGTGCTCTGTCGGGGGGCGAGCAGCAACTGCTCGCGCTGGCCCGGTGCCTGTGCCGAAAGCCGCGGCTGATGCTGCTGGACGAGCCGACCGAAGGGATACAGCCGTCGATCATCGACGAGATCTCGGAGACTCTGCAGGCCCTGACCCGCAACACGGACATCACCATCGTTCTGGTCGAGCAAAACCTCGATTTCATCACAGGCCTTTCGGATCGTGTCTATACCATCTCGAACGGTGTGCTGGATCGACAGATTCCCAAAGACCAGCTGACCGACAGCCGGGCGGTGAGTGAGTTTATGGGCTTCGCGGCCTGACTCGTAGAGCCCAAGAGCATTGAGACCCCGGCGTGATCACCATGCCGGGGTCTTTCTAGTGACGTCTGGGGTCCTCGGGCATGGGCCCTTCGGCTCGAGTTGTCACTCGGCGGCCGTGCGAGTCGCTGCTCCGGCATTCAACAGTCCGATCACCTCCTTGGTGGTGCGGACATCGGCGAAGACCGGATAGAGGCTGTCGAGCGTGCCATTGTGCTCGTCGTCGTTGAGCGCAGCATTTCCGTCGGACAGGAAGATCACCTTATAGCTCAGCTGCTGCGCGTCGCGCGCGGTCGCCTCCGAGCAGCAGTTGGTCACCGTTCCGGTGATCAGCACGGTATCCACGTCAAGTTCCTGCAGCACTTTGTGCAGATCACAGGTGCCCTGAGTGAAACCGCTGAAACGGGTTTTGTCGAGCACGGGCTCGCCTTCGGCAACGTCAAGCTCTGGCCAGAGCGCATGGTCGTGCTCACCGGCGGCGAAGCCTTTCCTGAGACCTTCCGAGAAAGGTGTGCCAAGCATATCGCCGTACCAGCTGGTCCAGGCGATCTTCTCATTCGGATCGTAGGTGTAGCGAAGGAAAATGTTCGTACCTCCGGCCGCCCGGATTGCTTGGGAAAGGGCGTTCACATTCGGGACGATGTCGCGCGCTACGGGGATCTCGGAAACAGCACCCTCTTCCATGAAGCCATTTTGCAGATCGACAATCACATGGGCCGTACGGGCGGGGTCGAACGTCTCGAAGGCATGGTCGCGACCGCCTCGGTTCTTCTTGCCGCGCTCAAGTGCGGCGGCGGACATCTTGATGGTATGCATGCGAGCTCCTTGAAGTCGAATGGGGTACGAAATCGCCCCGGCTAGGCCGAAGTGATGTATGTATATAGCGAAATGCTTTGCTTATTAGAGATAACTTGGAATTCGTGCGTGTTCCGCCGCAGCCCTTGCTCTGGATGCCCACGAGATGTGCAGGGAAGGGGAGGAGACGATCAGGCGCCGGATGCTTTTCCGATGAATCCGAGCTTTCTGGAGATGGTCGCGGCGAGCGCGCGCAGCGGAGCCACATGGTTGCCCTCCAGCGAGATGTCGATCTCCTCGGCAGGGCCGATCATTGTTACGGCAAGTTCAAGCTCGTCCGAGAAGTTGTATACCGGTGCGGAGATGGCAGTGACACCTGGCTGCGGGAAGGAGTAGGTGATCGAGACACCAGTGCGCCGGACGGTCTCCAGTGGCTCGTGGATTTCGTCGAAAGGCGGGCAGGCTCCAACGTATCTCGGCGGTGTGACCTCGGCCATCTGCAGTTTAGCGATCTCACGGGCTTCTGCTTCGTTCGTCAGCGCGGCAAAGAGCCGGCCAGTTGCCGTGCCGGTCACTGAATAGACCGTACCTGGTTGAGCCGAGTTGAGGAGCTGGTCATTGGCCTGAACAACGGCTGTCACCACGGGGCCATAGCGCCCCCAGACCGCGATGGAAATCGACTGTCCAAGCTTGCGGGCAACCTTAAGAGCTTCTTCCGAAGCAGTGATCTGCGGGTCGAGAGTAAGCAGACGTGACATGCCAAGTTCAAGACTGAAAGGGCCGATCGCGTAGCGTCCCGTCTGCGGATCACGGACCACCATGTTCCCACGTTGCAGGCTAACCAGGTAGGCATGGACCTGCGCCTTGCTGAGGCCAGAGCGCAAGGCCAAATCTGCGGCGCTGAGCGGGCCATCGCTATCCAAAAAGAGCCCCAGAAGCGAGAGCCCGGTCTCGACGGCGCGAACGCCACGCCCTTCCTTTTCAGTCGCGTCGCTCATGCCGACGAACCTCCAAGAGAGGATACCGCAGCCAGCAAGGCCCGCAGAACCGGCCGTTCCGGCTCCGGCGCCATGGCGTCGGGAAACCCGATGACCGAGATCGATGCGACTAGCGCGCCTTCGCGGAACACCGGGGCGGCAAGGGATGCAAGATGGGGGACCGGGGTGCCTTCGGCATGCGCGTATCCGCTCGCTCGGATGATCCGGCTAAGGTTCGGGTTCATCTCTGGGGTATCGCTCCAAGCATCGAAAATGCGTGCTGCTGCGCTGTTGCCAATCCGGCTTCGGGTGCCGGGTCTCAGGCTGAGACTGGGGGTGCGCGGGCCCTGTACTGCGAAGATCACTGTCGGCTGCTCTTGGACAAGGCAATCCACGGTGACCATTTCCTGGATCTCGGCAGACAGGCTGCGCGCGACATTGATGTTGGCGTTGAGCGTTGCATCGTTCCGGATCACGTGCCGCGCAAACGTCAGTGTCGCGTCCGAAAGCGCGTAGCGCCCTGCGTCGCCGAGTTGCTCGATCATCCCGAACTTCTTTAGAGAACTCATATAGGTATGTGCCTGCGCAGAGGTGATACCCGCGCTGACGGCAATGTCGCGCAGCATCATCGGCTGGCTTTCCTTCCGAACGATCTCGAGAAGGCGGATCGCCATGTCCACCGATTGGACGCCACGCTGCCGTTCCGGGCTCTTGACCATTCATACTCCGCTTTTCGCTGTGGCTCGGCCTTCTGCGCCGCTGGTGCGCCAGTTTTCGAAGCTTTGCGTGCCGGGTGCAAGCCTTTGCAAGCAAGTCTTTTCTACGCCATTTCACCTCGCACGCCACATAGGCCTGACGAAGCGGCGCGCTGTACCATTGTTTTGCCGTTGTGCAGGTTCCAATGAACGTACCCATAATCAGGATGTCGCATTCGCCAATTCCGGTCTCGTGAAGTGGTTTATCGAGGTCACGCCAATTCTGAAAAAGGTGCCGCCATTATAAAAAAATCTGGCACGCCGAATTGCTTGACGGCTTCCTCGGCTACCGAGGAAGATCAACGACAAAACGACGAGTACGCTATTCTGCTGCCGGCGATCATGTAAAGCTGCCCTGAGTCGACAAGTGGGGCATGCTGACATGCTGGCTCATTGCCGTGCCCATTCTGCTGAAGCTGCCGTATGTCGGACTGATGTTGCCGGGCAGTTGGGAGAGTTCCGCTTCAACGCTTGTCGGTGCAGCGCACTCTTGAAATGGCAGGACTGGTGGGATAGGTCGCAGGGCGGTTTAGGGGCTGTCAACCAATAATGGCGTAGAAGAGATTTTGTTCGCTCAACCTCCCGGAACTCGAGTCGTTTGCAAATCCGACGATCCGCCACAAGAAGGTGATAGCTGGCGTATTTCTGGTGGGTGTTTGCACAATTGGGGTGGTTTTTCGCGTCATATCAAAGTGATGCTAAAGCACCGGAGCCGCCATTTCCTTCGTGATGCAATGCGCCACCGGCGTCGCGCAGGATATGTTCAGACCAGTTGACGCACGACCGCGGCAGCGCGCAGCATCGGCGCGCCGGTCCGGACTTGATGCAGAAACCCCGCCATGATCTCGCGCGCGTCCTGAGCGCCAAGCCCGATGTCGACAGCGATCCCTGCCGCGCGCAGCCGGGCAAATCCCTTTCCGTCGACGCGCGGATCCGGATCCCGGAGTGCGGCCACAACCCGCGTCACACCCGCCGCGATGATCGCGTCGGCGCAGGGCGGTGTTCGGCCCCAATGGCTGCAGGGTTCAAGTGTCACATAAAGGGTTGTTCCCTGCGCGCGGAGCCCGGCGCGGGTGAGCGCAAGGCGTTCGGCGTGGGATCGGCCGCCGGGCTGGGTTTCGGCCTCGGCAGCGATCTTGTCGCCGCGCACCAGAACGCAGCCCACCGGCGGGTTCGGCCAGACCCGCCCGCGCGCGCCCCGCGCCAGCGCGAGCGCGCGGCGCATCCAATGTGCGTCGCCCTCAGAGTTGGGTAGGGTTGGGCACATCGCCATAGACCTCGAGCGGGTCGAAGACCTTTTCGCTTTCGGTAAAGTCCAGGGTGCCTGCATCCGCGGTCCCGAGCGGCACGCTGCGGTAAAAGCACGAGCGATATCCGACGTGGCAGTTTGCGCCGCCCTCGGTCCGCACGCGCAACCAGACGGCATCCTGATCGTCGTCGATGCGCAATTCCACGATCCGCTGCACCAAACCACTGGTCGCCCCCTTGTGCCACAGGCACTGGCGCGAGCGGCTCCAATAATGCGCCTCGGCGGTTTCGACGCTGCGGCTGAGCGCCTCTGGGGTCATCACGCCCATCATCAGCACCTCGCCGGTGTCGGCATCGGTGGTGACGACGGGGATCAGCCCGTTTGCATCGAATTTTGGCGCTAGATCGGAACCTTCCTCGACCTGTTCGACAGTGAGGCGGGGGGAGAATTCAAGCATCGGTCTTCCTTTGGCATGGTGCTGAGGCTTGAAAGGGCGCCGCGTGGCACGGCGCCCTTTGGCGATGTCAGCCGAGGCAGCCGGTCAGGCTGTTTGCAAGGTTGCGCAGAAGCTGCGGGTAGAGGTCCTTGCCCGGCTCCAGATCCGCGCCCAGCGGGTCCATCACGCCGGTCTTTGCGTCGCTGCCGCGGAAGACGGTGGCGACAAGATCGCCATTGAACTGCGGTTCGGTGAAGGCACATGTGACGCCCAGCTCTGCCACCTTATCCTGGATCTCCTCGATCCGGGCCGGGCTGGGGTCCGATGCATCACCGATCGAGATCGAACCGCTTGCCGGGAATTCGAAACGGTTCTCGAAATAGTGGTAGGCGTCGTGGAACACGATGAAGTTCTTGCCGCGCACCGGCTCGAGCTGCGCCGAGATCTCGCCGATCAGCGTTTCGATGTCGGCCTTTCCGGCGTCGGCATTCGCGCGATAGGTGGCGGCGTTTTCCGGATCCAGCTCTGACAGTTCCGCTGCGATCACGTCGAGCCAGACGCGCGCGTTCTCCGGGTCGAGCCAAGCGTGCGGGTCGTGGCCGTGGTGGTCATGGCCATGCGCGTCATGATCGTGCTCGTCGTGATCATGCGCCTCGTCGTGATCATGATCGTCGTCGTGGCCCTCATGGTCATGCTCGTCGTGATCATGATCGCCCGCGTGCTCTTCGTGCTCGTGTTCCTCGTGCGCGCCGTGATCATGGCTGTGCGCCTCGAAGGTCGCGCCTTCGCGGAATTCCAGCTCGGTGGTGCCATCGGTTTCCGCCAGTTCGACCACATGGGCATCCTCGGCCAGAGCGTCGATTGAGCCTTCCAGCCAAGGTTCCAGCCCCTCGCCGATCCAGAACACCGCGTCGGCCCGCTCGAGGGCTTCGGCCTCGGAGGGGCGCAGCGAATAGCCATGCGGAGACGCGCCGGGCTGTACCAGAAGGTCGGGCGTGCCGACCCCATCCATCACAATCGACACGAGAGAGTGAACAGGCGGGATATCCGCGGCAACCGAGGGCACCTCGGCGGCAACGGCGCTGGCGAGACCGAAGGCGGACACGGTGCCGAGGATCAGTTTTCTGGACATGGGGAACTCCACGTTATGTTGTAACATGCGCTGGACTCGTAGATGTAATGTTATTACATAGCAACCCACATAATTTGGAGAGCGAGATGAGAGCCGTCGGATTCACCGATCATGATCATGACGCCTGCGTCGCAGAGAGGGTGGCCGCCGCAGAGATTTACTGCGCGGACAAGCGTCTTCAGTTCACGGCGGCCCGGCGTCGGGTGCTCGAAATCCTTTTGGATGAGCACAAGGCGCTCGGTGCCTATGAGATCCTGGACCGGCTGAAGCGCGAGGGCCGGGGATCGCAGCCGCCGGTGGCCTACCGGGCGCTCGATTTTCTGGTGACCCATGGCTTTGCGCATCGGGTCGAGCGGCTGAATGCCTATGTCGCCTGCACGCATCCCTGCGAGAGCCATTTTCCCGCCTTCATGATCTGCCGGGTTTGCGACTCTGTGGCCGAGGCGACCTCGGCCCCCTCCAAGGGGCTGCTCGGCGCAGCCGCGCGCGATGCCGGGTTCCGGATCGAGCAGACGGTTGTCGAAGCCATCGGGGTCTGCCCGGCCTGCATCGAGGCAGAGGCTAGGCAATGACTCTTTTCGAATTTACCGGCGTCAGCCTGCGGCTGGGGGAAAGCCGGATCCTTTCCAATGTTTCGATGCAGATGGCGGCGGGCGAGATCGTCACCATCGTCGGGCCGAACGGCTCGGGCAAATCGACCCTGCTACGCCTGCTGATCGGCTCGCTTGCGCCGAGCGATGGCCGGATCACCACCGCGCCGGGGCTGCGCATTGGCTATGTGCCGCAGCGGCTGGCGCTCGACCCGACGCTGCCGATGACCGTCGCCCGGCTGCTGGGGCTTCGCCGCAAGGTAAGCGCCGGGCAGATCGAACAGGCGCTGGCCGAGGCCGGGGTCGCGGGGCTGTCGCGGCGGCAGATCAGCGCTCTATCGGGCGGACAGTTGCAGCGGGTGATGCTGGCCCGCGCGCTGCTGGCCGAGCCCAATCTGCTGGTGCTGGACGAGGCCACACAAGGGCTCGACCAGCCGGGCGTCGCGGCTTTCTACCGCCAGATCGAAGAGGTCCGGCAGAGCCGCGGTTGCGGCGTGCTGATGGTCAGCCACGACCTGCACGTGGTGATGAGCGCCAGTGACCGTGTCATCTGTCTGAACGGTCATGTCTGCTGCCAGGGCGCGCCGCAGCATGTCGCCTCGGCCCCCGAATATCGCGCGCTCTTCGGCGAGGGCACAGGCGGTGCCTTGGCGCTTTACACCCATCACCACGACCACCGGCATGACCGGGTGCCACAAGAGGCGGCGGAATGACCCTAGTGAACACCATGCTTGACGATTTCATCCTGCGCGCCGTGCTGGCGGGCCTTGGGCTTGCACTGGCGGCGGCGCCGCTGGGCTGCTTCGTGGTCTGGCGCCGCATGGCCTATTTCGGCGACGCCACCGCGCATGCGGCGATCCTCGGCGTGGCGCTGTCGCTGACCTTTTCGGTGTCGATCTTCGCGGGGGTGCTGGCGGTGGCGCTGGCCATGGCCTTCACCGTCTCGTCGCTGAGCGGGCGCGGCTTTGCGATGGACACCATGCTGGGCGTGCTGGCGCATTCGGCGCTGGCCTTCGGGCTGGTGGCGGCCTCTTTCCTCAGCGGCATCAGGATTGATCTGATGGCCTATCTCTTCGGCGATATCCTCGCGGTGATGCCCGCCGACCTTGCGGTGATCTGGGGCGGCGCGGCGCTGGTGCTGGGGCTGGTGGGCTGGCGCTGGTCGGGGCTGCTGACCGCCACGCTCAACCCCGATCTCGCCCGCGCCGAAGGTGTCGATCCGCGGCGCGAGCAACTGGTGCTGACGCTGGCGCTGGCGATCACCGTGGCAGTGGCGATCAAGGTGGTGGGAGCGCTGCTGATCACCGCCATGCTGATCATCCCCGCCGCCACCGCGCGCCCGTTCAGCCGTACCCCCGAGGCGATGGCCGGCCTTGCGGTGGTGATCGCCGGCGGCTCGGTGATCGGCGGGATCGAGGCATCCTACCATCTCGACACACCGACCGGGCCGACCATCGTCTGCGTGGTGGCGATCCTCTTCATGCTGTCGGTCACGAGCGCCGGGCTGAAGGGCCGGCGCTGAGCCGGGCTCAGCCGGACGATCACGTTGTCCTCGACCGGTGCCAGCGCCGCTCAGCTCTGGCTGCTGAGGTCGTGATCGAAGATCAGAGAGCGATGCGCCGAGCCGCCGGCAAGCACCCCCGCGGCGGCGGCAAGCGTCGCATTGGGCATCGAGCTTGCGAGGTCTCCGGCGGCGAAGACCCCGGGGACCGAGGTCGCCTTCATCGCGTCGACCGCGATATAGGGACCGGTCGGCCCGTCCTCAAAAGCGCAGCCGAGCTGTTCGGCCAGATCGCAAGCCGGGGTCGTGCGGGGGGCGAGGAAGAGCCCCGCCAGCGGAACCTCACGGCCATCGGCAAGGCGCACGCCGCGCAGCGCGGGGGCATCCCCCAGAAGCTCGGTGACCGGGGTGTCCTCGACGCTGGCATCACGGGCCTGCAGCGCCGCGCGCTGCTCGGGCGTGAGCGTCAGCGTGCCCTGCGTGAACAGCGTGGTCGGCCCCCAGTCGGGCAACAGCATCGCCTGATGCACCGCCAGCTCACTCAGCGCCAAAACGCCGACCGGCTGCTGATCAAGCTCGTAGCCATGGCAATAGGGGCAATGCAGCACGGTGGCGCCCCAGCGATCCCGCAAGCCAGGCAGGTCGGGCAGGCTGTCGCGCATGCCGTAAGCCAGCACGAGTCGCCGGCCCGTCACCCGGCTTCCGTCGTCGAGGGCAAGCGCGAATCCCGCGCCGGTACGTTCGGCGCGGCGGGCCCCTGCCTGCCGCACGCTGACCGTCGGGTAGGCGCAAAGCTCTGCCTGCAGCTGCTCCTTGATCTCGGCGGGCGTCTGCCCGTCCTGCCCGGGAAAGCCGTGCGAGGTTGCGGCGAAGCGATTGCGCGGCTGGCCGGTGTCGAGCACCAGAACGTCCTTGCGGGCGCGGGCCAGCTGCATGGCGGCGGAGAGGCCAGCGAAACTGCCGCCGACGATGATCACGTCGAAGTCCATTGGGATCCGTTCCTTGTTGCACCCTGTAATGTACTTTGTTGTGTTACGTGATTTTCACGAGGCGAGCAACACATGAAACTTTCATTGTTGCGTGATGCCTGATAGGAGGGGGCACCACCAACAGGAACCCCGCCGATGCCCCGCGATCTGCGCATGTCCCGCATGCTTCACGTGCTCATTCACATGGACCGGCATGTGGGCCGCGCGACCTCTGAACAGATCGCGCGCATGCTGTCGACCAATGCAGTTGTGGTGCGCCGGATGATGGCGGGGCTGCGGGAACGCGGGCTGGTCACCTCGGAAAAGGGTCATGGCGGCGGCTGGCAACTGGCCCGCCCGCTGGCCGAGATCACCCTGCGCGATGTCTATGAGGCCGTGGGCCAGCCGCCGCTGTTCAACATCGGATCGGAGGCGGATCCAGCGGAATGCCTGGTGGAAAAGGCGGTGGATGCGCGGCTCGATGCCACGCTGCTCGAGGCAGAAAAGCGTCTGCTCGCCGAGTTCGCCGCGATCTGCGTCGAGGACATCGCGCAGGATTTCGAGCAGCGCTATGCCCAGATGCGCGGAATTGCGTCAAACCTTTCGGAGACCGGCTGCGGCACCGACTGAGGCCGGGCTTGCCGTCGCTGCAACGTTGGGCCCCGCCGCCCTGGAACGGCGGCGGGGCCGTGGCGATCAGTCGTCGGAGTCCTGCGCCGCGTCGATCACCAACAGTAGCCGGGTCTCGCCGCTGCCGGCGATGGGCGGCGAGCGGTGCAGCAGCCCGCAGGGCAGGTCGCCGGGCCAGAGCCGCCCGCGGAACAGGCCGACCCAGCCCGCCTGCATCTGCTGCACCTGCTCCGGCTCTCCCGTCTCGCTGGCAAGCCCGTATTGCGTGCCCGCGCCGCGGTAGGTGCAGAGCAGCCGGGCGGGCACGTAGTCCACATGGAACTTGCTACAGGCATTGCCGCGCACCACGTCGAGTCGGATCTGCAGCGCATCCTTCCCGGCGATGCGCGAGAATTCGGCGGCGAGCCGGGCGACGTCCTCAGCCAGAAGCGCTTGCCCAGCGTCCGCTCCGCTGAAGGCCGCGCGGCAGGTATCTTGCACTAGGTTCGCTACGCCGTGCAGCGGAACGCCGGAGCGCAGCCTGGGAAGGCAGCCGTCGGGTAAAGCGTCGAGCCACTGGCTGAACAGCGGCGGCAGCCGGCGCTGCCAGATCGCGGCGGCGCAGCCGGGCCGGTGCAGGTCGCGCAGGACCTCCACCGAGCCGCCCTCGATCACATCGCAGGCCGCTGCGCCTCTGGCGAGGTCCAGCATCACGCCGCCTGCGGCGCGCGCCGCCAGCCGGGGAAGGGGTCGGACAGGTCCTGCCATTGCTGTGGCGCGAAGCTGGCCTCGTCCCCCACCAGCGCGGCATCGAGCGCCGTGCAGATCGCCGCCTTGTCCATGCCGGAGCCGATGAACACCAGCTCCTGCCGCCGGTCGCCAAAGGGCTCGCGCCAGTGCTGCTTGAGATAGGCCACCGCCTGCGGATGATCGGGCCAGCGCTCCTGCGGCACCGTGGCCCACCACATGCCCATCGGCTTGACGCTGCTCAGCGCTCCGGCCAGCGAGTATTCGGCCAACCAATCGGGGCGGGTGGCGATCCAGAAATGCCCCTTGGCGCGGATCACGCCCGGTAGGTCTCCGTTCAGAACATCGTGGATCTTCTGCGGGTGGAACGGCCGCCGCGCCCGGTAGACAAAGGACGAGACGCCGTATTCCTCGGTCTCGGGCACGTGGTCGGCAAAGCCGTAAAGCTCCTTGGCCCACATCGGGTGCAGATGCGCCTTGTCGAAATCGAAAAGCCCGGTGCCCATGATGCGATCAGAGGCGACTTTGCCGTAATCGGTCTCGACGATCTGCGCATCGGGGTTGAGCGAGACGACGATCTTGCGCGCGGCATCCATCCGCTCGGGGCCCGCGTCACTGACTTTGTTGAGCACCACCACATCGGCGAACTCGATCTGGTCGACCAAAAGATCGACCAATGTGCGGTCATCCTCGTCGCCAAGGCTCTCGCCGCGGTCGCGGATGAAGTCGTGGCTGGAATAGTCCTTCAGCAGGTTCACCGTGTCGACCACGGTGACCATCGTGTCGAGCCGGGCGATGTCCGACAGGCTTTCGCCGAACTCGTCGCGGAAATCGAAGGTCGCGGCCACGGGCAGCGGCTCGGCGATGCCGGTGCCCTCGATCAGCAGGTAGTCAAAGCGGCCCTCATCGGCGAGGCGGCGCACCTCCAGCAGCAGATCGTCGCGCAGGGTGCAGCAGATGCAGCCGTTGCTCATTTCGACCAGCTTCTCTTCGGTATGGCTCAGATCGGCGCCTCCCTCGCGCACCAGATCGGCGTCGATGTTGACCTCGGACATGTCGTTGACGATGACCGCGACGCGGCGGCCTTCGCGGTTGTTGAGCACGTCGTTCAGCAGCGTGGTCTTCCCGGCTCCCAGAAATCCCGACAGGACGGTGACGGGCAGGCGCGTATCCTTGGCAGGCATCAAAGTCTCCGTTTGTTATATTGCAATGTTATATCATTACACAATAAGGAGACCGCAGGGCGCCCGCAACCCGGATTTCATGGGCAGACGCCGGAGACGGCACGGGAGCGCCCAGCAACCTGAGGACACAAGGAAGGATTTCTATCATGCTGAGGACACGCATGGCACAAGGTGCCGTGGCGCTGCTGGCGCTTGCCGCAGGGCAGGGGGCCAGCGCCGACGAGGACCGCACCGCATGGCGGCTTTTCGTTGCCGATCAGGCGGATGGCAAGGTGACGGCGCTCGACCGCGACGCGCCGGAAAGCCGCTGGAGCTTCGAGTTTGCCGGGCCGTCAAAGCTTTATGCCTCGCCCTCGGGGCAGGCTGTCATCGCCGTGCAATCCGACAACGATCGGGTGGATTTCCTGCGTAGCGGCATCGCGCTCGAGGGGCATGGCGACCATGCTGACATCGAGATCAGCGACCCCAAGGCGTTCGACGCGCATCTGACCGGGCCGCGGCCGTTCCACGTGGTGACCCATGGCCACGAGTCCGCGATCAACTTCGACCGCGGCGGCTATGTCTCTTTCCTCGGCGAAGGCGCGCTGCAGGGTGGTATGCTCGAGGCTACGGAATTCACGCAGAACCGCGCGCACCATGGTTTTGCCGCGCCGCTGGGGGAGGTGATCATCAGTTCCGTCGCCTCTGACGCGCCAGTGGAAGAAGACAGCGCGCCACCGCGTGTCGGCATTGCCGCCTATGACGACGACGGCGCGCAGATCGGCGAGGTCCAGACCTGCACCGACCTGCACGGCGAGGCGTTCTCGGGAAGCTACCTTCTGGCCGGCTGCAAGGAGGGGGTGATCGCTGTCACCGAAGCCGGGGAAGCTGCGGAGTTCACCATGCTGCCCTATCCCGAGAGCTTCCCCGAGGAAAAGACCGGCACGTTGCTCGGCTCGGCGGCGATGCAGATCTTCCTCGGCGACTATGGCCGGGACTCGGTGGTGATCATCGACCCGACCACGGCGCCCTATTTTACCCGCGTCGAGCTGCCGTTCCGCCGTGTCGATTTTGTGCTTGATCCGGCCAAGCCGCAATACGCCTACCTCCTCACCGAGGATGGCACGCTGAGCCGGCTGAACATGCTCTCGGCGCAAATCGAGGCGTCGGCCCGCATCACGCAGCCTTACTCGATGGATGGGCACTGGCGCGATCCACGTCCGCGCCTGGCCGTGGCGGGGGACCGCATCGCGCTCACCGATCCGTTTGAGGGAATGGTGCGGCTGGTCGACCCCGCAAGCCTTGAAGAAACAGCGACGATCCCGGTCGAGGGGGTGCCCTACAACATTCTCGCCGTGGGCGGCAGCGGCCTGACCCACTGATCCTGGACTGGGCCCGTCTCTGGCGGGCCCCTTATTCATGCTATGCTGGTGATGAGAGGTGTCGGTGGTCTTTCGCTGCGATCCCGGAATAACCAGCGCCATCGGGTCAAAGAGTTATGACAAACCGGCCGTGCGCGGTCTGATGAGAAGTCGCGATGGGTCCGAGTGATGCTGGCGATCCAGAATCGCACGACGCCTTCCGTATAGAGCTGGGCCCCTCGTCGGGTGAAGGTGCCGAGGGGTCGGTCTCCATGCTCAGCGCTTGGAGCCGCATTTTCCGTCGGGCGGCCTACTTCAGGTCGGCGAAAGGCACGTCGAAGGTCCAGCCGCGGCATAACGAGTCAGTCTATGAAGATGGCCGAGCAGAGCCTCTCCAGCTGCCATTGCCGGTGGTCTTGTCAAAGGGAAGACAAGCCCATGACTTCATTCGGCGACTTTCAATTCCTCGTCTGAGGCGGGAGCGACAGGTTCGGCAAGGAGCTGCTTCTGCCGTCTGGCTTCTTCTCGTTCTCTGTCCTCTCGCTCTCCCTCGCGTTGCGACCTGATGCAGAGGACAAAGGTTGCACCTAGCACGGTGAACTTGAACAGACCGAGCATGATGGGGACCCAGATCATCGTTTGCCTTCACTTCCTGTTTGGTACGGCATCCACTGAGAAACCCGCGTTCCTCATTTGCCGGGCGAGGGCGGCCAAGCATACGCGTGGTTGTGAGTAGGCCACCTTCAAGATAGGGCCGTGATATGCGTACATTGACCTCTCCGCAAGGAAGTATTGATGTCAAAATGTATGCATAATAATCCGTGCAATTGTTTCGGCTCGCTATCGGGGTGCCCAAAGTATATGATTATACTATATATTTTCGGCACTTTTTCGGGCAATGAGTCGGGCGCTCAACATTTCTTGAGCGCGCTTCAGGCTTGGATATCCATACAATAAATCTAATGTTCGCAGTGGTGATGGGTGCTCAGTCTCGATGCGTACGTAACACCTGATCGGCAGCGAGGCCTTTCCGTCGATTTCTATGGAGATCAAAGCGGCGCTCGCTCGGCGCCACCCTGGGATTTTATCCCCGATTCATCAGGAGCTTCGTGGATGGCAGGGGGAGAGCCTCGCCTTTCTCAACCTAGGGTGCTTTTGTATTGGTCACTGTCACAGGAGCAGGGTCGTAGGCGTGTTGCCGCTAGACCGCACCTCTGCCGATGTCGGCATAGATCAGCCCGCGAAAGTCGGGTCTGCAAGGCCGCCAATAACCTCCCCCGTCACGGGTTCAAAGATGCGGCTGGGTCCAGAACCTGCGGCAACCGCGCCATCCGCGCCAGGCGGCAACTGAAGTTCGTCGATGTAAGCTTGCGAAGCAATCTGCGTCGCGGCGATGATAACGCATTTGGCTACCCGCTCGATGGCCACCGACGCGCCGGCCGCCAGCACGTAACTCACGGCGCGCCGGCCTGGGAATAGCCCGAAGTGCGGCCAAGAAGAGAATTGGATCTGGATGTCTTGTTGGTAGAGCTCGGCCCTCATCAGCGGGCGCAGGTTCTCGTTGCTGCGTAGGGTGCCCACGTTTCCGGCCGGGGTCTGGGCAACTGTCACATCATAGCCCGGCCCAGAAGCAAAGACATCCCACTCGCGGCCGGACGGCTTGGACTTGCGGCGCACCACAAGAGTTTCGCCATTCGGGTTGATTACCCCTATGCCCATGAAGAGATCGTCGCCGTCCCGCTCGCTGACACCCAGCGACACTCTGATACCGACTTTGCGGGCCGCTTCTTCGACGCGGCGATGTTGCGGGCTGCCAAGCGTGCTTGACGTGGCCCGACAGCATACGATGAACGCTTTCCGATAGGCCGCATCGCCAAACCACAGAGGGAAGGATAACCGGGCATCCAAGTCTTCGGGAAACCGATTACATGGGCACCATTTGCGCCGGCTTCGGCGCCTACGGCAACGGTCTTGTCGACCGTTCCATAGAGGTCGAACCAGGCGGGTTCGGACTGTATGGCAGCAACGCGAAGCGTCTCGGGCATGGCAAAAGGGCCATCTTTCGAGGCTGGGTTAGATGCAGCGAACAATGTCACCTGGACTTCCAATCTGAAAGTAAGGGCCATTTGCTTTGGTCCGTTCTTGTCGGACCCGGCGGTGGCATCGTTCCTATCTGACCTCCGCGATCTGGGCGATTATGTGGCCGTCTTCGCGCGCCACGAGAGCTTCGGTACCGCTGCGCAGAACTTTGACGGTCTCGCCTTGATCGAGATTGCCCAGGTAGACGATTTCCCGGGCCCGGACGCCGTCAACGGTCTGCGCAGTGCTTTCGACAAGGCGGGTGAAGCTGACGAAGTAGAGCAGCCCGACAGCGTTGAAATCCAAGCTCGGATTCGGCGTGATCCCGACTCCCTCCTCGACCCGCTGCCCCCGCAGCGTGCGCGAGACGCTCCTGGCTCGCGCATCCAACTCCTTCAACGCGGTCCCGGCCTCGGGCAGCACGCAATCGCGCTCCGGCATCGCGCGCACGATCCGGCGATTGGAGGCGGTCTCGTCATGTGCGACGAAAGTCGACAGCATCAGCAGCGAGCCTATCACCTGTCGGCCCTGCCGGAACTCGTGGCGCGAGCCAATGCGCGTGCCACCCAAGCTGGCAAGGCGCGATCGGATGGTCAGATCGGCACCCAGTAGACCCTGCGAGGGGGTCAGATCGATCCGCGTCGCGCAGAAGGCGGCGTAGATCGGAAGGCCATCGGCCGCGCGAAACCCGAAACTCTCCTGTCCCGACGCCCCCGAAAGCATCTGCCAATGGATGTCGCCGCAGAAGCCGAGCGCCCATGTTTCGGATAGCCCGTGCGGTGAAAGCTGCTGCATCCCGAGCCGCTGACGAGTCAGCACACCCACTCCTGTGGTTTCTGAGTCCAGCATCAGCCCGCCACCCGCTGCGCCAAGCCAGCCAACTGTGCGGCGATCTGCTCGGCGAGGTGGTGGCTGTCTTCTTCGATGCCAAGGAAACGCCCCGAGCCCCAAGTGTTCAGCCAGCCGAGGCCGATGAAATGCAGACCCGGGTGATCGGTCACGCCGCGGTCAAAGACGGGCTTGCCGCGGGCGTCGAAGACATCCGCCTCGATCCACGCATAATCGGGGCGAAAGCCGATGGCCCAGAGCACCGAGGTGATGCCTGCCTCGGCGAGGTCGATCTCGGTGCGCTCCGCCTCCGGCTGCCAAAGCTTCTCGAAGGGCGGCTCTTCTGGCGCGTCGATGCCTTCGCGCGCGATATAAGCGTCGATCTGGGTGCGGATGCCGACGTAGGAGCGATCGGCGTCGTCGAGGTTCTTCGTCAGGTCGGGCAGGAACTTGACCGTGGTCTCGTCCATATCCGCCAGAGAGCCATAAAGCTCGACCCCTTGCTCGACATGAAAGCGGCGCAGGTCGATCTCTTTGCCGCCATCGCGGCCCGACATGTAGTGGTTGGTCTGGGTCAGCGCCTTCACCGGGTCGGGGTGCTCGGCGATGGTGATCGCATAGTGCCCGGCGTCATAAAGCCAGTCGGTGGCATCACGGCCGCGATACTTGCGCGGGCTGCGCGGCGCGGGGCCGACAGCGAGATGCACGTCGTGCCCGGCGCGGCAGAAATCCTCCATCAGCTGCACGCCCGACTGGCCGGTGCCGACGATGAGCACGCCGCCCTCGGGGAACTGGTCGACATTGCGGTAGTCGACCGAGTGCATCTGGAAGACCTCAGGCGAGAGGTTCCTGGCGTAGGGCGGCTCGATCGGCGTGTCGTAGCCGCCGGTGGCGATCACCACCTGATCGCAGGTCCATGTGCCGATCGAGGTCTCGACGGTGAAGCCGCCAGCCTCGTGCGGCACCACGCGGGTCACTTCGACGTTCTCGCGCAGGTCGGGCTGCGCCATCGCGGCAAAGGCGTCGACGTAGTCGGTGATCTCGTCCTTGAGCATAAAGCCGTCGGGATCGGTGCCGCCATACTCGCGCTCATAGTGGAAATCGGGCAGGCGGCACTGCCAGTTCGGGGTGACGAGGCAGAAGCTGTCCCAGCGGCTGTTGCGCCACGAATGGAACTTCTCGTGCCGCTCGAAGACGATGCTCTCGATCCCCTTCTTCTTGAGGCAGTAGGCGGTCGACAGGCCTGCCTGCCCGCCGCCGACGATCACCACGGGGATATGCGGGGTCTGGGTGTCTTTCATCGTCTCCATCCTCATTGAGAGATGTGCAGGCAGGCGATTTCAGCGCCCTCCTGATCCTTGAATGTCGCGAGCTTGGCCTCGATCCGGTCAAGCTGATCCATGGCCGAACTGCAGGCAAACCCATATTTGCGCTGCACCCGGTTCGAGGCGCGCTCCATGGCGATGCGGGCGCGCTGCAGGAAGTCGTCCGCCGGGTAGCTCTGGCCGGGCTCGAAGACCTCGGCGACGACGCTGGAGGGGGAGTAGAGCTTTTCCTCGGCGCCGTCGGGCCAACGGACGGTCCAGAATGTTTCAGGCATGGCAGGCTCCAAGATCGAGATAGGGGGTTTGGGCGTGGTCCCAGAAGAGCGCGCTTTCGGTTCCATCGCCGAGGGTCACGGCGGACCCGTCCGTGACGCGCCCGATGGCGCAGGCGTCGATGCCGCGCGCGCAGAAGCGGGCGCAGACGGCGTTGGCGTTTTCTGGCGCGACCGACAACAGGAAGCCGAAGCTGGGGAAGCTGCGCAACCAGCGTTCGGCGGCGATGCCGGGCGGTGGGGTCAGGGCGGTGACGTCGATGTCGATCCCGACGCTCGAGCATTCCGCCAGCATCAGCGCGGTGCCGATGATGCCGCCCTGGCTGATGTCCTTTCCGGCACGGGTCAACTCGTCCTCGGCCAGCGTCGGCAGCAGATCCAGATCGCGGCGCAGCCGGTCGGGCGGGGCATCGAGCGCGGCGCAGAAATTGTCGAAGTTGCGGTAGCTGCCGCGATGGTCCACGGCGGCGATGAGCAGATCGCCGGGCGCTGCGTGAAAGCTGGTGATCAGCCGCTGCGCCTTGCCAAAGACCGAGGCCGCGAGGCCGAGCGCCGGAGCGGAAAGGTTGGTGTGCCCGCCCACCAGCGCCACCCCATAGGCGGCGGAGGCGTCGCGCAGGCCCTGCAGCAGCGGGGCGGCGGCCTCGGCGCTTGGCGCCCAGACCTGATCGACCACGGCGGCGCTGCGTCCGCCCATGGCCGCGATGTCCGAGAGGTTCACCATCACCGCGCACCAGCCCGCGAACCACGGATCGTCTTCGATGAAGGCGGGGATGAAGCCCTCGCCCGCCAGCAGGTCAAAGCCGCCGTCGCGGGGCAGGGCGGCGGCATCGTCGCCGGGGCGTCCGGCGCTGGCGGCACTGAGGCCAAGCGCTCGCGTCGCCCGCGCGATGCCCAGTTTCGAGCGGATCGAGGGGTGGTCGCGCAGCCGCCCGGCGAGCGCGTCTAGCTCGCTCTCGCTCATTTGCGCGGCTCGCGGGTGCGGGGACGGTGGTACCAGCCGGTGACCGGATCGTCGCAGGGCGGGTAGTGGCTCAGGTCTGCCTCCATCTTCATGTGCGGCGTGCCGTGGATCGTCACCTCTTCCAGCGGGCGCCAGCGCAGGCGGCGGAAGAGCGTGACGTTCTGCATCTGCACATGCGCAAGAAAGCGGTCGCAGCCGCGCGCGTTGGCGGTGCAGACGGCAAGGCGGATCAGTTCGGCCCCGAGCCGCCCCACGGCGCGGAAATCGCTGTCCACCGCCAGCCGCGAGCCCCACCAGAGGCGCGGGGCCTCTTCGTGGATGCGCACCGTTCCGACCACCTGATCGGCCTCATGGGCGTAGGTCGACAGCGCCACCAGATGCGTGGCGATAAGGTCGACGTCGTCGCGGTCGTGGGTGGGGAAAATGCCCTGCTCCTCGACAAACACCCGGTGGCGCAGGCCCGCCGCGCCCTCTGCCTCGAAGCGTTTCGAGGCGGCGCGGATGTAATAGCCCGGGCTGCTGAACAGGCGCGGTTCAAGCTCGATCATGCCGAAGCTCCCAGGGCTGTCTCCTGCGCCGTTCCCTTTTCTGGCACCTTCAGTTTCTCATAGCTCGACAGGGCCGAGCAGGCGCCGCATTTGCCACAGCCCGCCTTCATGTCCGCCGAGCGGATCCCGGCGTGGGCGATCATCTGGCCGAGCGGCTGCAGGATCGAGGCCATGAACTCGGACGACGGCGCCGGGTGGCTTTCCAGCGGCGTGCCCGAGATCGGCACGAAGGGCACGACGAAGGGATAGACCCCCATGGCGCAGAGCTTTTCGCCCATTTCAAGGATCGCCTCACGCGTGTCACCAAGACCGGCAAGGATGTAGGTCGAGACCTGCCCGCGCCCGAAGACCCTCACCGCCGCTTCGAAGCTGGAGAAGTATTTCTCCAGCGGCACCGAGGCTTTGCCGGGCATGATGCGCGCGCGAACCTCGGGCGTGACCGCTTCGAGATGCATCCCGAGCGTGTCGATCCCGGCGTCAAACATGCGCTGGTGCCAGGCATCGTCCTCGGGTGGCTCGCACTGGCCTTGTAGCGGCAGATCGACGGCGGCCTTGATCGCCTCGGCGCTCTCGCAGAGCACCTTGGCGCCGCGGTCCTTGCCTGCCGGGGTGCCGGTGGTGAGCACCATATGGGTGACGCCGTCGAGTTCCACCGCCGCCTTGGCGACCTCGGCAAGCTGTGCGGGCGTCTTATGGGCGATGGTGCGGCCCGCCGCGAGGCTTTGGCCGATCGAGCAGAACTGGCAGGTCTTCTTGCGGCTCTCGTAGCGGATGCAGGTCTGCAGCACCGTGGTCGCCAGCACATCCTTGGAATGCAGCGCGGCGATGTGGCTGTAGGGAATGCCGTCCGCGGTTTTGAGTTGGTAGAACTTTGCGCGGGTCGGGAAGCGGACGGTTGCCACCTCGGCGCCGTCGCGGGTGACATGGGCCTCGCCGGTGTCGTCGGGGGCCGACACCAGATAGGGGCTGTCGAAGCTGGGCGCGGTATGGACCGGGATCATCACCGTGCGGGCGCCGATGGTGATCGCCTTGTGGTCCGAGGGGCCCGCGCCGCCGCGGCGGCTTTCCTGCCCGGCGCGCGGATCGACGAGGCGCATGCCGTGGGTCTGAAGTTCGTTGATGAGCTGGGCGTGATCAAGCATCGGGGCGGCCCTCCTCGGGCAGGGGTTCCGGCGCGGCCATGGGAGTGCTCATAGGCGCGGCCTCACAGGTGTGGCGGGTGACAGCGGGGCGGGTGTCATGCACCAGCGACAAAAGCTCGGGCCGTGCGTAATGGCCGACGCTGTCCATCATGCGCTTGCGCTTGGCGACGAGCTTCATGTCGAGATCGGCGATCAGGATGCCTTCGCCTTCGGTCAGCGGCTCGGCGAGGTGACGACCCTCGGGCGAGATGATGCAGGTCATGCAGCCGCTGCGCATCGCTTTCTGCAGCTTCGGGTCGGGGTGGATCTGGGCGATCTGCTCTTCGGTGAGCCAGCCGGTGGAGTTCACCACGAAGCAGCCCGACTCCAGCGCGTGGTGGCGCATGGTGACCTCGATCTGGTCGCGGAAGATGTCGCCCACGAGGCTGCCGGGGTAGTGGCCCGCGTGAATCTCTTCGTGCTGGGTCATCAGCGCGTAGCGGGCGAGCGGATTGTAATGCTCCCAGCAGGCCAGCGCGCCGACGCGGCCCACCTTTGTGTCGACCACCTTGAGCCCGGCGCCATCGCCCTGACCCCAGACCATGCGCTCATGGTAGGTGGGGGTGATCTTGCGTCGTTTCAGCGCCAGCGTGCCATCGGCGTCAAAGATGAGCTGGGTGTTGTAGAGCGAGCCATGGTCGCGCTCGTTCACCCCCAGCACCACCACGACGCCGCGCTTGCGGGCGGCATCGGCGACGGCCTGCGTCTCGGGCGAGGGGACAACCACAGCCTCCTGCATCAGTTCCAGATGCGGCGCGCCCTGCTGAACGGGCGGCAGCACGAAGCTGAAATAGGGGTAATAGGGCACGAAGGTCTCGGGGAAGACGATGAACTGCGCGCCTTTGCCCGCAGCCTCGGCAATCGCGTTGAGCACGCGCTCGATCGTGCCCGCGCGCCCGGAAAGGTCCGGGGCGATCTGGACGGCGGCGGCGCGGATGGTGTCGGTTCGCATGGGCTTGCCTTTGCAGACGTCGGAAAAAGGGGCCGGGCCGGGGAGCAGGCGGCCCGGCGTCCGGGGGCGGATGCATGCCCCCGGACAAGAGGGATCACACGGTCCAGGTGTCGAGGATCACCGCGTTGGCTTTCTTGTGCAGCAGGATGCAGTCGAGCACGTCCTGCGGTGCGATGGGGGTGATGCCGGGCAGCAGCGAGGGCTCGCCGTGGCCGTAGAGCGCCTGCAGCGCGAAGCGGCAGGCGTAGACCTTGCCGCCTTCGCCCATGAACTTGTTGAGGTTCACCGCGAAGTTCTGGTGGCCGGGGAAGGCCTCGTCGCCGAGCGTCGGGAAACCGCGCTGGATGCCAAGGGTCACGCCGGGGCCGTAGAGCAGGATCGACGTCTCATAGCCTTTGCGATTGAGGCGGATTGCATTGAGAATGTTGACGAGGCCGATCGAGCCTTCGAAGGCGACGGTATGGAAGGTCACAAGCGCCTTCTCGCCTTCGTCGGCCTTCACATCTTCGAAGACCTTTTCTTCATAGTTGACGAAAAAGTCTCCGTCCTTGTGTGCTTCTTTGGTAACCTGAGGCATCTTGCCCTCCTTGTCGCTGCGTGGAGACAGGATGCTGGGTGGAAAATGATTCAATCAATGAGCAGTTCAATGTGCATACAATAATAACGACAATAAACATGCATTCCGCGTAATCTTTAGACGAAGTTTTGAGCTTTCGCTGGTTCGGCAGGCAATGTCTGTCTGAAACCGTGGCGAGCAAAGCTCAGGCTTTGCGGTGATGCATACAATTGCCCTTCAATTCCGAGAATCGATCCGCTAAGGCTGGGTCGAACAGGAGTTGATGAAGATGATTGACTGGTCTCCCCAGCTGACCGACAGCGGCAAGCCGCGCTACCTTGCCATCGCCGATGCGATCGCCCGCGATATCGAGCAGGGGCTCTTGGGCAGTGGCGACCGGCTGCCGCCGCAGCGGCGGCTCGCCGCCAGTCTCGGCATCGACTTCACCACCGTCTCGCGCGCCTATGCCGAGGCGCAGGCGCGCGGTCTGGTCGACAGCCATGTGGGCCGCGGCACCTTCGTGGCCGAGCGCGCCGCCGCGCCCGCCGCTGACCCCGAGCGCAAGCGCGCCGAGGATCTGTCGATGAACATGCCGCCTGAACCCACGGACCCGGACCTCGTGGGGCGTATGAAGGGCGGGCTCGACTATGTCTCGGCCAATCTCATCGACCTTCTGCGCTACCAATCGCCCATTGGATCTGAGCGTGACCGTACCGCCGCCTCGAGCTGGCTGAGCATGCGGGGCATGGTGCCCTCGTTGGAGCGCATCGCGGTGACGCCGGGCGCTCATGCCACCATGGCGGCGATCCTGTCGATCATCACCAAGCCCGGCGACACGGTGCTTTGCGAGCGTGTCACCTATCCCGGCATCCGCAATATCGCGGCGCGCTTCGGCGTGACGCTGGTCGGGCTGGATATGGACGCGCAGGGCGTGACGCCCGAGGCATTGAGCGCCGCCATCGCCGAGCATCGGCCCAAGGCGCTTTACCTCAATCCGACGCTGCAGAACCCCACTACGCTGACCACCCCGGTCGAGCGGCGGCTGGCGCTGGCCGAGGTGCTGCGGTCCGAGGGGCTGACGCTGATCGAGGATGACGCCTATGGCTTCATCCCCGCCAAGTCCCCAGCGCCCATCGCGCTCTCGGCGCCCGACCTGACGTGGCACATTGGCGGGCTGGCGAAATGCATCGGGGCGGGGCTACGGCTGGCCTTTACCATCGCGCCGTCGCCGCGCTGCGCCTTCCGGCTGGCGCAGGCGATCCGGGCGCTGTCGGTGATGCCCTCGCCGCTGTCGATGGCGCTGACCACGCAGTGGATCGAGGATGGCACCGCCGACGGCATCCGCCGCTTTATCCGCGCCGAAAGCGCCGCGCGGCAGGCCATCGCGCGCGAGGCGCTGGAAGGGACGGAGTTCACCGCCGCCGAGAATGCCTTCAATATCTGGCTGACCCTGCCCAAGGGCGCGGGCCGCGCCGATATCGTCGCGCGCATGGCCGGGCGGCAGCTTGGAGTCATGCCCTCGGACGCTTTCACCGTCGCCGGCGAGCCGGGAGAGAAACTGCGGGTCAGCCTCGGCGGGTCAGTGACCCGCGAGGCGCTGCGTGAGAACCTCTACTTCCTTGGCAACACGCTCGCCCCCAACGCCTTCATGGGATGATGCCGTACGCTTAGAAGCCGTGGAGGGATTTGGCCCATTGAAAGGCGACGAAGCCACCTTTGGCCCGCGGAAGCAGGAGCAAGGACAAAGCGATCGCGAGTGAGCCTACGCTCAGGGCAAGCAGGGCCGGGTCATCTCTCATCCATTCAGACATGACAGGCAGAGCGAAGCCGACAAGATGCCCCACGACCAGGATGCCCCCTGACCCCGCTTCCGACAGGTCCAGCGCTTCGTGCATCGCGGACAAAACGTCGGGATGCTGGCCCATGCCGAGATAGTCATTGCTGCACCACACAGTCACCGGCTTGGACTGTCCCTCAGGGCCGTGCCAACGCGCTGTCGGAAATGAGTGTCGCGATCATGGATGCTGGCGGCGACTATGGCGCAGTCATCGTGTCGGGCGCGAATTTGAAGATCGACCAACGGGTTTTTGCGGAAGAAGCGCTTTGGCAGGGTGCGACGCATCTGGTCTTGCAGAACGAAGTTCCGGAGGCTTTGAACTTCGCTGCGGCAAAGTCGGCGCGCGAAAGAGGAATTGAGGTTGTTCTTAACGCAGCGCCAACTCGGGGGCTCTCAGACGAGCTTGTCTCTGCCATCGACATTCTTCTTGTCAACGCAGGAGAGGCTGAAGCTCTCTGCGGCATACCGGTGACCTCTCTGGAAAACGGCCGCGACGCAGCTCGGGCACTAGCCGAGCGTTTCTCTCGCGTCGTGGTGACTGCAAGGGGCGACGGTGTCGCGGTAGCAGGCGGGGGTACTGACTACGCGGAGCCCGGTCACAACGTAGTTCTTGTCAGCACACATGGCGCAGGCGATTGCTTCATTGGAACGATAATCGCCAGCCTTGCCCATGCCAAGGGCATCGAAGCCGCGGCAGCCAATGCAAATCTTGCTGCCGCTCAGCATGTGTCGCGGCCTAAGTCTTCGCGCTGAAGCAACACGCCGCTGGTTTTTTCCGACCCAGATCTGTTCGATTATTTGCCCATACGGGTCTTGGCTCTCCTCACATCGCCGACGTTCCGCACCGGCGCGGTCAGCAGACCGCGCCGGTCGGGTCTCGGTAGTCCTCTTCTCGCACGAGCATGGCCCAGAGCATGTATGCCATCTTGTTGGCCAGCGCGATAGCCACCAGCATGCGTGGCTTTCGGGCCAGCATACGCGCTGCACACATGATTCTGGCCGCCCCTTGACCGCTTCTTCCCAAAAGGCGCCTCGCGCCGCCCAATGTGCTTTCGCCACACCGGCCTTGCGCGTTCTGCCTCAGCCCGACGTCCCTAGGGGGCTCCTGAGGGCATGTCTACTGCTTCAATCGTGTATTCAAATTCATTTTGTGTCGACATTGTCCGCTGCGTGACGGGTGCTCTGTGCAGCACCTCAGGGCTATCGTCGCTGCTTATGGTCCTATTGTTATATTGTTTTCCTAAATGAGACCGACTGGCGCCACCCTTTCGTGAAGGCCGCGAGACCTGCGCGCCAAGCTTACGATAGGAAAGAAGAACGTGGCGAGGCATATCGTCTGCATCACCAAGAATGGCGCCAACCCGGCCTATGAGGGTGCGCGTGTCGGGGTTCGCCGCATCGCCGAGGCTGCCGGATGCCAGACTTCGCGAGAGTGGGCGGCAGGGATCAGGCGACGGGGATGTTCTCCCGGAAGATCACTTGCAGGCGCGGCGGATATTCCGGCTCCATCCGGCCCTTGACCGCTGCGACGAGGTTGCGGATGACTTCGCGTGCCTCGACGCGCGGGTTCTGATCGACGATGGCATCGATCGTGCGGTCGAGCAGCAGCGTGCGGGTGGCATCCGTCAGGTCGTGGGCGATGAAGACCACGTCGCGGGCGGCGCTGTGCTCCTTGATCGCCTGGGCAATGCCCTGGTTGCCGGCACCGATATTGTAGATCCCGACAATATCGCCGCGCTTGAGCAGCTCGAAGGCGGAGCGATAGGCCGTTTCGCGATCATCTTGGATGACCACGAAATCGGAGACCTGCAGGTGGGGGAAATCACCGGCGAGGATCGACCGAAAGCCCATCTCGCGTTCTTCGTGGCCCCGATAGGACTGCGAGCCGATGAACATCAAAACCTTGCCGGGCAGGCCCTCGGGCAGGAAACGCCCCATCAACAGGCCTGCCAAGCGCCCGGCGGCACGGTTGTCGACTCCGACATAGCCGATCTTGGTGACGGCGGGGATGTCGGAGACCAGGGTCGAGACCTTTATGCCGGTGGCGGCCAGCTGGTTCAATTCTTCGCGGATTTCCGGGTGATCCGGCCCGACGATGCCGAGGCCGTCATAGGCGCCGGCGGCTTGCCGTAGGGCGGCTATATAGCCCGCAGGCGGGTGTGACGGCACGGTGCGGATCTCGATGGTGACGTCGTCGCGCTCCTGCGCCTCGATCAGCAGGAAGCGCCGAAGCGACTGCATGAAGCTGTTGTCGCCCTCGGGCAGGATGAACAGCAGGCGGTTCGCGCTGCCCCGGTCCTGCAGGTGATCGCCGAAGTAGCCCACGGCCTGGGCCGCCTGAAGCACCCTGTCACGGGTCCGATTGCGCACGCCGGGGCGGTCGTTGAGCACCCTGTCCACCGTGGCCGAAGAGACACCGGCCCGATCCGCGATTTCCTTGATGGTGCTCTTCATGGCGACTCGTGAATGAAATTGATGATCGTGGCTCTGCGGGTGAAATCAAAACAAATCATTTTGGACCTCATTACAAATAAATTCGCGCCGCGCAGGCCGATTTTCGGCGCCATGAGGCATTTTGATGTACTTTGATGTGATATGAGGATTGGGCGGGGGTGAAAGGCATGGCACCTCTTCGTGACAGTCACGCAGCGACCGGCCACCTCGAATGGTGGCGGGCAGAGGGAGGAAAAATGGTCCAGCTTTACGGAAAAAGCATGACGCGTGCCGAGGTCGAGTCGCACAGCGGACGGTCCGGCCATGCGGCTGGCGTGCGGCTGATGGAACTTGGCGACGGGATTGAACGCGGCATGCGGATGCTCGAGTTTCGCTCGGGCACGGGGCTGCGGTTTACCGTGCTCGTCGATCGCGCCATGGACATCGCCGATTGCGAGTATCGGGGGCAGGCGATCGGATGGCACAGCCCGGCGGGCTTTCGCAGCCCGGCGCTGCACGACTACGAGGGCGAGGGCGGCCTGGGCTGGATGCGCAGCTTCTCGGGCATGATGGTGACCTGTGGCCTGGATCATATCCTGTTCATGGCCGAGACCGAGACCTCTTCCTATGTCTACGGGCCGCGCGCCACGGCGTCGCATTCGCTGCATGGGCGGATCGGCACGATCCCGGCGCGGCTGACGGGCTATGGCGAGCACTGGGAGGGCGACGAGCTGACCCTCTGGGCCGAGGGTGTCGTGACCCAGGCGGCGGTCTTTGGCGAGCATCTGGAGCTGCACCGGCGGATCGAGGTCCGGGCCGGGACGGACGAGATCCGCCTGAGCGACCGGGTGGTCAGCCGGGGCTTTTACCGGACCCCGCACATGTATTGCTATCACATCAACGTCGGGCATCCGCTGCTGGAGGAGGGCGCGCGCTATCTCGCGCCGGTGCGCGACGTGGTCTGGGCGGCCCATGCGGAGAGCTACGAGGCGCAGGGCGTGGGCTATCGCGTTTTTCCCGCGCCGCAGGACGATTTCCACGAGCAGGTCTGGCAGCACGAGATGGCGGCGGATGACGCGGGCCTGGTGCCGGTGGCGCTGGTCAACGACCGGCTGGGGCTGGGGATCATGGTGACCACGCGCAAGGACCAGTTCCCCTGCCAGTACGAGTGGCAGAACCTGCAGAAGGGTCAGTACGCCATGGGGATCGAACCCTCGACCCACCACGTGCTGGGCAATCAGGCGGCGCGCGACCGGGACGAGATGATCTGGCTGCACCACGGAGACGAGCGCCGGTACGACACCACATTCACCATCCTGCCCGACGCGGCGGCGGTGGCCGGTGCCGAGGCGCGGATCCGGGCCATCGCGGCGCAGCCGGAGCAGGACTACCCGGCGCCGAGCGGAGATTTCGTGGCCCTGGGAGCGGCGGGATGAGCGCGACCGGACTGAACGGGCGCCGCGCGATCTATACCGGCGGGGCAGGGGGCCTGGGCACCGGCGCGACGCTGGAGCTGCTGGCCGAAGGGATCGAGGTGCATGTGCTGGACCGCGACCGGGCCAAGCTTTCGGCGCTGCAGGCGCAGGTGCCCGGGGGGCTGCGGGACCAGCTTTGCCTGCATGAGGTCGATCTGCTGGACCGGGCCGCGCTTTGGGCCTGCCTGGAGGGGATCGTGGCGGAGCGAGCCGCCGACGTGGTGATCAACAACGCGGCCCTCTATCCGTCGAAGCCCTTCGAGGACTTCACCGATGCCGAACTGACGGCCGTGCACGGCGTCAACGTGGAGGCTGCCATTGCCTGCACTCGCGCGGCCCTGCCGGGCATGCGGGCGCAGGGCTGGGGCCGGATCCTGAACGTGACCTCGATCACCCTGTCGGGCCAGTGGGAGAACCTGACCCCCTACGTGCAGTCCAAGGGCGCCCTGCTGGGCCTGACCCGGGCCTGGGCGCGGGAGTTCGGCAAGTGGGGCGTGACCGTCAATGCCATCGCGCCGGGGGCATTTCCGACGGATGCCGAGAAGATCCACCCGGACCCGGAGGGCTACAACGCCATGGTCCTGGACCGGCAGGCGGTGAAACGGCGGGGCACGCCGGCGGATATCGCCGCGACAATCAGATTTCTCGCCTCGGATGCGGCGGGCTTCATCACGGGACAATCGCTCGCCGTCAATGGCGGCTGGATCATGGAGTAGGAAGAATGGGTATTCTGAGCGGATATACGGTGCTCGATTGCTCCATCGCGATGGCGGGGCCCTTTGCGGCGCAGCGGCTGGGGGACCTGGGCGCGGATGTCATCAAGATCGAGCCGGTGGCCGGAGAGTGGCAGCGCCACGCCCCGGCGGGCGGGATCACGGGCAACGAGATCAACGTGAGTTTCCTGTCGCTGAACCGCAACAAGCGCTCGCTTGCGGTCGATCTGAAATCCGAGGAAGGGCGGCGCATCGTGCGTCGGCTGGTGGAGAAGGCGGATGTCTTCATTCAGAACTATCGCGCCGGCGTCGCCGGTCGGCTGGGCGTCGACTACGAAAGCCTGAGCGCGATCAATCCGAAGCTGGTCTACGTCTCGATGAGCGGGTTCGGAGAGGACGGCCCCTATGCTCGCCGTCCGGGGCAGGACCTGCTGTTGCAGGCGATGTCGGGGGCGATGATGTCGACGGGCCGCGCCGGAGAACCGCCGCAGGCCGCCGGGCAGTACCTGGTGGATGCGGTCACCGCCTATACTGCCTTCGAAGGCGCGCTGGCCGCCCTGCTGCACCGCGAACGCAGCGGCGAGGGGCAGAAGGTGGAGGTGAACATGCTGGACGCGATCACCACCCTCCAGATGCAGGAACTGTCGGTCTATACGGTGGGCGGCAAGCCGCAGGAACGCAGTGCGGAGCCGCATGCCCATGTCTACATCCGCTCGCCCTATGGCACCTTTGCCACCCGCGACGGCTACCTCGCGCTGGCCATGCCGCATTTCGCGGGGATGGCGCGGGCGCTGGAGGAGCCGCGCTTCGAGGGGTTGAACGAGGAGACCGCAGGCTGGGAGGATCGCGATGCGGTCTTCGCCCTGACCCGCGAGGCGGTGGCGAAATTCACCACGGAAGAGGCCATCGCGCGGCTGGAGGCGGAGGGCATCTGGGTCTCGCCGGTCTATGGCTATGCCGATCTGGTGGCGGATCCGCAGATTGCCCACAACGGCACCTTCATCGAATACGACCATCCCACCGAGGGCCGGGTGAAGACGCCGGGCTTCCCGATCAAGTTCTCGCGCACCCCGAGCGAGCTGCGCTTTGGCGCGCCGCGGGTGGGCGAACATTCGCTGGAGGTCCTGCAGGCCGCGGGCTTCTCCGAGGCGGAGATTGCCGCCATGGAGGAGACCGGCGCCATCAAGGTGATGCCAGCATGAGCTTTCGCGGACTGACATGGGATCATCCGCGCGGCCGGGCGGCGCTCCAGGCGGCCAATGGGCCGGTGACCTGGGACGTTCAGCCGCTGGAAGGGTTCGAGAGCGCGCCGATTGCCGAGAACTGCGCAGCCTATGATCTGGTGGTGCTGGATCACCCGCATCTGGGCGAGGCGCTAAACGCAGGCTGCCTGAAGCCGCTGGACGAGGTTTTCGACGCCGGGACGCTGGCTGCGATCACGGGCAATGCCATCGGGCGCAGCCTGGAGAGCTACGAGATGGCGGGACGCCTCTGGGCACTGCCGCTGGATGCCGCGACGCAGGTCATGGCGCTGCGACCGGATCTGATCGGGACGGTGCCCGCGAGCTGGCAGGAGGTCAGGGAGCTGGCGCGCCAGGACGGGCGGGTGGGCCTGTCGCTTGCGGGGCCGCATGCCTTCCTGTCGTTCCTGTCGGTGGCGCAGGCGCTGCAACCTGAAATGGACCTGCGCGAAGGTGACCGCTGGGTGCCCGACGCCACGGCGGAGGAGGCCCTGACGCTGCTGGCAGAGCTGACCCGGCTGACGCCCCCGGAAACCCTGGCGCTGAACCCGATCGGCCTGTTGGACTACATGAGCGGGCATGACGGGCTGGCGCTCTGCCCGCTGGTCTACGGCTACGTGAACTATGCCGAGCGGGCGCGGGCGCATCCCATAGATTTCCACGATGCCCCCCGGTTCGGCGCGGGGGCGCCGGGGTCGATCCTGGGCGGGACCGGCATCGCGGTGTCGAAACATTGCACCGTCACCGACGCGCTGCGTGATCACCTGCTCTGGCTGATGGACCCGGAGACGCAATCGGGCTTCATTCCTGCGCACGAGGGGCAGCCCTCTGCGCGGGGGGCGTGGAACAGCGACCGGGTGAATGCGCCGGTCGGTGGCTTCTATCACAATACGAAGGATACCCTGGAAGCGGCCTCGATACGCCCGCGCCATGACGGCTACATCGCCTTTCAGACAGAGGCCTCTGCCGTCCTGAGGGAGGGATTTGCGGCAGGGATGTCCGAGGCGCGTCTGGCGCGAAAGCTGGCGGAGCTGTTCGCCAGGTCGCAGGAGGCGGGGGCGCCCGGGGAGAAAACGGAGGAAAAGACATGAGCCAGCACCTGACGCTGGACGTGAGCGGGCCGCTGGCCGTGATCACGTACAACAGGCCGGAAAAACTGAACGCGATGACGCCCGAAATGGCGCTCATGCTCGAAGAGGCGGTGGCGCGCTGCAACCGCGAGGATGCGATCCGTGTGGTCATCCTGACGGGGACCGGCAAGGCCTTTTGCGCGGGATCGGACATTGCGCTGCTCGACAGCTATGCGACGCCATGGGCGTTCCGGAACCGGACCGAGTACTGCGACATCCTGCGGGCGCTGCAAAAGCCATCCATCGCGGCCATCAACGGCTATGCCTTCGGTGGCGGGCTGGAAATGGCGATGTCCTGCGATATCCGGATCGCCTCAGCCAATGCCCGTCTGGGCGCACCGGAGATCAAGCTCGGCTGGATCGGCGGCGGCGGGATGACCGCGCATCTGGCACGCTCCATCGGGCCGTCGAATGCCGCGATGATGGTGATGACGGGCGAGCCGGTCACGGCGCAGCAGGCGCAGGCCTGGGGGCTGGTGAGCGACGTGACCGAGCCGGAGGGCCTGGACGCCCGGGCCCGCGAGATCGCCGGGCAGATCGCCGCCCGCGCACCGATCGCGGCCGAGACGGCCAAGGCCAACCTGCACGCGGCCTTCAACATGCCGCTGGAACAGGCGGTGGCCTACGAACGCGATCTGCAGACCATCTGCTTTGCGACGCAGGACGCGAACGAGGGACGCGCGGCCTTTGCCGAACGGCGCATGCCCGACTTCGTGAAGCGGTGACTGCCATGATGACACATCTCAAGACGCTGGCGCGTCACCGCGAGTTCTCGATCTTCCTGATGCTGATTGCCGTGGCGGTCTACCTGAGTTTCGCCAACGAGTATTTCCTGTCGCAGCGCAACCTGATGAACGTCGGGCGGCAGGGTGCCGTCGTGGCCATCGTGGCCTTGGGGCAGGCGCTGGTGATCATCGCGCGGGGCATCGACCTGTCGGTCGGCTCGGTGATCGGCCTTTCGGCGGTCTGCGCGGCGCTTACGCTGCAGTTCACCGGCTCCGACATCCTGGCGCTGTCGGCGGGCCTTGCGACTGGCCTCGCCGCCGGGGTGCTGAACGGCCTGATGGTCACGCGGTTCCGCATCAACCCCTTCATCGCAACCCTGGGCATGCTGTCGATTGCCCGCGGGATCGCCCTGCTGATGACCGGCGGGATTCCCGTGACCTTCGCCGGCTGGGCCGAGGTGCTGGGCGCCGGGCGGATTTTCGACATCCCGGTCTCGGTCATCCTGATGGTGGTGCTGTCCGCGCTGGTGCACGTCTTTGCCACGCGGTCGGTGACCGGGCGGGAGATCTTTGCCGTGGGCGACAACCCCAAGGCGGCGCGACTGGCCGGCATCGACACGGTGCGCATCCGGATGTTCGTCTTCGGCTTCTGCGGCCTGCTGGCCGGGCTGGGCGGGATCATCCTGGCGGGGAACCTGGCGAGCGCGGACCCGAACCTCGGGATGGGCTACGAGCTCGACGTGATCGCGGCGGTGATCCTGGGCGGCACCGCCCTGAGCGGCGGGCGCGGGTCGATCATCGGGGTCTTCATCGGCGCGATGCTGATGGCACTGCTGAACAACGCCTTCGTCCTGCTGGGCATCTCGGCCTACTGGCAGGTCGTCACCAAGGGCCTGATCATCATCCTTGCGGTGGGGATCGACGGCCTGAGACGGGGGGACGAGGCCGAGGACTGAAGACAAGACCGGTGTTGCGGATCCGGGCGGAGGCCCGCGACCCGCGGCGGAGAACGACACATCGCGGATGTTTCAAAGGGAGGAACCGACATGAAACTCACAACACTCGCAGCGGCGCTGACCGCTGCCACACTCTGGACCGGCGCCGCCATGGCGCAGGACCTGCCCAAGGGCGGCGACGTGGCCGCCGAGCAGAAGGCAGAGGACGATGTGCGCATCGCCTTCCTGTCCTTCCAGAACAACCCGTTCTGGATCCCGGTGACCGAAGGCGCGATGGCCGCCAAGGAGTATCTCTCGGGCTTTGGCGGCACGGTGGATTACGTCGACCTGGGCGACGAGCTTTCGGCGGAGGCGGTTGTCTCGGGCATCGAGGCCGCGCTGGCGCAGCAATACGACGGGATCGTCGTGGTGCCGATCTTCGACGGCACGGCGCGGATCATCAACGAGGCCACCGACGATGGCGTGCCGGTCTTCTCGATCATCGCGGAAGGCTCCGTGCCCTCCAAGCGGCTGTCGTTCATGGGGCAGGACGCGACGGCGGCCGGGGCCCAGATCGGCGAGTTCATTGCCGACAAGATGGGCGGTGAAGGGAAGCTGGGCGTGATCACCGGATACTTCGGGGCCACGCAACATCAGATGCGCATGAACGGCGCGCTAGATTACCTGAAGGCGAATGCCCCCGACATCGAGGTCATCGGCCGGTTCGAAAACCGCGACAAGGCCGAGAGCGCCTATTCCCTGGTGCAGGACATGTACACGGCCAATCCCGACCTGAAGATGGTCTATGTCACGGCAGGCGGCCCCTTTGGCGCGGCCAAGGCCGTGAAGGACCTCGGCCTGACGGGCAAGGTCGGTGTCGTCGGTTTCGACCACACGCCGGACAACATGGCCTACCTGGCCTCGGGCGAGATGGTCGGCCTGCTCGACCAGGCGCCCTTCCAGCAGGCCTTCGACAGCACGGTGATGCTGTTCAACCACCTGGTGGCCGGGACCGAGGTGCCCTCGGTGATCGAGGCCAAGGGCAACCTGATCACGCCGGAGGAGGTCAGCGAATGACCGGCGGTGCCGCATATTCGGAAGCCCGGGGCAGCAGCGCCGCTGCCCCGATGCTGCACCTAGATGGCATCGGCAAGAGTTTCGGGCCAGTGCGGGTGCTGGAAGGCGTCTCTCTCTCGGTGGCGCCGGGCGAGGTGATCGGCCTTCTGGGCGAGAACGGCGCGGGCAAGTCGACGATGATGAACATCGTGGCCGGCGCCCTGCAGCCCGATGCGGGCGAGCTGATCTTCAACGGCCGTGCGGTTCAGTTCGCCTCGATCGCGGAGGGCATCCAGAAGGGCATCGCCTTCGTTCACCAGGAACTCTCGGTCGTAGGGGCGCTGAGCGTGGCCGAGAACCTGTTCCTCGGACGGATGAAGCGCAGGGGCACAGGCCTGCTGGACCGCCGCGCGATGCGCGACGGGGCGCGGGGGATGCTGGAGGCCGTGGGGGCCACCGGGATCGACCCCGATGCGCCTGCGGGATCGCTGCGCGCGGGCGAGCAGCAGCTGGTGGAGATCGCGCGGGCGGCGGCACGCAAGCCGAAGCTGCTGATCCTCGATGAACCGACCTCCTCGCTGACGCCGCACGAGGTGGAGGGTTTCCTGACCTTCGTCCGGCGCGCCCGGGCCGAGGGCACGGCCATCATCTTCATCACCCACCGGCTGGAAGAGGCGATGTCGATCTGCGACCGCCTGCTGGTTCTGCGCAATGGCGCCGTCGTTTCCGACAGGCTGCCGGCGGAGACCTCCAAGGAACAGATCATCTCGGACATGACGGGCAAGGCCGCGATTTTCGACCACCCGGCCCGCACCGTCAGCTCTGCCGATGTCGCGCTGGAACTGACCGGGCTGAGCGTACCGCATCTGCTCGACAACATCAGCCTGACGGTGCGCCGGGGCGAGATCTACGGGCTGTTCGGCCTGGTCGGGGCGGGGCGTACCGAGCTGCTCGAAGCCATCTGCGGCGCGCGCCGGATCGGGGCCGGCGAGATGCGGCTGAACGGTGAGCCGCTGGCGCCGAAATCCCCGGCGCAGGCCCTGGGGCGCGGTATCGCGCTGGTGCCCGAGGGGCGCAAGACGGCGGGTATCCTGCCGCAGCATTCCGTGCGGCGGAACGCCTCCGTCTCGTCGCTGCGCAGCGTTGCCAGTCAGGGCGTGGTTTCGGCCAGCCGGGAGGCGAGCGCCGTGGGGGCCAAGCTGCAGGCGCTGCGCGTGCGCATGGAGAACGACCAGCGCGCGATCACCACGCTGTCCGGCGGCAACCAGCAGAAGGTGATCTTTGCGCGGACGCTGCTGACGGAGCCGACGCTGCTGCTGCTGGACGAGCCGACGCACGGCGTGGACGTCGGGGCCAAGGCGGAGCTCTACGACATCGTGCGCGCAGCCGCCGACGAGGGGCTGACGGTGGTTGTTGCCTCTTCGGAGCTGCCCGAGATCCTGGCGCTCTGCGACCGCGTCGGGATCCTGTCGAAAGGGTGCCTTGCCGGGGTGCTGTCGCGCGAGGAGATGGACGAGGCGCATATCCTGCGGCTCGCCTTCAGTGAACACGAGAAGGAGGCATGACATGACGCAGGTGGAATTGGACCCGCAGGGGATCTGGCTGGGACGGGCCTGGCGGCCCGAGGTGGCGGGGCCGGCGGTGGTGACCTGCCGCGCGGGGCGCCTGATCGACATCACGGCGCCGGGCGCCGCGACGGTGCGCGACATCTGCGAAATGGCGGATCCCTGCGGGTATGTGGCCTCTGCCGAAGGTCGTGACCTGGGGGCCATGGAGGATGTGCTGGCAGCTGATCCGGCCGACCCGGGGGCCCTGCACCTGCTGGCCCCGACCGACCTGCAGGCGCTGAAGGCCTGTGGCGTGACTTTCGCCAGCTCCATGGTGGAACGCGTCATCGAGGAGCAGGCCGCGGGCGATCCGTCGCGGGCCCAGGCGATCCGCGCGCGGATCGGAACCATCATCGGGGACAGCCTGCGCAATATTGAGGCCGGTTCGGAAGCGGCGGCGCGGGTCAAGGAGGCCCTTCTGGCGGAGGGGCTGTGGAGCCAGTACCTCGAGGTGGGGATCGGGCCGGATGCCGAGGTCTTTACCAAGGGGCAGCCGATGTCGGCCGTGGGCACCGGGGCGGAGGTCGGGATTCTCGAGATATCGCAGTGGAACAACCCCGAGCCCGAGGTCGTGCTGCTGGTGAGCAGCGCCGGGCGGATCCTGGGCGCGACGCTGGGCAATGATGTGAACCTGCGCGACGTGGAAGGGCGCTCGGCACTTCTGCTCGGCAAGGCGAAGGACAACAATGCCTCCTGCGCGATCGGGCCGATGTTCCGGCTGTTCGATGCGGGCTTTGGCCTCGATGACGTGCGTGAGATGAAGGTCGACCTGCATGTGGCCGGGCAGGACGGTTTCGTGCTCGAGGGGCATTCCTCCATGTCCGAGATCAGCCGGGATCCGGAGGATCTGGTGCGTCAGGCCTGCGGGGCACATCACCAGTATCCCGACGGTTTCGTGCTGTTCCTGGGCACGCTCTTTGCGCCGACGGAGGATCGCGACTCGCCGGGCGAGGGGTTCACCCACAAGATCGGGGACAGGGTGACGATCACCAACGGCCGGCTCGGGGCGCTGGTGAACCGAGTGAACTATGCCAGCCGCTGTCCGGAGTGGACATTCGGCGCCGGGGCGCTGATGCGGAATCTCGCGGCTCGCGGGCTTTTCCAAAAGGAGGGGAACCAATGACTTTCACGCCACATGGCCAGCATCTGATCGCCGGTGAATGGGTCGCTACCGCCGAGTGGTTCCACTCGGATCCCGCGCATGGTACGGCACATGTGAGCTGACCCCATCGGGTGGTCCGGGTTAAATGCTAATGCATCGGCGGCCTTCGATCTACTGGAATGAAGACCTCGGGCGCCGGCGCCCGATATCCTAGGGCACTATGCGGCCGGTCCATGTTGTAGTGTTTTCGCCATCTTTCGATGAGGATTTGCGCCTCCCTCAACGAGTAGAAGACCTCGACACAACGCCAATTTACATAATTATCCTTACACGCGATAGAGCAAATGGTGAGGCACATTCTAAACTCCTTGCGACAATTCCCCTATCTTGCCGGAAAGTAAGGAGAACGGATGATGGCGCACACAGAGTTCGACCTTCGTGAACGGCGCAGTATCGAAGACATGCTGAACGCAAAGCTGCCAGTCAGTAGGATTGCCGATGAACTCGGCCGTCACAGATCCAGCGTCTACCGAGAGATCAAGCGCAATGGTTTTGTCGCTAACGAGCTTCCGGAGCTGAACGGCTACTATGATGTCGTGGCGCAAAAATCAGCGACCGCGCGTCGCGCAAGGCGACGCAAGCTCATCAGGCTTCCTGCCTTGCGCGAGGCCGTGATCGACCGGTTGAAGGAAGGTTGGTCTCCGGAGCAAGTTGCGGGGCGTCTTGCCTTTGAGGGTCACGAGACCCACGTCAGCCATGAAACCATCTATGCCTGGGTCTACGGCCCCGAGGGTCGTTCCGAAGAGTTGGCGCGACATTTGCCGAGGCGGCGCCAGAAACGCAGGCCCCGGTATGCACGGCGATCCCGCAACCAGGTCTTTCCTCCCGAACGCTCGATCCATCAGCGACCAGAATACGTTAAAGCACGGGAAACATTTGGTGAATGGGAAGGTGATCTGATGATCTTCGAGCGCGCACAAGGCTCGATGAACGTCGCAACGCTGGTCGAGAGAAAGACCCGCTTCGCGGTCTTGTTCCGCAACAACAATCGCAGTTCCAAGCACTTCATGAACAGCTTGATTAGTGTGATGACCCCGCTGCCCCAGGCTGCGCGCAAGTCGATCACCTTCGACCGCGGCTTCGAGTTTCGCGACTGGAGAAAGCTCGATGCCGGCATTGGGACAACCGCTTGGTTTTGCGATCCGCAGGCGCCTTGGCAAAAAGGCTCGGTGGAGAACCTAAACGGACGCGCCCGCCGGGTGCTACCCCGCGACACCCCAATCGCTTCGCTTTCGAGACCCCAGATGAAGCAGATCAGTGAGAGATTGAATGCGACACCGCGAAAATGCCTCGGCTGGAGAACCCCGGCAGAAGCCTTCAGAGAGGAAATGGCGAAACTGAGATAGCGGAGCCTGTCGCAACGACCCTTGAGCTCTCATACCCGACGTGCCCTCGGAGGTCCTTAGTGTTTCCGCGCCTGCATCAGGATCACGACCTGGTGCGCGCTGCCATAATCCGCAAATATCGTTATAAAACAAACTTTTATCTAACGAATAAAGCCGCCAAGGGCGCGGTTTGCAGGCCATTATCGCGTTCCGATTCCCAAACTATTTGATGACGGACACCCCACCAGCTAGCCAGCGAGAAACAATTCCCTGGTCGTCTGCCAAGCGCTTTCGACCAGAGCCTTGGTAACCCTCTCGGCGCCTTCTGCCTGCCCTTTGCGGATCTCGCTAATCATCGCCCGGTTGCTCTCGATCATGTCACCGACGAGGCCCGTCGCGATGCGGTAGGCCCGGTGGCGGTAGCGCAGCGCCGGCTTGTCGAGCTGAGCCAGCAATTTCGCGAGCACGCTGTTGCCGCAGTTCTCGTGCAGCAGCGCGGTCATCCGAACGTTGGCGTCGAAAGCAGCCTCGCGATCGCCGCTGACATGTGCCTGCTGCATCGCGCTCAACTCGGCATCGAGCGCATCGGCGATCCCGACGTGGTCCGGCCTGCTGGCAAGCAGCCGGCTGCAGGTGCCTTCGAGCGGGATGCGGCAGGCCGAGATCTCGTCCAGCACTTCGACCGACATGTCCGTCACCCGCGCGCCGAAACGCGGGCGACGCTCGACGAGGCCACGGTTCTCGAGGATCTGGAGCGCCTCCCTGAGCGGCGAGCGGGACACGCCGAACACCGCGCAAAGCTCGAGCTCGCGAAGCTTCTCGCCGGGGGCATAAGCCTCGCGGATGATCGCATCCTCAAGGCGATCCGCCAATTCGAGCCCGATCGGCCGCATAACCAGCATCTGCTCCCCCCTCTGCATCGCCGTCATTTCTTACCAAACACGAGATCTGCCAGCCCGAGCAGTAACACGGTCATGATGATCGAAACAGTCGAGACGGCAGCAGCTTCCGGCGTGAAGTTGAACCGCAGGTAGTCATAGAGCTGGATCGGCAAGGGCGCGGAGCCCGAGCCTTTCAGAATGAAGGAGATACCGAAGGTGTCGAAGCTGATGATGAAGGCAAAAACTGAGCCCGTGGCCACGCCGGGCGCGATCAGCGGCAGGGTGATGCGGCGGAAGGCGGTGTATCGGCTGGCCCCCAGCGTGCGCGCCGCAAGCTCCGCAGCATCGTCACGCGACTGCAGCGAGGTCACCGCATTGAGGAACACGAAGGGCAGCGTCATCAGCACGTGTCCGGTGAACAGCGCGATCTTGTGCTCGGTGCCGATGCCGATCTCGTAGAAAAAGAAGAGCAGCGCGATGGCGGTCAGGATCTCGGGCAGGATCAGTGGCAGCAGCACGCCGATGCGCACCAGTTCCGCCTCGCGCCGCGCGTGGCGCACGAAGTAGAGCGCCGCCATCGTGCCCACCACCAGCGAGACCGCCGTGGCACAGGCAGCGAGAACCGCCGAGTAGAGGATGGCGTCGATGAAGACGTCGTTCTGCAGGAAGGTCCAGAACCAGCGCAGGCTTAGGCCCTGCGGCGGGAATGTCAGGAAGTTGCCGGCGTTGAACGAAGCCAGTACCACCACAGCGATCGGCGCGATCAGGAAGATATAGACGCTGACCCGTACCAGGGTAAGCAAAGGGGTGACAATCTGCATGTTACTTCCACTCCATCCGGGTGAGCCGCGCGAAGACGAAAACCACCAGCCCCGCCGCCGCGGCCAGGGTCAGCGCCATGGCCGAACCGAAGGGCCATTGGAACTGGTCGATCAGCGCATCCACCACCAGCAGGGTCGTGGTCTTCACCCGCATGCCGCCGACCAGCGCCGGCGTAACGTAGGACGAGATCGCCAGCACGAAGACCAAAATGCAGCCCGCCTGCACACCGGGCATCGAGACCGGGAAGGTCACCCGCCGGAAGATGGTGAAGCGGCGTGCCCCAAGCGAACGGGCGGCCTGCGCCACCGCCGGGTCCATGGCTTGCAGCGCCGACAAGAGTGGCAGCACCATGAAGGGGAGGAACACGTGCGCCAGCGCCAGCACCACGCCGAAATTGTTGTACATCAGTGGCAGCGGCCGTTGGATGAGCCCCATCTGGATCAGCGTCGCGTTAATGACGCCCGAATTGCCCAGAAGGATCGTCCAGCCGTAGCTGCGCACGACGATCCCGACGAGCAGCGGCGACAGCACGATGCCGTAGAGGATGGCGCGCCAGCGCCGTGACGCGGTGGCGATGTGCAACGCGACGGGATAGGCCAACGCAAGGCAAGCCAGCGTCGTCACCATACCGAGCAGCATCGTTTGCGGCAGCGACATAGCATAGTAGCCCTCCGAGAAGAACTGAGTGTAACCCTTCAGGCCGAAGCCTTCACCGTAGGGCGCGCCCCCGGCACCGGGCGTACGGAAGCTCATCACCAGAACGATGACATAGGGCAGGACCACGAAGAGAAAGATGATCGCCGCCGCCGGCAGGATCAGAACCGCGCTGCGCAGCTTCCTCATGCCGCCACCCCAGAGGCGGTACCCACCCCACCCTGCATCGGCCAGAGTCGCTGCGCGTCGAAACTCAGCCCGACCGCCTGCCCTTCGGCCACGGTCTGGCTCGTCGGGCCCAGCACCAGCAGCGGACCGCAGTCGGTGTCGACGTGATACTCGATATGGCCACCGCTGAAGTAGCGCTTGGCGATGCGCCCTCCGAGCTGTGCCCCGGAGGGATCCACGAGCGCGATCTGCTCGGGGCGGGCCATCAGCCGCATCAAGCTTCCCGCCTGCCCCGAGGCAGTGCCCGGCAGGTTGAGCGTGCCGCCACCAGGAAGGGTCAGCAAGGTGCCCTCTGCCCCCTGCGCGGCGACCGGCAGCTCGAGGATGTTCGCATTGCCGACGAATTTCGCCACCTCCTCGGTGGCCGGGTGGTTGTAGACGTCCTCGGGCCGCGCCGCCTGCGCGATGGCGCCGTTGAACATCACCACGACGCGGTCGGACATGGTCATCGCCTCGTCCTGATCATGGGTGACGTAGATGGTGGTGATGCCAACCCGCTTCTGCAGGTCGCGGATGAAGCCGCGCATCTCATCTCGCAGTTTGGCATCTAGGTTGGCGAGCGGTTCGTCGAGCAGCAGGATCGCGGGCTCGATCACCAGCGCGCGGCCAAGCGCGACGCGCTGCTGCTGGCCGCCCGAAAGCATTTTGGGGTAGCGGTCGGCGTATTTCGTGAGCTGCACCATGTCCATCGCCCGCGCGACCCTCTGCTTGATCTCCGCGCGCGGCACGCGGCGCATCTCGAGGCCGAAGGCCAGATTCTGCGCCACCGTCATGTGTGGGAAAAGGGCGTAGGACTGGAACACCATGCCGATGTCGCGATCCTCCGGCAATTTTCGCGAGATGTCCTTGTTGTCGAACAGGATCTTGCCGTCGGTGATCTCCTCGAACCCGGCAATGCACTTGAGCGTCGTCGACTTGCCGCAGCCCGACGGGCCGAGCAGCGACACGAACTCGCCGTGGTCGATATTGAGAGAGATGCCCTTCAGGGCTTCCGCCTTACCGTAGGACTTCACCAGAGAGAGGATGGAGACTTCGGTCATCGTATCGGTCGTTCCTTGACTGAGAGGCCGCCCCGGAAAACCGGGGCGACCCTTGGCTGTGACTGGGGGCTCAGGCCCCGAAGATTTCGTTCCAGCGACGCGAGATCTCCTCGGCGTTGGAATTCATCAGTTCCCAGTCCCATTTGATGAACTGCTCCATGGCCTCGCCGGAGACGGGAACATCCTTCTGCAGCTCGGCGGGAACCTCCACATTCCTGTTGACCGGGGAGACGAAGAACTCCCGCATCAGCAGTTCCTGCCCGGCCGGGCTCAAGACGAAGTTCAGGTACTGGTAGGCCTGCTCGCGCGCCGGGGTATTGGTGCAGATATTGAAGGTCTGGTCCCACATCATCAGCCCCTCTTCGGGAATGATGCAATCGACCGGCAGGCCCTGGTTGCGCAGTCGCGCGATCTCGCCGAAGTCGAAGGGCGCGACGGCGATCTCGCCGGTGGCGAGGCCGGTGCTCATGTTGAAGTCGGTTTGGTAGACCGGCCCCAGTTCCGCGAGCTTGGCAAAGCCGGTCTCGAGGTCGGTGATGCCCGAGCCGTAGAGCTTCGACGCCAGCATCAGGAACATCTTCCCGGCGCTGTTCTTGATGTTGTAAAGGCCCAGCCGTCCCTGCAGCTCAGGCATCTCCCAGAGATCCTTCCAGGACTTGGGCGGGGTCTGGATCATGTCGGTGCGGTAGCCGATGCCGATCGGCGAGATCAGACCGACGGCTGCATAGCCCTCGGAGGCCTCGGTCGCGACCGGGTAGAGATCGGCGTAGTTCGGCAACTGCTCGAGATCGAGCTTCTCGAAATAGCCCTCTTCGCGCAGCACCGTCGCATAGATCTCATTGGTCATGAGACAGCCGTAGGGCGGGTTCTCGACCCCGGAGGCGCGCATGTTCGTCGTGTAGACGCTGCCGAGTCCGATATCGAGCTGCGGGTCGATCCCGGTCTCGTCGGTGAAGGCGGGCAGGAAAATTTCCTTCCAGAACTTCTCCCACGAGCCGCCGTAGGTGGTGATGACGAGCTTCTCGGCCTGGGCGTACACGCCCGGGACATTGAGAACGGACGCGCCACCGATGGCGACCAGCGCCTGCAGCATGCGGCGCCTGTTGATGTCTGTCATTTTTGAACTCCCTGTTGTCTGGGTCTCTTCGATGCCTGGATGGGTCAGGAGGCTTTCTTGCGGTAGTCGTAGTTCTTGTTGAGCCGCTCGAGCAGATAATCTCCGTAGAGCACCGGCTCCATCTGCGCCGTCTCGCCCTTTTCAAGCATCTCCGCCGGGCATTCGACCAGCGCGCTCATCGAGGGATCGTAGAAGAACGGCTGAGAGTAGCGCTCGCGACCGGTCAGATTGCGCACGCGGTGCGGCGTCGAGACGAAACGGCCGTTCGACCACTTGGCGAGGATGTCGCCGACGTTCATCACGAAGGTGCCCTCGATCGGCGGCGCGGGGATCCAGTCGCCGCGCTTGTTGCGCACCTCGAGGCCGCCGACGTCGTCCTGCTTGAGCAGGGTGACGAAGCCGTAGTCGGTGTGCGGCGCAGAGCCGAAGAGCTCTTCCTCGTCGGGCTGCTCGGGGTAGTGCAGCAGGCGCAGGAACAGGGTGGGGTCGATGAAGTGCTTCGCGAACCAGTCGCGCTCGAGACCCAGCGCCTCGGCTAGGGCGCCGGCGATCCGCTCCCCGAGCTTGGTCATCTCGGCCATGTACTCGAGTGCGGTCTCCTCGACACCCGAAAGCTGCGACGGGAACTGGTTCGGCCCCTGCAGCGGCTCGCCCACATAGGCGGCATCCGCGGGAACCTCATGCATGATCATCAGGCTTTCCGAGCGGTTCGGCTTCGTCACCTTCGCCACCGAGGAGGTCACGATGGTGGAGGTCGACATCGGCATGTAACCGCGATGGAAGCCGTTGATCTTGAGCGCCATCTTCTCTTCGAGCGGAAGATCGTGGAAGGCGGCATTCATCCCGCGCATGCGCTCCACCAGATCCTCCGAGACGCCGTGGCCCGCCAGATAGGCGAAGCCCGAGGTCTCGAGCGCGTCCTTCAGCGCCGCGACGGTTTCGGCGCGTGCCGCTTCCGACGCCCCTTCTGCGAGACCACCGAGGTCAACAACGGGAATGTTGTCGAAATCACCTTTCATAGCCGTATTCCTTCGTGTCTATTGTATACAGAATACTGTGTTCGAGACGGTCGAGGCAGCGCGAGCTTTTAATGATGACTTTCGCGCGCAACTATCGGATGGCCACAAAATTAGGCAAATTTCACCCGTCCGTGCTGAGGCGGAAGACGAAGAGGTAACCCAAGTGAAGGCGACGCCCGTAATCATCGATACCGACCCAGGCCAGGACGACGCCTTCGCGATTCTCCTCGCCCTCGCCTCGCCCGCGCTTCAGGTGCTCGGCCTGACCACGGTCGCCGGGAACATGGGGCTCGCGCAGACCACCGACAACGCCCGCCGCATCGTCGAGCTTGCCGGGCACGCTGACCTGCCCGTGCATGCCGGCGCCGACCGCCCGCTGATGCGCCAGCCGCGCCCGGTCCCCGAGATCCACGGCGACACCGGTATCGACGGCTGGGATTGGGCGGACGCCCGGCGCGGTCCGGAGGCGGAAGGCGCAATCGACTTCCTCGTGCGGACGCTGCGGGCCCACCCCACACCCGTGACGCTGATCGTGCTTGGCCCGCAGACCAACATCGCGCTCGCGCTCACCGTCGCGCCCGACATCAAGCGTAACATCGCGCGCATCATCTTCATGGGCGGTGGCTTCTTCGAAGGCGGGAACATGACCCCCGCTGCCGAATACAATATCCTCGTCGACCCCGAGGCAGCGCGAATCGTGCTCAATTCGGGCGTCCCGGTAACCGCCGTGCCACTCGACTGCACCCATGCCACGCCCTCGCCGGTGCAATGGTCGCACCAGCTCGCCGCTCATGACAGCCAAGTCATGAAGGCCTGCGCGGGGATGATGGAGTTCTTCGAGATTTATGGAAACAAGAAGTATGGCACCGCTTCGCGGCCGCTGCACGACGCGGTTGCCGTGGCCGCGCTGCTTTGGCCGGAGCTCTTCGAGGGCAAGCTCTGCCCCGTCAATGTCGAGTGCGCGGGAGAGCTGACCACCGGTATGACGGTGGTCGACTGGCTGCGCCAGACCGGCCGCCCGGACAATTGCCTGTGGCTGAACAGCTGCACGGACCCCGCGGAGGTCTATCGCCGGATGGAAGCGGCGCTCGCCACCCTCGCCGCGTAGCAGCTGCCTGCGGAAGGGCCTCGTGGCCCTCCCTGCCCCCCGCTGCTCAGTAGCCGCGGGCCCGGTCGACCACGAACTCCGACCGCTGGCCGCGCGCCAGGGCGCGGGCGGCCTCGATCAGCTGGGCCGCGACGACCTCGGGCGACGAGTAGCTCGCCACATGCGGGCTGACCCTGATCTTAGGATGCCGCCAGTACGCATGGTCCCGCGGCAGGGGTTCCTGCCGGAAGACGTCCAGGGAAGCCCCGGCAAGATGCCCACCGTCGAGTGCGTCGAGCAGGTCCGCGTCCACGAGGTGCTCGCCGCGGCCGATCTGCACGAGATAGCCCCCCAGGCTCAACCTTTCGAAGAGCCCCGAACAGAGGACATTCTCCGTCGCCTCGGTCAGCGGCAGCACGTTGATCAGGTACTTCGCTCCTTCCGCCGCATCGTTCACCGCCTCCGGTCCCGAGTAGTAGGTCACCCGCTCGAGCGGCGCTCGCTGCGGCGCGCGCGAGGCGACCCGGACCCGGTAGCCCAGGGTCGACTGCACCCGCGCGATCGCCTGCCCCATCGTGCCGTAACCAAGGATCGCGACGCTCGCAGAGCTTGGGCGCCGAACCTCGACCGGGATCCAGTCGCACCGGGCCGCCGCGTCTTCCATGACGCCAAACGCCCGTTCGTGATGCAGCACCTCATGCGCCGCGAAGCCGGCCATGAGCTCGGCCTGTTCCGGGTCACGGACTCGGGCGACACTGATCTCCGGGCGCAGGCCTGGATGCGCGAGCAGTGCATCCACCCCGGCACCGATCGACATGGCAAGCTCGAGGTTCGGATAGGCATCGAATGCCCCAGGCGCTGGCTTCCAGCAGAGCGCATAGCGCACCTCCAGCGGATCGGTGACCATCTCGGGCCCCTGGCAGACCACATCCTGCGCCTGCGCCAAAATGTGCCGGCCATACATGGCGTTAAGGTCCAGTGTCTCACTCAGGAACACGCCCTTGATTGGCGTCGTCATGGCCTATCCTTGCCTTCTCTTGCCTTCTCTTGCCTTGAGCGCCTTGAGCGCCTTGAGCGCCTTGAGCGCCTTGATGCTCGGCCATCCGGCAAATGCCAAGCCCCGCACCCGTCGAAAACCGCGACGCGCGCCGCCGCGTGGATGGTTTTTGCTCCGCTGATGGCTTGGACGCCCCCTCACGGCATCACGATGTGCCAAAGTGGTGAGTGTCATCAAACCAAAAGGAGGAGACGTCCGTGGAAGAGGTTAGCATCATCGGCATCGACATTGCCAAGAATACGTTTCAGTTGCATGAGGCCGGATTCGACGGGGCCGCAATATTCAGGAAAGCCCTACCCCGAGCTCGAGTTCTCGAGTTCCTGTCACGTCTGCCGTCTTGTGTTATCGCGATGGAGGCCTGCTCGGGCGCGCATTATTGGGAGCGGGCAATCTCCGCACTCGGCCACGAGGTTCGGCTGATCGCTCCGAGATACGTCAAGCCGTATGTGAAACGACAGAAAAACGATGCTGCCGATGCCGAAGCGATCGCCGAGGCAGCGTCTCGCCCTTCAATGCGTTTCGTGGCCGTGAAGAGCGCGGACCAGCAGGCTCAGGCAATGTTGCTGAAGACCCGGGAACTGCTCACGGGGCAACGGACGCAAACCATTAACGCCTTGCGCGGTCATCCGGCGGAACACGGCCTCGTCGTGCCGCAAGGGACGCAGAACCTGCGGCGGCTACAAGATGCCGTCGCCGAGCAGGAGGCGCACTTGCCTGCTGTCGTCGTGTCGCTCTGCAAGCTCCTGACTGATGAGTTCCAGAAACTGACAGCCCACATCGATGACCTGACACTCCGAATCCGCCGAGAGGTTCAGGCCAATGAGACGGCGCAGCGTCTGAGCGCGGTCCCGGGAATTGGTCCGATCACCGCCATGACCTTAGCCACTCTGGCACCACCCACTGACATGTTCCGCAAGGGTAGGGATTTTGCGGCATGGGTAGGGCTGACCCCGCGACAGCATTCGACAGGTGGGAAAACGCGATTGGGCAAGACCTCGAAGATGGGACAGAAGGACATTCGACGCCTACTGATCATTGGGGCGATGGCCGTCATTCAGGCGGCCGGCCGAACTGGGGGCCCGAAACCCGGTTCCTGGCTGGCTCAGATGCTGAGCCGCAAGCCGAGGATGCTCGTGGCCGTCGCATTGGCAAATAAGATGGCCCGGGTCGCATGGGCGCTTATTTCGCGGGGCGGATCCTACAGAGTTCCGGCATGAGGTCGTAGACCTCGCCGGTTCTGGCCGAGCGGAAGTTCTGACAGGAGATCATGGGAAAGCGGAACAGTAACGGGGCGGGAAAACCAGTTGTCAACGGAGCGCCATCGAGCGCGATCCGCCGATTTGGACCTGCCCACGAAATTGCCATGAGGGCCCGCGGCGTAGAAAGCCGCAACTTGAGGCCGGATACATGTAGGAACTCGACCGCTCCGTCCAGACCTAGTTTCAGAAGACTCTTGCTCAGCTAGGAGCGTCCATACACGTTGGTAGCCTACACGTCGTCACGCATGAAAGCACTCAGCGGCATCGCTGCGGAGACCTGCACAGCGCCTCCCTGCGCAAGCTTCACGACGAGCAGTAACGTCATGCGGCGTAAGGCGAAATCGAAGTCACTCAACTTCTGCGCTGGGTATTGGCCCTTGGTACGTGGCAATGAGACGCCCCCTGATCCTGCTCCGAATTCAGATTCGCATAAGCGCCATTGAGTTGGCCGGGAAGCCGCCTGCATCACACAAATCATGATACCGAGTGCCTTGCCGCGTTAGGCTCCAGACTCATTTATTTTCAGAGCCAGAAGATGACGGTTGCGGCTAGGGCAATGGCTGAGAGGAAAACCTTCGGGCATCGGTCGTAGCGGGTTGCGACGCGGCGCCAGTCCTTGAGCCTGCCGAACATGATCTCGATGCGGTTGCGCCGCTTGTAGCGGCGGCGATCATATCGAACCGTGGTCTTTCGACCTTTCCGGCCCGGGATGCAAACCCTCAATCCCTTGTCTTTCAGCCCTTCTCTGAACCAGTCTGCATAATTGCCACGGTCGCCAAGGAGCCATTGTGCTTTTGGCAGGCTGCTCAGCAGGGCCCTTGCGCCGGTGTAGTCACTGACCTGGCCCGCGGTCATGAAAAGCCGCAGCGGCCGTCCCTCGGCATCGGCGATGGCGTGCAGCTTGGTGTTCATACCACCCTTGGTCCGTCCGATCAGGCGACCGCCCCCCC
>NZ_JAIVKX010000024.1 GCF_020524285.1 Alloyangia pacifica
GGCACCTCGCCGCGCTCGAGCATCTCGATCTTGCGCGGGTCCTTGTCGACGCAGACCACCTCGTGGCCGAAGTCGGAGAAACACACCCCGGAGACAAGACCGACGTAACCGGTGCCGATAACTGCGATTTTCATGGGGCCTCACCGCCGCTTCGTTACTTTTGTATCGTGCTACATAGTCGCTCTTTGCCGCGACAGGAACCCGTCTGCCGAAGGGGAGCGAAAGTCAGCCCTGCGCGGCGAACATGCGCGCGACGCCCTCTTCCAGAGAGATGTCGGGCGACCAGGACAGCAGCTGCCGCGCCTTCGAGACGTCGAGGATGCTCCGGCTCACATCGGTATTCCGGCCCGGCAGGAACTCCCTCTCGAAGCGCACGCCGAGCGCCGCCTCGAGGGTTTCGATCACCTCGAGGATCGAGCGCCCCTCGCCCTTGCCTATATTGAGCACCTGATTGCCGGCCTCCGGGCAGGTGACCACCTTCTCCACAGCGGCAGTCAGATCGTCGATATAGATGTAATCGCGCTCGCTGCTGCCGTCGCCGAAGACCTGTATCGGGCGGCCTTCGCGGTGGCGCTGCAGGATCGCCGGGATCAGCCCCTGCCCCTTGCGGAAGGTCTGCCCCGGTCCGTAGGGGTTCGACACGCGCAGGATGACGTGCTCGAGCCCATCGACGCGGCTGAACATCTGCAGGTACTTCTCGATCATCAGCTTGGTCATGCCGTGCGAATTGATCGGGTTGGTATGCGCCGTCTCCGCCGTGGGCACCGGGGCGTTGGGGCCGTAGACCGTGCCGCCCGAGGAGACGAAGATGTAGCGGCGCACCCCGGCGGCGATGGCGTTCTGAATGAACGACACATGCGGGATCACGTTCTCCTGGATGTCATCCACCAGCACCCGATTGCCCATGCCGGGGCTCGACGAGCTGATCAGCTGGATCACGGTGTCCACATCGCTCAGGCTCGACAACATCGAGATCGCGCTGCCGAAGTCGCCCTCCCGTATGTCCACCCGCGATCGGAACTCGGACAAGAAGGTCTCGTCGAACCCCCTGGACACCGCGCGTACGGAGAACTTCCCGGAAAGCTGGCGCACCAGGTTCCTGCCGATGAACCCGTTCGCTCCGTATATGGCGATCATCTCACACCCACGGAGAAGGCACCGAACTGTTCGGAGATCCACGCATTGTTGGGGGCGTACTGCCTGAGGAACGCGCTCCGGACCTCGGAGGTCATCAGTGCGTATTTCCCGCTCAGATCTTCTCCGGAGGCCATGCGGTCGTTGAGGGACTGCATGAAGGACATCGCTGCCTCCGACCCGGACGTCCCGTAGATGTCCCGCAGCTTCGCGAAATACTTGTTATCGACATTCCCGTTCGCGTCACGTTTCGGCAAGGTCATCTCCGCCGCATCGATGCCGAGAACGGAACAGAAATCGAGACAGACATCGCCGCCGACAAGAATGTCACGCTCGTACTCCCGGACATGAATGCCCTCGAGGTCGAGCGAGGTCCGGAGCCGCTCCACGAGCGACCTGTAGTCGAGCAGCCGCGTGTAGTTCTCCTGCGTCAGGAACCTGTTGAGACCATCCGCGGTGACCAAGGTCTCGTCGAGGAGAAATTCGCTCATCCGCGAGAGCAGGATCTTGTTCCTCTGGTTGTACAGGGACTCCGCGAACTTGTCCTGCCGTCTCAGGTAGACGACAACGGACACCGCGAAGCCTGCGAGCAGTTCCTTCAGGCGGCCGAAATCCTTCTGCCTGGAAAAGTCTTCCGCAGAAATGATCGGCACCAGCGGACTCGCGAGCATCTCGGCGCGAATATCCTCGATCTGCTCGGGCTCATACGTGGCGAAGACCGAGGGGTAGTCGGCAAAGCTCGCCGCAAGCAGGTTGTGCCGAAACGCCGACTTCCAGATGCCATTCTGCCCCGCCATGGGAAGCCGCGGGTAGAAGAAGCCCTGCTTCCTCAGGGCGTCTTCGGAGGACTGCAGCATCAGCTGGATGCTGCTGGTCCCCGTCTTCTGCATGCCGATGTGCAAGAACAGCTTCTTCATGGCAGCGCGGCCTCCTCGGCCCTCGAGGAAATCGCAACATCCAGACCGCATTTGTCGAAGAAATCGCTGAAATTCTTCAGGTACGTCTCATAGGAGCCCTGGAAGCTGTGGCCTTCGAGCCGTTCATACAGCCCCCGCAGAGTGCCCTCGTCCCGAACATCCAGCCCCTTCTCCAGGACGTAGGGCACGTTCATCGTCTCCGCGAGCTCCACGGTCCGGGAATCATGCGCGATCAGCAGCGACGGGGTGCCGGAGAGGATGCCGGAGATCGTTCCGTGAATCCGGGTGCCGATCAGGAAGGATTTTTCCCGGCAGCAGTCAAACCAGCTGTCCAGATCGAAAAACACCCGCCCGTGGTCCGCGAGATATTTGGCCACGGCCTCGGGGCTGTCCTGGTACACCTTGGCGAGATGGCTTTTCACCTCTTCCGGCTTTTCGAGCTCCTCGCAGCGATCCAGCGCGAAGTAGAAATCTGCCAGCTCGGACTGCAGCAGGATGTCGAACTGCCTCTGCAGCGCCACTCTGTAGAGTTCGGTCGAAATCCCGCTTGCCGCGTGGAAATGGTGGCGCGTGCCGTAGACGAGAACCTCCTCAGGGCGCAGCGCGTCCCAGGCCGGCGTGGCACGGAACCGGGGCGCCTGGCGTCCCGCCATGAGCATCGAGGGGCAGCCCGTGGGGACGGCGTTCTTGGCGCCGTATTTCTCCAGCACCTCACAGCTGAACTGCCCCCGCGCCGAGATCCGCGGGCTCCTTTCCGCCAGCAGCCTGACAAGCCTTTCGGTGCCCGGTCGCAAGGTGGGGATCTTTCCGTCCATGCCCGACTGCGCCCCCAGGCCCAGCACGATGACCGGCACGTCGGTCTGCTCCAGCGTCTCGACGAGACCCGAGAAGTCCGCCTTCTCGTTCAGCCAGTTCGCCGCGGCGATGACAATGCAGTCCCGGTCGCTGCCCATCCGCTTGTGGATGTGGTTGAAAGGTGACCGCTGCGCGTCCGGAAAGAGCCGGAAGGCGGATTCGGAAAAAATCAGGTTGCCGGTGTTGTTCCCGAGTTTCTGCAAGACCAGCTTGAGGTCTTGCGTTTCATCCACCGGCTCCCAGCCGACACCGGCAACAACAGGTTTTCTAAGATTACGTTCCATATCTTCCTTGCACCTCCGGTGCTGTTTCTTGACGTCCGGAGATCAACTTCTCAGAGAGCTTCTTCACAGCGCAGCGCAGAGGCGCGGTCTTCGAGGCATTTGTCATACAGGGCCGCGTAGACCTGCATCATCTTCCTGATATCGTATTTCTCATCGAACCGCTGCTTCGCGGCCTTCGAGTAGTTCGAGAATGCCGTCTCGTTGCCGATCATGCGTTTTATCGCCTCGCAATAGGCGGGGATGTCCACGTCGCCATCGACATTCGGCACCACGATCCCCGCGGCACTGTCGCCCTTGCCGATCATCTCCGGGATCTCCCCGACATCCGTCGCGACGATCGGTTTCGCCAGGGCCATCATTTCCAGTAGAACCAGCGGCATGGATTCCCCGATGAAGGTGCTCGGCAGGATGCCGACATCGCACACGGAAATCAGCTCATCCACGTTATCGACGTGCCCGTAGAGATGCACGAAGTCCAGGTCCTGCTGCCGGATTTCCGTGGCGGCAGGCCCTTCCCCGACAAGCATCAGCTCGACGTTCAGCCCGTCTTCGTTGAGCTTGCGGGCAATCTCCACGGCCTGGAACCAGCCCTTCTCCTTGATGCCGCGGCTGACCAGGCACAGCAGGACGCTGTCTTCGCGCAGGCCCAGCTCGGCACGGCTGACCTCCCTGACCTGCGGAGAGGGCACGCCATTGGCAATCCTCTCGTGGTGACGTGGGGCGCCAAGCTCCCGGAAAACCTTCATGTTCTTGTCCGCGATGTGGATCCAGCAATCCATCCTATCGCGCATGAAGGCGTAGTCGCCCGCAAAGTCCACATCCAGCCTGGGGTTTTCCAGAAGTGTTTCGTGGCAGCCATGCATCGTGGTCACCCAGGGCATCTGCGGCAGGGCCTCGATCTGCTGGCGGACATATTTGTCGGCCCACCAGATCGACGAGTGGATGATGTCGATGTCGTACTCGGCGCAGAGGCCCGCGAGGTTCCGGAGCCTCGGATCGTTCTCCCTGATCAGCACGACACCGGGGTCGATCCGCGACAGCACCTTCTCATGCGTCACCGAATAGCCGACGTTGAGCAGCACGACCCGGCCGCCATGCGCCGCCCAGGCGTTGGCGAGGCGGATGGCGAACATCTGCCCGCCGCCCGGCGACAGGTCGCTGGCGACCATCAGCAGGCTGGGGATCTCCTTGCCCGCGGTCAACCGCGACGCCGCCCGGACCGCGTCGCGCTGCGCGGCATCCTCGACGCCGAAGCGGTCGAGATCCTGCAGCGTGAAGGCATCCGCCTGGGCCTGGGTGGCCTCGGTGATCCGGTAGGTGCGATCCACGTACTGCCGGATTTCCGCCAGTTCCCCGAAGTAGCGCAGGCTGCCCTCGGTCTGATGCGTCACGGTGTTGCCGTGCCGGCGGTGATAGTTCAGCGTCCGCGCATCGAAGGCGAGATTGCCGCCGCGCAGGGCGCGCAGGTAGAAATACCAGTCTCCGCACATCCGCATGGCGGTGACCTGCTCGACGAACTCGGGCTCCGGCTCGAACTTGCGGATCATCACCGCGCTGGCATTGGGGATGACGTTGCCCACGGCCAGGCCGGCGTTCACCTCGAGGTGGTCGGTGGCGACGTAGGACTGCATCCACCGGCCTTCGGCGATGCGGTTGAGGTAGAGCGTGTCGTAATCACCCAGCGATGTCCCCTCGGCGTTCACCGGCATGGACTTGGCGTGGGCGAGAAAGACGTTGCGGTCGTCCATCGCGGGCACCAGCGCCGCGAGCAGTTCCGGCTCGCAGTAATCGTCCGCCTCGGCGATCCAGACCAGCTCGGAGCGCGCCTCGCGCATGCCCTTCATCCACTGTGCGAAGGGTGATCCGGAGTTCTGCGCATTGAGGATGGCGCGCGTCGCCGGCCGGCGCCGCGCCCAGTCCTCCAGGATCGCCCCGGAGCCGTCGGGCGAGGCATCGTCCAGCAAGATCACCTCGAAATCCTGGAAGCTCTGGTCGTAGATCGAGGTCAGCCGCTGCTCGAGATAGGCGCCGTAATTATAGTTCGGCACCACGATGCTGACATGCGGGCCAACGCCCATGGCGCTGCGCAGCAGGTCGAGGATCTGCGGGCCGGTCGCGGTCACCGAGAATTCCGCCTGCACCGCCGCACGGCCGGTGGCGCCGTGATCGGCGAGGCGCGCGGGATCGTCCATGTAACCCAGCACCGCCTGCGCCATGGCCCCGACATCGCCGAAGGGCACCGCGAGGCCGCAGCCGCGGGCGACGAATTCCGGCATGCCGCCGGCCTCCTCGAAGCAGATCACCGGCACCTGTTTCGCCGCGGCATAGAGACAGACCAGCGGAAACGGATCCTCCTCGGAGGGCAGAAGGAAGAGATCCGCGGCCTCCAGCACCCCGGCGACGTCCTCCTGGTAGCCAATCAGGTCGACGACCTGCCCGAGCCCCTTGTCCCGCACCATCTGGCGGCAGGCCTCCTCGTCGGGGCCACCGCCGATCCAGACGAACTTGCAGGGCTTGCCGGTCTGCCGGGAAACCTCCTCGGCGATCTCGATGAACTTGTCCGGCGACTTGCGCCAATGCATGACGCCGCAGCCCATGACCACGAAGGCCTCCGGGTCCAGCCCGAGGCTGGCGCGGCGCGCGGCCCGCGCGTCTTCGGACGGGGCCTCTTCCGACAGCGGCCCGATGAAATCATAGACCAGGCGCACCTTCTCGGGATCGACCCCATGGGTCTGCCGCAGGTTCTCGGTCACCGCATTGCTGCCGCCGAGAATGGTGCTGCAGCGCTCGGCCAGGCGCTCGATGCAGCCCGGGTACTTGCCGATGATCTTTTCCAGCTCGTGAACGTAGCTGACCGCGGGCGTGTCCTCGCTCCAGACCTCGAAGAAGCCGGTGCTCGCCACCGAGTTCACGAAGAGCCCCCGCACGGTCTCGCCGGCGAAGGCGCGGATCTCCTGCTCCGCGTGCGCCGGGTCCATGTCCCGCGAGACCACGTGCACCGGGGCGATCGCCTCGAACAGATGCCGGTGGGCGCCGTCCTTCATCGCGACGAATTTCACGTCGTATTTCGTCGAGGCCAGCAGCCATTCGGCAAGGCTGCGCAGCAACTGCTGCGCACCACCGACCTCGAAGTCATGCGAGACCAGCAGCAGCAGCCCGCTGCTGCGGGCGCCGAAGCCGGTCGCCGCCGGAGCCGGAGCCTCCGCGGCGCGGAGGGCGGCTTCGCCGGCGCGCACCGGCATCCGGCCTTCCTTCTGGCCGAAGGCCAGGTAGTGGTGGAGCGGGTTGATCCCCGCCTTCAGGACGTCCGGGTGTTTCTCGAGGTAGAAATCGGCGTCGAAGAGCGTGCCCACCTTGCGCCGCTCGTTCCAGCCGAACAGGAAGTAGTGCACAACCGGGTCGATGCCGCTGTCCAGGACATCCGGATTGATCCGCACGTATTCCGCCGGGTCGAACACCGGGTTGGGCCAGAGCCCGCGCGCCGATCCGGACTTCAGGTAATGGACCAGGGCCTCTTCCCCCGGGGCGATTTCCCGCCCGTAGGTGGCCTTGTAGAACGCTTCGTCGAAGAGACCGTAGTGGCTCAGAATATGATCGTAGAGGATGAGCGCCCGGGACGTGGAATCCCCGATCGCCCCGTTGACGCGCACGTATGACAGGAACGGGCGCAGCATCTCGTCGCGCGTCTTCGCCGCCTTCGCCCCCAGATCGACAACGGCGTTCGTGCGCGGCAGGAAAATCTCGCCGAGGCAGAGCCCGCCTTCGGCGGAAAGGACCCTGGCCGTGATGTCTCGCTGCGGCTCGGCCCCGACGTTCAGCCGGAACCCGTGCTGCCCGTCGCCGATCCCGGCTTCCAGCAGGTCCTGGCGCGCCACATCCGCCACGCCTTCGGCCAGCAGTCGCCCGTCGTCCGCGGCAACGACCCGGACCGGCAGCCGCGTGTCGTCCCTGCCCTGGAGCCATCCCGTGATCGTCCGGCCATCGACGAAATCGATATGCCCCCGGAGCCCTGTTCCACCGTGCCTCTGCGCGCCGTTCAGGCGCCCCGTCAGACGCCGCATGATCGCTTCCTGTGGCCGCTTCATCATGATCACTGATGCCCTATCTTCGAAGTAGTCTTACCATGGATTGCGCCACGTTTCGGGCGATGAACTCGCAAGCATCCCGGCGTCGCCGGGTGTCACAACTTGCTTTTCTGGCGGCTTATGGCCGGAGCTACAAGGCAGAGTTGACCCACGGGACGAGAAGCGCGCCGATGCCCGCCTGCAGCGCCTTCACAATCCGCAACATCTCCAGGCGGTGTTGCCCCACGTCCACGCTGCAAGGGCCGCGCGCGACGGGTCTGCCGCAGTTTGCGCGCTTCTGCCCACCCCCCCTTTCTTAGGGGTAGCTTCCTGTATAGACAGGTCTTCGAATTGGATTGCACGGTAAAAACTCGCCTTATGCTGGACATCGAAGAAACCGCCCTGCCCGGGGTGCTGATGCTCACCCCCCGCCGGTTCGGCGACAACCGCGGGTTCTTCTCGGAGAGCTGGAACAAGGCGCGGATGGCCGAGCAGGGCCTCGACTATGACTTCGTGCAGGACAACCACTCGCTTTCGGCCAAGACCGGCACGGTGCGGGGCCTGCACTTCCAGGCGCCGCCGCATGCCCAGGCCAAGCTGGTGCGCTGCGGGCGCGGCCGGCTCTTCGACGTGGCGGTGGACATCCGCCGCGGCTCGCCGACCTACGGCAAGTGGGTGGGCTATGAGCTCAGCTTCGAAAATGGTCGCCAGTTGCTGATCCCCGAGGGCTTCCTGCACGGGTTCGCCACCCTGCAGGACGACACCGAGATCATCTACAAATGCACCGATTACTACGCCCCCGAGTGCGACGGCGCGGTGCGCTTCGATGACCCGGAAATCGGCATCGACTGGGGCACGGACACCAGCAACGCGGTGCTGTCGGAAAAGGACGCCGCGGCGCCCCTGCTGGCCGATTTCGACAGCCCCTTCACCTGGCAATCCTGATGACCGGGCCCGGTGAAATAGAGGGCGTGAACCCGGTCCTGGCCGGAGAGGATGGGTATCTCTTCCTCGCGAAAGGCGCACATAATGTGCTGGACCTCTGCCAGGGCACCCATCGGGCGACCGAGGCCTCCGTCCGGACGTTCGGGGACAACCTCCGGACGCGCAGGGACTATTGCGCGCGACACGGCATCGCGTTCCGGCAGGTCGTCTTTCCGGAAAAGCTTGTCGCCCTGTCCGACCTGTCCGGCATGGGTGCCGACATCCGCTCCATATACGAGAGGAACTACGCGGCGCATGTCGCAGGCATCCAGGGCCTGCCCAACGACATCTACCCGCTGCGCCTGATGGAAGGCCGCAAGGACTTCTTCCTCAAGACGGACACGCATTATTCCGCCGGGGGCATCCTGGCCCTCGCGGAGCTTCTGTGCACATCGCTCGGCCTTGACGCAACGGACACGCTGCGCGCCGGTCAGGGCAAGGTGGCGCAGCGTCAGGCGGAATTCGTCGGTGATCTCGGCAACAAGTTCACCCCTCCGGTGTCCGAAAGCGCGGTGACCTGCGCACCGTTCCGCCCCCCGCGCTTCAACATGGCGTCGAACGGCGTCATGCGCGGCAATGACGGGCTGATGATCCTGTCCGAAACCCCGGATTCGCTGACGGACAAGGTCTTGCTGATCTTCGGCGACAGCTTCTTCCGTCAGATGCTGCCGATACTGACCCTCGTCTTCCGGAAGATCGTGTTCTGCAGAACCCGCTTCTTCCAGGCCGAGCTGGTGCCCGCGGTCGCCCCCGATGTCATCTTCTACGGCCAGGCCGAGCGCTACCTGTCCGGCTGCCGCCCGGATGACGACCGGGAGAATTTCCTGTCCTACGCCTGGGCGAACGGAAAGCCCATGCAGCCGCAGGAAAACTTCCACGCGCTCTGGTCGCGCATCTTCGACCGCAAGAAACTTCTACAAGGATAGGATCTCCCGCGATGAAACTCCTGGTCACCGGCGGTGCCGGCTTCATCGGATCGGCCGTGGTGCGGCTCGCCATCGCGCGCGGCCACGAGGTGGTGAACCTCGACGCGCTCACCTATGCCGCCTGCCTCGAAAACGTCGCCGAGGCGGCGCAGAGCCCGCTCTACGCCTTCGAGCAGGCCGACATCCGCGACCGCGCCGCGCTCGACCGGATCTTCGCGGCCCACAAGCCCGACGCGGTGATGCATCTCGCCGCCGAGAGCCATGTCGACCGCTCGATCGACGGGCCGGGCGATTTCATCGAGACCAATATCACCGGCACCTACAACATGCTCGAAGCCGCCCGCGCCTACTGGACGCAGCAGGGCAAGCCCGAGGCGTTCCGCTTCCACCATATCTCCACCGACGAGGTCTTCGGCTCGCTGCCCGCCGATCCGTCCGTGCAGTTCACCGAAGAGACGCCCTACGATCCGCGCTCGCCCTACTCGGCCTCCAAGGCCAGCTCGGACCACCTGGTGCGCGCCTGGCACGAGACCTACGGGCTGCCCGTCGTTCTGACCAACTGCTCGAACAACTACGGGCCCTACCACTTCCCGGAAAAGCTCATCCCGGTGGTGATCCTCAACGCGCTCGCCGGAAAGCCGCTGCCGATCTACGGCACCGGCGAGAACATCCGCGACTGGCTCTACGTCGAGGACCACGCCGACGCGCTGCTGCTGGTGGTGGAAAAGGGAGAGCTGGGCCGCAGCTACAACATCGGCGGCGAGAACGAGCGCACCAACCTCGAGCTGGTGAAAACCCTGTGTTCGGTCCTCGATGCCAAGCGCCCGAAGGACAGCGGCAGCTACGCCGACCAGATCACCTTCGTCACCGACCGCCCGGGCCATGACGCGCGCTACGCGATCGACCCTTCGCGGATCAGGGGCGAACTCGGCTGGCGCCCCTCGGTGACCGTCGAGGAAGGCCTCGAGAAGACCGTGCAATGGTATCTCGACAACGAGGCCTGGTGGCGCCCGCTGCAGGCCCGCGCGGGTGTCGGCCAGCGGCTCGGCACCAATACCGGCGGCGCGGCGCAAAAGACCCCGGCCTGATCCGGCCAAGCACGCCCTCGGGCCGCAGGTCCGGGGGCGGCGGCCCCTCCCAGACCCACTCCCGACTTGAGGCAACGTGCAAACATGACAAAGCGTAAAGGTATCATCCTCGCAGGGGGCTCCGGGACCCGGCTCTACCCGATCACCATCGGCGTATCGAAACAGCTGCTGCCGGTCTACGACAAGCCGATGATCTACTACCCGCTCTCGGTGCTGATGCTCGCCGGCATCCGCGAGATCTGCCTGATCACCACGCCGCAGGACCAGGAGCAGTTCCAGCGCACCTTGGGCGACGGCAGCCAGTGGGGCATCTCGCTCACCTACGTGGTCCAGCCCAGCCCCGACGGTCTGGCGCAGGCCTACCTGCTAGCCGAGGAGTTCCTCGCCGGCGCGCCCTCGGCCCTGGTGTTGGGCGACAATATCTTCTACGGCCACGGGCTGCCCGAGATGATGGCGCAGGCCGATGCGCGCGAGAGCGGCGGCACGGTCTTCGGCTATCGCGTCGCCGATCCCGAGCGCTACGGCGTGGTGGATTTCGACACCGACGGCCGCGCCACCTCGATCATCGAGAAGCCCGAGGTGCCGCCCTCGAACTACGCGGTGACCGGGCTCTACTTCCTCGACGGCACGGCCCCCGAGCGCGCCAAGCAGGTGCAGCCCTCGGCGCGCGGCGAGCTGGAGATCACCACGCTGCTGGAGATGTACCTGCACGAGGGCCAGCTCGACGTAAAGCGCATGGGCCGCGGCTACGCCTGGCTCGACACCGGCACCCATGGCTCGCTGCTCGACGCGGGCAACTTCGTCCGCACGCTGGAGAAACGCCAGGGCCAACAGGCCGGCTGCCCCGAGGAGATCGCCTTCGACCAGGGCTGGATCGATCGCGAGCAGCTCGCGGCGCGGGCCGAGAAGTTCCGCAAGAACGACTACGGGCGCTACCTGATGGGGCTGCTCAGGGGGTAAGCGCGCGGACCCCGAAGAGGGGCCGCGCCGCTTCAGCGCTGCCCGCGCAAGGCGTTGAGCACCCGCCGCACCGGCGCCGTGATGCGCCAGGAGGTGCTGCTGCGTAGCGCCCTGACCTCCTCCGCGGCGCTCTTGGCCTTCTGCGCATATGTCTCGTAGTCGGTCGTGAGGCTCCTCAGCCGCGCCTCCTTTGCCCGGTTCGAGGCTTCAAGCTGCGCCTTCTCCGAGGAAAGGGCGGCAAGCTTCTGCTTGAGCTCCCCGAAATGCGCCTGGTTCTCCGAGGAGAGGGCGCGCAGCTCGTCCAGAGCGGAGGTCAGTTCCGCGGTCTCCCGGCGCCACTGCCCGGTCACCTCGGCGAGCCGGGCGTCATGGCGCTTCCTGAGCGCCGCCATTTCCTCCTCGAGCTCCCGGACCTGCGCGAGGGTGGCATCGCGATCCTCTTCCGCGGCCCGGGCCCGCTCGGCGTCCTGCTCGGACTCGAGCCGGCGCTGCGCCAGGGCACTCTGGGCCTGCGAAAGATCCGCCCGAAGCCCGGAGACCGTGCCCTCAAACTCGGCCCGCGTCTCGGCCCACCCGGTTTCGGCCGCCTTGAGCTTCTCCAGGGCCCCGTCCCGCTCGGCCTGCAGCGGCGCGATCTGCTGCTGCGCCTGCGCAAGCTCGGCACGGCCCTGCTGCTGCACCTCCTGCAGCTTCGCCTGCAGGCTGAAGCGGTCCTGCGCCGGCGGGCCGACCAGCTGCCCGAAGGCCGGGGCGGCGGCATTGAACTCGGCGCGGATCCGGTCGAGCCGCTTGTGGTCGGCCTTCCGCTCCGGCTGCTGTACCCAGCGCTCGAGGATCGCGTAGGTGTCCCGCACCCAGACCGACAGCGTGGGGTTCTCGATGAGCTTTTCCGGCACCTCCTCGAAATGCCGCAGCTTGCCGGAGAGGAAGGCTTCGATTTCCATCGAACTGCGGTCGTCGAACCGCGGCCATGTCACCTCCAGGGCGTCCTGGATGGCCAGGACCTGCTTGACCCAGTTCTGCAGCACCGCCGTGTAGCTGGTCGTGCAGCGGCGCATGCCGCGGGTTCCGGCCTCGGCGTCGAGCACGTGGCGCAGCCAGACGAGCATCCCTTCCGACGCGTCGATCCCGTCCCGGGTCTGCATCGACTTCGCGACCTCCAGCGGGTTGCGGTGGGTCAGGATCGGCAGGAACCCGAAGCCGGCGAGGCGCGCCGCCTCGGCCCAGAACGGCACCAGGCGGCAGATACGCGGATCCTTGAGCACCCCCAGCGTCGCGCCCTCGAACTCCGAGAGCAGCACATCCCGCGCCCGCGGCAGGTAGGCCTGCCCCTGGGCGGAGGCGAGCCAGGCCGGGCTGATCTCCCGCCAGTCCCGCCAGCTGGACTGCACGGCCCGCAGGATCTCGTCGTTGAGCTGGTAGACCTTCAGGCTCTCGAAATAGCCCTTGGGGTTGTTCTCGTTGGCCGGCATCGGGGATTTCGGCTGGTCGCAGCCAAGATGGGACAGGATCCCGCCAAGCGCCGAGGTTCCCGACCGGTGCATGCCCAGCACCACGGCAAGATGCCGGACCGGGGCATCCCCCCCTGCGACTTTGCGGTCTTTCTCACTCATTGCGCGGCCTTCATCCTTGACGTCACGCAGCCTGCCTGCGTCTGTGCTGAGCTCTCAATCGAAGCAGAAAACCCGGACCCGGCTTGCCCGCGTCCCGCCTGCGCGAGGACGGCCGTGGCGGCGCACCCCGGAACGCGCCCGGGCTCCTCCCTCAGACAAGAAAAGGGCCCCTCCTCCCGAAGCCCCGCACTGGCACCCTTCAGGGCCTCCTGACATGGCCCCAACACTCCATTCATTGCCACAAAAGTAAACATTCCGCGGCCCGCCTGCGGCCATGATCGCGCAGAGCGTGTCTTCCGCGCCCCAGCGCCCCGGACCGATCCGACATGCGGGCAAACGGTCAGGTCAGCGGGAGGGGCCGCCCTCGTAATACATCCGATCCGGCCCCAGCACCTGCGCCAGGTAGGTGCCGTCCGGGTCGGGGATGTAGTCCACCTCGGCGCGGTCGTGGCCGGAGGCGAGCCCGGGCCGGCCGGCGCCGCCCTTCAGCCCCAGGTGCAGGGCCGGGTGGTCCTGGATGAGGTACTTGGACCCCTCGAAACCGTGCCACCAATGGCGGTCGATCAGCCCCTGCGCGCGGATCTCGGGGGTCTCCGAACGGCAGATCCGCGCCAGGCACTCGGAGGCCGGGCCGCGGCGGAAGCCGCTCTGGGCAAAGGCGGTATGGGCGGGCTGGAACCCATGTTTCCAAGCGCGCCCCTGCAGGTGGTAGTAGCGGATTAGATTGAGGCCAACGAGATCGAAGCTGTCCAGCCAGGGCAGCAGGAATTCGGCATAGAGCGGCGAGTACCAGTCGTCATCCTCGAAGATCAGCACCCGCTCGGCGCCGAGATGCTCCAGCCCGGCCAGCACGTTGCACGGCAGCGTGTGTGGCGGATCCTGAGGGTTCGGGGCGCGGCGCACGTAGGTTGCCCACTCCGGCAGCGCGATATCCTCGGGCAGCGGGCGCGCGCCGTCGTCCACCACGATCCATTCCCGCGGCTGCAGGCTCTGGGTCGCCACCATGCGCAGGCATTGCGCGAAGGCCTCGGGCCGGTCGCCGGTCGGGGTGAGAATGGCATAGTCGCCCACCGGAGCCGCGGCCCGCGCCGCCGGGCTGTAGCGCCGGTCCGCCCCGAGCCCCGGCGCCTGCCCCGCGGCCATCGCTTCGACCGCCGGTGTGATCCAGCGCGTGCCCAGCCCGCCCAGCAGCTCGGTCATCGGGATATTGCGGCGCGGCGCCTCCGGCGGCAGCCCCGGCAGCACCTCGACCGGCGCCTCCGGATCGAGGCAGGAGGCAAGCGCCACCTGCCCGCCCATCGCCTGCGCCAGCAGCCCCGGCAGCCGCTCTCCGGCATGCGCCAGCTGGCCGTCGCTCTGCCCCGGCCGGAACTCCCCGGCACGGATGCCCCCCATCAGCCGCTCGACCAGCTCGGCGCGCAGCCAGCACGAGCCCCCCGCGAAGAAGCCCCAGTCGGCCTCCAGCACATCGGACGGCACCCCAGCCCTGCCGAGCAGCGCGGTCAGCACAGCAGCCGTGTCCGGCTGCGCGCCCGGCCCGTGCTGGAAAAGCGCGCGGCCGCCGCCGAGCAGCACCTCAGGGCGGTCGCGGAAGATCTGCGCGACCTCGGCCACCCGCGCCGCCGGGCCCACGGTGCCGCGCAGCAGTCTCTCGCGCAGGGGCCCCGGCAGCCTGTCGCCGCCCTGCAAGGCCAGCCTGCAATAGACCCCGTAACCGCGCCGGTCGATCCGCTCCAGCACCTGCAGGAAGGCGCCGACGTCCTGCCCGAGGTTGTCCACCGCCACCGGCACCGCGCCCGGGAAGGCGGCGCGGATCAGCGCCTCGTCATGGGACTTCGAGGCGCGCGGGTAGCTGACGTAGATATCGGCGTGTTCGGGGAAGGCCGCCAGCGCCCGGCGCAGATCGTCGAAGACCTCGAGGTGATAGGCATGCACGATCACCGCCATCTCGGCGGCCCGTTCCCCGCCCGTCTCCGCCCCCCGCTCCGGGCGCTCGACCGGCCCGAGCGGCGGCAGCATCTCGCGCCCCTCGGCCCGGCCGTAGCGCTCGTAGTGCAGCAAGGGGTTCACCCCGGCGGCGGCAACATCGGGATGCGCCGCCAGGTAGCCGCGGGTGCTGAAGCCCGGCCCCGGGTCAAAGCCGGCGGCAGCCCCCTCGCGCAGGTAGTGCAACGCCGCGGAGACGGGGCGCGTGCCGGAAAGGTAGCGCCGGACGTACCAGGCGCGGTCGAAATAGGGGCTCCGTCCGATGCGCGCCGCTGCCAGAAATCGCCTCAAGAGATGCTCCCGTCCCGCCCGGCTCCGCCCGCCCCCGAAGGGACCGGCGCCGGATGCTTTTTCTCCTAGCTATCCGGCCCGCTGCAGCTTTGCCAGATCCGCGCAGCCCGCCGTCCGTGCCGCGGCAGCCACGCCACAGCCGCCACCCGGCGCCCCGCGCTTGCCGCTGCGCGCGGGCTCTGCGAGAACCTTGGCAAATTCCCCGCCCCCAGAGACACCCGAAGACACGTATGGCCGATACCGACCCCACCTCCGCCCCCGTGCGCCTGCTGCTGCATGGCGGCGAGGACCGCACGCTCGGCGGCCCTAGCGTGCGGGTGCCGCGCAGCGCCGAAGCGCTGCGCCGGATCGGCTGGCTGGCGGAGGCTTCGCTCTACGAAAGCGCCGCCGAAATCCCCGAAGACACCGTGCACCTCTTCAACGTCTGGCCACCCGAGAGCGCGCTGGCGGCGCTGCGCGGCCTCAGGGCGGCGGGCAAGCGGGTCGTGTTCTCGCCGATCTACCTCGATTTCAGCGAGATGCCGCTCTGGAGCGCGTTGCAGCAGCCGGATCTGCCGCCACAGGCGCGCGCGGCGCTGCGCCGCCAGCTGCAGACGCGCGGGCACCATCACGAGATCGCCCCGGGCTACCACGCCATGGTGCGCGAGATGCTGGCGCTCTGCGACCACGTGATCCTCCTCAGCGAGGCCGAACGCGCCGCGCTGGCGGCGATCGGCGCCGAGCTGCCGCCCGAGCGCGCCAGCCTGGTCCATAACCCGGTCGATGCGGCGCTCTGGCAGGGCGGCGATGCGGCGCTCTTCCGGCAGGCGCATCTGCCTGCGGAGGCCGGCGACTACGTGATCTGCATCGGCCGCGTCGAGCCGCGCAAGAACCAGCTCAGCCTCGCCCAGGCACTGCAGGGCCTGCCGCTCAAGCTGGTGCTGATCGGTCATGACGGCGATCCGGACTATGCCACGCAGATCCGCGCCGAGCTGGGGGATCGGCTGATCCGCCCGGGGCGGCTCGCGCCCGGCGGCGAGATGCTGCGCTCGGCGCTGGCCGGGGCGCGCGCCTTCGTGCTGCCGAGCTGGGCCGAAGGCGCCTCGCTTGCGGCGCTCGAGGCGGCGGCGGCGGGCGTGCCGCTGGTGCTCTCGGAAAGCTCCTCGGAGCGCGAGTATTTCGGCGATCTCGCGCGCTATTGCGATCCGGGCGCGCCGGAAAGCCTGCGCGCCGCGCTGGAGGCCACGCTGGCCGACCCCGAGGCCGCCGCCCGCGCCGAGGCGCTGCGCGCCCATGTCGCCCGGCACATGTCCTGGGAGGGCTACGCCCGCGCCACCGCCGAGGCTTATCAGCGCGCCCTGCAGAGCCCGCCGAAGACGCCCCCGGCAGCGCCTCCCGGCCAGATCCCTGGCCAGACCCTGCCGCCGCTGCTCGCCGGCGAGATCGCCCAAGCCGGCAGCGAGGCGACCGAGCAGAAGATCCGCTTCGGCGCGGGCTGGCAGGCGCCGGAGGCGGGGCTGCGCCGGATCTCGGCACCGCGCGCCACGTTCTGGCTGCGCGGAGACCGCGCGCTGCGCCCCGGGCAGGAGGCGCTCCTGCTGCACCTCGGCCTCTGCGGCGCGCCCGCCGAAGGGGAGACCCCCGAAGACGCCCCCGGAATTTCCCACGAAGCGCCCGCCGAGCTGCGCGTCCATTGCGGCGGCACCTGCCTCTATGCCGCCCCGGTCACCGCCTCCAGCCTGCCCGGCGACCTGTTTCTGCGCCTGCCCGCCAGCGCGCTCGATGCCGCGGGCGAGCTGGCGCTGGGGATCGAGCTGATCCCCGGGCAAGGCGCCGAGCCCACCGGAGCCGTCCCCGCCCTCGGCCTCGCCTTCGCCCGGCTGCTCGACACCGAGCTCGGCAACCCGCTCTATGTCCTGCCCGACCCGCAGAACTGGAGCTTTGGCCTGCTGCCGCAGGAGATCGACCTCGGCCTCCCGGCGCCGCGCGCCCTCCTCGCTCCGGACCTGCGGGCCACCGCCGCCTGGGGCGCCGGGTCGCACGCGCCGCAACTGGCGCTCTTCGTACCGATCCTGCCCGGCGCCCCGGCGCAGCAGCTCACACTGAGCCTGCGCCCGGTGGCCAGCGCCGAGGCCCCCTGCGGCGCGCGGATCTCCTGGAACGGCCGGCTGCTGGCCGAGCCGCGCTGGCAGAACAGCGCCCCGGTCGAGTTCAGCTTCGAGCTGCAGGAGAGCGACCTGCAAGCCGCCCCCGCGGTGCTGCTGATCGAGCCACTCGGCACCGCCACCCCGGCGGATCTGGGCCTCGGGCAGGAGCGCGGGCTCGCAGGGCTCGGGCTCTTCGACCTCAGCCTGACACCGAAGGGGTGAGCGCCATGCACCTGCCGTCAAACAGCCGTTTCGAGCAGCCCATGGAAGGGCGCGAGTTGAGCACCGGGATCCGGCTTGGCCGCGGCTGGCACCCCCCAGACCCCACAGATCCCGGGGACGCGGGCACGGCCTGGACCCGCAGCCCGCGCGCCACGCTGCAGATCTCCGCCGGGCATTTCCCCGAGCCGGTGCCGCTGCGCCTGACCCTGCGGGCCTCTTGCGCCAGCCCGGAGCGGCCCGCCACGCTGCAGCTGCTCAGCCCCGGCCAGCCGCCTGTGCAGCGCCAGCTCCGCAGCACCGCCCCGATCACCCTGCTGCTGCCGACGCCGCGCCACGCGCCGGGGGCGGACAGCACCGCGCTCACCCTCGAGATCGACCTCTTCGCCAGCCCGCTGCTGGAGGGGACCGGCTCCGACGAGCGCCAGCTCGGCCTCGCGCTTCTCGACCTCGCGCCGCGCTGGCCGCTGCGCCGGCGCCTGCGCGCGGTGCTGGCCCGCCTGCGGCCCGGCTGATCCCGCCCCCCAAGCCGAAAGGCCCCCCAAGCCGTGTCTTGCATGTAGCACCTCGCCCCCGGGGGACGGCGCCGGCCCTGTGCGCTTGATCCCCCCCCACCGGGCCTCTATCAAATCGCAGGCCCGTTCTTGCAGCTCGCACGAGGCGCAGGACCGGGAACGAGAAGGCGGCGCATACCGCCCGGACAGGGAACTTTCAGAGGCAGGACCCCATGAAGACAGCATTCATCACCGGCATCACCGGGCAGGACGGCGCCTATCTCGCGAAGCTGCTGCTCGAGAAGGGCTACGAGGTCCACGGCGGAGTGCGGCGCATCTCCCATTCCGAGACCGTCCGGCTGGAGCTGCTGGGGATCGCCGATCAGGTCACGCTGCACGAGTTCGACCTGACCGAGCAGAACAACATCTTCCGCACCCTGCAAAAGATCGAGATGGACGAGTTCTACAACCTCGCGGCGCAGAGCTTCGTCGGCGCGTCGTGGGACCTGCCGATCTACACCTCCGACGTCGACGCCATGGGCGTGGTGCGGGTGCTCGACACGCTGCGCAGCCTGCGCCCCGACGTCCGCTTCTACCAGGCCTCGACTTCCGAGATGTTCGGCCTCGTGCAGGCGGTGCCGCAGAGCGAGACCACGCCCTTCTACCCGCGCTCGCCCTACGGCGTGGCCAAGGTCTACGGCCATTACATCACCAAGAACTACCGCGAGAGCTTCGGGCTGCACGCCAGCTCGGGGATCCTGTTCAACCACGAAAGCCCGCTGCGCGGCGCCGAGTTCGTCACCCGCAAGATCACTCTTGGCCTGGCGGCGCTGGCCCGCGGCGGCGAGGCACCGGTGGAGCTCGGCAACATGGACGCGCAGCGCGACTGGGGCTTTGCCGGCGATTACGTCGAGGGCATGTGGCGCATGCTGCAGCAGGACGCGGCCGACGACTACGTGCTGGCCACCGGGGTGACCACGACGATCCGCGACTTCTTCACCTATGCCGCCGAGGAGCTGGGCATGGATCTCGCCTGGGAGGGCGAGGCCGAGGGCGAGACCGCCACCGACCGCAAGAGCGGCAAGCTGGTGATGAAAGTAAACCCGAAGTTCTACCGCCCCGCCGAGGTCGACCTGCTGATCGGCGATGCGACCAAGGCCCGCGAGAAGCTCGGCTGGACGCCGCGCACCGACATTCGCGCGCTGGCGCGGATGATGGCCAAGTCCGACTACGACGCGCTCGCCTGAGCCCGACTGCCTCTCCGCGGAAGGAAATCCCGATGAGCCCGCTGCTCTCCAAGCTCCGCTCCACCGCCCGCCGGGTGCTGAAGGGTCCACCGCCGCCGCCCGATGGCCACCAGTACCACGGCGCTTTCCGCGGCAGTCTCGACGGGCTCTCCGATGACGGTGTTCTGCGCGGCTGGGTGATCCGCCACGACAGCAAGAAGGGCCGGGTGCCGGTGGGGCTCTATGCCGGGACCACCCTGATCGACGCCCGCGTCGCCGACGAGCTGCGCGAGGACGTGCGCGACGTGACCGGCGGCGAGACGACCTGCGGCTTCCAGTTCCGCCTGTCGGAAATCCACCACCAGAAGATCGCCGAGGCCGACGGCGACCTGCGCCTGCGCATCGAGGGGCCGGAGGGGATCGAGCTGGGACGGCTGCAGCTCGAGGTCGAGGACGCGGCGCCCGGCGCCGGGGCCGACCTGGCGACCCGCTGCCGCTTCGCGCTGAAGCGCGAGCTGGCGGCCCTGCGCACGCTGCTGGACGAGACGCCGCCGGTCGAGGCCTTGCCCTCCGCGCCGGAGCCGCGGCCCGCGCTTCAGCGCCACGGCACCCTCCTGACCACCGAGCGGCTGGTGCCGGACATCCCCGAAAGCGGCCAGCCCGCCTATCTCGATTACGTGCGCTACCGCTACCGGCTGAACGAGCGCTTCCCGGTGGAGCCGGGGCTCGAATGCCAGGACCACTACCTCTACTGGTACATGAGCGCCTATCGCAGCGGCGAGAACCACCGCATCCCGATCTCGGCGCAGCAGATCGCCTATCTCAACGCGCCGCAGACCATGGGCGGGCAGACCAACACGCTCACCCGCGTCATGTGGTGGCGCCTCATGGGCCGGCCCGACATGCTGGGGCGGCTCAACCTCAACGACCGCGACGCCTATCTCGACGTGCTGTTCTGGTGGGCGCATCAGGATGTCGCCAACCTCTATTTCGAGGACTGCCTGGTGCCCGAGCAGGTCGCCGAGGCGCTGCGCGAGGTGCCGCCCGCGCGGCGCTCTGCGGATTTCCCGCTGAGCCAGTTCGCCGCGCGCTTCCACGCCGAGAACCCGAAGCTGAAGTTCCTCGACATCGAGACCGCCGAGGGCCGCAAGACCCTACTGCTGATCCTGCTGCTCCAGGCGGCGCAGCGCCCCGATCTCTTACGATACATCCCGCAGGACCAGATCGACGCGCTGCTCGCCCCGGGCGCCGGCGGCTCGGAAACCGGGGGCGCCTCGGAGCTCGAGCGCTTCGTCAACGCCCTCCTCGAGGACGGTACCGGGGAAGAACAGGCGGACCCCATCGCCCTGCCCCGCGCCCGCTACGCCGCGGCGTTGCGCCGCAAGTACTTCGATCTCGGCCGCCGCGCCTTCCTGACCTTCGACCAGGCCGGCAACCGCTTCGAGGCCGCCGCCATGCCGCTGCCCGATCCCGCCCGCCGCGAGGTCGACGTGCAGCTCATCGGCCCGCTCGCCAAGGCCTCCGGCCTCGGCCAGGCCACGCGGCTCTCGGCCGAGATCCTGCGCGCCACCGGGCTCGACGTGCGCGGCGTCGACTTCGACCTCGACAACCCGGCGCCCGAGGGCTTCTCGTCGGAGACGCTGATCGAGGACTACGGCCCGGCGAAGATCAACCTGCTCCACCTCAACGCGGAATCCGTGCCGCTGGCCTATTCCTACCAGCCGGATGTCTTCTCGGGCGCCTACAACATCGGCTACTTCTTCTGGGAACTCGACATGCCGGCCTATTGCCACTACCTCGGCATGTCGCTGCTCGACGAGATCTGGGTCTCCACCGACTACGGGCTGCGGATCTACAAGCCGGGGGCCGAGGGCAAGCCGGTGGTCAACGTCGGCATGTGCTACGAGGAGCACCCCGACATCACCCGCGAGACGGCCCGCGCCTTCGTCGAGGAGCGCTTCGGCTTCGACTCGCGCCACCACGTCTGCCTCGTGGCCTTCGACAGCTTCTCCTTCGTGCAGCGCAAGAATCCGGTGGCGGTGCTGGAGGCCTTTCAGCAGGCCTTCGAGGGCGTGCCCGAGGCGCGGCTGGTGGTGAAGACGCAGAACCGCACCAAGGTCTTCGACCCGGTACAGGTGGCGCTGTGGAGCCGCGTCGACGCGATCATCGAGAGCGATCCGCGCATCGTGGTGATGAACGAGACGCTGAGCTACCGCGACCTGCTGCAGCTCAAGGCCGGCTCTGATTGCTACATCTCGCTGCACAAGTCCGAGGGCTGGGGCTTCGGCATGATCGAGGCCATGGCGCTGAAGGTGCCGGTGATCTGCACCGCCTATTCCGGCAACATGGACTTCTGCTCGGACAAGACCGCCTGGCTGGTGGGCTACGAGGAGGTGCCGCTCGAGCAGGGCGACTACATCTTCGTGCGCGAGGGCTCGCTCTGGGCCGAACCCTCGGTCGCCGAGGCCGCCCGCCAGCTGCGCGCCGCGCGCGACAACCCGGAGGCCAGCCGCGCCAAGGCCGACGCCGCCTATTCCCACATTCGGGAGAATTTCTCGGTGGATGCCATCGCCGGGCGCTACGGCGGGCGGCTGCGGGAAATCCTCGCCGAGCTGCAGGCCGCGCGGGCGAGCTGAGGCAGGGCCGGGCGCGCAAGTCCGGCGCGCCGCCGCACCGGACCCGCCCCTAGACCCAGCGGCCCACCGCCAGCACCGCGCAGGCGGTGGCGACCCGCGCGCCCGACAGATCCCAGGCCGAGATCTCGGCGCTGCCCGCGGCCAAGGCCCCCACCGACAGCAGCTGCGCCGCCCCCGAGGTGCAGCTGCCGCTCACCACCGGCGCGGCGGCAAACCCCGCCGGATAGCTCCAGCTGACCGCCCCCGTCGCGCTGCTGGTCAGCGTATGCCAGCAGAGCTGCGTGCCATCGGCCAGCCGCAGGTAGGCGCCCGTTGCGCCCGCGCCCTGCTCGAGCAGCGCGCCGGTGCTCTCGCCGGCCGCCTGCGCCACCGTGCCGAGCACCCCCGATCCGGCCAGCGCCCCCTCGACCCGCGCGCCCTGCGGCAGATGCGCCACCCCGGTGGCCGCCGAGACGCTCAGCCCGGTCCGCCAGCTCGCGCCATCGCCCGAGACCTTCACCGCGAAATCATCCTCCCCGGCGCAGCCCATCTCGGCGCGGCCCGACCAGCCGGTCTGGAACAGCAGGCTGGCGGTGTCGCCCGCCGCCGCCTTGTTGAGCTTCAGCTGGTGCCCGGCGCCGGCGTGGCTGAGCAGCGTCGCCTCCGCCGCCACCGCCAGCCGGTTCACCGCGTCGGGCGCGGCATTCACCCCGAGCTCGAGCATCTGGCCCTGCGCGGGCAGCGGCATCTGCTGCCAGTCGCCGTCCTGCCAGACCAGCTCGGCGCCCTCGTCGAGCACGAAGGCACACCAGCCGGGGCCCGGCACAAGAAATTGCCAGGCCGTGCCATCCCAGAAAGCCAGCGCCCCGCCCTGCCCCGACCAGGCGCCGCCCGCCCCCGCCGGAAGCAGGTAGCGCGCGCCGGGCGCGGGATCGGCGGGGGGCTCTTCGAGGCTGCGGCTCTGCACCGCCAGTTGCACCAGCGCGTCGAGCCGCAGCAGCGCCTCGTTGTGGGTGACGTGTTTCTGCGCCTGCGCCGGCGCGAGATAGGGCAGCGAGAGGTTGGCGGACAGATCGGACATGAGGCGGCTCCCTGCGCGGTGCCCCCGCGCGGGAGGCTGCGGAGGCTCATGGCAGGCAGGGTAGGCGCAGCGCCCTTAAGCGGATCCTGCGCCGCCGCGCGCCGCCCGCGCAACGGGGCGGGCGCAACGGCTTGGGATCTCGGGGGCGCCTTGAGGAGCACCCCGAAACATCCCGGAATAGGGTCGATCCGGGCGACATCGCCCGGATCAGAGACTGTTTTCGGATCAGGCTGCCGAGCCGGAGCCCCAAACCAGCCTTCAGACCGGCCCTCAGGCCAGCTCGAGCCGCGCCCCGGTCAGCATGTCGAGATCGGTGCCCAGCAGCACCAGGTCCGAGCCGCCCGCGCTCAGCAGCAGGTCGTCGCCCTCCTGCACGAAGGCGTCCTGCGCCGCCGCGGCATCGGCAAAGCCGAAACCCTCGAGGCGCAGCGTGTCCCAGGCCTCGAAATCGGCGATCGTGGCGCTGCCGCCGCTGGTGAAGATGAACAGATCCGCATGGGTGCCGCCGACCATCACATCGTTGCCGATGCCGCCGTCGAGCACGTCATCGGTGCCCTGATCCCGCATCCAGCTCTCGTGATCGGCCGCGGTGGCGGCGATGAACTCATCGCTCTGGGCAAAGCCCTGCACCACCTCGGCCCGGCTCATGCCGCCGTCGAGCCGCGCGGTCCAGTTGGCGAGCCCGGTGGCATCGGCCTCGCGGCCCAGCACGTTGTTGTAGAGCAGGTCGACGAAGCCGCCGTTGCCGAGCGCGCCGTAGGTGTTCTGGAACTCGGCACTCCGCACGAAGCCGTCGACCACCCCGAGGTAGGCCTGCCCGTCGGCCAGCCGGGCGCTCCAGTTGTCGAAGCCGGTGAGATCCGGGGCACGGTCCAGCGTCGCCTGGTAGAGCCGGAAGACATCGTCGCCCCAGGAGGCCAGGCTCTCCCCGGAGAGGGCGTGTTGGATGCCGTAGGCCGCCGCATCCGCCGCGGTCTTGCCGATGAACTCGGCGCTCTGCGAGAAGCCGAGCACCACCTCGGGGCGGCTCCAGGAGCCGTCGTCGAGCCGCGCGGTCCAGTTGGCCAGACCCGTGGCATCGGGGTCGCGGTCCAGCACGTTGTTGTAGAGCAGGGTGACGAAGCCCGCGTTGTCGAGCGCGCCGTAGGTGGCCTGGAACTCGGCGCTGCCGGTGAAGCCGCCGGCGACCTGCTCGAGCGTCATCGCGCCGCTCTCGAGCCGCGCCGCCCAGTTGCCGTAGCCCTCGAGGTTCGGGGCGCGGTCCAGCGTCGCCAGGTAGAGCCGGTAGACCGTGTCGCCCTCGGCCGGGGCCTCGAAGGCCTTGTCGCCGAAGAGCACATCGTCGCCCGCGCCGCCGAGCAGCGTGTCCGACCCGCCATTGCCGATCAGGGTCTGGTCCACCGTGCCGGTGCCCTGCAGCAGCTCGTCCGCGGCGGTGCCCCGGATCAGCGCCTCAGAAGAGACCAGGTCGCCGGCGGTCACCGCCTCGTCGGCGATGGCGTCGAGCTTGAGGTTCTGGCTGCCCATGGTGACACTGTAGCTCAGGCTGCCGTTGATCCCGGCGCCGGAGAAGCTGACCTCGTAGACTCCGCTCGGCAGCACCATCTGGTAGCCGCCCGCGCCCCAGCTGGTGGTGGTATAGGTGCCCGCGGCGCCGCTGGCGGTGACGGTGATCCCGCCCAGCCCCTCGCCCATGTCGTAGAAGTCATCGCCGTCGGCATCGTCGATCACCACGCCCAGCAGCTGCGACTGGTAGTCCGAGCGGGTGCCGAAATCCTGCGTCACCGCGTAGGGGCCGATGCCGCCCGAGGCGGCGCTGACACCGATCCCGACCTCGGTCACCCCCGCCGACAGGATGGAATCGCGGTGCCCGGCCGGGGACTGCATGCCGCCCGTCCCGACGCCCCAGTCGACGTAGAAGGCCGCGTGGCCGTGCAGCGAATCCTCGACATAGGCAAAGACGTTCTCCTTGAGCCGGGTCCAGTTGTCGTAGCCCGCCGCGACGACGCGGTCGCGCAGCACCGGCTCGTCGCCGATCTGGTGGCCCTGGATGCCGGTGTCGATCATCACCTGCGTGTGGTCCCCGGCCGCCTCGGCGAGCGCGCCGTTCCAGGCCAGCGGTGCCAGCGAGCCAAGGTCATTGTCCATGCGGTTCTGCACGAAGTCGGCGAGCTGCTCCGCGAAGAGGTCCAGATCGACGCCGAAGTAGCGCAGCGCCTGGGTGATGTTGGCCTGCACGCCGGTGTCGCTGGCGGCATCGGCGATCAGCGCGTCGAACTCGCCCGTGGGGTCGAGTCGGGCGCGGTTGATATACTCCAGCATCTGCTGTTCGAAGGCGGTGGGGGTCTGCGTCGACATGAAGGTCCTCTGCGTCGGTCCGGGCGCGGGGCCCGGGTCTTCGGGGTCTGTGTCTGTTCCGCGGCCCGCTGCGGCGCCCGTGCCGGGCAGCCTGTGTCGGAGCCAGTCATTGAAGGCCAGTGTCGGAGGCCAGTACTTGCAGGGCCCGTATCTGGGGGCCTGTACTCGGGGACTTGGGCCCGGAGGCGATCAGGGATCGGTCAGGGCGTGATGGTACTCGATCAATACTCGCTCAGGCTGTGTCCCGGCCCGCAAAAGGCCCCGATTCTGTCGTCTCGGGTCTGCCGGGTCAGCGCCTGCCGGCTTGGGCTAGAGAAGAAACATGTCCGAATGAAGATCAGAATGCGTCGCCCCCGAGATGACCAAGCGTAAGCCCGAGCTCCCGGGATCGGTGAATTCCAGCCCCTCCTCCCCGGGGCCGGCCCGGGGCTGCATCTGCCCGAGGATCTCGGCAGGTGCGCCGTAGCCGAAACCCTCGAAGACCAGCAGGTCCCAGCGTTCGAGATCGGCGATCACGTGATGCCCGCCATCCTCGGCGCGGAACACGAAGCGGTCCGACAGCATGCCGCCGATCAGCAGGTTCTCCCCGCCGCCGCCGTCGAGCGTGTCATCCGCCCCGGCCCCGCGCATCCAGGCCAGCAGAACCGGCGCGGCGCGGGCGGTGAACTCGGCGCTCTGGGAAAAGCCGCGCACCACCTCGGCCCGGCTCATCCCCGCCTCGAGCCGCGCGGTCCAGGCCGCCTGCCCCGCCGCCTCGCCCTCGCGGCCCAGCACGTTGCGGTAGAGCTGCGCGACGAAGCCCGCATCCCCGAGCGCGCCGTAGCTCTGGCGGAACTCGGCGCTGGCGGTGAAGCCCTCGACGACCTCAAGGAACGGCCGGCCCTCGGCCAGCCGCGCGCTCCAGTTCAGCAGCCCCGTCAGGTCCGGGGTGCGGTCCAGCACCGCCTGGTAGAGCCGGAAGACATCGTCCGACCAGCCCTGCTGCAGCGCCTCGCGCGTATGGCCCGCGGCGCCGGCGGCGCTGGCGGCGATGAACTCTGGGCTTTCGGAGAACCCCAGGACCACGCGCTCGCGGCTCAGGCCGGTCTCGAGCCGGGCGGTCCAGTTGGCCAGCCCCTGCGCATCGGGATCGCGGGCCAGCACGTTGCGGTAGAGCAGCGTCACGAAGCCCGCGTCCGTCAGCGCGCCATAAGTCTGGCGGAACTCCGGCGCGCCGGTGAAGCCCGCCGCCACCGAGACTAGGTCGCGCTCGCCCGAGAGCAGCCGCGCGCTCCAGTTCCAGAGCCCGGCGGCGTCGGGGGCGCGATCGAGCGTGGCACGGTAGAGCCGGTAGACCGATCCCGAGACAGGGTCGAACGCGGGATCGGTCACCGCGCCGCTCAGCACATCGTCCCCCGGCCCGCCGCGCAGCAGGGGGGTCTGCGGCGTGCCGCCCGGTGGCTCTCCTGAACCTCCAGATGTGTCTTCCGGTGGGTCTCCCCCCGTGCCTCCGGGTGTCTCTCCCGGCGTTTCAGGCTCTGTGCCGGGGGTTTCCTCCTCCTCCGGGGTCTCCTCCAGCGGCTGCGGCTCGGGGATCGGGCTGGTGTCCATGTGCCACAGGTCGCGCAGCTCGGAGATGTGGAAATCCGCCGCCGAGAGCGGGGCGCCGGCGGCGCTGGTCACCTGCAGTACCTCGCCGCCGATCTTGATCCGCGCGCCCTGTGCCGAGGGGGTGATACTCAGCGCCGCCACCGTGTAGAAGCGCCCCATGGCCGAGAGGTCGATGCGGTCCACCCCCGGCTCGTAATCGAGGATCCGGTCGGGTTCGCCGTCGCCGGAGAGCACGAAGACATCCGCCCCGGCCTCGCCGCGCAGCCGGTCCCGCCCCGGCCCGTCGATCAGCACGTCGTCCCCGGCGCCGCCGCGCAGCGTGTCATCCCCGGCGCCGCCGGCGACCTGGTCGTTGCCCGCGCCGCCCTGCCAGCGGTCCGCCCCGGCGCCCAGCTGCAGGCTCTGGCCGAGGGGGCCGAGCTCGGCCCGGATCCGGCTGAGGCCGCCGCCCGCGCCGGGCGGTCCCTCGGGCCAACCGCCGGCAACGTAGATGTCGAGCGCGGTGGCCGCCCCCGTGCCATGCCGGACCAGCGCCAGCGCGGCGGGATCGCTCAGCGCCATGGCCGCGTCATCCGCCAGCACCGCCAGGTGCAGCAGCCGCCCGCCGGGCAGCAGGGTCATCAGGCTGAGGCCATCGTCGCGGCCGACCGCCACCACGTAGACCTGCCCGTCCAGCGTCAGGCAGGCGAGCGCGGTGACCCCGGCGAAACGGGTGGCGAGGTCGTCGCCAACGAGGTCGGTGACCCGCATGGCGCCGCCCGGCCCCAGCGCCACCACCGCTAGGTGCCCCGAGCCCGCGCCGATCAGCGCGTAGCTCTGCCCGGCCACCCTGGTGACGGCGAGCTGCGTTGGCGTCTCCAGGAAGAGCCCGTCGTACACCTCGAGCTGGCGAACATCGCCGAGCCGGCCTTCGGGCGATAGTGCCCAGGAATAGAGACTGTTTTTCTCGGGCGAGAGCGCGAGGACGCGGGTGCCCGATCCCACCGCCGCGACCGCCAGGGCGCTGATGCGACCGACCGCTTCCGGCGCCTCGGTCCCCGCCCCGTCGTTCTCGTCTGTCTCGAGCCAGAGCCCCTGCGCCCGGGCGCGCAATATCCCGTCCGCCCCGGCCTGCCAGACCTCGATCCCGCTGCGCTGCCGGGCGGCGGTGACTAGCAGGTCGGGCGCCGCGCCCAGCCCGCTTTTCTGCCCGCTCAGCACCGCCAGATCCGTCAGCACCCGCGCCGCACCATCGCCGTAGCGCAGCGAGACCCGCTCCGCGAACGCACCGCCCGCGCCGAGCCACCATCCCTCTACGCTCGCGCCTGCACCGCCCGGCGCCAGCAGCAGCTCGGCCCCGCCGATCTCGGCGCTCCGCAACCCACGCGGCGCGGAGAGCCCCGAGCCGGAGCCCGCATAGGCTCTGATCTCCGCCGCCTCGAGATCCGCCGTCCAGCCCAGCACCCCGGCGCCGGCGCTGTAAAGCTGCACACCGTCCTGTTCTTGCTCCTGCCCGCCCTCCTGCACGCTCCCGCCCGCCGGCCGCGCCAGCAGCGCCGAGAGCCCGACCATCTGCGCCGCTTCGGCAGGGGTAAGCGCGGGGGTGAGACCACCTCCCGAGGAGGCCCCGGAAAGCTCCGCCCCAAACTGCGTTCTCACATGGCTGAGCTGCCCCATCTCGCATCCTGCGTTCCGGTCCTGCGTGCTCCAGCTATGCCGCCCCCGCCCTCGCCAGCCGGTTAACGCCGTGCCCTGAAATCCGCGCAATACATCTCAGATTGTCGCTAAACGCCGCGCGCTGTTGCGCGCCCCGCGCCGCTCCGGCATCACCAAGGGCAAGAGCCCCGGCAGAGAGACTTTCCATGAACGCCCCCCGGCCCCTTTCGAGGCAGACCCGGATCACCATCCTGCTGGCCACCTGGAACGGCGCCGCGCATCTTCAGGAGCAGCTCGACTCCTACCGGGCGCAGACCCATGAAGCCTGGGATCTCTGGGTCAGCGACGACGGCTCCAGCGATGCCACGCTGGAGATCCTCGAGGCCTTCCGCGCCGCCGAGAGCCCGCGGCGCGAGGTGCGCATCGTCCAGGGCCCGCGCCGCGGCCATGCCGCCAACTTCCTGTCGCTGCTCTGCCACCCCGAGCTGCCCGCCGGGCCGGTGGCGCTCTCGGACCAGGACGACGTCTGGCTGCCCGGGAAGCTGGCGCTGGCGCTCGGGGCGCTGAAGAACGCCGCGCCGGTGGCGCTCTACGGCGCGCAGAGCATCCACACCGACCAGGCGCTGCGCCGCATCGGCGGCTCGCGCCCGCCGCGCGGAAGACCCTGTTTCGGCAATGCGCTGACCCAGAACGTGGTGAGTGGGCACAGCGCCACGCTCAGCGCCGGGGCGGTCGCGCTGGTGCGCAGGGCGGGCGTGCCCGAGGGCATCCCCTACCACGACTGGTGGCTCTACCAGCTGGTGAGCGGCGCCGGCGGCGAGATCGTCATCGATCCGGCCAAGGTGCTCTATTACCGCCAGCACCTGAGCAACGCGATGGGCGCGCACCAGGGGCTGTCGGCACGGCTGCTGCGGGTGCGGCAGGTGCTGGGGCGCACCTACGCGAGCTGGATCGCCGCCAACCTCGCGGCGCTGGACCGGGTCTCGGGGCTGCTCACGCCGGAGAACCGCGCGCTGATCGAGACCCTGCGCGCGGGCACGCCGCGGCCCGGGCTCGGGCGGGTGCTGACCTTCCGCCGGCTCGGGGTGCACCGGCAGACCCGGCTGACCACGGCCAGCCTCTACCTCGCCGCCGCGCTGGGGCGAGTCTGAGGCGAAACAGTCTCTAACAAGGGGATTTCAGCACGAGACGGCGCGGGCTCAGCCGCGGCGCTTCATGTTCTCCTCGTGTTCGCGGATGCCCCGGTCGACATCATCGTGGAAGGTCAGGTGACCGTCCTCCAGCACCACCACCGCGTCGCAGAGCTGACGGATCTGCCCCATCGAGTGGCTCACCACCACCGATCCGGCATTGCGCATGCGCTGCTTGAACAGCGCGTCGCTGCGCGCCTTGAAGGACGCATCCCCCACCGCAGTGATCTCGTCGACGAGGTAGGTGTCGAAGGCGATGCCCATGGAGGCGCCGAAGGCGAGGCGCGACTTCATCCCTGAGGAATAGGTCTTCAGCGGCAGGTGGAAATGCACCCCGAGCCCGGCGAACTCCTCGACGAAGGCAATCAGCTCGTCGGTGTCGACGCCGTAGATGCGGCCGATGAAGCGGCAGTTCTGCGCGCCGCTCAGCTCGCCGTGGAAGGAGCCGGCAAAGCCCACCGGCCAGGAGATCGAACCCGAGGAGCTGATCTTGCCGGAACTCGGCGGCTCGGTGCCGGCGATCATCTTCAGCAGCGTCGACTTGCCCGCGCCATTGCGTCCCAAGAGCCCCACCGAGCGGCCGCTGGGGAAGGTCATGGAGACATTCTCCATGATGGTCTTGCGCTTGCCTTCCATGACGAAGGTCTTGCTGACGTTCTCGAAGCGGATCATGCCCGGCGCGCCCTCAGCGGCGGTCCTTGACCGAATAGGCGACCAGCACCGCGGTCGACCAGAGCAGGAAGAGGAAGAGCGAGACCACCATCAGCAGCGTGGCGCGGCTGGGGTATTCTGCGGTCTGCGCGCTGGTCGGCTGCATGTAGGCGGCGAGGTAGCGGCTCTTGCGCTTGGCCTCGGCCAAGGCGGTGTCATAGGCCGCCAGCGCCGACAGGTAGGCGCGCTCGGCGAACTCGCGGTCGACCGAGAGCCGCTCGTAATCGCCGACGAGATCGGCGAACACCTGGCCGCCCGTGCCCGAGCCCTCGAAGCCGAGCTTCTGGCGCTCGGCCGAGATGCGCGACCGGATCACGTCGAGCCGCCGCTCGGCCTGACCGACACGCGGGTCGTTCTGCTGCGAGGTCTCGCGCAGCAGATCGAGCTCGATGATCTGCTCGGCCTCCTGCGCCTGCAGGTTGCTGAGCAGCCCGGCCTGACTCTGCAGGTCGATCTGCGGGTCGATGATCTGGGTCTCGTTGCGGAAGCGGGTGACGGTCTCGCGCGCCTCCTTGAGCCGCTCGACCGCCTCGTCGAGCTCGTCGCGCGAATAGCTGATCGCATCGGCGCGGGCGACGGCGCTGAGCTCGTTGATCACGTCGGAGCTCTCGTCAAGCAGGGTCTGGGCGATCAGCGTCGCATCCTCGGGGCGGAAGGCGCGCACCTCGACCTCGATCAGACCGGCGCTGTAGGAGATGCGCACCATGTCGCCCCAATAGGCGAGCAGCTGCTCGATCGAGGCGTCCTTCTCGAGCTTGAACACCGGATCCCAGCCTTCCGGCGACCAGATCGCGTGCAAGTCGATCTTGTCGTCGATGTCCGAGACCAGCTTCTGGCTCTGGATGAACTCGTAGAGGATGTCGGTGTCCGAGGAGCTCGAGCTCGACAGGTTCGACAGCCCGCCCAGCAGTTCGACCGCCGAGGCGGCATCCTCTTGGCGCACGGTGAAGCCAACCTTCGAGGCGTATTGATCCGCCGCCACCAGCCACAGGTAGAGCGCGGTGAGAATCCCCGGCAGCACGACGCAGCCGAGGAAGCTCAGCAGCATCAGACGGTGCCGGCGCCGCGGCTTCGCCGCGCCCGCCGGGGGGCGCGAGGGTAAGGTCGGTTGCGCCGCGGCGGGCTTCGGCCCCGGCGACTGGCCGGGGGCTTTCCCGGGCGCGGGCACCACGGAGGGGCGCGGCACGGCTTTCTGCTCGGCGGGGCTGGGCTTGGCTGAAGTCGGCTGGGCGGAAGCCTGGCCTTCCTGCTGCGGCTGCGCCTGAGCGGCGGCCTTGTCCTTGGCGGGTTGTGTCAAACGAGCCCCATGGGAATGTCATTTACCTCAAGGCGATGCTAATACACCTCAGACGCACAAGATACCAGTTTCCGGAAGGCCCCTGCATGAGCACCGAAGGTTTTGCGCCGCCGCCCCAGATGCAGCCCCAAACCCCCGCTACGGAGACCGTCTCCGGTCGCCGCTCGTTTCCCGGCGCGCGCTCGGTTGCGGCGCTGGTCCTGCGCGAGATGGCCACCAGCTACGGCCGCTCGCCGGGCGGCTACATCTGGGCCATTCTCGAGCCGATCGGCGGCATCCTGATGCTGTCTCTGGCCTTCTCGGCCTTCCTGCGTAACCCCAGCCTCGGGGTCAGCTTCCCGATGTTCTACGCCACCGGCATGCTGCCCTTCCTCATGTACATCGAGCTGCAGGGCAAGATCGCCAGCGCGCTGAACTTCTCCAAGCCGCTTCTGGCCTACCCCACGGTCACCTTCCTCGACGCCATCCTCGGGCGCTTCATCCTCGGGGTGATGACCAAGCTGCTGGTCAGCTACATCATCTTCGGCGGCATCATGATGGTCTACGAAACCCGGGTGACGCTGGATTTCCCGCATATCTTCGAGGCCTTTGCCCTGGCGGCCCTGCTCGGGCTCGGGCTCGGTACGCTCACCTGTTTCGTCTTCACCCGCTTTCCGATGGCGCAGCAAGCCTGGGGGATCCTGATGAAGCCGATCTTCCTAGTCTCGGGGATCTTCTACCTCTTCGAGACCATCCCCAATCCCTACCAGAGCTACCTGTGGTACAACCCGCTGGTGCATGTGGTCGGCATCATGCGCAAGGGCTTCTACCCGACCTATGACGCCAGCTACGCCTCGCCGGTCTACGTGCTCTCCATCGCGCTGGTCAGCCTGACCCTCGGGCTGCTGCTCCTCCGGCGCTACCACGCCGAGATCCTCAACCGCTAGGCGCGGGCAAAGACCTGCGGCAGGCCGCGCCGCAGCCGCCCCCAGACGCTCCGCGAGCGCCCTGCCGCCTGGCGCACCGCGAGGTCGGCCTTCAGCAGCGCCTCGAGCAACGGCCGCAGCGCCGCGTCCCACTCGGTGACCGGCGCCGCCGCGGACGGGCAGCCCGGAAGCGCCGGGACCGCCATCTCGGCCGTGCGGCAGGCCCGTCGGGTGCCCTCGAGCAGCGCGGCATGCAACGCCGCCAGCTCGGCACGGTCACTCAGCGCCGACGGGCCAGCACGGAGATCCTCGAGATAGGGCTCCTCGGAGGTCCAGCGCGCATCGGCCAGGATGTCCTGCATCTGCGCGGCGCTGGCGATGCGCCGCAGCGCCTCGCGGTTCGCCTCGACCGTCTCGCGCAGGTCGCGGATATGACGTGGCCGCACCGCCCAGAGCTTGCGCGCCGTCACCGGTGGGCACCAGCGCTGGATGACGAACTCGGTGGCCGCCGCGTGCCCCGTCGCGCGGAACTCGCGGTTGCGCAGCAGGAAGCCGATCAGCGCCGGCGGCGAGGAGCTGTTGCTGCTCGCCGTGCTCGGCAGGTCGCACTCGTAGAACTCCGCGAACTTGCGCACCACGTCCGGGCGGGCATTGCCGAGCCGCAGCCGCAGGTTGGGGATCTGCGCCCAGCGTTCCAAGTCGAGACCGAACGCATAGGGCAGGTTGCTGCGTTTCATCCAGGCCTCGAGGGTCGACGTGTTCCAGACCCCCCATTGCCAGTAGGCCGCGTTCATCCAGTCCACCGGCGGGCGCAGGAAAGCCACCACCTCGACGGGCGGGTTGCCCCAGCGCGCCAGATGCTCGGCAAAGAGGTCGGGGTAGGAGATCCAGCCCTCGCAGGAGGCGATCGGCGCGAAGCCCTGCTGCTGCCCCACCTCCATGACCTTGCGCAGGTTGTCGAAGACCGTCTCGGTCACCGCGCCGGGCCACAGGTTCGGCCAGGTGGCGTAGCCGTAGGCAGAACGTCGCCCGGCCGTGACCACCTGCTGCCCGAAGAGGAGGCTCTGTCGCCCGCCGCCCTGGTAGAGTGCGCTGTAGCGCAGCCGCTGGCCCGAGGCGGTGGTCAGGTCGGGGGTCCGGCTCAGCGCCGTCTGCAGGGCCGAGCTTCCGGCCTTGGGCATCCCGACATGCAGGATGAGGTGGCTCTCGCCCGTCGTTGCCCCCATCGTGGTCCCCGTCATTGCGCAGTTTGCAGCGGCCGCGCCTCGGCGAGCGCGGTCAGCAGATCGGCGGGATCCATACGCCTCCCCTGCGGCACCGGCAAGAGCGCCCCGGGTGCGCCCTGCGCCAGCGCCCGGGACACCGCCTCGCCCTGGGCGCCGAGATCGAAGCTCACCACCGGCAGGCCGGTGGCCAGCATCTCGTGGGTGGTGAACGAAAAGGTCTCGGGCCAGATCGAGGGCATCAGCCAGCCGGAGATGCCGTAGCGCGCCACCAGCCCAGGCAGGTCGCGCAGCTCGTAGCTGCCGTGCACAAGGCTCGGCGGCGCCAGCTTGTAGGCCGGATCGAGATGGCCCAGCACCACCAGCCGCGCCGCGCCCGAGCGGGCCAGGTCGCGGCTCAGCTCCTGCAGCAGCGCCGCGCCCTTCTGCACGCCGATATTGCCCAGCACGCCGATCACCGGCGCGCCGTCGGCGCCTGAACCGGCGGCGATCCGCGGCGGCGTCGCGGGCAGCACATGCGGCACCACGGCGATGCGCTCCGCCACCTGCGGATAGGCTTCGCAGAGGATGTCGCGGCTCGAGCCCGAAAAGACCACCACCCGCTCGGCGGCGTCCATCAGCCGGCCCCAGGCGTCCTGCCAGTCGCGCAGCGAGGCGAGCTTGCCGCCGGGCCGCTCGTAGACGTGCGCCGGGTCGGCCTCGAGCGGGCCGCCCGCCACCGGCACGCCGCGGTAGACCCCATCGGCGCCCAGGAGCGTGTAGGAGGGGCTCACCGGGAAGAAGTCGTGCAGCAGGATCTCGACGGGGTGCGGGCCCTGCCCGTCCTCCCGGGCCGCCAGCCGCAGCAGCCGGTCCGGGAGCTCCGAGGCATCGCGCTCGTGCACGCCGCAGGAATAGACGATGCGCCGCTCGGACAGCAGCGCCACCAGTCTCTCCACAAGGTCCCAGTCGTTGGTTAGACCCTGGGTGAGCCCCGTCGGCCCATAGAGCTCGAGCTTCCAGCGATGCCCCTGCCCGACCCGCAGCACCACGGCCGAGGCGCCCGCCTCCAGCTCGCGCGCGATGCGCGCCTGCAGGTAGCTCTCGGCGCCGCCGCCGAGCGCATGGGCAAGGTAGACCGGCACCGCGCCGCCCTGCCCTTCGGACTGCCGCCGCGCCGCCAGCGCCAGCCCCAGCGCCAGCCGCGGCGTGTTGAGCGGGTCGCTGCGGATGAACTCCTGCACCTCGGCGTCATAACCCGGGTAGCGCCCGGCGAGCACCCGCAGGTTGCGCTCGAGCAGCCGCTGCTTGTCGGCGCTGCCGAAGGACTGCCCGCCGCGGTGCTCGACAAAGAGGTTGGGGGCACAGAGATGCCGCCCGCCAAGCTCGGCCACCTTGCGGCACCAGTCGTTCTCCTCGCCGTAGCCGCGCCCGAAGATCGTGTCGAACTGCGGCACCCGGGAGAGGAACTGCGGCGCCAGCGCCATGCAGAAGCCGACCCCAGTGGGCGCCTCGGCGAGCCCGGCCCGTGGGTCGAATCCTGCCGCGATCCGGTCGAGCGCATCGACGTCGCCGGGCGCGAGATCGTTGCGCTGGCAGATCACCGGCACGGTGAAGATCTCGGCATCGTTCGACATCGGCGTGACCGAGGCGACATCGGGCTCGGCGAGCGGCGCCAGCAGCCGCGGCAGCCAGCCCGCGGGCACCATGGCGTCGGAATTGACCAGCACCACCGGATCCTCGGGCCAGCGCGCCAGCGCCTCGGCAAAGCCGCGGTTGACCGTGCCGATGAAGCCGAGGTTCTCGGGGTTCTCCAGCAGGGTGACCTGCGGGTGCCCCTCGGCCCAGGCGCGCAGGAAGGGCAGAACCTCGGGGTCGGGCGAGGCGTCGTCGAGCAGCAGCAGACGCCAGCGCGTGCCGGAATGCGTTGCGATCCGCTCCAGCGCCTCGGGCAGCAGGTGGAAGGCATTGTAGACCGGCAGGATCAGCGTGGCGGCGCGCTCGGGCAGCTCCGGCGGCGTGGTCTCGGGCAGCAGCGCCGAGATCATTTCCACCGCCTCCGAGCGCGGCACCAGTCCGAGCCGCTCCTTGACCACCTCGCGCGCGCCGAGATCCCCCTGCCATTTCCAGCGGTAGATCACCGGCGCCAACGCCGCCAGCGTCGCGCCGAAGCGCAGCGCCATGGGCAGCCGCGCCCGCAGGAGCGCGGCGCGGGAAAACCCGGGCAGGCTCTGTCCCGCCTTCCCCCCCTCGCCGCGCTCGGCGATCAGGTCGATCGGCCCGGTCTCGCAGGGAATGTCGAGCGCAAAGCCGCGCCGCGCGCTCCCGCCCTGCACCAGGTCGGGCACCGTCCAGGCGCGGGTGCGGTTCACCGAAAGCCCGATCCGTTCCGCCTCGGCCCAGCCCTCCACGTGGATGCGGTGCCGGCGCAGGGCGATGCGGGTGATCTCGCCGTAGGCAGTGCCACCTTCATCGGTGAGCGGGGTGCCCGGGAGATCCCGCGCGATGTTCATCTCGGCATAGCGCTCGAAGATGCGGTAGATCCGGCCCAGCAGCACGCGTCGTCTCCTTCAGTCTTCCGGCCCGCTCACAGCGCGATCCGTCTTGTCACAGGCCCTGCCCGGCGCCGCGCGAAAATGTTTCGCAGCGAAACAAATGCCAGAACAGAGCCTGTCATGGTCGTCATCTTTCGAAACGTGCCGCGAGCCAGGCGGCGAGATCCGCGCCAAGCTCTTCGTCCGCGCCCGGCCCGTCGAGTTCCAGCCGGGAGCCGCGGCGGCGCAGGGTGAGCCCCGGCCATTGCGCCAGGGTCTCGGACGCGGTCTTCGGCTCTACCTCCGGGGTTTGGCTCGGGATCTCCGACACGGGCTCGAGGGCCGCTGCGGCGCTCATGCAGCGGGTCAGGATCTCGCGCTCGGTCGCCGCATCGGCGGGGGGCGCGGCCTTCAGCGCCTGCGTGATCTCCTGCGCCAGGCCGGGGCGATCGCGCAGCTGCTGCGCCAGCTCCAGCCCGGCGCGCTCGCTCAGAGCCTCTGGGAAGCGCAGCGCCCGGTCGAGGCTCTTCACGATGCCGATGAAGGAATTGATCTTCGAGCGCCGCGCCCGCGGCACCGAGGCGAAGAGCGTCGCCAGGGCGGATTTCTCCGAGGCGAAGACCCCGCGCTCGGCCGCCTTCACCACGATGCGCGCGCGCTCGTAATGGCTGAGGTTGGCGCGTATCTCGTTTTCCTCGATCATCGCGAGGTAAGCCGCATGGCCATCCTCGGGACGGCGCAGCAGCGCTTGCACCGTGGCGAAGCGCGGCTCGCCGGTCTCCTCGCGCAACGCCGCCAGCGCCCGGCAGCGGCGCCAGCCCGAAAGTAGCCCGTAGGCGGCGCGGCCGGGCAGGGCGACCACCTCGATCGGCGTCTGCTGGCCGCGTGCCCGCAGGCTGTCGCGCAGCGCCTGCGCCTCCTCCGGGTCCTCGGCGATGCGGTCGCGCACCAGGTGGGTCATCTCGATCTGCTCGAGCGGGATCTCCAGCACCAGCTTGCCCTCGCGCCGGGCTGCCTCCCAGCGCTCCGAGAGCTCCTCGAGCGCGGCGCTGGCCGCGGCTCCCGCCGCCACGTCGGCGATCGGCGCCGCGCGCCGCGGCGGGGCGGAGAACATGGATTTGGTCTCGAGCCCGGCGGCGGGCTCGCCAGTGTCCAGGCCGGTTTGAGGCCCGGTCTCGAGCGGGGTCAGTCTCTTGCGCTTGGCCATCCGTCTGCTCCTGTCAGGAAAGGGTCCGGAGACAAGCCGGCCCGAACTTGGTTAAGACGGGGTGACCCCGTCGCGCAGAAAATTGTTTCGCAGCGAAACAGAGTCTCATTCGGCCGCTTTCAGAGCCTGCTCATCGCGCCGCCAGCTGCCGAGCAGCAGCTGCTTCAGCGCCGCGTAGGTGGCGTCGAAGGTCTCGCGGCCACGGGCATAGGTCTCGCGGTTGAAGTCGCGGTAGTCCGCCTCGTAGATGCCGCGCACCTGCTCGCCGGCCTGGCCGATGAGCGCGGTGAAATCCTGCCGGTGCGGCGAAAGCACCGGGCCGAGGTAGGCCTGCATCAGCGCCGCCAGCTCCGCCTGCTGGGTGCCGTCGTAGCGGGTGATCACCGCGCGCACCGCGTCCCACTGGAACGACAGCCCGTCGCGGCCCAGGGCCCGGGCCGCCATGTTCTCCGCCTCCTCGATCGAGGAGAAGGTCGAATGCAGCATGTCGAAGAAGCGCCCCGTCGAGTCGAACTCGAGGAAGGAGGCGCCAAGCGGCACCAGCAGGATGTCGGCGGCGGCGAGCCCGTTGATCGTCAGGTAGCCGAGGGCGGGGGGCGTATCGAGGAAGATCACGTCGTACTCGTCGAGCAGCCCGTCCTCCTCGAGGCTCTCGGTGAGCGCGTCCCAGAGTTTCCAGCCGCGGCCCTGCATGCGCCAGACCGGGATCTGGAACTCGGCCCAGTAGAGGTTGAGCTGCGCGCCGATGAGATCGATGTTCGGCCAGTGGGTCTTCTGCACGAGGTCCGGCGCGCGCGCCTCCAGCGCCTCGGTCAGCGTGTCGTCGAGCGGGACGGGGGCCTCGCCGCGGTCGAGCCGGCGCTGGTTCTCGCTGCGCAGGTGGCGGCCGTAGTGGCGCGCCAGCAGCGGGAAGACCGTCTGCCATTCGTCCTCGACCTTGCCGCCGAAGATCGAGGTCATCGAGCCCTGGCTGTCGAGGTCGATCACCAGCACCTTGTAGCCGTCGAGCGCCGCGGACATGGCCAGATGCGCGCAGGTCGAGGTCTTGCCGACGCCGCCCTTGAAGTTGGCCACGGCGACCATCTTGGCGGGCAGCCCCTCGGGGCGCCAGGGCAGGTAGTTCTTGGTCTTCGACCCGCCGGCGGCGAAATGCGCCCGCAGCCGCAGCACCTCCTCGAAGGTGAACCACTTGGCGCCGCCCTCGGTCTCGGAGCGGCCCTGCGGCAGCTCGGGGTTCTGCTTCAGCACCCGGCGGAAATGGCCGGTGGCGACGGGGATCAGATAGCGGGTGATCTCCCAGGTCGAGAAGAGGCGCAGGCTGCGCCCGCCGTCCTCCTCCAGCCCGCGCCCGGCGAGATCGCCCCGACCCGCCTCGCAGGCCTGCGCGATGGCGGCGAAGCCGTCGGTCTCGAAGGGCCCGCCAAGCGCGGTCAGCGCGGCGTCGGGATCGATGTTGAAATAGGGGGGCAGCTCGGTCTTGGGTTCCGGTTTCATGTCCCTGCTCGGCCTTGATGTGTGGCGTTTTTGGTAAGATACCGAAAAACTGCGCACATGGAAGCAAAAGCTGCACATCTACGCGATTTCTTAGCAAATCTGAGGCTTTGGGGCAGGGCGGAGCGGTGCAATTCCGGGCAGCCTGTCTCTGCCTTCCTGTTATTTTCTGTTAGTTTATTCGTTACGGTCTGGGAAGAGCTTTCCCAAGCATCTGAAACCAAATGGTAAAAATGCATCGCTGAACACCCATCCGACTCTGAACCCACGTTTGCCCGACTCTGAACCCACGGCGCAGCGACTCCGATCCCCCGAACTCGGGCTGGACGGCGGCTGTGGATAAAACTAGGCTCGGCGTCACTGAAACCCCGAAAGCGGGCGGGCGCAGATCCGCCGCGAAAAACCGGGGGCCGGGCAGGCAGGACGAGACGATGAGCGCAGCGACACGGCCTCCCGGGCAGGGGGCAGGACAGGTCTCGGGCCAGGGCGCGGGGCGGACTTCCGACAGCGGGCTGCTGCCCGACCGGCACCCGACCGCGGACTTCTTCGTCTGCGACATTTTCGATGCAGCGCCCAAGGACGATCTTGGCTCGATGGAGCACCCGATCTTCTCGCTCTCGACCCGGCCCGACCGGCGGCTGCTGAGCTACGATCACAACGGCACGCAGATCGACGTCATCCCCTCGGTCAAGGGCCGCGCCACGATCCATGACAAGGACATCCTGATCTACTGCGTCAGCCAGCTCATGGCGGCGCTGAACGCCGGCCGCGAGGTTTCGCGCACGCTGCAGCTCAAGGCGCACGACCTACTGGTCGCCACCAACCGCGACACCTCGGGCGACGGCTACACCCGGCTCAAGGACGCCTTCGAGCGGCTCGCCGGCACGCGCATCACCACCAATATGACGACGGGGGGCATCGAGACCACCCGCGGCTTCGGCCTGATCGAGAGCTGGGAGATCGTGCGCCGTTCGCGCGGCGGGCGGATGATCTCGGTGACGGTGACGCTCTCGGAATGGCTGTTCCGCGCGGTGCTGGCGAAATCGGTGCTGACCCTGAGCCGCGACTACTTCCGTCTGCGCAAGCCGCTGGAGCGGCGCATCTACGAGCTGGCGCGCAAGCATTGCGGCAGGCAGGCGAGCTGGCAGGTCTCGGTCGGCACGCTGCACAAGAAGTCCGGCTCCGCCGCCCCGGTGCGGGTGTTCCGCGCCGCGCTGCGCAAGATGATCGCCGAGGCCGCGCTGCCCGACTACGCGCTGCGCGAGGTGCCGGGCGACATGATCGTCATCGAGCGGCTGCGCCCGGGCCGCGCCACTGCCAGCGGCCCGCAGCTCTCGGAAGAAGCCTTTGACGCCGCCCGCGCGCTGCGCCCGGGCGCCGACGTCCACGCCCTCGCCGCCCGCTGGCGCGGCTGGTGGGAGGAGACCGGCCGGCCCCGCCTCGGCAATGCCGACGCCGCCTTCCTCGGCTGGGTGAAGGCGCAGGAGCGGGGGTGAACGCCATGCGGGGCGTTGGCAGAATTGTTTCGCTGCGAAACAAGGCGGGGCGGCTGATCGGCCGGGGCAGGGGGGCGAGGCCTCCGGAGCCGATCCGCGAGCGGGTCGTGCTGTTTCACTTCCCGAAGACCGGCGGCACCTCGCTGCATGAGTTCCTGGCACCGCACTTCCCGCGCGAGGCGATCTGCCCCGAGCGGCTGCGCGACCTCGACCGGCTCGGCGCCGAGCAGCTGGCGGGCTACCGCTATGTTTCGGCGCATATGGATTACGACCGCTTCCGGCTGCTCCCGGAGCCGCGCTACGCGATCACCGTGCTGCGCGAACCGAAGGCGCGGATCCTGTCGCTCTACTATTTCTGGCGTGCACACTCCCGACAGGTGATCGAGGAGCGTGGGTTGCACGGCCCGCGACTGGCAAGGGAACTGGGGCTGCTGGAGTTCCTGCGCCACCGCAGCGACGGGCTGCCGTCGGACACCGACAACTACTATGCCCGCAGTCTGCTCGGCCGGCATTGGGTCGGCCCGCGCGGCGAGATGCGGCTGAGCGACGAGGCCGCGCTGCAGGCGGCGCTGAGCCACCTGCCCGAGTTCGACACCATCGGCTTCACCGAGGATATGCCGGGGCTGTTCCGCCAGGTGACGGCCCGGCTCGGCATCGCGATGCCGAAGGAAATGCCCTGGGCACGCTCGTCGCGCAGCTATGATGCGCAGCCCAACATGGAAGAGGTCACGCGCGAGGAGATCACCCCGGAGATCGACGCCGAGCTCGACCGGCTGACGCGGCTCGACCGGGTGATCTACGAAGAGGCCCGCCGCCGCTTCGGGAGCCGCTAGACCCGGGCCGGAGGCGCGTGGCAGGGCAGGGGGCAGGCCCGGGTCCTCACAGGGGACAAAAAAGGGACCGCAGCGAAGGCCGCGATCCCTTGGAGAGGATGCGAGGGCCGGCAGGCCCGCCGCCTCAGACGAGGACCATCCCGGCGTTCAGATCGGCCATCGCGGTGTCGTGCAGCGTGACCGTCACGTCCTGGTCCATGAAGACCAGGTCGTCGCCGTCCGCGCTCATCCGGTCCATGGCGGTCTCCGCGCTGCCGTAGCCGAAGGCGCTGAAGTCGAGCATGTCCCAGCTCTCGAGGTCGGTCACCTCGTGGCTGCTGCCGGCCTCGGCGGCAAAGACGAAGCGGTCCGCGAGCAGCCCGCCCGAGAGCGTGTTCGCCCCGCCGTCGCCCATCAGCACGTCGTCGGTGCCCTGCTCCATCACCCAGCCGGTGATGTCATCGGCCATCGACATGCGGAACTCGGGGCTTTCGGAGAAGCCGATCAGCACCTCGGCCCGGCTCATGCCGGCGTCGAGGCGGGCGGTCCAATTGGCCAGCCCCTGCGCATCGGCACCGCGGTCGAGCACGTTCATGTAGAGCGCGTCCACATAGGCTTCGTTGTCCAGCCCGCCGTAGTCGCGGGCGAACTCGGCGCTGCCGGTGAAGCCCGCGGCGACCTGCCCGAGGTTGAGTTCGCCGGTCTCCAGCCGCTCGGTCCAGTTGTAGAAGCCGCCGGCGTCGGGGGCGCGGTCGAAGGCGGCCTGGTAGAGGCGGATGACCTGGCCGCTTTCCACCTCGGCGCTGCCGCTGGTGGCGAAATCGCCGTAGATCATGTCATCGCCGCCACCGCCGCCGATGTTGTCGGCGCCCTCGTCGCCGTAGAGCGTGTCATCGCCGCCGGCGCCGCGCAGGATGTCGTCGCCCGTGCCGCCCGAGGCCCAGTCGGCCATCATGCCGGTCGAGGCATTGACCAGCCCCTGGTCGCCGTCGGCCCAGCTGCCGGTGTGGATCTCGTCGTTGCCGGCGCCGCCGTAGATCATGTCGGAGCCGTCGGCAGCGGCGTCGAAGGTCAGGCCGAGCGCCTCTGCAACGCGGCTGTCGTCGTCGCCGGTGATGATATCGTCCCCGGCGCGGCCGCGGATCACGTCATTGCCCGCCCCGCCGGCGAGGCCGTTGTCGTAGTCGGAGAGCATCAGGCTGCCCGCGGCGCCGTCATCGGCGGCATCGGCCTGGTTGTCGTCCTCCACCGAGGCATCGACGAGGTCTTCCCCGGCGCCGCCATGCAGCACGTCGCGGCCCGCGCCGCCGGAGATCGTGTCATTGTCGGCGCCTGCGGCAACGCTGTCAGCGCCCGCGCGGGCGTCGATGAAATCATCGCCGGGGCCGCCGTTGAAGCTGTCGTCGCCCTCGGTCAGGGTGACCCGCCCCGAGGTCATGTCGCGCTGCGCGGCGAAGAGGGCCATGGCCTCCTCAAAGCTGGCGCTCTCGATGTCGCCGGCGGCGGCGGGCAGGATGCCGGTATAGCCGTTGCTGCCGCCGTCGACCTCGCCGCCGGTGCCTGCGCCGATGCCGTCAGGCACCTGCACCCCGTGCAGCACGATCTCGCGCAGGGTCAGCGGCATGAGATCCTCGGCGGTGTAATCGGTCATCGAGACGGGGCTGAAGAAATTGCCGTCCTCGCCCAGGTCGTAGCTCTGGACGAAGGAGAGCATGCCGTTCGTATCGGCCATGGGCATGGCGCCGTCCGCGGATGAGACCAGCGGCAGCAGCACGTCGCCGTATTGGCCGAGGCCCTCGAGCACCTCGACCATGCCATCGGCATCGGCGTCATCGGCCAGCGTGGGGGCGGTGGAGTCGATGGGGTTGCCATCCGTGTCGAAGAGCCCGTGGATATGCTGCGCATGGGTCTGCGACGGCGTCATCCCGGTGGCCGATATGGCCACGTTGAGATAGGCGCTGCCGTCCTCCTCGGTGGCCATGGCCAGGACCGCGGTGGCGTTGACGCCGGAGCTGTTCAGGGCGGTGAAGTCGACGGTCCAGAAGGCATCAGCCCGGGACAGGAAGGTCTCGAAAGACCGGTAGGAAGACGCAAGGTGGGCCATTGGTGATCTCCTCTCTCATCAGTGGTCGCACCGGAGGAGTCACGGGAGGCCCGCGGGGAAAGTTTCCCTAACGCTCTGCACAGAAACGTGAACACGCCGGGCGGGGGCCCGGCGTGTGAGACGTGGGGGCTTCAGATGAGGGGGGCGCCGGCGGTGGTCTTACAGCACCAGCCGGCTCGGCGTCGCCATGTCGAGCCCGGGGAAGACCGCGCCCTCCAGAACGTCCCGCGGCAGGCCGAAGAGCCCCTGCATGACGCTCGCGGCGTGCAGCCGGACATCGCTGAGCGGCATGAGATCGCGGCGCTGGTAGAGGTCGGCCTCGGCGAGGCCGGGCCAGCGGCCGTGCACCTGCCCGCCGCGCAGCGCGCCGCCGGCGAAGAGCATCGTGCCGGCGGTGCCGTGGTCGGTGCCCTTGGTGCCGTTGAGCCGCGCCGTGCGGCCGAACTCGGTCATCGCGAGGACCGCGGTCCGCTCCCAGACCGGCCCGAGGTCCGCCCGCAGGGTCAGCAGCGCCTCCGAGAGCCGAGTGAGCGCCGGGGTGAGGGTCTGATCCTGCCGGTTGTGGGTGTCCCAGCCGCCGAGCGAGAAGGCCGCCACGCGGCTGTCGCCGCGCAGCTTGCCCGCGGCAAAAGAGGCCAGCCGCTGGTGACCGGCGGGCGGCTTGGCCCCCTTCTGCATCTTCGGTGCCGCTTCGCGTGCCTGGGCCAGGCTGACGGCATCGGCGAGGCTGTCGCGGAACAACGGATCGTCATGCATCACCATCTCCAGCAGGCGCTGTGCCTGCGGGGTCAGCTCGAGCTTCGCCTCGGGCGACCAGTGCATCACGTGGGCCGGGCCGCGGGTGAGCAGCATCTCGGGCACGCCCACGGTATAGGCGGTCTCGCCCTCCAGCCCAGAGACCTGCTGCAGCATGCGGTTGAGCCAGCCGTCGCGGAAGCGGGGTAGCATCTCGGCGGTGCCGGCCTCGAGCATGTCCTGCCCGTCGAAATGGCTGCGCTTGTCGCGGTAGGGGGTCGAGACGGCCTGCACGAAGCCGAGCTCGCCCGAGCGCCAGAGCGGCAGCAGCGGGGTCATCGCCGGGTGCAGGGCGAAGAAACCGTCGAGATCATGGGCGCCCTCGGGGCTGCCCGGGCGCAGCGCCTCCATGCCGGGCCTCAGCGCGGCGAAGGCGGGGTCGCCCCAGGGTTGGAGCACGCCGAGCCCGTCCATACCGCCGCGCAGGATGATCACCACCAGCCGCGCGTCCCAGGGCGCCGAGGCGAAGGTCACCGTGGAGAGCAGCGGGCTCGCCGCCGCCGAGCAGCCAAGCGCCAGGCCGCGCCCCAGGAAGCCGCGCCGGTTCATCTCTCCGGCACTCATGAGGCGCTCCTTGCGCCGGGTCGGCGGGTCTGGATTATCCGGGTCATGCGCATCACATCCTTTGGAAACTGGGGGAGGCGAGGATCAGGGCAATGCCCTCGCGGCGGCCCTCGGCGGCGCCGGCGGCAAAGCGCAGGCTTTCTGGGGCGCGGTCGCCGAGCGCGGCGGTCAGGAACTGCCGGGGATCGGGCAGGGCACCGGTCACCTGCCCGGGGATGGCGAGCGCCCATTGCAGCCGTGCGGCCAGCGCCAGCGGGGTGACCCAGGAGGCGTCTTCCTCGGGCCAGCCGTTCGGCCCGTCCGGGGTTTCCCAGGTCTGCCCCATCATCCGCAGCGGGCGGACAAAGAAGCGCTCCATATGCTTGCGCTTGTCCACGGGCAGCTCGGCCACCGCGAGCGCCCGCAGGCTGGATCCGATGAAATCCACCGGCGGCTTCACGTTGCCCTGCCCCTGCCAGGCGGCGGGATGCGAGAGCATGGCCTCGTAGACCGCCAGCAGCTGGCCATCGGTCTCGCGGTAGCGCGCCGCCATGGCCTCGACCAGCTCCAGGTCGGGCGTGTCCGAGACGAAATGCACCGCCAGTTTCCGCGACAGGTGCTGCGCCGTCGCGGGATGGGCGGCGAGATCTTCGAGCAGCGCCAGGACCTCATCCAGCCGGGCGGGGTCTTCGCCACCGTAGCTCCTGCCGAGCACCGTCTCCGGCCCGGGCTCGGCATAGCCCGTGCGGAAGACGAAGCCCTGCTTGTGCGTGAAGCTGAACCCGGTGAGCAGCTGCGCCAGCTCGGTGACATCCTTTTGTCCGTAGGGGCCGCCCGCGCCGAGCGTGTGCAGCTCCATGAGCTCGCGCGCGAGGTTCTCGTTGAGCCCGGCCCCGGGCTTCTTGCGCCGCGCGGCGGCGGCGCTGCCGGGGCCCATGGAACTGGCCTGGTCGAGGTAATTCAGCATCAGCGGCGAGGTCGTCACCGCCTTGAGCATGTCGGCAAAGCGCCCCGCAAGATGCGGCCGGATCGCGCCCTCGACGTAGGGCGAGGTGCCGTCCTTCAGGGCTGCGCCCCGGCCCATGGCGGTGAAATGGTCGCCCCAGAAGAAGGCGAGGCGTTCGCGAAAGCCATCTTCGGAGCCGATGCGCCGGCGCAGGCTCTGGCCGAACCAGCGCAGCTGCGCCGCGCGGCCGGCCTTGCGCAGCGCGCTTATGTCCTTCGCGATACGCTGGAGCTGCGCAGCATCGCCCTTCGCTTCCCGGCGCTGGCGTTGAAGCGCGGCAAAGCTCTGCTGCCGGTCCATCAGCACCTCGGGGCCGTCGATCGGCCAGAGCTCCGCCGCATGGTCCGGCCCGGCGAGGCGCTCCAGCATGTCCTGCACGGATCCTGGCGGCGCATGCACCGGGGACAGGCCGCAACCAAAGCGGATCTCTGCCAGAAGCGGGTCGTAACTCACGTGGGGGGCTCCCTTTGCGGACCGGGACGTGCGGGGGCGGCATGCAGGCCGCTGCCTTGCGACGGCTATATCATGGCCGCGCGCGCGGGCCGCTCTCACACATGCGTGTGTGGCAGGTTCTTGCGAGACTTGCCTCGGTCCTGAGCGGAGGCGTGTCTGTTATTGGGCAGTACACGAAAAACGGGCCGCGCATGCCGCGCGGCCCGTTCCGTCTGTCTCAGGTGGCTCTCCCTTACGGGATCAGCCGCGCGATGATCAGGTCCGCGGCCTCTTCCGGCGTCATCTCGGTGGTGTCGATGCGCAGCTCGGGGGCCTCGGGGTGCTCGTAGGGGCTGTCGATGCCGGTGAAGTTCTTCAGCTGGCCCGAGCGGGCCTTGGCGTAGAGACCCTTCACGTCGCGGCTCTCGGCCACTTCCAGCGGCGTGTCGACGAAGACCTCGACGAATTCACCCGGCTGCATCATGCCGCGCACCATGTCGCGCTCCGAGCGGAACGGCGAGATGAAGGCGGTGATCACGATGAGGCCCGCGTCGGTCATCAGCTTGGCCACCTCGCCGACGCGGCGGATGTTCTCCACCCGGTCGGCCTCGGTGAAGCCGAGGTCCTTGTTGAGCCCGTGGCGGACGTTGTCGCCGTCGAGCAGGAAGGTGTGGCGGTTCATCCGCGCCAGCTTCTTCTCGACGATATTGGCGATGGTCGACTTGCCCGAGCCCGAAAGGCCGGTGAGCCAGAGCACGGCGGGCTTCTGGTGCTTCATCGAGGCGTGGTGATCGCGGCCGATGTCGGTGGCCTGCCAATGCACGTTCTGCGCCCGGCGCAGCGCGAAATGCAGCAGCCCGGCGGCGACGGTGTGATTGGTGATCTTGTCGATCAGGATGAAGCCGCCGAGGTCACGGTTCTCGGCATAGGGGGCAAAGGGGATCTCGCGGTCGGTGGTGACATTCGCGATGCCGATGGCGTTGAGGTCGAGCGTCTTGCTGGCCAGGTGCTCCTGGGTGTTGACGTTGACCTCGTACTTGGGCTCGGCGACGGTGGCCGAGACGGTCTGGGTGCCGATCTTCAGCCAGTAGGCGCGGCCCGGCACCAGCTCGTTCTCGTCCATCCACACCAGCGTGCTCTCGAACTGGTCGGCGACCTCAAGCGGCGATTGCGAGGCGACGATGACCTGGCCGCGCGAGCAGTCGATCTCGTCGGCCAGGGTGATGGTCACCGACTCGCCGGCGACGGCGAGATCCTTGTCGCCCTCGAGGCTGACGATGCGCGCCACGGTCGAGGTCTTGCCCGAGGGCAGCACCCGCACCGGATCGCCCGGGCGGACCTGGCCGGAGGCGATCATTCCGGAGAAGCCGCGGAAGTCGAGGTTCGGGCGGTTCACCCATTGCACCTGCATGCGGAACGGGCCGGCCTGGTCGCGGGTGTCCTCGACCTCGACCTCTTCCAGCAGCGGCAGCAGCGCCGGGCCGTCGTACCAGGGGGTGTTCTCGCTCGGGCCGGTGATGTTGTCGCCCTTGAAGCCCGAGATCGGGATCGGCGTGAAGCTCTCGATGCCGATGCTCTCGGCAAAGGCGCGGTAGTCGGCGACGATGCGCTCGAAGGTCTCCTGCTCGTAGCCGACGAGATCCATCTTGTTCACCGCCAGCACCACGTGGCGGATGCCGAGCATGTGCACCAGGTAGCTGTGGCGGCGGGTCTGGGTCAGCACGCCCTTGCGCGCGTCGATCAGGATCACCGCCAGATCGGCGGTGGAGGCGCCGGTCACCATGTTGCGAGTGTACTGCTCGTGGCCCGGGGTGTCGGCGACGATGAACTTGCGCTTCTCGGTGGCGAAGAAACGGTAGGCGACGTCGATGGTGATGCCCTGCTCGCGCTCGGCGGCGAGCCCGTCGACGAGCAGCGCGAAGTCGATCTCCTCGCCTTGCGTGCCCGAGCGCTTGGAGTCCGATTCCAGCGCGGCGAGCTGATCTTCGAAGATCATCTTGCTGTCGTAGAGCAGCCGGCCGATCAGCGTCGACTTGCCGTCATCGACGGAGCCGCAGGTGATGAAGCGCAGCATGGTCTTGTGCTGGTGCGCCTCGAGATAGGCGTCGATGTCCTCGGCGATCAGCGCGTCGGTCTTGTAGATGGGGTCCTGGGTGGTCATGGCATGTCCCTGAAAACTGGGGCTGGAAGGGGAGGTTGGCGCAGCGCTTCGGGCGCGCTCAGAAATAGCCTTCCTGCTTCTTCTTCTCCATCGAGGCGGCCTGGTCGTGGTCGATCGCCCGGCCCTGGCGTTCCGAGGTGGTGGTCAGCAGCATTTCCTGGATGACCTCCGGCAGGGTCTGCGCCTCGCTCTCCACGGCGCCGGTCAGCGGGTAGCAGCCCAGCGTGCGGAAGCGGATCGAGCGCATTACCGGCTCTTCGCCCTCGGCGAGCGGGAAGCGCTCGTCGTCGACCATGAGCAGCAGCCCGTCGCGCTCCACCGTCGGGCGCGGCTGCGAGAAATACAGCGGCACGATCTCGATGTTCTCGAGGTGGATGTACTGCCAGATGTCCAGCTCGGTCCAGTTGGAGATCGGGAAGACCCGCACGCTCTCGCCCTTGGTCTTGCGGGCGTTGTAGAGCCGCCAGAGCTCGGGGCGCTGGTTCTTCGGATCCCAGCGGTGGTTGGCCGAGCGGAAGGAGAAGACGCGCTCCTTGGCGCGGGATTTCTCCTCGTCGCGGCGGGCGCCGCCGAAGGCCACGTCGAAGCCGTATTTGTCGAGCGCCTGCTTCAGACCCTCCGTCTTCCACATGTCGGTGTGCAGACCGCCGTGGTCGAAGGGGTTGATGCCGCGCTCCTTCGCCTCGGGGTTCTGGTAGACCAGCAGCTCCATGCCGGCGTCGGCGGCGGCCTTGTCGCGCAGCTTGTACATGTCCTGGAACTTCCAGGTGGTGTCCACGTGCAGCAGCGGGAAGGGCGGCGGGCTGGGGTAGAAGGCCTTCTTCGCCAGGTGCAGCATCACGGCGCTGTCCTTGCCGACGCTGTAGAGCATGACCGGGTTCTCGGCCTCGGCGACAACCTCGCGCAGGATGTGAATGCTTTCCGCTTCCAGGCGCTGCAGGTGGGTGAGGGTCTTGGTGTCCATCGGGGGGCCTCTGGTCAGAACTGTACTGAAGGCCTGATCTACCCTTGCTGCGGGTGCGAAAAACCCCCCATATGGGGGGCATCTGGCGAGAAGGCGGGGCATGTCCGACGAAACCGAGATCCTCGCGGCGCTGTTTGCCGCATCCATGGGCACTTCGGGGGGCACTTCCGGGGAAGGCGCGGAGAGCGAAGAGGGGCTCTGGCAGCACTTCCTCGCCCGGCTCAGCGCCGCCACCCTGGCCGAGAGCGCGCTGCTGCGGCTGTTCTGGCCCGGCAGCCCGGTGCGGAGCTGGCACATCGGCCCGGCCTGGGAGGGGCCCTCCGAGAGCGTGGTCGAGCGCATGCGCAGCGGCCGGGTCTATTCGCAGGTCGACCTGCCGGGGCCGGGTCCGGGGGAGCCCGCGGGGCAGGGCGAGGACCTGCCGCTGCGCGCCCTGCGCTGGCGCCTCGGCCGCGGCGGACGCAGCGAGGCCACCGGCGCCCGCGTGTTGCTGGCCCTGCGCCGCCGCGGCGAGGATTTCCGCGCCATTGATGGCCTGCAGCTGGCCAACCTCACGCCCTATCTCGGCGTCGCCCTGGGCGGCTGGCAACAGCTGCAGCAGGCGCGGCTGCGCGCCGCGCTCGACCGCGGGCTGGCCAGCGATCTCGGCGCGGGCTGGCTGCTCTTCTCCCCCTCCGGGCAGGTCACCGCCCTCGCCGAGGGGCTGGCAGAGCGGCTCGAGGCGCTGGCCGGCATCACCCTGCGCGCCGACGGAAGGCTGACCCTGCCCGAACCCGCCGCCCAGGCCCTGCGCCTGGCACTGGCGACGGTCGAAAGCGGGGCGGAGGCGCCGGTGCCGGTGCTTCTGTCACGCGCACCCCGGGTCGAGCTCATGCTCACCCGCGAGGCTGTCGCCGGGGAAGTGCTGCTGCTCGGCCGATTGCGTCACGGGCTCGCGGCGCGGGCGCTGCCGCCGGAACGGATCCGCGCCGCCTTTGGCCTCAGCCGCAGCGAGGCCCGGCTGGCCGCCTGCCTCTGCGACGGGCTCAGCCTCGCCGAGGCGGCGGCGGATCTGGGCTGGACGCAGGAGACCGCGCGCAGCACCTCCAAGCAGGTCTTCGCCCGTATGGGCGTCTCGGGCCAGCCCGGGGTGGTGCGACGCATGCTGGGGAGCGCGGTCTGGCTGGGCGACCTCTGATGGAAGTGCGCCAAGCGCCAACATACAAATGACGTCGGAGGCTATCCTTGTTTGCGCAAGAATCGCAGAATGCCTATACATCCGGACGCCACACTCACAAGACGAGCGCGCGGCCGCGCCCCACGGAATAGCGCGCGAACGTTTGCGCGCTGCTCTCAACAAATCAACATAAACACAGATGTTTACACGAATGAGAACATCAAGATGCGAGAAGTTAGAGTGCTCGGGAAGCTTCTACTTACCTAATTTTGTGCGCAGCGAGAAAACACACACAACTTTGGCGGGTAGGAACTTTACATACCAAACATACATGACTTAGAGGTGGGACGCCGCGCCGCAGCGAGGTCACGACGCAAGGTATCGATACTATGAAGATTGCATTAGTCCATTATTGGCTCGTTGGAATGCGAGGTGGCGAAAAAGTTCTGGAAGAGCTCTGTAAACTTTTTCCAAACGCCGACATATATACTCATGTGGCGATACCCGAGAAACTTTCCGATACATTGAACGCCCACAGAATAACTGAAACGTTCATCGGAAACCTCCCTGGCGCCAGAAAACACTACCAAAAGTATCTACCACTCATGCCGCATGCGCTCGAGGCTCTAGACTTGAGCGAGTATGATCTTGTCATATCATCTGAATCTGGGCCCGCAAAAGGTGTGATAACTCGCCCAGATGCTGTTCATATATGCTATGTCCACTCCCCAATGCGATATATATGGGATCAATATCACGTCTATCGGAAACAATCAGGTTTTATCACGAGAGCGATTATGCCGATCTTGGCACATAAACTACGAATATGGGATGTCACCTCTGCGCGTAGGATAGACAAATTGGTCGCTAATTCTAAATTCGTCGCGAAGCGGACGAGGAAGTTTTGGGGGCGTGATGCGGACGTAATATATCCCCCCGTAAACACAAGCGAATTTAGGCCAAAAGAATACCAAGAACCCCAAGATTTTTACCTATATGCAGGTGAACTCGCGAGCTACAAGCGCGCAGACTTAGCCATAAAGGCTTTCAAAGGGTCGAAAAGAAAGCTTGTGGTTATCGGGGAAGGTTCCGAGCGAGCTAAGCTAGAAGAGATGGCGGGAGAAAATATTACATTTCTCGGAAAAGTTCCGTTCGACGAGCTCAAGAGACACTACGCGCAATGCAAAGCTCTAATTTTCCCCGGGGTCGAAGATTTTGGTATTATCCCCGTTGAAGTCATGGCTTCAGGAAGGCCCGTCATCGCCTACGCTGGAGGTGGTGCGCTGGAGACCGTGGTGGATGGTGAAACAGGTGTACTATTTGATGAGCCGTCATCGAAATGCTTAACGGAAGCAATGGAAAAGCTTGAAGCGACATATAAAAAATTCGACCAAAAGAAGATTATCGAGCATGCGGAGCAGTTTTCGAATTGTAGATTCCAGAAAGAGATCATGGAAATGATTTCTAGGAGTGTGTAAGGCATGGAGAAGATGATGAAAAATCCTGGTTTCGAACCTTCGAGCAGCAAATACCCTGATTTCATCTACGTAGGTACAGGTAAAGTTGCTACAACGTGGTTGTTCGAGTCTCTAAAGGCTCACCCAGAAATTTTCATGACTCCAGTAAAGGAAACAAATTACTTCGACCTGAACTATCAGCGTGGTTCTGCGTGGTACGCGAAGTTCTTTGAAGACGCCGAGGTCGGTCAAGTGATCGGTGAGATATCTCATAGATATTTACAAGTGCCATCGGCGATTAATAGGATAAAGTCAGATTTACCAGATGTGAAGATTGTGATCGGACTTAGGCAACCGGTTGATTACTGCATGTCTGACTATCTATTTTGCGTTCGAAATGGAAGGTATAGTGGAACGTTTTCAGATTGGGTGAGCGACGGATTCGACTGGGAAAGTCTGGAGTATAAAGAATTGATCGAACCATATATCAATGAGTTCGGTATTGACAGAATATTTCTTTACACATTCGATCAGATAAAGTCCGAGCCGCAAAAGGTTTTTGATGCACTTTGTCGATTTCTCGATATCTCAAAGATGGAGTTGACTCTGGAGCAGGTGAAGCCGGTCAATGCTGCGGCCAAGGCGAGAAATGTCGCACTATCGAATATCGTCAACAGAGCCTCTAAATTTCTCAAGCGACGTGGCGGTCAAAAGATAATTGCCAAGGTTAAATATAATGCCGTGGTGCAGCGTATACTCTTTAAGCCAATCAACGAAAAGCCTCCAATTTCAGAGTTGGAGCGGCAGAAGATAATGGATGTCGCCAATCCTAACATATTGTGGCTTTCAGATGTGTTTCATACTAACCTAGAGGAACGGTGGTCGAAATGAAGAACCCGAATACATTCATCATTGGCGCTCCAAAATGCGGAACAACGGCGCTCGCTGCTTATTTGAACGACCACCCAAATGTGTTTTTCAGTAACCCAAAGGAGGTTTTTTACTGGTGCTTTGATTTTCCGAAGCTGAAGCATGAGTTGAAAATTGAGAACATCGAGGACTACTTAAAACTTTTCGCGGCAGCTGATCCGGAGAAACACAAGGTGGTCGCTGAAGGGTCAACGCGCTATCTCAGGTCGAAAAATGCAGTGAAGAATATTCTAGAATTCGATCCGAAAGCTAAGATTATTGTAATGGCGCGCAATCCGATTGAGCTTGCGCCAGCATACCACATGGAACAGAGGTACTCTCTCCACGAAGATGTTGTGTCCTTTGAGGAAGCGTGGAAGCTTCAAAGCAAAAGGGCAAGAGGCGAAGCGATACCGCGAGGCTGCCGCGAGCCCGAGTTCCTTCAATATGGAAAAGTTGCGTCCCTTGGCGAACAGATTTCGCACTTGCAGTCGATCGTTCCCGAAGATCAACTCATGGTTATCTTGATAGACGATCTTAAAAAGGACGCGGAAAGCGTTTATCGGAAAACTCTGCAGTTCCTGGAGCTTCCGGATGATGGTCGAAGTGAATTCCCAGTAATGAATTCTGCACACGGCCACAGAGTTGAATGGTTGGCGAAGCTTATTTTGACCCCTCCCAGCGCCCTAGAGAAACCCGTGCTGGCACTGAGGAAACACCTCTGGGAGAAAAGATATCCTCCCGTTGAATATTTAAAAAGGTCATTGAATCAAAAGAAAAGTCGCCAGGAAATGCCTCAATATCTACTTGCAGAGCTCCAGGAATATTTCCGAGACGATATTCTTCTGCTTTCCAAGTCCATTTCCCGCGACCTCACTCATTGGCTGCCGCGATAAGGAATTGAGCTTGTAATGAAGATCCTCATGATATCTGCGAGAGCTGATTTGGGTGGTGGTCCGGAGCACTTGTTTCAGCTCTGCCGCGCAATAGGTGAGGAAGCGGAAATTTATATCGCCTGCCCAAATGAAGAACCATATTGGGAGAAGTTTTCCAAGCTTCCGAATGTCGTTGGGATGGTGAAGATTCCCAAACGAAAATTCACCCTTAATAGTGCTCGAGGGCTAAGTCGGTTTATTAGGCAACAAGAAATAGATATCATTCACTCACATGGCAAGGGCGCAGGTGTCTATTCGAGGGTTCTTAGTTTGGTATGTAGGGTTCCGACAGTACATACCTTTCATGGGCTTCATATCGGTGACTACGGAAATGTTGGTCGAAGCGCATATCTATTTCTCGAGCGAGTGTTCGGTCTAACGACTTCGCTTGCGATATGCGTTTCACACAGTGAGAAAAATGAAATTTTAGGCTCAAGAGTAATTCAAGATTCAAAAATTCGGGTCGTATACAATGGCGTCGAAGTTTCCAAAATTAGCGAGAGGCCTCATTCTTCAAGTCAGTTGCGTATTCTAAACGTAAATAGGTTCAATGCGCAAAAGAATCCGAAGCTGCTTTTAGATGTTGTTGTTGCGCTCAAGTCACGCGGCCTAGATTTCCATCTAAAAATAATTGGCAAAGGCGACGCTAGTGATGTCGAAGAGTTCAAATCTGAAGTAGATCGTCGCGGTCTAAATGACTGCGTTGAGCTTGTGGGTCCAGTAAATAACCCCAGAGACTACTATAGAAACGCGGACGTATTCATTTCAACGTCTCTTTGGGAGGGGCTACCTCTTGCGGTCCTTGAGGCGATGTCCGAGGGATCTATCGTGGTCGCAACGGATGTTGTAGGAAATAGAGACGCAATTCGGCACGAAGAGGATGGAATACTATTTCCTGTAGATGACCCGAATTGTGCGGCTTTGTCGATAGCGAACTTATCTGAGGGTCGTCGGCAGGAAATTCGAACGAGAGCTGTCAAATCAATTTCTGAAAAATTTTCAGTTGAAGGAATGGCCAGGTCAACGCTGTCAATATACAGAGATATTTTAGAAGATAGAGAAAAGTATGCATAGTGATGCTCGGTCAATATCTCGCCTTTGGCGAGGAGCTGGTCTCGTAATTTTAATAAAAATTCTGGGGGCGGCGCTAACGTATTTCATGTTTGCGTATTTATCGCGCTCTATGCTGATCGAGGACTACGGAATTTTTAGCTCGAGCTTTGCAATTGCAAGCTTGTCCTGCCAGATTTCACTTTTGGGACAGTCTCAGTTCTTGCTCAGGGCGCTTCCAAGGTGTGATGATCATCAGTTTAGCGCTGCTAATGGGCTTGTGAAACGATCTTATCTTCGATGGCTCGGAGGAATGGTTATCACAGGATTGGCAGTTTTCCTATGCTGCCGAGCCTGGGGAATAAAGTTTCCTGCGGCGACCGTCGCGTTGTTGGCTGCCATGGCGTGGGCTGACCTACAGCTTCATATTTTGAGGGGGCGTGGTTATATTTTTGCGGCATTTTCAAATAGAGATATTTTTTGGCGACTTTCAACTATAGGGGGTGTCGCGTATCTCTTATTTTCCAAAACACATGTTTCTGCCGAGGTAGTTCTTTGGTGGTCCGCAATCGGACTGTCTATTCTGACTCTGGGTCAGACGTTTGTCGATCGAAACGTTAATATATGGAAGAGTTTGAATGGCGGCGAGAAAGTTCTCGATCGCGAATACAAACTTTCGCTTCAGTATTGGGTTAACGCAGTAATCAGTGCTGGTATGCCCAACGTTTCCACTATCGTGATCGCCTATGTCTTATCAGTTAAGGACGCAGCAATTTTCTTTGCTGCGTTAAAGACCGCCCAAGCTATGCAGTTTTTGCCTGCGTCCATGATGCTAGTTGCTGCGCCGCAACTGTCACGCGGCTTGCGAGATGGGGACATGCAATTTGTTCAGAGGAGTATAAAAGTCATTGCAGTCTTCGCGCTATCTTCGAGTGCGTTGATACTCTTCTTGATAGCCATTTTTGGCAAGAATGTGCTGAGTATATTTGGGTCAGATTTTATTTCTGGATACAGTATTTTGATAGTTATCATTTCTGGATATACGATATCGGCGTTGTGCGGCCCTACTAACGGAATTTTGAGCCAGAGCGGGAATCCTGCGGTTATGAATAGGATTTTCATTTCTGTGAATTTGTTTTCGATGGCCTGCCTTCCGATTGCCGCTTGGGTGGCAGGAGGTGTCGGTGTTGCGGTCATTTTCGCGTTATCCGTTTCTATTGTTCACATTTGGATAAGGGGCTGGATTAAAGAACATTTGGGCCTAGAATCTTCGATCCTTTGCATGTTTAGGTCATAGTCGGTTGATAATAGTGCGCTGAGGTAAGAGTTGATCCGGAATTCTGAACGGCCGAGATAAGTGCATCTGCCGCCCAATAGCAGCGTGATGCTGCGAGCGAGTAGAAGGCCTATAGCAAGACAACCGCGCCGAGATCACAGGCCGGCGCTCAATGCGAAGGTGTATCGACCCAGTGAAAACCTGCTCATGCTACAATGGAGAACATAGCAATGAGTATGACTATGGACGACAGCATCAAGCGTTGGACGGCGAAGCGGAAGACGGCTCCGGTGATCGAGATCATCCAGGGCAAGACGACTGTGTCGGAGGCAAGTCGATCATTCGACCTCACACCCTCCGAAGTTGAAGGGTGGGTCGAAGATGCGAAGCGCGGCATGGAGAACTCGCTGCGCGCCAACCCGCTCCACATCCGCGAGCAATACGAGAAGCAGCTCCGAGACCTTCAGGAAGCCTATGGCAAGGCTGCTGGAGCTACGGGCCCGAAAAAGCTTCAGGCCCTGCTGGATACGTAGGACGGGAATTGATCCGTCGCACCCAGCAGGGCCTTTTGGCGGAGGGCGTCGCAGTGTCGATCGCCAAGCTCTGCATGTGGTTCGGCATTCTCCGGCGCACTGTGTACTACAAGCCGGTGAAAGCCGCGCCGAAGGTCGATCCCCGCTTCGCCGAACCGATCAAGAAGATGATCGAGGAGGAGCCGTCCTTCTGCTATTGGACCATGGCCTGGCTCCTGGGCTTCAACAAGAACGCGGTGTAGAGGATCTTCCAGATCAAGGGCTGGCAGGTTCGCAAGCGCGCCGTGTGCATGCGGCTCCGCATCCAGGCGGTACCCTCCGTCGCAGCTGCGCCGAACGAGAGATGGTCGACCGACCTCGCCCGCATCTGGACCGGAAAGGACGGCCAGGCCGCTCTCGAGCATGCGCTGATCGCGAGATTCGGCGCTCTAGGCCGGGTCGAGGAGGAGTTCTTGCTGAGGTCAGACAATGGCATTCGCCATTGGGCTCGCACCAATGGCGCCTCAATGGCTCATTCTTCACCAGCCTCCACTTCACGGCCATCGTCGGCAGCTACGGGCTGAAGCAGGAGTTTATCACATCGCACTGCCCACAGCAGTATGGCATGGTTGGGCGCTTCATCCGGACGCTGAAAGAGCAGTGCGTGCATCGCCACCGCTTCGAAAGCATCCAACATGCGATGCGCGTCATCGGTGACTGGATTGCCTTTTATAACAACCGTCGCCCTCATCAGGCGCTTGCCATGCGCACGCCTGCCGGGGCATTTAGATTAGCGGCCTAACCTGAGCAGAATCCGCTGGGTCGATACACGACTGACGCCACCGGCGTATGTGAAGCCTGTTAATGTGCGACATTTTCGTGAAGGCCAATGTTGGGGGCCGTCTTGGACAAGGCGTAGTCACCTATTTTTACATTTGTATGCCGTGGCGTGGTGCGAACAAGAGCCGCAATGAACAAAAGTGCCGCCGGTGTGGAAATCCACAAGGTGTGTGTGTCAAGCGTGAGCGCATGTACAATTTCGCCTGATACAATCGAAAGTCCGACTAATCGCCTTGCGCCTTTAGCAAAAAGGAATCGACAGATAAGCCAAATCCAAAATGCTGCGTACAGGACCCCGCACAGGACCCCTAGCTCAAGAGTAATGGTCAGGAAGCTATTATCTCCGGGTGTCCCAATCATATGGTCTGTATTTTTGAATCCGATACCCCATGCGGGGTAATTAAGAACGTAGTCCAAGTATATAGACCAGTTATTAAATCGCACTGTCTTGAAGAAAAGGCTTTCTCCTGTTAGATTCAGAATATCCAGTCGCCGAAGTGCGAAGAGCGTCTCCGGGGATACATCAGAGCCAACGGCCCAGTATATGAAGCCAATAAATACCACTGGTGTTGCGACAAGCGCACTAATTATTCTTCGGCCCCCAAAGAAAATTGGAATTAAGAATATCAGGCTTACGGCGATATGTATGAATGCGGCTCTCGATGTGGATATGTAGGTTGCGTATAGAGATATAAAAATAACTAAAACAGCCCAGTACCGCATTCCTTTCAACAGGAGGATTCCGGCACATACAATCCCCCAAAGGCTTGAGATGTGCCCAAAGCCACCTGTATTTCCAAGAAGGCCGCCCGCTCGTATACTGGACCCGAGGCCATTACCATACCAATTTCGTTGCTGGTCATCCCTCACCTGTATGCCGAGGTGGTGCATTGCGATACCGAGCAGGATCGCAACGCCGCCTGAGGTCAAAAATACTTTTGTCAAAACCCATAGATCGTCATCTCCGAAGTTTCTTTTCGACATAACTATGATAAACGGCAAGAAAATTGCGAAGACTCGCACGAGGAGGATTGCTTCTGGTGGCGCTATTCCACGAGCGATGTTGAAAAATGTCGATAGAAAGGCGAGTATCCCAAGGGTTGAGAGAAAAAGCTCAGGAACAGTTAACTTTCTTTCACGGTAAGCAATAAGGCCAAATAGTGCAAACGGCAGAATTAAGTCTACTGCACCGATCTTGCCAACTGGCGATGGTAGTACAACCAGCGGAATAAGGGCCGCGTATAGCGTTGTGAGGCGCGGGATACGAGCTTTCATTTTCCGTCCTCAATTTGATTGCGAGTGATCGTCCGTGGCCCAGCCTTTTTCCTACAACTCGCTATATTTCCCAAGGATGCTCGAAGAACGAAAGTTTTGCGAGAGGCATGGTTTCTAGGGATGCAGACCATTGCAGGGTTCCACCATATCCTTAGCTACTTTGGCGACCAAAGTTTCTCACTGGCCTGGCTTTGACGTCTTTCTTAGATCAGCCTGAAGGGGTCGTGAGAGGTTGCGATTTTGGGGAGCGGTGCGTTTACTTTCGATTTTCTTTAGGAAGTATTAACATCCTTGAAGGCGATAGGCCCGGTAGAATCCGGGCTTCAGAAGTAGGATATTGGGTGATCTCGACATCTATTCGGATCATTATTGAAGTATCAGTTGAGATAGTATTTCGCGCCATAGGCCGAGTAGGGTCCGTAGTTATTTCCATAGCCGTAGCGCTTCATCCCGCGCGGGCTGATTTGGTTCAGCACAAGGCCACTCACCGGCTTCCCGACACTTTCGAACTCGCGCAGCGCCCCGATCACTTGGTCTTTCTGAGTCTGGTCCCATTTCACCACGAAGACCGTGGCATCGACGTGCTGCGCGATCACTCGGGCATCCGGCACCACCAGCACCGGCGGTGTATCGACGATGATGATGTCGTAGCGGCTTCGCAGATCCTTCAACAGCTCTGCGAAGCGCAGTGAGGAGAAGATGTCGGCGGCGTTGGACTGCCCCTTGTCGCCGAGTAGTACGTCGGCTCCAACGAGTTCGTCATGGGTAACCACTTCATCGAAATGCTTGACGCCGGTCAGTACTGAGACGACGCCGTCGGTTTGCTCGGTTGTCAGGTACTGGCCGAAAACCCTACGGCGGATGTCACCCTCGATAAGCAGAACCTTCTTGCCCATGGAGGCAAAGTTCAGCGTCAGCGACATGGCGACTGTGGTCTTGCCTTCGCCAGGCAGGGCCGAGCAGGTCATGATGACCTTGGGCGGTGTGTCCACATTGGAGAGCATGACCGAAGTTCTCAGATTGCGGACCGCCTCGGCGGCCGCTGAGGACGGACGTTCTTTGAGATAGGCGATGGCATCCTTACGCCGGCTCGCCTTGATCATGGGAAGTTGCCCGATTGTGGCATAGCCGGTTACCGCTTCCAGTTGCTCGGCGGTCCGGAATGCACGGTTTCGAGCTTCGCGGACAAGCACGAAGGCGGCGCCAAGCATCAGGCCAAGAAGCCCAGTCATTGCGAGAATGAGCGACTTGCGTGGCGCAGATGCCCGAACAGGGACTACCGCTGGCGAAATGATCCGGCTGTCAGCCTGTTGCACGCCCTGCTGCGCAGAGGTTTCCTTCAGACGCGACAGGAAATACTCGTAGAGCAGGCGGCTGGCTTCTGCTTCTCGCGTCAGCTGCTGCAGGGTGATCAGGTCTTGGCTTTGCTGATCGGTCTGGCTCTCGAGTTCCGACAGGGAGTTGCGAAGCGCCGCAAGTTGACTGGTGTTCCTCGAAAGATCGGTTTCTGCGCGGGTGAGGAGTTGACCAAAGCGTGCCTCGAAGCTCTGCGCGATCGCGGGTTCGTCGATCCGAGGTAGCATACGCTGCAGTTGCAGATCATTGGTGGCCTTGGCCTGTTCCTGCGGCGTGGTTGCCTGCTCGAGTGCGGTTATCCGCACTTGCGCGGCTTCCTGCGCAGCTTCCATGTTGGCGATCCGATCGCGCGTGTCCTTGACCTGAACCTCAAGCCCTTCCAGCGCTTCGGGGCTGACCAGCGGCGTGCTGGCGCGGAAGTCCTTGACCTTGCCTTCCGCCTCTTCGAGCGAGACCTGCAGATCGGTGACACGCTCGGTCAGCCATGTCGTAGCCTGCTCGGTCGCTTCGAATTTCACCTCGAGCTGATTGAGGATGTAAAGATCGACCAGCGCGTCGGCTATGCTAGCCGACTTTTCGCGGCTGGTTGTCTCTACAGTGACCTGGAAAACCAGACTCTGCGGAACATTGGAAATAGTGAGACTGTCTAGCAGAGCGTCGATTGTAGCGGCACGCCGACGAGCCTCATTTTCACCAGTGTCGTCAGGAGCGGAGGTGAACAGCCCTTTGATAAAGGTCTTCAGCTTGTCGATGCTACTGGCTGGGCGCAGTGCGGAATTGAATTCCGGGTCATTGATCAAAGCGAGCTTGTCGACCACCTTACCAAGCAGGACCCGGCTCTTGAGGACTTCGACCTCGGTGTTGACGACGGTACTGTCTGAGCCAAGGCCACCCATTACGCTTCCCAAGTCTACCACTTGCTCTTCGCGGTTGTTCAGCATGACGACAGCGGTCGACCGGTACATAGGTGTGGCAAGGACATATGCGTAAAAGCTACCAACGATAATGGCGAGCAAGACAGCAAATGTGATGATGAGCTTGCCTCTCCATAGAGCTGAGAGCAGAGCACCCAAATCTACAACGTCGTCCTCTTGGGCAGCGGAAGTTGCAGCGCTTGAGCCCAATTCGATACGTCTCATGTCGGTCAAAGTGTAACTCCAAGTTTGGCCGCAACGAAGCAGCCGCAGCTTTGCTACCGTTTAGCACGATTCAAAAAGACGTCTAACCGGTTATTAGAGAGAGCCCAGTTCGCCTGCAGCCTCAAGTTTCGGCGGGCTCGCCCGCAGGGGATAATCCCAAAATAGAAGCGTCTGATGAAAAATCAGATCACTTCATCTCGTTGGTTTCTCCGCGGAGCGAGAAGGACCCGCCTGACAGCCTTAGGTTGTATAGCCAGCTATGTGATCGTTCAGCTCAGTTCAGCTGCGCCGCGGTCGAGGTGATCAGCGACGGGGTAATCTGCGTGATCACGTTGCTCCAGCGCGTCACCGGCTGCTCAGCCACAAAAACCACGTCGTTGGGTCGCAACTCAAAGCGCGTTGCCAGCAGGAAGTTTGCGGCGTTGCGGCCATCCAACTGCCAGGCGGTCAACGCGCCGAACTCGCGCGGATCGGGCGAGCCCCGCAGCACGTAGATCTCGGCCACGTTGCCGGTGCGGGTCGGTACTCCGCCATTGGAATAGAGCGCATCGGCCAAGGTCGCGGTGCGGCCAAAGGGCAGCGCGAAACGCGTCTGGCTCTCCACTTCACCGGTCAGATAGACGTAGTCGCGATCCACGGAATCGAGTTCGAGCCGGGTCATGTAGTTCTCGCGCTCTTCGGCCAGCGCGCCGCGGCGGATGCTCACCTCGGCGTTGAGCTCATTTAGTGCAGCGATGCGCGCATCCTGGCGGAACTCGGCGAGGCGGATGCGTTCCTCGAAATAGGCCTGAGCCCGATCGAGCGTGTATTCCGTGTCGACGAAGACCGCGTCGCCGTCGGTGAGCTGAACGCGCGACAGGCGGCTGCTCGAGTAGAGCTCGCGCAGCGGGATCTGGTAAATGGTGCCGTCGCGGTAGATGCGCACCGAGGCATAGTCGAGATCCTCGGCGGTGATCCCGCCCGCCGCCGCCAGCGCCTCGTCGAGGTAGAGCGGGGTGAGGGTGATCGGTGCCACGGCGGGCTGCGCCACCGCGCCGCCGATCGAGACCTTCTTCGAGTTGAACTCGGCGACCTCGAGGCTGAAGGTCGGGTCGATCTGGTTTTCCACCAGGCGCTGGAACAGGCGGTTTTCGGCTTCCTCGAGCGTGGTCCCCGCGACCTGCACGCGGCCGACGTTGGGGATGGCGATCGCCCCGTCGTCCTGCACCGTGTAGCCCTGCCGCGAGTTCGAGGCGGCCAGCAGCCCGGTCAGTTGTTCGACTGTCGAGCCGGTCTGCGGCGTGGCCAGCAGCAGCACGTCGCCGATGCCGATCGTATAGGGCGCGTCGGGCACCGCCGGCGGCACACGCGTCTCGAGCATGTCGGGGCGCGGCTGGTAGTCCACCACCGGGTCGGGCACGGCGCCGGCGCCGCGCTGGGTGCTGCCGCCACCGGCATTGGCGAAGAAGACCGCCGGCAACTGCTTGGGGCTGTACCCCGAGCGGTTGGCCGCCAGCACGGTTTCCGGGGTGATTTCCAGCACCCGCACCTTCGAGGCGCTGGCGCTCATCGGGTTCACCGACGGCGATTGGTAGGCGACGCCGCAGCCGCCCAGCATCAGAAGGCCTGTCACGGCCAGGCTGCTCAAGGCCTTTTTGCCCATGTTCTTCCTCGTGAAGATTGTGTTCTGGCGGGGACGGACCCCTTGCGCGCAGAGTAGATGGATTTGCCGCCGCAGGCCATGCGGGAGCCCATGAAAAAGGCGGACCCTGCAAAGGTCCGCCTGATTTCTTCTCAACCTGTGGCGGAATTGACGACCCGCCGCTCAGGCGAGCCTCAGTTCGAGGTCGAGCTGGTGCTGCCCGTGGAGGTCGAGGTGCTGGGCGTGCCCTTGCCCTTGTCGCCGCCGGAGGCCACCGCCGCGATGCCGCCCACGGCCAGCGTACCGAGGCCAGCCGCAAGCAGGGTGCCCGAAATGCCGGCCAGGCCTGCGCCCGCCGCGCCTGCGATCCCGACGCCACCGCCGATGCCCGCGCCGATGCCACCACCGACACCTGCGCCGGCCCCCACGCCGCCACCGACACCGGCGCCCGCGCCGCCGCCGGCACCACCGCCGCCGAGGCCCGCGCTCTGAGTGCCGCCGGGGTTGGCAACACCCGCGCCGCCGCCGACGCCCTGAGCACTGGCAAGGGAGGTAAACGCGAGAACGCAGGCCGCTGAAAGCCCCATCATGGTCTTCATGGTCATAGCACTTCTCCTAAACAAACTTACTCGAAGCCCTAGCAAATCCATTTCGCCTAGGCAATTTCAATGAGATGACAGGGGGATAAATGTCATCTTCGCGCCACCTTCTGCGCCGCGGCTCAGTAATCTGCCCAATTGCTCAGCCGCTCGTAGATCAAACTGCCAACTGCCGTGCCGATCCATTGTTCCGAACGCACCACGTCGCCCGAGCCGGCGATCCAGTAGTGATTCTCGAAACTCTCCTGCGGGCCGGTGCAACGCTCGTCCACCCGGGTGACCTCGAGTTGGCGGAAATAGGCTTCGGCGACATCCGGCGCGCGGCTGTAGTCGCAGATATAGGCATGCACGGTGATATGGTTCTCGCCGTCGAGATAGCGGTGGATGCGCTCGGCCGGGCCCGGCGCCCCGGCCAGCGCCGCGCGCACGTCGCGCACGTCGGCCGAGATCAGGTCGCCCCCCGCCGCGCGCGTGGCGATGAGCACGCCACCCTGCAGCACAATCGCCTCGTTCGACGGCGAGAGCCAGGACACGCTGTCGCCATTGCGCGTGTCCTCGACGAAGAGCACCTGGGTGCCGCGCTGCGGCAGCGTCGCCAGCAGCACCGGGCGTCCGGTGGCGGCCAGCATCTGCGGAGTGATCACCTCGCGGATGTCCTGCTGCGGCTTGCCGAGGTCCGCGACCGCAGTGCCGAGATCGGCAAAATAGCGGAACATGTTCAGATCGCTGCCGCAGCCGGCGAGCAGCGAGAGCGCGAGGCCCGTGAAAAGCGCACGCATCTTCATCGCCAGAACCGCCCCCATTGTCCCTGCAGCTCCGGCTGCTGGTACTGCCGCACCTGCTGGTAGAGCCGGGTGCCGACCTCGAGCCGCGCGCCGCCGTCGCGCAGCACCGGGCGCAGCGCGCGGGAGACCGCGACGTCCGAGCGCTCGCCGGTAAGCGCCGAGAGCGGCACGTAGAAGCGGATGCCCTTGTCGAAGGAGCCCTCGCCGAAATCGTCGAAGGAGACATCAGTGAAGGTGGCGAAGGCGCCGATGCGGATGCCGTTGTCGAACTCGCGGTCGACGCCGAAGGTGGCGCCCCAGTCCTTGGCGAGGTAGCGCCCGGCATCGACCTGGTAGTGGAAGTTGTTGGGCGCCTTGTAATAGGCTGAGGCGTGGCCGGTCACCACGCCGTAATCCATGAATCCGAAGCCCTGCTCGTACTCGCGCTGCTGCGCGTAGTTCACCTCGAGCCCGAGGCCGAGGCGGCTGTCGACCGGCTTCCAGAGGATTTCTCCCGAGATGCCGCCGTACATGGGCTCGAAATAGCCGGCGGTAACGCGCGCGAAGACATCCTGCCCCGGGCGAAAATACTGCGTCGCCGTCAGGTAGTTGAGCGTCGGGTCGTCGGTCTCCTGGTAGAGCGTATTGTCGGTCCGCACGTGTGGCAGCACCGAATTGGACGGGCGGATACCCGCGCTGTTGCTGGTCAGCTTCTGGCGCACGGCGCCTTCCAGCACCAGGCCCGGCACCGGCTCGATGCTGCCGCGCAGCTGCGCGCCGAGAGTCAGGGTGATCGGCTGGCGCGGATCGAAATAGGAGGAGCTCAGGTAAGGCGCCAGCGACCACTCGTATTTCGGGAAGGCCCCCTGCGGCACGATCTGCCCGGCGCGTTCGGGCAGGGCATCCTCGACCTTGGCCCGCGCATAGCTCTGCCAGGCACCATCGGGGGCGTATTCGAGCTCCTCGAGATCGCTGCGGTTCAGCACGACCCGGCTGACCGGCAGGCCGGTGCCGGTGACGAGGGTGATCTCGAAACGCTCCACCGAGGCCGGCATGAGCTGGCTCATGACCCGCGCGACCCGGCCCACCGCCTGCGCCGTCGAAGGCTGTGCGCCAGTGCGCACCTCCGCCCGCGCCACATGCGCCTCGACCCCGAAGCGCTCGAGTTCCATGTCGTCCGCCTCGAGCAAGCCTTTCAGGGTGCTGCGCAGGATCTCCGCGGCATCCGGCTGCTGCGTCCAGCCGAGGTCCGACAGACTCTGCGCCGGGCGCAGGAACACCGGCTTGGGCGCCGGGCCTGTGCCGCCGGGATAAGCGCTGGGGGTCTTGGGGTTGAACGTGTAGCTGAGCTGGGCAGCGAGCGTGGAGCCATAGAGGTAGGCGGCGCTCAGGTCGAGGCCATCAGTGAGGCGGTAGCTAAAGCCGAGGTTGAAGGGTGAGTTGTGCTCGAAATTCATGCTGCTACTGGATTCTCGTTCATAAGAATCAGATGAGTATTCGGCGGAAAAAATAAGCCGATCATTGACCGCGTATTGCAGCCCCCCGAAGAAAGCTGCATCCCCACGAAACCATTGGTCTGTATCGACCCGACCAGTCTGACTGATTTCAGCCTTGTCGCGCGGCCGTGTCTCAAAGCTTTCACGGAAAACCCCGAGAGGGTTTGTAAATCCGTTGTAACTCCCAAAGCGGCCCCATCCGATGCCACCTGTCGCTCTCAAGCGGCCAAAGGTCTTAGTCGCGACGAGATATTCCCCACCGTAGATACCTGTCCCACCGAAGTCCTGCAGACCTACGCTCACAGCCGGCGTGTAGCGTCCTTCGTTCGCAATGAGATACCGAAGGTCAAAACTGCGGTCGTAGTAGTCCCGGTCTGCGAACCCATTGAGGTTCACATATCGAAACACGCCTGACAGCCGCGGCGTGATCTGGAAATGCAGTGTGCTCCGGAGGGTGTCTTCGAATCCCCCCAGCGACATGCTCAGATCTGCATCGCGCATCGGATGCGCCGTCGGCATATCGATGATCCCTGGCACGCCCATGAAGTTCAGCGTCGGGCGCGACCAAGGGGCCTCCTGCGGGATCGCCGGACCAGCGGACAGGCTGAGGCAAAGCGCCGTGGTCAGCGGCACCGCACCCTTCATTCTCCGGTTGCGTCGCAACCCGCTTTTCGGACCTGGCATTCCGGAACTCCGCCTCGTTCAGAACGTCCCCGGCCCTATGCCCTAAAAGCACTCGACACCTGCCCGAAGATCCGAGGCGCTCCATTCTCTTGTTGGCGGCACCTTCGCGGTGTTGGCCGGAAAGTTCAAACACTCAAGGCCGGGGGAAGACGTTTCTCGCCGAAGGACCGTGTCCGGAATCCCACATTACGTAGGGGCAGCGGATAGAAATGCATGCATTTTTTGCAAAGATGGGGGCGTGGCCTGCGGTTCGCAGCTTAGCTGCACGCGTACAACAACAGCCTCGTGCTCCATGAGTTTGGCGACAGCCAAAAACATCAGGAAAAATCGCAGTGTGTCTTCATCGGCTGGGAGGCGACGACAACTGGTACGGTATCTTGTACCGGCGAGAGGTTGAGATCGACAGGCGACTACAGAGAAGCGAACCTTATCTCAGGATAGCTATATTTATCATAAATCTCATTACGCGATCCTTGAGCTCACACGGGGTGGACTCACAAGCGAAGTGCAAATTCTGTATCAAAACAGAAGTTTGCATGGATGATGCCGAACACAGATCTGGCGCTGCGTGAGTGACGCTCTCCCGGCCCGATCCGGGAACCGGGCCAAAGAGCATCTCCTCAGACAAGCACGGCGCTGCGCAGCTGCGCGAGGCCTTTTTCCATGAGCGCCTCGGCACCGGGGCGGTCCTGCGCCTCGACGTAGAGTCGCAGTTCTGGGGCGTTGCCGGAGGGGCGAATGTGGACGATGCGGCCGTCGGTTAGGGTCATGCGCACGCCGTCGGTGAGGTCGCAACCGACTTCCTGTGCGCTGAGCGGGGCAAGAAAATCGGCGCGGGCCGAGCTGTCGTCGCGTAGCGCGGCGACGAAGGGTTGCGAAGCCTCCTGCGGCACCTCCTGCAGGCGGTCGGCCATGGTGACAACGGGTGGCTCCTGGGCAACGCGCGCCGAGACCGGGCCGTCGCCGGCGGCGATCAGCGTCAGGATCAGCGGCAACATGCAGTCGCGGGTGGGCAGGGCAGCCAGCGTGCCGGTGGGCCCTTCGGCGGCGAAGCCGAGCAGGAAGCCGCCGTTGGCCTCGTAACCGACAACCTTGCCGCCGAGCTCCTCCATGCCGGCGATCACGAAGGGCGAGCCGATGCGGGTGGTCAGCACCCTGGCAAAGCCCTTGCGGGTGACGCCGGAGTTCGAGGAGATCGGGGTCACCACCGCCTCAGCACCGAGTGCCTCCGCTGTGATCTGGCCCATGATGTCGCCGGGCACGATGGTGCCGGTCTCATCGGCCAGCAGCGGTCGGTCGCTGTCACCATCGGTGGAGACCAGCGCGTCGAGCTCGTGCTCGGCCACCCAGGCGGCGATCTGCGCGCGGGTGTCCAGGTCCACCGCCTCGGTGTCGACGGGAATGAAGATCTCCGACCGGCCCAGTTCGCGCACCTCGGCGCCGAGGCCTTCGAGCATGGCCCGCAGGTCGTCGCGGCCCACGGCGGAATGGGCATAGAGGCCAATGCGCTTGCTCGAGAGGGCTTTGCGGCCGAGCGTGTCCACGTAGCGCGCGACGAAGCGGGCGGCAGCCTCGGGGTCGGTGTCGAGCGGGCCTTCGGCGCTGCCCGGGGCGCGGCCGAGGGCGGCGGTGATCGCCGCCTCGTCGGACTTGGTGATCTCGCCGGCGCGGGTGTAGAACTTCAGCCCGTTACGGTCGGCGGGGATATGGCTGCCAGTGACCATGATGCCCCCCGCGTCGGCCTCCTGCGCGGCGAGCGCGAGCGCCGGGGTCGGCAGCGCGCCGCAGTCGATCACCCGCAGCCCCTCGGCGCGGGCGGCGGCTATGATGTCGCCGGCGATGCGCGGGCTCGAGGGCCGCAGATCCTGGCCGACGCAGAGCAGCCCGCCGTGATCGCAGGCCGCCGCGAAGGCCCGCACGTGGTCGGCGACCAGCTCGGGGGTCAGCTCCACCACAAGGCCGCGCAGGCCGCTCGTTCCGAATTTTGGAGCCATCGGGGCGCCTTTCTTCTTTGTCAGGCTTGTTTGCCTGGTCGAGGGGCTCCGGCCGGTCAGCCGCGCCGCTCGTCATGCCTGCGCCGACCCGGGGAAGGGTCGGCGCGCTGTTCTTGTGGCCGCACGGAGGCTCAGCCCTTGGCGCCCTGGCCACGGGCGTAGACGTCCTCGTAGCGCACGATGTCATCCTCGCCGACGTAGGAGCCGGTCTGCACCTCGATCAGCACCATCGGCATCTTTCCCGGGTTCTCCATGCGGTGCACGGCGCCGAGCGGGATGTAGACGCTCTCGTTCTCGGTCACCAGCTTGACCTCGTCGTCGACGGTGACCCGCGCCGTGCCCTCGACCACGATCCAGTGCTCGGAGCGGTGGAAGTGGCTCTGCAGCGACAGCGAGGCGCCGGGGTGCACGTGGATGCGCTTCACCTGGAAGCGGCTGCCGACCACGAGGCTCTCGAACCAGCCCCAGGGCCGGTGGTCCATGGGAAACTCGACCGCCTGCTTGGCGCCCTTCTTCTTCAGCGCGTCCACCGCCAGCTTCACGTCCTGCGCGCGGTCCTTGCTGGCCACCAGCACGGCGTCGTTCATCGCCACGGCGATGACGTCCTTGAGGCCGATGCCGACGATCTCGATCGCGTCGGAGCCGGTGCGCAGCATCGAACCCTCGCAGTCGATCGCCGTGGCGCCGTCGCTGCAGACCACGCCGTTCTCGTCCTGCTCGAGCTCACGCCAGATCGCGTCCCAGCCGCCGAGATCGGACCAACCGCTGTCGAAGGGCACCACTTCCAGCGCGTCGGATTTCTCCATCACCGCGTAGTCGATCGAGATGTCCTCGGCCTCGGACCAGGGGCCGGGCGCGAGGCGCAGGAAGCCGAGGTCGACCTCCGCCTCGTCCACCGCCGCGGTCACCGGCGGGATCAGGCTCGGGGCGTACTGCCCGAAGGCGGCGAGGATGTCCTTGACCCGGAACAGGAAGATCCCGGCGTTCCAGAGGAAGCCGCCCTGCGCTAGCATCTTCGCCGCGGTTTCGGCATCGGGCTTCTCGACGAAACGCTTCAGCGGGGTTGTGGCGGGGCCGGCGTTGGCAAGGTCGAGCTCGAGATAACCATAGCCGGTCTCGGGGCGGTCGGGATGGATTCCGAAGAGCACCAGCTTGCCCTGCTCGAGGGCGGCCCGGCCGTTCTCGACCGCGGCGCGGAAGGACTCGCGGTCGGGGATACGGTGATCCGAGGGCGCGACGAGCATCGCCGCCTCGGGGTCCGTGCGCGACAGGTGCAGCGCCGCGGCGAGCACCGCGGGGGCGGTGTTGCGCCCCTCGGGCTCGATGAGGATTGCGCCCGGATCGATGCCGATGTCGGACAGCTGCTCGGTCACCACGAAGCGGAAGTCGGAATTGGTCACCACCACCGGCCTGTCGAAACAGCTGCTGCCCGAGAGCCGCTCGGCGGTGGCCTGAAACAGGCTGGTGTCATCCACGAGCCGGGCGAACTGCTTGGGGTAGCTCTTGCGCGACACCGGCCAGAGCCGCGTGCCCGAACCGCCACAGAGAATGACCGGGGTAATTGCCTGCATGAATGTCTTTCCTTCCAACTGCCGAGCAATGCGACTGGGGATGCTTTTAGGAACACCGCCTCACAGCCATATGAAACCACTGCAAAGGAAAAGAGCAGTTGCCAAAAGGAACGGCAAGCGGAACGCAACCTGAACTGGTGCATCGCGCTCAATAAGATCCTCTGAAAGGTCGCCCGATTGGCATCGGCCCGTTTTCCCGTCACCGGGACTGAAACCTTGGGCAGCGCGGATTTGCAAGACATGGCAACGCTTTGTCAGCCAGACGGCGAGAAATTGTCGCCGGGCTGCAAACCGCCAACTACGGCGTGCGGGGTAGCGCCAGACCGTGTCGAGATTCTGGATTATCGGAGGGACCCTCTCTCAACGGGGCACAGTCGAAACTGGGTTGCGACACCCCCCCTACCTTACTGGAAAGCAAGGAGAACGGCTGCACTTCACGAACAGCTTGATGAACGTGATGACGCCACTACCCCAGGCGGCGGGCAAGTCGATCACCTTCGACCGCGAGTTCGAGTTCCGCGACTGGAGAAAGCTCGAGGCCGGCATCGGGACAACCGCTTGGTTCTGCGACCCCTCCTCGTCTTGGCACAAAGGCACTGTCGCGAACACCAACTGTCGGACCCGCCGCTGGCTTCCAAGGCAGCGTGACCTCGCTGCCATGACAGAGCTCGAGTTGAAGCAGCTCTGCGACCAGTATCAACGACACGCCTCGCAAGTGCCTCGGCTGGAAGACCCCGGACGAGGTCCTCCGCGAAAAGATGATGGAGGAAGTCGGCCGACGCCCCTACCCTTGCAGATAATGGGAGGCGCGCTCCACATGGCGCGCACACCAAGTGCCAGAATTCGACCGGTCAGAGCCTTACCCCCAGAACTTCAGAGAGAGCATTCTTATGAGCAACTTCACCCGACGCAATTTCCTGCGCGCATCCGCAGGCGTTAGTGCGGCATCTGCGGCGCCTGTAGGCAGCGTGCAGGCGGCTTTGCAGACACCAACGATCTATTCTGACGGAGAGAACAACGACGCAGATGGGCTCGCAGCTTTAATGCGTGGAGAGGCTGTTCGATATGCGCGTCCGGAGCTTGCTCGTGACATCGGTTGGCAGGGTGATGTCTTGCGGCTCGCAGGGGATTTCGTCGTCAACGCCAAGAAGCCCTCCAATGTCGTAGGGCGCAACGGCCTAGTGGACGCCGTCGCCAAGGGTGCCTCTTGGCCAGACGGGACCTTGGTTTTCGATGGAACTGTACTGTACCTCGCCAGCGCCAAGGCGGCTCTCATACCCGACTTGCCCGGCTTTCTACCCTTTTCCGACAGTGGCGCTTGGATGCCGGAACATTTTGGCACGATCAATGGAAAATCAGACAGTGCCATTATTCAGGCAATGTTCGACGCGTCCACGCAAGGTCAGACGTTCATTTTTCGATCGGATACGACATACGGGATCGACACGCCGATCAGCCTGAGCCTTACCTTTCGGACGGTCTTCGCATACGGAGCACGGCTTGTCGCCTTTGGTGACGGTACCTCTGCCCGCGCAGACGATGTGTTTGTAATGTTCGACTTAAATGGACAAGCCGATCCAGCGAACCCATCAGAAACTGAAACGCAAATTCCGCGTTGGTTCGGAGGTTACTTCTACCATATGGCATCCGATCCGGTCGGTGTATGTGCCCTAAAGATTTTCAACTGCAGACAGGCATCTGTAAAAGATTGCATTTTCGGACGTGCCGCCGAACATCGCCTGACATATGGTTTGATGATCGGTGGCCTTGGCGGGCATTCCTTCGAAAATAATAGGTTTTTCAAAAATCTCTGCGGTATATATGGGCCTGACTGGTCCAAGGGAAACGATGGGCCAAGTATTCCGACGACAACGTCAGAAGTGGTCAGGTGCCAGTTTCTGCTAGACAGCGCGTCCGAGCAAGCAGCGGTAAAAATGGAAGGGGGTTGGTCACACTTCAAGATTCGAGGTGGTTATTTGAATGGAACCACTGCAAGCACTCTGCACTTTACGAATGCAATATCTTCCCAGAATCTTCAAGTTACCGACTTCAGATGTGAGCAAGCCGTTGCAGGGGGAACGTTTCTTCACCTCGAAGACATCCACTCAAGAAGCTTTTCGGGAGTGAAGATAGATGGCGTGATCTTCACGGGCAACCCTAGCGGTGGAGGCCACACGCATATGGTATTTGAGAGGGTGCAACGGATCTCGATGACCAATGTTCAAACCGAAGCGCAGCAAGACAATAAAAATACCGCGATATACCTCGACGAAAATTGCGGGCGCATAGAGACTGATGCCTCCTGTAGATTTAATGTCCCCCCGCTGACAACAGCGAAGTGCATCTCATCCAGTGCTTCGCGTATCGAAATGAACTTTCCTGATATCGAGCTCATATCTGCCGAAGCGTTGCATGGATATAATGGAGACAGGTTTTCTTCTGGAGCTATAACAATAGACCTTGGCTCCAACGACTCCCTGCTAGGACTGTACCCCACCCACGGCGTCCAACCGAAAGGTTATACACTGCTCGTTCAAGCACGCGACAGCAATAGCTACGAAGCACAAGGCGCTATGGTTGAAATTTCCAGTTCACATGATATCCTCCCAGAATACAGGCAAAGGGTCGATTTAGATCAGGTGAGGAGTGGCCGTCTACGACAGGAAACGCTGTACGTGCCAGCGAATACTGATGGCGGCATAGCGATGAACATCGTTGCTTCGGGACGAGAAACACTAGAATTATGGGTTTCGGTCCAGAAAATCCACATGTGAGGAAATTTTGATTTACCTAGCCATGAATCCATAGCGCTCAGGAACTCTCTGGCACGGTTTAATGGCTCAAAAATTCGCCTGCAGGCGTGTCGAGATTCTGTATCATCGGAAGGACCCTCCCTCAGCTTAGAGCTCGTGCCCGTCCTCGATGCCCAATCCCTGCTTGGCCGCGAGCTCGGCCTGCCGGACCTGCGCCATGGCCTGGTAGGCCTCCACGGTCTCGCGCTCGCGGGCCCCCTGCCCCACCACGAGATCGGCTTCGTTCTTCAGCTCGGCCGCGACCGCCGCCCGAACGGCGGGATCGCGGATCTCATCCTGCAACCGGGTGCTGTCGCCCTCGAGGACCTTCGCCAAGTCTTCGTCGAAGAGCGCATCCGCCATCCGGTCGACAAGGCTTTCGATGGCGGGGACATCGGCAAGCTTGTGGTGCTTGTCCACGGTCAGCAGTTGGTCGAGCGCCAGCTGCTCGACCAGGTCTCTCGGCACCGCCACGCCGTCGATGATCCGATGCCCCTCTTCCAGCACCCTGGTCAGGCGCGCGGAGGCCTCCGCGTCCAGGCTTTCCGCCCGGCTGCGCCACAGCGCTGCCTGCGCCAGGGAGTGGTCCCCCTGCGCCGCGTATTCCGTCAACTCCTCCGGCGTCGTGCCAAGCTGCGCCATAAGCTCCGCATCCCGCGCAAACGCGGCGGCCAGCGCCTCGCGCATGTCGTCCAGCGTGCTGTCGATCTGCCGAACGCGTGGATCCTCCGCCTCGAGCCCGTCCCGTACGTGCTGCAGCGAGGCGGGGGTGAGATGCGCGAAGACATCGTCGCGTGTCTCAGCCACCATCGCATGGTCCTTGAAGAAGGGATCGGCCTGGGTGGCGGACAAGAGCTCGGTGCTGGTGCGCGAGAACTCCGCCTCCATCCGCACCCGCTCGGGGCCGGCCTCCATGGCCTGAATGCTCTCCCAGGTCTCCCGCGCCTCGGCCAGCAACTGCTCGCGCGCCTGCGTCATGGCGGCGACGGGATCAAAGCTCTGGTCCTGCGTGGCAGCTTGGGTTTTCGGTGGCATCAGGGTGTCTGCCTCGGGCATGAGAGAGCCTCCTTCTTCTAGCGTTTGCGCCGACGCGAAGAACGCCTGCGACAGCTTTTCCATGAACGCGTTTCCGGGACCGGACAGCGAGGCGAGCAGACCAAGACTGGAATATTGCCGCGCAAAGTCCTGCACCACCGCGCGGCGGTGCGCCCTCTCCGCATCCGACATCGGCGGCGGCGGAACCAGGTCCCCCCGGCCGGTCTTGTCATGCGCCGCCCGGTACTCGGTCTCGCGCGGCGGGTTCTCGATGATCCCGCGCGACAGCCGGTTGGAGGCCACCATGTCGATGCCATGCGCCCGCGAGAGCTCGGCATGGCACTCGCGCATCACGTCGTAGTTCAGTTCCGACTTCATGCTGATCGACAGGAAGTTGCCCCAGTCGCAGCCGACCTTGTCGACGACAAAATGCGCGTGGATGTGATCCGGGTCGCGGTGCACCGCGGCGACGTAACGCCACTGATCGCCATAGTCGCCGCTGGCAAAGATCGCCTGACCCCACTCCCGCGCCACGGCCTCGGCCGCCTCAATGCCGGTGCCCTTGGGGAAGCTCAGGATGATATGATCGGTGTGCCCGCGCCGGGGCGCGCCGCGCCAGGCCGCGGACCAATCCTCGACCGCCCGAGACAACGTGTTGGGGCGCAGATCGCGATCCACCCCGGCGAAGTTCGTCCAGGTGCCATGCGCCGCGTCTTCGCGGGTGATGTAATTGAGCTGACGGGTCAACTCTTCCTTCGAGTGACACCCCCCGGCCCTGATCCGCTTCACCACAGACTGCGGGGAGCGCTGCGCATTGCCGGCAAAGGCCCGGAACGATCGGGCCTGCACGCTGCCCTGCCCCGCGCCCGGAACGCGCGTGCCACTCCCGCCGCTCCGGCTCCGGCGCGCGAGGTCCTCGAGCGGATAGCCGAGAACCGCCTCCTCGATCGACAGCGACCCCGCCCTCATTTATCCGCCTCCGGGAAGGCCACATCCGCCAGCGTCCGGCGGCGCGCAACGTTGATGAAATTGGTCAACGCCTCGGTGAGTTCCCCCACCCGCGCATCGAGCTGCGCCACGGTCTTGCCGTCGCGGGCGTTCCACTTGAGCCGCCCGGAGTTTGCAAGCTGGGTCATCTGGTTGAAATTTCGCCCCACCGCGACGAGCTCACGCCGGCTCTGCGCCAGTGCCTCGATCTCCTCGTCCCGCAGATCGAGCGCCCCGACGGCCAGCCGCATGAGGCGGCGAATGCCGTCTGACGGCGTCAGCCCTTCCGCTTCCATCAGCGCCTTGAACGCCGCGTATTCCTCGACACTGACCCGGGCGCCGATAACCGCGCCGTCTGTCGTGGTGTGCGAGGAGGCCGCCTGGTTTCGCACCCGCGCCACCGTCTGACGCGACCGTCCGCTACGCCGGGCGATCTCGGCATCGGGAAATCCCTCGCCCAGGAGGCGATTGATCTGGGCAATATCCTTGTGGGTGAGACGGGGCCCGCGGGGCAAATCGCAACCTCAAGCAGCAACAAAAAATCAAACACGCTCTATAGGTGTACAACACAATACCGTTCCAGCCAACCGACCATGCCAACCGACCATGAAGGCCGGTTTTCGCCCCTTCGGGGGATTTCCGCTTGCGGAAACCGGACAGCCTTCATGGTCTCCGTCTCGCGCCCGGTGACCCTTCGGGGTCACTTAGGCAGGGCGCGGTGATCCGCAGGCCAGAAGGGGCAATCTCGCCCCTGCGAAAGCTGCCGCCGGGGCCGTCCGCGGGTCACACCCGTCCCGATGTGCCTGGCGTGGGGCGGCACGCCCCACGCCAGGCGGAGAGGGCCAATGTGCGATTTTTTGCCCCCAGCCCCATGTGCGCTCCGCGCGCAATCCCTGGGCCAAAAAATCGCGGCAGGTGCAGGGTCGCAGGAGAGCAGGAATGAATGAGTGCAATATTGCTGGTATGCTGGATTGGCGGAATGCTGCAAATATTGAGTTTTTAACTCATTGAGAAGATGAGAGCTTGAACGCTGGAGCCGTGGCGATGTTGATCGCTGGAGGTTTGGGGCGCCGGAGTTCAGGTGTGCTGGATGTCTGGGCTGCAGGACGATGGAGGACCGGGCTTGCGAACCAGCCAAATGCGTGCAGGCCTCTGCTCGACCCCGGCTTTCCATCTGTCCGGAAGCCACCACACGGATCAGCCCTGCAGAAACCTCAGGGCCGACTCGGCCATGCTCCCAAGATGTAGTCGGGAAGACGGCGGCAGCGGCTCCGCGTAGCCGTTGTCGACCGCGATCACCTCGTAGTCCTCCTCCGAGACGCAGTGCTGATAGGCCACTCTCAGGGAGTGGAGCGGGCGCGCCACCTCCGGCTGGATAGCCCGCGGACGAGGCAAGACACCTGCAGCCGTGTCGGGCGGTCCCGGAGCTGGGCCTAGTTTCGGTCATGGGCCGGCACTTCCCCCCATCCTGCCCGCGCCTCCCTGAAGACTAAATGTCGCCCAGGCAACAGTCGCGTCGGCAGGGCCGCCTCCCGAGAAAGCGCCATTTTGTGTTACAATGCCAGCGCCTTGGCTATCCTGCATTAGCTCCTACGCCGCCCCAGAATGTGGCCACTGGCCACATTCCTCGTACCTCTGTTCCGGGCGAGGCTGCCCCTGTCGATCCCCTCAAGCATCGCCAAAATATCTCCCCGCGCGGCAAGAGCTGTGCTATGTTTGCAGGCAATTTCATGCAGCGCGCTGTTTTGCGCGGCCCGTTTTGACAAGTCGTTTCGTTGGTGAAGGAATTTGTTCGGTGGTTTCCACGTATCTCGGCCCGTTCCCGGAAGTCCCGGAACAGGCGCCCATGACACCCCCCGAAGATATCCCCCGACAGACGCGCCGGGCACCGATCCCTGCCAAGGGCTCGCGCGGCAATGCGCGGCCAAACCTCCCCACGGTTTCACATGCACCGCCGGCCAATCTTCGGAGCGGACGGACCCCCCGCAGCGCAGAAGGGAGGACATCTGAGCTGACAGCCTGACGGCGCCCCCAGACGACCCTGCCCGGCATTTCCCGGGCCGCCGCACCCCATCCCCGGGGCCAAAGGCCCCAGATTTCAAAAGTGATTTCATAATTTTACTGAAGGTACAGACGAATGCTTCTGACTTATTTTGGTAATGATCGCGATATCTTCGACGATGCATTCTACAACAGCGCCGAGGGCGGCTTCGATGTCGAGCTGCTGAGCGCCAGCAGCACGGAGGTCAGGGTCCGCAATACCGCGACCGGCTACACCACCACGATCACCGGCATCGGGCTGGCGGCCAGCGACAATCCCGCCGACTTCGCCGGCACGCTGACCGGGATCGAGATCAGCAGCCCGACCGGCGTGATCGCCAGCCTCACCGAGCTGAACTGGGATCTGCCCACGCTCTATGACGCGCTCGAGCAACTCTACGAAAGCGACGACGACGGCCCGCTGATGGCCCTGCTGAGCACCGCGCCGCTCACCGTGGACGCCTCGCAATCGGACAGCGACAGCACCTTCCTGCTCGATCAGGTCACCGCCCCGGTCACCTATCTCGGCGGCAAGCTGGTCGACGAGATCACTACCGGCAACGGCAATGACCGGCTCTTCGGCGACGGCTTTGCGGGCGGCTATGCCGAGGAGGCCTCGGGGCAGGTCTACCGGCTCTACCAGGCGACGCTCGACCGCGCGCCGGACATCACCGGGCACCACAACTGGACCGAGCGGCTGCTCACCGGCACCATGTCCCTGCAGGAGGTGATCAACGGCTTCACCGGCAGCCCCGAGTTCAAGGCCACCTACGGCGACCTGGACAACCATAGCTTCGTCACCCTGCTTTACAACAACGTGCTCGACCGCGACCCCGACGCCACGGGGCTGACCAACTGGACCGCGCGGCTCGACGGTGGCATGTCCCGCGCCGAGGTGGTCCGCGGCTTCTCGGAGAGCCCCGAGTTCCGGGCCGGCACCGCCGAGGCCGCCTTCGCCTATACTTACGCCTTCGCCGAGGACAGCACCTCCGCCGCCTGGAGCGACGATGTCTACCGGCTCTACCAGGCGACGCTCGACCGCGCGCCGGACATCACCGGCTTCCTGAACTGGTCCGGGCGGCTCGCGGACGGCATGGAACTTAGCAAGGTGATCGACGGCTTCGTGCAGAGCCCCGAGTTCAAGGCCACCTACGGCGCGCTCGGCAACGAAGCCTTCGTCACCCTGCTCTACAACAACGTGCTGGACCGCGACCCCGACGCCACCGGGCTGACCAACTGGACCGCACGTCTCGACAGCGGCATGACCCGCGCCAAGGTGGTCGAGGGCTTCTCGCAGAGCGCCGAGTTCCAGGCGGCCACGGCGGCCGATCTCAAGGAGTGGCTGCGCGACGTCGACTACGGCAGCGGCTCGATCTACCACGACCTGCTGCACCCGGGCTCGGGCAGCAACCTGCTGGCGGGCGGCATCGGCGCCGATGTCTTCGAGTTCGCGCAGAGCGATGGCGGCAGCAACCGGGTGCTCGATCTCGAGCCCTGGGACTACGTGGCGCTCGAGGGCTTCGGCTACGCCGATGCCGCCGCGGCGCTGGCGCAGATGAGCCAGGACGGCAGTGACGTGAGCTTCGACGACCAGGGAGTGAGCATCCTCTTCAGCCAGACCCTGCTGGCCGAGATCACCGACGACATGATCCTGGTCTGAGGCCCGGAGGCAGACCCAGCCCGCTGAAACGAAAGAAGGCCCCGGGTCCTCCCGGGGCCTTCCTGTCTCGCCTCTCGCCTCTCGCCTAGAGCGCTATGTCGCCCGGAGGGCGGCCCCTCAGCCCTGGAAGCCGGCCCGGCCGATGCTCTCGTAAGCGGCAAAGCCCGCCGCCTTGGCATCCTCGACCGCGTAGATGTTGCGCAGGTCGGCGAGGCGCGCGGTGCGCATGCCGGCCGCGAGACGCTTCAGATCCAGCGCGCGGAACTCGTTCCACTCGGTGAGGATGACCAGCAGGTCGGCATCCTTGGCGGCGACATAGGGATCTTCCTCCCAGGCCACGCCCGGCAGCAGCGCCTCGCCCTCGCGCTTGCCCTGCGGATCGACCACCGAGACCGAAGCCCCGCCGCCCACCAGCGCCGGCACGATAGTCAGCGCCGGGGCGTCGCGCATGTCATCGGTGTTGGGCTTGAAGGTGACGCCGAGCACGGCGACCTTCTTGCCGTTGAACGAGCCCTCGCAGAGATCGAGCAGCTTGTCGGTCATCCG
>NZ_JAIVKX010000025.1 GCF_020524285.1 Alloyangia pacifica
CGCACAACATCTGCCAGCATTTCGGGGAAGCCGAAACCGGTCATCGCGCCGTCGGCGCCGCGGGCCATCTCCTCGGGCAGGAAGACCCCGCCGTTGCCGCAGAGGATCGAGATGCGGCGGCGGCCTTCGGCCTCCGCCTTGCGCAGCTTGCTGATCTTGGCGAGCCCCGGCCAGTCCTCGTGCTTGAGCATGACCACCTGCGGCACGTCGTCGATGATCCGGGCCAGCACCTCGTCGGAGATGTGCACGCCGGTCGACAGCGGGAAGTCCTGCAGCACGATCGGCACGTCATCCCCGAGGGTGCGGGCGACCTGGCCGAAGTAGCCGTGGATCTGCGGGTCGGTCTTCAGGCTGCCGGGCGTCGTCACCATGCAGCCGGCGGCGCCCATGTCCATGACGGCCTTGCCCAGCTCGCCGATGGCGGCGAGGCCCGGCGCCGAGACGCCGACCACGATGGGCTTGCCGGCGGCGCGCTTGATCACCCGCTCGGCGACGGCGCGGCTCTCGGCCTGGGTCAGCTTCGGCGCCTCGCCCATCATGCCGAGGATGGTGAGCCCGTCGGCGCCCCTGTCGAAGTAGAAGTCGACCACCCGGTCGAGGCTGTCCCAGTCGATCTCGCCGCTGTCGGTGAAGGGCGTGACGGAGATGACGTAGACGCCCTTGGCGTCCGAGGTGAGCAGGGTCATGGGGGATCCTCCTTGCAAGAACGGGCGGAACCGCCGCGCCCGAAGGCGCGGCGGCATGGGGTCTTAGGCCGTGACCGGCATCTCGAGCGTTTCGAGGGCGGCGACCGCCCGTGCCATGGCTTCCTCAAGGCGGGCGTCGTCGAGCGCATAAGCCAGGCGCAGGTAGCCCGGGGTGCCGAAGGCCGAGCCCGGCACCACGCCGATGCGACCCGCGGTCAGCAGGAAGTCGGCCACGTCCATGTCTGTCTCGATCACCTTGCCCTCGGGCGTGCGCGCGCCGAAGAGGCCGGTGCAGTCGGGGAAGACGTAGAAGCTGGCGGGCGGGGTCGCGCAGGTGATGCCGGGCATCTTGTCGATAGCCGCCATCACCGTGTCGCGGCGCGCCTTCAGCCGGGCGTTGCGCTCGGGCAGGAAGTCCGCCGGCTCGGTCAGCGCGGCGACGGTGGCCGCCTGCGAGATCGCCGAGGGGTTCGAGGTGCTCTGCGACTGCAGGATGTCCATCGCGCGCACCAGCCATTCCGGCCCCGCCGCATAGCCGAGGCGCCAGCCGGTCATCGCATAGCCTTTCGACACGCCGTTCACCGTCAGGATGCGGTCCGCCAGCTCGGGCGCGACCTTGGCGGGGGTGGCGAAGCTGCCCTCGTGCACCACAAGCTCGTAGATGTCGTCGGCCATGATCAGCGTGTGGTGATCGGCCAGCACGGTGCAGAGCGCCGCGATGTCGGCCTCGGAGTAGAGCGCGCCGGTGGGGTTGTTCGGCGAGTTCAGCAGCACCCACTTGGTCTTCGGGGTCAGCGCCGCGGCCAGCGTCTCGGGGGTGAGCTTCCAGCCGTCCTCGGCGGTGCAGGGGGCGATCACCGGCGTGCCGCCGGCGAGGCTGACCATGTCCGGGTAGCTGACCCAATAGGGCGCGGGGATGATCACCTCGTCGCCCGCGTCCAGCGTCGCCATCAGCGCGTTGAACACCAGCTGCTTGGCGCCGTTGCCGGCGATGATCTGCGAGGGCTTGAAGCTCAGGCCGTTCTCGCGCTCGAACTTGGTGGCGATGGCGGCCTTCAGCTCCGGGGTGCCCGAGCTGGCGGTGTACTTGGTCTGACCGCCGCGGATCGCAGCGATGCCCGCCTCGGCGATGTGCTCGGGGGTGGCGAAGTCGAGCTCGCCCTGTCCGAGGCTGATGATGTCATGGCCCTCGGCCTTCATCTGCTGCAGCTTCAGCGCAAGTTCGATGGTCGGGGAGGGGCGTACGGCCGCCATGCGGCTGGCAAGGTACTGGGTCATGGGTGAGGTCCTGGAATGGCGGCGACGGGCCGTTGAAAAACAGCCCCGCGCCGGGGAGGACGGCGTGGGGCTGAATGGGAGGGATCAGGCGGGGGCGAGCGCGGCGGCGCGACGCGACGCGATATACTGCTCGCGCAGCTCGCGGGTCAGCGCGCCGGGGGCCCCGTCGCCGATCACCTCGCCATCTATGCGCACCACCGGTACGACGAAGTTGGTGGCCGAGGTGATGAAGGCCTCGCGGGCGTCGCGCGCCTCGTCGGGGGTGAAGGCGCGTTCCTCGATCTCGACACCGTGGCGCGCGGCCAGCTCGAGCACCGCGGCGCGGGTCACGCCGGGCAGCAGCGCGTGCGACAGCTCGCGGGTGATGAGCTTGCCGTCCTTGCTGACGATATGCGCGGTGGCGGCGCTGGCCTCTGTGACGAACCCGTCCTCATGGAGCCAGGCGTCGTCGGCGCCGCGCGCCTTGGCTTCCATCTTCGCCATCGACGGGTAGAGCAGCTGCACCGTCTTGATGTCGCGGCGGCCCCAGCGCAGGTCGGGCAGCAGCGCGACCGAGATGCCGGTCTCGGCGGCGCGGTTGACCAGCACGTCCTTGGACTGGGTGAACATCACCAGCGTCGGCTCGGTGCCCTCGGGCGGGAAGGCAAAGTCGCGCTCGGCGACGCCGCGGCTGAGCTGCAGGTAGATCAGGCCGCTTTTCATCTCGTTGCGCGCGACGATCTCGTGATGCGCCACCAGCAGCGCCTCATCGTCGAGCGGCAGGGTCAGGCCAAGCTCGGCGGCGGAGCGGCGCAGGCGCGCGGCGTGGCCGGCGTAGTCGAGCAGCATGCCGTCGAGCACGCAGGTCACTTCGTAGATCGCATCGCCCATGAGGAACGCGCGGTCGAAGATCGACACCTTGGCGTCTTCTTCGGGCAGCCACTGGCCGTTGAGGTAGACAATTCTGGACATGGGATCAGGCTCTTCCGGGGGCAGCAAAGGGGGCGATGGTGACGCCGTTGTCTTCCAGCGACTTGCGCAGGGCGGCGGCGATCTGCGGCGCGCCGGCGGTGTCGCCGTGGATGCAGAGCGTGGCGGGCTCGACCGGCAGGCGCTTGCCGCCGGTGGTCGGGATGCGCTTGTTCAGCACCATCTCGAGCACCTGGTCGGTGCTCTGCGCGATGTCGTGGATCACCGCGCCGGGCTGGCTGCGCGAGGTCAGCTCGCCGGCGTCGGTATAGCTGCGGTCGGCGTAGATCTCGCAAGCGACACGCAGGCCGGCCTTCTCGGCGGCGGTGTAGGTTTCGGAATAGGGCAGCGAGACGTAGACCAGCGACGGGTCAACCGCGGCCACGGCGCGGGCGCAGACGGCGGCGAGCTCCGGGTCGGTCGCCGCCATGTTGCCGAGCGCGCCATGGGTCTTCACGTGGGTCATCGGGTGGCCCTCGGCCTCGGCCATGCCCTGCATCGCGGCGATCTGGTAGATCAGCTGCGCCTCGAGATCCTCGGGCCGCTCGCCCGAGATGCGGCGCCGTCCGAAGCCGAAGAGATCCATGAACGAGGGATGCGCGCCAACCGCCACGCCCGCCGCCTTGGCAAGCTGGATGGTGCGGCGCATGACCACCGGATCACCGGCATGAAAGCCGCAGGCGACGTTGGCGGTTGTCACGGTTTCGAGCATTTTCGCGTCGTCGCCGATGGAATAGGCGCCAAAGCTCTCGCCCATGTCGCAGTTGAGGTCCAAGGTGACCGTCATTCGCTCCCTCCTGGGATCTGGTCGTGGGTCTGGTCTTCCGGCCGCCGAGCGCGCCGGAACAGGTCTGGTGGTTTGCCTGATTGCATTACGGATACAACTGGTATACTGAAAATGCAAGCAAGGCAGAAAAGGTTTTTCGATGAGCATCCAAGCGCATGATCCTGCTGGCAATCCGGGGGCTGCACCGGCCTTTCTGGCGGTGGGCGACTCCGCTCTGGCGGTGCAATTCGGCGAGTCCGTGGACCCCGAGGCGAACCGCCGGGTGATCGCGCTGGCCGAGAGTCTCACCGATTTTCCGCTGCCCGGCGTGCTGGAATGCGTGCCGACCTACCGCTCGCTGCTGGTGACCTATGATCCTGCGCTGCTGCGCGGCGCGGCGCTGGAAGCGGCGCTGGCCGAACGGGTCGCGCAGCTGCAGGTGAGTGCCGAAGCTGCCCGCCGCTGGCACGTGCCGGTGGTCTACGGCGGCGAGGTCGGGCTCGATCTCGAGGATCTCGCGCGCGAGAAGCACCTGACGTCGGAGGAGCTCATCCAGCTGCACAGCGCCGCCGACTTCCGCGTCTACATGATCGGCTTCGCGCCGGGCTTTGCCTATCTCGGCGGACTGCCCGAGGCGCTGCACACGCCGCGCCTGCCGAAACCCCGGATGTCGATCCCGGCGGGCGCCGTCGGCATCGGCGGCCAGCAGGGCAGCATCAACTCGGTGACCGGCCCCTCGGGCTGGCGTTTCGTCGGCTGGACGCCCTGGCGCGCCTTCGATCCCGCCCGCGCCGAGCCGTTCCTCTTTGCCGCCGGGGACCGGCTGCACTTCGTGCCGGTCAGCGCCGCCGAGGGCGCCGAGATTGCGGCGGCCCTCGCCGCCGGAGAGCTGACACCGACGCCGGAGGCCGCACGATGAGCCTGGAAATTCTCAGCACCGGCCCGATGCTCTCGGTGCAGGACCATGGCCGCCACGGCCGCAAGCGCTTCGGCGTGCCCGCCGCCGGGGCGATGGACCGCCCGGCAATGGATCTTGCCAACGCCCTCTGCGGCAACCCGCTGGCGGCCGCCGCGCTGGAGTTCACCGCCATCGGCGGCAGCTTCAAGGCGGGCCGCGCGCTGCGCCTCGCGGTGACCGGCGGCGAGTGCGACATCCGCATCGGCGAGCGCGTGCTGGCCGCCGGCCAGAGCCACGCGGTCGAGGCTGGCGAGGTGGTGAAGATCGGCGCGCTCAAGGGCGCGACCTGGGGCTATATCGCCGTGTCGGGCGGCATCGCCGTGCCCGAGGTGCTGGGCGCCCGCGCCACGCACCTGCGCTTTGCCCTCGGCGGCGTCGAGGGGCGCGCGCTGCAGGCCGGTGACCTGCTGCCGCTCGGCGAAGAGGACGACGACGGCCTCTGCCTGCGCCCGCGCGATCCCGCGCCCCGCCCCGGCCCGATCGCGCCAGAGCGGCCGATCCGCATCGTGCTCGGTCCGCAGGACGACTATTTCGCCCCCGAGATCCTCGCGCAGCTCGAAACCGCCCGCTTCCGCATCTCGCCGCAGCGCGACCGCATGGCGATGGTGCTGGACGGCCCGGCGCTGCCCGCCGCGCGCGGCCATGACATCGTCTCGGACGGCATCGTGTCGGGCGCGATCCAGGTGCCCTCGTCAGGCCAGCCGATGGTGCTGATGGCCGACTCGCAGACCACCGGCGGCTATCCGAAGATCGCCACGGTGATCTCGGCCGACCTGCCGCGGCTCGCGCAGCTTCCGACCGGCGCCGAGATGCGCTTCGAGATCGTCAGCCGCGACGTCGCCGAGGACATCCTGCTCGCCGAACGGGCACGGCTGCGCGAGGTTCTGGCGTCGCTGGTACCGGCGACCGGGATGATGCTCAGCTCCGGCTTTCTGCTGTCGTGCAACCTGGCGGGCGGTATTGTCGAGCCCGAGGCCGTGATGGGCCGGGATCTGGAACTGTCGGAGGACACGGCGGCATGAGCGGCAAGAACCTTGCAGCGACCGCGTATCGCGAACTGATACGGCGCATTCTCGAGGGCGAGTTGAAGCCCGGCGACACGCTGCAGGAGACCCACCTCTGCGCCGATCTGGAGATGTCGCGCACGCCGGTGCGCGAGGCCATCGCGCGGATCCGCAGCGAGGGGCTGGCCGAGCAGTCCGGCCGCTTCATGCGGGTGCGCCGGATCAGCCCCGAGGAGGTCGACGAGATCTTCTTCCTGCGCCGGGCGCTGGAGCCCTCCGCCGTGCGCGCCGCCACCGGGCGGCTGCTGCCGCAGCAGATCGACACGCTCGAGGCCGAGGTGCGTGCGCTCATGCAGAAGGGGCCGGGCGAGGACGACCTGCAATGGCACGTCGACCAGAGCTTCCACGCGACCATCGCCGTCGCCGCCGGCAACACCGCCGCGGCCAAGGTCATCCACGACCTGCACAGGCGCACCTGCATCTTCGACCACCGCGTCGTGCCCGAGCGTTTCCTGCGCGGCTGCGAGGAACACCTCGCCATGCTCGCCACGATGCGCGCCGGCCAGCCGGAGGAGGCCGCCGCCCTCATGGGCGCGCATCTCGACCACGCCCGCGACGCCATCTTCGTGCACCTTGGCAAGGTGCAGCCCGCTCTTACCGAAAAGGCCCTCCGGACATGAAATGCCTCATCGTTCAGCCCGTGCATGACGCCGGGCTCGCCCTCCTGCGCAGCCACGGCATCGAACCGGTTCCCTGCAGCGGCACCGATGCCGCCGGCATCGCCCGCTCGGTGCGGGGCTGCGATGCCGCGATCACCCGCGACGCCGGCTTCCCGCGCGAGGCCTTCGAGGCCGCCGACCGTCTGCGCGCCGTGGTGGTGCATGGCACCGGCCACAATGCCGTCGACAAGGAGGCCGCGATCGAGCGCGGCGTGATGGTCGCCAACACCCCCGGTGCCAACGCGCAATCGGTGGCAGAGCTGACCCTCGGCCTTGCGCTGGCGCTGGCGCGCGGCGTCACCGGCGCCGACCGCTGGGAACGCGCCGGCACGCCGGGCTTCCGCGAGTCGATCAGCTTCCGCGAGCTCACGGGCAAGACCGTGATGGTCGTCGGCTGGGGCAGCATCGGCAGCCGCTTCGGGCAGATGGCCGCCGCCGCCTTCGGCATGAAGGTGCTGGTGCACTCGCCGCGCGCGCGGGACATCGGCGGCTTCACCCGCGTGGACAGCCTCGAGGACGGGCTGACGCAGGCCGACCTCGTGACCCTGCACACGCCGCTGCGCCCCGAGACCCACCACATGTTCAACGCCACGCGGTTCGCCGCGATGAAGCCCGGCGCGCAGCTGGTCAACGTGGCCCGGGCAGAGCTGGTCGACGAGGCCGCGCTGGCCGAGGCGCTGGCCAGCGGCCAGTGCGGCGGCGCGGCGCTCGACGTCTACAGCCATGGCGCGGGCACCGGCCCGCTGGCGGACTTCTCCAACGTGATCTTCACGCCGCACCTTGGCGGCACCACCGAGGAGGCGCTGCGCCGGGTCGCCCTGGGCGCGGCGGGCCACGTTGTCACCGCGCTAACCGGCGGCGTGCCCGAAACCGTGCTGACCCCGGCGCTTCCGAAACAGACCGAAAAGGCAGGCGCATGACCGAGACGCTGACCAATCCGCCGCGCGCGCTCATTGCCGAGACCCTCTCGCGCGTGCTCGCCCGCGTGAACGCGATCACCGAAGGCGGCCCGGGCTGGACCCGGCCCTCCTACAGCCCGCTGGAAAGCGAGGCCCACGCGGTGATCGAGGACGAGGCGAGCGCCCTCGGCTGCGAGATCCGTCGCGATGCGGCGGGCAACCTCTTTGCCACGCTGCCGGGCCGTGACCGCACCGCCACGCCGCTCTACATCGGCTCGCATCTCGACACGGTCAGCCAGGGCGGCGCCTACGACGGGCAGGCCGGTGTCATCGGCGCGCTGGCGGTGATCGCCGCGCTGCGCGCCGAGGGGATCACCCCGGCCTCCGACATCGTGCTGACGGTAACCCGCGCCGAGGAAAGCGTCTGGTTCCCGGTCTCCTACGCCGGCTCGCGCGCCGGGCTGGGCCGCCTCAACCCCGAGGATTTCGAGGCCAGGCGCTCCGACACCGGCCTGTCGCTGGCCGAGCACCTGAAAATGGAAGGCTTCGACCCCGAAGCGGTCCGCAGCATCGTGCCGCCCGCCCCGGCGCGCTTCCTCGAGTTCCACATCGAGCAGGGGCCCGTGCTGCACGAGGTTGGCGAGTCCTATGCCATCGTCGACGCGGTGCGCGGCGGGCTGCGCTACCGCAACGCGCAGGTGCATGGCACCTGGGCGCATTCCGGGGGCGCGCCGCGCGCCAGCCGCGCCGATACGGTGGTGGCCATGGCCGATCTCATCCTCGCGATGGATGCTGTCTGGGCGCGGATGCTCGACGCGGGCCACGATCTGACGGTCACCTTCGGCAAGCTCGACGCCGCATCGCCGCAGCACGCCATGGCCAAGGTACCGGGCCACGCGGGCTTCTGCCTCGACCTGCGCTCCGACGAGGTGGCGTCGCTGCAAGAGGCCGACGCGGCGCTGCAGGCCGAGATCGCCCGCATCGAGGCCGCCCGTCCCGGCATCCGCTTCGAGCTCGGCGAGCAGAGCCGCTCGGCCCCGGCGCGGCTGTCGGAACCCATGGCACGGTTCGTCGCAAAGGGCGCCGCGCTGCAAGGCGACAGCCCGCGCCGCATGCTCTCGGGCGGCGGCCATGACGCCGCGGCCTTCGGCGCCGCCGGCTGGGACAGCGTGATGGTCTTCATCCGCAACTGGAACGGCAGCCACTGCCCCGAAGAGGCGATGGACGAGGCCGATCTCGCCCGCGCCGTCGCGGCGGTGTTCCTCGCCATCGTGCAGGAGAGCGCCGGATGAGCGGAGCTACGCTGGCCGAAACCGCCTATGCCCGGCTGCGCGACGACATCGTCGCGGGCCGCATCCCCGCCGAGACGGTGCTCTCGGAGCGTGCGCTGACCGAGACGCTCGGGGTGTCGCGCACGCCGCTGCGCGCGGCAATCTCGCGGCTCGAAAGCGAGGGCATGGTCGACCGGCTCAGCAATGGCGTCGTGCTGGTGCGCTCGGTGACGGTGGAACAGCTGCTGCAGATCGTGCAGCTGCGGCAGAAACTCGAGGCCGCCGCCGCGGGCCGCGCCGCCGGGTTCGGCGCGAGCGCGGAACTGCTGGAGATCCGCGCGCAGATGCAGGCCATCGTCGACGGCGCACCGGTCACCTTCGACGCCTTCTGGGAGGCCGACGGCGCCTTCCACCGCGCCATCGCCCGCGCCGCCCGGCTCGACCTGCTGCCCGCCATCCTCGACGAGCAGCGCGGCATCGCCCGGCGCTGCTCGCTGACCCGCACCTATGACACTTTCGTCGATCAGGCCCGCGAGCACGTCGAGATCATCGACGCCGTCGCCGCGCATGACGCGGAACTCGCCGCGGCCCGCATGGCCGGGCATTTCGATCACGTCCGGGCGCGCTTCCTCGGCACGTTCAACGCTTCCTGAGGACTCCAAGACCGCATGAACAAGACCCTGCACACCCCCGCCGCCTTCGCCGGCAGCGCCGCCGTCTTTCCCGCCGAGGAATTCCGCGCCCGCGCCGCGGCACTGCAGGCGCGGATCCGCGCCGAGGGCGCCGACGCGCTGCTGCTGACCGGCCCCGAGAACATCTTCTGGACCGCCGGGCGGCAGACCGCCGGCTACTTCGCCTTCCAGGCGCTGCTCATGCCCGCCGAGGGCGAGCCGGTGCTGCTGGTGCGCCAGCTCGAGGAAACCGGCGCCCGCGCCGATGCCTGGTTCGACACCATCCACACCTGGCAGGACGGCCAGGACCCGGCGGCGGCGCTGGCCGCGCTGGTGCGCGCGCAGGGCGTGCAGCGGCTGGCGGTCGAGCGCTCGGGCTGGTTCGTCAGCCCCGACATGATGGGCCGGATCGAGACCGCGCTGACCGGGCTCTCGCTGCTCGACGGCTCGGGCTGGACCGAGACGCTGCGCGCGGTGAAATCGCCGCGCGAACTGGCCGCGCTGCGGCTGGCGGCGGGCTACGCCGAGGCCGGCATGGCCGCCGCGATCGAAGCCTGCCGCGCCGGGGCCAGCGAGAACACGGTTGCCGCCGCGATGACCGCCGCCGCCATCGAGGCCGGGTCCGAGGCCATGGCGATGGAGCCGCTGGTCAGCTCCGGGCCGCGCTCGGGCATCCCGCACGCCACCTGGCGGCGGCGCCTGCTCGAAGAGGGCGACGGCGTCTTCCTCGAGCTCGCCGCCAGCCATGACCGCTACCACGCGGCGCTGATGCGCTCGGTCTGGATCGGCACCCCGCCCGAGACCGCGCAGCGGATGATGGACACGGCGCTGCGCGGCCTTGATGCGGCGCTGGCCGCGTTGCGCCCCGGCGTGCCCTGCAGCGCCCCGCACGAGGCCGCGCAAGAGGTCATCGACGCCGCCGGCTTCACCGCCGCCTTCCGCAAGCGCGCGGGCTATTCGATGGGCGCGGCCTTTGCCCCCGACTGGGGCGAGGGTGCGATCCTGTCGCTCTTCACCGGCGTCGAGACGCCGCTGCAGCCGGGCATGGTCTTCCACCTGCCCATCACCCTGCGCGACTACGGCCGCTTCACCGTGGGCGTTTCGGAAACGGTGATCGTCACCGAATCCGGCGCCGAGCCGCTGTCGTCGCTGCCCCGCCAGATCACCCTTCGCTGACCCACCTAAGACCCCCAAGACAATGGAACGCACCATGAAATCTCTTTTCCACCTCGCGATTCACGTCAAAGACCTCGACGAGACCCGCGCCTTCTACGGCGACGTCCTCGGCTGCGAGGAAGGCCGTTCGACCGACACCTGGGTCGATTTCGACTTCTTCGGCCACCAGCTCTCGCTGCACCTGGGCGAGCCCTTCCCCGTCACCCGCACCGGCAAGGTCGGCGAGCACATGGTGATGATGCCGCACATGGGCGCGGTGCTGCGCCTCGACGACTGGCTGGCGCTGGCCGACCGCCTCGCCGAGAAGGGCATCGCGTTCGACATCCCGCCGGTCATCCGCTTCGAGGGCGAGCCAGGCGAGCAGCGCACGATGTTCTTCTTCGATCCGTCGGGCAACCCGATCGAGATCAAGGGGTTCAAGGATTTCGACGGCCTCTTCGCCGCCTGATCCGACCCCCTGCCCGAAACCGCGAAGCCCCCGGCCAAATGGCCGGGGGCTTCTTCATGTCCGGATCTCCCGTGAGTGGTGGCTGCGGGGCCTCAGCCCCGCATGAGATCCGGCACGATGCTGACGATCTGCGGGAACAGCGCGATCAGGAAGACGAAGGCCGCCATGATCAGGAAGAACGGCATGGTCGCGCGGGTGATCTTGCCGATGCTGTCGCCGGTGAGGCGTTGCAGCACGGTCAGGTTGAAGCCCACCGGCGGCGAGATCTGCGCCATCTCGACGACGATCACGATGAACACGCCGAACCAGATCTTGTCGTAGCCCGCGGCCTCGACCAGCGGCAGGGTGATGGGCAGCGTCATGACGATGATCGCCAGCCCCTCCATCACCATGCCGAGCAGGATGTAGAACACCAGCAGCACGGCGATCAGCGCCAGCGGCGACAGTCCCCAGCCGTTGATCACCCCGGCGATGTAGCGCGGCAGGCCGAGATAGCCGATGGCGGTCGACAGGAACATCGCGCCGACCATGATGAGGCCGATCATCGCGCTGTTCTCGGCGGCCTGGCGGGCGGCGGCGAGCAGCCCCTTGAGGTCGAGCTTGCGCTGCGCGAAGCCGATCACCATGGCGCCGATGACCCCGGCGGCCGCGGCCTCGGTCGGCGAGGCGATGCCGCCGTACATCGAGCCGATGACGAAAACGATCAGCAGCAGCAGCGGGCCGAGATCGGTCAGCGCGCGCAGCTTGTCCATCAGGCTCGAGGGCGGCGGCGCCTCGCCGATGGCCTCGGGCGAGAGCTTGGCGCGGATGCCGATGTAGCCCATGTAGGCGACCGCCAGCAGCGCGCCGGGCAGGATGCCGGCCATGAACAGGCGCAGGATCGATTCCTCGGCCATCACGCCGTAGATGATCATGATGGTCGAGGGCGGGATCAGGAAGCCGAGCGTGCCGGCCCCGGCCAGCGAGCCGATCACCAGGTTGCGGTCGTAGCCGCGCTTGAGCAGCTCGCCCGCGGTGATCCGGCCGACGGTGACGGTGGTCGCCGCCGAGGAGCCGCAGACCGAGGCGAAGAGCGTGCAGCCCAGCACGTTGATATGGGTCAGCCGGCCCGGCACGCGGCGCAGCCAGGGCGTCAGCCCGGTGAACAGCGAGGCCGAGATATTGGTGCGGAACAGCACCTCGGCCATCAGGATGAACAGCGGCAGCGCCAGCAGCTCGGGCGAGGACAGAACGTTCCACGACTGCTGCGCCAGCAGCTTTACGAAGGGCATCTGCGGGCGGAACAGCGCGATCATCGCCACACCGGTGGCGACCAGGCCGAGGCCGATCCACAGGCCCGAGCCCAGCAGCAGGACCAGGATCCCCATGAGGGAGGTTGCAATTTGGGTCATCGCGGCGCCTTTCGGGACGGGTGTTTGACGGGGGAGGGGCTCATTCGATCGCCGCGCCTTCGGCCAGCCGCTCGCCGCGGCCCAGGCGCAGAAGCTGCGCAAGGCACTGCAGCGTCAGGATGATCGCGCCGAGCGCCACGAGGCTCTGCGGCCAGACCAGCGGCGTGCGCATGACCGTGGCCGAGGTCGAGCCGCGCTGGAACGACAGGTAGGCCATCTCGGTCAGCGCCCAGGCCAGCGCGGCGCAGGCGGCGAGACCGACGAGGCAGGCGCCGAATTCCAGAAGCCGCGAGAGCGGCCGCGGCACGCTCTCGAGCACGGCGGTCACCCGCACATGCGCGCCCCTGCGCAGCGCGTCGGCCGAGCCCAGCATGAAGGCGGCGCCCATGGCGTAGGCGGAATAGTCCCAGGAGAACGCCATCGACCTGCCGAGCAGGTTCCGCGAGAGGATCTCGGCGGTGATCATCACCAGGATTGCCAAAAGCGCGAGGCCGGCGATCAGGTTGCCGGCCCGCGTCAGCGCGTCGATGGGCGCGATGAGCGCCTCGAACCGACCGGGCTGACTTGGGGAGGGGCTGTGGTCAGGGGCGTTCGCCATCGTTCTGTGCCTTCTGCCAGCTTCAGGGGGAAGCAAGGGGCCGGGCCCGCCTGGGCCCGACCCGATCTGTCACTCTCCGCGGACGGCGAGGTAGTTGTCGATCACCGGGGCCACTTCGGGCACGCGCTCCTTGAAGGCGTCCCAGAGCGGGCGCGCCGCCTCGAGCAGCGCTTCCTGCAGTTCCGGCGAGGGCGACGACACGGTCATGCCGTTTTCCTTCAGCGTGGCGATCTTGCTGGCGTCCTCATTGGCCGAGTTCAGCCAGAACTGGCCCTCGAGCTCGGCGGCAACCTCCTCGATCGCCTGCTGGTCCTCGGGGTCGAGGGCGTTCCAGCTGTCGAGGTTGACCGTGACGATGTTCGACGAGGACTGCCAGTTGAAGGTGTTCATGTTGTCCATGAACTCCCAGAAGGCACCGTCGACGCCCGAGGAGGACGAGGTGGTCACGCCCTTGATGGTGCCGGCGGCCAGCGAGGGCACGACCTCGCCCCAGGGCATTTGCAGCGGCGCGGCGCCAAGCGCGTTGAAGAAGGCGTCGCCGTTAGCGTCGACCACGCGGATGGTCAGGCCCTCGAGGTCGGCCAGCGTCTCGATCGGCTCCGGCGAATAGACCGCCTGGCCCGGCCACGGCACCATATAGAGCAGCTTCTGGTTCATGTCCTCGGCGATGCTCTCGATCACCGGGCGGTAGAACTTGTGCAGCAGCGCCAGGTCGGGAAGCGTCGGCGCGAGGTAGGGCAGGGTCTCGACACCCAGCGCCGGGTTCTCGCCGACCTGCTGGCTCATCAGGATGTCGGCGATCGGAACCAGCCCGTCGCGCACGGCGGCCATGCCTTCCGGCCCCTTGATGCCGAGCGCGCCGCCCGAGTGCACGGTGATCTGCACGTCACCGTCGGTGGCGTCGCTCACCTGCTCGGCGAAGGCCATCGCGTTCTGGGTGTGGAAGTTGCCTTCCGGCCAGACGACGGACATGTCCCAGCTCGTCTGAGCGGCGACGGCCGACCCCAGGGCCATGCCCAGCGTCGCGATGCTGATGCCAATTCCATGTTTCATGTGTCGAACCCCTGTTGGCGTTTTTTCAGAAGGACCGCGCGCGGCGATCTGCAGGAGTTTCAGTATACCACTAGTATCCGTAAGAAAGGGAGTCGCGATGAGAAACACCGCCCCAGACACGCGGCGCACATATATTCATCATAATTCAGGGGTGGAGATCGCCAAATAGCCGGATTGTGTCTCTCGGCAGAGCAGAGGACAGCGCAAGCCTTCCCCGCGCGCCAAAAACACCGCCCCAAGGATGGGACGGCGGGCGCGGCCACTGCACGGACCTGATCGGGACTGATGCGGATTGATGCGGGCGCCCGCTGCGGGATCGGAGCGGGGCTATTCCCCGATCAGCAACAGCTCGGCGGTGATGCAGATGCGGTTCTCGTGCGGGCACAGCACGCCGGTCATCGGCACCCCGTCGAACCCCACCGACGCGGCATTGAGAATGACGCTCTCGCCGGTCAGCCGCCCGGCGCGCAACAGAACTTCGGTGGCGTAGCTCTCGAGCCGTCCCTGCGCGAAGCTGGTGTTGACGAGGCTACCGATCCCCTCGATCCGCGCCCGGCCAAGCGCGGCGCCCGCCTGCGCCAGCAGCGCGTGCGGATCGCCATTGGGGCGCAGGGTGCACAGAAGGGCGGGGGCGCCACCCTGCGCCGCCTCCTGCGGACGCGGGGTGAAGAGGTCGAAGCCAGTCTCCGGGTCCGGGGCAACCTCGAGCGCTGCCCCGGCAAGGCCCCAGCCGGTGACGACCGCATCCTCGGACAGCACGGAATCGGGGCTCAGCAGGTGCCCCATCCTCCGGTCTCCCTCGGGCTCGGACCAGAGGCCGTGGCAATGCAGGAAGGGCGCGCCGTCCTTGCATCCAAGGTGCAGCCCCGCCTCGGCGATCACCGCCGGCTCGAGCACATGGGTGCGGCTGTACCAGGCCGCGCGCCCGTCGCCGGGGGCGGGCGCGGGGATGACGTAGCAGAGCCGCGCGAGTGCCACCTGCGACAGCCGCAGGTAGCCCGCCGAGAAGCCGGCCTCGGCAAAGCCCCGCACCACCGCCTGCTCGACGCTCATCCCCGCGGCCAGCCGCAGCGCCACCGGATGCGCGCGGCAGGGCAGGGCGGTGAAGCGCGCCTCGGCCCGCGGGCCGGGATGGCTAAGAGTCTGCAGCGGGATCATTGCGCGGCGCTCTCCTTCCGGGCGGGCACCTTCTGATCCGGCGCTTCGGGCAGATCGCCGCGGGCGATCAGCTCTTCGCGGATCATCTTCTTGGTGATCTTGCCGTAGGCGCTCTTCGGCATCTCCTCCCAGAACACCACGTGGCGCGGCAGCTTGTAGCGGGCGATCTTCGGCCCCAGCCAGTCGAGCAGCGCCTCGGGTGCCACGCACGCGCCGCGCGCCACGCAGACCGCGACGCCGATCTCGCCCCACACCGGGTCGGGCATGCCGAGCACGGCAACCTCGGATATCTCGGGGTGCAGCAGGATCTTCTCTTCGATCTCGCGCGGATAAATGTTCGACCCGCCCGAGATATACATGTCCGAGGCGCGGCCGGTCAGGTAGACGAAGCCCTCGGCGTCCATGTGCCCCAGATCGCCGGTGAGGAACCAGCCGCCCCGGAAGCTCTTGGCGTTGGCCTCGGGGTTGTCGAAGTAGCCGGCGAAAACGGCAGGGCCGATGACGGCGATCTCGCCGGTCTCGCCCGGCGCGACCTCCTTGCCCTCGGCGTCCTGGATCTGCACCTGCATGCCGGTGCGGGCAAAGCCGCAGGAGCCGATGCGCATGGCGCTGTCGTCGACCGAATGATGCGCGGGCGGCAGCACGGTGATATTGCCGGTGACCTCGCCAAGCCCGAAATATTGCACCAGCTTCGGCCCCAGCACCTCCAGCGCGCGCACCTGATCGGCGCGGTACATGGGTGCGCCCGCGTAGATCATGTAGCGCAGGCTGGAATAATCATGGTCGTGCACCGAGGGGTGCTCGACCAGCAGCTTGACGATGGTCGGCACGGTGAAGAGGTTGGTGACCTTCCATTTGGCGACCAGCCCCCAGATCTCGTCCGGGTCGAATTTGGCCCCTGCGGGCAGGATCGTCTTCACCCCATGCGCCACCTGCGCCAACTGGTGGATGCCCGCGCCATGCGACAGCGGCGCCACGACGATCGAGGCATCCTCGGGCCCGGTGCCGGGCATCAGGTCGCACAGGTGGTTGGTGACGACAAAGGCCATCTGGCCGTGGGTCAGAACCGCCGCCTTGGGCCGCCCGGTGGTGCCGGAGGTGAAGAAAAACCAGCAGGGATCGTCGCGCTGCACCTCCGCCTGCGGCGGGTGCTGGCCGAGGTGCTCGGCAACCAGCGCCTCGTAGCTCTCCCCGAGCCCGTCGCCAATGCCGATGGTGAAGCCAAGGCCCTCGCAGGCCGCCGCATGCCCTGGGAAAGTGGCCTCGCAGAGCATCCCCTTGGCCTGCGAGCTCTGCGCGAGGAAGGCAATATCCTCGGGCGACTGGCGGAAGTTGGCGGGCACCCAGACCGCGCCGATGCGCCAGCAGGCGAACATCGCCTCGAACATCTGGTTGTTGTTCGCCGATTGCACCAGCAGCCGGTCGCCCTTCTTCAGCCCGAACTTGCCCGACAGCGCGGCGGCGAAGGCAGCCGAGCGCGCCTCCATCTCGGCCCATGTCCAGCTCTGCGCGCCCCAGACGAAGCCCACGTCCTGCGGGTGTCGCCGGGCGCTCTCGGTCAGGAAGTTGGCAAGGTTCATCACCCGCGTCGAGACGGGGGGCATTCCGCCGGAGAGGTCGATGGCGCCGGCGCTCATTTCACGCGCTCCAGGATCGACACGTAGTTGGTCACCGCCGCGCCGCCCATGTTGAACACGCCCGCGATCTCGGCGCCGGGGATCTGCATCTCGCCCGCGTCCCCGGCAAGCTGCATCGCCGCCATCACGTGCAGCGACACGCCGGTGGCGCCGATGGGATGGCCCTTGGACTTCAGCCCGCCCGAGGCGTTGACCGGCAGCTTGCCGTCCTTGGCGGTGATGCCCTCGCGGATCACCCGCCCGCCATCGCCGCGCTCGGCAAGGCCCATGGCCTCGTATTCCAGCATCTCGGCGATGGTGAAGCAGTCGTGGGTCTCGACCAGCGACAGGTCATCCAGCGTGAGCCCCGAGGTCTCGAAGGCCTGCGCCCAGGCCCGGCGGGCGCCGGCGAATTCCAGCACGTCGCGGCGCGACAGCGCCATGATCTCGTTCACGTGGCTGCGGGCGCGGAAGGCGATGGCGCGCTTCATCTCGGCCGCGGTCTCGGGATCGGCGAGCACCAGCACCGCCGCCCCGTCTGACACCAGCGAGCAGTCGGTGCGCCGCAGCGGCCCCGCGACGATCGGGTTCTTGTCCGATACGGTGTTGCAGAAGGCGGTGCCGAAATCCTTGCGCATATGCGCCAGCGGGTTGGCCATGCCGTTCGAATGGTTCTTGGCGGCGATCATCGCCAGCTCTTCGCTCTTGTCGCCGTAGCGCTGGAAATAGCTGCCCGCGATCTGCCCGAAGAGCCCGGCGAAGCCGCCGCTGATGTCCGCTTCTTCCTTGCAATAGCTGGCGCCCAGAAGGATATCGCCGACCTCGGCCGTGGGGGTGGCGGTCATCTTCTCGGCGCCCACCACCAGCGCGATGCGGCCGCGCCCGGCGGCGATGAAATCCATCGCGCCATGCAGGGCGGCGGACCCGGTGGCGCAGGCGTTCTCGTAGCGGGTGGCGGGGGTATGGGCGAAACGCGCGTCGCCCATGGCCACCAGCGCGCCCTGAAAATCCTGCTGCGAGAAGCCGTTGTTGAACACGCCGGTGAAGATGCCGTCGACGTCCTCGGGGGTGATCCCGGCGTGCTCCAGCGCCTCGCTCACGGCGGCGGCCATCAGGCTTTCGGTGTCGGGGTGCTCGGATTTGCCAAAGGGCGTGTGGCCCCAACCGACGATCTGTGGGTCTCGCATCATGTCCTCCTCAAATGCGGGTGCGCGCGGCGTAGAGCTGCGCGAGCGTGCCTTCTATCTCCTGCGCCGCCGCCTTGAGCTGCGCCAAAAGCTCCTCCCGGCGCGGCTGCTGCATGCGGCTTTCGATGGCGGCCAGCGACAGCGCGCCGGCCAATGCGCCGTCCGGGCGTCGCAGGGCGACGCCCATGCCCCATGAGTCGGGAAACACCAGACCGGGGTTCAGCGCGTAGCCCTTGGCCCGTGTCTCGGCGACCCGGGCGCGAATCTGCTCCGGCGGCAGGCCGGGGTAGTCCTCCTCCAGCCGCGCGGCATTGGCGGCGAGGGCGGCCTCGACCTCTGTGTCGGGCAAGGCGGCAAGCATCGCCAGCGAGCCCGCGCCAACGCCCAGCGGGTGCAGCCGCCCGGTCATCAGCGCGTAAGTGCGGATCGGATAGGTGCCTTCCTCGCGGTGCAGGCAGAGAGAGGAGAAACCGCGCCGGATCGACAGGAAGGCGGCGTCCCCGGTGTCCTGCGCCAGCCGCGCGAGGGTTTCGAAGGACAGTTCCAGAAGCCCGTGGCGATGTGCGGCGAAGGTCCCGAGAATATAGGATTCTTCGCCGAGGAAGTAGCGCCGGCTGTCCTCGTTCTGCTCGACCATGCCGTTGCGGATCAGCGCCAGCATCAGGCGGCGGACGGTGGGCTTGTTGAGACCGGACTCGGCGACCAGCTCGCCAAGGCTCGCGCCATCGAGCGGGCGGCGCCCGACCATTCCGAGCAGCGCCAGCGCGCGGTCGACGCTCTGGCTGCCTGCGAGGGCACCGTTTTCTGCCTTCACCTGTTCCATAATATGGACCTTCTACGGCCCGCCTCCTCCCACGAGACTTCGCAAAGTTGCCCGCAATATTTTGTTCCTTTCACAATATTGCAAGTTCTTCTTGTCCGTGGCAATGAAACTGTTCCATGATGTGGATCGTCAGGCGGGGCAGGGAGGCCGCGCGGGACGAGGGCGAAGACGGCCCGAAGACTCTGGGAGGACAGAATGACTTTCGCGAAACTGGGCAGCACTGCCCTGGCAACCGTGCTTGCGGGCGCGATGATGGTCGGCGCGGCTGCCGCCGAGACCCTGCGCCTGTCGCACAACACCGGGGACACCACGACCTGGCAGAAGGGCGCCGACAAGTTCGCCGAGCTGCTGTCGGAGACGACCGGCGGTGACCTGACCGTGCGGGTCTTCCCCAATGCCCAACTCGCCGGCGGCGACCAGATGCGCCAGGCCGAGATGGTCGGCCGCGGCGCGCTCGATCTGGTGGTGACCTCGGCGATCAACGTGACCCCGCTGGTGCCCGAGATGGCGGCCTTCTCGCTGCCCTATCTCTATGCCGATTACGCGCAGGTCGATGCCACCACGCAGGGCGCGCCGGGCGAACAGCTCGCCGCGATCCTCGCCGAGAAGGGCATCATCGTGCTGGCCTGGGGCGAAAACGGCTTCCGCGAGGTGACCAACAACACCCGCCCGGTGAAGACTCCCGAGGACATGAAGGGCCTCAACATGCGGGTCGCCGGCCCGATGTACATCGACGTGATGAACGCGCTCGGCGCCAACCCGCAGCAGATGCAGTGGGGCGAGACGATGACCGCGCTGCAGCAGGGCGTGGTGGATGGTCAGGAAAACCCGATCGGCGCGGTGATCATCCCGCAGCAGGTCTACGAGGTGCAGAAATACCTGACCACCTGGCATTATTCCTACGACCCGATTTTCATCGGCATCAGCCAGAAGAAATGGGACAGCTATGACGCCGAGACCCAGGACAAGCTGAAGACCGCCGCGACCGAGGCCATGAGCTACCAGCGCGAGATCAGCCGCGAGGCCACCGCCACCGGCATCGACTTCCTGCGCGAGAAGGGCATGGAGGTCTACGAGCCGTCGGCCGAGGAGCTGGCCGCCTTCAAGGAAGCCACCCAGCCCGCCTTCGACGAATGGGCGGCCAAGGTCGGCCCCGAGCTGGTGCAGAGCTTCCAGACCGCCATCGACGGCGCGAAGTAACGCCCGCAACACGGCGTGTCCCCGCGGGGACACGCGCTTCGTTCCGCTGACACTCGCCTGCTGATCCAAGGGAGGGGCAATGGCCTTCATCCTGCGCGAGGCCGAGAAGATCATCTGCGCGGTGCTCTTCCTGGCCATGACCTTTCTCGGCTTTGCCAATGTGGTGGTGCGCTACGGCACGCATTACTCGCTGGCCGCCACCGAGGAGCTGCTGACCAACGGCTTCCTGCTGCTCACCATCTTCGGCGCCGCCATCGCGGCGCGGCGCGGCGAGCACCTGGCCGTGGGCCTCGTGCACGACCTGCTGCCGCGCCCGGCGCGGCGGGTGGTCTTTGCGCTGTCGGTGCTGGCCTCGGCGCTGCTGCTGGTTCTCTCGGCGTGGTTCTCCTGGCAGGCGATGACCAACATGATGGGCAACGGCATGCGCTCTTACGGGCTGCAGATCCCCGCGTGGTACTATCAGGCCGCGGTGCCCTTCGGCTTTGCGTTGGTGCTGGTGCGCTACCTGCAGCACGCCTGGGTGGTCTGGCGCACCGGCGAGGATCACGAGGTCATCCCCGATGTATGACCTGATCCCCGGACTTCCCGCAGGCACCGAGATGGTGATCCTGTTCTTCATCCTGCTGGCGCTGCGCGTGCCGGTGGCCTTCTCGCTCGGTCTCTCGGCGCTCTACGCCATGTGGCAGATCGGCTTCGGCCTCGAGCTGGCGGGCGATCTCATCGCCACCGGCATCACCAAGTTCTCGTTGCTGGCCATTCCCTTCTTCATCCTCGCGGGCACGCTCATGGGCTCGCTGGGCATCGCCGAGCGGATGATCCGCTTCTTCCGCGTGCTGATCGGCGGCACCCCCGGCGGCATGGGCGTGGTCGGCACCACCGTGTGCCTGTTCTGGGGCGCGGTGAGCGGCTCCGGCCCGGCCTCGGTCGCCGCCATCGGCCCGATGATCATCAAGGGCATGGAAGAGGACGGCTATCCGAAACCCTACGCCGCGGGCCTTGTCTGCACCGGCGCGGCGCTGTCGATCGTCATCCCGCCGTCGATCGGGCTGGTGATCTACGGGGTGATCGCCGAGACCTCGATTTCGCACCTCTTCCTCGCCGCCATCCTGCCCGGTCTCTTCATGGGCGGCATGATGCTCCTGACGCTGCCCTTCGCCAAGCCGAGGGCCGGAGATGCGCCGTCGCTGGAAAAGCTGAGCCCTACGCGGCACGCCGACAGGTCCTACGGCGCGCGCCTGTGGCTGTCGTTCAAGGAAAGCTTCTGGGGCCTGATGACGCCGGTCGTCATCCTCGGCGGCATCTACTCGGGCATCTTCACCCCGACCGAGGCCGCGCTGGTCGCCACGGTCTACGCGCTGCTGGTCGGCGGGCTGATCTACCGCACGCTGACCCTCTCCGGCCTCTACGCCTCGCTCTGCAATGCCGCCGCCTCCTCGGCCACCGTGATGCTCGTCGTCGCCTATGCCAGTCTCTTCGGCTGGGTGGTGACGGTGGAGGATCTGGTCGGCAGCTACTCGGGCGCGCTGCTCGGCCTGTCGGGCAACGAGGCGGTGATCCTGCTGGTCATCATGCTGATCCTGCTGATCGCCGGGATGTTCATGGACGCGGTGACGGTGATGTTCATCTGCCTGCCGATCTTCATGCCGGTGGTGCGCGAGCTGGGCTGGGATCCGGTCTGGTTCGGCGTGCTGGTCATGGTCAACCTCGCCATCGGGCTGATCACCCCGCCGGTGGGCATCAACCTCTACGTCGCCGCCAATGTCACCCGCCTGCCGATCGAGCGCGTCGCCCGCGGCGCGCTGCCCTTCCTGCTGGTCTGCGTGATCGGGCTGGCGGTGATCGGCGCCGTTCCGCAACTCTCTCTCGGCCTGCTCGGCCCCGCCAACTGAGGAGTATCCCATGACCGAAAAGACCGCCCAGAAGACAGCCATCGTCACCGGCGCCGCACGCGGCATCGGGCTTGCCACGACCAAGCAGTTCCTCGCCGAGGGTCGCCGCGTGGCGATGATCGACCGCGACGCCGAGGTGCTGATGGCCGAGGCCGGGCCGCTCGAGAACGTGCTGCCGGTGGTCTGCGACGTCTCGCAGCCCGAGCAGGTGGCGGCGATGATCGACGAGGTGGCCGAAAAGTTCGGCCGCATCGACGCGCTGGTGAACAACGCCGGGGTCGCCGATTTCGGCCCCATCGAGGAGACCACCTTCGAACGCTGGCGCACCGTGATGGCGACCAACCTCGACGGCGTCTTCCTGTGTTCGCAAGCGGCGGTGCCGCACCTGAAGCAGGTGCAGGGCGCCATCGTCAACATCGCGTCGATCTCCGGCCTGCGCGCCTCGACGCTGCGGGTGGCCTATGGCACCTCCAAGGCCGGGGTGATCCAGCTCACGCAGCAACAGGCGGCGGAGCTGGGCGAATACGGCATCCGCGCCAACTGCGTTGCGCCCGGCCCGGTGCGCACGAAACTCGCGATGGCGGTGCATTCGCCCGAGATCATCGCGGCCTATCACGACGCCATCCCGCTCAACCGCTACGGCTCGGAGGACGAGATCGCCTCGGTGATCGTTTTCCTGTGCACGGAGAAGGCGAGCTACGTGACCGGCCAGACCATCGCCTCGGACGGCGGTTTCCAGTCCACCGGCGTCGGCCTGCCGGCGTTGCGCGTCTGATCCTGGCGGGACCAGTCGGGAGGTGGCAATCGCATTGCGCTCGCCTGGACAGATCTGTCGCGCGCACGTGCTCGGTGCAGGGACTGGAGGTCTGATCGTGCCTGTGTCTTCACCGGCACGAAGCGCATAGTCGGACGCGTCGCAGCTTCAGCGATCGCCTCTGCATCACGGTCATCGTTCTTCTGAGCTTTTACGTAGGGCTGGACATATTCAGGTGACATCAGGCGCACCTCGTGCCCAAGCTCCGCGAAGACCCGGCCGAGATGATGCGCCCCGCAACAAGCCTCCATCGCGACCATACAGCCGGGATGCTTCCCAACTGTCTCGACGAGACCAGAACGGCTCGCCCGCTTTCGAAAGACCAGGCGCCCTGTTTCATCCATTCCTGCCAAGCTGCAGGAGTTCTTGCCGAGATCAATTCCGATGACCGATACCTTCATTGCTTTCTCCCTCTCCTTCGATGCCAGGAGGATACCTCAAGGGCGGTGAAGGGTGGGCCATCCTATAATCGGCATCGGGCGAGCCATGGCCATCGGTGCAGAACTGATGCTGTTCGACGGGCCGACCTCTGCGCTCGACCCGGAGTGGGTGGGTGATGTGCTCGACCTGATGCGCTGGGTTGCCGAGCGCAAACAGAACATGCTGATCGTTACCCACGAGATGCAGTTCGCCCGCGAGATAGCCGACCGCGTGATCTTCATGCATGACGGCAAGATCGTCGAGGCAGGGGCGCCCTAGCAGGCTTTCGGGGCGCCGAAGGACGCGCGGCTGCAGCGGTTCCTTAGATGCCTGTCGCACTAGGTCCATCCGGCGAAGTTTCGGAAGCGCTTTTTACGGTGGCCCAAGCGTGACCTTCGGCGGCATGGACCTCAGCTGTGTCCTGGTTCCCGTGGCATGACTTTGACCCCAGCGATCGACGCCGTATTGCCGATATGGGTGCGCATCGCCTCCGCCGCCGCTGGGCCGTCGCCCGCCGTGAGGGCGGCAAAGATGGCGTGGTGCTCGGAGATCGAGGCCTCCATGCGCGAGACCTCCGTGTTCGGGATCGGGACTCGCTGGCTCTCGCTCAGCACGTCATGGATCGATTGGTAGAACATCCGAAGCATGGCGTTCGGACAGGCATCCGCGATCAGCGAGTGGAAGGTGAGGTCGGCCTCGACATGCGCCAGCAAATCGCCGTTTCGCCAGGCCACCTCGAAGGTGCGTGCGGCTTCGGCAAGTTCCTCCAGTCGAGCTTTGGTCATCACCGGGGCGGCGAGCCGGCACATCTCGCACTCGATGACGAGCCGGGTCTGGAAGACCTCGGTGATCGAGAAGCGAGCGTCGTGGCGCCAGTTCTGCCCGGCCTTGGGCGCCTGTGTGCCCTCGCCCCTGACGAAGGTGCCGCGCGCGGGCAGGGTGCGGATCAGCCCGAGCGTTTCGAGCGTCAGAAGCGCCTCGCGCAGTGAGGCCCGAGAGACGCCGAGCCGCTCCGACAGGATGCGCTGCGAGGGAAGCTTGGCATCGGGCGGGAATTCGCCGCTGCGGATCATCTCCTGGATCCGGCGCGTGACGACCTCCGTGACCGGCAGCTTTCCATAGTCCTCTTCCATCGCTCCGTCCTCGAATTGAGCAGTCCCTGCGGCGACGGCGTGCGCCATGCCAAATTTATTGATTGCACAATTGCAAATATCTTGCCAGCGTGATCATACCGGTATGACCGGTCGGACCAGTATGCAAGAAACCGCTACGGGCGGCATAACAACAGGGAGAAAACAATGCTTAGGAAACTCATCGTTCCGACATGGATCATGGCCACGGCCCTCGGTGGCGCCGCGCAGGCGCAGGAGACGCTGGAGGTCGGCGCAAACATCGGCAACGTGCCGTGGGAGTTTCAGGATGAGAGCGGTGCGTTTGTCGGCTTCGAGGTCGACCTTGCAAATGCCGTGGCCGCGCAGCTCGGCCGCGACGTGGAAATCGTCAATATCCCGTTCAACGGGCTGTTCTCCGCGGTGCAGTCGGGCCGCATCGACATGGCCATGTCCTCGATCACCATCACCGACGAGCGCCTGCAGTCGGTGAGCTTCGCCCAGCCCTATTACGACAGCGACCAGTCGCTGACCGTGGCCGCCGAAGGTCCCGCGTCGCTGGAAGAAATGAAGGACAAGGTCGTCGGGGTCGACACCGGCTCGACCGGCGACATGTGGGCCACCGAGCACGCTGCGGAATACGGCTTTGCCGACATCCGCCGTTACGAAGGGCTGCAACCGGCGATGCTCGATCTGACCGCGGGGCGGATTGACGGCTATATCTCCGACATCCCGGCGCTCCAGTACTACGTGAGGGACAAGCCGGCGCTGGAGGTCGTTCAGCGCATCGAGACCGGGGAGAAATACTCCTTCATGTTCGCCAAGGACGCGGAACTGGCCACCGAGGTCAATGAGATCCTCAGCGGACTGAAGGAAGATGGCATCCTCGCAGAGATGCATGAGAAGTGGTTCGGCGCAGCGCCCGAGGCCGGAACTTCGACAGCCACCGTCCTCGACATGCCGACCGCCAAGTAATTGCGCGTGACCCGGGCGCCCCGGTGCCCGGGTCACAGCAGGGGATCCCGATGGACTTGTTCGAAACCTTCTTCAATCTCGAGGTGCTCGCCCGCAGCTTTCCGATGCTGCTCAAGGGGCTCTGGCTCACGCTCGAGCTGGGCGCCGCAAGCATTCTCGCAGGCCTGGTGCTCGGGCTCGCGCTTTGCATGATGCGGCTCTACGCGGTGTCCCCGGTGCGGATCCTGACACGCATCTACATCGACGTGTTCCGGTCGATCCCGCTGCTGGTGCTGCTCATCATTGTTTACTACGCGCTGCCCTTCATAGGGGTGCGGCTCTCGCCATTTGTTTCGGCGATGACCGCGCTGACCATGGTCTCGGGTGCCTATACCGCCGAGATATTCCGCTCCGGCATCGAGGCGATCCCCAAGGGCCAGTTCGAAGCCGCCGCTGCCCTGGGCTTGGGGCACCGACAGACGATGGTCGACGTGATCCTGCCGCAGTCGATCCGCATGGTGATCCCGCCACTCACCAACAATTCGATCAACGTGGTCAAGGATACGGCGCTGGCTTCGGTCGTGGCGATGCCCGATCTGCTGAAGCAGGCAACGCAGGCGCAAGCGCTTGCGGCCAACCCGAGCCCGCTGATCGGTGCCGCCGCGATCTACCTCGCCTTCCTCCTGCCGCTGGTTCTGCTTGTCTCGCGGCTGGAACGGCGGCTCAGCCGGGGGAAAGCCTGATGCCGGGATATATCAGCATCCGAAACCTGCAGAAGTACTACGGCCACTATCATGCGCTGCGTGGCATCGACCTCGAGATCGCGCGCGGCGAGGTGGTCTGCGTGGTCGGCCCCTCGGGCTCCGGGAAATCGACCTTGATCCGCTGCATCAACCGGCTCGAGGATTTCTCGACCGAGAGCGCTATCCACGTCGACAGCGTGCCGGTGCTGCCCGGTGCCAATCTCGCCAAGGTGCGCGCCGAGGTCGGCATGGTCTTCCAGAGCTTCAACCTCTTCCCGCATCTCACCGTGCGGCAGAACATCATGCTCGCACCCCGCCGCGTGCGGGGTACGAGCAAGACCGCCGCCGCGGCGCAGGCCGACCAGCTGCTCGCGCGGGTGGGATTGGCCTCGCAGGCCGAGAAGTATCCCAGCGGCCTCTCGGGCGGCCAGCAGCAGCGCGTGGCGATCGCCCGGGCGCTGGCAATGGAGCCGCAGGTGCTGCTCTTCGACGAGCCCACCTCGGCGCTCGACCCCGAGATGGTCGGCGAGGTGCTCGACGTGATGCGCGACCTCGCGCAGACCGGCGTGACCATGGTGGTGGTGACCCATGAGATGGGCTTCGCCCGGCAGGTCGCCGACCGCGTGATCTTCATGGACGGCGGCGAGGTGATCGAGAGCGCGCCGCCCGCGGAGTTCTTCTCGGCCCCGCGCGAGACGCGCACTCGCAACTTCCTGCACGCCGTGCTGGACCACTGAACAAGACACACCAAGAAAGACACAGGGACAGGCGATGTCAGACTATCAAGATCAGCTCGACATGGGCTTCGTGCGCGGCCAGTTTCCCGCGCTGGCCAAGGACTGGGCGTTTTTCGACAATGCCGGCGGCTCGCAGACACTGCAGGGGGCCATTGATCGGATCGTCGAGTTCCTGACCCACCGCGACGTGCAGATCGGCGGCAGCTACGAGATCTCGCAGCTCGCGGCACAGGCCCTGATGGACGGACGCCGCGCGGCGCAGACCTTCGTCAATGCCGCACGGCCGGAGGAGATCGTCTTTGGCCCCTCGACCACGGCGCTCGTTCAGACGCTTGCGGCGGCCATGCGCAGCCAGTTCGAACCGGGAGACGAGATCATCGTCACCCATGCCGACCACGAGTCCAACATCGGCCCGTGGGAACGGCTGCGCGAGTTCGGCGTGGTGATCAAGGTCTGGCCCTTCGATACCGCCTCCATGCGCCTGAGGCTCGAGGACCTCGCGCCCCTGATGGGCCCACGCACGAAGCTGGTCTGCGTTCACCATGTCTCGAACATCCTCGGCCAGATCAATCCGGTGGCCGAGATCGCCGAGTTCGTGCATGCGCGCGGTGCGAAGATCTGCGTCGACGGCGTCGCCTACGCGCCGCACCGTGCCATCGACGTGACCGGCTGGGACGTCGATTACTACATCTTCAGCCTCTACAAATGCTACGGGCCGCATACCGCGATCATGTATGGAAAATACGAGCTGCTGGCCGAGCTCGACGGTCTCTATCATTACTTCTATGGCAAGGATAAAGTCCCCGGGAAGCTCGAGCCGGGCAACCCCAACTACGAGCTGGCCTACTCCGTGACGGCGGTTGTTGAGTACATCCAGGCGCTCGGTCGCTGCGCCGGCTCGGATGCGGAGGGGCGGGCGCTCTTCGAGGCCGGGTTTGGGGCCATCGCCAGGCAGGAAGAGGTACTGACAAACCGCCTTCTGGACTGGCTGCGCGCGCGGAACGACTGCCGTGTCATCGGTGATGCGCGAAATGACGGAAATCTGCGCGTGCCGACCATCTCTTTCCGGGTCGAGGGCGTGAGGTCGGGGGCGGTTGCCCGTGCGATGGACGATTACAAGATCGCCATCCGCTACGGGGACTTCCATTCGCGCCGGCTCGCGGAGCTTCTGAGCGAAGACCATGATGACGGCGTCGTGCGGGTCTCCATGGTACACTACAACTCCTTGGCCGAGCTCGAACGTATGCTCTCTGCACTGCCCGGCATCCTGACGCGGGAAGCTGCGGCATGAGCGGGCCGCGGCCCGACCTCGTGATCCGCGGCGGCACGATCGTGACCGCCGCGGACCGCTTCCGCGCCGACCTCGCCGTGACAGGCGGCAAGATCACCCAGATCGCTGACTGCATCGAGGGCGGTGCCGAGGAGATCGATGCCACCGGTCTGCTGCTGCTGCCCGGCGGCATCGACGCCCATGTCCATCTCGCGCAGGCGCAGGGCGACGGCACCGTCATGGCCGATGGCTTCGCCTCGGGCACACGCTCGGCGGTGGCCGGGGGCAACACCACGGTCCTGCCGTTCGCGTTGCAGCGGCGCGGACAATCCCTGCGTCAGGCAGTCGCGGACTACCATGCGCTGGCGGAACGACAATGCTGGTGCGACGTGTCCTTCCACATGATCATCACCGACCCCACACCCCAGGTGCTCGGGCAGGAACTGCCCGCGCTGGTGCGTGAAGGCTACACCTCCTTCAAAGTCTTCATGACCTACGACGACATGGTCCTGAACGACGCCGAGCTGCTCGAGGTCTTCGACGTTGCCCGGCGCGAGGGAGCGCTGGTGATGGTCCACGCCGAGGGCCACGACGCGATCAAGTACATGACCCGCAAGCTCGAGGAGAGCGGCCGCACCGCGCCGTACTTTCACGCCGAGGCCCATGCCCAGGTCGCCGAGCGCGAGGCAACGCACCGCGCCATCAGCCATGCCGAACTGGTCGATGTGCCGGTGGTGATCGTGCATGTCTCGGGCCGCGATCCAATGGAGCAGATCCAATGGGCCAAGCGACGCGGGCTGAACGTCTTCGCCGAAACCTGCCCCCAGTACATCGCGCTGACCAGGGACGACCTCAAGGGGCTGAACATGGACTTCGAGGGGGCGAAATACGTCTGCTCGCCGCCGCCGCGCGACCGCGACAGCCAAGAGGCGATCTGGCAGGGGCTGCGGGACGGCACCTTCGACCTTTTCTCATCGGATCACTGCCCCTTCTACTTCGAGGATGCCGAGGGCAGGGGCAAGGATACGCCGCGTGCCCGCACCTCCTTCAAATGGGTGCCGAACGGCATCCCCGGCGTCGAGACGCGTCTGCCGATCCTCTTCTCCGAGGGAGTCTCGAAGGGCCGCATCAGCCTGGAGCGCTTCGTCGCCCTGACCTCCACCAACCCCGCGAAGCTCTACGGCATGTACCCTAGGAAGGGTGCGCTGGTGATCGGTGCGGATGCCGACATCACGCTGTGGGACCCGGACCGCCGCGGGGTGGTTCGCCAGGAGCATATGCACCACGGCGCGGATTACACGCCCTACGAAGGAATGGACATCACCGGATGGCCGGTGCGCACGATCCTGCGCGGGCGCACGGTCTACATGGAGGCGGAAGAGATCGGGCCGGTTGGACAGGGCCGGTACCTCGTTCGCGAGAAGTCTCCGCGCCGTCTCTGAGAGAGGCAAGGCCGGTCAATTGAAAAGCGATCCATTGCCGCTTTGCAGCGGTGATCGGTGCCGACCGTTGGCAGCAGGGACACCGGCGGAACGCAATTGGAATTCAGCTAGGTTGAACGTTCTACTTGTACGAATGTTGTCGCCTTCGGCGATCAGGTTTCGCGAGCTGGGTCGGAAGCGCCGGATGCCTGGTGGGCCCACTTTTGCAGGATATGCGCGGCTTCAGCATCGCGGTGCCGGGCGCTGACCATTCCCCGCTCCGGCGCGGGCAGCCCGCATTGTGCCAGCATGCGATCGACGTCGATGGGAAAACGGGCGCTTTCCGGCAACTCCCCGAGCGCCGCACCCGCCTGCGCCATGTCCGCCGCGTAGTAGAGCTCCGACACCCCGCAGATCAGCATCGCGGCGACGCAGAGCGGGCAGGGCTCGCAACTGGAGTAGAGCGCCGCGCCGCGCAGATCGACGGTGCCGAGATTGCGGCAGGCATCGCGGATCGCCTCGGTCTCGCCATGCGAGGTCGGATCATGGTTGAGCACCGAGCGATTGATGCCCTCGCCCACGATCTCCCCGTCGCGGACCACCACCGCGCCGAAGGGTTCCGTACCCGGCGTGGTCAGCGCCTGTGCAGAGATCTCGATGGCACGGCAGAGGAAGCGGTCTTCAAACATCGGCGCTCTCCTCGGCGGCGAAACAGGCAACGCGGCGATCATGGACGCGCATCTCGCGCTGCGGCCGTTCGCGCTTGCAGCGATCAAGGGCAATCGGGCAGCGCGGGTGGAAGCTGCATCCGGGGGGCGGCGACACCGGCGAGGGCACTTCGCCGCCCATCGGCGCGCGGTCGCGCTTCGGGGCTTCGAGGTCGGGGATCGTGTCGAGCAGCATGCGCGTGTAGGGATGCAGCGGGCGGGCAAAGAGATCGGCGGTCGGTTGGATCTCGACGACCCGCCCGAGGTACATCACGGCGATCACGTCGGCCATGTGGCGTACCACCGACAGGTCGTGGCTGATGAAGAGGTAGGTGAGCCCCATTTCTTTCTGCAGACGTTTCATGAGGTTGAGGACCTGCGCCTGCACCGAGACGTCAAGCGCCGACGTGGGCTCGTCGCAGACGAGGAACTCCGGCTCGCCTGCCAGCGCGCGGGCGATCGAGATGCGCTGACGCTGGCCTCCCGAGAATTCGTGGGGGAACTTGGCGGCATCGGCGGGCGCGAGACCCACGGTGCGCAGAAGCTCATCAACGCGGGCCATAACCTGCGGCTCGGGCGTCTCGGGGCGCAGCGTGCGCAGCGGCTCGGCGATGATCCGACCGACCCGCCAGCGCGGGTTGAGCGAGGCATAGGGGTCCTGGAAGATCATCTGCATCTTGTCGGGATCTCCGTTGAAGCGGATCGCGCCGCCGGAGGGCGCGTGCAGCCCGGTGACCAGCTTGGCGATCGTCGACTTGCCGCAGCCGGACTCGCCGACCAGCGCCAGCGTCTGGCCGAGTTGAATATCGAAATCCACCCCGTCGACAGCGCGCAGAGTGCGCCGCGGCTTGCCTTCGAGCAGGCGGTTGAGCCAGGGGGCGGAGACGTCGAACCGGCGCTCCAGCGCGTCGACTTCGAGGATCGGTCGGGTCATGCGGTTTCTCCGGTCAGGGCGAGCCAGCAGGCGGCGCCGGTGGTTTCCAGCCGCGGCGTGTCACGGCGGCAGCGCGGTCCGGCATGGGCGCATCGCGGGTTGAAAGCGCATCCCTGCGGTATGCTGTTGAGCCGCGGCATCGCGCCCGGGATCATCTGCAGCTCGTCCATGTCCTTGCGCAGGCTGGGGATCGAGCCCATCAGCCCCTCGGTGTAGGGGTGACGCGGACGGCGCACCACGTCCTCGACCGCGCCGAGCTCGGCCAGCCGCCCTGCGTACATCACCGCCACCCGGTCGGCGGTTTCGGCGATCACCCCCATGTCATGGGTCACCAGCATGACCGCCGTTCCGCGCTCGCGACAGAGCCGCTTGAGCAGCGCGGTGATCTGCGCCTGGATCGACACGTCGAGCGCGGTGGTCGGTTCGTCGGCGATGATAAGTTCAGGCTCGGCACAGAGCGCCAGCGCGATCACGATGCGCTGCCGCATGCCGCCGGAAAACTGGTGCGGGTAGTTGTCGATGCGCTCCTCGACCGCCGGAATGCCGACCTCGCGCATAAGCTCGAGCGCGCGGGCGCGGGCGGCACTTTTGCTCAGATCGGTGTGCAGGCGAATGGTCTCGACGAGCTGATCGCCGACCCTGAACAGCGGGTTGAGCGAGGTCAGCGGGTCCTGGAAGATCGCGCCGATGCGACGGCCGCGCACCTTCTGCATCTCGCTCTCGGTCAGCGTGTCGATGCGGGTGCCCGAAAGGCGGATCTCGCCGGCGGCGATGCGGCCCGGCGGCTCGAGCAGGCCGAGGATCGCCATGCCGGTCATCGATTTGCCGGCACCGGACTCGCCGACGACGCCAAGGATCTCGCCGCGCCCGATGGTCAGCGAGATATCATCCACGGCGGTGAGCACGCCGCGGCGGGTGGGAAACTCGACGCGCAATCCGCGCACGTCCAGAACAGGGTCGGTCATCGCTCGCTCCTTGCGTAGCTGGGGCGGAAGATCTCGGTCACCGGCGGATGGCCGGCGGTGCGGTCGGGGTACTTGGCGATCAGGCCGTTGAACTGCGCCTGCGCGCGGACCATGTCGGCGTCCTCGTCGCAACCGGGAATCCTGCGGTCGGTCATCACGCGGCGCCCGTCGATCCAGACATCGCGCACGTCACGCCCCGAGGCCGAGGTCATCAGGCTCTGTACCGGGTCGGGGGTCTGCAGCGTGCGGCCGAGGTCGATCACCGTTATGTCGGCGCAGGCTCCGGGCGCGAGCAGGCCGAGATCGGTCCGGCCAAGCGCGCGCGCGCCACCCAGCGTGGCCGCGTCGAACATTTCCTCGCTGCGCAGAGCGTCGGCGCCGGCAATCCGCGCGGCCATCATGCCGATCTGCATGTTGAGGACCATGTCCGGCGGCCAGGTGTCGGTGCCGAGCCCGATATTGATGCCGCGCGCCCGGCAGGCCGGGAAGGAGCGCAGCAGGCCACCGTGCCTCGCAGAAACCAGCGGGCAATGGACCAGTGTTGCGCCGCGCTCGGCGATCAGTGCGAAGTCGCGCTCCGAGGCATGGGTTCCATGTGGCAGCAGCCAGTTGCTTTCCAGCGCGCCGATCCGGTCGAGCCAGTCGATCGGCGTGGTGCCATGCTGCTCCTGCACCAGCCGCAGCTCGGTGGGCGACTGGCAGCAATGCTGACGTACCGGCGCACCCATCTCTGCGGCAAGCGCCTGGGTGCGGCGCAAGAGCTCTTCGGTGCAGGTCTCGATCCGGTCCGGGGCGAACATCGCGCGGATGCGGCCGCCTGCGGTGCCGTCGATGCGCGCGGCAAAGGCCGCAGCGTCCTCCAGCCCCTGCAGCCCGCGCGGTTCGTCGTAGATGGCGCGGATCGTGCCCGCCTCGTTGGTGACCTGCCCGCCGGTGCGATAGGCGGGGCCGAGATAGACGCGCAGCCCCAGCTCCTCGGCGGCCTGTGCGGCAGCGTCGAACTCGGCCACGGTCTCACCCCACGCGCGGTAGAACAGCGACGCGATGGGCAGGGCGGTGGTGATGCCGTTGCGAATAAGCTGCGCGAAGGCAAAGCGCTTCTGGAAGGCCAGCTCTTCGGGCGAGTACATCTCGTAGGGGCCGCGCGCGACGTAGCTCTCGGGCCAAACCCGGCCCGTCTTCCACGCGGGGCCATTGTCATAGCCCAGGATGGTCGTATCGAGGTCCGAAAGCGCGTCGAGGTCGATGAACCCGGGCGAGATCACAGCCTCCCCGTAGTCCACGCGCTGCGCGACCTCACCGTCGAAGCCGCGCCCCACGTGCAACACGCGGGAGCCCTCGATCACCACCACCCCGTTCTCGTGCACGACGTGGCGGCCGTCCTCGTGACCGATGACCCAGCGGGCCGAGAGCAGGGTGCGGCTCATGGCGCGTCGATCACGGCTTTGCCGCCCCGCGCGACGACCATGCCGCGTTTGAGCACCAGCGACCGGGGCGCGCGCAGTGCGACCGCCTCTGCCAGCGTCTCGCCCTCGACCAGCACGGCATCGGCCTGATCGCCGGGTTCCAGTCCGTAGCCCTCGACTTCCATGATCGCGGCGCCGCCATGGGTGCAGATGTACAGCGCCAGTTCGACCTCGTCGTCGCGTCTCAGGTTGTTGCGCAGCCCGACGAACATCGCCCGTTCCAGCATGTCGGCGTTCCCATAGGGTCCCCAGGTGTCGCGGATGCCGTCCGAACCCGCGCCGGTGAGGATGCCCGCCGCCTTTAGCTCCTTGACCAGCGGCACCGGCGCCGAGGCCGGCGCGGTGGTTATGATGTGGATGCGCTCTTCGGCGAGCTGCTCGTGCAGCGATGCGACATAGGCACGGTCACTCATGCCGAGGCAGAAGGCGTGGCTGACGGTGACCTTGCCCTGCATCCCCTGGGCTCGGGTCCGGCCGATGATCTCTTCCATCGAGAACCCACCCATCAGGTCACGCTCATGCAGGTGGATGTCGATCGGCTTGCCATGCTTTTCGGCGAGCCGGAACACCGCATCGAGATGCCCCTTGGGGTCGCGCTCGATGCCGCAGGGGTCGATGCCGCCGACAACGTCGGCGCCGAGCGCCAGCGCCTCATCCATCAATTCGACCGTGCCGGGTCGCGGCATCATCGAGGACTGCGGGAAGGCGACGATCTCGATATCTACGTAGCCCGCCAGTTTCTCGCGCGTGGCCATGACGCCCTCGATTCCGCGCAGCCCGTGGTGGGTGTCGACATCGACGTGGCTGCGAATGTGGGTGGTGCCATGGCTGATCGACAGGATCGCCTGCCGCTCGCTCTGCACCTGCGGGTCGAGCCCGAGCGAGACCTTCACCTCGCGTTCGTTGTCGATCTTGTCGATCAGCCGCGGGCCGACCTCGTTGCGGTACCAAGGCAGGCCGAGCAGTGACTTGTCGAGATGGGTGTGTGCCTCGACCAGCCCGGGGATCAGGATGCGACCGCCGCAGTCGATGACCTCGGCACCCTCGGGCGCGGCGGCGGCAAAGCGGCCGTCCACGATGTGCAGGTCGGTGGCAGGAGCGCCCATCGGGCGCACGTTCTTGAGGGTCTTTGCAGTCATGGTCATCTCAGTTTCGGGTTGAGCGCATCGCGCAGCCAGTCGCCGATCATGTTGACCGACAGGACGATCAGGCACAGCTGGATCGCGGGAAACACGACGATCCACCACAGGCCGGAGAAGAGGTACTGGTTGCCCACGCGGATCAGCGTGCCGAGGCTGGGCTGGTCCGGCGGCATGCCGACGCCGAGGAAGGACAGCGTCGCCTCGGAGAGGATCGCGAGGCCGAAGTTCAGCGTCGCCGCGACGAGGATCGGGGTCATGCAGTTGGGCAGGATGTGGTGCAGCATGATCCGCCAGGCCTTCACCCGGATCAGCCGCGCCGCGCTGACGTAATCCTTCTTGCGCTCGACCATCGCCGAGGCGCGTACGGTGCGGGCGTATTGTACCCAGGATGGCACCGCGATGGCGAGGATCAGGATCGGCGCGGCCAGCACATCCTTGAGGTGCGTCGGCAGCGCGGCGGTGGCGACGGCGGTGATGAGGATGGCGATCAGGATGAAGGGCATAGACAGCAGCACGTCGCCGAGCCGCATGATCACGTTGTCGATCCAGCCGCCGAAGTAACCTGCGATGAGCCCCAGAGAGAGCCCGACCGCCAGCGCCACCATGACCGAAGCAAAGCCGATCACAAGGCTGATCCGCGAGCCGTAGAGGATCGCCGAGAGGATGTCGCGGCCCTGCGTGTCGGTGCCGAGGATGTAGGGCCATTGCCCCTGCGCGTTCCAGATCGGCGGAATCTCGGCGTTCCACAGTTCGAGCGCGGCCAGGTCGTAGGGGTCCTGCGGCGTGATGAGAGGTGCCAGCAGGGCGCTCAGCGCCACGAGCGCCAGCAGGCAGGCCGCAAAGATCGCGCTGGGATGACTGCGGAAGGAATACCACAGGTCGCTCTCGCGCAGCGCGGTAAGGCGCGTCCGGCGGGGCAGGGCGGTCTCTGCGGGGGGCTTCGGAGTGTCGGTCATGGGGGAGATGTCAGCCATTGGCCCCTCCGGCTTTGGCGGCATCGTCGCGCAGCCGGGGATCGACCCAGGCATAGGTCACGTCGACCAGCGTATTGAGCAGCACGAAGATGAAGGAAACGAGCATCAGGTAGGCGGCCATCACCGGGATATCGACGAAGGTCACCGCCTGGATGAAGAGCAGCCCCATGCCGGGCCATTGGAACACCGTTTCGGTGACCAGCGCGAAGGCGATGAGGTTGCCGATTTGCATGCCGGTGAGGGTGATCACCGGCATCAAGCAGTTGCGTAGCGCGTGCACCCAATGCACCCGGGCTTTCGGCACGCCGCGTGCGCGGGCGAATTTCACGTAGTCGCTGCGCAGGGTCTCGAGCATCTCGGCCCGCACCAGCCGCATCACCAGGGTGATCTGGAAGGTCGAGAGCGAGAGCGCGGGCAACACCAGCGCCGCGCGTCCCGACGGGGTGAGCAGCCCGGTCGACCACCAGCCGATGTCCACCGTCTCGCCGCGCCCGAAGGCGGGCAGCCAGCCGAGACTGACCGAGAAGCCGAGGATCAGCAGGATGCCGACCACGAAGCTCGGCAGCGAGACGCCGACGATCGAACCCAGCTGCAGCGCGTTCGCCAGTCGCGAGTTGCGGTGCACGGCAGTGATCACCCCGAGCGGGATGCCGACCACGAGCGAGATCACCGTGGCCACAAGCACCAGCTCGAAGGTCGCCGGGAACCGCTCGCCGATCAGCACCATCACGTCCTGCTGGTTGCGGTAGGAGATGCCGAAATCGCCCTGCGCGGCATTGGTGACGAAGCGCGTGTACTGGGTGACGAAACTGTCGTTCAGCCCCAGTCGCTCGCGCAGCTCGGCGCGGTCGGCTTGCGTTGCCTGCTCGTTGACCATCATCTCGACGGGATCGCCGAAGAAGCGGAATATCACGAAGGCCAGCAGCGCCACGGCGAGCATCACGAAGGCCGCGTTGGCCGTGCGCTTGATGAGAAAGGCGAGCATGGCTCACTCCTGTCTTGCGGGCGGGACGGACCCACCGGCTGTCATCCTGTCTCGAGGGGTTAGGACGCGGGGGCAGGTGCCCCCGCGCGCCTGTCTCAGCTGCCCTGGCCGACCTGCGCGAACCACAGGCGCGGCTTGTTGTCGGGGAAGAGCGGCATCTCGCTGACTTCGTCGGTCACCGCCCAGGCCATGGGCTGCTGGTGCAGCGGGATCATGATCATCTCGTCCTTAACGAACTGCAGGGCCTCGGTCTCGAGCGACAGGCGGGTGTCGGTGTCGAGCTCGCTGCCGGCCGCGTCGATCAGCGCGTCCAGCTCGGGATAGGACCAGCCTCCCCAGTTGAAGACGCCCGAATTGCCCTCTTTGCTGTGGAAGATCTGCAGTAGCGGCGAGTAGGCATCGAGCATCGGCAGTGTTGCCCAGCCGAGCGTGTAGATGTCGGTCTGGCCGTTGGTCCGCTTCGGCGTCTGCACCGCGCGCGGCGCCACGTCGAGCTTGGGCGCAAGCCCGATGCGCGACCACATGGAGGCGATGGCCTGACAGAACTGCTCCTCGTTCACCAGCCCATCGGCGAGGCAGTTGAACTCGAACTGCAGACCCTCGGGCACGCCAGCCTCGGCCAGGAGCGCCTTGGCTGCATCGGGATCGTATCCAGGAAGTGTATCCAGTTCCTCCGAATATCCAGGGATCGGCGGTGCCACGGTCGCACCGGCGGTGCGGGATTTCCCGCGCATCACCCGGCTCTGGATCAGGTCGAGATCGATCGCCTTGTAGAGCGCCTCGCGCACGGATTTTTCCTTGAAGGGGTTGGGCTCGCCCGACACCAACGTGTCGCGGAAGGGAAAGCCGATCATCACGGTGCGCAGGTCCACGCCCTCGAGTACGTCGACGTCGGGCGCGGCGGCGAGGCGAGGAAGATCCTGCACCGGCGCGTCATTGGTGAAGTTGATCTCGCCGGAGAGCAGCGCCGCGACGCGGGTCGCCGCCGAGGTCACCGGGGTCAGCTCGATGCGGTCGAGATTGTGTTGCGGCTCATCCCACCAGTCGGCGTTCGCGACGAAGACGGTCTTGGCGTCGGGCTGACGGCTTTCGACCTTGAACGGGCCGGTGCCGTTGGCGTTGTAGGTGGCATAGCCCTCGGTGCCCGATCCAATGTCGGTGGGCAGCAGGGAATCGTGCTCGACCATCCATTCCTTGTCGAAAATATGAATATTTGTCAGGTCGTTGAGCAGAAGCGGATAGGTGCCGTTGAGCGTGATGTCGACCGTAAGATCATCGACCACCTTCGACGAGACATAGGCCGGGAGGTTGCCCTTCAGCGGCGAGGTCTCATGGCTGACGCGCTGCAGCGAGGCAACCACGTCCTCGGCGGTGAAAGGGTTTCCGTTGTGGAAGGTGACCCCCTCGCGCAGCTTGAAGCGCCAGGTGACCTTGTCGTCGAGAATTTCCCAACTGGTGGCCAGCGCCGGTTCGATCTTGAGGTCGGCATTGTAGCGCACCAGCCCCTCGTACACGTGGTTCAGCACGTTGATGGTGAAGCTGTCACCGTAGGAATAGGGGTCGAGCGAGCCGATGTCCCGGTTGGCGCCCCACTTGAGCACGTTCTCGGCCTGCGCCGCTCCTGCGAGGGTGGCGAGCGCCGCCGAGGCAAGCAGAATCTGTCTGAAAGTCATGGTCCCGTCCCTGTTGGTGATTGTATTTGGGAATCGATGAAATTGGATACGATACGGGATTGATGCGGCATCGTATCGCGCTTTGCAAGAAAATTGTATCCAATTGACGAGATCACTTGGATACGCTAGGTGAGTGCAAAGGAATGCGACAAGGCTCCGGGCCATGACCGAAAAAACGACACTCACCGACGCCGTGCACACGCTGCTCAAGCGCGCCATCATCGAGCAGGCCCTGAAGCCGGGTATGCGGCTGCCCGAGGACACGGTGGGCGAGCAGTTCGGCGTGAGCCGGACCATCGTGCGCCATGCGCTGGTGCGGCTCGAGAACGAGGGTCTGGTGGTCACCCGGCGCAACCGCGGCGCCTTCGTCGCGGAGCCCTCGCTGGAAGAGGCCAAACAGATCTTCGAGGTCCGCCGCGCGCTCGAGGCCGAGGTCATCCGCATCCTCGTCGAGCGCATTCCCTCCAGCGGTTTCGACCAGCTCGAGGCGCATGTGCGCAGCGAGGAGAGCGTGCGCGGAAAGGACGGACCGGTCTCGATCCGGCTTGCGGGCGAGTTCCACACGCTGCTCGCCGAACTGACCGGCAACGCCGTGCTGTCGCGCTACGTCGGCGAAGTGGTGCTGCGTTGCTCGCTGATCATGGCGATGTACGCCAAGTCGCACTCATCAGACTGCGCCGTGGATGAACATTCGCAGATCATCCAGGCGATCCGCGCCGGCGATGCCGCCCGTGCGACGCAGATCATGGACCATCACCTGGGTGCCGTTGCCGGGCGGGCCGAACTTGAGCAGAAACCGGACAGCGTCTCATCGATCCTGTCCCGCTACGGAAAGGAGCTTGCAACGTGACGCACCACGCGCTCAACTTCGCGGAGCTGACACCCCGCGAGGCCTACAAGGTTATGATCGGCACGATCGTGCCGCGCCCGATTGCCTGGGTCACGACGGTTTCACCCGAAGGCGTGGTCAACGCCGCGCCTTATTCCTTCTTCAACTGCCTGTCCGCCGATCCGCCCATCCTTGCACTTGGTGTCGAGAACAAGCCCGACCGCAGCTTCAAGGACACGGCCTACAACATCCGGATGACGGAGTGCTTCACCGTGAACATCGTCGATCGCGCCAACGTTGGGACGATGTCGGTGACGGCGGCCGCTTTCGGCCCCGAGGTGGACGAACTCGAGATGGCGGGGCTCACCGCAGTTGCCGGCGAGAAGGTTGTCTGCCCGCGGATCGCCGAGGCGCCGGTCGCTTTTGAATGCCGCCGCTACCTCGGGATCGAGGTCAGCTCGGCCCGAGAGATCATCCTCGGGCAGATCGTCATGGCACACGTGCGCGAGGACGTGATTGACCTTGGGACATACTATTCGGACCATGAAAAGCTCGACGCGATCGGGCGCATGGGCGGAAATGGATACGCTGGCACGCTGGACTACTTCGACCTGGCGACGCCGTCGGCTGAAGAGGTGCTTTCTACGCACAAGGCGCGGGCCTGACGGCTGTAAGCGTGCGTGATCGCGGCCAAAGGAGGAGACCTCGGGTCAGATTCGAGGTTTGATATGGCTACATAATTTGGCCTTATCCGCCTCTTCTATCGTCAGAGCGATCGGTTTCATGGGGAAGACAAGGTCTGTTTCTGGAAATTCTCTTCAGCCGCAGCGCCTGCAGTCTGGATCCACCCGAGGAACACCTGCGCGCTCTGCGACAGCGGCGTGGCGGCGGTGACAAAATAGGACGTGCCGAGATCCACCTCGGCGCCCGGCCACATCCGCAGCGCGCCCTCGCGCACCGCGCCGCTGGCGATCGAGCGCCAGCCCAGCATCACGCCGCGCCCGTCGAGCACCGCCTGCGCTGCCTGCACGTAGTTGTTGAAGGTCTGCCCCGAGAGTCGCCCGCGCGCGATGCCGCGGGCGCGCAGGTAGTCCTCCCAGCCTGCCCAATGTTGGTTGTGCGGGCTGCGCACATGGATCAGCGGCGCGTTGTCGAGCTCTCGGCCCTCGGCTTCGAGCCGCTCGAGCAGCGCTGGGGCCGCAACCGGGCAGACCCGCTCGTCGAAGAGTTTCAGCGTCCGACCCTCGCGCCAGCTACCGGTGCCATAGCGCACCGCGATGTCGATCCCCGGCGCGAGATGCGGCAGGTCCGTCGCCGGGGCCTGCACATTCACCGTTATCTCGGGATGTTGGGCGTAGAACTCCGGCAGGCGCGGCATCAGCCAGTATGTCGCCATGCCGAGCGTGCAGGAGACGGTGACCTGGTTTCCCTCCTGCCCGCTCAGCGCGCGGATATCCTCGAGCGCCGCGGCGATCTGCCCGAGCCCGTCGCGCACCGCCCGCGCCAGCAGCTCGCCGGCCTCGGTCAGCTGCGCCGGACGCGTGGCCCGGTCGACCAGCGGCGCGCCCACGTGCTCCTCCAGCGCCTTCAGCGCCTGGCTGACCGCGGGTTGCGTCACGTTGAGCCGCGCCGCGGCAAGTTGCATCGAGCCATGGCGCGAGACGGCCTCGAAGGTGGTCAGCAGGCGGAGCGGCGGAAGGCGGTCCATTTCATAACTCCTGGCTTAACTTATCTTCACGCTAATCCGGCTGTCGCGGAAAGAAAAGCCGTGGGAAGCTTGTCTCGGAAACTCCCGAAATACACGCCCAAAGCACTGGAAAATATAATGAACGTGATGACCTCCCCAATCGCGGCTCCGGTCCTGATGGACAAGGGCCTCGAGATTGCCCTCTCGGACGGCGCCAGCCACTACTTCAATTACTTCTGGCTCCGCGACAATTGCCCGAGCTCGTTCGACGCGGACACGCGCGAGCGCAGCTTCGACATCTTCCATCTCGAGACCGCGCCGCGTGCGCAGACCGCCGAGATTGTCGGCGACGCGCTGGAGATCACTTGGGCGGGCGAGGATCACGTCACCCGCTTCCCGCTGGACTGGCTCGAGGCCTACAAGACCCCGCAGCGCCGCCCCGATCCGGCAGACCTGCCGCGCAAGGCATGGTACGGCGATCACTACCCCGACGTGCCCCGCTTCAGCCAGCCCGAGCTGCTGGCCGACCCCGCGCTGCGGGCGAAATGGATCGAGGCACTGCTGGTCGAAGGCTTCGTGATCCTCACCGACATGCCAAACAGCGACGCGGGCATCACCGAGACCGCAGAGATGATCGGTCAGGTCCGCCCGACCTTCTTCGGCGACTACTTCGACGTGAAGACCCACATCAACCCGACCAACACCGCCTACACCGCCTCGGCGCTGGAGCTGCATACCGACACCCCCGCCGAAGAGCACGCGCCGGGCGTCCAATTCCTGCATTGCCGGGCCAACACCGTCGAGGGGGGCTACAGCCTCTACGCCGATGGCGTGGCCGTGGCCAACGATTTCCGGCTCCGCGATCCCGAGGGGTTCAAGGTGCTCTCGGAGGTGCCCGTGCCGTTCTTCTGCGAGCATGACACCTACGACATGCGCTCGCGCCAGACGATCATCGAGTTGGACCAGCATGGCGAGGTGTCCGGCCTGACCATCAGCCAGCACATGCTGGATATCTCCGATCTGGACCAAGAGCTGCTGGACAGCTGGTACCCGGCCTTCTGCCGCTTCGGGAAGATGCTGCAGGAAGAGAAATACATGATGACCTTCCTGATGACGGCCGGCGAATGCATGGTCTTCGACAACCATCGCATCGTGCATGGCCGCGCCGCCTATACCGCGGAAAGCGGGGATCGCTACCTGCGCGGCTGCTATACCGACCGCGCCGAGATGCGCTCGACCTACCGCGCGCTGGTCAGCGAGGGGCGGTTCAAGAAATGAGCACCGCATCCCTGCACAGCCTGCCGGAAACCGCGACCGATCCTGCCGCCCTGCGGCGGGATCTCGCGGCGGCTTTCCGCATCTGCCACCAGATGGGCTGGAGCGAGTCGGTCGGCAACCACTTCAGCGCCGCCGTTTCCGAGGATGGCGTCCGCTTCCTGCTCAACCCGCGCTGGCAACACTTCGCGACGATCCGGTCAGAGGATCTGCTGCTGCTCGACAGCGGCGACGAGACGGTGCTGGACGGTCCCGATGCGCCCGACGCGTCGGCTTGGTGCGTGCATGGCACGCTACACCGCAAGAAGCCGGAGGCGAAGGTGATTCTGCATTGCCATTCGCCCTATGCCACGGCGCTGTCCTGCCTTGCCGATCCAACCGTCGTGCCGATCGACAACAACACCGCGCGCTTCTACGGGCGCACCGCCTATGACCTCGATTTCGGCGGTATCGCCGACGCCGAGGAAGAGGGCGAGCGGCTGGCGGACTCGCTGGGCGACAAGTCGGTGCTGGTGATGGGCAACCACGGGGTCACCGTGGTCGGCGAGACCGTGGCCGATGCCTACGAAGACCTCTACTTCTTCGAGAAGGCCGCACAGACGCTGATCCTCGCGCGCTCAAGCGGCGAAAAGCTCTCGGTGCTGTCGGACGCCGTGGCGCAGAACACCGCCGACGGCTGGCGCGCCTATCGTGGCATGGCGGCGCGGCACTTCGACTTCCTGAAGTCGCAACTGCCCAAGCTCTGATCCGCACGCGCGCGGGGCCGCCTTGGGTGGCCCCGTGCGGCGCAGGTCTCGCCCGCCGGCGCGCGCTGCGCTATGCAGCGGCAGCCATTCCAGCAGACGAGGTCGGCCATCAAACGCTTCCCTTCCATTCAGGCGCTGCGCGCCATCGAAAGCGTCGAACGCAACGGCGCGCTCTGGCGGGCCGCAGCCGAACTGAACGTCACTCGCAGTGCGGTGAGCCACCAGCTGCGGCTGCTGGAGGCGGATCTCGGATTCAAGATCCTCGAGCGCCACGGGAACCGCACCGAAATCACCCCGCGGGCCCGCGCCTATGCCGAAGACGTCCGCCGTGCGCTGAGCATGATCGCCACTTCGACCGCGCGCGTTTCGCAGAACGGGCTGAGCGGGCGCTTGACGGTCAGCGCGCCGCCGGGCTTCGCCTCGGCCTGGCTGTGCCTGCATATCGGGGACTTCCTTGCAGAGAACCCTGAGGTGGTGCTCAACGTGATCAGCACCCACAACCTTGCGGACACCAACAACCCCGAAGTCGACACCTTCATCACTTTCGGGCAGGAGCCGCGCACGCACCTGCTGATCGAGCCACTGATGTCGGTCGATTTCACGCCCCTCTGCAGCCCTGCCTACCTGAGCCAGTTCAAGAACTTCAACGATCTCGGGATCCTCAAGGCCGCGACCTTGCTGCACATGAACGACTTCAGCGACTGGGAAAACTGGATGCAGCTGTCCGGCCTGCCGCCGGAGAATGCCCATCGCGGCATCTGCTACTCGGATATGAACATCGTGCACACGGCGGTCTTGGCCGGCCAGGGGATCGCGATCGGCGACACGGTCCTGTGGCGTGATGAGCTGCGGGAAGGCAAACTGATGCGTCCTTTTTCGCCGTCCCTCCACGCAGAGACGGGTTATTTTCTCTGTACCCCGGAGGAAAACCTCGAAAATGAGATCGTGGCGGAGTTTCGTAACTGGCTGAAAAGACGACTTGAATTGAGCAGGTTTCGCCGAGATCGCGACCCATGACAAATTTCATTTGTCGAGTGCCTCAACAAGTTTCATTTGCGGTCCACGCTCGCGCTTCCCTAGGTTTGTCGCATAACGGACAGGAATGAAGAGCGAGGCGATTGTGGTGAACACAACGCAGATCGAAGCACGTTCGGTCGGAAAAAAATACGGAAAATTCCACGCGTTACGGGATATTTCCTTGGAGATCGCCGAGGGCGAATTCCTCTCACTGCTTGGGCCGTCGGGCTCGGGGAAAACCACCTTCCTGACGCTGCTGGGAGGGTATGAGGACGCCACTTCGGGCAAGCTGTTCCTCGAAGGGCACGATATGACCGGCTGGACCGCGAACCAGCGCGGCTTCGGCATGGTTTTTCAGGGATACGCGCTGTTTCCGCACCTGACGGTGGCCGAGAACATCGCCTTCCCGCTGAAGGTTCAGAAACGCTCCAAGGCGCAGATCGCCGACCGTGTCGCGCAGATGGTCGAGATGGTCGGGCTTGCCGGCCACGAGAACAAGAAGCCCAAGGCGCTCTCGGGCGGCCAGCAGCAGCGTGTCGCCTTGGCTCGGGCGCTGGCCTACGAGCCGAAGGTGCTGCTGCTCGACGAGCCCTTCTCGGCGCTCGACAAGAACCTGCGCGGGCAGATGCAGGAGGAGCTGCGGCGCCTCCACCGAGAGCTTGGCACCACCTTCGTCTTCGTCACCCACGACCAGGAAGAGGCGCTAGCGCTCTCGTCGCGCATCGCCATCTTCAACCACGGCGAGCTGCAGCAGGTCGGTACCCCGGACGAGGTTTACGAGCGTCCTGCCAACCGCTTTACCGCCGAATTCCTCGGCGACATCAATATCCTGACGCTCGACGGCCCGGCCGGCATCGCTGGCACCGCGATCCACCTGCCCGGCAATGCCGCAGGCCTCGGCCATCTCGCGGTGCGCCCCGAGCACATGCGCCTCGCCTCCGAAGGCGATGCCAACCAGCTGCCCGTGCGACTGCGGGACAAGGTTTACCTCGGCTCCAAGTCCCGCCTGCTGCTGGAAACTCAGGGCGGCGAGGAGCTGATGCTCTACCTCGACAATGGCACCGGCCTCGCGGCGCCGCAGACCGGAGCGGAACTCCGCGTCGCCTGGGACGTCCAAGACAGCTTCGCCGTCTGACGCCTTCCCGTCCTGCCCCGCCTTGCGATCCGGAGCGCCGCGCGCGCCGGGCCGGGGCAGCTGTGTCTCCGACACCCTCCTCCCATCAAGAAACGAAACGACAGGTGAGTACATGAACAGCCACTTCCAGAACGATTGCGTCGAAATTCTCAAGGAACGTGAGGCCAAGGGCCAGATCTCCCGCCGCCAGATGCTGCAGGGTCTCGGAGCGCTGATGGGCACCACCGCCATCGGCCTCGGTGCACGCGGCGCGCAGGCCGCAGAGGGAAAGCTGGTTTTCGTCAACTGGGGCGGTGATGCGCTCGACGCCATGGACGAGGCCTTCGGAAAGCCCTTCTCCGCCGAGACCGGCATCAAGGTGCTCTACGATGGCTCCGGCCCGACCGAGGGTGCGATCATCGCGCAGGCCAAGGGCGGCAACCCGACTTGGGACCTCGTCGATGCCGAGCCCTTCTCGGCGCAGGCGCTCGGCCGCCAGGGGATGATCGAGCCCATCGACTACGACATCGTCGATCCGGCCAAGCAGCGTGAGGGCTTCGGCTGGGAATACTCTTCGTCCTGCTACTTCTACTCCTATGTCATCGCCTATGACGCCACGCAGTTCGACACCCCGCCGACCTCGCTGGCCGATTTCTTCGACGCCGAGAAGTTCCCCGGCAAGCGCGCCATGTACAAATGGGGCGCGGGCATGTGGGAGGCCGCACTGCTGGCCGACGGCGTGGCGCCCGAGGACCTCTATCCGCTGGATCTGGACCGCGCGCACAAGAAGATCGAGGGCTTCAAGGAGCACATCGGTGCCTTCTGGGGCGGCGGCGCGGAGAGCCAGTCGCTGCTGCTCAACGGCGACGTGTCGATGGCGCTGATCTGGAACACCCGGGCGAGCCTGCTGCACAAGGACACCGAGGGCGAGATCACCTTCACCTGGGACGATGGCATCATCGGGCCGGGCGGCATCGCCGTCGTCAAGGGCAACCCCGGCGGCACCGAGGCGGCCATGCGGTACATCGCGGCCACGCAGGAGCCCGAGCGCCAGGTGGTGCTGTTCCAGATGCTCGGCAACGGCCCGAGCAACCCGGCGGCAGACGCGCTGATCCCCGAGGAAGACCGCATGTTCAATCCGATGGATCCCGAGAACCTGCCCAAGCAAACCGCGCTCGACATGGACTGGTACGAGAAGAACTACAGCGCGGCGCTCGACGCCTACCTGCAGATCATCTCCGCCTGATCCCGTCATCCCCGCCGCCCCGCGACCCGTCGCGGGGCGGCACCAAGGAGCCTCCATGCGCGCCTATCTCTTCCTGATATGCCCCGTGCTGCTGTTCCTCGGAGGCAGCTACCTGCTGCCCTTCCTCGGGATCATGCAGCTCAGTTTCACCGACCCCGAGCCGGGGCTCGGACAATACAGCCACGTGCTGTCCGATCCGCTGACCCTCAGCGCAATCTGGCGCACCCTGCGGATCTGCGTGATCGTCACCGCCGTCTCGGTCGCCGCCGCCTATATCATCACCCTTCTTTGGGTCCGCGGCCGCCCGCTGGTGCGCAGCCTTACCGAGCTGTGCATCATGATCCCCTTCTGGATCTCCGTCCTCAGCCGCGCCTTCGGCTGGATATCGATGCTGTCAAACCGTGGCCTGCTGAACACCTGGCTCAAGGACCTCGGGCTGATCGAGACCTCGCTGCAGATGACCCGCAACGAGTTCGCCGTGATCATCGGCATGTCGCACTACCTCATTCCCTTCGCGGTCTTCCCGCTGGCCACCGCCATGCGCAACGTCGACGAGCGCGTGCTGACCGCCGCCGACGGCATGGGCGCCTCTCGCCTGCGCATCTTCTGGCAGGTGTTCCTGCCGATGACCGCCAGCGGCATCATGGGCGCGACCCTTCTGGTATTCGTCTTCTCGGTCGGCTTCTTTGTCACCCCCGCGCTGCTGGGCGGCGGGCAGTCGGTGCTGATCGCCGAGCTGATCTACCTCTGGATCTTCCAGATCCCGCAATGGGGCATGGCCGCCGCGATGAGCGTGATCCTGATGCTCGCGGTGGGCGGCATCCTCGTGCTGCTGATGCGCCGCTACGGGGAGATGGCGAAATGACAAAGCTGCACCCCGGCCGCCTCGCCACACTGCTGACCGCGCTGGTCGCGCTCTTCCTGCTGATGCCGCTTATCGCGGTGGTGCCGGTGAGCTTCACCTCGCGCCGCTATCTCAGCCTGCCCGACGGGAAGTACTCGCTGCGCCACTATCAGGCGCTCTGGGAAGACCCCGAGTGGCTCAGCAGCTTCCTCACCTCGGTGCAGGTCGGCGTGAGCGCCAGCCTGCTGGCCGTGGCGCTGGCCACTGCCTTCTGCATCGGCATCTGGATGCTGCGGCCGCGCTTCTCCGGGCTGATGACCGGCTTCGTGCTGCTGCCCATGGTGGCACCGCCCGTGGTCTCGTCGCTGACGCTCTACTTCTTCCTCAAGAAGCTCTCGGAGTGGAACAGCCTGATCGCCTACGACAGCCTCGGCGGCGTGATCCTCGCCCATATGGTGATGATCGTGCCCTACGCCGTGGTCGTCGTCATGGTCTCGCTGAGCCAGATCGACCGGCGCATGGACCTGGCCGCGCAATCCATGGGCGCCAGTGTGCCCACCCGCATCTTCGGGGTGATCCTGCCCAACATCCGCTTCGGCCTCTTGGGCGCGTTCTTCCTGTGCTTCCTGCTCAGTTGGGATGAGATCGGCGTCACGCTCTTCGTCACCTCGGTCGAGACCATCACCCTGCCGCGCCGCATGTGGATGGGCCTGCGCGACAACGTCGATCCCTCGATCGCCGCGCTTTCGGTGCTGCTGATCCTCGTGGTGAGCCTGTTGGTGATCGCCCGTGCCCTGCTCCTGATGCGCAAGGAACGCGCCGCCCGCTGATCCTGCCTCCCGCGCCCCGGCGGTGCGGGAGGCCCCGCAAAACCCCAGACCAACCCAACGACAGAACAAGAGGGTCCGACATGCATTTTGGACTGACCGAAGAACAGGAGATGATCGTCTCCACCGTCCGGAGCTTCGTCGAGAACGAGATCTACCCGCATGAGGCCGAGGTCGAGCGCAGCGGCGAGGTACCCGCCGAGGTGGCGCAAGAGATCAAGCAGAAATGCCTCGATCTCGGCTTCTACGCCTCCAACTTCCCCGAGAGCGTCGGCGGACCGGGCCTGTCGCACCTCGAGTTCGCCCTCGTCGAGCGCGAGCTGGGCCGCGGCTCGATGGCGCTGACCCACTTCTTCGGCCGCCCGCAGAACATCCTGATGGCCTGCGAGGGCGAGCAGGTCGACCGCTACCTGATGCCCGCCGTGCGCGGCGAGCGCATGGACGCGCTGGCGATGACCGAGCCCGACGCAGGCTCGGACGTGCGCGGCATGAAATGCACCGCCACCCGTGACGGCGGCGACTGGGTGATCAACGGCTCCAAGCACTTCATCTCCGGCGCCGATCACGCGGACTTCTTCATCGTCTTCGTCGCCACCGGCGTCGACGAGACCCCGCGCGGCCCCAAGAAGCGCATCACCTGCTTCCTCGTCGACCGCGACACCCCCGGCTTCGAGGTGGCGAACGGCTACAACTCGGTCTCGCACCGCGGCTACAAGAACTGCATCCTCTACTTCGACAACTGCCGCCTGCCCGACGCGCAGGTGCTGGGTGAGGTCGACGGCGGCTTCGAGGTGATGAACGAATGGCTCTACGCAACGCGCATCACCGTGGCGACCATGTCGGTGGGCCGCGCCCGGCGGGTGTTCGACCACGCCGTGCAATACGCCGCCGAGCGCAAGCAGTTCGGCCAGCCGATCGGCAAGTTCCAGGGCGTCAGCTTCCAGATCGCCGACATGATCACCGAGATCGACGCCGCGGACATGCTGACGCTCTCCTCCGCATGGCGCCTCGACCAGGGCCTGCCCGCCAACCGCGAGATCGCCTCGGCCAAGGTCTATGCCTCGGAAATGCTGGCCCGCGTCACCGACGCCGCGCTGCAGATCCACGGCGGCATGGGGCTGATGGACGAGCTGCCGATCGAACGCTTCTGGCGGGATGCCCGCGTCGAACGGATTTGGGACGGCACCTCCGAGATCCAGCGTCACATCATCAGCCGGGAAATCTTCCGGCCGCTGGGAGCCTGATCCATGGAGCCGCTCAGCCGCTTCTTCTCGCCTGGGGCCATCGCCGTCATCGGCGGCGGCACCTGGTGCGAGAGCGTGGTGCGCCAGTGCCGCGAGACCGGCTTCGCCGGGCCGATCTGGCCGGTGCACCCGAAGAAATCGGAGGTCGGCGGCCTACCTGCCTACCCGGACCTCGCGTCTCTGCCGGGCGTTCCCGATGCCGCCTTCATCGGCGTCAACCGCGAGCTCTCGGTGCAGATCGCCGGTGAGCTTTCGGCCATAGGCTGCGGCGGCGCGGTCTGCTTTGCCGCCGGCTTCAGCGAAGCAGTGTCCGAGCTGGCCGACGGCGACGCGCTGCAGGCGCAGCTGGTCGCCGCCGCGGGGCAGATGCGCATCCTTGGGCCGAACTGCTACGGCATCGTCAACGCACTCGACGGCGTGGCGCTCTGGCCCGACCGGCACGGCATGTCCCCAGTGGATAGCGGCGTCGCCGTCATTGGCCAGTCGTCCAACGTGCTGATCAACCTCACCATGCAGCGCCGCGGCCTGCCGCTGGCGGCCGTCGTGGCGGCGGGCAATCAGGCGCAGACCTCCATGGCCGATCTCGGCATCGCGCTGCTGGAAGACCCGCGCATCACCGCGCTCGGACTGCACATCGAGGGCATCAGCGACCTGCCCGCCTTCGAGGGGCTGGCCCGCCGCGCGCAGGAATTGGGCAAGCCCATCGTCGCGATGAAGGTCGGCGCGTCGCAGCAGGCGCAGGAGGCGGCGGTCTCGCACACCGCCTCGCTCACCGGCAGCGACGCCGGGGCACGGGCCCTGCTGCGCCGGCTCGGCATGGCGCAGGTGGACACGCCCTCGGAGCTGGTCGAGACGCTGAAGTTGCTGCATGTCACCGGCGGGCTTGCCTCGGCCCGCATCGTCTCGGCCTCGTGCTCGGGCGGCGAAGCCTCGCTGATGGCCGACATGGGCGAGGTCGTGGGCGTGGAATTCCCCACGCTGAACGACACGCAGAAGACCGCTCTGCGCGCCGCACTCGGCCCCAAGGTCGCGCTGGCCAACCCCCTGGATTACAATACCTATATCTGGGGCGACGAGGCGGCGCTGGAAGCGACCTTCACCGGCCTCTGCAACGCCGATCTGGGGCTCGGCTGCGTGGTGATCGACTACCCGCGCGACGACCGCTTCACCGCACCGGACTACGATCAGGTGCTGCGCGCGGTGGCCAGGACGCGTGAGGCCACCGGCACTCCGATGGCCCTGGTCTCGCTGCTCGCCGAGGGGCTGCCCGAGGCGGTTGCGTCCCGCGCGCTGGAGCTAGGCATCACTCCGCTCTGCGGCATGGGCGAGGCGCTGCGCGCGATCCGCGCCGCGGCGCAGGTCGGCGCGCGGGCAACGGGTGACAACCGACCGCCCGCGCCGGTGCTGATGCCGCTCAACGGCCAGGGCGCCACCCGCATCTACCCCGAGGCGGAGGCGAAGGCGCTGCTCTCGGCGGCAGGCATCCGCGTGCCTAAGTCCGACCGCGCCGACTGCGCCGAGACAGCTGGAACCTGCGCCTCCGCCATCGGCTTTCCGGTGGTGCTGAAGGGCGAGGGCATCGCCCACAAGACCGAAGCCGGGGCGGTGGTGCTGAACCTCGGCTGCCGCGAGGCGGTGATGGAGGCGGCGACGGGCATGCCTGCCGAAAGCTTCCTCGTCGAGGAGATGATCATCGGCACCGTCGCCGAGCTGCTGATCGGGGTGACCCGCGACCCGGCGCATGGCTTTGTGCTGACGCTGGGGCTGGGCGGCATCCTCACCGAGCTGATCCGCGACACCGCCTCGCTGCTGATCCCCGCCAGCCGCGAGGAGGTGCGCGGCGCGCTTACCGGGCTGCGCACCGGCGCGCTGCTCACCGGCTACCGGGGCCGCCCGGCGGCGGACATGGAGGCCGTGCTCGACACGATCATGGCGCTGCAGGAGCTGGTCCGCCGTCACGCGGACAACCTCCACGAAATCGAAATCAACCCGCTCATCTGCCGCACCTCGGGCGCGGTGGCGGCGGATGCACTCATCAGGATGGGAGAGAGCCAATGACCTCTTCGAACGTGCTCACCGAGCGCCGCGGCGCGGTGCTCGAGGTGACGCTGAACCGGCCCAAGGCCAATGCCATCGACATGGCCACCAGCCGCGAGCTGGGCGAGATCTTCACCGAGTTCCGGGACGATCCCGAGCTGCGCGTGGCGATCCTCACCGGCGCGGGTGAGAAATTCTTCTGCCCGGGCTGGGACCTCAAGGCCGCCGCCGGCGGCGAAGACGCCGACGGCGACTACGGCAAGGGCGGCTTCGGCGGCCTGCAGGAGCTGCGCGGCCTCAACAAGCCGGTGATCGCCGCGGTCAACGGCATCGCCTGCGGCGGCGGGCTGGAGCTGGCGATCAGCGCCGACATTATCCTTGCCGCGGATCACGCCTCTTTTGCCCTGCCGGAGATCAAGTCCGGCACCGTGGCCGATGCCGCGACGCTCAAGCTTCCCAAGCGCATCCCCTATCACATCGCCATGGAGCTGCTCTACACCGGCCGCTGGTTCGACGTGGAGGAGGCGCATCGCTGGGGGCTGGTCAACCGCATCATACCTGCCGCCGAGCTGATGGCCGAGGCGCGCAAGATGGCGGACGAGCTTGCCGCCGGTCCGCCGCTGGTCTTCGCAGCGATCAAGGAGATCGCCCGCGAGGCCGAGGACATGAAGTTCCAGGACGCGCTGAACCGGATCAACGGCAGCCAGTTCGAGACGGTCGAGCGACTCTACCGATCCGAGGACCAGAAGGAAGGCGCCCGCGCCTTCGCCGAGAAACGCGACCCGGTCTGGAAGGGCCGGTAACGAGACGACAGGAGACACCATGCCTCTTCAGATGAACCGCAAACCCTTCATCACCGCTGCGATCACAGGCGCGGGCGCAACGCAGGACAAGAGCCGCCTCGTGCCGCGCTCGCCGAAGGAAATCGCCGACGCCGCAATCGACGCCGCGAAGGCCGGGGCCGCCATCGTCCACTGCCACGTACGCGACCCCGAGACCGGTGCGCCCTGCCGCGATCTGGACTACTACCGAGAAGTGACCGACCGCATCCGCGCGTCCGAGGTGGACGTGGTGCTGAACCTCACTGCGGGTATTGGCGGCGACCTGACCTTCGGCGACCCGGAAACGCCGATGGAACTGGACGCGCCGAACACCGACATGGCGGGGGCCACTGAGCGCATGGCCCATGTCCGCGCCTGCATGCCGGAGATCTGCACGCTCGATTGCGGGTCGATGAACTTCGGCGACGGCGATTACGTCATGACCAACACCACGAACATGCTCCGCGCCATGGGCACCCAGATGACCGAGCACGGCGTGAAGCCCGAGATCGAGGCTTTCGACACCGGCCACCTGTGGTTCGCCAAGCAACTGGTGAAGGAAGGCGTGCTGGAAGACCCGGCGCTGGTGCAGCTCTGCATGGGCGTCCCGTGGGGTGCGCCGAACGACCTCAACACCTTCATGGCGATGGTCAACAACGTGCCCGAGAGCTGGAATTGGTCGGCCTTCAGCCTCGGCCGCGACCAGATGCCCTATGTGTCGGCAGCGGCGCTGGCGGGCGGCAACGTCCGGGTCGGACTGGAGGACAACATCTACCTCGAGCGCGGCGTGCTGGCGACCAACGCGCAGCTGGTCGAGAAGGCAGCGAGCCTGCTGACCAACATGGGTGCCTCGCTGATCGGCCCGGAAGAGGTGCGCGCGCAGCTCGGCCTCGTGAAGCGCGCCGCCCCATCGGTTCCGGCATGAGCCGCGCCGCGATCATCGGCGGCGGCGTCATCGGCGGCGGCTGGGCCGCCCGCTTCCTGCTCAACGGGCGGGACGTCGCCGTCTTTGACCCGGACCCGGAGGCGGCACGCAAGATCGGTGAGGTGCTGGACAATGCCCGCGCCTCGCTGCCCGCCCTCTACGACCGCCCGCTGCCGCGCGAAGGCACGCTGACCTTTGCCGACTCCGTCGCCGAGGCGGTGACGGGCGCCGACTGGGTGCAGGAAAGCGTATCCGAACGGCTCGAGCTGAAGCACAGAGTCTACGCGGAGATCACCGACGCGTTGCCTGGGGATCGCTTCATCGCCTCCTCGACCTCGGGTTTCAAGGCGAGCGATCTTGCCTCCGGCGGCGCGCCGGTGGTGGTGGTGCACCCGTTCAACCCGGTCTACCTGCTGCCGCTGGCCGAGATCTCGGGCGATGCTGCGCTCTGCGACAGGGCCGCCGAGGTGGTCATCTCCATCGGCATGCACCCGCTGGTGCTGCGCAAGGAGATCGACGCCTTCATCGGCAACCGCTTCCAGGAAGCGGTCTGGCGCGAGGCGCTGTGGATGCTCAAGGACGGCATCGCCACCACCACTGAGATCGACGACGCGATCCGCATGAGCTTCGGCCTCCGCTGGGCGCAGATGGGGCTCTTCGAGACCTACCGCATCGCCGGCGGCGAGGCGGGGATGCAGAGCTACATCGAGCAATTCGGCCCGACCCTCAGCTGGCCCTGGACCAAGCTGACCGATGTGCCCGAACTGGATGCCGCCCTAATCGAAACCATCAGCAGCCAGTCCGACGCCCAAGCGGGCCACCGGACCATCCGCGAGCTGGAGCGGCTGCGCGACGACAACCTTGTCGCCATCCTGCGCGGGCTGCGCCGCACCGGCAGCGGCGCGGGCGGCGTGCTGCTGGGCCACGAGAAGACCCTGGCCGAAGGGGGCGAACTGGACGGGCTGCCGATCACCCTGCGCCAGGCGGTGCCGGTGACATGGACCGACTACAACGGCCACATGAACGAGGCCGCCTACCTCGAGCTGGGCACCTGGGCGACCGACGGGATGATGAAGCTCGTGGGCGCGGACGCGGCCTATGTCGCGGCGGGCAAGAGCTTCTTCACCGTCGACACCCGCATCCGCTACCGCGACGAGGTGCACCGCGGCACCGTCCTGACGGTGACCACGCAGGTGCTGGAGGGCGCCGGCAAGAAGATGAAACTCTTCCACCGCGTGAGCAAGCCCGATGGCACCCTTGCGGCCACGCTCGAAACCCTGCTTCTTCACACCGACCTCACCACCCGCCGTGCCTGCGCGCCCGAGCCGCAGGTGGCGCAGGCCCTCGAAGCCCTCGCCGCGGCCCACGCCAGGCGCCCCGCAGAGGGAGCCGGCGGCGCCGTCGGCCAACGCAACTGAAAGACCGGAGACACCGATGACCATGTCCCCCGAAGAGAAACAGACCCGCGAAGAGCTGGCCGCCTGCTACCGGCTCGCCGCGCTGCATAAATTCACCGACCTCATCTACACCCACATCACCGCACGGGTGCCGGGCGAGGACGGGCATTTCCTGATCAACCCCTACGGCTGGCGCTGGGAAGAGATCACCGCCTCGTCGCTGGTCAAGATCGACGTCGATGGCAACAAGGTGGACGGCAGCCCGCAGCGGGTGAACCCGGCAGGTTTCACCATCCACTCGGCGGTGCACATGAACCGCCACGATGCGGCCTGGATCATGCACACCCACACGCGCGCGGGCGTGGCGGTCTCCTGCATGGAGGAGGGGCTTCTGCCGCTCAACCAGATCTCGCTGCAGTTCGCGGGTCGCATCGGCTACCACGATTTCGAGGGCATCGCGCTGGACCTCGAGGAGCGGGAGCGTATCGTCGAGGATCTGGGCGATCACCCGGTGCTGATGCTGCGCAACCACGGGCTCATCGCCACCGGCCGCAGCGCCGCCGAGATGTTCAACAACATGTTCTACCTCGAGCGCGCCTGCGAGATTCAGATCGCCGCCACCTCCAGCGGCCAACCGCTGCGCCTGGTGAGCGAGGAGATCGCCGCCCGCGTGCAAAAACAATACGTGCAGATGAACGAGGAAGACGGCGACCTCGAGCTGGAATGGCAGGCGCACCTGCGCTCGATCGAGGGTGTCGGCGCGGATTTCCGGGCCTGAGCCTGCGGCGGGCCCAGCCGGGCCTGCAAGAACGCCCACCCGGGAATACATTCCCGGGCGGGCGCACTAGATCCGCCGGTAAGGCGGGCGTCGGCCCGTCCGAGGGCCAAGACAGAAGGAAGGCAATCTCTTGAAACAGGTGACGATCAAAGCGCCGGGCGGTCTCGACAATCTCGTTGTCAGCGATGTCGCGGAGCCCGCGGCTCCCGGCGCGGGCGAGATCACCGTGCGCCTGCACGCGAGCTCGCTCAACTACCACGACTACCGGGTCTGCGCCATCGAGGGCGCGCTGCCGGACGGGCGGATCCCGATGGCCGACGGGGCGGGCGTGGTCGAGGCGGTCGGCGCAGGTGTCGAGGAGTTCGCGGCCGGCGATGCCGTGGTCTCGGGCTTCTTCCCCGACTGGCTGGATGGCGATGACCGGCCCAGCGATTTTTCGACCACGCCGGGCGACGGGCGCGACGGCTATGCGCGCGAGCGGGTGACGCTGCCCGCCACCTGGGTCACCCATGCGCCCGAGGGCTGGAGCCACGAGGAAGCGTCGACCATCACCACCGCCGGGCTGACCGCCTGGCGCGCGCTGGTGGTCGACGCCGGGATCAAGGCGGGCGACACCGTCGCGGTTCTGGGCACCGGCGGCGTGTCGATCTACGCGCTGCAGCTCGCCAAGGCGATGGGTGCCACGGTGATCGCGACCTCGTCCTCGGACGCGAAGCTCGAGCGCCTGCGCGACCTCGGGGCGGATCATGTCATCAACTACCGCAGCACGCCCGAGTGGGGCGAGGAGATGCGCCGCCTCACCGATGGGCGCGGCGTCGACATCGTGGTCGAGGTCGGCGGTCCGGCCACGCTGGCGCAATCCATCGTCGCGGGGCGCCCCGGCGCGCATATCGCGCTGATCGGCGTGCTCACCGGCCGCTCCGGCGAAATCCCCACGGCGCTGCTGATGGCGCGCCAGCAGCGCCTGCAGGGGCTGATCGTCGGCTCGCGCCGGCAACAGATGGACTTCGTCCGGGCGCTCGAGACGCTGAAGCTGCGCCCGGTGATCGACCGCAGCTTCGCGCTGGCCGATCTCGCCGAGGCCTTCCGCTACCAGGAAAGCGGCGCGCATTTCGGCAAGATCTGCGTGACCATGTGAGCCTGCGGTGGTCCTCTGCCCGGGGGGCCACCACGCGGTGGAGCTCCGGAAAGTTTTCACTGCGCCTCCCGTCGGTCACTGCGGCGTGGCACCTGTTATACATACGTGCAATAAGCCCGATGTCGTATGAAAGGGAGAAAAGCCCATGTCCGCGCAACCACCCATCCTTGGCGTCTATCTCAGCGCAACGGCGGATCTCGATGCCCTCTACGGAGAGGCCCTGCGCGCCTGCGCAACGGATGTCGTCCTGCGCCACCCTGCCGAAATCGACCGTCCCGAGGACGTTCGCTTCGCGATCTGCTGGGAGCCGGGGGAGCGGGCCTTTGAGCCCTATCCGGACCTCGGGCTGGCCATGTCGGTCGCCGCGGGCGTCGACGCCTTGCTGGCGCATCCCGGCTTGCCCGGAGATGCCGCCATCGCGCGGGTGCGCGATCCGCATCAGGCCGAGTTGATGGCCGGTTACGCAGTGCATGAGGTGCTGCATTGCGAACGCGGCTTTCCAGAAATGGCGGCTAATGCCGCGCAGGCGCGGTGGGCGCCGCTTCGGATGCGGGCACCGGCTTCGGTCCAAATCGCGGTACTGGGGTACGGGACTATGGGACGGGCCGTCGTGACGGGGCTGCGTGCGGTGGGTTTCTCGGTTCGGGTGGCCTGCCGCAGCGAACCGGCGGAGCAGCTTCCGGGCGTCACCTATATCTCCGGCCCGGATGCCGTGGCGCGTGCGGCCGAAGGCGCGCAGTACCTCGTCAACGTGCTGCCGCTAACCACCGAGACCGAGAACGTGCTGGACGCGGAGCTTTTCGCGCGGCTCGCACCGGGGGCATCCTTGGTGCAGATCGGTCGTGGAGAGCATCTGGTCGAGGCGGATATGCTGGCGGCGCTGGACAGCGGGCAGCTCAAGGCGGCGACGCTCGATGTCTTCCGGGAGGAGCCGCTGCCGGACACGCACCGCTTATGGCGCGACGCCCGGCTGCGTCTGACCCCGCATGTGGCCAGCGACTCGCTGCCCGAGGTGGTGGCTGAGCAGGTGGTGGAGACTGCGCGGGCGCTGCGCGACGGTCAGCCCATGACCTATGCCGTTGACCGGGCGCGCGGCTACTGACCGGGCCGGACGGGGTCGAGGCGGAGCGGGCTCAGCGTCCGCTCGGCACCCGCCCTTCGAGCCAGCGCAGCGCCAGCGTAAGGGTGCCGCTCAGGCACAGGTAGATGGCGATTAGCAGCAGCAGAGGCTCGTAGGTCAGATAGGTGGCCTGCCGCACGCGTGTGATTACCGCGTAGAGGTCGGTGACAGTGATCGTCGCCACCAGCGGCGTCGCCTTCAACTGCAAGATGATCTCGCCGGCCAGCGTCGGCAGCGCGCGGTGCACGGCCCGCGGAAACCAGACCCGACGGAACACCATCAGCCGCGGCATGCCAAAGGCGCGGGCCGCCTCCAACTCGCCACGCGGCACCCCGGCAAAGGCTCCGCGTATCACCTCGCCCTGATAGGCGGCGAAGGAGAGGGTCAGCGTCAGGAAGCCGTAGGGCCAGGCCTGCCGCAGATAGGGCCAGAGCCAGGAGCCGCGGATTTCCGGGAATTGCGCAAAGAGCGCGCCCAGCCCGTAGTAGATCAGCCAGAGCTGCAGCAGCAACGGCGTGCCGCGGATCACCGTGCAGAAGCCGTTGGCCAACCAGCGCAGCGGCGCCGGGCCGGTGACCTGCACCGCGCCGAGCGGCAGCGCCAGCGCAAAGCCCGCGGCGACGCTGGAGGCGAGCAGCGCCAGCGTCACCAGCAGCCCGTGGCCGATCTTCGGCAGGTAGCCGGGCAGCCAGCTCCAGTCCATCTTGGTGATGATCGCAGCCAGCGCGGCGAGCGCGAGCCCGGCCATGACCAGGCGGTGCGGCATCAGCAGCGGTGCGAGGCGTGAGCGCAGGGGCAGGGCGGGGGTAGGGCGGATCGGGGTGACGATGTCGATATCGGGCATGTCGCGCACCTCAGGCGGCGGCCGGCAGGCCGCGGCGCGCGCGCCGCTCGAGCCAACGCAGGCCGAGGTTCGAAATGAGGGTGAGCGCGAGGTAGAGCAGCCCGGCGGCGATGAAGAACAGGAAGTATTCGCGGGTCGCGGCAGCCGCCTGCTTGGTCACCAGCGTCAGCTCGGAAAAGCCGATGACGGCGAGCAGCGCGGTGTCCTTGGTGGCGATCATCCAAAGGTTGGCCATGCCGGGCAGAGCGTGCGGGGTCATTGCCGGGAGGGTCACCCGGCGCAGCACCTTGAGCGGCGACATGCCGAAAGCCTGCGCCGCCTCGATCTGTCCGGGCGGCACGGCGCGGATCGCGCCGCGGATCACCTCGGTCGCGTAGCCGCCCTGCACCAGTCCGATGACGAGGATGCCGGCGCTGAGACCGTCGATGTCGATGCCCTCGCGTCCCATGGCGCCCATCAGCTTGTTCAGCAGGTCGGTGCCCACGTAGTAGAACAGCAGCATCAGCACGAGCTCGGGCACGGCGCGGATGAGCAGCGTGTAGATCTCGGCGAAGTCGCGCAGCACGCGCCCGCCGTAGAGCTTGGCGCTGGCGCCGAGCAGGCCGATGACGAGTCCGAGCAGATAGCCGCCTGCCGCCAGTTCGACCGAGCGCAGGAACCCGGCGAGAAGCGCGCCGCCCCATCCCGGTGAGGAAAGCGCGAGCAGGCTGAAATCTATTGCGTCGAACATCGTGCGGCCGTGTCCCGTGTCGTTGAAGTGTGCCGGGCCGCGACGCTGGTGTCGCGGCCCGGGAAGTCGGCTCAGCTGCCGTAAATGTCGAGACCCTCGAAGTAGGGCTCGGACAGCGCGTCATAGGTGCCGTTCTCGCGGATCGCCGCGATGCCGGAGTTCACCCGATCAAGCAGCTCGGTGTCTTCCTTGCGCAGGCCCACGCCGACGCCGTGGCCGAGGATCGATGGGTCGCTCTCGACCGCCCCACGGTACTCGCAGCAGGCGGCGCCGGCGGCGCTCTCGAGGAAGGGCATCAGCGCCAGCATGTCACCGACAACCGCGTCGATGCGGCCCGCCGCGAGGTCCTGCAGTTCCTCGTCCACCGTCGGGTAGCTGCGGATATCCGCGGCGCTCTCGGCGAAATGCGCGCGGGCATAGGTCTCGTGGATGGTGCCCACCGAGACGCCGAGATAGGCGCCATCGACGCCCTCAGGGGTGGGCTGGACCTTGCTGTCCTTCAGGGCGATCACGCCGGTCGGCGTGTCGTAGTACTTGTCGGAGAAGGCGATCTGCTTGGCGCGCTCCTCGGTGATGCTCATCGAGGCGACGATCATGTCGATCTTGCCGGTGTTGAGCGCGGGGATGATGCCGTCCCAGGCCACCGGGGTGATCACGCAGTCGGCTTCGATCTCGGCGCAGAGCGCATCGGCGAAGTCGATCTCCCAGCCGCTCCAGTTGCCGCTCGAGTCGGGGCTGTAGAAGGGCGGATAGGGCTCGGCGGCGATGCCGACCTTGTAGGGCTCCGCGAGGGCCGGGGCGGCGAGCGCGGCTGTGGCTGTCGCGGCGAGCGCGAGTGTCTTGAACATGGTGTCTCCTCTGTTGGTTTTCATGGGGCGGGGCGGTCAGGCGATCGAGCGGATGAACTGCTGCAGGTGCGGCGAATGCGGATCGCCGAAGAGCTGCTCGGGCGGACCCTGTTCCTCGATGCGGCCGTCCTTCAGGTAGACGACGTGGCTTGCGACATCGCGGGCGAAGCCCATCTCGTGCGTGACGAGGATCATCGTGCGCTTCTCGGCAGCGAGGTCCCGGATCACGTTGAGCACTTCGCCGACCAGCTCGGGATCGAGCGCCGAGGTCGGCTCGTCGAAGAGCATCGCCAGCGGCTCGACCGCCAGCACCCGTGCGATGGCGCAGCGCTGCTGCTGACCGCCGGACATATGGGCGGGGTAGGCGTCTTCCTTCTCTGCGAGGCCGACGCGGTCGAGCACCTGCCGGGCGCGGGCCACCGCCTCGTCGCGGGGCATGCCCAGCACCTGCACCGGCACCTCGATCACGTTGCCGAGCACGGTGCGGTGCGGCCACAGGTTGAAGTTCTGGAACACCATGCCGAGCTGCGCCCGGATGCGCTGCAGCTGCTTGCGGTCCGCCGGCTCCAACCCGCCACGGGTGCGACGCATGGCATAGGCCTCTCCGTGGATCGCGATTTCGCCGGCGCTTGGGGTCTCGAGCATGTTGATACAGCGCAGCATGGTGGACTTGCCCGATCCGGAGCCACCGATCACCGCCACCACGTCGCCGGGGCGGGCGGTAAGCGAGATGCCCTTGAGCACCTCGAGGCGTCCGAAGTGCTTGTGCAGGTCGCGGATCTCTACCGCCGGCGTGGCGTCGTTCATGCTTGTCCCTCTGCCGAATCCGGGCGCTCCCGGACGGCTGCATCCCTTGCAATTTCTTCGCTGTTGTACGAATGTAAAACAAATCTCGACGAGGAAGTCAAAGTGACCATACGGAACGCGCGCGACATGATGCTTTCGACGGCGGGAGGCCGGGCATGACCCGGCGTGCCTACAGCCGCCTGTCGCAGGACCGTCGCCGCACCGACCTGCTGGAGGCGACGCTCGCTTGTGTCGCCGATCTCGGCCTCGACCGGGCCGGGGCGCGGCAGATCGCCGAGCGGGCCGGGGTTTCGGCGGGTCTTATCCGGCACTACTTCCCTTCAAAGGACGAGATGGTGCGCGCCGCCTACGCCTATCTGATGGGCCAGATGACCGCGGCGGCCGAGGATTCTGTGGCAGGAGGCGAGCTGTCGCCCGAGGCGGCGCTGGCAGAAGTCATCGCGGCCAACTTCGCGGCGCCGAGCCTGTCGGGGGTGAAAGTGTCGCTCTGGGCCACTTTCGTGGGGCGCGTGCGCGTCGATCCGGCCTATGCCGACATCCACCGCGAGGGCTACCGCGAGTTCCTCGACCTGCTCGAGGCGCGCATCCACCCGGTGTTGGTGGCGCAGGGCTGCCCGGCGGACCCGGCCCGTTGCAAGCATCTTGCCATCGCGCTCAACGGGCTGATCGACGGCCTGTGGATCGAGGGCTCCCTCGACCACGGGCTCTACGACGAGCGGCGGCTCCCGGGCATCGCGCTCGCCGCCGCCGAGGGCATCCTGCGCCTGCCCGACACAACGCTGACGCGCCACCTGGCGCGCGAAGACGAAAGGAGCTGACATGCGGTATGCCGCGATCACCGAACGCCTGCGCACCCTCGGCGGAGACAAGTGGGCCGTGCACAACGCCGCGCGCGCGCGGCGCGATGCGGGCGAGGACATCCTCGAGCTGACCATCGGCGAGCCGGACATCGCACCGGACCCCGCATTGATCGAGCACTGCGTGACGTCGTTGCGCGCGGGGCGCACGCAATACTCCAACGGGCGCGGCGAGCCCGGGCTGGTCGAGGCGCTGGTAGAGGCCTACCGTCCGCGCCATCCGAAGGTCGGGCCCGAGAACGTGTTGTGCTTTCCCGGCACTCAGACCGCGCTCTTCGCGGTCATGCTGGGGCTGGTGGGGCCGGGCGAGGGGGTGCTGATCGGCGATCCCTATTATGCCACCTACGAGGGTGTGGTGTCCGCCGCCGGAGGCCATGTGCAGCCGGTGCCGCTGCGTATGGACCGGGATTTCGTGTTGCAGCCCGCCGACCTGCGCGCCGCCATCACGCCCGAAAGCAGGGTGCTGCTCCTCAACACGCCGCACAATCCGACCGGCGCTGTGATCGACCGCGCGACGCTCGAAGAGCTGGGAGCGATCTGCGCCGAGCACGATCTCTGGATCGTCTGCGACGAGGTCTACGCCGAGTTGATCTTCGAGGGCAGCTTCATCTCGCCGCTGGAGATCGCCGCGCTGCGCGAGCGCGTCGTGGTGGTTTCGTCGATCTCCAAGAGCCACGCCGCCACCGGCTTCCGCAGCGGCTGGGCCATCGGCCCGGCGGAATTCTGCGCCGCACTGCTGCCGGTCTCCGAGACGATGCTCTTCGGCAACCAGCCGTTCATCGCCGACATGACGGAGGCGGCGCTGCGCGGCACCTTCGACACCTCGGCGCGGATGCGCGAGGCCTTCGGGCGGCGCGCGCGGATGCTCTGCGAGCGGCTGAACGCGGTGCCAGGTCTTTCGGCTCAGACGCCGCGCGGCGGCATGTTCCTGATGCTCGACGTCTCGGGCACCGGGCTCGACGGCGAAGCCTTCGCCTGGCGGCTGCTCGAGGCGCGGGGCGTGGCGGTGATGCCTGGCAGCGCCTTTGGTGGCAACGGCGACGGCCTGGTGCGGGTCGCGCTGACGGTCCCTGATGCCAAGCTAGAAGAGGCCGCGCGGCGCATTCAGACGCTCTGTGCTGCGCTGTCTGGGCGCGACGTCGCCGGAGCAGCGGTGGCGGGATAGGAACCCCGCCATCTTTCTATAACTGCACATTGGTGAGATTGGGCAAAATTAGAGCGAATAAGATTACATAATTATCCTTACACGCGCATTTTGGCTATAGGGGGCACATTCTAAACTCCGTTGCGACAATTCCCCTATCTTGCTGGAAAGTAAGGAGAACGGATGATGGCGCATACAGAGTTAGACCTTCGTGAACGGCGCAGTATCGAAGACATGCTG
>NZ_JAIVKX010000026.1 GCF_020524285.1 Alloyangia pacifica
CGCACAACATCTGCCAGCATTTCGGGGAAGCCGAAACCGGTCATCGCGCCGTCGGCGCCGCGGGCCATCTCCTCGGGCAGGAAGACCCCGCCGTTGCCGCAGAGGATCGAGATGCGGCGCCGCCCTTCGGCCTCGGCGCGGCGCAGCTTGCTGATCTTCGCCAGCCCCGGCCAGTCCTCGTGCTTGAGCATGACCACCTGCGGCACGTCGTCGATGACCCGGGCCAGCACCTCGTCGGAGATGTGCACGCCGGTCGACAGCGGGAAGTCCTGCAGCACGATCGGCACGTCATCCCCGAGCGTGCGGGCAACCTGACCGAAATAGCCGTGGATCTGCGGGTCGGTCTTCAGGCTGCCGGGCGTCGTCACCATGCAGCCGGCGGCGCCCATGTCCATGACGGCCTTGCCCAGCTCGCCGATGGCGGGGAGGCCCGGAGCCGAGACGCCGACCACGATCGGCTTGCCGGCGGCGCGCTTGATCACCCGCTCGGCGACGGCGCGGCTCTCGGCCTGGGTCAGCTTCGGCGCCTCGCCCATCATGCCGAGGATGGTGAGCCCGTCGGCACCCCTGTCGAAGTAGAAGTCGACCACCCGGTCGAGGCTGTCCCAGTCGATCTCGCCGCTGTCGGTGAAGGGCGTGACGGAGATGACGTAGACGCCCTTGGCGTCCGAGGTGAGCAGGGTCATTGGATCTGTCCTTGTTCGGCGAACCAGCCGCTGGCGCCGCGCGCCACGTAGCGGCCGCTGCCGGGGGTGTTGAGAATCTCCGCGCCGTCCCAGACCGGGGTGCCGCGCAGGTAGGTTGCGGCGACGCGCACGCTGAAGCTGTCGCCGTGGAAGGGGGACCATTTCAGCCCGTCGCGCGCGCCGGCCTCGTCGAAGACGAAGGCGCCTTTCTCGAGCACGGCGAAGTCGGCATCGCGGCCCGGCGCGATGGCGCCCTTGGTGTCGAGCCCGAAGAAGCGGGCCGGGCGGGTGCAGAGCTGCTCGGTGGCAAGCCGCGCGGCATCCAGCCCGCGCGCCTCGGCCAGCGTGTAGAAGAGCGGCAGCAGGGTCTGCAGCCCCGGCACACCGGCGCCCGCGTCGAAGATCGAGCCGGTCAGCTTGTTGTCGATCGGCCAGCTCGAATGGTCCGAGGAGGTGAAGGCCACCTGTCCTGCCTCGATCGCCCGCCACAGACCCTCGACCCGGCCGGCGCGGATCGGCGGGTTGACCTTCATCCGGGCACCGAGACGCGCGCCATCCGCCGCCGCATCGAGGCAGAGGTAATGCACGCAGGTCTCGCCGGTGACCCGTGCGCCGAGCCCGGCAAAGGCGGCGACCTGGTCGAAACCTTCGGCCCCTGTCAGGTGCACCGGGTGGGCATGGGCGCCGCTGGCCTGCGCCAGCGCGAGGAACTGCGCGGTGGCGGCCAGCTCGGCGGCCATGGGCCGCGCCTCAGCATGGGCTTCGATGCCGTCGCGACCGGCGGCACGCGCCGCGGCCATACGGGCGCGGACGATTTCCTGATCCTCGTTGTGCAGGCCGAGCGGCACGTCGGTGTCTGCCAGCACCTCCATCATGTCGAGCATCAGGTCGGCGCCGATGCGCGGAAAGCGGGTGGGGCTGCTCTCGAAGGAGGAGATCTTGAAGGCGCAGACGCCGCCTTCGATCAGCGCGCGCATCTCGGCGGTGCCGGTCTCGCGCGTGGCGGTGCCGTAGAGCGCCATGTCGGCATGGGCGTGCTCGGCGATGGCGGCGGTCTTCTCGGCCAGCCGCTCGGGCCGGTCGAGCGGCAGCGGGTTGTCGTAGGGCATGTCGACGAGCGTGGTCACCCCGCCGGCGAGCGCGCCGCGGGTGGTGTCGGCGATGCCGGCCATGCCCTTGGCGCTGGTGGCATGGGTCTGGCCGTCGACGACGCCGGGCAGGATCAGCGCGTCGCCATGGTCGATGGTCCGCGCTGCGGCGGGCGCGTCCGGGCCCTGGCCTGTGGCGTCAATGCGGCCGCCGCTGACCGCGACCCAGCCGTTTTCCAGCGTGGCTTCGGGGGTGACGATCGTGCCGCGGAGGAGAAGGTCCATGTCAGGCATGTCAGGCTCCGGTCTTTACGTATGCGTGGTAATCGAGATCCAGCGTCGTCACCGCGGCGGCGACGGCAGCCTGAACCGGATCAATCACCGGCAGGCCGAGTGCTTGCTGCAGGGCCGCGCGGTGCAGCCCCATGCCGGCGCAGCCGAGGATGATGACCTCGGCGCCGTCGCGATCGCGCAGGGCTTCGGCCGTGGCGCGGATCTTCCCCAGGCTCTCGGGGCGGTTGCCCTCGGCCACGGTCATCGAGATATCGCGGTCTCCGGCGAGGCGCGACAGCAGGCCCAGCTCGTCGATCCGCGCGGCATGGCGGGCAATGGAGGAGGGGCCGAGGGAAATCACCCCGAAGCGGCGCCCCAGTTGTAGCGCGGCATAGTAGGCGGACTCGGCAATGCCGATGACGGGTCGGCCGGGCAGGGCGGCGCGGGTGCGCGCGACGCCGGGATCGGAGAAGCAGGCGATGACTGTTGCGTCGGCCCCCGCGCTGGCGGTGCGCGCCTGCACCATCGGTACGACCTGCGCGACGTCGGCGTCGGTTTCGATCCCGGCGGGGGCGCCCGGCAGGTCGATGCAGCAGATATCGTGCCGTGTCAGCCGGCGCTGCGGCGCGAGACAGGCCGAGATCGAGGCGGTGATGGCCTCCGAGCTGTTGGGATTGAGAACGAGGATGCGGGACATGGAGGTCTTTCGGAAAATGAGGGGCTCAGGCGCCCTGCATGACGAGATGGCCGGGCGCGACCTCGGCATAGCTGCGGACGGGCGGCACGAAATCCGGCGGATGGATCGGGCTTTTGAGCTCGGTCGCCTCGATCACTTGTCGCGTCAGGCGGCGGGCGGGGTCGGGCTCCGGCACCGCCGACAGCAGGCGCCGGGTGTAGGGGTGCTGCGGATCTGCGAAGATGCGGTCGCGCGGCCCGATCTCGACGATCTCGCCCGAGAGCATCACGGCGACCCGGTGGCTGATCCGCTCGACCACCGCCATGTCGTGGCTGATGAACAGATAGGACAGGCCGAGATCGGCCTGCAGTTCCATCATCAGGTTCACCACCTGCGCCTTGATCGTCACGTCGAGCGCCGAGACGCTCTCGTCCGCCACGATCAGCCGCGGCTTCAGCCCCAGGGCGCGGGCGATCGAGATGCGCTGGCGCTGACCGCCGGAGAACTCATGCGGCCAGCGACCGGCCATCTCGGGGTCGAGGCCGACACGGGTCAGCAGGCGGGCCACTTCGGCCGGCGCCTCCGCGCGGTCCAGCAGCCCGTGCACGATCATCGGCTCGGCGATCGCCTCGCCGACGCGCATGCGCGGGTTGAGCGAGCTGAACGGGTCCTGGAAGATCATCTGCATCGCCTGCCGCTCGCGCACCAGGGCGGCGGGCGGCATCGCGCGAAGGTCCTGCCCGTCAAAGCGCAGGCTGCCCGACGTCGGCTCGGTCAGGCGCAGCACCGAGCGACCGGTCGAAGACTTGCCACAGCCCGACTCGCCGACCAGCGCCAGTGTCTCGCCGCGGTAGAGGTCGAACGACAGGTTCTGCACCGCGTGCACCCGGGCGTGGACGCTCCCCAGGACACCGCGGCGCAGGTCGAAGCGGGTGACCAGATCGCGCACCTCGAGCAGCGGCGCCACGCCGCGCTGGACGGTGTCGATGGCCGGGGGCAGTGCGGCGCCTTCCTCGGGGTAGGGCCGGGGCAGGGGGCTGCCGCCGAGGTCGCCGAGCCGCGGCGCGGCGGCCAGCAGGCGGCGGGTGTAATCGGTGCGCGGCGCGGCGAAGATCTGTTCGGTCGCTCCCGCCTCGAGCAGCTTCGAGCGGTACATGACAACGGTGCGCTCGGCGATCTCGGCGACCACGCCCATGTCATGGGTGATGAAGAGCACGCCCATGCCGTCTTCGTCCTGCAGCTCCTTGATGAGCTCGAGGATCTGCGCCTGGATCGTGACATCGAGCGCGGTTGTCGGCTCGTCGGCGATGAGCAGGCGGGGGGCGCAGGCGAGCGCGGTGGCGATCATCACCCGCTGCAGCATGCCGCCCGACATCTCGTGCGGGTATTCCCCGGCGCGCCGCGCGGCGGCGGGAATGCGCACCCGGTCCATCAGGCGCATTGCCTCGGCCATCGCGGCGCGGCGTGAGAGGCCGCGGTGACGCACCAGCGGCTCGGCGATCTGCCGCCCGACGCTGAGCACCGGGTTCAGCGAGGTCATCGGCTCCTGGAAGATCATCGCGATGTCGTTGCCGCGGATCCGCTCCATCTGCCGCTCGGGCAGGGACAGCAGCTCCTTGTTCTCGAAGTGGATGGAGCCGCTGGCGCGGGCGAGCCCTTCGGGCAGCAGCCCCATGACCGAGAGCGCGGTGACGCTCTTGCCCGACCCCGATTCTCCCACGACCGCCAGCGTCTGCCCGGCGGCGACATCGAAGCTGACGTCATCGACCACGCTGCGCCAGCCATCCGGCGTGCGAAACTGCGTGGTGAGGCCTGAAACGGAGAGGAGGGTCATGCGGAGTCCGATGTGAGGAGACGAGGGGATTTACAGCCGATCCGTTCTGTGGTGTCAAATATAAATGTACTTTGTGATATATCACAGTCGCAACAACTCGGAGCCCGATCATGCCGACACCCGATGCCGAGACCCGCGCCAAAGTGCTGCTGACGCCGCAGCAGCTCAAGGCGATGCTGGACGGGCCGCTGCCGCCGGTGGTGATCGCCGTGCAGTCGGTCAATCCATATACCGGCGCCTCCTCGCGCGGCGGGCGCTGGATCCCCGGAGCGGTCGATGCCGACGCCTACAGGGATTTCGCGGGGCCGGCCGAGCGTGACCGCGGGCAACGGCCGCTGCCTGACCCGGCGGCGTTGCAAGCGGCCGTGCGGCGCTGGGGCATCGATGGCCATCGGCCCGTCGTGCTCTATGATGCCGAACGAGCGATGACGGCGGCCCGCGCCTGGTGGGTGCTGCGGTGGGCCGGGATTGCTGATGTGCGGGTGCTGGACGGTGGCCTCGACGCCTGGGTGAAGGCGGGGCTTCGGACCGTGGAAGTAGCTGACATATCGAAAGAAAGTCAAATTGAACTCACGCCGGGGCAGATGCCCGAACTGAACGCGGCGGGTGCGGCCCGGCTGGCGGCGGAGGGGGTGCTTCTCGATGCCCGCATTCGTCCAAACTACATTGGCGGTCCCGAGCAGGGAGGCGATCCGAAGCGCGGCCACATCCCCGGGGCGCAAAGCGCGCCGGCACCGGACAATTTCACCGACGAAGGACCGCTGACCACGCCCGAGACGCTGGCAGAGATGTACCGCGGGCTTGGCGCGACGGGCGCCGCGCCGGTTGGCGTCTATTGCGGTGCAGGTATGTCGGCCGCGGTCACGGTTCTGGCGCTCGCCTCGATCGGGGTCGACGCGGCGATGTACGTGGGCTCCTGGTCGCAATACGTCCAGGACCCGGCCCATCCGGTGAAACGCGGGCCATTTCCCTGAGGGCTGGAAGTTTCCGCTATGGCGGGCCTCTGCGCCTAATTCTTGAGCGCCCCAGGATCGGGTTGGGGAAATCGGTCGCCAAAGCACTCTATCCTTAAATCAAATATTGCACCTGATATATCACAGTGCGCAGTCTTTAACGACACCTCGCGACTCGGTCGCGCAAGAAACGGGCCGCGGCCCCATCCAACACAGGAGCGAAAGATGAAACTGACGCGCAGATTGTTCGGAGCCTTCTCCGGCGCAGCGCTGGGGCTGGCAACGGTTCCGCTCTCCGTCCAGGGCGCGCTTGCGCAAGAGGCGTCGACGCTGGTGATCGCGGTACCCTCCGATCCCGCCGGACTCGAGCCGGGGATCAACAAGGCCGAGCCGATCGGGTCCGAGATCATCCTCAATGTCTTCGACACGCTGGTGGCATGGAAGGCCCCGGACTTCGCCGAGCTTGAGGGACGCCTGGCGACCGACTGGACCGTCTCCGAGGACGGCAAGACCTTCGATTTCACCCTGCGCGACGGCGTCACCTTCCACGACGGCACGCCCTTCAACGCCGAGGCGGTGAAGTTCTCGATCGAGCGCACCACCGAGATGAACCCCTACGTCGAGGCGACGCTGGGTCTGATCGAAAGCATCGAGACCCCCTCCGAGACCGAGGTGGTGTTCACCCTGTCGCGCCCCTATCCCGCCTTCCTGTCGATCCTCGCGCAGCCGCAATCGGCGATTGTGAGCCCGGCGGCGGTCGAGAAGTTCGGCGAGGACTTCGCCAACAACCCGGTCGGCACCGGCCCGTTCACCTTCCGCGCCTACCAGGCCGACACCCGCGTGGTGCTTGACGCCAATGCCGATTATTTCCGCGGGGCGCCGAAGCTCGAGCGGCTGATCTACACCATCATCCCCGAGGCCTCGACCCGGCGCCTCGAGCTGGAGAACGGTGGCGTCGACATCATCCAGCAGGCGGGTCAGCTTTCCGCGGTGCCTTCCGAGGAAATGGCGGCCTTTGCCGACAACGCTGACATCCAGATTCTCGAGAGCCCGTCGCAGATCATCCGCCAGCTCGAGTTCAACAACTCGCTGACCGACGGCCCGTTCACCGACGTGCGCGTGCGCCGCGCCATCGCCATGGCCATCGACTATGACGGGCTGCTCTCTGGCGTCTTCGACGGCACCGCCGAGCGCGTTTACGGCCCGCTTACCTCGAACAGCTGGGCCTTCGATCCGGCGGTCAAGGATCTCGCGCCGAAATACGACCCCGAGGGCGCCAAGGCGCTGCTCAAGGAAGCCGGTGTCGATCCGGCGGACCTTTCGGTCAAGCTCTACAGCTTCCAGGGTGCGCTCTGGGGCGCCGTGGCGACCTTCGTGCAGGCCAACCTCGCCGAGATCGGAGTCGACGTCGAGATCGCTCAGACCGAGTTCCCCTCCTACCGCGCGCTGCACGTGGCCGGCGAATGGCAGATGGCGCTCGACGGCCGCCAGCCCTGGTACAACGACCCCGATGCGCATGTCACCATCGGCTACCTCTCGTCGCTGAAGGACAGCGCGATGACCTTCCGCATGCCGGAAAACTCCGAGCTCGACGCCAAGATCCTCGAGGCGCAGGGCGAGGCCGACATGGAGGCGCGCAAGGCGCTCTACTCGGAGATCCAGAAGGAAATCGTGGAAGACGTGCCGGGCGCCTACCTCTTCAGCCCCAAGCTGATCGTCTTTGCCCGCTCGAATGTCGACGGGCTGGTGGTCAACAGCGCACCGCCGCTGAACGAGTACTGGAGCGTTTCGAAGAACTGATCTTCGCAGCCTCGCGAAACAGGCACCGGCCCGGCCCTTATGGTCGGGGCCGGTGTTCCCCTCTCTGACCGGACTATCCGATGTTTGCCTTCCTCGTGCGGCGCCTGCTGTCGCTCCTCCCCGTCCTCGCGCTGGTGCTGGTGATCGTGTTCTCGCTGGTCCGGCTGATCCCGGGCGATCCGGCGGTGACGCTGCTCGGTCCCGGCGCCACCGACAGTCAGATCGCCGCGCTGCGCGCCCAGCTCAATCTCGATGAACCGGCGCTTCTGCAACTTTGGCACTACGTGGCGGGGCTTGCGCAGGGCGATCTCGGGGTTTCGCTGAAGTCCGGCCAGCCGGTGCTCGACGAGATCCTGCTGCGTCTTCCGGCGACGCTCGAGATCTCCATCGCCGCGGTGCTGGTCGCCATCCTTGTCGGCACGCCGATCGGGGTGCTGTCGGCGACCCGGCCCAACTCCGGCTTCGATCACGGCGTGCGGATCCTGTCGCTGACCGGCGTGTCGATGCCGGCCTTCCTGCTGGCGCTGCTCCTGCAACTCATCTTCGCCACCTGGCTCGGCTGGCTGCCGGTCTCGGGGCGCATGTCGAGCTATCTCTTCGTCGACAACGTTACCGGCTTTGCGCTCATCGACGCGTGGCTCTCGGGCGAGGAGGGCGCGGTGCAGAGCGCCCTGCTGCACATGATCCTGCCGGTCACCGTGCTGGCCGCCTTCCTCGCGGCAACGCTGGGGCGCTTCGTGCGCGCCACGATGCTCGAGACGCTGGGCGAGGATTACGTGCGCACCGCCCGCGCCAAGGGTCTGAGCCGCCGCGAGGTGATCTACGGCCACGCGCTGCGCACCTCGCTGCTGCCGGCGATCACCGTGGTCGGGCTCAAGTTCGCCGAGATGCTGGGCGGTGCGATCCTGACCGAGACGATTTTCAGCTGGCCCGGCATCGGCCGCTTCATGTTCGAGGCGATCCGCAACCGCGACTACCCGGTGATCCAGGGCGCGACGCTGGTCTTCGCCCTGCTCTTCATGCTGACCTCGCTGCTGGTCGACATCCTCTACGCCGTGCTGGACCCGCGCGTCCGCCGCAAGATGCGCTGACAAGGGCAATGCCATGAAAGACCTGATCCATTTCCTTCGTCGCAACACGCTGGCCATGGTCGGCGCGGGCATCCTCGGGACGTTGCTGCTGGCGGTGCTGGCGGGGCCCTTCCTGGTGCAATCGCCGACCGCCATCGACATGGGCGCCAAGCTGCTGCCGCCGGGGCCGGGGCACTGGCTGGGCACCGACAGCTTCGGCCGCGACATGCTTTCGCGCCTCGTCCATGGCGGGCGCTACACGCTGGCCATCGGTGTGCTCGTGGTGGGCATTGCCTTTGTCATCGGTGTCTTCTTCGGCGTGGTCGCGGGCTTTGCCGGTGGCTGGCTCGACACGCTGATCATGCGCGTCGTCGACGCCATGCTGTCCTTCCCGGCATTGGTGCTGGCCATCGCGCTTGCCGCGGCCTTCGGGCCCAGTCTCGAGAATGCCATGGTCGCCGTCGCCATCACCATGGCGCCGCAATTCGCCCGGGTGGCGCGCAGCCAGGCGCTGGCGGTCTCGTCGCGGCTTTATGTCGACGCGGCGCATGCCCTCGGCCTGCCGCAGCGGCGGATCCTGCTGCGCTATGTCCTGGTGAATTCCATCGGTCCGCTGCTGGTGCAGGCGTCGCTCAACGTCGGCAGTGCCATCCTGCAGACCGCCAGCCTCGGGTTCCTTGGCCTCGGGGCGCAGCCGCCGATGCCCGAGTGGGGCGCCGACGTCTCGGCCAACCTCGCCTTCGCCCGCTCCAGCCCCTGGACCGCGCTTGGCCCGGGCTTCGCCATCCTGCTGGCGGTGCTCTCCTTCAACCTGATCGGCGACGCGCTGGCCGACTGGTTCGACCCCCGTCGCCGGAGCCAGATCGGATGAGCCTGCCTGCCATTCCAACCATTGCCCTGGAAAAGATAGACTTCCTGCCGCCCGATCGGGTGACCGACGATTGCAGCGTGCTGACGCTGAAGTCGTTGGTGCTCGAGCCGATGCTGCGCTGGCAGGATGGCGAGATCCGTCCCGGTCTCTTCGCCGATTGGTCGCTGGATGAAACCGGATGCCGCTGGAGCCTGCGGATCCGCCCCGGCAAGGCCTTCCATGATGGCACGCCGGTCCTTGCGCAGCATGCGGCGGAGTTCATCGCGAGGATCCTCGACTCGCGCGACATGTTCGGCATGCCATGGTCCTACGCGCGTTACCTCGCGGGGGCCGAGATCTCCGCCGAGGGACAGGTGCTGACCATCGCGACGCCGAAACCCTTCCCGGATCTGCCCGAGATCCTCTCGGAATTCTATCTGCCGCGCATGGACGCCGAGGGTCGCCCGGTGATCGGCACCGGGCCGTGGCAGGTCGATTCCTTCACGCCCGGTATGGAGGCGTTGCTGCATCGGCGCAGCGACGGGCGCACTGCGCGGTTCGTCGCCATGCCCCGGGCCGAGGACCGGCTGGCCGCGCTGCGCGCAGGCGACGTGCAGGCCGCGACCCACATGGAAAGGCTGGAGCACCCGCTTCGAGGCATCGACGGCTTCGGCTGGCAGGAGCAGACCAGCACGTTGTCGGTCATGGCCTACATGAATGGTTTCGAGGGAGTCTTTGCCGACCCCCACGCACGGCTGGCCGCCAATCTGGCCATCGACCGCGCCCGGCTGGTCGAGGAGGTGATGGGCGGGCTCGCGCGCCCTTCGGACACCATCGTCAGCCCCTGGCATTTCGGCCATGCCGAGGCCGGGCTTGCGCCGCTGCGCTTCGACCCAGACGAGGCACGGCGCCTGCTTGAACTCTCGCAGGGCCCGCGCGAGGTCGTGCTGCGCAGCCCCACCTACATGCCCGAACGGGCGCCCGAGTTCGCGCGCTTCATGGCTGAGGCCTGGGACGCCGTCGGCTTCGAGACCCGGATCGAGATCGCCGAGGATCGGCCGCAATACGCCCGCGATATCGGTGAGAAGCGCATGGGCGACGCCGCGATCTTCGACAGCTCGCCGCACAGCACGTTCCGCGTACTCGATGACAAGATCTCCGGCCTGAGCCGCGCGGTCTGGTGGCAGGGCGTGTGCGATCCCCAGGTCGATGCGGGCTTCGACGCCGCGCGCCACCTGACGAACTGCCAGGCCCGCGCCAGCGCCTATGGCGGGCTTCTGCGCCGCCTGCAGGAGGCACCGCCCTGGGCCTACCTTTTCCACCCTGTGCTCTGCCTTGCGCATGCGCCTGCGCTGCAGGGGCTGAGCCTCGATCACAAGGGCATCCTGCGCATCGCCTGATGTCCGCCCTCAAGTCAGATCCAGACAAGTCACATACAAAAAAAGGAGCCGAGCATGCTCAAGGAATGCGCGATCACCTTCTATTACTACGAGGACATCCACGCGGTGGCCCCCTTTTACGAGGACGTGCTGGGCTTCGAACTGGTGCTCGACCAGGGGCTGGCCCGGATCTACCGCATCGCCGGCAACGCCTATTTCGGCATCGTCGATGGCAACAAGGGGCATCTTAAGCATCAGCCGCAGAGCGCGACGCTCCTGACCGTGGTGTCCGAAGACGTAAAGGGTTGGCACGAGAAGATGACACAGGCCAGCGTTGCCGGGCTGTCCGACATCCTGCGCGGCACCTATTGCGAGCACTTCTTCTTCGAGGATCCGGCTGGCTACGCCATCGAGATCCAGCGCTTCCACAACCCGGATGTGGCCAAGCTCTTCAAATGACCGAACATCCCATCCTGCCCCGGCTCGTGAGCTTTACCCACGAGGACCGTGCCGCCAAGGGCCTGCGGGTCTTTGCCGGTGATGCCGAGCCCGAGGTGGCGGTGCAGTTCACCGCCGCCGAGATGGTCTCCATGCACCGTGCGCAACTGCTGCACGCGCCGCGCGGCGGCGGCAAAACCACCTTGGCGAACGAGCTGGCCGACGCGCTGACAGAGGCTCGTGGTCTGGGGACGGGCCGCCTGCCCGAGGCGCTCTGCCGTCCGGCGGTGCGCAATCCCGAGGGGTTGACGCTTCCGCAGGTCTGGGAGGTCGGCGCATTGCATCCGCTGCTCGCCGCTCCGGGACAGGGCAGGGCGGCGCTGGCCGAGGCGCGCGCCCGATCAGGTGCGGTGCTGCTTATTCTGGACGGGCTCGAGCGCGAGGCCGATCCCTCCGCGCTGGTGCGGGACGCGATGGCATGGATCTCCGGCGCGCCCGAGGCCCGGCTGCTGGTTCTGTGCGAGAGCGGTGCGCTGGAAGCGATCCGACTGCATCCGGACCTGCGTGTCCACGGCCTGCTGCCGCTGCTCCGGCCCGAGCGGAAGGCCGCACTGACCCCGCTCGGGCAGACGGACCCCTGCGACGATCTCTGGGTCTGGCCCGGTCTCTGGGCGCTCTCGCTCGCCGAGGGCCGTGCGCTGAGCCTGGCCGAGGCCGCCGCGACGCCCGCCGCGGAGGACTGGCTGCAGGAGGCGCGGGATGCGGCCGAGCTGGCCGCGCTGTCCGCCGATGAAATCGCCACGCGTGCGCAACAGGATCCCGCCCGCTGGGGTGGGCCACTGCGGCTACTGGTAGCCGAGCGGGGCACGGACGCAGCGCTTGCCGACGCCCTTGCGGGCGCAGGCCCGTTGCCGCTTCTGCTTGCCGCGGCCGATCTGACGCAGGCGAAACAGGAGGGCGCCTCAACAATTGCCAGCGCTCTGACGCACGCCATCGCGCAGGGGGGTGCCGCGCCGGCACTGCGCCGCCGCGCCGGCGAGGCGCTTGCCCGGCTCGGGGACCCGCGGGCGCTGGATGCGCTGGTCTCGGTGCCCGCGGGCACTTACACGATGGGCGGCGATCTGCATCCCAACTCGGCGCCTGCGCATCGCGTCACCCTGCGTGGCTTCCGCATCGGCGCCTACCCGGTGACCTGCGGGGCCTATCTGCGGTTTGTCGAGGACACCGGTCGGAGCTGGGTCACGGCCAACGGGCGGGCGCCGGAGCGCGCCAGCCATCCGGCCACCGATCTCACCTGGCACGACGCCCGCAACTATTGCGCATGGCTCACCGAAAGGTGGCGGGCGGACGGGCGTATTGCCGCGGCTCAGAGCGTGCGCCTGCCGACCGAACGCGAATGGGAGGCGGCCGCGCGCGGCGCCGACGGCTTTGCCTACCCCTGGGGCCAAGACTGGGCGCCCGAACATGCGAATGACGAAGAAACCGCCTTCAACGACATCTGCACGGTCGGCCTCTTTCGCGAGGGCGCCTCGCCCTTCGGATGCTTCGATATGGCGGGGCAGGTCTGGGAATGGTGCACGACCCTCTGGGGCACGGACATGGCCGCGCCGAGCTTTGCCTTCCCCTGGGCCGAGGACGGACGCGAGGCCCTGGACGCATCGCCCGAGGTGCGCCGGGTGCTGCGCGGCGGATGCTTCTCGTCCGGGCGGCTGAAGGCCAACGGCATCTACCGCGGCAGCCTCGAGCCCAATGGCTTCTGGCGGGGCAACGGGTTTCGGGTGGTGGTCTCCTAGGCGCGCGCCACGCATCATCGCGTGACTGTTGAGACGTAGGTGCGGGCGGCGACGGCGCCGAAGAGACATCTCGCAATCGGCCTCGGCCGCTGCCGCGACTTTCTGCGTGGCAGCGGTCGATGCGATGCGGGCCTAGGCGGGCGCTCGCGCGGCATGCGTCGCCCCGGAGAATTGCGCCTCCAGCCAGTCGCAGACATCCGAAACCACCGCGTCCGAAAGCCAATGTCCCAGTCCCTGGTGCACCCGCAGCTCGGCGCCGGGGACCCGCGCCGCGGCGCGTTCGCCGAGGGCGACCGGCAGGCAGGGATCGGCGGCGCCATGTACCACGAGCGCCGGAATCCGGAGCGTGCCAAGCGCCTCTACCCAGTCCGGCGAGTCGGTGATCGCCAGGGCCTGCCGCAGGAAGCCGCCGCCATCGCCGCCGCCCTCGTTCGAGCGATCGAGCAGGGCCCCGGCGCCGGCCCGCGTCGCAGCGTCGTCGGCGCGCACCAGCCCGCCGGAGTAGAACTCGGCGCTCTCGCAATAGGCGCGCAGCTGGCCCTCGCGGTCCGGCGGCAGCAGGAAGAACCGTTCGATCATCGCGTCGTTTGCGGCGGTGCCGGCGGCCACGGGCTCGCCATCAGCGCTGGAGAGCGACACCAGCGCGGTCACGCGGCCCGGCGCGCGCAGCGCCACGTGCTGCGCGATCATCCCGCCCATCGAGAACCCGGCGCAGGCAAAGCGCGCGATCCCGAGGTGGTCGGCCAGCGCCAGAAGATCGTCCGCCATGTCGGCCAGGTGGTAGGGGGCCGCGACGCTGTGCCGGCTGATCCAGCGGAAGCCCTGCGGCACGGCGTCGTACGGCGGGCCCATCCGCTGCGACAGCCCTATGTCGCGGTTGTCGGCGCGGATCACCCGGAAGTTCTGCGCGAGACGTGCCACCAGCGCCTCGGGCCACTCGGTGAGCTGCATGCCGAGGCCGGTTGCAAGAAACAACGCCGGGGCCTCCTCGGGGCCGTCCGTGCGGTAGCACAGGCGAACCCCGTTGACCTTGGCAAAGAGATCGCCTTGGGCGCTCACAGCCCGAGCCCTTCTTTCACCGCAGGCAGGGCGGGGGCACCGTCGAGCGTCGTCACGCCCTCGAGCCAGCCATCCAGCATCTGCGCGTTCTCGTCGATGATCCTGCGCGCGGCATCAAGCTCGGACATGCCATCGTCGAGGATGTAGCCCATGCCGATGTTTTCCATCTCGACGGTGAAGCGCATCTGCGACAGCAGCTTGCCCACGTTCGGGCACTCGGCGTCATAGCCCTTGCGGAACTGGGTGTGCACCGTGGCGCCGCCGAAGTTTGGCCCGTAGAAGTCGTCACCGCCGGTCAGGTAGCGCATGTCGAAGCGGGTGTTCATCGGGTGCGGTGCCCAGCCGAGGAAGACAATCCACTTGCCGCGCTTCACCTCGCGGGCGACCTGCGCCAGCATGCCTTGCTCGGAGCTCTCGACCACGTCCCAGTCGTCCAGGCCGAAGTCCCCGGAGTCGCGCGCCGCGATCATGCTGTCGTTGGAGCCCGGCGAGAGGCCGTAGAGCTTGTGGTCGAACTCGTCCTCATGCGCGGCGATATCGGCGAAGTCATGCACGCCGGCCTCGTAGACATAGGAGGGCACCGCCCAGGTGTATTTCGCGCCTTGGAGGTTCTGCGACACCGTCACAACCGAGCCGTCCTCCTTGAAGGGGGCGTAGTACTTCGTCATCGCCGGGTCCCAGAAACCGAGGAAGGCGTCGACCTCCTGCGAGGCCATCGACTCGTAGATGATCGGGATGCTGAGCATGTCGACCTCGGCGTCGTAGCCGAGCTGTTCGAGCAGCACCTGCGCGATGCCGGAGGTCAGCGCGGTGTCGGTCCAGCCGGGCTGGGCGAGCTGCACGTTGCTGCACGCGGCTTGGGCAAACGGGGCGGAGGCGAGAAAGGCGCTTGCGGCAAGCGCGGCCGGGGAGGTCTTCATCTCAAGTATCCTGTCCTGTTGTTATATAAACTGACCATCGGGTCAATTTATGCGCTGGATAAGATAAGTTGACCGACGAGTCAAACTATACTACCCGCAGTACCTGAATGGGGGCAGGCAGGAGGAACGGCCATGGGACGCAGGCCATTGTCGAAGATCCGCCGCAGGGAGCTGGCCCGGGCGGCGCACCTCTGCCTTGCCCGCCACGGTATGGCCGCCACCACCCTGGCCCGGGTCGCCGAGGAGGCCGGCGTTTCCAAGGCCAGCGTCCTGCACTATTTCCGGACCAAGGAAGACTTGCTGGAAGCGGCGCTGCGGCACGGCAACAGCGCGCTGCGCGACGAGGTTTCGGCGCTGATGAAGGTGGCGCGCGATCCCTGGCAGCGGATCTACGCGGTGATCGAGGCGAACCTTTCGCCGCGGGCCTTCAGGCCGTCGATTGCGCATGGCTGGATGTCGCTCAGCGCGGCGGTGCCCTACAACCGGCAGTACCAGCGCATCCAGACGGTGATCTACGCGCGCACCCGCAGCAATCTCGTGGGGCCGTTGCGGGCGCTGTCGGACGAAAGCACCGCCGAGCTGATGACCGACGCGTTGATCTCGGTGATCGACGGGGTCTGGACGCGTTGCGGGCTGAGCCTCGGCGGAATCACCGCCACGGATGCAAGAGCCCAGTTCGAATTGCTCCTAGATGCGCGCTTTGGCGACACCCCCGAGCGCCGCGCGGCCCAGTCCACCATGGCCGAGGCCTGCCGGATCCTCATGCTGTCGAAGGGGATCGCCGAATAGCGCAGCCGGCCCGCGCCAGGACCGGTGGCCTGGCAGACATTCGGGTTCCAGCTGTACGTCGACCTTCCCAGTCGCGATTCAGTCGGTGCCTCAATCCCCCTGCGCCGAGGGGCCACCGAAAGCCGCTTGTGAATGGAGCGCTGGGGCATCGCTCCGGCTGCTCGGCACTGCGCGTGCGTCGCGCTTCTCGCGCAGCATCAGCATCGCTGGGGTCACCACGAGTGTGAGCACCGTGGCGATCACCAGCCCGCCCGCGATGGCGCTCGACAGCTCGGTCCAGTACTGCGTCGAGGGGGCGCCGAAGACGATCTCGCGCGAGATGAAATTGATATTCATCCCAAGCACCATGGGCATCAGCCCCAGCGCCGTGGTGATGGAGGTCAGCACCACCGGGCGGAGGCGCTGTGCGCCTGTCCGCAGTGCCGCCTCCAGCGGTGAGAGCCCGTCCTTGCGCAGGTCGTTGTAGGCATCGATCAGCACGATGTTGTTGTTCACAACGATCCCCGCGAGCGCGATCACCCCGACGCCGCCCATGACGATGCCGAAGGGGCGGCCGGTGACGATCAGCCCCAGCAGCACCCCGCCGATCGAGAAGACGATGGCGCTCATCACGACCAGGGACTGGTAGAAGCTGTTGAACTGCACCACGAGGATCAGGAACATCAGCCCGATCGCGGCGAGGAAGGCGACGGCGAGGAAGGTCATGGATTCCTGCTGGTCCTCGGCCTCGCCGGCGAACTCGTAGGACGCGCTGTCGGGCAGATCAGCCTGATCGAGCTCGGTGCGAAGGGCCATCACCTGGTCGTTGACCAGCAGGCCCGGGGCGACATTGGCCTCGATGGTGGTGACGCGCTGTTCGTCGACCCGGCGGATCACGCCGACGCGCTCGACCGGCTCGAAGGTGACGAAGTTGGAGATCGGCACCAGCCCGGCCGAGGTCGGCACGCGCAGGTTCGTCAGCTCCGACAGCGAGCGGGAGTCGTTGGGAAAGCGCACCCGCACGTCGAGCTCGCCGTCGGCATCTGGCGGGCGGTAATCGGTGACGGTGATGCCTTGGGTGAGCAGCTGCACCGCCTGGCCCAGCAGGCTGACGTCTGCGCCGAAGCGCGCCGCTTCGGCGCGGTCGACGTTGATCGCCACCTCGACACCGGGCAGCGGGCGGGTGTCAGTGATATCGGTGAAGCCACCGACGCGCTCCATCGCCGCCAGCACGTCGTCCACCGCCGCGCTCTGCTGCGAGAAATCTCCAGCCGAGACGCGCAGGTTCACCGGTTTGCCGCTCGACGGGCCGCCGCTCTCGGTCTCGACCTGCACGTCGATGCCCGCGATATCGGCCATCTTTTCACGGATGTCCGCGCCGATCTCGTCGGCGGTCCGGCGCTCCTGCCAGTCCACCAGATCGAGCTGCAGGGTGCCGATCACGTCTTCTTCGCCGCCGCCGGCGCTCATGGTCGAGCGGGCGTAGACGCTCTCGATCCCCTCGGTGCCGACGAGACGATCCTCGACCTTGCGCACCAGATCGTCGCGTTCGTAGATCGACAGGTTGTCGCGGGCGCGGACCTGCAACTGCATGAACTCGGGCTCTACCGACGGGAAGAACGAGATGCCCCGCCCGAACTGACCGTAGAGCGCGAAGCCGCCGAGCAGCAGCGCCAGCGCCAGAACGACGGTCGTCCAAGGGCGCAGGATGGCGCGTTCGAGCAGCCGTACGTAGGCCCCGGTGAGCCCACCGATCTGGCGCGGGTCGCCGCGTTCGGCGGCGTGCAGCGCGGCCTTGGCCTGGGCTGTCTGCGGCTGGTTGCGGCCGATCATGCCGCCCAGCACGGGGATGAAGATCAGCGCCATGAAGAGCGAGGCGCCCAGCGTCAGGATCACGGTGATCGGCAGGTACTTCATGAACTGCCCGATCAGGCCGGTCCAGAACAGCAGCGGGAAGAACACCGACAGGGTGGTGGCGGTGGAGGCGATGATCGGCCACGCCATGCGCTTGGCGGCATGGGCATAGGCGGCCTTCGGGCTGTCGCCCTCCTGCAGGCGGCGGTCCGCCAGTTCGACGGTGACGATGGCGCCGTCGACCAGCATGCCCACCACGAGGATCAGCGCGAAGAGCACCACGATGTTCATGGTGAAACCCATCGCCCAGATAATCGCGACGCCAGCGAGGAAGGCACCGGGGATCGACAGGCCGACGAGGATCGCCGAGCGCAGCCCGAGCGCGAAGACGATGACGATCATCACCAGCATGACGGCGGCCATGACGTTGGCCTCCAGATCCGACAGCAGCGTCTTCACCTGCTCCGACTGGTCCTGCAGGTAGGTGACGCGCAGGCTGCCCGGCCAGTCGCCGCTCATCTCGTCGATGACCCGCTTGGTGGCCGCGACGGTGTCGATGATATTGGCGCCCGAGCGTTTGGTGACCTCCAGCGCCAGCGAGGGCTGGCCGTCGATGCGGGCGTAGCCGGTGGGGTCTTCGAAGGTGCGGCGCACGGTTGCCACGTCGCCGAAGGTGACGACGGTGGTGCCGTCGACCTTCACCGGCATGGCCATCACGTCCTCGAGGTCTTCGATCAGGCCGGGCACCTTCAACACGATGCGCCCGCCGCCGGTCTCGATGGCGCCCGCGGCGATCAGCTGGTTGTTGCGCTGCAGCTGGCTGGTCAGCGTCTCAAAGCTGAGGTTGTAGGTCTGGAAGACGGTCGGGTCGATCAGCACCTCGAGGAATTCCTCGCGCGCGCCGCCGATGTCCACTTCCAGCACACCGGGCAGCGCTTCGAGCTTGTCCTGCACCGCCTCGGCGACGTCATTCAAGGTTCGCTCGGGCAGGGGGCCGGACAGTAAGGCAGTGATGATCGGGAAGAGCGCGGTGTTGATCTCGGTGACGTTGAGCGTGGTGGCGTCTTCGGGCAGGTCGCTCTGCACGGTGTCGGCGGCCTCGCGCACCTTGTCGAGCGCCTCGTCGATGTCGCCGCCGGCGGCAAACTCGAGCTGCACGCTGGCAAATCCCTCGGTGGCCTCGGCGGACATCTTTTCGAGCCCCTCGATGGCGCCGAACTCCGCTTCCATCGGCTCGATCAGCAGGCGCTCGGCGTCGGACGGGCTGATGCCATCGAGCGTGGTGCTGACATAGACCAGCGGCAGCGGAACCTCGGGGTTCGCCTCCTTGGGGATCGAGACATAGGCGACAGCGCCGAAGGTCAGGATCATCCCCAGCAGGATCATCATCGCCCGGCCACGGGAAAAGGCGGCGTCGATCAGGCTGTTCACGGCTTGTCCTCCGCCAGCTCGAGCGGCATGCCTGTACTGGCGTCAGAGACCTGTTCGGCCTGCTCCTGCGGCTCGGCGCGAACCGCTTCGCCGTCGCGCACGAAGCCCTGGCCCACGGTGATGATCGTGACATCGTCGTCCAGTCCGGTGACCCAGACGCTGTCGATTTCGGTCTTCACGACCTGGATCGGGTGGAAGGTAACGTGACCATCCTCGACGGTCTTCAGCCCGATCTGGCCGGCCTCGTCGAGCGAGATGATCGAGGGGGCCACGCGATGCGCCGTGGCCTCGCCGGTGGGAATCGTGACCTGGGCGGATACGCCCGCGGGCACCTCTCCATCCGGGTTGGCGACCTCGATCTCGGTCAGGAAGGTGCGGGTTTCGGAGGCCGCGGCGGCCCCGACGAAGCTGACCCGGCCCTCGCGGGTCTGGCCGGTGATGAAGCTCACCCGGGCGGTCTGGCCTTCGCTGATCCGGCTGAGCGCCTGTTGCGGCACCTGGATCGCGACGGTCAGCGGGTCATTGTCGACAACCCGCGCAATCGTGGCCCCGGCCTGCACGTATTCGCCCTCGCTTGCGGGCAGCCCCTCGATGCGCCCGGCAAAGGGTGCTTCGACGACGAGGTTGTTGATCGCCTCCTCGGCGCTGGCCACATCCGCCTCGGCGGCGGCGAGCGTTGCGCGGGCCTCGGACAGCCGGTCGTTGGTGGCGACGCCGCGCTCGAAGAGCTGAGCCGCGTTGTCGAACTCCCGCTGGGCATTGGCGCGCTGCTCTTCGGCCTGGGTGAGCGCGGCTTCGGCGCGGGCGGAGTTGAGCCGTGCCAGCACGTCGCCCCGTTCCACCCGGTCGCCCTTGGCAAAGGGCATCTCGACCACCGTGCCGGCGGTCTCGGCGATGACGTCCGTGTCGCGGTCGGGCAGCGCCTGACCTTCGGCCCTGTAGCTCAGGGTGACCGGCTCCGCCTCGGACTGCATGACCATGACCGACGGCGGCAGAGGATCATCCGCGGCAGCGTCCTGCGCAGGCTCGGCGCCGGGGAAGAGGAAGCCGCTGCCCATCCAGGCGATGATGATGGCCACCAGCGAGAGCGCGATCCAGAACGGCCGCGACGAGCCGCGGTCGGTCTCGAACTGCAGGCTCGCGGGCGGTGCCGCGGGGGCGGGTTGGTCGGTCATGTGCTGCTACTTTCGCTCATGAGGGCGTGATCGAACGGACGTCTTCGCGGCTTTACATACCGACGGTCGGTCGGTAATCAAGCCCACAGATGACGGAGAACGTAATCGTGAATATCAAACGTTCCAGAATGTCCGCCGAAGACCGCCGGACCGCGATCCTCGACGTCGCCACCGAGCTTCTCTCGACCCACCCATGGGAGGAGGTCACCGTGGCGCTGTTGCTCGAGGCGGCGGGGATTTCCAAGGGCGGCTTCTACCATCACTTCACCTCCAAGGACGACGTTCTCGAGGCGGTCCTCCTGCGGCTCACCGATGCCAGCACCGCCGCGGGGCAGGACGTCTACGAGCGCAGCGAGGGCGGAGCCGTGGCGCGGTTCACCGCCTACCTCGAGGGTACGACGCGCTGGGAATTGCGCCATTCGGACAAGATCATGGGCGTCATCCGCATCGCGATGATGGAAGGCAACGAGGCCATTTTCCTCAAGCTCGAGCAGGAGGCGCGCCGACGCGCGACGCCCGTGATGCGCACATTGGTTGCCGAGGGGGTCCGGGAGGGGGCTTTCGACGTGGTGGACATCGACATGACCGTCGATCTTCTGCAGCACGCCTGGCGCATGCGCTGGGTTGTCCTCGCGCATGCGCGCGAGCGCAGCGCTGCCGGCGACCTGTTTGGAGGCGAGACCATGCTGCAAGAGCGCCTGCACCTGGAGGAGCGGATGACCAACCGGCTGCTCGGATGCACGGGTGCACAGGTGCGGATGCCGCGGGCCGGGGAGTTCATGGATTTCCTCCGGCCGGTCTAGGGCCGTCGGTGGCCGATCGTCTCTGACGCCGGGCAGAACACGCCGTCCAATCTGGCTTGGACGCGCGGACCGCGGCGGCCGCAAGCGAACCAGCGGAGCCACACATTCTAGGAGCTGTCCCGCGCCCGCGATCCGTTCGCAGGGCGACTTGCCGACCCGGCCCGCTTGAAGGCCGGAGGCCCGAAGCGAGATGCGCCACTTCTCGGTGCGTCACCTTGGCGTAAGCGGTGCCGAGCATTCGCGGGAAAGACGATCGTTCAGCGCCGGGCCGGGTACAGGCGCTTGTTGGTTTCCTCGGCGTAGCGGCGCAGGCAGTAGTGTTCGTTCACGATCCCAAGCACCTGCCGCTCGGAATCGAGCACGGCCAACGTGTCCGCCTCGTTCTTGGCAAATGCGCCGATCGCGTCCTGAACGGTTTGCTCGGGCCGCAGCCATGCGCTCCTGAGCCGGGCGATGCTCGACAGGGGGGCCTTGGGATCCTGCCCGTCCCAGTGCAGGTCGGTCATCAGGCACAGCCCGGCGTAGCGATCGCTCTCGTCGAGCAAGGGGACGGCCTTCGTCGCCCCGAGCGGAAAGCGGCGACGTGCCTCGGCGATGGTGGCGGTGTTCGACAGTGTATGGCCGGACCGCCGCATCATGCGTCCGACGGTGAGATCGCGCATCCAGCCGACATCGGCGGCCGAGCGGATGGTTTCGCCGCGCAGGTGGAAACGCCACGTGGAAAAGCTGAAGCCGAAGAACTGCCGCACGATGGAGGTCGAGAGCAGGGCGGAAACCAGCACCGCCAGCGCCAATGGCAGGCTCTGGGTCATTTCCAGCGCGAGGAAGCTCATGGTCAGCGGTGCGCCGATCACCGCCGTGGCGAGGGCGCACATGCCGACCACCGCAAGCACCTCGACCGGCGGCTGCAGGCCGAACCCAAGCATCCAAAGCAGTGCAAGAACCTTGCCGAGGATCGCGCCAAGCAGCAGCGATGCAAAGAACAGCCCGCCCCGAAAGCCCGCACCCAGCGAGATGATCGACGCCATCATCTTGAGCAAGAACAGCAGGATCAGCGGCCAGAGCGGCAGATCGCTGCCCATCACCAGCGTCATGGCGCCGTGGCCCGACGACAGCACCTGCGGGCTGACGAGCGCGAGAGCGCCGACGCAGATGCCGCCAAGGATCGGCTGGCTCCATCCGGGAATATGGCTCTTGCTCAGCAGCCGCTCCATCAGCGCCACCGAGCGCATGACGAAGATCCCGACAAGTGCGGCAGCGACTGCCAGCAGGGCGATCAGCAGATAGGACCGGGCGGGAATGTCACCCGCGAAGACGAGGCTCGTGCCATGCGTATCCGACAGCAGCCGCGCCACCACGGTGGCGGCGATAGAGGCGGAGAGCACCGGCAGAAGGGCCGCGACGGAATAGGCGGCGAGCACCAGTTCGAAGGCATAGAAGGCGCCCGTAAGCGGCGCGTCGAAGGCCGCGGCGATGGCCCCCCCTGCACCAGCGGCAACCAGCTGTCGCAGGTCCTCGCGGCGCAACCGCAGCTTCTGTCCGCTCCACGACGCGAGCGCCGAAGCGGCCTGCGTGTAGGCGGCCTCCATGCCCACCGAGGCGCCGAAGCCGCTCGAGGCGATGGTCTGCAGGGTGATGTAGATGCTGCCGGGCACCGGGATCTTGCCGCCGCCGACGGCATTGGCCTCGATCGGGTCGGCCACGCGGCGGAACCAGCGACGTCCGACGAGATAGGACAGGCCGACGAGAACGCCGCCCAGCACCGGCCCGGCGAAGGCGCGCAGCGGGTCAAGACGAGGCGCGCCGCTGACCGGATCGGCGTAGCCGAAGACCAGCAGACCCAGCAGGTGGATCACTTCCTGCATGCCGATCACCGCGGCGCCCGCGAGCACACCGATCAGCGCCGCCACCAGCGTGTAGGCGATCTCGTTGCGGCGGATCAGCGTCCGGAGGCGGAACGGGGCGCGCAAGCGGCGCAGCACCCTGCGGCTGCGGGCTTTCGGCGGCGTACTTCTTTCCGCAAGGCCACCGGCCGGACCGGCAGCGGAGGGGCCGGCATGCGTTCCGGTCCCGATGACCTTGTCCGCGGGGACGGCCTCGGGGGAAGTGAATGCGGTTTCGCGGCGGCTCATCTCCGGGTCCTTCGGGGTGTGGATTCGCGTGCTTCTGGCTGCGGCCGCTGAAACAGCGCATCCGGTCGCGGGTCCAGATTTCGCGAGGGACTTTGTATACTCGTTCACGAGATTTTTACCTCAATCTGATCGCGCGTTCGGGCGAGTGCGAAACAGTGTGGCGGATCCATTGTCGTCGGACGTGCCGGAAAGGGATGTCGGGGTGCCGGCGAAAAGTCTCGCCACTTCATGTGCGTATTCAGGTCCATGATGCGGGCGGGAGGAGCAGCGTCACCCGTTGGTGCGGATATCGCCCGCGCAGCGAAAGCCGAGGTGGCTCGAGGTCGCCTGTGCGGCGTTCGCGGTTCTGGCGGATACCCGGTACCGGTTGCAGTAGGAGGCGTGGCACAGGTACGAGCCGCCGCGCATCGCCTTCATCGCCGGCGTGTCGGGAGTCCAGTCGGAGGCCGTCCACTCCCAGCAGTTTCCGGACATGTTGTAGAGGCCGAAGCCATTGGGCGCGAAGCTGCGGGCGGGTGCGGTGGCGAGATAGCCGTCCGCGGCGGTGTTCTGCATCGGGAAGCGGCCCTGCCAGATATTGCACATATGCGCGCCGCCGGGCGTCAGCGCATCGCCCCATGGGTAGGTGGCCCGTCGCAAACCCCCGCGCGCGGCCACCTCCCATTCCTCCTCGGTCGGCAGGCGCTTCCCGGCGAAGGCGCAGAACGCCAGGGCGTCGTTCCACGACACGTGCACGACCGGGTGATCCATGCGGCCCCGCAGGGAGGAGGTGCCCCCGTCGGGCCGATGCCAGCAGGCTCCGCGCGCGGCGCACCACCATTCGGGCGCGATCAGATCGTCGACATCGGCGAGGGCGCCGTCCGGATGAAGCTGCGCGGCAAAGACAAAGGACCAGCCGGCGCGTTCGGCCTCGGTGCGGTAGCCGGTGGCGCGGACGAAGGCGGCGAACTGCGCGTTGGTCACTGCGGTGCGATCAATGAGGAAGTCCGGCAGGTCGACAGGCCGCACCGGGCGCTCTCCATCGCCGGGAATCGCTTCGGGGCCGTCATCACCAATGAGCCATGTGCCGCTTGGGATGGGCGCCATTTCCGGGTGCTCCGTCGGATCCAAAGTGGCAATCGGAGCTGCAAGGGGGCGCTCATGCGGGCCCGCTTGCTCAATTTTTGGGCTGCAACACGTCAAGGCATGCCCCTCTTTTTCGAAAAGCGGAAAATTCTTCGGCGCGGACTTTGACAGCAACGCTGCGTCACGACAAGAGGTAGGACGTCCTACCTCCGGAGTGCGCATGCAGGAAACCTCAACAGATCGCGTGATCAACTTCATCAGGTCCGAAGGCATGACGCCGGGCGACCGCCTGCCGGCGGAGATCGCCATGGCGCAGCTGCTCGGCCTCAGCCGCAATTCGGTGCGCGAGGCCTATTCCGAGCTGCTTGCGCGCGGCATGCTGACCCGCCGGCACGGCATCGGGACCTTCGTCGCCGAGCCGCCGATCATGAATTCCATGGGCAACAACGTCGGCTTCTGGAAGCTGATCGAGCAGTCGAAGATGACCCCCTCGGTCCGCGAGCTGAGCCGGGGCAAGGCGGAGCTGCCTGACGCGATCGCCTCGCTCATGGGGCTCGAGCCCGGCCTCACGGTGGACTCGCTGCGCTGGCTCTTCCTCGCCAATGGCGAGCCCTGCGTGCTGATCGACCATTTCCTCGCGCCGCACGCATCGCTCGAAGCGATCAATCCCGACGTGACGCCCAATGTCATGCACGCGCTGCGCGATCAGATTGTCGTGGAAGGCGCGACGCTGACCACGCAATCCTCTGCCTGCAATGCCACGCTGGCCATCGCGGGGCTGCTGAACGTGCCGGAAGGCGAGGCGCTGCTGACCGGCATGGCCGCCGTCAAGTCTGGCAACGGGGCGGTGATCCTTGCCTCCCGGTCGTGGCACAACCCCAAGCTCATCAACAACCGCACCACCACGCAACTCTCCGCGATGCACTTCCTGCACGCGGCCAACAACGCTTCCCAGGAGAACTCATGACCAAATCCGTTCGCATGTTCGGCGGCCTGCTGGCCGCCTGCGGGTTCCTCGCCGCACAGCCGGCCCTTGCCGAAACCGCGGTCCGCTTCGGGGTCGACGCCTATACCACCGGCTCGCAAATCTGGGTCGCGGAGGACAAGGGCTACTTTGACGAAGAGGGCATCGACGCTCAGATCACCACCTTCGCCACCGGCGTCGAGGCGATCGACGCGCTGCTGGTCGGTCGCGCCGACATGTCCGTGGGGCTCGACTTCCCGATGGTGTCGCGCATCCAGGGCGGCAAGCTGAAGGTGCTGGCGGGGATCTTCCACTCGACGCCGGGCTTCCACAAGCTGGTCGTGTCGAACGACATTCAGGAGCCGTCCGACCTGAAGGGCAAGAAGATCGGCATCGCCACCGGCACCGCCGAGCACCTGATCACCATCAAGTATCTCGAGGAGAACGGCGTCAGCCCCGACGACGTCGAGATCGTCGGCTTCACCAGCCTGATGGAAATCGTCGCCTCGCTGCGCTCGGGCCGCATCGACGCCTCCTTCGTCTGGGCCGACGGCACCGAGAAATCGACCAGCGACGGCGAGCACTACGTTCTGACCGACGACAGCGCCGCGAAGCTCAAGGGCAGCGCCTACATCGCCGCGGCCTCGGGCTTTGCCGAGGAGAAGCCCGAGGCGGTGGTTTCGGTGCTGCGCGCGCTCGACAAGGCCAGCAGCTTCATCGAGGCCAACCGCGACGAGGCGGCGGACATCATCGCAAGCCACACGCGCGCGCCGCGTGATACCGTGCGCAACCTGCTCGAGTACAATGCCTTCAGCCTCGCGCTCGGCGACTACGAGAAGGCCGGCTTCGACGCCGTGTCCGAGTTCGTCTCGCGCAGCCAGTCGACGGAGGTCACCTTCGCGACCGGTGTCGACGCCTCGTTCCTGACCGAAGCGGTTCCGAGCGCGGTCACCCTCGCCGAATGAGCGACCCGAAGACCAAGGATACCACGATGACTGCGACCACGGCCGCAATCTCCTTCGACCGGGTGGGCATGGCCTATCCCGGTCAGAAGGCCGGCAGCGAGCTCATCCTCGCCGATCTCAGCCTGAGCATCGCCGAGGGGGAGTTCTTCATCCTCGTCGGGCCTTCGGGCTCGGGCAAGTCGACGCTTCTGAAGATCGTCGCCGGCACCCAGAAACAGACCGAGGGCGAGGTGCTCGCCTTCGGAGAAAAGATCAACGGCCCCGACCGGCGGCACGGCATGGTGTTCCAATCCGTCGAAGAGCCGCTCTTCGAGTGGCTGACCGTGGCCGGCAACGTCGGCTTCGGACCGGAGGTGGCGGGCAAGTCGCGCAAGGTTTGCCGGGAAATCGCGCAGAGATACATCGACCTCGTTGGCCTGCGCGGCCATGAAAAGAAGTTCCCGCACGAGCTGTCGGGCGGCATGAAGCAGCGGGTGCAGATCGCCCGGACACTGGCAGCCGAGCCCGAGCTGATCCTCTTCGACGAGCCCTTCGCGGCGCTCGACGCGCTGACCCGTCGCGTGCTGCAGCAGGAGCTGATCCGCATCTGGCAGGAAACCGGCCGCACCATGGTCTACGTGACCCACGACATCCGCGAAGCGGTGATCCTCGGCCAGCGCGTCGCCGTCATGAGCCGCGGCCCGCGCGCCAACATCACCCGCATCTACGACATCGACCTGCCCTATCCGCGGGACGATCTGGATGCCGAATTCGCCCGCTCGGTGCGCGAGATCGAGGCCGACATCGAGAAGGAGGCATCCTCGCAATGGCAAGCGCAATGAACAAGGCCACGGCTCGCAAAGACATGGCCTGGTCCGCCGCCTCGGTGGCCGCTGTGGTGCTGCTGTGGCAGGCGGTGTCTACGTGGTTCGTCGACCCGATGTTCCTGCCCACCCCGGTCGCCGTGCTTCAGGGCGCCTGGCAGTTGCTGCTCGACGGCACACTGCTGAGCTCCATCGCGGTGTCGATGATGCGGATCCTGTCGGGCTGGATTTTGGGCAGCGCCATCGCCATCCCGATCGGTCTCGCGGTCGGTGTGTCGCGCACTGCGCGCGCCCTGATCGACCCGTTTATCCACTTCTTCCGCTTCGTTCCGGCGATCGCGCTCGTCACGCTGTTCATCGTGTGGTTCGGCGTCGGCGAAGTCAGCAAGATCATCCTGATCGCCTATGCCACGGCCTTCATCGTGACGGTGAACACCGCCAGCGGCGTGTCGGGCATCTCTCAGGACAAGCTCGATGCGGCACGCTGCCTCGGCGCGAAACCGCTTCAGGTCTTCCGGCGCGTGACGATCCCGGCGAGCCTGCCGTCGATCTACGTCGGCATGCGGCTGGCGCTGGCCTCGTCGTTCCTGGTCATCGCGGCGGCAGAGATGCTCGCGGCGGACTCGGGGCTTGGCTACATCATCTGGACCGCGCGCCTCTACTTCCAGGTCGATTGGATGTTCGCCGCGATCATCGTGCTCGGCCTGCTGGGCTTCATCACGGACCGCCTGTGGCGGTGGGCTGGCCGCAGCCTGTTCCAGCGCTTCCTGCGCGGCGTGACCGGCTACTGATCAAGACACTTCCGGTGCGGCACCCGAGCGGGCCGCGCCGCCTCTCTTTTCAAGGACATTTCCGATGACCCAAGACCCGCAGCCGCTCATCGGCCGGACCCACCATGAATCGAAGCGCGCCTATGCGCCGATCCCCACCGGACCCGCCGGCCAGCCCAATGTGATCTATGTGGTGCTCGATGATGTGGGCTACGCGGATCTGGGCTGCTTCGGCTCGTCGATCGACACGCGGAATTTCGGCAGCCTGGCCGACCGCGGCCTGCGCTACAGCAATTTCCACACCACGACGCTTTGCTCGCCGACGCGCGCCTGTTTGCTGACCGGGCGTAACCACCATTCGGTCGGCATGCGCTATCTGGCCAATGCCGACATGGGCTGGCCCTCGGGGCGCGGCGCAATCGACCATAAGGCCGGGACGCTGGCCGAGATGCTGCGGATGCAGGGCTATGCCACCTATGCGGTCGGCAAGTGGCACCTTGCGCCGACCGAGCAGGCCAACGCGGCGGGCCCCTTCGATCAGTGGCCGCTGGGGCGCGGCTTCGACCGCTTTTATGGCTTCATGAACGGCGGCACCGACCAGTATTACCCCGAGCTTTTCGAGGACAACCATTCGGCCACGCCCCCCGCCGGCCCCGAAGAGGGCTACCACCTGTCGGACGACCTTGCGGACAAAGCCGTGCGCTTCATGTCCGACAAGATGGCGATCTGGCCCGACAAGCCCTTCTTCCTCTACCTCTGCTACGGCGCGGGTCACTTCCCGCATCAGGCACCGAAGGAGGCGATGGAGCGCTACCGCGGCGCCTTTGCCCACGGTTGGGACGAGGAGCGCACCCGCAGGCTCGCCAAGCAGAAGGCGACCGGCCTCGTGCCCGAGGGCACCGACCTGCCGCCGGCAAACCCCGGCGTGCGCGCCTGGGAGGAACTGTCGGCAGAAGAGCGCGAGGTCGCCGAACGGATGCAGGAGGCCTATGCGGGCTTTCTCGATCACACCGACAAGAGCTTTGGCCGTGTCCTCGACTTCCTTGACCGCACCGGTCAGCGCGACAACACGATCATCGTGCTGATCTCTGACAATGGTGCCTCCATCGACTGCGATCCCGACGGCACCACCAACGTGCTGCGCTGGTTCAACAAGATCCCCGACGATTACGCGGTTTCGGCGCAGCAGCTGGAAGACATCGGCGGCCCGCGCAGTTTCGGCAACTATCCCTGGGGCTGGGCGCAGGCGTCCAACACGCCGCTCAAGCTTTACAAGAGCTTTACCCATGGCGGCGGCGTGCGCGATCCGATGATCGTGTCCTGGCCTGCGGGCATGGAGCAGCAGGGCGAGGTGCGCAGCCAGTTCACCCATGCGACCGACATCACCCCGACCGTTCTGGAGATCTGCGGCATGCAGGCGCCCGAGACGATCAAGGGCGTGCCGCAGATGCCGGTGCATGGCGAGAGCTTCGCCTATTCCTTCGATGCGCCTGATGCCGAGACACGCAAGACCACGCAGTATTTCGAGATGTATGGCCACCGCAGCATCTGGCATCAGGGCTGGAAGGCGGTCACCCGCCACGAGGCAGGCACGGATTTCGAAACCGAGGCTTGGGAGCTCTATCACCTCGACGAGGATTTCTCGGAAACCCGCGATCTGTCGGCGGAGATGCCCGCCAAGCTCACCGAACTGAAGGAACGCTGGTGGGCCGAGGCCGGGCGCTACGGCGTCATGCCGCTCGACGACAGCGACGTGCTGTTCCGTCCGCCCTATCGTCCGGGCGCGCCGCGCTGGCGCACCGCCTACAGTTTCTACCCGCCGATCTCGACCATTCCGCCCGAAGCGGCGCCGATGACGCAGGACTGCTCGCACCGGATCACCGTCACCGTCGAGCGGGACCGGCCCGACATGGAGGGCGCGCTGGTCTGTTTCGGCAACTGCCACGGCGGCTACGCGCTCGACATCTGCGACAACCGCTTGGTCTATGTCTACAACGCCGCTGGCACGCAGGTTGTGCGCCTGGTGTCCGACCGCGAGCTGCCCATGGGCCGCAGCGAGCTGTGCTTCGAGTTCGAGAAGACCGGCACGCTGGAAGGGCGGGGTCGCCTGCTGATCGACGGTGAGGAGGCCGGCGCCTGCCTGTTCCCCAAGACGTTGCTGCGGCTCTCGCTCTCGCCGCTGCGCTTCGGCTCGAGCCATCCCGAACCCGTCGATCCCGCGCAGCGCAAGCGCCCCGACTTCCAGGGCCGGCTGCTGCAGGTGGACTATGCGCTTGGTGATGACGGCGGTCTCAAGCCCGACACGCTGGATGTGGACTGACCGCCATGAAGATGATCATCGACACCGATCCCGGCATCGACGACGCCATGGCGATCCTCTACGCTGCGGCGCATCCCGGGATCGAGCTGCTGGGGCTGACCACGGTCTTTGGCAATGTCACCGCCCGGCAGGCCACGCGCAACGCGCTGCACCTCGTGGAAAGGGCAGGGCTCGACATCCCGGTGGCGCAGGGGGAGAACAAGCCTCTGGTCAACGGGCCGATCGAGCCCAGCCACCACGTACACGGACCAGAGGGGTTCGGCGAACTGACCTCCATCGACGCCCGTGGCACGAAAGAGGAGGAGGGCGCTGCCGCTTTCCTCGTGCGGATGGCGCGGCAGCACCGCGGCGAGCTGGTGCTCTGCCCGGTGGGGCCGATGACCAATATCGCCAAGGCGATGCTGCTCGACCCGGAGTTTGCCGGGAACCTCGCCGGGATCGTCTTCATGGGCGGCGCGCTGGACGTGCCGGGCAATGTGACGCCGCATGCCGAGGCCAATGCCTACCACGACCCGCATGCGCTCGACGTCGTGCTGCAGAGCGGCGCGGCGATCCGCATGGTTGGCCTCGACGTGACGAACCGGGTCCTGCTCGATGCGGGGGATTTCGAAGCGCTTGCGCGGATCAATCCCGCGCAGGGGCCGTTCCTGCAGGAGATAAGCGGGCTCTACCTCGAGTTCTACGCCGGGCGCGCGCAGGAGGGCTGCGGGCTGCATGATCCGCTGACCGTGATGGCCGCGGTGATGCCGGATCTGCTGGGCCTCACGCCGACGCCGGTCCGGGTGGTGCTCGAGGGGCCCGAGGGCGGCGCGACCCGGCGCACGACCGGCCGGGCCGAGATCGAGGTGGCGACGGCCTGCGATCCAGAGCTGGTCAAGGAGCTGTTCTTCGCGCCGTTCCGCGTTGCCGCGTCGGCGAAGGTCGGCGCGGTTGCGATCCCGTGACGGCCCATGCGCCGCCCGCGCTCCGAGGGGCCGGGCGGCGCGGCTTGACCGGCTCAGGCACCGCGCTCCGACTTGCACTTCGCTCACGGCTGCGCGATTATTCCTTTCGGAAAAGATAATTTATCGGAAACCTGATGTCTTATTCGGTCAAGGACGAGCGCGATTTCGTGGACGAGGCGATCTTGCTGTGGACGGAGGAAGTGCCGGAGCTTGATACCTCCGGCAAGCAGATTACCGGGCGCATCCTGCGGCTGGCGGAGTTCATCAACGAGCGGATGAACGGTGTCCTGCACGAGCATGGCATAAAATACGGAACCTACGCGATCCTCGCGACCCTGCGGGCAAGCGGGGCGCCCTACGCCATGACGCCGAAATCCCTGCAGGCGACGTTGGTCGTCTCGTCGGGCGGTCTTTCCAACCAGATCGCCCGGCTCGAAGGCAAGGGACTTGTGACGCGCGAGGTCGATCCATCGGATGGCCGGGGGGTTCTGGTGCGCCTCACCCGCGAGGGCTGCGCGCTCGCCGACAGGACCATGCCGCCACAAGCCAGTGCCGAACGGGATTTCGTACGCATGCTCTCCGCCGAGGAGCGGCAGCAACTGGAGGATCTTCTGCGCCGCGTGCTGCTGCTGAACTCGATCCACAGATAAGCGGATGAGCAGAACTTGGGCGATCTTCGCGCCGATTGCTTTTGGGTATCTTTATGAAAAGATAAAACTGGACAGACCAAGGGAATCTCCCCAAGCTCGAGGCAGATAATCGACAACAGGGATCAACATGAAACACCTTGCAGTTCTCGGCGCGTTGCTCGCGTCGGTCGCATCGCCGGCTCTTGCGGATGATGTCGTGGTCGGCACATTTGGCGGTTCCTTCGGCGAAGCCGTCGCGCAATGCCACATCGCACCCTTCGAGGATGCCTCGGGCGACACGGTGATCACCCAGGAAGGCAGCTCGTCGCAGTTCGCCTCGATGGTCCGCGCGACCGGCGGCAGCAGCGACTTCGACGTGATCTACATCGACAATTCCTTTGCCACCCAGCTTGGCTCGGAAAGCCTCGTCGAGTCGCTCGACCATGCCAAGCTGCCGAATGCGGCAAATTTCGACCCGCAGGTCTGGGGACCGGACGACAGCTTCGTGCAATTCATGTGGGCGGCCACTGCGCTGGCCTACAACCCCGAGCTGGTCGACACCCCGCCGACCAGTTGGAGCGCCGTCTTCGATCCCGCCTACAAGGGCAAGGTTGCGCTGCCGGACATCTCCGGCACCGCGGGCGTCCACTTCCTGCTTGCGGCGGCGCGGTTGAACGGTGGCGATATCGACAACCTCGATCCCGGCTTCGAGGCCATCGCCAAGATTGCCCCCGATGTGCAGGCCTACTACACCCAGGCCGACCAGCTGATCAGCATGTTCGAGCGCGGCGAGATCGCCATGGCCCCCTGGTACACCGACCGTGCCGCCTCGGCCGCGGCCGGCGGCGTGCCGGTCAAGATCGCCTATCCGACGGAGGGCGGCATTGGCATCAACGTCACGCTGATCATCCCCAAGGGCGCGGCCAACCCCGAGGGCGCTTACGGCTTCATCGACACGATCCTCTCGCCCGAGGCGCAATCCTGCCTCGCCGAGAAGATGTACGAGGGCCCGGTGAACCCCGAGACCAAGCTCGAAGGTGCCGCCGCCGAAGCCGTGCCGACCGAAGCCTACCCGACGCTCTACTTCCCCGACCCCGAAGTGGTGGCGGCGAACGTCGGTGACTGGCGCGCCCGCTGGCAGCGCGAGATCACCCGCTAATCTCCCTTCGGAAATTTTGACCATGCCCGCTGCCCGCGCCTTCTGCGCGGGCCGGGCCCCTGTGTGGCCCTGCCTCACACTCAGACGGAGACTCCAGTGTCGTCACTCACGATCAAGAACCTCAAGAAACGATACGACGACCTTACTGTCGTGAACTCGGTGTCCCTCGATGTCGCGCAGGGGGAATTCGTTTCGCTTCTCGGGCCGTCAGGCTGCGGCAAGACCACGATCCTGCGGATGATCGCGGGGCTGCTCGACCCCAGCGGCGGGCAGATCCTCTTCGGCGAGACCGACGTGACCCGGTTGCCCCCGAACCGCCGCAACATCGGCCTCGTCTTCCAGAGCTACGCGCTGTTCCCGCATCTGACCGTCTTCGAGAATGTCGCCTTCGGTCTGCGCCGACAGAAAGTGTCCGGCGCCGAACTCGACACCCGCGTCCGCGAGGCGCTCGAACGCGTCAGGCTCGGCCAGCATGGCGACCGCTACCCGCGCCAGCTTTCGGGCGGGCAGCAGCAGCGGGTGGCGCTGGCCCGGTCCATTGCGCCGCGCCCCTCGATCCTGCTGTTCGACGAACCGCTGTCGAACCTCGACGCGCAGCTGCGCGAAGAAATGCAGATCGAGATCAAGAGGTTGCAGGCCGACCTTCAGATCACCTCGCTCTTTGTCACCCACGATCAGCACGAGGCGATGACGCTGTCGGACCGCATCTGCCTGATGTCGGGCGGTGACATCCAGCAGTTCGCCTCGCCCGAGGAAGTCTACTTCCGTCCCGCCAACGGTTTCGTCTCCGGCTTCGTCGGCAGCCCGAACAAGCTGCAAGGCCGTGTCAGTGGCGGCAGGGTTGCCCTGGCCGAGGGCGTCATGCTCGACGCCGCGCCCTCGATGCTGGAGGGCGCGCCTCTGACCGTCACGCTGCGGCAGGAGGACATCCATCTCGTGCCCGGGGCGACCGGTGAGCTGTCGGGCACCATCAACCTGCGGATCTTCGAAGGCGCCAGCGTGCAATATGTCGTGTCGCTGGGGCAGGGGGTCGAGGTGCTGGCACGTGTCACCTCGCGCGGTCCCCTCGCCGATCTGGCGCCCGGAACGCAGGTGGCGCTCGAGATCGCGCCCGACCGCATCTTTCTGTCGCCCGCGGAGGTGTCGGCATGAATTCGTCCCGCTGGCTGGGCGCCGGGCTGGTTCTGCCCGCGACCGCGCTCCTTCTATTGCTCTTCCTCGCTCCGACGCTGCTCATGGGGCTGATGAGCCTGCGCAACTACACTGCCGGAACCGGCGTGGGCTCGGATTGGACCATTGCCAACTACCTGTCTGTGCTCACCGATGGCTTCTACATCGAGATCATGGCCCGCACGCTGTTTCTGGGGCTGGTGGTGACGCTGGCCACGCTGCTTCTGGGCTTTCCGTTGGCGCTGTTCATCCTGCGCTCGTCTCCGGCTGTGCAGACGCTGACCATCCTGCTGGTGATCTTCCCGCTGCTCTGCAACATCGTGGTGCGGTCCTTCGGCTGGATGGTGCTGCTCTCGCCCAACGGGGTGATCAACGAGACGCTGGCCTCGCTCGGCCTCATCGCCGAGCCGCTCGACCTGATGTACAACCTGACCGGCGTCGTCATCGGCCTCACGCAGATCTACCTGCCGTTCATGGTGCTGCTTCTGGTGCCGGCGCTGCAAAACATTCCCGCCGATGTCGAGGCGGCGGCGCTCGGGCTGCGCGCCTCGCGCCCGCGCACCTTCGCGACGATCATCGTGCCGCTGGCGCTGCCGGGCATCATCACCGGATCGATCCTTGTTTTCGTGCTGACGATCTCGGCGCTCGTCACCCCGCGCATGCTGGGCGGGCCGACCTACAAGGTCATGGCGACGCAGATCTACGACGAGTTCATGACCAACTTGAACTGGCCCGCAGGGGCGGCGCTCGCCTTCATCCTCACGGCCATCACGCTCGGATTGATCTGGGGGGCCAACCGCCTGGCGGCGCGCTACACGAAGGGGCTTCAGGCATGATCCCGCGCAAACCCACGTTGCTGCTCACGCTCTTCGCTCTCCTCGTCCTAGTCTTCATGAACGCGCCCACGGTGGTGGTCGTCCTCGCCTCTTTCACCAAGACCAGCTACCTGACCGTGCCGCCGCAGGGTTGGACGCTGGATTGGTTCTCGGAGGTGCTGACGGACCGCGGCTACCGCCGCGCGATCTCGACCAGTCTGACGCTGGCGGCGGGCGCCACGGCGCTGTCGATCCTGCTGGGCACCGCGGCGAGCTACGCGCTGCACCACCGGCTGGTGCGGGGCCGGGACGCGATCCTGTCGCTGGTCATGGCACCGCTGGTCTTCCCGGCCGTGGTGATCGGGGTCGCGCTGCTGCAGTACATCTCGATGCTCGGGTTCCGCGGGCAGTTCTGGATCCTGATGCTTGCGCACGTGCTGATCACGCTGCCCTACGTGGTGCGCTCGGCCATGTCGTCACTGACCGGGCTCAACCCGCAGCTCGAAGAGGCGGCGATGGTGCTCGGCTCGAACCGCTTCGAGGCGTTCCGGCTGGTCACCCTGCCGCTGCTGAAACCGGGGCTCGTCGCGGGGGGCATCTTCTCCTTCGTCACCTCGCTCGACAACGTGCCGGTGACCATCTTCCTGCTGACGCCGCGGCAGACCACGCTGCCGGTCAAGATCTTCGCCTCGGTCGAGCATGGCGTCGACCCCTCGATCGCTGCCGCCTCGACCCTGCTGGTCGCGGGCACCGCGATCGCTCTCATCCTGGCCCAGAAATGGGTCTCCTTCACCCGTTTCTTCTGAACTGGACACGACCATGAGCTTTACCTCCAAGGGCTTCCCGATGATGCTCACCTTCGATCTCGATTGCGAGACGATGTGGACCGCGCGCGACCCCGAGGCGCACAAGAGACCGATCCTGATGTCGCAGGGCGCCTATGGCTGGAAGCGCGGCGTATGGCGGGTGCTCGAGGTGCTGAAGCGGCACGAGATCACCTCGACCTTCTTTGTGCCGGGCCTTGTCGTCGAGGCGCATCCCGAGGTGGTCGAGGCGCTGCTGAAGGACGGTCACGAGATCGCCCATCACAGCCACACCCACCGCTGGATCGTCACCCTGAGCCCCGAGGAGGAGCGCGAGGAGATGGAACTGGCGCAGCAGGCGATCATCCGCGCCACCGGCGAGGCCCCGCGCGGCTGGCGCAGCCCGGCGGCCGAGGTCACAGACGTGACCATGGACCTGATCAAGGAATACGGCTTTTCCTACTCGTCGAACTTCTTCGACGACGATGCGCCCTACATGCTCAAGGTGCGCGGCGAGCCCATCGACTGCGTCGAGCTGCCGTTCCGCTATATCAATACCGACAGCCCCTACTTCCAGTTCGCCAAGATCCTGCCCGGCCGCACCATCACCTCGCCGCCGCAGGTGGTCGACACCTGGAGCTGGGAATTCGACACGCTCTACGCCGAGGACCGCATGATGGTCACCGCCATGCACCCCGAGTTCATCGGCCAGCCGTCGGGCGCCATCGTGCTCGACAGGTTCATCCGGCACATCCGCAGCCATGACAACGTCTGGATCGACCGCTGCGACCGCATCGCCGCCGACATGGCCGCGCGGATGAAGGCCACCGCATGAGCGCTCTCGAAGGATATCGCGCGGTTGTGGTCGGCGGTGCCGCCGGCATCGGCCGCGCCACGGCGGCGCTGCTCGAAGAGCGCGGCGCCCGGGTCTTCGTGATCGACCGCAACGACGCGGCGCCGCGCGAGGGGGCCCGGGCAGACCTTGCCGACGCCGGGACGGTGACCGCGGCCATGGTCCGGGCCGCCGAGGTGCTGGGTGGTATCGACATCCTGGTGAACTCCGCCGGGATCGACCTCGAGGCGCCGAGCGAAGCAGTCTCGGATGCCGACTGGGACCGCGTGCTCAGCGTCAACCTCTCGGGGCCGATGCGGGCGGCGCGGGCCGCGTTTCCCCACCTTGCAGCCTCGGGCCGGGGCGCGATCGTCAACGTCTCGTCCGGCGCGGGGCTGCGGCCCATTCCCGGCCGCGCCGCATACTGCGCCTCGAAGGCGGGGCTGGTGATGCTGTCGAAATCGCTGGCCTTCGACTGGGCCGCGCAGGGCATCCGGGTCAACACGGTCTGTCCCGGCGCGGTGCACAGCGATCTCTTCGACCAGTCCTGGGTCCATGCGCCGGACCCCGAGGCGAAGCTCGAGGAAATCCGCGAGCGTTACGCGCTGCGCCGCATCGCCCAGCCCGAGGAACTGGCCGAGGCAATCCTCTTTCTTGTCGGGCCGGGAGCCAGGCACATCACCGGAACCACCCTCGCTGTCGACGGCGGCCGCACCTTCCACTGAGGCACCCATGCAACGTTTCACCAACAAGACCGCCCTCGTCACCGGGGGAGCGGGCGGGATCGGCGCGGCAACGGCACGTAGGCTCGCCGCCGAAGGGGCCCGCGTGGCCGTCTTCGACCTGCACGAGGCCGCTAAGCCCGAGGTGACTCAGGCGGGTTGGCTGTCGCGGGCCTTCGACGGCACCGACGGCGAGGCGTTGGCTGCGGCGGTGGCGCAAGTCGAGGCCGAGCTGGGGCCGATCGACGTGCTGTTCAACAACCTCGGCCAGTCCGGCCGAGAGCGCAGCGCGCTCTTCTGCGACAGCGACGAGGAGGTCTGGCGCTTCGTCACCGAGGTCAACCTGATGACCACGATGCGCGCCTGCCGGATCATCGCTCCGGGCATGAAGGCGCGCGGCCGCGGCCGGATCGTCAACATGTCGAGCGATGCCGCGCTTTCGGGGGATCTGCGCCTGTCGGATTATGCCGCCGCGAAGATGGGGATCGTCGGCTTCACCCGCGCGCTCGCGCAGGAGCTAGCGCCGCACGGGGTGACGGTGAACGCGGTCTGCCCCGGCGCCATCGCCACCGAGGCGCACAACCGCATTCCACGCGAAACGCTGGACGCGCTCGTCGCCGCGACCCCCGCGGGTTTCATCGCGCAGGCTGAAGAGGTGGGCGGGCTGGTGGCCTATCTCGCCTCGGACGAGGCCCGTTTCATCACCGGACAGACGATCGCCATCAACGGCGGTCGCAACATGCTCTGACGCCGAGGACCGACATGACCGACATCGCCGACTTGAACGCCATCCCGCTGGCGAAGGCCATCGCCGCGCGCGAGATCTCCCCGGTGGAAGCGGTGCAGGCCGCGCTCGATCGGATCGAGGCGCGGGCCGAGCTGAACGCATACGTCACCGTCTGCGCCGAGCGCGCGCTGGACGAGGCCAGGGCCGCCGAGGCGCGTATCGCCGCAGGCACCCTGCGCGGTCCACTCGACGGCGTGCCCTTCTCGGTGAAGGACCTCATCGCCACCGAAGGGGTGCGGACGACCAACGGCTCGCGCATCTTTGCCGAGACCGTGCCGCAGGAAGACGGCGTTTCGGTGGCGCGCGCGCGCGCGGCGGGCGGCATTCTCATCGGCAAGACCACCACCCCCGAGTTCGGCCACAAGCCCGAGGCGACCTCGCCGGTTTCGGGGCGGACCCTGCACCCGACCCACCCCGACCGGACGCCGGGTGCCTCCTCCTCGGGTTCGGCGGTGGCGGTGGCCGCGGGCATGGGGCCGCTCTCGATCGGCTCCGACGGCGGGGGCTCGATCCGCATTCCGGCGGCCTGCTGCGGCATCGTCGGTCTGAAGCCGACGCTGGGCATGATCCCGCATCTGTCGTTGCCCGATCTCTTCGGCGCCAATTCCTACGTCGGCCCGATGGCGGGCGACGTGGCCGACACGGCGCTCTTCTTCGAGGCCATGGCCGGCTTTGACGCGCGCGATCCCTGGGGGCAGGGGGCGCTGCCGCCGGAGAAACCCTTCGACGGCATGACCGGCCTGCGCGTCGGCTGGCTGCCGAACGCCGGTGCCAGCGTCGAGCCCGAGACCGCCGCGGCGACCCGCGCCGCCGTGGCGGCCATGGCGCGGGCGGGGGCCGAGGTCGAGGAGATCGACATCGACCTGCGCGCGGTCGAGCCGGCCTTCCTCACCGTGCTGCGCGCGGGGCTCTCGGCGCGCATGGGCGCGCATGTGGCGCGCTACGGCAACGAGATGGACCCGACGCTGCTGGTGCGCATCATCGAGGGGCGCGGACTGTCGGCCAAGGATCTGTCGGAGGCCACCTTCGTCCGCACCCAGACCTTCGCGGCGCTGCAGGAGGCGCTGTCGCGCTGCGACGTGATCGTCTCGCCGGTGCTGACCGCGCCGGCCATCCCGACCTCGATCGACACCGCCGGCGAGGTCGAGATCGCCGGCAACCGCGGCACCATCCGCGGTGCCTGGTACCCGTTCACCTACCCGCTGAACCTGACCGGGCACCCGGCGATCTCGATGCCCTGTGGCCGCAACACCGAGGGTCTGCCCATCGGGCTGCAGATCATGACCTCATGGTACCAGGACCGCTTCCTGCTGCGGGTCGCCGCGGGCGTCGAGGCGCTGCTGGGGCAATGACCAGCGCGACTGCCGGCGCGGGCACGTTCATCACCGCGAGTTCCCCGCACTACCGCCGGGTCGTGTTGTCGATGGTCGCGGCCGGGTTCTCGACCTTCGCGATCATGAACGCCGTGCAACCGCTGATGCCGCTCTTCTCCGCCGAGTTCGGGATCTCGGCGGCGACCGCAAGCCTGTCGCTGTCGGTGACCATCGCCGCGCTGGCGTTGGCGATGCTGGTCTCGGCCGGGCTGTCGGATCGTTTCGGGCGCAAGCCGGTGATGGTGGCCTCGCTCTGGCTGTCGTCGCTGTCGCTGGGTGCCACCGCCTTCGCGCCCGATTGGCACAGCCTGCTGCTGCTGCGCGCACTGAGCGGTCTAGCCATCGCGGGCGTGCCCGCCGTGGCGATCACCTACATCAGCGAGGAGGTGGCGCCCGAGGCGCGGACGCGCGCGAATGGCATCTACGTGTCGGGCGCCGCCTTCGGGGGCATGGCGGGCCGGCTGCTGGCGGCCTCGGTTGCCGAACACTTCGGCTGGCACTGGGCGCTGCTGTCCGTCGCTGGCGTGGGCGTCCTCACCGCGCTCGCCTTTTCTCTGCTGCTGCCGAGCGCGCGCCATTTCGCGCCGGAGGGGCGTAGCATCGCGGCGCAAGTCAAGGCATTCGGGCGTCATCTCGAGGATCCCGTACAGCGGCGGCTCAGCCTGATGGGCTTCGTGCTGATGGGCACGCTTGTCGCGATCTACAACTTCCTGACCTATCGGTTGGTCGCGCCGCCTTTCGGCCTGTCTACAGCCCTCGTGGGGATCCTTTTCCTGCTCTACGCGACCGGTATGGCCAGCGCCACGCTCAGCGGGGCGGCCGCCGCGAGACTGGGAGCGGCACGCGCGGCGCGACTCTTCGTCGGGCGCGCGGTCGCCGGCGTGCTGCTGACCCTGGTGCCGGCGCTCTGGGGCATCCTCGCCGGTCTCACCGCCTTCACCGTCGGGTTCTTTGCGGCGCATGCGCTCGCCTCCGGAGCAACCACGCGGCTGGCGCCCGTCGACAAGGCGCAGGCGGCGACGCTCTACCTTCTGGCCTATTACCTCGGCGGTGCGCTGTTCGGCTGGCTCTTCGGCCTGGTCTGGGATGGCATAGGCTGGCCGGGTGTTGCGATCGGCATCGCGGCGTTGCTGGCGCTCGTGTTGGTCCTTGCGCCGAAAAGGATGGCCTAGGTTCTACCGGCGCGACACGGGTGCAACGCCGTGAGAGGCCACCGACGCGCGAGCGGGGTCAGGGATAGCGCCTGCGGAGCATCACGTAGAGCCCCGCCGACACGAGCAGCGCGCCCCCGGCGATGCGCAGCGACAGGTCGAAGCCGAATGCGGGATCGGTCACGTTGTGCATGACGAGTTGCACCAGCGGCGGGCCGAAGATCTGCCCGATGGCGAAGGCCGCGGTGAGCAGGCCGATGAACTGGGCCGGCCGATGCGGCTGGAGGCGCGCGGCCTCGTCCATCGCCAGGAAGTTCAGCGCGGTGAACGGCAGCCCGGCGACGATGGCCCCGAGGATGAAACCCGAGAGGCTCGGCCAAACGGTCGACAGCATCACCCCGGCGGCCTGCATCAGGTGGCACAGGATGAGCAGGGCACGGGTCTCCAGCCGTCCGTGCAGACGGGTTACCATGAGCGATCCGGCGGCCGCGGCGAGGCCGTAGATCGGCCAGAAGAGATCGAGCCAGACCGAGGGCGGCAGCGCCGCACGGGCGATCACCGGCAGGTAGGTCGCGGTGATGATGTAGCCGAAGCCGGCAAGCCCATAGGCCAGCGTGAAGAGCGACAGTTGCAGCTCGGGCCGGGGCAGGCGGAAGCGCGGGGTCTCGGGCCGGAGGGCAGGGGCGGGACGGTGTTCGGTGGCCGGATCCACAAGGCGCCAGACCAGCGCCAGCAGCAGCGCCGCGGTCAGCGCGAAGCCGCCCCAGGCGGCGACCCAGCTCCAATGCGCCGCGATCATCGCGCTGGCAACCACGCCGGATACGGCGATCCCCAGCCCGACCCCGGTGAACATCGCGCTGCCGAGCGCCGCCCTGCCGCGCCGCGCCATGGCGCCCAGGCACCAGCGCGAGGCGTGGACCAGCGTCAGCCCGCTGACCACGCCCGAGACGAAGCGCAGGCCGAGCCAGAGGCCGGGCAGGGGCAGCATCATGCCGGCGGTGAGCAGCACCGTCGCGACCAGCCCCCAGCGCACGAGGCGCGCGCTTGACCAGTGGTTCGGGATCAGCACGCAGCCGAGCGCGCCGACCAGGTAGCCGAGGTAGTTGGACGAGGCGAGGGTGCTGCCGTAGCTGAGGTCGAGCGCGTTTTCGGCGATCATCAGCGGCAGGATCGAGGTGTAGGCGAAGCGACCGATTCCCATGGCGATGGCCAGGCAGACGGCGCCCGCGGCAACGATCGCCCAGCCCGCGGGGGCGGGTGCGCATCCGGGCTGCGACGGGGTGGCGGTGGAGGTGGTGCTCATGTTGGCGCTGTCTTGGAAGAGGATCAGGTGAGGAGCGCGACGATCCAGAGGCCGAGGCCGAAGGACAGGTGTGCCGAGACGGTCTTCAATGCGCCGCGCCACGGCTTGGCGGCGCGCATGCCGAAGAGGCCGCCCCCCATGCAGGGCTTCATGAAGAGCATGGGTGCGGCGAGGGTGATGGCTCCGAACAGCAGCGCGTTGCCCAGCGTCGGCCCGGCCCCGAACAGGGCAAGGCATGCAAGATACAGCCCACCGTAACCGATGCCGACGATGTAGTGGAAGACCCAGCCAACGGCGTTCTCACCCGGCAGCGCCGGGCGTGTGCCGAGATCGGGATCCATCACGCGGCCCTCGCGAAAGCCCAGCACCCAGCGCCCGACGCTGCTCCAGTTCGGCGCCTTGCCTTCGGTGATGCGCAGGAATGCCCATTGCCAGAGATCCGAGAAGACCGTCGCGCCGATCCCGAGGATCAGCGTGCAGACGAGGAAGTTCGACATGTCCGTTTCCTTCTGGGCGAAAGGGCGCGCATCGCGAAGGTGCGACACGCTCCGCCGTTGTGCCTCAGACCTTGGTCAGCGCCCAGTCCCATTCCGGCGATCCGATCTGCCGCCGTGCCCGAAGCAGCAGCAAGCGCGAATATTTGGCAAAATCGAAGCCGATCGGCGAGGTCATGCTCTGGTAGATGGCCCAGAGACCCCAGCGCACCATGGCCACGCCGATGTAGAGATAGGTCCGGGCCAGAACATCCTCGCGGACGGCGCCCTCGTACATCTCGAGGATCGAGGAGATGCCGCGGATATCGTCGAAAAAGACCTCGAAACTGAACATCGCCACGTCCCAGTAGGGATCGTTGTTGGCGGCGTATTCCCAGTCGATGATGCGGATCTCGGCGTCGTCGTTGCGCATGTAGTTCGAGATGTAGGCGTCGTTGTAGCAGCCGGCCAGCGTGATGCCCGAGGCTTCGATCGCCGCCTTGGCCCGGCGCGCCTGCCAGACCAGCTGGTCGATGTCGCGCGGCACCATGGGAGACTTTCCGACGACCTTCCCGACAAAATCCTCGAACTGGCTGAGGCCGGTGTTCTCGCGCTCCAGCAGCAGGCTGTCGTGCATGTCCTTGTAGGCTGCCATGATGTTCGCCCGGACCCGTTCGTCCTGCGCGTCGACGATATCGCAGCTGGTGAAGCCCTGCAGAAACTCGTGCACCTCGATCCCGGCGTCGTCGTCGTGGAACAGGACCTGGGGCCCGACTCCCTTCTGCGCCGCGATCTTCGCGGCGGCGAGCGCGGTCTGGCGGTCGATGAACTGCTCGGTGCCGGGGCCGTGGAGCTTAACGAAGAAGGTCTCGCGACTGGACTGGTCGACCACCCGCCAGTTGATGTTGGTGATGCCGCCATTGATGCGGAAGGCTTTCACCTCCCGCCCGTCGAACAGCGGCACGCGGGCGATGGCGGCGTGGATATCGGTCATGTCCATGGTCATACCTCGCGCAGCAGCCGCGCCATGTCGAAGGTCGACAGGTGCAGGCGGAACCGGATCAGCCGGTTGGCCGCGTATTTGTAGAGCTCCGGGCCGCGGCGCGGAGCTTCGGTTTCGGCGATCAGCGCCCAGAGGGCCCAGCAGGCATCGTCGAGCAGCCCGTGCAGTTTCAGACGCGCCAGCTCGCCGGCGGTGGCGGGCTGGCCGGTATAGAGCGAAATCAGCGCCGCGCGGTCCTCGTTGTCGACGCAGAGGTCGAGCGCCATGGCGCCGAGGTCGCGGAAGGGGTCGCCCATCCCTGCGCGGTCGAAGTCGAGCAGGCGGAGCTCTCCGCCCGGGCCGAGCATGACGTTCGAGGTTACGTTCTCGCCATGCAGCGGCACGCTGTCCGCGCCGGCGGCGTCGAGGGCGCCCGCAATGCGCTCGACCCATTGCGTCAGGCCCTCGAGATCCATGCGCAGCGTTGCCGGAAGCACCGGAATGGCCCGCTCTCGGCAGGTGGAGAGGTAGCTTTGGTAAAGCTCCATCGGCACGATCGCGGTGGTCAGCGGCGGCGCGCCGTGCCAGCGCTTCTTCGCGGCGACCAGCGTGGCGAGCGTGTTTTCAGACTGAAGGTCCTTCACCGAGGCCATGCGCCATCCGTCGCCGAGCCGGTCGAACAGCAGCGTCGCCGTGGCGTCGTCGCGGGCCCTCAATGCGGGAGCGATGCCGAGTTCGCCCGCCGCCCGGGCCGCCTCCGCCGCTCCGGCGAAGGTGAAGGGGGCAAGCGCGCCGGGCAGGAAGGTCTTGGCGATGAGCGGCACGCCGTCCTGCTCGAACGGTGTCACCAGAGCATCGAGCCCCATGTGCATGGGCATGGCCACGGCGGGCAGCGGATCGCCCGCCACCGCCCCGGGAGCGAGGGCTGCGAGCGCCGAGGTCTGGCGTTCACTTGCCGGGATCATGTCATCCGTCACGGTCATCCGGTCACACCCCGGCTGCCATGATCGCGGGCGCCCCGATCTCGTCCGGGAAGGCGGGCATCTCGTCGCGGGCGGCTTCGTAAGCTAGGCCCGCGCGCAGAAGCTCGATGTCCTGACCCGCCGATCCGATGAGCTGCAGCCCGACCGGCGAGGTGCCGGCGAAGCCGCAGAGCGCGGTGATCGCCGGTTGGGCGGACTGGTTGAGCAGGGCGGTGAAGCCAACGTGGTCGTGCGGGTTCTCCGGGTCGGCGCCCACCGCCTCGGCCGGGTAGTTCGGCAGCGGCATGGTGGGGGAAAGCAGGAAGTCGAAGTCCGCGGTGGCCCGGGCGATGTTCAGCTGCGCCTTCTCGATGGTGCTGAGCGCCTTCGCGAAGTCCAGCGCCGTGAAGGCGTCGCCCTTGTCGGCGGAGCGGGTGAGCACCTCCAGCATCTCGCCGCGGCGGTCCTCGGGCAGGCCCGCGCGTTCGCCGGCGGCCTTGACGCAGAAATACGTGTGCAGCGCGCGCAGGAAGGGGAAGCCGACCGGGTTGTCGATCTCGGTGATCTCGGCGCCGAGTGCGCGGAACACCTCGGCGGCCTTGCGGATCAGCGCGGCGACCTCGGGGGCGACCTCGGGGCTGTCGCCGATCGCCAGCATCAGGCCGATGCGCTTGCCGGTCAGGTCGAGCGGGGCGAGCTGCGCCGGGATCTCGGCCCCGGGTTCGAAGGCGCGCGGGTCGGGCTGGCCGAGCACCGACATCATCAGCACGGCGTCGGCCATGGTGCGGGTGATCGGCCCGGCCACCCGGTCGCGGCTGTAGGGCAGGTGCGGAATGACGCCCGCCGTGGGCTTGAGCGTGGCGAGGCCGCAATGGCTGGCGGGCAGGCGAACCGAGCCGCCGACGTCGCTGCCGATGGACAGTGGTGCGAGCCCGGCGGCCACGGCGGCGGCCGAACCGGAAGAGGAGCCGCCGGTGTTCAGCGACAGGTCCCAGGGGTTGCGGGTCACGCCGTGGGCCGAGCTGACCCCGGCGCCAAGAAATCCCATGTCCGGCATGGTGGACTTGGCGAAGAGGATCGCCCCGGCCTCGCGCAGGCGGGCGGCGGGGGGTGAGTCCTCGGTGTCGGGCGCCGCATCTTCACGCGCCTTGAGGCCGCGCTTCATCTGCGTGCCCTTCACCGCGATGCTGTCCTTGACCACGCAGGGCACGCCGTCGAGCGGTCCCATCGGCGCGCCGGCCTGCCAGCGGGCCGCCGAGGCACGGGCGGCCTGCATCGCGCCCGCGGCGTCGATCTCGTAGAGAGCGTTGATTTTTGGGTTGATGCGGTCGCAACGGTCGAGCAGCGCCTGCATCACGTCGACGGGCGAGAGCGTCCCGTCACGGTATCCCTGCAGAAGTTCGGTGGCGGAAAGGGTCCACATGGTCTCAGCCTCTTCTTTGGTCTGTCACCGGGCGCGCTGCGCCCTGTTGTCTGCACGTCCCGGCCCCGCGACCTTTCTTCAGCCTAGCGGCAGGGGCGGGGCATCGGAACGCCTGTCGGATTGGAACGGCGCCCGTCAGGCGGCAGCGGTTTCGCGGGTGCGTGCCAGCTTTTCCAGCATCTCGTCGTGCAGTTCGGGTGTCGCGGAGGCGAGGACGTCGCCCTGCGACTCGAGCGTAAGGGGATTGCCGGCCCAGTCGCTGATCACGCCGCCTGCACCGGTCACCACCTGCACTACCGGAAGGTAATCGTAGGGCTGCTGGGCGATCTCGAGCACCACATCGCACTGTCCCGAAGCCAGGAGCCCGTAGTTGTAGCAGTCGCCGTTGAAGCGCAGCAGGTGCACCGAGGAGGCCAGGGCGTCATAGGCGGCACGGGCCGGGCCCTCGAAAAGACGGGGGTCGGTCGTGTAGCCGCGCGCCTCCGAAAGCCGGGTGCAGCCGCTGGTGCGGCAGGGCTCGCCATTGTGCAGCGTGGGCATGCCCGCGACCCCCTGCCAGCGCTCGCCGAGGATGGGCATGTCGATCTGCCCCAGCCACGGCGTGCCGTCCTTGAGCAGCGCCATCAGGTTCCCGAAAAGCGGGTGGCCGGTGACGAAGGACTTGGTGCCGTCGATCGGATCGACCACCCAGATCATGCTGGCATCGAGGTTCACCGGCGCCTGCTCCTCGCCGAAGATGCCGTGCTCGGGGAAGGTCTCGGCAATGCGGCTGCGCAGGTAGGCCTCGATCTCGCGGTCGGCGACGGTCACCGGCGAGCTGTCGGCCTTGTCGTCCACCTCGAGGGCGCTGCGGAAGTAGTGCTTGGCGATCTTGCGGGCTTCATCGGCCACGTCGGCGGCGAAGCTCTGCTCGGGGGGTGTCATCATCATTTGGTCCATGCGTATCGGGCGATCACGGCGGCTCTTGCCTCCGGCTTAGTCCCAGATTCACCACAAACCCACAAATTTCAAGAACGCTTGTGTGGATTTGTGGGAGTTTCGGTGAATATCCTGTAATTCACTCATTATGGGCGCTCTGATTGCGAAATTAAGCGCGAAAATTCAGCAGATCGATGTCGCTTTTGCCAGCTTTGCGCCAACGGAGTGTTGTGTTTGTGTGTATTTGGGCGACCTTTCGGTGGGCGGCGACATGTCTCGATGGCCTCCGTGCCCCATGTCGTGTCCGCGGCCGCGCACCATGGGCGCGCGGCGGTTCCTGTTGTCTCAGTCGCCCAGCAGGGGGACGGTGTCGGACAGGTCTTTCAGTCCAACTCCCGTGACGCCCAGCTTGCGGGCGTGCCGCACCAGCCAGTTGATCTTGTGCGTCGCATCCGCGATGGACAGCCCGCCCTTGCCGTGGATGTTCGACACGCAGTTGCGGGCGCTGTCCGGGGTGCCCACGCGCGGGTTGCGGGTGAGGTAGGCGCCGATCGAATTGGTGACCGACAGTCCCGGGCGCTCCCCCACGAGGATCAGCACAAGCGCCGCGCCGAGATGCGCGCCGATCTCGTCGCCAAGGCCGACGCGCCCCTGTTCAGCCAGCACCACTGGTGCAACCGAGAGGTCGGCGAAGGCCTGTAGCAGCGAGGCGACGAGCGCGCCGCCGGTGTCGTTGATCGCATGCGCCGAGAGGCCGTCGGCGACGACGATGGCGATGTCGAAGGGGCCTTCGGGCAGCAAAGCCGCATCCTCGTCGCGCAGCCGCCTGCCGAGGTCGGGCCGGCGAATGTAAATGTCGCGGGTCTCGGCGCGGCTGTGCACCTGGATGGCGGCGGCGTCCCCGAGCGCCTCCGTGACGCCCCGCCAGTCGACCGGCGTGCGGATGGCGTCGCGGGCATTCGCATGGCAGGCTTGGAAATCAAGGACCGAGGAGAGTTTCGCGGCGCCGCCGCCCGCTTCGAGCCGAAGCCGTGCGGGGGTGAGGTGGCGCAGGTTGCTGGTGAGCGAGGATTTCATTTCGGTCATCAGGCCACGAGCCCCGCGCGTTTGGCAAAATCGCCCAGGTCCGGCAGGGCGCGGCGGTCGGCATCGCGTCCCAATCCCATGCGGGTGAGCCAGGCATCGAATTCAGGAGCGGGGCGGGTATTGAAGTTGCCGTGCATCCAGCGTGCGTCCTCGAAGGCCAGAGACTGGTAGGACAGCATCACGTCGTCCGAGCCGGGCACGCAGATCACGAAGTTGACCCCAGCAGCGCCCAGCAGGCACATCAGCGTGTCCATGTCGTCCTGATCGGCGTCGACGTGGTTGGTGTAGCAGATGTCGCAGCCCATCGGCAGACCCATGAGCTTGGCGCAGAAGTGGTCCTCGAGGCCGGCGCGGATCACCTGCTTGCCGTTAAACAGGTACTCGGGCCCGATGAAGCCGACCACGGTATTGAGCAGCAACGGATCGAAGGCCTTGGCCACGGCATAGGCGCGCACCTCGAGAGTCTGTTGATCGACGCCGTGATGGGCGCCCGCCGAGAGCGGCGCCCCCTGTCCGGTCTCGAAATACATGACGTTGTTGCCGAGCGTGCCCCGGTTGAGCGACAATGCCGCCTCGTGCGCTTCCTTCAGTACCGCCAGGTTGACGCCGAAGCCGTTGTTGGCCGCCTCGGTGCCCGCAATCGACTGAAAGACGAGATCGACCGGGCCGCCTGCCTCGATGATCTGGATCGAGTTGGTCACATGGGTCAGCACGCAGCTTTGGGTGGGAATGTCGAACTCCTGCCGGAAGGTGTCGAGCGCCTTCAGCAGGTCGGTGCAGTTCTTCACGCTGTCCGACGCGGGGTTGATGCCGATCACCGCGTCTCCGGTGCCCTGCAGCAGCCCGTCGAGGATCGTCGCGGCGATCCCGCGCGGATCGTCGCTCGGGTGGTTGGGTTGCAGGCGTGTCGAGAGGTGCCCCTTGCGGCCGATCGTGTTGCGGAACTTCGTGACCACCTCGATGCGCGCGGCCACGGCGATCAGATCCTGATTGCGCATCAGCTTGCTGACGGCGGCGACCATCTCCGCGGTCAACGCGCGGGAGGCGCGCTCGAGGGCCGGGCCATCAGTGGTATCGGCCAGTAGCCAGTCGCGCAGATCGCCGACCGTCATGGACCGGAAGGCGGCGAAGGCGACGGCGTCATGGCTGTCGATGATCAGGCGGGTGATCTCGTCGTGCTCGTGGGGCACGACGAGGTCCTCGAGAAAGGTGGTCAGCGGCAGATCCGCCAGCACGTAGCGCGCCGCCACGCGGTTGGCCTCGCTGGGAGCCGCGAGACCGGCCAGTTCATCGCCGGAGCGCAGTGGCGAGGCGGCGGCGAGGACGTGTGCGAGGGTGTCGAACCGGTGCGTCTCGCCGCCGGCGATATGCGAGTAGGTCACGGGGAGGGGTGCCTTTCATTTCTGGGTCGGATCGTTCCGGAGGTTGGGGCTGCTGCGCCCGGCGGGGGCGGGAGGAACTCGGTCAAGCAGGCTGTCGCCGGCGCGCGGGTGGGAGACGGAGATTCTCGCTGCGGTCTCATGAGGTCTCCTGCTGCGGGTTTGGGCCGCACCGGCGGTCCATGACGCGTCATGACATGCCGTGTGCAGTTGGCTGTGGATGTTGGGGAATCGCGCGGCTGGCAGGCGTTTCTGTTGGGAGCTGTCCTGAGCCTTGTTGGGTGTTTTTGCGGTTTTGTGGAGCGAAATACATCGCAGACAGCACCGTGTTTTCAGAACGGCGCGATTTTCGACGTCGCGCGATGGTGGCTGCGATGTTTTTCAACGGTGTGCAAAAAGTTGCATACCCAATTCAGATCCTGAGGAAGAAAATATGTGTAAATCGGCGAATTGTTGGAAACACCGCTTGACCGAAGTGTGTGTTTGTGTGGATTTGTGTTTGCGTCACGTCAGCACTTTCACACCGGATCTCAGGGACAGGACGGCAACGCGCCGATGGATCAGCCACCCGCCACGACACTTAAGGGCAGCGCAACCTCGACCTCCACACGACCGCATGGACGCGTGGGGCAAGACCACAAGACTGCCGGCTCGCAGGCATGACTACCCGGCTCGGCGCGCAAGACCACGATCCGGAACGACCAGCAACAGGGATAAGACAATGAAACTCTCACGCAGAACCTTCCTCATGGCCAGCGCGGCCATCCCGCTCACTGCAGCCGTGCTCGGCGCGCCGCTGCAGGCTGGCGAGACGGGCGTCGTCCGCTGGCTCAGTCCCGAGAACACCACCGGCAACTGGGATCCGTCGGGCAACACGACCCTGGCCAACACGCGCATCGAGTTCATCGTCTTCGACACGCTGCTGCGCTACCCGATGACCGGCGACGACCTGCTTGAGCCGGAGCTGCGCCTCGCCGAGAGCTTCGAGATCATCGACGGCGCCAATGTCGATATCGTGCTGAAGAAGGGCATCACCTTCCACGACGGTGCCGAACTGACCGCAGAGGACGTGAAGGCATCGCTCGAGTACTATTCGCGCGAAGGCGCGGCGCGTGCCTTCTACCCCGGGCCGGTCAAGGTCACCGTCAAGGACAGCCACAGCCTGACCGTCACCACCGAGACCTTCCCCTCGCACTCGTTCCTCTTCCTGCAGGTCTACTCGCCGATCCTGCGCGCCGCCGATGTCGCGACGCCCGAGAAGCTGCAGGGCAGCATGAACGGCACCGGCCCGTTCCGCTACCTCGGCACCGATGCCAGCGGTCACAGCTTCGAAGCCTTCGACGGCCATTGGGGCGGCAGCACCGGCAACGTCAAGAAGATCGTCGTGCGCTACGTGCCCGATGGCAACGCGCGGATGCTGGCGCTGATGTCCGGCGAAGCCGAGGTGATCGAACGGCTCGAGCCCGAGCAATACGCCAGCCTGCAGAGCGAAGAGGGCGTCGGCACCCAGAAGGTGAACTCGGTCGAGAACCGCTACCTGCACTTCCGCTGCAACAAGCCGCCCTTCGACGACTACCGCGTGCGCCGCGCCGCCGCCGCCGCGATCGACCGCGACGGGCTGCTCTCGCTGATCGGCGAGGCCGGCTACAAGGCCGAGAGCGTGCTGCCGCCGATGAAGCTCGGCTCCACCCCGCTGCCCGACTACGGCAAGTACGACCCGGAACTGTGCCAGCAACTGCTCGCCGAGGCCGGCTACCCGGGCGGCAGCGGCATGCCCGAGATCGAATACATCACCTCGACCGGCTTCTACCCGAAGTCCAAGGAAATCTGCGAGGCGATCACCGCCATGTTGCAGGCTCAAGGCTTCCCGATCACGCTGACGGTGATGGAGGTCGCCGCCTGGAACGACGCCTATTACAACGTTAACGCCGGCAACATGATCGACGGTGGCTGGGCGCCGAACTCCCCCGAGCCCAACATCCAGCTGATGCTGCAGTACTCTTCGAAGATCGGCCTCGTGACCGGCGTCAGCGAGCCGTCGATCGACGCGGTGCTCGCAAAGCAGGTGGCCGAGACCGACATGGCGACCCGCGCCAAGATCATCTCGGACGAGGTGCTGCCCGAGATCGCCGACAAGCTGCCGAACCAGGTGCTGTTCAACTCCAACATGATGATCGCGACCTCCTCCGCGCTCACCGGCATCGGCATGACCGCCGCGGGTGATCTCGACTTCACCGCCGCGAACATGGCCTGAGCCAGGCCGGTGAACACGATCAAAGACCCCGAGGATCAGACATGATCGCAACCTTCTCCTTTCTCGCGAGGCGCCTGTCACAAGGCGCGCTCATCGTCTTCCTTGCGGCGCTGATCGTGTTCACGCTGCTGCGCGTCGGTCCGGGCGATCCCGCCCGGATGCTGGCCGGGGGCCTGTCGGACCAGGCGAGCGTCGATGCCCTGTCCGAGAAGATGGGTCTCAACGACCCGTTCCTCGTGCAATTCGGAAAATACGTCGGCGGTATCGTCCTGCATGGGGACTTCGGCCAGTCCTACATCCGCTCCGAATCCGGCCTTTCGGTCGGGGGCGGGCACGGCGACGACCAGACCCGGTCCGACCGCGCCGACGTGCTGTCGCTGCTGGGCAGCCGCCTGCCGCTGAGCCTCGGTCTCGCGTTGGCGGGCCTGGGCCTGGCGCTGCTGGTCTCTGCTCCGATCGGCATCTACGCGGGCCTGCGCGCCGGGAAATGGCAGGAGTCGCTGTCGATCATGGGCTCATCGCTGCTGGTCTCGATGCCCAGCTTCTGGATCGCCGGTCTGCTGGTGCTGCTGATCTCGATCAAGCTCAAATGGCTTCCCGCCGTGGGCTACGAGGGGCCGCGCTACCTGATCCTGCCGGCGATCGTGCTGGCCATCGAGATGGCGCCGATCTTCATCCGCACCTGGTCTTCGGCGATCTCCTCGATGACCCGCCGCGACTTCGTCCGCGTGGCCCCGGTACGTGGCCTCGGTCAGCGGCAGATCTTCTCGCGCCACGTGCTGCGCGGCGCCGCCGTGCCGTTCATCAACACGTTGGGCGTGATGCTGACCAGTCTGATCGGCAGTCTTCTGGTGATCGAGTTCGTCTTCGACTTCCCCGGCCTCGGGAAGCTGACCGTCGAGGCGGTTCTGCAGCGCGACTTCCCGCTGGTGCAGGCCATCGCCATCATTATCAGCGCCTTCTTCGTGCTGGTGAACATCGCTGTCGACTTCGTCAGCGGCCTCTTCGACCCAAGGCTGGACTACTGATGACCTCTGACATTTCCACCGCCCCGCTCGCTGCCCCGAAACCCGCCCTGCCATCGACCCGTGAACTGGCCATGGGCAAGCGCATCTGGCTGGCCACGCGGTCCTCGCCCTGGTTCCTGCTCGGGGCCGGTCTCTTCGGCCTGCTGCTGCTCATGGCCCTTGTGTCGGTCTTCGTCTTCCAGGTCGACCCGACCAAGATGAACTTCGTCGACAAGTTCACGCCGCCGATCTTCTCCGAGGGTGCCAACCCGGCCTTTCCGCTGGGCACCGACCAGCTTGGCCGCGACATGCTCTCCCGCGCCCTGGTCGGACTGCAGATCACCTTCCTCATCGGGCTTGCGGCCACGGCGCTCTCTTTCGTCATCGGCTCGGCGGTGGGGCTCTACGCCGGCTTCGTCGGTGGCAAGATCGACCAGCTGCTGATGCGCGTGGTGGACATTCAGATGTCGATCCCGCCGATCATCCTCGCGATCACCATTCTCGGCCTCGCCCGCGCGACGCCCGCTCTGGTGATTGCCGTGCTGGTGCTGGCCACATGGCCGAACTACGCCCGCCTGACCCGTGCCGGGGCCCTGGCCGAGCGCGGGCAGGAATACGTGCGCGCCGCCCGGGTGCTCGGTGCCTCGGACATTCGCATCATCCTGTTGATGGTGGCCCCGGTCGCCCTGCCGCCGATGGCCTTCGCCGCGGTGTTCGACCTCGCCCGCATGATGATTTTCGAATGCGTGCTCGACTTCCTCGGCATCGGCCTGCAGCCGCCGACCCCCACGCTCGGTGTGATCATCGCCGACGGGCGCAAGTACTTGATCAACGCCTGGTGGATCGCCGTGCTGCCCGGTGTCTTCCTGATGCTGCTGCTCTTGTCGCTCAACATGATGGGCACCGCGCTCGAGCGCGCCCGCAACGCCGTCTTCGAAGGAGCCAAATGATGACCGAGAAGCTTCTTTCCGTGTCGGAGCTCAGCGTCGCGAACGCCGCGCGTCCGGGTGATGCCCCGATCCTCGATCACGTCTCCTTCGATGTGGCGCCGGGCGAGGCACTGGCGATCATCGGGCGCAGTGGTGCCGGCAAGAGCGTTCTGGGCCGGTCGCTGATGGGCTGGACTGAGGCGCCGCTCACGGTGACCGGCGGCAGCGTCAGCCTCGGCGGCGAGGAGGTGCTCGAGGCGGCGCCGGACGCGCTGCGCCGCATCCGCGGCACCGGCATCGGCTACGTCGGCGCCGACCCGACGCGGGTCTTCGACCCGACGCTGCCGGTCGGTCGCCAGATCGCCGAGAAATACCGGGCGGTGCGCCCCGGCGTGTCGATGAAGGAGGCGCTCGAGCGGGTGCACGAGCTGTTCAACCTCGTGCGTATCCCCGAGGCCCGGCACCGCATGGAAGAACTCCCGTCGAAATATTCCGGCGGCATGATCCAGCGGGCCGCGATTGTCGACGCGATGATCGGCGAGACCAAGCTGGTGATTGCCGACAATGTCACCCAGCCGCTCGACGTGACCGTGGCGGCGCAGATCATCCGGCTCTTCCAGGACCTGCGCGAGCGCCTTGGCACGGCGTTCATCTTCATCACCTCCTCGGTGCCGACGATCAAGGATTTCGCCGACCGTATCGTGGTCATGGACAAAGGCCGGATCGTCGAGAGCGGCCCGACCCGGCAGCTTCTCGAGGCGCCGCAGACCGAGGCGTCCGGGCAGCTCATCGCGCAGTCTCCGAAAATCTGGGGCACCACCGCACCGGAAAGCCTCTCGGCGTCCGACGAGCTGAACCGTCCCGCCGCGCTGTCGATCACCGCCGTCAGGCGCACCTACAAGGTGCCGCGCAAGGACAAGCTCTTCGGGTCGGTCTTCGTGCAGGCGGTGCGTGGTGCGGATTTCGACGTCTACCCGGGCGAGAGCCTCGCCATCGTGGGCGAGTCGGGCTGCGGCAAGTCGACCCTGATGCGGCTGCTGACCTGGCTCGAGGAACCGGACGATGGCGCGGTGCACTTCCACGGCAAGAACGTCGGCACCTTCACCAAGAAGGAGCGCTTCGATCTTCGCGCGCAGCTCCAACTCGTGCTGCAGGATCCCTATGGCTCGATCCCTGCGCACTGGACCATCGGGCGCACGATCTCGGAGTCGTTGCGGCTGCATTCGGACCTCGGTGGCAAGGCGCGGCGCGCCAGGGTCGAGGCGACCATGGCCGAGGTCGGGCTCGATCCCGCGCTCTACGACAAGTTGCCGTCGGGGCTCTCGGCGGGGCAACGCCAGCGGATCAACGTGGCGCGGGCGATCGTGCTCGAGCCCACAGTGCTGCTGCTTGATGAGACCTTCTCGGCCCTCGACCCGATGGAGCAGACGCCGCTGATCGAGCTCTTCCGCACGCTGCAGCGCGAGCGCGCGATCACCTGCATCTTCATCAGCCACGACCTTGCACTGGTGCGCCGCGTCGCCTCGCGGGTGGCGGTGATGTACCTGGGCCGGATCGTCGAGATCGGATCGAACGAAAATGTCTTCGGACGGCCGCTGCACCCCTACACCCGGGCGCTGCTCTCCGCCGCTCCGACCATCGAGGCATCGCCCTACGATCCTGGGGAATGCCTGGTCGACGGCGAGCCGCCCTCGCCGATCCGCCTTCCCAAGGGCTGTGCCTTTGCGGAACGGTGCCCGGTTTCCCGTCCGGAATGCCTTGAAAGCGATCCCATGCTCCGCAATACCTTGGCCCGCGGACGAATTGCCTGCCACTTCCCGCTGGCGAGGGGCATGCTTGAGTCCGCTGAAACGAAAGAGGAAATCTCCCGTGTGGGCTAAGGATCGCTACCATCTCATCCTCGCCAAGCTGACCGTGAGCGAGCGCGTCAGCGTGGATGAGCTGGTCGAGGACATGCAGGTCTCGCGCGAGACCATCCGGCGTGACATCGTGCAGCTGGAAAGCGAGGGCAAGCTGCGCCGTGTGCATGGCGGCGCCGAGCGGGTCACGGTCCAGAACGAGCCGAAGTTCGAGGACCGCAAGCGGGTCAACGCCGCGGCCAAGAAGCGCATCGCCATTGCCGCCGCGCGCCTGGTGCAGCCGGGCATGATGGTGGCGCTGGATGCTGGCACCACCACGCTGGCCTTCGCCACGGCGATGGCCGGAATTCCCGATGTCGCGGTGATCACCAATTCGGTCGATGCCAGCACCGCGATCCTCGCGATCCGCCCCGATGCCGACGTGGTGCTCATCGGCGGCCGGGTGATCCCCGAGATCCCCGGCACCTTCGGCGAGATGGCGACGTCGAGCATGCGGCGCTACAGCCCCGATCTCGGTGTCTTCTCGCCCGTGGGTATCTCTGCCACCCGCGGTGCAACGGATTTCCATCAGTCCGAGGCGGACTTTGCCCGGGCGGTGATTGCCTCGGCGAAAAAGGTCGTGGCGCTGGCGGACGTCTCGAAGCTGGGGGAGGTCAGCCGCGTCGAGATCTGCGGCTGCGACGAGATCGACGTGCTGGTCACCGAGAAAGGCGTGGAGGAGTCGGAGGTGGGCACCCTGCGCGGCGCGGGGATCGGCGAAGTCGTCTGGGACTGAGCCGCAGGCGATCTCCAAGCGCAGGCGCGGTCTGTATTTCCCCCGCGTCTTTCGGACGGCAGGTCTTTTGGCAATGTCTCGATCTGGATGACATTGCGGCTGCCGCTTGCATGCAAGCATGCGATGGCTCTCGCGGTGTCTGGCGGCACCGGTTCGCCTGCTCCCGACACCGCCCCAACCTTCGCACACGCCCCACGCTCAGGCGCGGCAGATTGCTGCAAGCGGGCTGGGGCTTGTGGCGAAAACCCTCCAAATCGAGCCCGCAGTCCCCACGCTGGAAGAGGATCTGGCCGACATTCAGCAGCTCTATTGAAGTGGCCAACTGGCCCCGCCGGAAATCGATGGGATTTAGCAGGCTGCCGAAGACTCTGTTGCACAAATCGGCTGATGATCAGGCTCCCCCTTTCCCCAGACGGACTTATCCCACGGCCACAGTAACGGGTATGCCGAGCGCGGTGTGACCGTTCATGACGG
>NZ_JAIVKX010000027.1 GCF_020524285.1 Alloyangia pacifica
TGGTGGCTGCCGATCAGCTTTTCTCTTTCCTGCAGACATCCGCCTCGACGGACGGCACATTCTTCTCGGTGATGACCGAGGGTCCCGCCGGGCAGCCGATCCCGTGGCACTACCACAAGCACCATACCGAGAACTTCTTCTGTCTCGAAGGCCGGATGACGCTGTGGGTCAACGGTCAGGAGCTGACCCTGCACCCCGGTGACTTCTGCCAGGTGACGGCGGGCACCGTCCACAGCTATCGTCTGGACACGCCCTACACCAAGTTCTTCGGCTGGCTTGTCCCGGCGGTCTTCGAGCCCTTCTTCCGCTACATTGGAGACCCGACGGATATCCACGTCTTCCCCGTCGAACTACCTGCATTCCGGTTCGACCGGGTCATGGCTCATATGGAAGAACTGGACCTGAATGTCCTGATGGTTCACGACTGACCGCAAACACGGTACGGAAGGGCCCGCCCGGGAGGCGAGCCCTTTTCCCTGCCGGGAACGGGCGCAGCCTGCGTGGTGATCATCCTTATCGGACGCGCGCAAACGGGCCTCGCTTCACGCGCTGTATCGGCTTGGGCAATCATAGCGATATTGCGCTCGGAGGGGCCTTGCGTCCGCGAGCAGGCCGCGGACTTTTCGGCCATTAGCTGCGGTGCAGCAACTTTCCCAAGCAAGGGCGAAATCCATACCGCTTCATTTGAAACTATCGTGTTGGACGCGAGCGTTGAGTCCTTTGAAAGCCCGGAATGGCGGATGTCGATCGAGCACGAAGGATCACTTCTTGGGGCCTGTCCGCAAGACTCCAGATGTACTGGCAGTGAAATAGACTATGCGCCCGCTCAAGGGCGTGAGCGCTCAAAGCGCCGATGACAAACGTCTCAGATTGCGTCGCCACAGGCGAACGAATACCATCCGTAGCATGCGTTTTACCGATAAGAAGAAGATCGATCAGAAGACCGGCCGGGCGATAAACCGAAGGCTGATCCTGAACCTCATCAGGATGTCCGGGGGCCTCAGCAGGTCGGAACTGGCGGAGCGCACGGGCCTCAGCCCGGCGGCGGTTGGCCATGTGGTCGGTGATCTTCTTGACGAAGGGTACCTGATCACCGGCACCTCGAGCCGCAATGGCAGCGGGCGCAAGCCGGTGCCGTTGATGCTGAACACCGAAGGGCATCTTGCCATCGGCGTGAAGGTCGGCCCGTCGCGGCTCGACTGCATCCTTACCGATTTCGGGATAAACGTGATCGACCGAGAAAGCTCTACGCTCACCGATGTCAGTCCCGAAGCGGTCGTCTCGGTTGCCGCTGAGGCGGTGTCCAAGCTCACGACAAAGCATGGAGCCGGTCGCCCGATCCTTGGGGTCGGCCTGTCGGTGCCCGGGCGGATCGACCCGCACAGCGGCATGTGCATCCGCAGCCATCGGTTCGACTGGGACGAGGTTCCGATCGCCTCGATGCTCTCCGAAGCGCTGGAGCTACCGGTGTTCATCGAGGATGACACGCTGGCGTTCGGGCTCGCGCATCACATGTTCGGCTTCGGACAGGCGTGCCAGAACTTCGCGGCGCTCGCCGTGGGGGACGGTATCGGCTACGCGGTGATCTCCGACGCCAAGGTGCGGCGCGGGGCATTGGGAACGGCGGGAAAGGTGGGGCATGTGCTGCACGACCCGTCCGGCCCCATGTGCGAGTGCGGTCGAAGGGGCTGCTTGCAGGCCTGGTTTTCGGCCGCGTCGCTGGCGGCGCGCTGGGGTGAGACACATTCGGAGCCTCTCGCCGAAGCGCTCGAGGCCGGGGACAAAGCTGCTCTGAGCTTCGTGGCAGAGGCCGGGGACGCAATCGGGCGCCATCTCGCGGAGTGGTGTACGGTCACCGATCCCGAGCTCATCGTGCTGGGCGGCGAGGCGGTGGCGCTTGGCGCGGCCTTCATCCGGCCGATGGAAGCGGCGCTGGCGGAGAACTTCTACCGCGATACGCCGCCGCCGGTCTTCGTGGACGATAGCAGCTTCTACTGGATGGCGGGGGCGGCTGCCGTCGTGGTGCAGCAGGTGTTCGACTTCGAAGCGGCGCCGGCCGCCGAACAGGCGGCCGACGACGAAAGCGGTCAGGCCCTGAGCACGATGGCGCCGTAGCCCTCGATCCGCGCCTCCGTGCCTAGGGAAGCGCCCGTCAGCAGATCGATCTTTCCACCTTCGAGCGAGACCGTCACCGGACGTTCGGTGGTGTTGAGCACGAAGAGCATGCGCTTTCCATCCTCCTGCGTGCGCTCGGTCACTTCGATGCCCTCGGGCATGTCGGGCAGCAGCGGGGATATCCCGGCAGGTACGAAGAGCTGGTCGATCAATCGCTGTGCGAGATCCTCGGTCATGTAGGTTCCGAGGTAGTGGCCGCTGCCCTTGCCGAGCGCGCGCCGGGTCAGCACCGCCTCGCCTTCGAGCCAGCGGTCGGCCCAGGTGGCCAGCGCCTCGACATCGTCCTGCACGATGAGCTTCTCGTAGAGATGCGCTGCGGCGAAGGTCTCGTTGCCGAAGCGGATGCCGTAGCTGCGCGCGGTCGAGCAGGCCGGCAGCGGCGCGCCGCCGGGACCGAAGCCCATGGTCTTCTGCGGTGGCAGAAAGAGGCCGTCCTGTCCGGGGGCGATGACCCGCCCGAACTCTTCGACGCGCACACCGAGGAGATCACCAAGGCCCATTCCGGGGGCAAGCTCGCGCAGGATGTGGTTGTCGCGGGTGCGGGTGCCGGTCATCGCTGAGGCGATCAGCAGTCCGCCGCCCTCGACAAAGGCGCGGAGATTGTCGGTCCATTCCTGCTCCCACATCAGCCAGTGCGGCACATAGAGCGCCTTGAGCCGCGAGAGGTCATCCTCGGGGTGGACGAAGCCGGCGGCGATGTTGCGCTTGTAGAGCGCACGGTGCAGCACCGTAGCGTCCTCGAGCGGCGAGGGCAGGCCCATCGGGTAGGTGCGGTAGGCCTCTTGGTTGTCGAAGTCCGAGCCGGCGATGCCGACGTCCATGCGCACCGAGCTGCCCATCAGGTCGGACTTGATCGACCCGATGTCGGAGGCGAACTGCTTGGCCTCTGCATAACGGCGGCGCGGCTGGTCGTCGTGATCGAGCACACCCATCCAGTAGATCTCGGCCCCGAAATGCGCGGGACGCCAGCGGAAGAACATCAGCCCGTCCGCGCCGCGCGCCACCGAGGTCAGCGCCATGCGGCGCATCTCGCCGGGCTCGGGCGTCATGGTCGAGAACAGGGGCTGCGAGCCGAAGCCCGAGGCCTGTTCGGGCACGATGAAGTTGCCGGTGAAGCCGCGACAGATGTCGAGATGCAGGGCCTGGCTGTAGGCATGGCCGCCGTGACGGCGCATCTCGTCGTAGAGCATCGGGTAGATGTCGAAGCCGAGGAAGTCGAGATCGGTGCTGAACTCGCTGCGGAAGTCGATGTCCTCGAGTTGACCGAGATTGTGGAAGACAAACCAGTCGGGGTTGGTGGCGCGCAGAATCTCAACCTGGTCGCGCTGGAAAGCGGCCGTCGCATGGGCGAGGAAGCGGTGGTAGTCCTGCCGGTGCCCGGGCGAGATATGTCCCGGATTGTTCGGGTAGGGCAGCAGCACCTGGTCGAAGTTGTCATAGTGGGTGGCCCAGAAATCGCCGCCCCAGGCCCCGTTCAACTTGTCGATTGTGCCGTACCGCAGGTGGCACCACTTGCGGAACTCGATTTCGCAGCTTGGCGAGAAGCTGATCGAGGTGGTGGTGTTGAGTTCGTTGTCGGTCTGCCAGCCGATGACATTGGGATTGTTGGCGTAGTGCTCGGCCATGGCGCGGGTGATGCGGCGCGAATGGTCGCGCAGCACCGGCGAACTGGTGTCGCAATGCTGGCGCGAGCCGTGCGAGGCGGTGCGGCCGTTGGCGTCGATGCGGAGCATCTCGGGATGGGCCTGCGTCAGCCAGCGCGGCGGCGTGGCCGTCGGGGTGCAGAGGATGGTCTTGATCCCGTGTTTGGCCAACCCCTCGATGGCTCGGTCGAAGAGATCGAAGTCGAAGTGCCCCTGATAGGGCTCCCAGATATGCCAGGCGAACTCGCCCATGCGGACCGAGTTGAAACCAGCCTCTGCCATGCGCTGCGCGTCGCGGTCCCAGTAGGTCTCGTCGACGTGCTCGGGGTAATGCGGCACGCCGATCAGGAACTCGTCGATGTTGAGCGGGCGCCAGGCGGAGAGCGGCGCGGGTGGGGTCTTTTTCATCGGTGGATTACCTTCGTGTTCGGGAGTTCACGTGCGGCTCTTCGGGGCCGAGACGGTGCGGCCATCGGAACGGAAGAGATAGGCGTAGGCGGGATCGAAGCCGAAGCGGATCGTGCTGCCGTCGGCGGGCGGCGCGCCCTCGTCGAGCAGCAGGGTTACGTTGTCGGTGCCGGTGTCCGAGCCGGTGGTGCGCAGCGCGCCGGCATCAGCGTAGAGCACCGTTTCGCGTCCCAGCTGTTCGGCCAGCCGGATCGTGGCCTCGGCGATGACGACCGTGCCTCCGGGGTTGGTCTTGAGGTGTTCGGGCCGAATGCCGAGCGTTACGGCGTCACCCACGGTCAGCCCGTGATCCGGTTGAAGCGCTGGGATGGTTACGGGCGGTAGCCCTGGAACCTCGAGTGTTGCGCCGGCACCCAGCGCAATGACATGCCCCTCGACGAAGTTCATCCGCGGCGCACCGAGAAAGGAGGCGACGAAATGGTTCACCGGGTTGCGGTAGAGTTCGAGCGGAGCGCCGACCTGCTCGATCCGCCCCGCGCGAAGCACGACGATGCGGTCGGCCATGGTCATCGCCTCGACCTGGTCGTGGGTGACGTAGATCATCGTCGCCCCGAGGCGCTTGTGCAGGGTCGCAAGTTCGACCCGCATCTGCGTGCGCAGGGCGGCATCGAGGTTCGACAGCGGCTCGTCGAAGAGAAAGACATGCGGCCGCCGGGTGATCGCCCGACCGATGGCTACGCGCTGCCGCTGACCGCCCGACAACTGCGCGGGCTTCTTGTCGAGGTAGTCGGTGATCCGCAGGATTTCGGCGGCTCGGCGAACCGCCTCGTCGATCTCGGCCTTGGGGCGCTTCATGATCTTCAGCCCGAAGCCCATGTTCTCGGCCACGGTCATATGCGGGTAGAGCGCGTAGCTCTGGAACACCATCGCGATGCCCCGGTCGCCGGGCTCTTCGCGGGTCACGTCCCGCCCGGCGATCTCGATGCTGCCCGAGGAAATCTCCTCGAGCCCGGCGATGGATTTCAGCAGCGTGGACTTGCCGCAGCCCGAGGGGCCGACCATCACCACAAACTCGCCCGGCTCGATCGACAGCTCGATGTCCTTGAGCGCGTGGAAGCCCGCGTAGTGTTTCTGAACGGAGGTTAGTTTGACGTCTGACATTGGCAGTCCTCAGCCCTTCACCGCGCCCATGGTCAGGCCGGCGACGAAGTGGCGTTGCATCAGGAAGAACATCACCACCGGCGGGATGGCGACGAAGAGAGTGGCGGCGGAGACAACGTTCCAGGACGAGACCCATTCGCCGCGCAGGTTGGCGAGCCCGGCGGTCACCGGCTTCACCGCGTCTGTCTGGGTGAGCACGATTGCCCAGAAGTAGTCGTTCCAGATGAAGGTGAAGAGCAGGATGGCCAGCGCGGCGAGCGCGGGTCGCACCAGCGGCACGACGATCTGGATCAGGATCTGCCAGGGGCTTGCGCCTTCGGCGCGCGCCGCCTGGAAGAGTTCATGCGGCAGGGCCGCGATGAAGTTTCGCATGAAAAGCGTCGCAAAGCCGGTCTGGAACGCGACGTGGAAGATGATCAGGGCGCCGAAGGTGTCGTAGAGACCGAGCGAGACCATCAGGTCGCGCACCGGGATCATGAACACCTGCTGCGGCAGGAAGTTGCCCGCGATGAACACCGAGAAGAGCAGCGTCGCGCCGGGGAAGCGGTGCCGGGACAGGACGTAGCCGGTCATCGTCGAGAGTACGAGCACCAGCACCGTCGAGGGGATGGTGATGATCAGGCTGTTGACGAAGTAGTCCAGCATGTCGGTCTGAGTGAAGACCGCGGTGAGATTGCCCCAGAAGTTGATTTCGGTCGGCCAGCCCCAGTAGTTGCCCGCCATGACGTCCTCGAATGTCCGGAAGGCGGTGAGGATGATGGCGAAGACCGGCATCAGCCAAAGCAGCAGCACGGCCCAGACACCCGTGGCATAGAGCAGTCGCGACGCGGGGCGGGACTCGGGAATTTGGCGAGGGTACATCACGCGCCCCTTTCGTCACGCAGAAGGCGGATCAGGTACCAGACGATGAACACCATCATGATGGCAAAGAGCACCGTCGCCAGAGCCGCGCCGTAGCCGAAGCGGTAGGAAAACAGGCTCTCTTCGTACATCTGGTAGGCGAGGTTGGTGGACGAGCCGAAGGGGCCGCCGCTGGTCATCACGGCGATGATGTCGAAGGAGCGCAGCGCCCCGATCATCGAGATCGCCACCGCGATGAAGGCGACCTGCCGCAACTGCGGGAGCACCACGTGGCGCAGCATCTGCCAGCCGCGCGCATTGTCGACGCGGCCCGCGCCGATGATTTCCTCGTCGAGGTTGTTGAGCCCGGCGAGGAACAGCACCATGCAGAAGGCGACCTGGGGCCAGAGCGCCGCGAAGACCACCGCAAGCGTCACCCATGTATCGCTCGACAGGACCGCCGGGGCGGTGCCGCCGAAGGCATCGAATATCAGCGCGAGCAGGCCATAGGTTGGGTCGTAGAACCACACGAAGATGACGCCGACGGTGACGGTCGAAAGCACCAGCGGCATGAAGAACAGCGACTTGGCCAGGCGCATCGAGCGGATCTTCTGGTTGACAAGCAGCGCAATGGCGAGCCCGAGCGGGGGCGCCAGCAGGAAGACTACCAGCCAGATGACATTATTGCGCAGCGATACCCAGAACTGCGGGTCTCCCCAGAGCTCGACGTAATTGGCGAGGCCAGCCCAGGCCATGTCGCCGAAGCCGTCCCAGACGTGCAGGGAAATCCAGAAGGTGCGCAGCGCCGAGAAGACGATGACGACGAGAAAGAGCAGCAGTCCCGGTGCGAGCAGCAGGGCCGGGGTCGCGCGGTGAAGCAGTTTCCGGCGATTGCGGAGCATTGTTCGGTCCGATTGGGAAAAGTTGTGGCGGACGGCAGGTGAGGGCTGCCGTCCGCGCGGGAGGGCGGCCGTCAGAGCGCGCCGTAGACGCGCGCGCGGGCCCGCTCGATGTCGGCCAGGATGCGCTCGGCCCTGTCGGGCCGCGCCATGAACTCTTGGAAGCCCTTGAGCCCGGCCTGCGCCACGTCCGGATTGGTGTCGCGGTCATAGTACTGCGAAGTGCCGTCGACGCCGACGAGACCCTTCTTCGACTCGGACATGATGTGATTGCCCGACACGTCGATGTCGGTGCGGGCGGGCAGGTTCCCGTCGGGCTCGAGATAGCTCCAGAGCGTGTCGGGCTGGTAGAAATAGGTCAGGAACTCGCGCGCCACCTCGGGGTTCTTTGCGCCCGCCGGGATGTGGATCGAGTCGACCGAGAAGTCCTCGTAGCGGCCCATGCCGGCATCGTAGGTGGGGAAGGGCGCGAAGCGCAGCTGCCCGCGATCCTCTTCAGGGAAGCCGTAGCTGATGAACCCGGCCAGATCCATCATCGCCGCCTTCTTCTGCGCCAGCGTCGCAGCAGCCTGTTCCCAGGCATAGGACGTCGCGTTCTCGAGGAAGAGACCCGCGTTCACCAGCTCGGTCCAGGGCTCCATGACCTTCATCAGGCTGGCGTCGGTATAGGCGATGCGCCCGGCCATGAGATCCTTGTGGTGCTCGAGCCCGTTGATCCGCAGGTTCATGTGGTCGAACCAGCCCGCGGCGGGCCACATGTTCTTTGTGCCGATGGAGAAGGGTGTCATTCCCGCCGCCTTGGCGGTCTCGCCGAAGGTGAAGAAATCCTCTGCGGTCGCAGGCGGCGTCCAGCCGTTCTCGTCGAAGACGTCCTGCCGGTACCAAAGCCCCCAGAGCAGGCCGGCGGTCGGCAGGCCGTAGATGCGACCGTCGACGGTTGTCGCGCCCATTGCAGGCACCACGTCGGCCCAGCCGTTCTGCTCCACGAGATCGGTAATGTCGGAAAAGAGTCCGCGCTCGACGAAGCCCTGCATCCGCTCGCCAGAGAACCAGAAGTTGATGTCGGGCGGGCTGGCAACGAGGTAGTTGCGGATCGCCGTTTTGTGCGCTTCGTGGTCCATGTTGTTGACCGACACCTTGACGCCCGCCGAGGTGCCGAACTCCTTGGCAAGGGCCTCAAGCGCCGCGCGCTGGTCGGGGTTGCCACGGTTTGAAATGATCACAAGTTCGCGGGTTTGTGCGTAGAGCGGTGCGCCGAGGCAGGCGGTGCCGGCAGCTGCGGACGTCGCGAGAAAGCGACGCCGGTTGAGTCTGAGTCTGGTCATTGGTTCTCCTCCCAAGTCCTGTTGTAGCGTAGGCGGTGATGACGATCCTGTCAAAGTAAATTTACTAAATAAAAAAATAGACGGATGGAGTTTATCGTGATGCGTTGCAAGGCTTCGGGCGGCGTTTCCACCTAACGCGACATGGCAGCACAGGGTGGTCATCTAACCTGATCGGAATTCTCTATGCGGGACTGCATGGGTTACGCTTCGCCATGGAAACCTCCGGCAAGAATGGGCTCGAAGCGGACCTGCGGCGGCGCAGCGATCGCCGATGGGAGTTTCGATAAAACGGTGTTACAGTCGCGGCGCCGCTTGCCGCGTCACGGAGAAGGGACCAGCCGGAATAAAGCTGGCCCTGAGAATTGTCGCGCGCTGGGACGGAGATCTCAGCCGAAGGGCTTGCTCTTCAGCCAGTCGCAGGTCTCGGCGATGACCGAAGGAATGTCACGCATCGCAACGCCGAGGCTGTCGCGGCGGGTGAAGTCGAAGCGTGTGCGCTCCTCGGGCTCGCCTTCAAGCGGGGCGGGCATGATCTCGCGGGGTACGTGCTTGCCCAACTCGGCATAGAGATCGCGCCAGGGCACGCTGCCATAGACCGCAAAGAACCGCCCCCGCGCGCCACTCTCGTAGGCGGCGAGGAAGAGCTTGGCCACATCACCGATATGGCTCACCGACATCGATCCGGCGGGAACCTTGTCGTGCCGCGTCTGGCCGTCGCGCACGGCGCTGGTGACAAAGCCCGCGCTGTCGCCCTCGAGATGCTGCGGCAGGATCACCGGGCCCAGCATCATCGTCGGCAGGAAGATCGCGAGGCGCATGTCGTGCCGCACGCAGAAGTCGCGCGCGGCGGTCTCCATGACGATCTTCTCGGCCGAGGTGAACTTGCCCTCACTCATCTGGAATTCGGCGTCCGACACGGCATTGGTCTCGGTCTTCACCGCCACGCCCTCGGGCGGGTTGGTCGAGGAGGTCGAGGAACAGAGCAGGACATTCTTCACGCCCGCGCGCTCGGCAGCCGCCAGCACGTTGAGGCAGCCGTCGCGCACCGGGGCAACGATCTCCGCATAGCCGCGCGCCCGGTCCAATTCCTTGGCAGGCGTGCCGTCGGCGGCCTTGTAGATCGGCGGGAAGCAAGCGATGAACACCGCGTCCGCTCCCTGCAGGGCCGCGTCGAAGCTGGCACTGTCGCTGGTTTCCGCCGAGAAGAGCGTCAGCCGGTCCGCGGCGCCGGGCAGGGCCATGAGCCATTTGGTCTTGCTCTCGTCCGAGGCGTCGCGCAGCGTGCCGTTCACATGGTAGCCGCGCTCCAGCGCCTCTTTGACGATATTCGATCCGACGAGGCCGGAGGCGCCCGCCACGGTGACTGTCTTGGTCATGTCGCGTCCTTTCCTAGCGGAGCGCAGCCGCCTTTGGAGGGCGCTCCGAGACTGTCCTTTCAAGGGCAGCTAGCTTGATGCACGGCCGGGTCAGCCCTTGGCGTGCGCGCTCTCGCGTTTGCGATTGCCAAAGTAGATCAGCGCCATGGACGCAAAGAGCAGCGCGATCGCCCCCCATCGCTGCGGGTCCAGCGGAATGCGGTCGTTGCCGAGCCACGCAAAATTGTCGATCAGCACGCTCATCGCAAGCTGTCCGGTGATCACTGCGACGGTGGCTGCGGCGATGCCGACGCGCGGTACCGAGAACACCATGGCGACAATGTAAAACACACCGAAGAACGCCCCGGTGAGTTGCCAGCGCGGCGCATCGAGCAATGTCATATCCCGCGGAGGCTGCGCGAAGAGCACCAGCAGGACACTGATCAGCGCGCCGAGCACGAAAGTCAGCCAGGCCGTCGCGAGAACGCCGACGGTCCCGCCGAGCCGACCGTTGACCGAAGACTGCACCGACAGGGTGACGCCGCCGAGCAGCGCCAGAAGGATCAGGAGAGAGGTAAGCATTCGGGTCCCTTCAGTGAATGAGTGCAAGTGCTGCGGCGATGAGGACGAGAGCGCCCAACCGGTATCCGTCGACCCGCTGCCGCGCCACGCCGAAAACGCCGAAATGGTCGAGGAGCAGTCCCGCGGCGATCTGTCCGAACAGGATGGCCACCATCGTGGTCCCCACCCCGAGCAGAGGCGTCACACTGGTAATGATCACCACGTAGACCGGCCCGAGCACGCCGCCGGTGAGCATCCAGCGCGGCTGGGCAAAAAGCTCGGGTAACGCGCGGCGCGGAGCGAAGATAAGCGCCAACGACAGCAGCAGGCTGCCGACAAGGAAGATGCAGAGCGTTGCGGACATATGGCCGACCCTCTCACCGAGCGGCCCGAGCAGCCCCGCCTCGACGGAAAGCCCCATACCGGCTGCGAACACCACGCAAAGCGTAAGGATTTGTTTCATTGTGCCTCCGTTGACTTGTGGAGGCAGCTACTTCAATCGAATATGGACAACAATTCAGGACATCTGGAAAGCATTTTTGCAAAATGGGCAATGACGTAACGCTGGCCAGCCTTCGCCTCTTCGTCGAAGTGGCCACCCATGGCAGTTTCAGTGAGGCTGCGCGGAGGGCGGGTCTCCCGGTCTCCTCGGTCTCACGCCATGTCAGCGGCCTTGAAGCGGGACTGGGCCAAAGATTGCTGGTGCGCAACACGCGGGCGGTGCGTCTCACCGACCACGGCACACAGTACCTGAGCTCTGTACGCGAGGCATTGGCCTTACTCGACACGGCCGGTGAGGAGGTGCGCGTCGGCGCGCGGGAGCCAAGGGGCACGTTGCGCCTCAATGCACCGGTAGCCTTCGGCCGGCGTCACATCGCGCCGCATCTCGCGACGTTCCAGGCGCGGCATCCGGCACTTGAGGTCGAACTGACATTGACCGATGCCTTTGTAGACCCTGTCGCCGACGGTGCGGACGTTCTTGTCCGTGTCGGGGTGCTCGAGGATTCCAATCTCATCAGCCGCAAGCTCGCAGGGCAGAGGCATGTGCTCGCAGCTGCACCCGAATATCTCGAACGGCGCGGACGTCCGAAATCTCCAGAAGAGCTTTCGAGCCACAACTGCCTGACCTACAGGGGCACACATGGCGCCCGGCCATGGCTGTTTCGCACGGCGAAGGGCAGATACACCCGTCACCACGTCACCGGCGATTTGCGCAGCAACGACGCGGACAGCCTGATCGCGGCGGCGGAAGCCGGGCACGGGCTGGTTCTGTTTCCGACATGGCTGCTGCATGTGCCGCTGCAGGAGGGGCGCCTGCTGCCGCTCCTTGCCGAATGGGAGGCGCTGTCCGACGTCGAAGACGGCGCCATCCACATGCTCTTTCCGGAAAACCGGATGCGATCTTTGAAGGTGACCGCGTTTCTCGACTTCATGTCGGAGACGGTCGGGCGCCGGCCCTATTGGGACGCCCTCATGGATGATGAGACCAGGGGGTGAGCCCTGAAGCCCGAGAACTCCGCTCACCAGACGACGCCCAATTCGGCGGGACTATTAGCTTATGCCGCTGAGATGACGCTGTTCGGCGATGGTTGCACGCAGGTGTTCTCTTCGAACACGACGACTACGAGGTCCTGCGGCGATCTTCGTTCGGTGCTCCCCAATCCCAACGGATCGCGAGACACTACGCCTGTCTTAGGTCACCGGCTCCTTGGCCAGCCCCTTGCCGAGGATGGGTCCGGTCGGGAGGTTGGTCGGCGAGCCGCCAGCGGGCTCGAAGGTGATCTCGTAGAGCTGCGTCGGATGCGGCTCGGGCAGGCCCTCGACGCTCAATACGCGTGACAGGCCGGTGGAGAGCAGGCCCAGCGAGACGGGAGGTCCGTCGTCGTCGGGTTTGGTCCAGACCTGCATCACCTGGCCCGCGGGCACATCGGGCCGCTCGAGCAGGGTCACGCGTGTGGTGTTGTCCGGGCCGCTTTCGACAAGCGCGATGGCTTCGCCGCGGTCATCCAGCAGCACCGCCACGACCAAGGGATCAGATGGCGTGAGCATCGACCAGCCCAGCAGGCAGGCCAGCAGCAGGCTGGCGGCGATCCCGGTCACGGCGGCGCGGCGCCAGCGGTTCAGGCGTGCGCGCAGCGGGGCAAGGTCGATCACCTCGGCGCCAGCCGTTTCAGGCTCCGGGGGAGGCGACGCCTCCTCCGATACATCCAGCCGCGGCGCGAGGCGATTCCAGAAACCCTCCGGCAGCGGCAGGTCGTCGGCTGTCTCGTCGAGCGGGGCGAAGCGGTCACGCGCCCTTGCAAGCCGCTGGGCCACCTCGGGATCGCGCGCGGCGAGCTCCTCCAGACGCGCGGTATCAGCCTCCGAGGCGAGCCCGAGCACAACCTCGTCGATCAGCAGATCAAGAGAACGGTCCGTCATGACAGACACTCCCTCAGCTTGAGCAGGCCGCGCCGGATACGTGCCTTCACCGTGCCCAGCGGCGTTGCCAGCCGCCCGGCGATCTCGCCGTGGCTGTGTCCGAGTACGTAGGAGGACAGGATCGCACGCCGTGTCGCCTCATCAAGCCCTTCCAGGCACCCGCGCAGGTCTGCCGAGGTGGGCAGCCTGTCGAAGGCCGCGTCGACCAGGGCGCCCTCGGAGGCGCGGTCGATTGCCTGCGGCTCGGTCGGCACTTCGCGGTCCTCGCTGCGCAGCATGGTCAGACAACGGTTGCGCAGGATGGTGTAGAGCCAGCCCTTGGCGCTGCCCCGGCTCTCGTCGAACTGATGCGCCCGGCGCCAGACCAGCACGAGGGCCTCCTGCACCGCGTCTTCGGCAAGGTCGACCCGGCCCAGCATGCGACGCGCGACACCGAGCATGCGCCCGCCCTCCGCCGTCATGATGCCGCGCAGGGCGGATTTGTCGCCCCCGGCGCAGGCCCTGATCAAGGCTGCATGATCCGTCACGTGACTTCCTGCTCTCCCTGTGCCGCCCTCTTGCGCAGCGGCAATGGGACTACGGCTAGAGACCGCTTGCAGGCCTGTCAATTTACACGAGATGGCAGGGCCAGATGCGCGCAGAGACGTTGCCGATTTGCGTGACCCGTTCGAGCCGGGCGCAGGCATGCAGCCTGCGCCCGACATAGACGTAGGGCGAGACCTCACATCTCTGCGGTCATGAAGGTGATGTCGCGCAGCATCGCGCCGTCGGCGCCTTCGATATCCCAGCTTTCCTGCACGGAGCCGTCATCGAGCGAGACGGTGTGCAACTGACCCGCAGCCACGAGCCAGGCGGTGTTGATGCCCTCGGCATCGGTGGCGATATCGAAGGCGTAGTGTTCCGCGCCCTCGATACCCAGCTTGCCGACCGCGGCCAGCGTGCCGTCATTCGGCGAGGTCTGCCGGATCAGCGCGACGATGGTGCTGTCGATGTCGTACATCGCTGTGCTCTCGGGCTTGCCGAAACTGTTGATATAGGCCGCCGCAACGATGGCCGGGGCCTCGCCCGCGTGCATGTCGGCCTCCTCGAAGGCCAGCGAGCCGTCCACCGTCACGGCACCGCTTTCGATGTCGACGCGGTGGTTGGTGGTGCCCGACATGAAGCGCAGCTTGTCGGCCATCGGGTTGAAGTCGACGATCACCGGCGCATCGCCCGCGATCGGCAGCTGCTTGTCCATGGTCGAGATCACGGTGGCCGCCCCGGTCTCGGGATCGATCTCGACGATGTCGAATGTGTCGCTGACGCCGATCAGCTGCCCGGTCGAGGGGCGCAGGTCGATGCCCAGCAGCCGATCGACACCGGTGACGTCCATGGACTCCGTCACCATGGCAGAGCTCGTGTCGATCACGTGCAGCATCTTGTCTCCGCTGAGCCCGATCGCGGTCATCGCGCCATGATCGTCGGCCAGCGCACCGGTGGCAGCAGAAGTGGTGAGCAGCAGGGTCAGGGCGGAAAAGGTCTTGTGCATCGTTCAGTCTCCTCAAGTCTCGAGCGCGGCCATTCCGCGGGCTCGATACTCCTAGGACTCGGGCTCGGGACCGTTTGGATGCACCTGGAGGAAGAAAAATCTTAGGTCTGTCGGAATGCTCTGTTTGGCCGAGCGCCGGAAGGGTTCTTTCCAGGCAGGTGACCATGGCGGTATCAGAGGCCGCCGGAACCGGACACTCAGGTCTGACACACGAGCAGCCCCAAGGTTGGCCAGGCGGAGGGTGCAACCCGGCAACGGTCGTAAGAGCATGCTATTGCCTCTTACGCATGCTGGTGAGCTTCACTGAGCTCCGAGAGTGATCTCAGAAGAGATTTTCAAGGGCGTGTGGAGAAAATTCTTACTGAGGACTTAACCCGTTCCAGCGGCGCACCTGGCTCACAGCGCCTTGCGAGGCTCTTTCCCTATCAGCGGGGATTGAGAAACATGCCCTGATAGGGAGTTCTGTTATCAGGCATGCAAGCAGATACAATACGCCTCACTCACTCTTGCAAAAGTTGTTGCATGACAGGCACGTGCCGAAAAGGGCGACCGTTGAATGCACCGATATTCATGGAAACCAGCTGAGCCGTTCACTAGGTCTCAATTCATGCAACAGACGCAGCATCATATCCTGGTCCGATCCATACGGGTCATATGACGTAAACCGACCTTGTCGGGTCCGGCCTTCTTGCTTCGCCTCTTGGCGAAGAAACGGTTTCGGAAACAGGTCACCTTCGCATCGAGGGTGTGGATATGAAAGAAGGGCTGCTCTGGGATGAAAACTCCTGAACACCGCATGCCGAAGAGCCTTGTCGGCATGATTCTCTTGGCCAGATAAGTCTTGAAGTTGCGGTTCTTCAGGCAGAAATCTTCCCTCGATGAATCGCAAGGCTGTAATTGCAATTATGAAAGGCTCGTTAGGATGGTGTATTTTCGCGGATCGATCTGGGACTTTACGTCGAAAGAGGACCCCCAGATTTTGATGTTCTAAGTCTGGAAGCACGCAAGGTACGCGGATTTGGAGATGCGAAAAATGTGCCTAGGGAGATTATCTAAGTACTTGAAGTGGCTTAAGAAAGTTGTTCGGCTTTCTTCGTGCTTCCGCTAACGTAACGAGGCACGCGAGACCCAGGCAGAAAGGATGGTCTGATGAAGAGCTAACCAATTGAAAACAGCGATCTGCGCCAACAGATCGCCGTTCCATCGGCAGACCCAAGTCCACCCATTGTCACGAATAGCGTAGCAGTAAGACGCTGCGGTTTCAAGGACAGGGTTCTTCCGACGAAATGAAGATCTTCCACCGGCCATGTCCTCGCATGGCAATGGGACCGGCTTGCCTGGAGCTCAGATATGGGCCCAAACGGCAGCATCGTCTCCTTCAGACAGCAGACGGTTCCGAAGATCACCTGCGCTCCGAAATCCCGGGGTGCGTCACCTGATCTCGAAAGAAGAAATCATGTCCAATCTTTCGCTTGGCAGCGGCGTCACGCTGCCGAACCCGAGCCGGGGTAACCGGGCCACCCAGGTCGGTTCGACTGCGCATTTCACTGGATGCATCGTTCTTGGCGATGGGCCTGGATTTCGCACTGGCATTGAGAGCCATCTCGAGGCGAAGGCTGCTCTACTGCTGGCAGCGCGCCCTGAGACCGGAGAGCTGATCGAGCAGGTCTTGTTCGAATGGTACGATGACGATGGTGAAATCCACAATCACTACATCGATCTCGTCGTGAAGGAGGCCGATGGTAAAACTGTGGGTTATGCGGTGCGTCCCATGGCACGAGCGAAAGAGACCTATCTGGCGCTTCTGGCTCGCGTGAAGGAGCAGGCCATCGGGCAGGGGGCGCTCGACGACTTCCGCCTGTTCACGGAACTGGATGTCTGCCCGGTCGAACTTTTCAACGCGAAGCTCTTCCATTCGGTGCGGCGGCCGGACTGCTTCGGCGATCCCGTGGCCCGGGATACCGTCGGCCGGATGGCCGGTGTGGTCACGATTGAGAGCCTGGTCGAGCAAACCGGCCTTGATGGGATGGGCTTTCGCGCGCTCGTTCGGCTGATCCGGTCCCGACACCTTCAGATGGTGCGCTTTGAGCGCATCGACCACAGCAGCTTGGTGTTCAAAGCGAAGGAGGTTTGTGCATGACTGTCTCTGATACCCAGAGCGCCGAACTGGTTTTGCCGCTCGGCCACGGCTCCAAGCAGGTCAATTCCGCAGTTGTTGATCATGTTGAGAAGGACGACGTCGGGACTGCTTGGTTGGGGGCATCTGGTGTTCCGGATCTGGTGATCCTCGACGGAGGCCCGGCTTTCCGGTCTCAGAAGTTTCTGCAGGCTGCCTTTGATCTGGCCGTAACCTCCAGCGACTGAGCCGAGGACGGCATACGACGTCGTCCGCACCGCAACCCACACTCACTCAACCCATCCCTCTTCAAAGCGGTGCCGTTCGGCAACCGCACTCTCTCCTGCTGCCTTGTGCAGCGCGAAACATCCGAAAAGGACTTCGAAATGGATCTCTCCTTCACCACCGAAAATTCCCGCTATGCCTTTGGCCGCTTTGACCGTGTTACCATCGACGGCATGGCCTTCCGTCTCCACATGGAAACCGAGAAGGGCTTCGTCATGACGCATGATGACCATGGGGGCCTTGCGCGGCAGTTCTCCCATGAAGAGCTTGCCGATCTGGGTAACTTGGGCCGCATCCGCGTCGAGCGTGACTTCTTCAATCCGGAGGCTGCGCGGAAACGGCAGCTGACGGATGGCGTGGCGCTTGGGGCGCTGTCCGTGCGGCCTCTTCGGCGTTTCGTGCGCAAGGATGCATATTGTCAGGCCGCGCTCGACATGCACCGCGAAAAACTGATGAAGTTCACCGATGCCTCCATTGCCGCATCGATGGACATGCTGGTCGGTCGCGCGACGCAATTGGCGAAGCCGCACATGCCCTCTGGTGCGCTGGATATCCTGCCCTCTGAGAACATGGGCGAGGTTCCAAGCCCGCGCACGCTGCGCCGCTGGCTCGCAGACCTCCGTGACCTGAGGCTGATCGGCCACCTGGACAATATGGATCGGCGCGGATGGCGGGGCACCCGTCTCGACCCCGAGGTGGCTGCCATCATGCGAAAGGAAGTCCAAGGGTATCTTTCGCAGGACAAGCCGACGATGCAGCAGATCTATGAGAATGTCGCGCTCGCCATCCATGCACGCAACGAAAAATACACCGACAAGGACGATCATCTCCTCGTGCCGAGCCGCGAGACGGTGCGCCGGGCGATCCGGGCACTGGACCCGTTTCGCGTGGAAGTTGCGCGCAATGGCGAGGCTGCAGCCCGCAAGAAGTTCCGGCCCGTTCTGAATGGGCTCGGCGTGACCCGCCCGTTGGAACGCGTCGAGATCGACGAATGGACGGTGGATGTCTCGACCCTGCTCGAGAGTACGAACATCTATGGCATGCTCAGCGATGACGAGAAGCGGCAACTCGGCCTCTACGTCAAAGGTGACGACAAAGATCCCCGCTACAAGGAAAAGGCCAAGGCCAAGGACCGCTGGACGCTGACTGCAGCGATCTGCTGTGCCACGCGCTGCATCGTCGGCATGGTCCTGAGCCGTTCTGCGAACTCCGAGGCAGCGGTGCAGCTCCTGCAGATGATCACGACCAACAAGGGGGCGTGGGCGGACGCTGTCGGGGCCCTGACACCTTGGGACATGCATGGCACGCCCGAACTGATCGTCTTCGATGGCGGCTCTGCCTTCAAGTCGATGCGTTTTCGCATGGCGGCTGAGGATCTCGGCGTGATGTGGGAGATGGGGATTAACGGGGTGCCGGAAAACCGCGGAACGATCGAGCGTGTCTTCTACAGCGCCGCGAGCGACCTCGCGCCGCGCCTCTCTGGCCACACGTTCTCCAGCATCATGGAAAAGGGCGATGCAGATCCCGAAAAGCGCGCCGCGCTTACCTTGGATGACTTTACCTTCGCGCTGCTGCGTTGGGTGATCGACATCTACCACAACACGCCCCATCACGGGCTGGGCGGAGAAACCCCTGTGAAGGCTTGGCGTCGCCTGTCGAAGCTGCATGGCGTGACGCCGCCGCCGGACGCGGAGATGATGCGGCTGTGCTTCGGCCAGCAGCGCGAGTACCGCCTGGACAAGACCGGCATCACCGTTCTGGGCGTGCGTTACCAGTCCGAGGCGATGCAAACCTATCTGCGCCGCGAGGACCCGGAAAAGGTTTCCGTGCGCTGGCACCCCAAGGATATCGGCGCCATCTCGGTCAAATGGGGCAAGAAATGGTACGACGTGCCTGCGCTTGACACTTCGCTGCAGGGCGTCGCAGCCCAGACCTGGCTGACGGCCGTCCGTCATGTCCGCGACGCGAATCCGAAGTCGAACCGCCTCGACAATGTTGCCGTCCGTGACGCCATCACGGCGATCAAGGCGCGCAACGAAGCCGCGATGGCCGCGGCCGGTCTCAACCTCGAGGACTGGTCCGAGAAACGCTGCGCGAAGGAAGAGAAGAAGCTTCTGGCCGGCATCGAGTTCGTTGAGCGCAAAGAACTGCGCCAGGTGAAAGACGGTATCGGCATGGAGATCCCCGCCTCCTCCGAACTGACCGTGGCGGCTGAGAAACCCAGCACGCCGGAGACGCCCGCCAAACCTGCGAAGCGGGCGGCCAAAGGGCGCGGCGTTACGCCCACCTCGCCCAAATCCAACATGACCATCGAGGAGGACTGATCATGGCACAAGCTGATACCGCAAAAAGTGCTCTGGAACGTGTCCGCAGCCTTCATATCGGCTCCGCGCGTGATGCCGAGGCGGCAATGCACACGACGCGCCTTCTTGCTACGGACGAACAGGGGGCTCTGACCCCTGTTGTCAAGCGCTTCACCCGGACTGGGGAAACCCGTGGGGTCATGCTGATCGGGGGGCCGGGAAGCGGCAAGTCCCACCTGTTGGAGCGCACGCTGTCCAAACTCACGGTGTTGCAGGAGGGCGAATACGGGCGGCCGCGCTATCTTGGATGTTCGGTGCCGAGTCCTGCGACGTTCAAGAGTATGACGCTCGCCCTGTTGGCGGAGAGTGGCTACCCCGATGCGAATCCGCGCAAGGAGGCCTGGTCGCTCTGGCAGGATCTGCGTCACCGCTTGCAGCTTCTCGGGATCTCGGTGCTCTGGATCGACGAGGCGCAGGATCTCTTCTGCGCGGACCGCAAGCTGATCCTGCGGGCACTGAAATCCCTGATGCAAGGCGACGATGCCGTCGTCGTGGTCCTGTCCGGCACGGAAGACCTCGCCAAGGTCATTCGTACGGATCCGCAGGTGCAGCGCAGGTTCACCGCGATGGTGCTGCCCGATCTCGTGGAGCAGGTCGATGGCGACAGTTTCCGTGATGTGATCACGCAGTACTGCGAACGGGTGGGGCTCGGGGCGCCGGTCGAAGCGGATCTGATCGGACGCATCTTCCACGGGGCGCGCTATCGGTTCGGACGGGCCCTCGAGCTGCTGCTGCAGGCCATGGAAATCGCCATCGGGCGCGGCGACGACGACCTGGATATCGGGCATTTCGCTGCCGCCTATGCGATGAACGAGGCCTGCACGGCCGCCGACAACGTCTTCTACGCCGAACACTACTGGCTCCTGAAACCCGATGCGGTCGAGGAGGAAGAACAACCGCGTCGGAAAAAGCGGTGAGGGCGGTCTCATGAGCACGCTTTTCCCCATGCTTCCGTTTGTCGATGATGAGACTCCTCTCTCCTGGGCGGCGCGGCAGGCCGCCTTCCACACCCGCGATCGCGTTCTGTCGTTTCTGACGGACCTCGGCATTCCCCTCGTGGACCTCGCGCGGGGCGACGAGTCGGCGGTTCTGCGGCTGTGCGAGCGGGCAGGGCACGATCCCGCAGCGGTGTTGTGCAATACGATCAGCGCAGTTGGTGGTCGGCGCTACCAGTTGCGGGGGCTGGAGTTCGCAGCCGAGTTCACGACCGGTCCTGTGACACGGATCTGTTCTGCCTGCCTGGACGATGATCTCACCGGGGCGCGTTTGCCGGGTGCCACGCTGCGTCACCGGCTCATCTGGCGGTTGGCACCGGTGCGGACCTGTCCGATCCACGGAACAGCGCTTCGGGATCTGCGGTCGGGGAAGTGGGATGACATCGCGCATGAACTGCAGGCCATGACTTCCTTGATCGCGGCCGAGCGGCAGGTGCCGGGTCGTGCCCGCGTTGTCTCGCCGCTGCAGGACTACGCGGTGGCGCGTCTGGAGGGCTGCACCGGGCCCGCATGGTTGGATGGTCAGGATATCGACCAGGCGGTGCGCGCGACCGAGATGCTGGGTGCCCTTGATGCCTTTGGTCCGAAGCTGAAAGCCTCGGACATGAACCATGACATGTGGGATGAGGCCGGGCGTGCGGGCTGGTCCATCGTGTCGGAAGGCGGTGCGGCGATCCGGGAGTATCTCATGGCGCGCGTCACGGCATGCAGAGGGAAGAGAGCCGCGCCGCGCGCGGCCTTTGGCATGTTGCATGCCTGGCTCTCCGGTAGCCGGCTGTCCAAGAATCCGGGGCCTATTCGCGACATGCTCCGAGATGTAATCCTCGAGACCACCCCGCTCAGCAAGGGACACATGCTCTTGGGCAAGCCGGTTACCGATCCCCACCTCTGCAGCGTGGCGTCGATCGCAAAGGCCGAAGGTCTCGACGCCAGAACGCTGCGCAACGTCCTGCAGGTCGCGGGGCTGTTGAGCCCGGCGGAAGCGGAGCAGGGGAGCAACCAGCTCGTGGTCGACTACACCGCAGCGCGCGATCTGATCGATGTCGTGAAGCATGCTGTCCCGGTCACGCACCTGCCGAACATGCTCGGAGCCTCTCGCCCGCTGGTCGCGCTTCTTATTGAGATCGGGCAGCTGCACCGTGTGCAGGATCAGCGTGCTCTGGCTAGCAAGATCGGGAAGGCGGTCGATGGCCGGGGCGTGAAGCCAATCCTTCGGTTCCTGGAGACGAGCTTCCAGGAGATCGACGAGGCGCCCGAGGGCTTTGTCCATCTCTCCAAGTCGGCCGAGAAATCCCGCGCGGGGGTGAAGTTCATCCTCGAACTGATGTTCCTCGGCCATCTGAAGCGGGTCTACCGGGTGACCGGCGCACACGGCTTCGCGGCCGTGGTTGTCGATCCGGAGGAGATCAAGGCGCTGCTCGAATCTCCTCCGCCCGGCCTATCCCAGGACTCGTATTTCCTGATGGGCTGAGCCTCAGAGCCTGACCTTTCCCTGAAACCCAGATCATGTCGCCTTCGGGCGGCATTTTTTTACGAAATTTCGATGGCCATTTTCTCTGGGTGAAATGGCCATCTGGCGGCCTCAAGGTGTTTTTTGGTAATTTAGTTCGTTATATTTCAATGACTTACGTTGTAGGTAAAGCCGTCAATGGACTATTATTTGTGGGTTCTTCAGTTGTGTTCCGACCACCAATTAGTGGCCACCGGCGGGCTTGGAATGTCCATTCTGCAAGCAAATAAGGTCAATCGGGCGTAAGCGCCCGATTTTCCGCTATTTCGGCCATTTTAGGCATGGCCGCGGATTCGACTCTGCCCAAAGGGACATGGGCACGGGAAATTGGAGATGGAAACGCTTTTCCCAATTTTATTAGGGTCGGTTCCGGCCGGTGACACGAAGCCGCTGTCGCACAGGGTGGACCTGTCCGCCATGATCAACACGTCAGAGACAGCTCCGAAGACTTGCCGAGCAGTAAGTGCGAAATATCGGTAGATGTTGGACAAAGGAGCAAAGGGCATAAAAAAAGGGCGGCTTTCGCCGCCCTTCTCCAAGGTGCCTACAAATTCCCTATGATGATCGCCAGCGCCGCAAGGCGCCCTCAATTCGCGCGTAGCCTTGGATAATCTCATGCCTCGAGTGATGACCGTCGCAGAACTGGTGGCCGTAAGTGTCTCCACCCGAATTCTTGATCATGTAGCCGAGCGCGAGAAAGACGTGGTGCGCCGCGTCAGCCAGCCGCGTTGGATGCCTTGGTGATGTCATGACGGTGACACCGGCGATCTGATGGCCAACATGCGTGTAGTGCCGGTCCACCCAGACGTGGACCCGAGAAAGGCGGTGTTTCTCGATTAGCCAGAGCGTCACGTCGCAGATGTCCTGCTCCAGTCCGAACTCGTCGGGATTGCCGCTCAGGCGGCGCTGGCCTGCCGCCTGAAGGGCACAGCGTGCCCCGGTTTTACTCGGCATGGTCGAACCGTGCGAGAAGCTCGCTGATGCGCGCGCCATACCATCGCGTCATGTCTGACGCCGGCAGACCCCGTTCATGACCGATCCGGTCGAGCGATGACGGCGTCTGATCGGCCAGGATGCGCAGGATGTCCCTCAGCGCTGCCTCGACGGCGTCAGCATCCGGGATTGGCTGCCCGAAGGCGGCTTGCAGGTCACAGAGAGCCTCGAACCCGCTCGGATCATCGAGCGTATCGAGCAGGTCGCAAAGGCCCGGACCGTGACGTCGGAGGTGCTGCTCCACCTCATAGGCGGAGCCGAGACGGGCCTCAAGAGTGTCGAGGGTAGTTGTATTGAGCATGATGTTCTCCCTTCATTCCATAGCAGGAACGGTGGTTGTGCGCCGGGTTCATCGGCGTCACGTTCGGTCGGTGGCAGGTTCCTTTCGGTTGTCTTCGAACGCTGGTCTTCGGTGCTGGTGAGGAGAACATTGGTCGTTCGTTGAGCTGACGAAGAAGAAAACTTCCGGATGCTTTATTTTCGGTTCTCGGGCTGTTCCGCCGAAAACGATTCAAGTCTCGCTACCGGGGGTTGGGTTCATCCGGATCATGCCGTCGGTACCGCAAGCCACATCACCGGCGTCGCAGTGCAGGCGACCTGGCCAGCGGCCAGCGCCTCGCCGCGGATGCCAATATCATCGCGGCCGACGCGAACCGGCAGAACTCCACGCCGAAGCAGGACTGACAGCCGGGCAGCATCGATCCAGTAGACGCGCCTCGGGCTGTCAGCGAATATCTGGAAACGCTCGATGATGCCGCCTTTGGCGCAGCGAGCCCGGTCGAGCCGAAGTTCACCTCGCATTCCGATCCGGCCTCGCAATGGACCGGGGCTCGGGGCGGTCCGGCCTACTTTGCCTATTCCACCAACTACCTGATCGATACCGACAACGGTGTGATCCTCGATGTGGAAGCAACCCGGTCGATCCGTCAGGCCGAGGTCGGATCGGTGCAGACCATGATCGATCGGGTGAACGATACATTCGGTATCGCGCCGGAACGGCTGATCGCCGACACCGCCTACGGCACCGGCGTCATGCTGGATTGGCTGGACCGGCATCGCGGCATCGCACCCCATATCCCGGTGGTCGACAAGTCAGCCCGGAGGGACGGGACATTCGAACGCGCCGACTTCACCCATGACACCGAGAGCGATGTTTACACCTGCCCGGGCGGCAAGGAATTGAAGCAAAGCCGCCGGACCTTCACAAGGCCCCGGGAGAAGATGCCCGATGAGCATGGCATGCTTCGCTATCGGGCAAGCAAGGCCGATTGCGATGCCTGTAAGCTGAAAGCGCGCTGCTGCCCCAAGGCGCCCTCGCGGAAAATCCTCCGGTCGATCTTCGAGCCCTCCCGGGATCGGGCGCGTGCAATTGCTCAGACGCCCGACTACGCGTTCTCCTGCAAGCTCCGGAAGAAGGTGGCGACGCTCTTCGCGCATTTGAAGCGCATTCTGGGCCTCAACCGTCTCCGATTGCGAGGCCCGAGCGGCGCACGAGATGAATTCCACCTCCCAACCACCGCACAGAACCTCCGGAAGCTCGCAAAGCTCCTTCCGACCCCACCGGTCGCCTATTGAGGAAGGATAGGCGTGGGCACCGCAAATCTTGGGTGAGGAGAAATGCGATCGCCGAGCCGAGTTTTTCAACGGAATAAGCCCATTCAGGACATTGCCCGTTTGACCAGCCGAAGCCCCGGCGATAAACGACTGGCGGTCAACCGGAAGGAACGTCCCGTCTTGCCAGAAGTGGAACTGCACAGCCTCAGAGATGAGGTGACCCTGCGGTCGCGCCCTGACTTCTATGGCATCGAGACCCTGTCGGCGCGCTACCTGAAGCAGACCTTCAAGCCGCACGCCCATGACGAGTACCTCTTCGGCGTGATCGACGGAGGCGTCCATGCCGTTTGGTGCCGCGGCGAGATGCACCGGGTGCCGCGGGGCTCGGTCGTCACGATGCGCCCCGGCGACATCCATCACGGCGGCGCAGGGAGCGAGACCGGCTGGCGACAACGGATGCTTTACATTCCCGAAGCGGGGATGCGGGTGCTGGTGAAAGACATCACCGGGCGCGTGCCCACCGGAACGCTTGATTTCGGAGCGGCCTTCCATGCCCGACCCGATCTGGCGCAGAGATTTTCCGTCCTGCACCAGGCCCTACACGCTTCGGTTCAGCGGTTGTCCCGGGACGTGGCGCTCGATGCGCTGCTCGGCGCGCTCCTGCGGGAACTGGCTCCCCAGCTTTCTGCGTCGGAACCGCAGAGCGATGGGCGGATCGCCGATGCAGTCGCCTATCTGGACAGCCACGTCGAAGAGGATGTCTCGCTCGACGAGTTGTGCCGGATCACCGGTCTGCGGCGGAGGCAGACGATCGAGGCCTTCCGGCGCGTCACTGGCCTGCCACCCCACGCCTGGCACCTGCAGAGGAAGGTTCTTCTGGTGAAACACCTACTCCGCACGGGCCTATCTCCGGCAGCAGCGGCTGTGCAGGCAGGCTTCGCGGACCAGAGCCACATGGGCCGCCACTTCCGGGCCATCGTCGGCATCACCCCCGCCGCCTTCGCCAAGGGCTGACATCGCGTTTTCGTTCTATATCGCGACGCACCTGCCGGCCTATCTCACTGTGATTTCACACGGGAAACGGAGGCCATGGTGGCGGTATCGGAAAGTTTCATGGCACAGCGGACGACGCTCTGGGCGGATCTGGCGGTGCTCGGCGTAGCGCTGGTTTGGGGCGCGAGCTACCCCGTGGCCAAGGGAGCGCTGACACATATGCCGGTGCTCCTGCTGATCTTCTACCGCTTTGCATTGACCGCAGTGGTGATGACCGCAGTAGCTCACCGTGACCTGCGCGCGGCACCCCGGCGAGATCTATCGGCGGGAGCCGTGCTTGGAGCCATCCTCTGCGCCATCTTCCTGGCTGAGACATGGGGCGTGTCGATGACCACGGCGACCAATACCGCGCTCATCATCTCGCTCTGCACCATCTTCACGCCTTTCCTCGAGTTCGGACTACAGCGAAAGCTGCCTCCTGCAGGGGTGATGGTGGGAGCGGTCGTGGCGGTGATCGGCGTCATGGTGCTGTCGGGCGGCATGGGCGCGCTCGGTGCGGGAGACCTGCTGGTTCTCTGCGCCGCCGGTCTCCGCGCGGTGATGGTGGTGTCAACCAAGCGCCTGATGGAAGGCAGCCGTCTCTCCTCTGCCGCGCTAACTGCCGTGCAGGCAGCCACCGTCGCGGGGCTGACCATGGCGCTGCTTCTGGGCCAATCTGGGCCGACGGGGCTCCTCGTCCGGGCGGATGTCGCTGCCTGGGGCGCGGTGGCGTTCCTGTCGCTCTTCTGCACGGTGGGGGCCTTCTACGTGCAGAACGCGGCGGTCCGCCGCACCAGCCCAACGCGCGTCGGCTTCCTGATGGGAACGGAGCCGCTGTTCGGCTTCGCGCTGGCCTGGGCGCTTCTGTCCGAGCCCGCGACCCCGGCGGCGCTGATCGGCGCTGCGCTGATCGTGACCGGCACCTTTCTTGGCCTCTGGGTGGAGAAGCAAAGCTGATCTTCAAGAGATTGCTCGCCAGATCTGTTCCGATGCTTGCGGCATTCCGCGAATGCTGTCGCCCACAAGTCCGGCTCGTCTCCTGCTTTTTCTCGTGGATAATAGGGAATGAAAAAGAGGGATCGTTGGGGTCTTGACCGCGATCTGCTGCGCGCCGTCAAGTGCGCCCAAGCCGCTTGGGCGACGTGTGCGGCAACGCACCCTAAGTCACCTCCAGAATCCGTTAGCTCTACACTATACCCCACAAAAATTTTCTTGTGGGGTATAGAGAGAACTTGTACTCGCACGTCCTCCTTTGATGCCTCCGAGATATCGTCGCACGCTGAGCTATAGGGCCACGTGGGTGCTGGCTGTCTCGGTGCGCGCTATTTCGAGTCGTCCCCTTTACGGCTGTACTCGGCGCGCTGCTGGGCGACATCGCCGCCGCAGTGCTGGCGTGCATCGTGTTCTGTTATGGCTTGATCGAACTCGTCATGGAATACGGATTTATCGCCGTCGCGGTCATGGGGCTGACGCTGCCCCGGGTAGAGAAGTACCATGTCTTCCACCGCCGGCTGGAGTGTTTCTCGAAAAGCATCAACATGCGCTGGCCGAACCGCTGCTGAATGCCTGTGCAGCGCGCTGCCGAGGCTTTTTCCGGACCTGATCTGGAGCATCTCCGCCTCCTGCGCATATGGCTGTTGGTGGGCCGGTCGTAATTGCTGGGCCTCGGCCTCGGCCGGCGCGACCGGGCGGTAGTGGCTATTCACGGGGTGCGGGCGATCGGCTCGATCTACTACCTCGCTGCCTCTTCACCGAAGCGGCCATTCATGTAGGCCGCAGCATTTGCTTGGTCCGAGGTCGGCAGCGCGGGACTTTCCGGCCATCCGGCGATTAGCTGGTGCAATTGCAGCATGACGAAGGAATTGCCGCGCAGCCGCCGCAAACGGGCTTCTGCGCCGCAGCGCAGATCAAGTTAGCGGTCGTTCAAGGCCGCTCCAAAGCCGGGAGCCTAAACCCGCCATTCGCTGCGCCTTGCCGCAGCGCCGCCGATGCGGACAAAGCTGCCATTGCCGACCCGCGGTTGCGCCGATGCCGTCAGGACCAAGCCGTCGACCCCGGATCGCGACCTTCCTCGATCCAAAAAGAGTTTTGCGACCTGCCGTTCCTTCTCTACCCCTATAGGGCAGACATCGCCTCGCGAGGGAGAAGACATGCCGCTCAAGGACTTTCCGATCTGGACCCGCCCACGGCACCATCTGGACGTCGAAGGGGGCGCAAGCAACCACGTGCATTGGGTCGAGCTCTTCTACGACCTTGTACACGTGGTGACGATCTTCCTGCTCGGCAACTACCTGTCGCATCACCTCGACTGGGCCGGGTTCTGGACCTACACCTTCCTCTTCATCGCGATCTTCTTCGCCTGGGCCGACAACTCGGTCTACAACTCGCTCTACATCTCGACCGACATACCGCACCGCGTGGCCATGGCGGTGCAGATCGTCACCATGATGTTCATCGCCGCGGCGATCCCCGAGATCACCCACGGGGGCTGGCCGTTCTTCGCGCTCGGCTACGCGCTCAACCGGGCACTCACCGCATGGCTCTACTGGCGGGCGCGGCATCTTGGCGCCGAGAGCACCTCACTGGCCTCCGAGATGGGGCGGAACTTCTTTATCCTTGCTGCGATCTTCGCGGTCTCGGCCTTCCTGCCGCGGCCGCTGGCCTATTGGGTGTTCGGCGCGGGGATCGTGATGATCCAGCTGATGTACCTGCTGCCGGGCATCGGCACGCTGCGCTTCGAGCGATTCCTGCCGCGGCTTGGCCACCTGTCGGAACGCTTTGGTCTGCTGATGCTGATCCTGCTCGGCGAGGGGTTCTTCAAGCTCTGCGTCACGCTCGCCGACAAGGGCATAGACGAGGCCTATCCCGGCACGTTTTTCAACATCGCCATGGGAGGGCTGTCGCTCTTTGCGCTGGCGTGGATCTACTTTGACAGCGCGGGCATGGCCAAGCTGAAGACACGCAAGGTGCCGCTGATGCTTTGCTATTGGTTCGCCCATATCGTCATCCTCTGGGCCGCGGTGACCATCGGCGTGGCGCTGGCGGGTGAAGCCTATGTCGGCTTTCTCGAGCCCTATCCGCCGGGCTACGGGGCGCTTGGCACCATCGGGCTGGCCGTGTTTCTGGCGGCGCTCTGGGTGCTGCAGCTGCTGGTCGAGGGCCGCGACGAGACCCGGCGCTACCATAGCGGCGGTCTGCGGCTTTTCGGGGTGGCCATGGCGATCTTCATGTTCTTCATCCACTCTTACGTGCCCGCGATCATCGGCAACCTCGGCTGGGGCATCGCGCTCTTCTCGCAGATCGGCGTGCCGCTCTATCGCGCGGTCCGTGACCTGCGCGCCGCTCCGGCATCGTGAGCGCAGGAGAGGGGAGCCTCCGGCGGCGGGCCTACCTGCTGCTCGAACACCCCGGGACTGGGCCGAAGCTGGCGCGGGTGCTCGATTTTGCGCTCATCCTGCTGATCATCGCCAACGTGCTCGCCGTGGCGCTGGAGACCGTGCCGCGCATTTACGCCGCGCATCACGCCAGCTTCCGCGCCTTCGACACGATCTCGGTCGCGATCTTCTCGGTCGAATACATGCTGCGGGTCTGGGCCAGCGCCGAGCGCGAGCCCAAGCTGCCGCCGTGGCGCGCCCGGCTGCACTACATGCGCAGCCCGATGGCGCTGATCGATCTCGGCGCGGTGCTGCCTTTCTTCATCGGGCTCCTTTTCACCTCGAACCTGCAGATGCTTCGCATCCTGCGGCTCTTCCGCATCTACAAGCTGACGCGCTATTCGCCGGCGCTTTCGGTGCTGATTTCGGTGATCCGCGAGGAAGCGGGTGCTCTCGTGGCCGCCTTCTCGATCCTGACGATCCTGCTCGTCTTCGCGGCGACCGGCGCCTATCTCGTCGAGCACGAGGCGCAGCCCTCTGAGTTCGGCTCGATCCCCGCCGCCATGTGGTGGGCGCTGGTGACGTTGACGACGGTGGGCTACGGCGACGTGACGCCGATCACGCCTCTGGGCAAGGTCTTCGGTGGATTCATCACAGTGCTCGGCGTCGGCATGGCCGCGCTGCCCGCCGGTATCATCGCCAGCGGCCTTGCGGATCACCTGCACCGCCGCCGCGACCATCTGCGCAACGAGTTCCGGCTGGCACTGGAGGACGGCAAGATCGATCTCGAGGAAGGCCGCCAGATCGAGCGGCTGCGGCGCGAGCTCGGCATCAGCCGCGACATCGCCCATGCCATCCTCTCCGAGGTCCGTCTGCGGCAGGTGCCACGCGGGGAGTGCTGCTGCCCCGCCTGCGGCCATGTCTTTGACAGCCGCCAGATGGTCAGCGCCAGGTCAGGAGAGCCGTCGCAGCCGAGCCTTCAACGCGTCGACGACAAGCCGGAACGCCGGTGAGCTGTGCCGCCGGTTCGGGTAGTAGAGGTGATACCCCGGCAGCGGCGGCGTCCAGTCCGCCAGCACTTGGCTCAGAGTGCCCCGTGCCAGATCGTCTTCGACCTGGTCTCGCGGGAGATAGGCTAGACCTTGTCCGAGAAGAACGCTTTTCCGGATCAGTTCGACGGTGTTGAAGCTGAGCGCGCCCTCGACCCGGACCCGCTTTGCCTCGCCATTCTTTGACAGCCGCCAGGCGTTGATCGTCTCGGATGACGGCAGGCGCAGGTTGATCGCCCGGTGCTCGACGAGGTCCTCGGGGGTCTTCGGTACGGGATGCTGCGTGAGATAGGCCGGAGCGCCGACGATCGCCATCGGGATATCCGGGCTGATACGCACCGAGATCATGTCCTTCGCCACCTGCTCGCCGAGCCGCACGCCGGCGTCAAACCTGTCGGCCACGACATCGACGAGCCCGTAGTCGACGATGACCTCGACGTTCACGTCGGGATAGCCCGGCAGCACCTCGGCCAGCGCCGGGATGAGGATGGTCTTCGCCGCATGTTCGACCGAGGTGATGCGGATATTCCCGGTCGGCGTGTCCCGGAACTCGCTCAGCTCGGCGAGATCGCTGTCGATCTCGCGCAGCAGCGGGCCAAGGCGCCGGACCAGCCTGTCGCCTGCGGGCGTGGGGGCAACGCTGCGCGTCGTGCGCGCCAGCAGGCGCAGCCCGAGGCGATCCTCGAGCCGCCGCACGATCTGGCTCAGTGCGGACTGCGAAATGCCCAGCCGGGTTGCGGCCTTGGTGAAGCTGCCCTCTTCGGCGACCGTCACAAAGGCCGTCAGATCGGCGATGTCCTCGCGCCGCATTTATCACCTCACTTATAGGTCCATGAAGAACTTACCGTCTAATCACTGAGCGGCTCAAGCGTCATATTGGCTCCATCACCAGCGGATCGGTTCGATCCCAACCCAAGGAGACGACCATGACCAAGATCACCTTCGCCAACACCAACAACCCGAACGTCGAGATGTCGGCCGTCATCAACCTGCCCGAGGGTTTCGAAGAAGGAGCCAAATACCCGACCATCGTCGTCTCGCACCCCGGCGGCGGCGTGAAGGAACAGACCGCCGGCACCTATGCCGCGGAGCTTGCCAAGCAGGGCTTCGTGACCATCGCCTATGACGCCTCCTACCAGGGCGAATCCGGCGGCAGCCTGCGCCAGCTCGAGAACCCCTACATCCGCACCGAGGATGTCAGCGCGGTCATCGACCATCTGACCACGCTGGATTACGTCGACACCGACCGGATCGGTGCCATGGGGATCTGCGCGGGTGCCGGTTACACCGCGAACGCCGCGATCAACGATCACCGGATCAAGGCCGTCGGCACGGTCAGCGCGGTGAACATCGGCGCGATGTTCCGCAATGGCTGGGACAATGACGTGGCCGATGCCGACGCGCTGCCCTTCCTCGAAGCTGGCGCCGCCGCCCGCACTGCGGATGCACAGGCACTCGCCGCCGGCGGTGATCTGGCGCAGATCCCGATGGCGCCGCTGAAGGAAGAAGATGCCCCCAACGAGGAGCTTCGTCAGGCCTGGGAGTATTACCACACCCAGCGCGCGCAATGCGCCACAGCTCCGGGCTACGGGCTGGCCCGCAGCCTGACCCAGCTTATCAGCTATGACGCCTACAACTTCGCCGAGGCCTTCCTGACCCAGCCCCTGCAGATCGTGGCGGGCAGCGTCGCGGGCAGCAAGTGGATGAGCGACGACCTCTATGCCCGAGCCGCAAGCGGCGACAAGAAGTTCCACGTCGTCGACGGTGCCAACCACATGGACCTCTACGACGGCGCGAAATTCGTCGATGAGGCGGTCAGCGTGCTGGCACCCTTCTTCCAGGAAAAGCTCGGCGCCTGATCCGGCGCAGACGACGCGTGCCCCGCCCGGATCGCGGGCGGGGCAGCCTCTGCCAATTTGACACCCAAGGAGTTCAAACCATGGAAAGCGTGACATTTCAGAACCCCGACATGGCCTGGCACATCGCGGCGGACATTCACCTGCCGCCCGCCTTCGATGCGGGCAAACGCTACCCGACGATCGTCAGCATCCACCCCTTCGGAAGCTGCAAGGAGCAGACCTCGGGCAGCGTCTACGGCAAGGCGCTCGCCGAGCAGGGCTACGTCGTCATCGCCTTCGACGCGAGCTATCAGGGCGCGTCCGGCGGCAGCCCCCGCTGGACCGAGAGCCCGAGCCAGCGGATCGAGGACGTCAGCCACGTGATCGACCACGCGGTGACGTTGCCTTTCGTCGATGCGGACCGGATCGGGGTCATCGGGGTCTGCGGCGGTGGCGGCTACGCGCTGAATGCCGCGTTGACCGAGAAACGGATCAAGGCGGTGGTCGGGATCACCCCGGTGAACCTCGGTCGCCTCTTCCGAGAGGGTTTCAGCGGCTTCGATCCGGTCGGCGCGCTGACCGCCATGGCCGCGCAGCGCAGCGCCGAGGCGCGCGGCGCAGAGCTGCAAGTCAATGAACTGCTGCCTGCCAGCCTTGATGCGGCACGCGAGGCGGGGATGACCGAGCGCGACGTCTTCGAGGCGACAGACTACTACAAGACCCCGCGCGGCCAGGCGACTGGGGGCGCGACACGGATGGTCTTCAGCCATGCCCAGAAGACCCTGTCATGGGATGCTTTTGGCTTCGCCGAGACGCTGTTGACCCAGCCGATGATGGTGGTCATCGGCCAGAAGGTCGGCGCCTTTGGGGCCTATCGTGACGGCATGGAAATCTACGGCCGCGCGATGGCATCAGAGGACCGGCAACTGGTCGAACTGCCGGATTGGTCCCACTACGACCTCTACGACCGGGAAGAGCCGGTCGGCTTGGCTCTGGAGAAGATCATTCCGTTCTTCAAGAAGCATCTCAGCGAAGAAGACGTCGCCGCTGCCGAAGCTGCCTGACAACAAGACGGCTCGGTCCTGCGCCGAGGGGTCGAGCCGCTGAACGCGGAGAGTCTCTGCTACGGTCTTTGGGTCCGCCGATGATCTGGCTGCCCGGGGGGTTGTATGGGGCCGCTTTGGGCTCGAAGCCCACGTCTGCACGTAGCTCCTCGCACGTCCGGTCTTGGTTGGCGAACGGCGTGCGCCGTTCGCCCAACGTATCAAATGTCGACCGACTCCGCGATGCTCAGAGCATCCTCAAGTTCAACGCCCAGGTACCGGACCGTACTGTCCACCTTGGTGTGACCGAGCAGGAGCTGGACTGCGCGAAGATTGCCCGTTTTGCGGTAGATTTGTGCAGCCTTGGTGCGCCTCAACGAGTGCGTACCGTATCCACTCGGCTCGAGACCGATCGCCGTCACCCACTCTCGGACGAGCCGCGCGTATTGTCGCGTCGAAATGTGCGGCCTGGCATGAAACCGGCTCGGGAACAGGAAGGCGCAGCCGATCATCTCCGGCCGCTTCACCCACGCCGAGATCGAAGCTCGGGTATTTTCCGTGACTTCGAACTGAACGGGGCGGCGCGTCTTGCTCTGGATGACCGATACGCGTTCGCGGACACGATCGCCGACAACGAGCTGGGCGACCCTCAGACCGACGAGGTCGCAGCCCCGCAACTTGCTGTCGATGGCAAGATTGAACAGAGCGAGATCGCGAAGGTTGCTCGCGAGTTCGAGGCGCGCTCGGATCGCCCAGACCTGTTTCGGCAGCAGAGGCCGTTTCTGGCCAACGAGCCTGCCACGGTTCCAAGGGCGTCGCTTCGGCTTGATGGCGGGGAGTTGGATTCTGGACATGAGACTTTCTCCATCCGTCCCTCCCGGCCCAGGCGTCGACATCGCGTGACCCCGAGATATTAAGCGATGTCGCGTATGACCGGTGAAGAAGATTGGCTCCGGGCCGCCGCCGCCGCGCTGCCGCAAGGCCGCACCGAGCCCAGATTGACCGCGTTGATGTTGGGTGCGTTCGCGGTTGCAGCATGGGCGAGCCCGTCCCGACCGACCCGTTGCGGCCATTCACCTCATTACTCGACGCTGCAATGCGGCGTCACTAAAGTTGCCCTCCGCGCCAGCTGCAGCGAAACGGAGCGTACGGGCGGGCCCTTCTGCTGTCCTTCACGATGGAGCATTCTCGACAGCAATCACTCGTGCTCTACCGACAGCAAGGCGGCGTCACCGATAGAACTGCGTCCGACTTCAGCCAACGTCGGAAGACGCCGGGCACCAGCGTCTATAGTTTTGGTTGCCTGGATAGGTTGACCTGCATCAAGATCAAAATCTGAATTTATTGCTATGTGCGAATTGAACGTTTTTGGAGGAACGCATTGCAATGAATTCGCCCACTCTCATTTCATCATTTGCGTTGCTGGCCGCCCTGGCTTCGTCGCCTGCGCTGGCTCAGGCTCCGATCCTCATCACCAACGTCAACGTCTTCGACGGGGTCAACGAGGCGCTGATCGAGAACGCTAATGTCGTGGTGACCGACAATCTCATTTCGGAGATCTCGACCGAAGACCTCGCCGTCGCAGGCGGCACTGTGATCGACGGCGGCGGTCGCACCATGATCCCCGGTCTGATCGATGTTCACTGGCACACCTCCTATTGCTGCGCCTCGCAGAGCACCGTGGTCACCGGCGACATTCTCGAGATAGCCATCCGCGGCGCCATGGGTTCGGAGCGCACACTCATGCGCGGCTTCACGACGGTGCGCGACGTCGGCGGCAATCCCTTTGCCACAAAGAAGATGATCGACGCCGGCGAGATTCCGGGCCCGCGTATCCTGCCCTCGGGCCCGCCGATGAGCCAGACTGGCGGGCACTTTGATTATGGCGCCTATCAGGACGTGCCATCGAACCCGGGCGACTCGCTCTGGTATTGGAACCGCGTCGGCCTGATGCTGATCGCCGATGGCGTGAATGACGTCACTCTGCGCGCGCGCGAAGTGATGCGCATGGGGGCGAGCCAGCTGAAGATTTCGGGCGGTGGCGGGGTGTCCTCGGTCTACGATCCGCTGGACGTGAGCCAGTACACCATGGCCGAGCTGAAGGCCTTCGTCGAGGTCGCCGAGAGCTACAACACCTATGTTGCCTCGCACATCTTCACCGACGAGGCGGCGCAGATGGCCATCGAGGCCGGCGTGAAGTCCATCGAGCACGGCAATCTTCTGAGCCGCGAGACAATCCAGATGATGAAGGACAACGACGTCTGGCTCTCGGTCCAGCCGATCCTGAACGACGAGGATGCCTTCAGCTTCAACGACCCGGTCAGCACGCAGAAATTCATCGAGGTCACCGACGGCACCTCGAACTCGATCCAGATGGCCAAGGAGATCGGCGTCAAGGTGGCCTTCGGCACAGACATGCTCTTCGACGCGGACCTGGCGGAGAAGCAGGGCGCGTTCCTTGCCAAGATGAGCCGCTGGTACACGCCTTACGAGGTGCTGAAGATGGCGACCTCGACCAATGCCGAGCTGCTTGAGCTGGCCGGGCCGCGCCACCCCTACCAGCAGGGGCCGCTGGGTGTGCTGGAACCGGGCGCCTATGCCGACCTGATCCTCGTTGATGGCAACCCGCTCGAGAATATCGACCTCGTGGCGGATCCGGACGCGAATTTCGACCTCATCATGAAGGATGGCAAGGTCTTCAAGAACACGCTCGGCGACTGATCGCGCCGCAGGCGCTGTCCAGGCGCGGATGTCAGACAGGGAAGGAGGCGGGGCGCGTGAAGGATTCCGCAGAACACCGGGAGGACGGGCGACCGGAAAACACCTTTTCGGCGGTGCATTCGGAAAAGGTGGAAGACTACAGCGGAACGGCCGAGCCCTTGCTCCCCGTCCTCGAGGTCTCCGCCACGCAACTTGCACCGGGGCCGCCGCCTTCGAATGTTGGCATCTTCTCTTCCGACAAGGTCAACATCCTCGCAGTTCACTTCAACGCGCCCTCGGTGGGAACGGTGATCATCAAGCCCGAGTGCTTCGGCTTCATGTGGTGGGACGGGCCGGAGGAGTGTCGGATCAACGGTGTCCACACCGAGCGCTCTCTGCTCCATACTCAGGGCGAGCAGGACGGCTTTCACGCCGTGGGCGGCAGGCGCCGGACCGCTGGCCTGACGGTGCGCCGTGACGATCTGATCACCGCGCTTGCCGCTCTGAGAGGGGTTGGCCCGGAGGACGTGCATCTCGGCCGCTCGGCCCTGAGACTGAGCGATGCTGCGGCTCAGCGGTACCGACGCGATATCAAGGCGTTCATGGGCGCCGCCCTCGAAGACGGCGCGCGGACGGGCAACCTGGGGGACGGGCTGTTCGGCGTGCTGCTGGAGACCTATCTTGGCGCGACGCCCGAGCAGAATCTCCGCTCGACCAGGCGCCCTGCAGAGCAGATCGTGCGACGCGCAGAGGAGCGCTATTTCGAGGCTGAGGGAGGCCCGGTCTCGCTTGCCGATCTCTGCGCCGCAGCGGGTGTCAGCCAATCCGTGCTCTACCGCGCCTTTCACTCGGTCTGCGATGACGCGCCACTGGCCTATTTTCACAAAAGGCGCCTGAACGAAGCCCGAAGAGTGCTGATGACATCGGAGCGCTACCGCGGCGCGGTAAAGAACGCTGCGCTTTCCGCCGGGCTGACCGAGATGGGGCGCTTTTCGCTCGAATACCGCAGCCTGTTCGGAAAGTCCCCTTCGGCGACCTTGTCCATGTATGGGAGATAGGGCGGAGAGCGGCATTACTTTGGAAGAATTCGCATACTGAAATTTTCAGAGACCGTCGCTTTAGCATGTAGCCTACTTCACGTCAGGCGATCGTAGCGCTGTCACGACCTCAGGGTCTTTTCGACCGGTAGGCCAATGCATCGCTCGGCAAGGGTGTTCCGGCCTATTGGACCATGGACGCGTCGCAGCCGGCCGACAGGGTGCGGCGGGAAACTGCATGCTCGGGGCCAAGATCGCGTGACCTGCAAATGCGCTGGCAGGGCGCTGGAACAGGTGAGGGGAGCCGTCCGGGGTCATCATCCAGAGAAATGGGAGGGACTGCGGTGGGAGAGGATGCCACGAACAACGCCATGGAGAACCGGCCATCGGGTCGCGTTGCCACGGTGTTCGCCGAGAGGGTCGTCGATTATCGCGGCATGGCAGAACCTCTGCTCCCTGTTGCGGAGGCGTCCGTCACCCATCTCAAGCCCGGACCAGGACCGTCCCACCTTGCGATCTTCTCCTCGGACAAGGTGTCGGTTCTTGGGGTGAACCATCACACCGCATCGGTCGGCGTTGTCATCGTCAAGCCGGAGTGCTTCGCCTTCATGTGGTGGGACGGCTCGGAAGAATACCGGATCAATGGGACCGCGGCTGAACAGTCGGTGCTCTACGCGCAGGGCAAACAGGATGGTTTCCATGCAGCAGGCGGAGCGCGTCGCACGGGCGGCATCGTTGTGCGCCGTGACCACCTTGTCGCTGCGCTTGCAGCCCTCAGAGGGGTTGGGCCTGAAGATGTGCATCTCGACCCATCTGCGCTCAAGCTGACCGATGCCGTTGCAACAGGTTACCGCAGGGACTTCTCCGTGCTGATGCGCGCGGCGGCAGGCGCTGGTCCGCCGCTGGCGAGCGGCGCGCGGGAGTCCGACCTGAGTGATGCCTTCTTCGGCCTCCTGCTCGACGCTTACCTCTTCGCAACACCCGACAAGACGCGGCAAGCTCGCCGCGAAGCGCCGGAGAGGATCGTGCGAAAGGCCGAAGAGCGCTTTTTCGAGGCGGAAGCCGGTCCGATTTCTCTGGCGGATATCTGCGCAGCCGCCGGGGTCAGTCAATCCTCGCTCTACCGTGCGTTTCACTCGGTGTGTGGCGAGGCCCCGCTTGCCTACTTCCAGAAGAGGCGCCTGACGGACGCAAGGCGATACCTCGTCGCCGCCGAGGCGGCACGCGGCGCAGTACGCAATGCGGCCCTCTCAGTTGGTTTTACAGAAATGGGGCGCTTTTCCGTCGAGTATCGGCGACTATTCGGAGAGTCGCCATCAGCGACCCTCAAGGATGGCTCTCCCTGAAATCAGCCAACAGGACTACACTTGAAGAATGCTTGCGGGCCGGGATCATCTGCCGGAAGCGCAATTTGAGAATATCTGCATACGAACTCGGTGCCGTATTGAAGCGCCGACCTGATAGAACAGTAGGCACGAGGACGTCCTGGCGCTCGAAACGCAGAGCCAGATCGTCCGAGTGAGATTTTAAGACACTGCCAAAACTCCAGAATTACCGGACCATAAGAGGTCCAGCTCCAGCGCCAACATCAAGGCAATGACTATGCTCGTGGTGATTGTTGAAAGATTTGGAACGGGATGTCGGGAACGCACCCGCTCAGAAACATCAGAGCTTTGTCGAGCACAGCGCGATGATCGTGCCGATCATGACGCGTGGCGGAAATTCAGGAATTCCGTAACCGACTGAAGGCGAATGAATAATGCTGCGTAAGACACGTAAACAGCGACGACTACTCTGCGCATCTTTGCGTCCGCGCGATCCCGCCGAAAACAGCCAAACATTGGAGCACGTCTCATGCGCTACACGTCCTTGAAGATCGCCATTCCCACTGCGATCGCTCTGGCGCTGCCGCAGGTCGCACCGGCGCAGGAAGGGACCTCGACCGCCGACACCTCGCTTGGGCGCGTCAAGGAAATCCAGGAGTATTTCGCCGATCCCGCCAACGCGGTGAGCTTTCAGTTCGCGAGCCCGGAAACGCACTACATCTGGCAGCACGTGTCGCAGATTTTCCCGACCGCGCGTTTCACGCGCTCCGGCATGCCGACGGTGCTCGCGACCGCGCTGGACGAGGCGATCGGCGACATCTCCTTTACGGGCAAGGACGGCGCGGTTCGCACCGTGGCAGAGCATTTCGAGGCGATGCCGATGGATGCGATGCTCGTGATGAAGGACGGAAAGATCATCTACGAGCGCTACAAGACCATGTCGCCCGACATGTCTCACATTACCTTCTCGGCGAGCAAGGTCTTTAGCTCCACCATCCTTGCGTTGCTCGAGGAAGAGGGCAAGGTCGACCTGTCGAAGCCGGTGACGGAATATGTCGATCAGCTGAAAGGCTCGGTCTGGGACACGGTCACCCTGCGCGAGGTCGCCGATATGCAGACCGGCCTCAACGGCACCGAGCATGACGAGCCGAACCCCGACAGCCGGACCAATCCACAGCAGATCTGGTATCGCTGGGCGGCGACGCTCGGCATCTTCCCCAACCAGGGCGAGAGCGACACCTTCGCCGTCCTGCGCGCGATGGAGCGCAGCAAGCCCGGCGGCGAGGTCTTCGAATACAACTCGATCAACACCTGGCTTCTGGCCCGGGTCTGCGAGGCGCTCGAGGACCGTCCCTTCGCCGAGATCTTCACCGACCGGGTCTGGAGCAAGATCGGCGCCGACCACGACGGCGACTTCATCATGTCCCCCAATGGCTACGCATTGGCCTTCGGCATGACCAGCGTCACCCTGCGCGACTTCGCCCGCTTTGGGTCGATGTTCACGCCAAGCGCGGAGACGGTCACCGGGGCGGACGTGATCAGCGACGAGGTGCTCGAGCGCATTCAGACCTCGGGCAATCCAGAGGCCTATTCCGACGGCTACGTGGGCCACGTGATGTCGCCGAAATTCGCGGATGCCGAAGGCCAGCTCTCGAACGCCTATATGTGGGACGCGATCCTGCCCGATGGCGATCTCTTCAAGGGCGGCGTCGGCGGGCAGGGGCTGTACGTCTCGCCGTCCAAAGACTTGGTCGCGGTCTGGTTCACCACTGGCGACGGCTCTGAATGGAACGAGGCCATGGCCCGGGCCATCGCGCTGCATTTCGATTGAACTCGTACGTTGCGCTGTGCCCCCGGCTTTTGTGGTGGTCATGACCGATCCGGCGCAGTGCTCCCTCTCACCCCGTGATCGCGGGGCATAACCATGACAGGAAACGAGGAGACCAAGCACATGGCCTACATCAACCGACGCGCTTTTCTGGCTGGTACAGCCGCCGGTGCTTTTGCATCGCTTTTGCACCCCGCAGGCGCCTACGCCCAGAACACCTCCCCCATCCTGATCCGGGGCAGCAACATATTCGATGGCTCTTCAGCGGAGCTTACGGCCGGAATGGACGTCCTGATAGAAAGCGGCCTCGTCACCGGCATTGGCCCAAATCTTTCGGCCACCGGAGCAGAGGTGATCGACGCTGATGGGCGCACGCTCATGCCGGGCCTAATAGACATGCACTGGCATGCGTTGATGGCGACGAGTACCATCAACGTCGTCCTGAATTCCGATCCGTCCTACATCACGCTGGTGGCAGCCGAAACCAATCGTGATGCGCTCATGCGCGGCTTCACCACCGTGCGCGACGTCGGAGGAAATGTCTTCCCGCTGGTTCGCGCAACGCGGGAAGGACGCATCATCGGGCCGCGCATTTACCCCAGCGGTCCCTACGTCGGCCAGACCGGCGGCCACGGAGACTTCCGCCCACCCGTCGCGGTTCCGGCGGGGCCCGGCGAGAAGTTCGACTTCTTCGCGCGCATCGGCATGTCCCTCTTGGCGGATGGTGTTCCCGAAGTAATGCAACGGTCGCGGGAAATCCTTCGAATGGGGTCGACGCAGATCAAGGCCATGGCCGGCGGCGGCGTCAGCTCCGATTACGATCCGCTCGATGTCGTGCAGTTCACCTTCGAGGAAATGAAGGCGATCGTCGATGTCGCGAAAAACTGGAACACCTATGTCACAGTCCACGCCATCGGCGAGGCCGCTGCCCTCCAAGCGATCGAGGCGGGCGTGCTCTGCATCGAGCATGGCCATCTGCTGAGCGGCGACGGTCTGCAGATGGTGAAGGACAAGGGGGCTTGGCTGTCGATGCAGGCGATCCTCGACGACGAGGACGCCATTCCCTTCCCCGAGGGCTCTGAGAACCAGCGCAAGTTCCTGCAGGTGACCGAGGGTACGGAATCTGTCTACACGACGGCCCGCGAGCTTGGCGTAAAGATGGTATGGGGGACCGATACCCTTTTCGACCCTGAGCTGGCGAAGAAGCAGGGCAAGCAGTTGGCGAAGCTCGGGCGCTGGTTCCCAAACCACGAGGCGCTGGCGCAGGCCACGTCGAAGGCGGGCGAATTGTGCCAAGCCTGCGGTCCCCGCGATCCCTATGGGAACGGAACCATCGGCGTGGTGGCCGAGGGCGGCCACGCGGACCTGCTCCTGGTGAACGGCAATCCGCTTGAAGACATCGACCTCGTCGCCGACGCCGAAACGAACTTCGCGATGATCATGAAGGGCGGCGTGATCCACAAGAACACGCTCGATAGCTGAGGAGTACTGACCAATGACACGCAATGACCCCAATAGGGCCGCCGAAGCTGCCGCACTCCAGGACGTCGTGGACTTTGCGGCACCGGCGGGCACCACTCGCCGCGAGTTCATCGAGGCGTTCACCGCCATGGGTGGGGCCGCGGCGGCGGCGATGGCGCTCGGGCCCAGCAAGGCCTCGGCGGCCGACATTCCGGCCACGAATGCGTCGGTCAGCATGCCCGAGTTCGAGATCAAGGACTACTCGGACATTCCGCAGCGCTCCCACGTTTATCCCGCCTCCTCCGAGGCGGAGGCGATCGTGCAGAGCTCCAAGACCATGGACACGCTTTTCTCTGCTATCTGGCCTGACCAGTGGTCCGGCCCCGAAGCGCCGGAGTTTGCGGATGAAATGGCGCGGTGCAAGGCGGCCGGTTTCAAGGTGCTGGCGATCTGTCCTTCGGCGGATTCTCTGGACGCGTCGATCCGCGGCGTCGCAGGCGCGTTGATCTTCTACCTCAACAAGATCGCCGAGCGGCCCGACCTCTACAAGATCGTCCGCAATGCCAGCGACATTGATGCCGCGATCCAGGAGGACAAGCTCGGCATCTACTTCACCCACCAGGGGACCGCATTGTTCGAGAACGATGTGGACATGGTCGGGCTGTGGCGGCAACTGGGCTACGGCTACTGCCTGCTGGCCTACAATCAGCGCAATTCCGTCGGGGACGGCTGCTTCGAGACCGCCAACGGCGGCCTGACGGCCTATGGCAAGCAACTGATCGATGCCTACAACCGCCACGGGATGCTGGTGGATGTCAGCCACACCGGCGAACAAACCTCGCTCGACGCAATCGAGCGCAGCAGCCAGCCGGTGATTTCGTCCCACTCGGGTGCGCTGGCCATCGCGGACTATCAGCGCAGCATCTCTGACGCGGTGATCAAGGCCGTCGCGGAGAGTGGCGGCGTCTGCAGCCTGAACCTGGTTGGGGCCTTTCTCGACAAGTCCAACCCGGACATCCTGACCACCGACGCCGTCTTCCGTCATATCGACTACATGGCCGAACTGGTGGGCATCGATTATGTCGGCTTCGGCTCCGACTACATCCCCAATATCAATTTCACCGCGTCGCTGATCCAGACGCCCATGGGCGCGGCGGTCTTCCCTGACGGGGGGTACAGCGCGGAAATGGGGGCCAAGGGCGTGCCGACGCCGGCCCCGTACCAGATCGCGGCAGCCTTGGTCGATAAGATGCTCGAACACGGCTACTCGGACGAGGATTGCGGCAAGTTCCTTGGCGGCAACATGTACCGCGTGATCGGGGAGGTCTGGCGGTAACGCGCCCTACAAGTCGAGGCATGCCCGCGGCCCGACGAAGGCGCGGACGAGCTTCCTTGCAAACGCGGCGGTGAAGCCGGCCTCCTGCATCCGCGCAGGCTCCGATTTCACCGCCCACTGCGCCATCCCGGCGCCCCGTCCAATCTAACGATCAAGACATAGGCGAGCACTCAGATCTCCGGAGACCAAGCCAATGACTGATACCCCAATCTCCCGCCGCGACTTCAATGTCGGCGCAACCGCCACCGTCGCCGCCGCCAGCCTGGCCGGAAGGGCCATGGCTCAGGCCTCGGCCCCCTTCGATCTGGTCATCCTGAACGGCCGGGTCATGGACCCCGAAACCGGGTTCGACGAGGTCGCGAACGTGGGCGTGAAGGACGGGCGGATCACCGCCATCACCGCTGACGCGCTCGAGGGCACCCGCCAGATCGACGCCACCGGTCACGTGGTCGCCCCGGGCTTCATCGACACCCATTTCCACTGGGTCCGACCCATGGGCCACAAGCTGGCGCTGCGCGATGGCCGCACCACGGTGATGGACCTCGAGATGGGCACGCTGGGTACGCTGGTGGGCGACTGGTACGCCATGCGGGAGGGGACCACCCAGATCAACTATGGCTGTTCCTCCTCGCATGAGATGGCCCGCGCCTTCGTTCTGGACGGGATCACCACCATCGACTGCCCCGAGGCACTGAACCACCGCGGGTCGGAAAAGACCGGCTGGGCCCTGACCCGACCGGACATCGATCAGGGCAACGAAATCCTGCGCGTCATCGACGAAGGACTGGCGGCCGGTGCGATCGCGATGGGCTCGACTCTCGGCTACATGCGCGATGGCGCCAGTGCGCGCGAGGTGTTCGAACTGCAGAAGACCGCCGGGAACTATGGCCGCCCCTCCGCCTTCCACTTCCGCTACACGCCGGGCACCGACACGACGGAGTCGAACGGCATTCAGGAAATGCTCGCGAATGCCGCCGCGCTCGGCGCACCCGCCATCGCCTGCCACTTCAACAACCCCGGCTACAACCTCGTGCACGAGCTCCTGACCCGGATGCGCGGGCAGGGGATGAACGTCTGGGGCGAGCTCTACCCTTATGCCGCGGGCTCGACGGCGCTGAACGCTGTCTTCCTGGAGCCAGAGGTCTGGGTCGACCAGCTTGGCTACCGCTACGAGGACACGATCCAGGACGTGCTGACCGGGGAGTGGTACACCGCGGAAAGCCGTGCCGAGATGGTCGCGAAGGAGCCCGCCCGTCTTGTCCTTGTCTACAAGATGCCCCCGGAGGCCATCGTCGATTGGCTGAAGATGCCGGGTGTGGCGATCGCCTCGGACACCGTGCCGATCCTCGGGGATATTCCCTGGGACACGCCCTACGAGGACCTGCCCAACAGCCACCCGCGCGGCGCCGGCAGCTTTGCCAAGGCCCTGCGGCTTGGTCGCGAGAACGGCATCTCGCTGATGCAATCGGTGGCCCAGACCAGCTGGAACTCGGCCCGCCCGTTCAGCGAGATGGGGCTCAAGTCGATGCAGGAACGCGGCCGGATGCAGGAAGGCATGATCGCCGACATCACGGTCTTCAATCCCGAGACGGTCACCGACAACGCGACTTATGAGCAGGGCACGCTACCCTCGACCGGGATCCCCTATGTCATCGTGAACGGCACGGTGGTGGTGGACGATTCCGAGGTGCTGAAGGACGTAAACCCGGGCCAGCCGATCCGGTTCGAGCCGCAGGAGAGCAAGCTGGAGCCGCTCGAGGTCAGCACCTGGACGCAGACCTTCTACGAAGTACCGCAGGATTTCGGCGGCGGCGTGCCCGGCACCCAGCCGCAGTACGATCACCGCATCATCAATTGCTGCGACTGACAAACTGACCGAAAGCGGGCGGTTCCGGTTGACCGGTGCCGCCTCATCTACCGCAATGGGTGAGCGCGCCTCGAGATGGCGATCGCACGCAGGTGCTCCCCGGACTGCCAGCACGGCACCCCGGTCAGGGCAGTCTCTCAGAAGCATCCTTCGGATGCACCGGCCAAGGAAACCGACTTATGCAGATGATCAAGTTGCCCCTTACCTCCGCACTTGTCCTCGGAGCGCTGGCGCTGCCCGCGCTTGCGCAGGACAATCCGCTGCAGAAATACCTCGAAGTGCCGGGGGCCATGACGACGCTGCCTGTCGAAGCCGCAAAAGAGCCCTGGTCCCTGCAGTTCTCGCGCGATGCCCGGGCGGCCTTCGAGAACTTCCACTACCAGATGGGCGGCGACCACGCCCTTTACTACAATCAGAACCTCAGCGAGATGCTCCCCACGGCCTATTCCTCGCCGCATCCCGAGTACATCCCGCTGGAACGCGCCATCGACGACAGCATCGGCGAGAGCGTGCGCTGGACGACCTCCGAGGGAGAGATGCCGCTGTCGGAGTACATCGTGCATCCCAACCACCGGCTGCAGGGCATGATGATGATCCACTAGGGAAAGGTCGTCTACGAGCAGTATCCGGGCATGAACCAGATGGATCGCCACGCCTGGATGTCGCCGGGCAAGGCGACTGTCGGGCTGATCCTCGCGCTGCTCGAGGAGGAGGGGAAACTCGACATGTCGAAGGACGTGGTCGACTACGTCCCGGAACTGGCGGGCTCGAACTGGGACGGCATCTCCGTCCTCGACGCCGCCAACATGGAGACAGGGCTGGCGCTCGAGGAAACCCTCGACGCGATCATCGACCCTGCCTCCATCATCGTGCGCTTCTTCTCGGCCGAGTTTGGGTCGCCGAACCCGCTGACCGGGGAGATGGAGAACTGGCTCGACATCCTGAAGACCGCCGAGAAGATCGAGGGCGAAGAGCCGGGCGAGGTCTTCCGCTACTCCTCGGCGGTGACGCAGGTCAGCGTGTTGCTGGCCGAGAACCTCGACGACAAGACTTGGGCCGACCTGTTTCAGGAACGGGTCTGGGGCAAGGTCGGCGCGCGCGAAGACATCATGTTCCACCTGATGCCGGATGGCACCGCCGTGACGCATGGGCTGATCTCCACCACGCTGGAGGACTTCGCCCGCTTCGGCCTGATCTTCACCCCCAGCTGGGCCGCCACCGCGCATGAGGACATCGTCTCCGACGCAGTGCTCGAGCGGATGCAGAACGCCGGCAACCCCGAAGCCTTTCGGCGTGGGTCGAAGTTCGCAGGGCTGACCGACGAATTCGGCGAAGAGCCGAAGGCGAATTCCATGCAATGGGATGCAGTCTTCGAGGACGGCGCGCTCTACAAGCACGGCAATGTGGGGCAGGGGCTCTACGTCGATCCGGCCCGGGACTTCGTGGGCGTCTACTTCTCGACCAACGGCTACATCCCGCCCTACGGCGAAGACCGGGCCCAGGGCTTCCTACGGCAGGCCGCGAAGTATCTGAGCGGAGAGTAGCACTGGCGCAATGGGCACCGGGGGCTGAAGGCGGCCGGACCTGCGAAAACGGAGAGATATGTCGTGACCTTCACAAGAGAGACGCCAAGATCGATACCGGACAGGTTCCAGAAGGGGACGTCGCGCATTGGTTTGGCCAGCGCCGCCGCGCTTTTCGGCTTGCTGCTGGGGCTGTCGCAGACACCGGCAGCGGCGCAGGACGGGGCCTATGAGGTGGTCCAATTCGAAGGCACCGTCGTCCCCGCGCGCGAGGCCGACATCACGCCGATCGTCAGCGGGTGGCTTCGTCACATCGCCTTCGCGCCGGGGCAGATCGTTGATGAGGGTGACGTCCTCTTTGAGTTCGCCATGCCCCCCGCGCAATACCGTCTCGACCTGGCACAGGCGCAGCAAGATGCGGCGCAGGCGCAATTGCAGGAGGCCATCGCGGAGGTGAAGCGGGCTGAACTCCTCAAGGACCGGGATGTCGTCTCGGAGGTTGAGCTGGAGAAGAGCATCGCGCTGCGAGATATCGCCGCCGCGAACCTTGCCGCGGCCGAGGCCAACGTCGGGCTGGCCGGGCTCGGGGTCATGCAGATGACCCAGAAGGCCCCCTTCGCCGGCATGATGAGCGCGCCGATGGTCCGTGAGAACGGCTGGCAGGACGTCGGTGACGGCGACATTACCATGGCCATCATCACCCAGCTGGACCCGATCCAGGTCGTGGGCGAGGTGCCCTACGATGTCTATGCCGCACGGCAGAAGATGTTCGGCTCGGATCAGGATCTGATCGACGGCATCGCCTTGTCGCTGATCCTGCCCGGAGGAGAGGTGTACCCCCACGAGGGCAGGCTCGTCTCCGGAGGGTACAAGTTCGAGGCGGAGAGCCAGAAGATGACCGTCTGGGTGGAATTTCCCAACCCGGATTTGCTTCTGCGCCCGGGGCTCAAGGTGGCCATCCAGTCGAGGGTCAAGCCATGACGCGCCGGGGGCGGCCACATCAGTCAACACAGGGAGAGACTTCCATGTTCAAGGATTTCCGGTTCGCGGCGGCTTTTGCCCTGCTTGCCTTCGCGGGGCCCGGTCTTGCCCAGGTCGGTGCCGAGCCCCCCCTCCTCATCACCGGCGCGCGGATCTTCGACGGGGTCGGTCCCGAGCTGGTCGAGGGGCAGGATGTGCTGGTGCAGGATGGCATGATCGCGGCTGTGGGGGCGGGTCTGTCCGCTCCGGAGGGCGCGGTGGTCATCGACGCGGGTGGCCGGGTGATGACGCCCGGCTTCATCGACGTGCATTACCATCTCAGCCTGTGCAACGTGCCGGTGGCCGACATGGCGGGGTCCAACGCGCCGGATCTTGATTACATCGGGATCAAGGCGGCGCAGGCTGCCGAAGAAGCGTTGATGCGCGGCTACACCAGCCTGCGCGACGTCGGGGGCGCATCCTGGGGCGCCAAGCTGGCCGCCGACCGGGACGAGATTGCCGGGCCCCGAGTGTGGCCGTCGCTGCGCGCAATTTCGCAGTTCGGGGGGCATGGTGATGCCAATCCGCGTTTCATGGATCCGCGTGAATTCGGCGGGCCCGAAAACAACCTTGAACGGCTGGGCTACAGCCGCATCGTGAATGGCCGGGCCGAGGTTCTCACGGCCGTCCGCGAACAGCTCAAGCGCGGGGCCAGCCAGATCAAGATGCATCTCGCGGGCGGCGTAGGGACCGAGTTCGACCCTATCGACGGCCGCCAGTTCACCGCCGACGAGATCCGCGCGGCAGTCGAAGTCGCCGAAGGTTTCGGAACCTATGTTACGGCGCATGTCTACACCGTGGATGGGGTCAAGCAGGCGATCGAAAATGGCGTGAAGGCCATCGAGCACGGCAACCTCATCAATGAGGAGATCGCGCAGATGATGGCCGAGAACGACGTCTGGCTGAGCCCGCAGGTGGTGGTCTACCTCACCTTCTCACCGGACCTTGGCTCGGTCCGTCTCGAAAAGGGCCGAATGGTTTCCGAAGGGCTCGACACGATGTTCGAGCTTGCCAAGAAATACGATCTCAAGATTGCCTTTGGGACCGATGTGGTGGTGAACCCCGAAGCCTGCGCCGACCAGAACCGCGAATTCGTCGAGCGTACGAGATGGTTCACGCCAGCCGAGGTGCTGGCCCAGGCCACCTCGCTCTCTGGAGAGTTGTTGCAGCTTTCGGGCGATCGAAACCCGTATCCCGGAAAGATCGGTGTGATCGAGGCCGGGGCCCACGCCGATCTGCTGCTCATCGATGGCAATCCGCTCGAGGATATCTCGATCCTCAGGGACTATGAGGGATCGCTGGATTTGATCATGAAAGCCGGTAAGATCTACAAGGATGACATGGAGTGAGAGCATCTCTCCTGTTTGGGCGCGGGCCAGATTGGCCGGACACTGAACGGGCAGTGTCCGCAAGCGGGTGGAGGAAATTGCAATGCTGAGCCTCTGGCTGACCATTCTGCGGCTCCTGAAGGCGATATTCCGGTCGTGGGAACTGCCGGAATTCCGCGCCGCCTTCGTCCTGTCTCTCGTCATTCTGATCTCCGGGACGGTGTTTTACCGAAGCGTGGAGGGATGGAGCTGGGTCGATGCGTTCTATTTCAGTGCGACGACGATCTCGACCGTCGGCCTTGGCGACATAACACCGGCCACGGATTTGGGTAAGGTTTTCACGGTCGTCTATATCTTCGTGGGCGTCGGCGTCTTCGTGACGCTCTTTTCCCAATTGGCGCGTGCGCTTCTGCAGAAGGGCGACGACGAAAATGGAGACAGGTTGCAGGACTGACCCCGGTCTCAATTCGGGGTGAACACTAACACGGACGGTGCCCGTCACTGACTGGCGGTAAGGCGTGCAGGAGCAGTGATATGAAGTCGGCACAGGTTATTGCCCCTGACTGGTTCAAGATCATCGTCGGTCTGCCGTTTGTCATCCTGCTGCTCTGGCTGGGGCAGGACCTCTTCAAGCTGCTTGCCGTCGCCTTCCTGATCTTCATTCTCGCGACGGCCTTCACCGACAGGCTTTCTCGGGTCTCCATTTTCGGGCACCGATTTTCCGGATGGCAATCCCATGCGCTTGCCCTTGCCATCTTCATCTCGGTCATCTGGGTGTTCGCCGCCATTTCCTCGACCGCGGCAGGCGAGATCGTGGAGGCCTTGCCGAGATACCAGGAGCGGCTGGGTGGCATCGCGGTGAAGCTCGAAAGCCTCTTGGGTCCGAGGCTCGTCGAGGCCGTCCATCAGGCGCTTGATGGCTTGCAGGTCGGCGATCTCGTGGTGTTTCTCGCAGGAGGTCTCGTCGGCAGCATCGCGCAGGTCTCGCTGCTTACAATCTACTTCGTGTTTCTCGTTCTTGAGCGGTCCGACTGGCAGAAGAAGGTCGCGATGCTGTCCTCGCCAGACCCGCATGGCGCGGACTTTGCCGTCATCGTCCGGCGGGCGGCGATCGGCATCAAGAACTTCATGTGGGTCAACGCGGTGACCAGCGCCATGAGCGGGGCCGTCGCCTACGTGGTCTTCCGTCTGATCGGTCTCGATTTCGCGTCGTTTCTCGCGATCATGATCTTCTTCGTGGGGTTCATCCCGAACATCGGGGCGTTCATCGGCATCCTGCTGCCGTCGTTTGTGGCGCTGGCGCAATTCGACAGCCTGTGGCCGCTGGTGGCGGTGATCGTCATCTACGGCGGCGCCGATCAGGTGATCAGCAACGTGATAACGCCCATGATGCAGGGCAAGTCGCTGAACATGAGCATCTTCATGATCACGGTGTCGCTGGTGTTCTGGTCCCTGCTCTGGGGCGGGCTCGGAGCGTTTCTGGCCGTGCCGCTCACCGTCATCGTCATGGTGGTCGCCTCCGAGGTGCCCAGCCTGCGCTGGCTGGCCGTGCTGCTCTCGAAGGATGGTCAGATCGACTATCTCGAATAGGGTTTGGACGTTCCCCGGTGTTGGCGGCTCCCGACATCGGGCCCGCTGCCCTCAGAGGATCGGTCCGATCATCGCCACCGCGTTCTGCCAGAGGCGCCGCGGCAGGGACCAGGAGGCCACCTCTTCGGGCGTGACCACGCGGGTCTCTGCCATGTAGCTGTCCTGTCTCTGGCGGATATCCCTGCAGGTCTGCCTGTCCACCAGAAGGATGTTGTTCTCGTAGTTCAGGTCGAAGCTGCGCCGATCCATGTTGGCCGAGCCGATCAGGGCGATCTCGCCATCCACTACGAGCGTCTTGCTGTGCAGCAGTCCCGGCAGATACTCCCGGATCTCGACGCCCGATGCGAGCAGGCCCGCATAGTAGCTGCGGCTGGTCGCGCCGACGAAGAGGGAGTCGTTGCGGGCCGGGAAGACCACCGTCACCTTCACGCCCCGATAGGCCGCGGCGCAGAGCGCAGACTGTATCCCCTCGGTGGGGACGTAGTAGGGCGTCGTCACCACCAGTTCCTCTCGGGCGGCATAGATCAGGCTGGTGAACATCTCCGGCATCGCCGAGGCCCGAACGCTCGGACCTGTTGCGACCACCTGCGCGGGCCAGCCGTTCGGGATAGGTGCCATCTCGGTGGCGACAACACCCGACAAGTCTTCGTCGACGGCCTCCATCCAGTCGGCGGCAAAGACCCTCTGCGCCTGCTGCACGACAGGGCCCTCGATGCGCAGCATGATATCGACCCAAGGGGCATATTTCGCCTTCTGCACGAAGGCCGGATCGGCGCAGTTCTGGCTGCCGCAGTAGGTCACCCGTCCATCTATGACGACGATCTTGCGGTGGTTCCTGAGATCGATCCGGCCGTCGAAAATCCGCAGCAGCGGGTTGCCGACGCGATAGGCCGAGGCCAGATGCACGCCGGCGCTCTTCATCTCGGTCCACAGCGCCGACCGGATCAGGCGGCGCGATCCGATGTCGTCGGCCATCGCCCGGCACACCACCCCGCGCCGCGCGGCGCGCATGAGCGCCTCCGCGACCTTGCGCCCGTTGCTGTCCGCGACCCAGATGTAGAACATCAGATGCACGTGGTCGGTCGCGGCATCAATGTCGGCGACGATCGCGTCCACCGTCGCATCACTGTCGGCCATGAGCTCGGCACTGTTCCCCGGGCAGGGCTCGAAGCCGCTGATCGAGGCGCCCACCCGGAACAGGGCATCAATCCGCGGCGACGCACCAGCGCCAGCCGCTACTGCGGGGAATCGTGCGGCATCCGGGAGCAGCTCCTCGATCCGCCGGAGCCGTTCGATGCGCCGCCTGCCGATGCTCGTCTCGCCGAAAAGCAGATAGGCCAGAACACCAGCGACGGGGACCGCCAGTGTGGTCAGCACCCATGCGGCCCTCGCCGCGGGATCCCGATGGGGGCGCAGCAGGATGCGGATCACGCAGGCCAACACGATCGCATAGTGAAGCAGGATCCAGATCATCGGCGGCCCCTCGGCTACGGCTTTGGCCCCGAAGTGTAGCGGCAGGGCCTACGATGACGCCATCGTGGTTCTTGGCTCGTGGCTGAAAAGGATGCCTGCCGAAACTTGGCAAGATCTGCATATCGAAATCCGCCTGGATCGCGGAACCCGCGGTGTAGGCTGCTTGTAGGCGAGGCGCGCGGGGACGCGACGTGCTCACCGGAACGTCTGCGAGGAGATCACCCAATGACCCCAGAAGACATTCAGCCACTGGGCATTCCTGCCAAGGCACGCGCGATCAGCATGACGGCGATTGCGTTGACCGCCACTCCTCTATGCACTGTGCCGCAAGCACATGCGCAAGACGGTGGCTATCTCGATCAGGTTCAGCGCGAATTTGAAGAGATCAACAACGGCACCAACCCGACGCTGCTCACAACGCAGGCCGGCATCCAGTACCAGTTCAGCCAGATCACGGATGACCTGGACGCCGGTCTGTGGGAAGCCTTCTACACCCAGCCTTTCGGCGATGGTTCGAAGGCGTTCCGCTTCACGCTTCCCTATTCGAACAGCCCGCTCGACTCGGCCTACGACTTCGGCGACTTCAGCGTGACCTATATCGACGTGTTCCACCTGACCGAGAAGACCGGCGCGGCTTTCACGGCTGAATTCTTTCTCGACACCGCCTCGCGGGAGGATACCGGCTACGGGCAATATGCCATGGAGACGTCACTCTTCTACGCCTGGTTCCTCGACAATGGCGCGATCTTCGCGCCCGCCTGGGTTCAGACCTTTGGCCTGGAGGGTGGGAACGATGCCGGTGCGGAGCTGAATACCACCACGGTCGATTTCTATTACGTGCCGAAGCTCCCCAACCCAAAATTCTATCTGACCTTCGATCCGGCCGTGATCCACGATTGGGAAGCGGATCGAACCTTTGGAAGCTTGCAGGTTACGGCCGGCATGCTGACCGGGCGGGCGTTCGGCGGTGACAGTCAGATTTTCATCAAGCCCGGGGTGCTTTTCGGAGCCGACGCTCCCGCCGACTGGTCGGTTCAGGTCGGCTTCAAGGTTCTGAATTTCTGAAGAGAGGGTCTATAGTTCCAATCGGCTCGAGTCCGCGGGGCGTCGAGCGCAACGATTGTGTCCCATGTGTTTTGTGTCCGCGTCACTTCCGTGAGGAACATTGAAATGAAATTCAGATATTTGACCTTTGCAGGCCCGCTCTTCGCCCTGGCCGCGATATCGACCCAAGCCATCGCGCAGAATAGCGACTTTCCGTCGCTGCAGATGCAGGATGTCGAGCAGATTTCGATCGATGTCGATCTCGACGGGGCCATCGAGCGCCTGTCGAAGGCGATCACCTTCCCCACGATCTCGAACCAGGATCGCGAGGATTTCGACACGCAGGCCTTCGATGAGTACCACGCCTTCATCCAGCAGGCCTATCCGCTGGTCCACGAGACGCTGAAGCGGGAAATCCTCGGCGATCCGCGCCCCTACAGCCTGCTCTATACGTGGGAGGGCAAGAACCCCGATCTGCCGCCCGCGCTGTTCTACGCGCATCAGGATGTTGTGCCGGTGCCGCCGGATTCCCGTGACGAGTGGGATCAGGAGCCGTTCGCGGGCACGGTGGCCGATGGCTACCTCTGGGGTCGCGGTGCCATGGACGACAAGAACCAGATCCACGGCATCCTCGAGGCCGCCGAGATGCGGCTCGCCGAAGGCTGGCAGCCAGAGCGCACGCTCTATTTCGTCTTCGGTCAGGACGAAGAGGTCGGCGGACCAGAAGGCGCTGCCCATATCGCCCAGGTGCTGGAAGACCGCGGGATCGAGCGCTTTGCCTTCGTGATGGATGAATCCGCGCCGCTCATCCCCGGCATCTTCCCGGGCCTTCCCGACAACACCGCGCTGATCGGCATCGCGCAGAAAGGCTATCTCAGCCTCGAACTGGCGATCAACGCCGTCGGCGGCCACTCCTCGCAGCCGCCCGAAGAGTCGAACATCGGCATTCTCGCCGAAGCGATCACCAAGCTCGAAGACGCGCAGTTCCCCTATCGCATCCACCCCGCGCTGCGGGCCCAGTACCGCTACCTCGGGCCGGAGCTGGATGAGGAGCTTCAGCCGCTCTACTCTGCGGTCGCTTTCGGAAAGGAAGGCGAGATGACGGAGGACGAGAAGAAGTTCATCGAGGTCATGGCGGGAAACCCGGTCACCCGGGCGATGATGCGCACCACCATCGCCGTGACCATGTTCAACGCGGGCATCAAGGACAACGTGCTGCCGCCCTCGGCCACGGCGGTGGTCAACTTCCGCCCGATGCCCGGCGACACGCCCGAGGTGATCATCCAGCACGTCAAGGACGCGATTCAGGATGACCGCATCACTCTGCGCGACATCTCCGCCTCAACCCCCGCGACCGCTATCGCTGACCCCGAGGGGCCGGGCTACAAGGCGATGGAAAAGACCATCCGCCAGATCTGGGGGAATGATCTGGTCGTCGCACCGTTTTTCGTGATCGGCGGGTCGGACTCCAAGCACTTCCAGGCGCGGTCCTTTGCCCCGGACGTCTATACCTTCACCGCCATCCAACTCGAGAACATGAAGGAATTCGAAGGCTTCCACGGCGTCAACGAGCGCCTTCTGGTGGACGAATACGCCAAGACAATCGCGTTCTTCTATCAGATCATGAGCAATCTCGACGAGCTGTAGGGGATTTCGGAAGGGGCGGCGGCCATTGCCCCCCGGGGTTACAAGCCGCGCTGTTGCGTTGATTGGGCGAAGAGCGTCCTGCGTCAGACCGCGAACAGCAACAGCCGCAAAGCAACTGAAGGAGCGGCGGAGTTTTCGACTCCGCTCTCACCAGTTTTTCGACGGAACTCGCAGACCTTTCCAAGGGCGTGGAGGCCCCTCAACAAACTGGATGCTGCGGGTGATAGCATACCAAGATGGACAGTACGGTGCGCTACCTGGGCGTGGAGCTTGAGGACGCCCTCGCCATCGCTGAAGCCGTGGAGATTTGAATGAACTGGGCCGTTTCAACGCGGACGGCCCTGGGCTCCCAATCGAAAAGGCCTGAGCAGACCTTCGTAGGTGCCCGCAGCGAACTTCGGCTTACCTCGCAACTTCGCGGGCGCAGCGTGAATCGAGCACATGCGGCGAACGACTGAAAGGTCCCGCTGTGCAGCCAGTGCTTCTGAGAAATTTGCTGCATTGCGCATGAACGACAGGATCCACGGCTGCGATGCGGCATGAATGCTTGCTGCGCCGACGCAAACATTCCGCTGCGTGCGCGTGCAGCGCAAAATCGGCTCTTCCGCAATGGGCTCGGTGCCGTCATGCGGCGATGCAGCGACGGACCACTGGTGTGCGGACTGTGCGGTCGTTCAGCGGACAACTAATGCATGTGCAGCATAAGCACGAGGCGCTCTGGTGGGCGTGATTTGAATGGTAGTGACCTTCGAGATCCAGAAAGTGCGGGATCGCCTCTCTCAACTTGGAACTCCCTCCAGCATGCGCCTGACCGCGGCTGCTGCGCTCAGATTTTGATCCTGCGCCCATAGCAAAGTGACATCGACATCGTAGTGCCTGTTCCTGAGCGTTCGAAAGACCGCACCCACTTCCGAACGCGCCATGACCTCAGGAATGATGGCAACCCCGAGGCCTGCCGCGACAAGGCCCACCGTCATCGAGGGGTTGCTGACGGTCCGGTAAGATGCCGGCCAATACCCCAAGGCGCCCGCAGTCAGAGACAGGCCCGAAATATCATCCGGTCCGGCGAACCCAATGAAAGTCTCGTCTCGCAAGTCCTCTGGCGAGACGTCTTCTCCGGGAGCGAGGGGGTGATTTTCGGGCAGGACCACGATCGCGGGTTGGACGATCATCTCATGCATCGACAGTCCGTCAGGTACGGTCAGTGAGGCAACCGTGGCCAGGGCCGCATCGAGATCGCCCCGCAGCACTGCGGCGGGCGCACGTGCCGGATGGACCTCGACCGGTTCAATCAAGAGCTTTGGACTGGTGCTGTTAAACGACTGCATCACCATTCTAAGGACACCGGACTCTACCGCGCCCGACGAGATGCCAAGCCGCAGTTTGCCAACCATTCCCTGATGGGCTGCACGCGCGATGTATTGGGCCTGCTCGGCATGGTGCAGGCAACGGCGGACCTCCTGCCGGAACAGATCTCCGGCGTGGGTGAGCGCGACCTTGCGTTTTGACCTGGCAAACAGCGCGACACCCAGTTCCTCTTCGAGCTTCTTGATCTGCATCGACAGGGCAGGCTGAACGATGTTGAGGCGTTCGGCTGCCAGGCCGAAATGCAGGGTGTCGGCAAGAACCGTGAAATATCGTAGCTGGCGAAGCTCCATAAATCAGACCTCGTGATTATTCAGTCAGAAATTCCTATTACACCTGATTTTTCTGGTGCGATACCCATCGCCTGAAACGATCAAGTGCTTAGGAATCGGCATGAAACTGACACGCAGGAACTTCTTTCGAAACGCAGCGATCGGCGGTGCCGCCGCGGCTATCACCGGCGACGTCGCCCTTGCGGACGCTCCGCTGGGGCAGATCCCCTTCGCGCAGGCCACCGGTCAACTCCCGGGCAAGCCCGAGCTTTATGCGCTGCGCGACGGAGAGGGCGAGCACCACCTGATCGGCGGTCAGGTCGCGACGCTGATCGCGCGGCCCCAGGATACCGGTGGCGATTGCCAGGCCGCAGTGCTGACGGGGTCGATGGAGGCGGGCCTGCCGCTGCATCGCCATGACGAGACCGAGGAAGCGCTGTATGTCATGGCCGGTCGGCTGGAGCTGCATCTCGATGGCAAGGTCCACATGCTGACTGCCGGGGACTACGCCTATGTTCCTGCCGGGACCGTCCACGGCTATCG
>NZ_JAIVKX010000028.1 GCF_020524285.1 Alloyangia pacifica
GGTCGCAGGTTCAAATCCTGCTCCCGCAACCAAATCTACAAAACACCACATGCAAGCGCCCCAACGGGCGCTTTTTGCTTTTGCGGCGCAAAGAGTGGGCCGGTCAGCCGGAGCTGTGCGGTGAAGTGGCAGCCTCGGGCGGCAACATGATCTTTGCATTGGCCCTGATCTGCCCCCTGAGCAATCCGGGTTCTTTCGTTCGCTCTGTGCAGGCCCCATGCGGTCGTGAGATCTCCAGCGTTGGCGCAACCCGTCGTGCCATCCCGCCGGGGCAGGGCGGTCAGCTGCGCAATGCGGACCGTCGTGGCGCAATTTCGGTGCCGCGGTATCGCCCGGGGGATTTCCAACGCAGCGCGGGTGCCTCGATCAGGTGCCAGGAGAGAACCGCGCAGAGGAGTGTCATGGGCAGGGCGAGCGTCATGTTCCAAAGCGGCAGGCTTACACCCGATGCGACCAGAAGCTGCTGGATCGGGAAGGCGTAGATATAGGTTCCGTAGGAGTAGTCTCCGAGACGGTTGTACGCCAGCGCCCAGGGCAGCCGGGTCTGGCCGATAACGAAGACCGCATAGCTCAGCGCAATGGTGAAGACCGGCAGGAAAATCGGCGTGGGCCAGCTCGCCGCCGCCACCGCGCCACCGAGCGCGGCAAGTCGCGGCGACAGCGCAATCTGGTCGCGCCAGACCCAGAGCGCCATGCCCGTCGTGAAGGGCAGGGCCAGGGTGACCAGTTTTTCGATCCGGATGTGCAGATCGCCGACTATGGTCACGCCATAGAGCAGGGCGAAACCGCCAGCCCAGAGCAGGAAAAGCCGCGGGCGCGACAAAAGGCCGAGCAGGCCGCACAGGACGACGCCCGAGTAGCACAGCACCTCGTAGCTCAGCGTCCAGAGAGAGCCGTTGATCGCGGGGCCGAAAGGCGTGTCCGCGAAGACACCCGGCAGGTCATATCTTGGAAAGAACAGCGTCGCATTGCGCAGAAGGTAGCTCGGGACCTGCGCCCAATAGGCGCTGGATCCGGCGGTTGTCAGGCTGGCTCCGACGAGCACCGTGAGGAACAGGGCGACGAAGAGTCCGGGAAAGAGACGCAGCGCGCGGGCGCGTAGAAAGCGGCGCAGCGAGGATGTCCGATCGAAGCTGCGGGCGATGAAGAAACCCGAGATGGCAAAGAAGATCATCACGCATAGCGAGCCCAGAGACAGGCCCTTCAGAGAGAGGGAGAGCGGCTCGCTCGCCTGCGGGCCCAGGCTGATCGGGTAGGCATGCGAGACCAGCACGCCGGTGGCCGCCAGCATGCGCAGCAGGTTGAAGTTATTGTCCCGCCCCGTGTCCCGATACGTCATCCCGCCTTCCACTTCCACGATGCGGCCGGCCTAAATGTGCCAGGGCGCGACCATCGGCACCGAGATTTGGCGGGAGAGATGAACATGGAGTTAACCAACGAGGCGTGCGGCGCGCGAAACATGCCTGACGTCGCCAAACCCGGCTTTAGGTCGAAATTTTCACCGATTGCCGCTTGGCGCTTGGTTCACTGCGCGTGCGGCCTGTGAACGGTAAGCTCGTGGCGAAATAATCGGTCAATGACGCCGCCACCCCCGAGTTTCGTGATCCGTGTCAAGGTGCGCGGGGCCCGGGCCCGTAGAGTTGACGCGATCGAGGAGGTGTCGCCATGCCATCCAGACCGCCGAAGCGGCGGGGTCTGCCGCCGCTTGTGCTTGCGCTGTTTTACCTCGCGCTGGTCGCGGCGCCGATGTTGCCCGCGATCCTTTCCGGGACCGGGCATTGGCAGGGCGCGATGCGGCTTGCCACAGGAGCGGGTGTCGCGGCGGCGGTCATGATCCTGCTGCAGATGATCACCAGCGGCCGCTTCGAGGCGATCTCGGGGCGGATTGGCATCGACATCACCATGGCCTTTCACAAGTGGGCGGCGCCGGTGGCGCTGCTGCTGGCCGTCCTCCATGTCCTCGCGGTGATCGGGCTGCCGGACCCCGAGCGTCCGGGCCGACTTGCCCGGCGCATCGAGTTCGTGCTCTCCGGGCCCGGCTTATGGGACGCCCGCCTTGCGCTCCTCCTGTTGGCGGCGCTTGTGGTCCTCGCGCTGCTGCGCGACCGGCTCGCCATGCGCTACCAGACCTGGCGGGCGGGGCATGCGCTGGGAGCTGTCGCGCTGGTGCTGCTGGTGGTCTGGCACGCGGTGGAGGACGGCAGCGGCGGTCCGGTCGCGGCAGGGCTCTGGGTTGCGCTTGCGCTCGCCGTCACCCTGCCGGCGCTCTCGGTCTACGCCGGGCGGCTTATCCGGCCGGCCGCGCGGTGCTGGCGGCTCGACTCGGTGCGCCCCGCGGCGGAGCATCTGTGGTTGCTCGAGGTCTCGCCGCCGGAGGGGCAGGGGCTGGACTTCGCGCCCGGGCAGTTCGCCTGGATCGCCGTCGGTCGCAAGCGCTTGCCGCTCCACGATCACCCGTTCTCGATCGCCTCTGCGCCGGGTGGGCGTGCGCTGCGCTTTCTGGTTCAGGAGGCTGGGGATTTCACCCGGACGGCCGGTCAGTTGACGCCCGGCATGCGGGTGTCGATCGACGCGCCGCACGGCAGCTTCGTTCCGCGCGGAGACGGGCCGCTGATCCTTGTCGCCGGAGGTGTGGGCATCGCCCCGATCCTGTCGATCCTCGGGCATCTCGCTCAGACGGACAGTGGCCGCCCTGTGCGGTTCCTCTATGCCGCGCGGAGCACCGCGGCGATGGTCCCGCCCGAGCTGTACCAGCCGGCCTGCAACCGGCTTGGCATCACTCCAGTGCTGATCTCGGACGCGGCGGAAAGCGATGCGGTGCAGCGCGGGCCGCTCACGCACGGCCATCTGGAGCGGGCGCTCGAGGGCCTTGATCCGGCCTCCTGCGAGGTGATGACCTGCGGCCCCGGGCCGATGATGACCTTCGTGGCGGACACGGCGCTGGACCTCGGAGTGCCGATGCAGAACATCAGCTACGAGCGTTTCAGCTACGCGGCGGGCGGCTCATCGGCCAAGGATCGCCGGACCCTGGCCGGCTTTGCGGCGCTCTGGGGCGGGGTGCTGGCGGTGGTGATGGTCTACTGGCTAGCCTGAGCCTGCAGCCAGGCGATGATCGCGGCGCGCTCCGCCTCGTCGGTGGCGTGGTGCTGGGCGAGGAACCGGTCGAGCCGCGCGCTGGCGCCGGCATCCGTCGTATCGGGGACCGCGTAGAGGATGCGCGACGGGGTGCGATGACACTTGGCGCAGTTGGCGGCCCAGGCCGCTGCGCCGGCATCGGGCTCGGCTGCGCTTGGCTGGACCGGGGCGAGCGCCAAGAGGCCAGCCGCAAGGATGCCACGCCACAAAACGACTGGTTGCATGAAACGCCTCCTCCCGCCGGTTGCCGGTCATCATGCCGCGCGGTTCCGGAGGCGGCAAGCTCGGGAGGGCATTTCTGCAGGCTGCGGCGCGTCGGATAGCGCGTTGCCCCGACAGGATGCATTGCGTCCCTGTCGGGGTTGGGCGTGAGTTCCGGCGGTGCGGGGCTGAATTTCCTTTCGCGGCCTTGACCGAGGTCAACGGGACCGGCGCGCGCGCGTGGTCTCATGCGGGGGTTCCGAACCAAGACCAGGCGGAGAGATCGAAGCGGATCACGCAGACCATGGGAGGGCCGGGTCATGTCGACGCAATTGCAGGTCGTATCGGTTGAGCGGGTTTCCACGAACAGCGATGGCACACAGGCCGACGGCGCCACGATGCGCGGGGTGTTCAGCGCGGACGGCGCGAAACTTCTGATGCAGAGCAGTGCGCGGTTCGTCCCCGAAGACCTGAACCCCTATGCCGACATCTATCTCAAGGACATGGCCAGCGGTGCGATCGAGCGTCTCACGCTCGATCCCGCAATCGCGCTGCCCGAGGAAGGCGGCTGGGAGCCGGCGATTTCCGCCGACGGAACGCGGGTGGCCTATACCACGACCCATCGGTTCACGATCGACGGCGAGATGGAGGCGGCGGAGACGGTCTTCTTCAAGGACCTGCTGACCGGGGAGGACAAGCTGGTTTCCGCGAGCGCCGAGGGCGAGCCGGGGAACGACTCGAGCTTCTACGCCACCTTCTCGCCGGACGGGCGTCAGATCGCCTTCACCAGCTATGCGACAAATCTGGTTCCGGGCCTCGCGATGGTGGGCGACGCGGTCTTTCTCAAGGATATCGCGAGCGGGGACATCCGCATGCTGTCGACCAATGCCGCGGGCGAGGCGGCGAACAACTACAGCGTCGGAGACGGGTTCTCACCGGATGGATCGCGCTTCGCTTTCTCGAGCGCGGCGGACAACCTCGTTGCAGGAGACACCAACGGCGCGCGCGACATCTTTGCCAAGGATTTGACCACCGGTGACGTGCTGCGCCTGTCGGTCGGCGCGGACGGGACGGAGGGCAACGGCGACAGCTCGGAAGCCAGCTATTCGCCTGACGGGACAAAGCTGCTGTTTGCCAGCCGCGCGACGAATTTCGTCGCCGGCGACGGGAACGGCTCCCAGGACCTGTTCATCAAGGACCTGACGACGGGAGAGATCACGCTGGTGTCCACGGACAGTAACGGCAACCAGTGGACCGGCGACAGCTATGGCGGGGTGTTCTCGCCGGACGGCACGAAGATCGCCTTCTACAGCGATACCTCGAGCCTTGCGGTGCGCGATGACAACGGCGCGCGGGACGTGTTCGTGAAGGACCTCGTCTCCGGCTCCGTCATCGTGCTGTCGGCCAATATCTCGGGCGACATTGGCGACGCGCAGAGCTACTGGCCGAAATTCGTTCCGGATGGGTCCGGCGTGCTTTTCACCAGCCACGCCACCAACCTCGTACCAGACGACACCAACGGCGAACGTGATCTCTTCATTGCCCGTTTCGAGGAGCGCGTGCTCGGCGGGCCCGTCCAGTGGTCCGTGGCCGAGGGCGGCAACGGCCACTGGTACGAATTCGTCGAGGGGCCGCTGACCTGGGCCGAGGCCCGCGCGGAGGCCGAAAGCCGTAGCCATCTTGGCCTGCCGGGCTACCTTGCCACGATCACCTCGGCGGCAGAGAACGCCTTCGTGCTGTCGATGACACCGCCCAACGTCTGGGCCGGCGGCTCGGATGTGACGAACGAGGGCGTGTGGAGCTGGGCCGGTGGGCCGGAAGCAGGGCAGGTCTTCTGGACCAGGGCCTTCGGTGCGATCGGCTATTCCGACTGGGGCGGCTACGAGCCGAACAACGCCGGTGACGAGGACTACCTGCTGGCCCATGCGCTCTATCCCACCGGCACATGGGCCGACGCCGGGGTGCCGCCCAATCCCAATTCCTCCTTCGGCTACGTGGTCGAGTACAGCACGCCGGAACCGAGATTTGCCGCGATCGCCACCGGCCGGACCGAGGCCGAGGCGCTGTCCTTCGAAGCCGGCTTCACCCCCTGGCGCAACGTCTGGGCGTCCGACAGGGTCTACCTGCAGGCCACGGGCACCGGCGAGGCCCGCGCCTCGGGCAGCTTTGCCGGTGTCGCGGGTACGTACAGCCTGACGGTCGGCTATTTCGACGAAAGCGACGGTGCGAGCACGTTCAGGCTCGAGCTGAACGGTGAGATCCTCGACGCGTGGGTCTGGGACGCGGACCCAGCCGGGGCCATCGTGACCGGGGATGCGCTGATGCGCCGTGTCCTTCCGCGCGTGGACCTCGCGCCCGGCGACGTGCTGACCCTTGCCGGTACCGCCGACGGTGTCGAGCCGCTTCGCGTCGATTTCCTCGACATCGGGGACGTGCCGCCAGAGGGCGCGCCGTTTCGCGTGGAAGCGGAGACGCTTGAAATCATCAAGGGTTTCGAGATCGTCACGAACCCCTGGGCCTCCGAAGGGGCCTACCTGCAGGCGTGCGGGCTCAACATCCAGCGCGCCGTCCATTATTTCACGGGCACCAGTGGGCGCTACGATCTCGAGGTCGGCTATTTCGACGAGACCGACGGCGTGAGCCGCATGCAGGTTCTTGTGAACGGCGCGCAGGTGGCAGACTGGCTTTGGGATGGCGAAGAGGGCGACCGCATCGTCACCGGGGCGAGCGCCGCGCGCCATGCAATCGAGGGGCTGGACCTGGCGCCCGGGGACAGGATCGAGTTGATCGGCACGCCCAGCGGGGGCGAACCGCTCAGGACCGATTTCCTCGAGTTCACCCCCTCGGCGCCCGCCACGGGGCCAAGCCCGGACCTCTGGTTCCTGCGGGGGGACGAAGTGATCCTCGCGCTCAACGACGGCACCGGCCGGTTCTCGGAGCAGGCGACCGGGATCCTGCGCGGCGATGGCACGCTGCTCACCGCCGACCTTGATGGCGACGGCGACACTGACTTCCTGCACGTGCTGGTCGCGCCGCCCTATCTGCCCGACACCGGTGTGGACGACTTCGAGTTCGACCTGATCGCCAGCATCTACGAGAACGATGGCAGCGGACACTTCGGGGCACCGCAGGTGTCGACGACCCGGGTGAGTTTTGATGTCTCGCCGGTCTACCTCAGCGGCCCGGCATCGCTCTACGAGTTGCTCAATCCGGTCGATCTGGGCGATGTCGATGGCGACGGGGACATTGATGTCATGGCGAACAGTATCGCCGCGATGCAGATGATGGTCTTTGAAAACGATGGCGCAGGGGGCTTCGCCCTGCAGGCCGCGACGCCCTATGATCTGGGGGAGCAGCGCAGCGATGCGATGCTGGCGGATCTCGACGGGAACGCGGACCTTGATGCGGTGGTCTTCACCGGCAGCGACTACAATGCGCTGAAGGTCTTCGTGAATGACGGGGCGGGTGGCCTGAACCTCGCCGGCTCCGGCATCTCCAGCGAAGGCGGGATCGGCGACGGTCAGGTGCTCGACCTCGACGGGGATGGTGACAAGGACATCATCCACATCGCGAGCGGCGAAAGCCGCGGCATCTACACCTACATGAACGACGGGACAGGTGCGCAGCAAACTGGCGTGGGGCCGGCATTCGCCGGCGATCCCGACGGGCTGATCGGCACCATCGAAGCCGGGCAGTTCGATGGCGATCCGGCCATCGAGGTCATCAGCGCAGGTGTCGTTGGCGATGATGCGGAGCATGCGCCGGGCCTACGGGTCTTTGACATCGTCGAGGTCGCCGGAGGGACCGGCTTCGCCCTTTCGTCTTTCGATCCGGCGATCACGGGCAATGTCCTTGCGCAGGCGGACTACGACCTTGATGGGAGCCTCGATCTGCTCATGTGGCAGGACGGAGAGCTCGTGCTCCTGCGCAACGACGGTGAGGCGGCATTCAGCAACGCCGGGGCGATCCTGGCAGGTGAGGTATCCTTCATCAGCGGTGGCGACGAGGTTGGATATTTCGACGACGGGATCGGCCTCTAGCCAGGCTGGGTCCCGTGCCGGCGCTGTCTCGTCTGCCGTACTCTGATGCAGAATACTGGCCGGACAATCTCGGTATGCATGTCCCGCCGACGTCGCGCGGGACATGCCGATGTGGCCTAGAGGCCGGAAGCCTCGGTTCCGGCCCGCGTCGACTGGGCAGTCGCCCCATGGCCGGGCGAAGCAGTCGCACGGGGCAGATCACTGCCCTGGCCTCAAGGGGTCATCGTTTGACGCAGCGCTGCGGGGGTGGAAGGACGCGTTTGGTCCATGAGGATCAGGTCGCCGTTCGCGCCGAGATGGGCGAGCCCCTTTTCGATCAGCGCGCTGGCGTCGCCCGAGTTGAAAGATTTGACAGCATTGATGCTCAACTTGCGAAGCAAGAAAAACTGCGGCCCGGTCAGGCCGTGTGGAATGTTACTCAACACAAATTCTCCTCCAATAGGGGAGGAAAGATAGCAAGTTCATTCCGGGCAGAAAACATGCTGCGCAGTCTGATCGGGCCAGCACGTGAATTCGCCTCCATGGCTGATGAGGAATTCGGCAGAACTGGCTAAGAGGCGATGCGGTTTGGGCGCCGTGATGGTCGCCTGCGCGCTTGCATCCGGAGGGTGGCGAAGCGCGTCGGCCCTCTCCGGAGGCCGGCCTTAGCTCACGAGCTTCTTCTGCGCGGCGAAGGGGCTCAGGCCGAGCCATTTCTGCATCGTCTCGGCGACCTCGCGATTGCCGTCCATCTCGAGCTTTGTCGCCGACTTGCAGGTCGCGAGCCCCATCCAGATCTCGGTCATGGTCCGCAGATCCGTGGTGACGAAGAGGTCGACCTCGAACCCGGGATCCGCAAGGCAGAGATCGACCGCGCCGTTCTCCTCGACAATCAGCCACCAGGAGCGTTTCGACGGAGGGAGCTCTGGGAAGCGGAAGTTCAGGACGACGCGCCGCGGGGGCAGGGGGCTCGGATCGAGATTGCGGCGCATGTCCCACATCAGCAAGGAGACATCGAGCCGCTCCAACGAGGGCTCCGACCTCACCCATTTCTGGCCCCAGATTCCAAAGGCCTCGACGATCGACATGAGATCCTTGCCGGCCGGCGTGAGCAGGTAGTCGACGTTCTGCGAGCCGGGCACCGGCCGCCGTTCGACGATCCCCGCGGCTTCGAGCTCGCGCAGACGCTGCGCCAGCAGCGAACGGGACATGCGCGGCACGCCGCGCCTGAGGTCGTTGAACCGCGTCGAGCCGGCAACAAGCTCGCGGACGAGAACCATCGTCCAGCGTGTGCAGAGGATTTCGGCGGCCATGGCGACGGGGCAGAACTGGAAGTAGCTGGCATTGGACATCTGCGGGCTCCTCGTTTGCGCGGAGGAGTATAGCTTACATTCAGCTTTCTGTATCCAGTCCAGAACCTGGACCGGCCGGTCCAGATCCGTCACTGGTTTCAGATTCGTCTCAGCCTCATCCTCTTTGCCCAAGAACCGCGGACCACGACGGTTCGACACGCGGGCACGGCCGGTCCCGGTCTCTGCCCCGAAAAAGTGGAGGAGATCATGACCAACGGAATTGATGTGAACGGTCTGGATGGCGCCAGACATGCCGTCAGCGATGCGGACCGGGCCGGGCTCGACGCAGGGCTGCGCGGCGCGACGCTGGCCGAAGGAGACGATGGCTACACCGAGGCGCGGGAAATCTGGAACGGCATGGTCGACCGCAAGCCCGCGCTGGTGATCCGGGCGATGGGAACCGAGGACATCCGCGCGGCGGTGAATTTCGCCCGGGATCACGGCCTGCGCATGTCGGTGCGTGCGGGCGGCCACCAGATCGCCGGGCTCGCGGTCGAAGAGGGGTCGCTGATGCTGGACCTGTCGCAGATGCGCTCGGTGCAGGTTGGCCCGGAGGCCCGCACCGCGCGCGTCGAGCCCGGCGCGACCCTCGGCGATGTCGACGGCGCGACGCAGGAACATGGACTTGCGGTTCCGGTCGGGGTGAATTCGACCACCGGCATTTCCGGCCTGACTCTGGGCGGCGGCTTCGGCTGGATCACCCGGAAGTACGGCATGACCATCGACAACCTGCTGTCGGCCGAGGTGGTCACTGCGGATGGCAGCGTGCTGAAGGTCTCGGAGACCGAGAACCCCGACCTGTTCTGGGCGATCCGCGGCGGCGGCGGCAATTTCGGGGTGGTGGCGTCTTTCGAGTTTCGCCTGCACCCCGTCGGCCCCGAGGTGCTGTCGGGCCTGATCGTACATCCGCTGTCCGAGGCCGCCGAGCTGTTGCCGAAGTTCCGCGAGCTTTGCGATGCGGCTCCGGACGAGCTGACGATCTGGTCGGTGCTGCGCAAGGCGCCGCCGCTGCCCTTCCTGCCCGAGGAGTGGCATGGCCGCGAAGTGCTGATCTTTGCCGCTTGCTACGCCGGTGACATGGCCGAGGGCGAGGCTGCGATGCGCGACCTGCGGGCGCTCGGCTCACCCATCGCCGACGTGATCGGCCCGCACCCGTTCACCGGATGGCAGGCGGCCTTCGATCCGCTGCTCACGCCGGGCGCGCGCAACTACTGGAAGAGCCGAGACTTCCTTGCTCTCGGTGATGGCACGATCGGCGCCATTCTCGAGGCGGTCGGTCACCTGCCCGACCCGCAATGCGAGGTGTTCATCGCCCACGTCGGCGGCGCCATGGCCCGGGTCGCTTCGGGCGCGACGGCGTTTCCGCAGCGCGACAGCCACTTCACCATGAACGTGCACACGCGGTGGGACGATCCGGCCAATGACGCGGCCTGCATATCCTGGGCCCGCGGTCTCTTCGAGGCGACGGCGGCGGATGCGGCCCCCAGCGTCTACGTGAACTTCATGCCCGAGGACGAACCCGAACGCCTGGCAGAGGCTTATGGGGGCAATCTCGATCGGCTGAGGGAGATCAAGGCACGCTACGATCCGGCGAACCTCTTCCGGGTCAATCACAACATCCAGCCGCAGACCGTGACCGAAGCTGCGCAGTGACCGCCCCAGGCAGGCGCGCCCCGCGGCGTGCCTGCTTACCACCTATGGTTCCGCGAACGGTCTTGCTCCGGGACGCAAAGCCTTGGCGAGAACTCGCCAAAAGACGTGACGACGACAGGAGGATCAAATGGAACGCACACTCTACGACCGGCTTGGGGGCAAGCCCGGTATCGCGGCGCTGGTGGATGACGTCATCGAGGCGCACATGAAGAACCCGGTGATCCAGGCGCGGTTCCTGCCCTATCTCGAGATGCCGGACCGGCTCGAGACGGCAAAGGCGCATTTGTGCGACTTCTTCGGAGCTGGCAGTGGTGGACCGGAGACCTACACTGGCCGCAGCATGGTCGAGGCCCACCGCGGCATGAACATCAGTGCGGGTGAATACCTCGCGGCCATGGAGGACATCATGACCACGCTCGAGGCTCATGACATCGACGAACAGGCCCGCAAGGACGTGCTGATGATCTCGTTTTCCCTGCGGCCCGAGATCATGCGGCAGTGACGCGCGCAGGCTCGGCGCGACCGCGCGCGTCAGGCCCGCCTCAGGTCTTGGCCAGCCGGTAGATGGCCGGGATCACCAGCACCGTCAGCGCGGTCGAGGTCAGCAGGCCGAAGAGCAGCGAGATCGCCAGCCCCTGGAAGATCGGGTCCATCAGGATCACCGCCGCGCCGATCATTGCCGCCAGAGCGGTCAGCAGGATCGGCTTGAAGCGCGTCGCCCCGGCCTCGATCAGCGTCTCCACGTCGAGCGGTTTCTCGGGGTTCGCATGGCGGATGAAATCCACCAGCAGGATCGAGTTGCGCACGATGATCCCCGCCAGCGCGATGAAGCCGATCATCGAAGGCGCCGAGAAGGGCGCCCCGAACAGCCAGTGCCCGAACATGATGCCGAGGAAGGTCAGCGGCACCGGTGTCAGGATCACCAGCGGCAGGCGGAAGCTGCCGAACTGCGCCACAACGAGAATGTAGATCCCCAGCAGCGCCACTGCGAAGGCCGCGCCCATGTCGCGGAAAGTGACCCATGTGACCTCCCATTCGCCGTCCCACAGGATGCTCGGGGCGGAGATGTCCTGCGGCTGGCCGTGCATCGCGATGCTGGGCTTTTGCCCCTCGGGCCAGTCGAGACCGTCCAAGATATCCGCCGAGGCGAGCATGCCGTAGAGCGGCGACTCAAACGCGCCCGCCATCTCGCCCATCACCATGATCGTCTCGATGCCGTTGTGGCGGAAGATCGGGAAGGAGGTGAGCTCGTCCTGTACGGTGACCACGTCGCCCAGTTCTACCACGCCGCGCCCGCCGGGCAGGGCGTCGGCGGGCACAGGGGTCGACAGCGCGGTGGCATCCATCACCCGGTCCGACCGGTCGCGCGACAGCACGATGGGGATGGGCCGCCGCTCGCCGCCGCGATGCGAGTAGCCCACGGTGCCGGTCCCGTAGAGCAGCGAGAGCGTGTCGAGCGCGTCCGCTTCCTGCACCTTGTAGAAATCCAGCGCGGAGGGGTCGAGCACCACTCGGCGGCGTGGGGCCTGTACGCCGTAATTGTCGTCAACGTCGACCACGTACGGAATTTCGTCGAAAGCGGCGCGGACGCGCTCGGCGACCATCCGGCGGGTCTCGGCGTCGGGGCCGTAGACCTCGGCCATGAGCGTCGAGATCACCGGCGGGCCGGGGGGTGGCTCGACGGTTTTCAGCACCGTGCCCTCGGGCAGGTCGAGCGCGGTCAGCTTTTCGCGCAGGTCGAGCGCGATCTCGTGGCTGGTGCGGTCTCGCTCGCCTTTGGGCGCGAGGTTGATCTGCACGTCGCCCATCTCGGGCAGCTGCCGCAGGTAGTAGTGGCGCACCAGCCCGTTGAAGTTGAAGGCCGAGGCGGTGCCCGCATGGGTCTGGGCCGAGATCGCCTCGGGCAGCGAGAGCGCCACGCGGGCCACCTGCTGCGCCACTGCGGCGGTGCTCTCCAACGCGCTGCCCTCGGGCAGGTCGATGACCACCGAAAGCTCGGACTTGTTGTCGAAGGGCAGCAGCTTGACGGTCACGTCACGGGTGTAGAGCGCGGCGAGCGAGCCGAAGGAGAGCACCGCGACCACCAGCAGGAAGAGCGCCGATACGGATTTGCGCGCCAGCAGTGGCCGGGCGATGCCGGCATAAACGCGGCCGAGCGCGCCGCCCGCCGTGCCGTGCTCGGCGCCGTGGTGCAGCGGGGCGCGGCCGGCGATCTTCAGCATCAGCCACGGCGTGATGATGACGGCGACGAAGAACGAGAAGATCATCGCCGCCGAGGCATTGGCGGGAATGGGGCTCATGTAGGGGCCCATGAGGCCCGAAACGAAAAGCATGGGCAGCAGCGCCACCACCACCGTCAGCGTCGCCACGATGGTCGGGTTGCCGACCTCGGCCACCGCCGCGACGGTGGCGCCGAAGCGGCTCTGGCCCTCGCGCTTCATCGCCCAGTGGCGGGCGATGTTCTCGATTACCACGATGGCGTCATCGACGAGGATGCCGATCGAGAAGATCAGCGCAAACAGCGACACGCGGTTCAGCGTGTAGCCCATGATCCAGGCGGCGAAGAGCGTCAGCAGGATGGTCACCGGGATCACGATGGCGACCACGATGGCCTCGCGCCAGCCGATGGCGAAGAGCACGAGGATGACGATGGAGATGGTCGCCAATCCGAGGTGGAAGAGCAACTCGTTGGCCTTCTCGTCGGCGGTCTCGCCGTAGTCACGGGTGATCTCGACCTCGATGGAGGAGGGGATGATATTGCCCTCCATCGCCTCGACCCGGTGCAGGATTTCCTCTGCCACCACCACCGCATTGGCCCCGGCGCGCTTGGCCAGTGCCAGCGTCACGGCAGGGCGGTTCTCGGGGCTCTCGGGTCCGTGGCTGACGGTGCTGACGTACTCCGAGCCGGTGTCGGTCTCGAGGGTCACCTCGGCCACGTCGCGCAGGTAGACGGTGCGCCCGTCGCGGGCGGTCAGCTCGAGGTTGCCGATCTCCTCGGCGGTGGTCAGCGTCTCGCCCACCACCAGCCCGATCTGCCTGCCGCTCTCACGCAGGGTGCCGAGCGGCAGCGAGGTGTTGGCGCCCTCGATCTTGCCCCAGAGCTGCTGCAGGGTGATCCCGTAGAGCGCCAGCCGCGCCGGATCGGGGTTCACCCGAAGCTGCGGCTCGGTGCCGCCGATGACATAGGTGAGGCCGACGTCCTCGATGGCGGCGAGCCGCGCCTCGACCTCGCGCGCCACGCGGGTCAGGTCGGCGGGGGTGACGCCGGTCTGGCCCTCGGCGGGCGAGAAGGTGAGCGCCACGATGGCCACGTCATTGATGCCGCGGCCGACGATCAGCGGCTCGGGGATGCCCACCGGGATGCGGTCGAGGTTGGCAAGGATGCGGTCGCGCACGCGCAGGATCGCGGTGTCCGAGGAGACGCCGACGTCGAAGCGCGCGGTGACCATCACCGCGTCGTCGCGGGTCTCGGAATAGACGTGTTCGACCTCGTCGATGCCCTTGACGATGGTCTCGAGCGGCTCGGTCACCAGCTTGACCGCGTCCGCGGCGCGCAGCCCGTTGGCCTGCACGTGGATGTCGACCAGCGGCACCGAGATCTGCGGCTCCTCCTCGCGCGGCAGGGCGGCGAGGGCGATGAGTCCGACCGCCAGCGAGGCGATCAGGAAGAGCGGGGTGAGCGGCGAGTTCAGGAACGCGCGGGTGAGGTGCCCGGCCAGTCCCAGGGCCCCGCTGGGCCCGGTGTCACGATCACTCATCGGGCACCATGACCGTCTCGCCGGGTTCGAGCCCGGTCAGGATTTCGCGCCATGCGGCACCCTCGCGGGTCACTTCCCGGCCCGGCACGACGATGCGCTGCACCGGCCCCTCGGGGGTCTCGACGGTTACCATGTCGAGCCCGCCGCCGCGGCTGAGCGCAACCTCGGGCACGAGCACCGCCTCCTGCGTGCCAACCGGCAGGCGCACCGGCAGGCGCAGGCCGACGTAGCGCTCTTCCAGCCCCTCGACCTCGACATCCGCTTGCAGGCGTCCGCCCTCGATCTGCGGGTAGAGCTTGGCGATGGTGCCGGCGATGGTGCCTGTCTCGGTGGGGCTTGCCGCGCCGGGGCCACGCGCCATCTCGATCCGGTCGCCCTCGGCCAGGGTCTGCGCGAAGCGCTCGGGGATCGACAGGCGCAGAAAGGCGCCGCCGCTGCCGATGACCGCGACGGTCTCGCCCTGCGCCACGAAGGATCCGCGCGAGACCGGCACCGAGAGCACGATGCCTGCCTCGGGGGCGGTGACGCCGCCTTCCTCGATCTGCCGCTGGACAACCCGGCGCTGCGCTTCGGTCGCGGTGACCTGGTTGGTCAGCACATCTACCGAGGTCTGCAGCGCGTCGAGCCGCTGCGCCGAAATCGTGCCGCTGCGCTGCAGGGTCTGGCCGCGGTCAAGATCGGCCTGGGCGTTGGTGAGCTGCGCGCGCAGCGCCTCGGCCTGGGCATCGAGCGCGTCGATCTGAACCGAGAGCTTCTCGTCCTCGACGGTCCCGACGAGCTGCCCCGCCTCGACGCGGTCGCCCTCGGTGATCGAAAGTTCGACCAGCGTGCCGGCGATGCGGGCGCGGGCGGGCAGTTCGTTTCGGGTTTCGACTTCGCCGTACACCGGTTTCCATTCGGTGATCTGCTCGCTGGTCACGGACCAGGGCTCGGCCAGCGCGCGGCTGGCTGCCCAGAGCAGGAGTAACGACAGGGCGGTGGGTCGCATGTCAGTCCCTCATGAGTAACTTTTCATATTCTATAAATGGAATTTAAAGGAGTGCCAGTAAGATCTTCATTTCGAAGCATGAAGAACTGCCCGCTCCCGTCAAGATGGCTGTCGCGCGGCGGATCGCAGCAGCGCAGGGCGGAGCACCAGAACGGCGCCTTCGGTGCAGTCGGCCCGTCATGGTCATCCCGGCGAGCAGGTCGGTGTCGGGCCCGGCGAGCTGCCCGGCTGTCCGGGGTCATGCACTGGTGCCACACCGCGGCGGCAAATCGCAGAGCGCCGGTTGCGCTCGGCGCGACCGGATTGCACTTGACGTTGCGGCATTGACTAGTCCCGGTGCCGCGCCTGCTCGAGCAGGTGGCGACGCGGTGATTTACCCGAGCGTCTTGAGCCGCGTCGCCTGTCGCCGATAGTCCGCCAGCGCCTACGGACGCTCGACCTGCGAATGCGGTTTGCTAAGATCATGACATGTTCGTCAGATGCGGTCTGTTCCTGGCTTTTCTGTCGCTGCCGGCGCCGAGTGTCGGGGCAGGGCTCCTGTGCGAGGGGGCGCCGGTGACGGTCCTCGGCGGCGATGCGGCTGTTGCCGAGCGGGTGTGCAGGGTGGCCACGCGGGCCGTGCCAGGGCTGGCACAATGCGGTCTGCCTGTGACGCGCATGGTCACGATACGCGTTGTCGAGGATGGCCTGGGCGAGGGCTGCGTTGGGCTGTATCACTGCGGCGCGGATCTGATCGAGGTGCTTGCGCCCGCGCGGCTCGAGGCGCAGCGCGGGCAGGACGGCCTGTTCGGAGCGGTGCCCACCGACCGTTTCTTCGACAGCATCGTGGTGCACGAATTGGCGCATGCCGCGCATGATGCATTGCCTTGTCCGGCGGGCATATGCCTCGCGACCAGCGAATACCTTGCCTACAACAGCCAGATCATGGCCCTTTCCGCCGAGGACCGGAGCGCGCTCATGGCGTCGATCGACATGGAGCGCACAGTGTCCCACGCTGAACTCAACACATCCATCCTGTTCTTCAAGCCAGATGCTTTCGCGGCGCGTGCATGGGCGCATCTGAATCAGCGAGAGGAGCCCTGCGCGTACCTGCGCCATGTCGCCGAAGGAGATTTCACCTTCGACCGGGAGCGTCCGTAGTGCATGTAGGGTCGTCCGCGGTGGCCGTGTGGATCGGTGAAAAGGGGCCTCTTGGCGGCTCATCCGCGGGCTCTGTCAGGATGGATGCGACGAGGCCCCGCTCCATCCGCGCGCTCGCGCTGGGCGTGCCAGAGCATGTAGTTGATCGGGGCGCGCATCTCGCCGCTCGTCATCGTCGAGATCACGTGCCGTCGCCCGAGGTCCACCTCCGCGGCGCGCTGGTGTTGGGTCTTGCCTTGGCCGGCGTGAGCGATGCGGCGAGCCGTGGTCGCCTAGGTGCTGTCGCACCTCGTCGTCTTGTTGCGCTCGACACCGTGATCGTCAGCACGCTTGGGGCCGTACGTGCCGGGACGCAGGACGTCCTACCTGCGGCTGAGGGCAGCAAGGCGGCACGCAGGGTCTGGTTTCGTGCGCCGCACAATGCCTTGGGTTGCCGGAGTTTGCGTTTCGGTCGGCGGTGCAGGTGTTCAACTATTGCGCGCGCGAGGCGCGCGTTCCGGGTGCGGCGACCCGCTCTCATGCGCAGCGAGGTGTGGCTCAACTGAACCACAACGCATTGATCATGAAAGCTCTCTTTACACACTCGCACGTTGAGCCTTAGCGTTAGGCTGCAACTGCCTTATTGATTCCTTATTCTTAATTTTGTGTTGAGTATGTCGTCATGAGTATTCAGAGCCGTCGTTTTTTCCATTGCCGCTCCTGTGGTCACAAGATGCGCCTGGGCGTCGACGAATGCGGCAACTGCTATCAGCCGACGCCGATGATCAACCACTTCCCGCTGCCTCTGCTGCTTGCGCTGCCCGTCCTGGCGGTCGCCATTGTGGCGCTGGTCATATCCACCGTGTAGCTCACCCGCAGCAGGACCATCCCGCCGAACGGCCGCTGCTTTTTGCGCTGCCGCTGACACGGGGTTCGTGCTTCGACGTCGGGCGATCGCATTGTGTGAGACGCCCCGAGGTCTTGGGCGACCTGCAGGACCTGGACTGGCCGGCACAGAAGCGTCGGGTCTGCCCTGCACCCAATCAATCTGATTGTCCCGCCGAAGCGTCTTCGTCTGGCGGTGCCTCGCGCGCTGACACTCGGACCGCTCATTGCGAAGGCCTTCCCGGCGGTCTCAGGTGCGCGCAAGCATGCCTCGGTCTGGCGCTCCTGGTGGCAGGCTCTTGCGCCGTTCCTGGTTCATCTCGCCGGGCTTCATCATTGAGATCTGTCTTTGTCACCCATTCGCCCATCCGCGCGCCGTCCACGCAGCGTGGCTTGAACCATGATCTTGCGGGTGATCTCCGAGAGGGCGCGGGGGTGCGGCGGAGATCGAATGGAGGTCTAGGTCTCGCCGTCCTCCGCTTCGTTGCCATGCGTGTACTTCCGTCCGATGGCCGTGAGCGCGCCGCGCAGGCCGCGTCCGGCGCGGCTGGCCTCTTGCAGCACGCCGGTCGTCTTGGCCTCGATCCTCAGCCGGTTTCGCTGCGTGTCGAGCGCCGCGCCAATGAGGCTGTCGATGCGGGCGCGCAGGCGATCCACGTTCCAGTCGGGCTCGGTCAGGACCACCGGGATCGTGTTGGCGGTGGCGCGTGGGTCGGCGATGTCCTGCTGCACCGCCAGGACGACCTCGGTGACGCGCTCCATCGCCTCTGCGGTGAGATGGCCTTCGGGAAAGGGCCAGTCGGGCAGCAACTCATCGATGCAGGAGACCGCCACCACCACTGGCGGCATGCGGCGACGAGGGTCGCCCGTGATGATCTCGCGAAGCATTGCGATGGTCGCGCGGTCGATCTCGCGCGCGGGGCGGTTGGCGCGGATGGTCCAGATGACGAGATCTGCGCGCGCCAACTCCTCGGCGACCGTCCGGGCCAGCCGGGGCGAGCCGTCGAGCCCCGGCATGTCGAGCAGCATCGCCTCGACCCCGTCGAAGTCGGTGGGGTAGGTCCTCGGCGTGTCGGTTGTCGGGATGGTGTCGACCTCGGCGAGATCTGCCCCGAGCAGCGCGTTGACGAGGCTCGACTTGCCGGCGCTGATCTGGCCTGCGACGGCGATGCGCAGCGGCATGTCACTCGCCGCAAGCCGGGCCCGGTCGAGCTCGCTGGAGGCGAGGCCGAGATCGAGAAGTTCGGAATCGGAAAAGCGCAACCGCCCGGAGTAGAGCTCGACCGCCGCCGCCGCGACCTCCTCGAGCAGCAGCGCCTGCAGGATGGCCGTGCCCTCGCTGGTCACGAAGGACGAATGGCCCTCGGCGATGACCCCCTCGATCTCGCGCAGCACGGCGGTGGGCAGGGATTTGACCGCGCGGATCACCCGCCAGGCGTTCCAGCCATGCGTCTTGACCTTCCAGGCCACGTCGCGGCGCTGCCAGAGCCAGAGCAGGGTGCCCACCGAGATGCTGTCGGAGAAGGGCACCTTGTCGCGGATGTCCGCACGCAGGCGCACGGCGACGCGGTCGATGAGCAGCAGCGCCTCCGGAACGGTGAAGTCGAGCACCCCCTTGTCGCCCTTGCCCGAGGCGGCCGCGACCCGCTGCACCACCTCCTGCGCGATCGGCTGCAGCTCGGCCCAGGGCAGGGCACTGGTTGTCTTCTCCTCGATGAAGGTCTGTGCGGCCTCGAAGGCACCGATCTCGCGCTCGCCCCAGGCCGGGTCGACCCGGGCGTGCAACTGGTCCGGCCGGGGCGCGGGCCCGGCCTCGCGGCCGCGCATCCAGAGCCGCACCAGCCGGATCAGCGCGACCAGCCCGCCGAGCGAGATCGAGCCGACGATGAATTCGATGAGCCAGCCGTGCTCGATCATCCAGGCGAAGCCGGCGAGCATCGCCGCGACGAAGGGCAGGGCGAGCGCCGCCACCGCCAGCAGCCGGTCCCAGCGCAGCAGCGCCGGTCGGAGGCGCTCAGTCAGCTTCATCCGAGGACCTCCTGAAGGCGCGCTGGTAGACCCGGCGCAGCTCCTCCTCGCTCGGTGGGCTGCCCTGCGAGCTGCGGTAGAGGTAATAGGCGGCGGCCCGGCCGATGGCGTAGGTGGTGGCGAAGCTGATCGCCCCCGCGGTGGCGGCGCCCGCGGTCTGGCCGTAGACCGGGATCAGCTTGGCCAGCTCGCGCAGGCCGAAATTCGTCGCATAGCGCGCGCCGACGCTGAGCCCCATGGTGCTGAGAAAGGCGGCGCCGATCTTGCGGTCCCATTTCACCCCGTAGCGCAGGCCCAGCTCGTGCAGCATCTTGAGCTGCGTGGCGGGCACCGCGACCATGCCGACAACTGGCGCGAGATCGCTGGTGAGCGCCACCCCGGCATAGGACAGCACGCAGCGTTTGTGCTTTTCGAACTCGACCTGTTCGGCATCCGAGCTGCGGGATTTCTCCAGCAGCAGGCCCGCCGCCGGCAGCGCCTCGAGCAGGTGCTGGCGCAGGGCGTCCAGCCCCTCGACATCGGTGTCCTCACTCGGTGCCAGAGACAGGCTGACCGCGGGAAGCTCGTGTCCGGCGGCCCGGGTCATCCGGGCGGCGATGGTGCGCTCCGCGCGCTCGCGGGCCTCCGGGTCGGTCACCAGGTCCTTGCCGGTGAGCACGAGGATGGCACGCATGCGCCCGTCCGCGCGGGCGATATCCGACAGCGCATCGGCGACCATGCCCTGGACGGGATCGTCGAGCCGGCAGACGACCAGCAGGACGTGGCTGCGGTCGCGGCAGGCCTCGAGGTCCTCGGCCGGCTCATAGCCGGCCTCGCCTAGGCCGCGGGTGTCGAGAAAGCGCACGAGGGGCTGTTCGGGGGGGAAGTCGTAGCTGCGCGCCGAGCGCGTGCAGGGCTGGAACCCGTTTCCGATCGCGGCATCGGACTGTCCCGTGAGCGCGCAGACCAGCGAGGATTTTCCCGCGCCGGTCTTGCCAAGCATCCAGATCACAGGCAGCTCGATTTCGCCTTTCCCGGCGGTTGGCGGACGCTTGGAGCCTCTGAATATCCTGTTCAGCATCTTGTTTCCGATCCGCGGCTTGCCTCGTCCGCTCTGGCAGAACGTTCTGCCAAAAAGCCGCGCAATTCAATATGACCCTTCAGACCTTCGCTGTGGTGCGACCCCTGCTGCGGCACAGGGTCAACGCAAAGGCCGGCGGCTCGCCGGTGTTTCGAAGCCCGCGACGCGCCGATGCCTTTGCGTGGGTCAACCTCTCGAAGTTTCAGTTTAGGGCTCGTGGAGGCCGTGACGACCCGATGTTTCGGACGCAGCGCCGGGAGCCTCGACCAGCCCAAGTATCCCGCAGCGCCCTGTACATGGTCCGCGCCCGCTGCGGGTGCATTCGGTCAGTAGCAGTCTTTGCCAGAGACATGTCACGCCTACCGCGTCGCCGGGGCAGGCGCAGGGCCGAGGGATGTACCAAATTCGGGGTCAGGGCGATCGCTGGTCATCAAGCGGTGAAAGAGGTCACGCGTTGCACCCGCGCTGCCCGCTAGAAAGCTCGCTTCGGAAGATGAGTGCAGAACAAGGCGAGGGTGAAACTGTTCCACTTTCCAAGGCAAGCTTCGGCGGCGGGGCAAAATTGCCGCTCAAGTTCTTGAAATAGCTATGTCCACTTGGGGAAGTGGTGCCCGGGGGCGGAATCGAACCACCGACACGAGGATTTTCAATCCGTCCTGCAGGTCGATGCGTGTGGCGTGCAACGTGTCCGTCTCAAGCTCGGGTAAAAGGCGGATAGGGCAAAAGACATCGCGCTCCACGGTCTGGCGGAGCCGAAGCTGCAACGAACACCGAAAAGAATAACACGAAGCGTAAGTGTTTTGCTTCCGGCGGCGATGAACAAGCCGGAGCGAAATCTTGCTGCCAGCAGCCGAGGTCTTGACGTATCTCAATCCTGTGAGCGCTACCTACGGTATTTTGAAGACTCAGCTTACGAGAAGGAGGAGGAGGAACGATGTCTAGAGCTTCTTTGGTGGCGGTCGCGGCGACGGCGGGTTTGTTAGCTATTTCGGCCTCGGCTCATGCGGCGGGAATGACGCTTGGCGAGTTCGAGTATCTCAATAGCTGTTCGGCCTGTCATGGCGCAAAGGGGGAGGGCGATGGTGCTATTGTCCAATACCTAGCCACACAGAGCTTACCGTCCTTGACGATGCTTCAGAAAAACAACGGCGGGGTCTTCCCGGTGCAGAAAGTCTACGGCGTTATTGAAGGGAGCGAGGATGTTACAGTGCACGGTGCTCGCGATATGCCGGTGTGGGGGCAGCGGTATCGTGCGCGTGTTAACGAGTCGGACGAGGACTACGATTTCGGGCCCGAAGAGACCGAAGCTTACGTCCGCACCCGTATCCTTGCTCTGATCGAATACCTTTCAACGATCCAAGCCGAATGACGTCTATGCGTATTTCGTAACGGCGCCTTCGGGCCGCATAGCGCAAATCGGGAAACCCGTCTTCACGGCGGATTTCCTCTCAAAACATTGAGGACGTCAACCGACTATCCTGGACGCGCCGCCGCGAAGATGGTCGATGCCATATCGGCTTCTCCTATGCCGCCATTAGATCGCTCTCGAGCTTTTCGAACATCGACACATCTTCCTCGGCGTTTTCGAAGAGGTGACCGTAGACGTCCATCGTCATGTTGATTGAGGCGTGCCCGAGCAGCGTCTGAAACTTCTTCGGGTTCCAGCCCTGCTCGATGAACAGCGAGGCCGCGGCGTGGCGCAGAGCATGCAACCCGAACTTCGGCTCGCCCGCGTCGTTGACGATATCGTTCGCCACCAACATCGGCTTGAACACGCGGTTGTAGATGTTGGCGTAGTTCTGGATCTTGCCCGCGCCGTTCGGGAAGACGAGACGCTGGGCGGTCTCGGGAACCTGGCCCTGCCACTGCTCGAGAGCTTCCTTCACGCTAGGGGCCATCGGGATGTCGCGGTAGCCAGCGCGGCTCTTCGGTTTTCCGAGGACGCAGTGCTCATCGGCGCGCTGACGAACTTGCACGAGGCCGCGATCGAGATCGATGTTGTCCCAGGTCAGACCGCGCAACTCCGAGATGCGCATGCCGGTGAAGATGGCGGTGATGAACATGACGCGATGCGACGCCGGCGCGTTGTCGATGATCAGCTTGATCTCGTCTTTGGTCGGGATGATCCGCTCGTCCTGCTCGGTGCGGCGATGGCGGCGCATCTTCACGTCGGAGGCGACGTTGTGCTCGATCCATTCTCGCTCGACGGCCTCGGAGAGCGCGGCGCGCAAGCTGACCATCACCTTGCGCACGACGGACTTGGAGACGCCGTCGTCAAGGAGTTCGTTCATGAAGTCGCGGACCTGGCTGCGGGTGAGTTCGGTGAGCAGAAGACTACTGATCTTCGGTTCAGTGTGGACCCGGGCGTGGCTGCGGTAAGCTTTGAGCGTAGAGCGTTCGAGCTCGTTGCGCTCGCAGGTCTTGAGCCAGCTTTGGCAGGCATCGGCGACGGTCTTGGGGGCGGGGCATGTCGGCCTCTTCTTCTTTGCGATGACTACATTATACCCTGGGTGGGCGCGTCCGTCGGGTGGGAGCCCACGACGATCTCGAAAAAGTAATCAATCACAGACGCTTGCCAACAAGATTTTTTTCTCGCTGTCGCCGCCAGCATGGTTCCCGGACACATCCGGACAGAAAGTCCGGGTGCTGCTGTACGGGGTGATGCGCGATGTCATGATTGCAGTTGTCTGCGTAGTTGATACGTAGACGCAATGGCAGACCTTAGAGCATACGTCTTGGCGACCCACGGTCGTCGAAAGCTCCATCGGGAGCACCCTGCGATCCGACAGCAGGTGCTCAACCTCGAGCGCGCCTTTGAAATGGCTGGCGGCTCGGGTGAGTTGCCTTTCCTCCACGACTATTGCCGGAACGTGCGGGGTCTGGGGTCATTGCCCGCGCTTCAGAAGCACCTACAGGCAGGAGGCTCGGTGCTGCTCGACGACATAGGGCGACTCTTTCGTGCATGTGAAAGCTCTGGTCTGCGGAAAGCCCTACACCGCGAGTTGCTGCCATACGCTTCGAGCATTCGCGGTGTACGGCAGAACATGAAGGTCCTATCTGATTTGTCGCAGGCACACACGGAGCTCTTGTTCAGCGGGCAGTTAGACCCCAAGTTCGTCCTCGTTTCTTCAAAGCGAAAGCGCTCGTCTGTCGATCTGGCTGAGCAGACATTCGCTGCGACCGAGGCGTCGGCTCTAGCCCGCCACGATGCCGCGCTGAAAGTGGCCAGGCAATTGGGCGAGGTGCGCGACAGGATGGTGGCCAGCGGCGAGAAGGCGACGTTGGCGCGGATTGCGGAGCAGGCCAATGCCGATGGGCTGCGCACCACGCGCGGGTCACTCTGGCGGGCAGACACTGTGTCGCGGGCGCTGAAGCGGCTGAAGGAAGCGGTCGAACAGGCTGAGGCTTCACAGAACGACGCCTGAGCGTCGTCCCATCGTCCGAGCTATCGCGGGGTAAGGTCAGCAGTCGGTGCGCACCTACGCGCACCTCAGAATGCTCTGGCGAGATGCCTGTTTGCGCGGAGCGCGGATGTTCGCAAGATCGCCGCTCGATCGTCGCCAAGAGCTTGACCGGGCGGGCCGCGCGAGCAAAGTGGAAGCCGAGCAGCAGCAGCCCGAAGGAGACCGCGATGGAAGATGAAGAGCCGAGCCTCGTGACGTCGGGCAAGAGCCAGTCCGTCGTGATCGACGGTTTCCGCTTCGACATAGAAATCTACCGTCTGGAAGCCGACGACTTCTGGGCGCTCGAGGTCGTCGACTATGAGGGGACGAGCCACGTCTGGGACGATCAGTTCAAGTCCGACAAGGAGGCCCGCAACGCCGCCCTCGAAGCGATCGAGAGCGAAGGCGCCATCGCGTTCATGCGCAGCGACAACGTAGTGCCCTTCCCGGGGACGCCGAGTGAATGAGGTGGCGCTGATATCCTGCAAATGTGCAAGTCTGACTTTGTCATAATGTGAGTGCAAGGGCACGATCATGCAGGGGCCGTGTCTTCTTATTTTTCGCCCGCACCGCAGAGGAACCTTGTCGTGGCGACCGGTGAGTGAGACCGAGTTCGGTGACGCAGTCTGCAACTTTTTGTCTCGTTTCCGCGGTTGCTCCAACAAGGCGGGTGTCCTTGGTCGTCACGCTGGAACGCCTTTCTAGCAAGGGTCCGCGCCGCCTTGGGGCTTTCGACGTGCCGCTCGAATGTCAGTCAGTCCTTATTGACTGGTAATCTCCATCCCAGTTCACGTCGTCCAGCAGTCCTCCTCGTAGCTCTACACCTCCTGTTCTCATGATCTTCTGCATGAAGGCTCCCAGAAAACGCGGGCGGCGCGACACGGCGCCGCCAAGCGTCCTCGCTGTCACCAGGTCAGCTTGTTCAACGCGAGGACAACCTTCTTGTTCAACGACGTGAACCTGGTTCCATATCCTTTGCGGGCTAGGCGGCCTGGGCCGTCTTCTTGGCACGTGGCGCTACCGGTGATCTCAGCGTAGTCCCAACTGCCTCGTTGGTGGAGGTAGGCCCAGAGAGCCGGTTAGCTTCATGATCTCGACCTCCGCCTCCGTCGGACCGCCTTCCGCAGTCTTTTCAAGCGTCGGCATCTGGAAGGCAAAGATGGCTTTGCGAAGTCTCTTGAACTTATACGTACGCAGATCGTCGATGGTCTCGATGCCCTCCCCGCCCAAGATGTTCAGTTCCGGCGTGTTCTTCATCTGGACCTCGATCCGTGAACGCCGCTGCTCCGGTTTCAGGTCTATGGCAGTCTCTACCTTTCTCAGGTCCTGCACCTTGTCTTGCAGCCGGATCATCAGTGGCCGGTGCTCGCCCCCGAAATACATGGTGGCATTCAACGGAACCTCGATGTGGTGCTTTGCGTCTCGCGCCCACCAACAAAGCTCGTCCATTCTCTTGCTGAGAGCGGGCGGCGGACCTTGGCGGGCGCGGATCAAGTGCTGTGTTTTCGTCAGTGGCTTCTCTGTGTTCGACTTCTCGTAGCTCGCGACGAACCGCGGCCAGTCATCCTTTTCCCCGAAGGCTTCGTCCTTGAGCCAACTCCTGTCGAAGATCACATGCTTGCGCAGCAAGTCGGACATCATGGCGCGCCGGGCCCATAAATCCCTATCTGTGTCGCCATTTCTCTTTTTTGGGAAGATATCGACGAAGACCTCGAGCGCCACCACGCGGTGTTGTGGCACGAGTTTGTGGGGAGGGCGGACCTTTGACCACAGCGCGAGCCACATGCGGTTGACGCGGTCTCGCGTCGGATCGTTCATCCGGATGATGAACTCCTCGCCGGTGTAGTTCTCTTCCCAGTCTGGGCCGTAGACGAACACGCCACCTTTGCCGGGCTCTTTAACCACCGGGTTGATAGTTGCCCTGACTTCCCGCCAACTCCTTTCGCTTGGAAACGAGACCCGCACCGCGAGCCAGTCGATCCCGGCTTTGAAGGTGTAGTGGCTCAGGTCAATGTCGGGCGCAGCGAGCAGCCTGCCGCGGGTCACCGGCTGGCCGCCGGGGGCGTCCGTGATAGTGTAGCGCAGTGAAGCATCCCGGAAGGCCGCTTCATCTTTGAGGCGCGTCCACGACACGGAGATCGGGATGTTGAAGGTGTGATGCACGCCGGTCCTCGCTCATTCGCGGGGGGCGACCTATGTCCGACCCGCCAGCGTCGCAAGGCCGAAAAGCGATAATGTTTTCAGAAGTTTGTTCGACCTCACAAATTGAGCGTAGAGCTGCGTGATGCCCGCGTGGGGGTAGGGTAGGCCGAAGCGCTTCGTCGGGCTGTGACGCGAATTTGTGAGCTCTGAGGGGGATGATTTGCGTGTAGTCGGGCCCGAGCTTCGGTGGTGAGCGACTCCGCTGGCCTCGGTTGTGCGCAGGTGCCACACCGCGTTGCCGAATCGTGAAGTGCTGGTTGCGCCTAGCGCGACCGGATTGCAATTGACGTTGCGGCATTCGTTAGTCCCGGTGCCGCGCCTGCTCGAGCAGGTTGGCGACGCGGTGCTTTCCCCGAGCGTCTTAAGCCGCGTCGCCTTCTCGCTTCTTCGGCACGAGCGGAGAGCTGTGCGGCATCTATCCGAAAGAATAGGTCGCAATACATAGTGGGCGCGCGACTCAACTCGACAAACGCATCGAGCGAGGTCAGCCTAGGAGATGTCCGTGAGTGGACGTTTTGGCCGGAGGACCCTCCAGAACAGATCATCGGAATTCTCCCGGTGCTGAAGGTGACGGCAAACATTTCATCATATTGATTGTCCGATGCTAGTCGCCCGGGCAAGGTGGTGTCCTTGCCGGGGCGGTTTTCGCGGCTTCCCTGCCAGCAGCAAAGTCCCGAACCGGTTGGCAGACGCCGCTCATCGAGCGCCGCGTGGGGCGGTAGTCCCGCGGGGTCCGCTTCTCCCTGGTGGCCGCCCAATGCGCATGAGCGGCTCTTCTGTGGCCTTTGATGGAGCGGAACACGACGTGGTTGCGCTCCATCCGCGTGCCCGCGCTGGGCGTGCTAGACCATGCGCTCGATCTTCCCGTCCCAGACATCGACCAGGACGTCGAGCATGTCGCCGTAGCTGCGGCGCTCGGCATGACAGATCGCCTTGAAGC
>NZ_JAIVKX010000029.1 GCF_020524285.1 Alloyangia pacifica
CCACATGCAAGCGCCCCAACGGGCGCTTTTTGCTTTTGCGGCGCAAAGAGTGGGCCGGTCAGCCGGAGCTGTGCGGTGAAGTGGCAGCCTCGGGCGGCAACATGATCTTTGCATTGGCCGCGGACACTTCCGCATTCGGCACGCAGTTGCGAAAGTCGTGAATGCCCAGCCTGAGCTCTTCGGCTGCGCGTTCAACGGCGCGATCCACGAGGTCTTCCGGGCTGTCTAGGAGGCGCTCGATGCGCTGCGATGCAGCGTCGAGCCTTGTGTCGAGCGTGTCGAGCCGCGCGGTGATCCGCTGCGCCGCCTCCGTGGTCATGTCGCTGCCCCCCTCGCGCAGGCTCCCGAGGTCCGCGCGCAGCCCGGAGACTTCCGCGGTCATGGTGGCGATCTCCTGGCGCAGGGGATCGATCGTCACGATGTTGCGCGCGAAACTGTCGGTGACCTGCTCGACCCGCTTGCTCAATTGCAGGGCGAGGAAGAGGCACAGCGCAACCAGGATCAGGGTCGCGTTCAGCAGCGCAAGAAGCAGGGTCTTGATCGTCTTTCCTAAACTCCGCTCGCGCATGGCGCAGTCTCCTCGAACTATGACATCGCCGCCGACATGAGTTCGGCGCGCAGGCAAAGCCGGGGGCGGTTACCCCGGCCTCGGTCCGGTGTCCGCTAGATGGACGCCCAGACCAGTTTCGGTTCCGCATTGATGTCATCTGTCGGCGCTGTGTTGCCGCGCAGTTTCTTCTTCGCGGTTATGCCGTCGCCGCGGGCGATCTTTCCCGTGCTCATGGCCAGGGCGAGCATGCCGGCGGCGATCGCGGTGGCAGCCGAGGTGCCGCTGAACCGGCAGTAGTAGGAGCGGTAGTCCGGCAGCATCTCGTCTTCCGGCAGGATTTCAGGAAAGGGGCTGCCGTTGTAGCCCGCGGCGCCCGGCACGTCGGTGCTGATCACGTCGAGGGGAGAGAAGTCTTCGGCCGCCGCAAGGTCCCCCGGGGAGTAGGTGTCTTCGCGGAAATCGGGAGACACCCGGTCGAGCCGGATGATTTCGCTGTCGAGCCGCTCGCTGTCGCCGCTGGGGGCATAGAGGGTGACAGGCAGATCCGCGCTGCCCGTGGTCGAATAGCCGGCGCGTTTGCCGAGGCTGGTGTGCGCGCCGACGAGGATGATGCCGTTCTTGTCGCTGGCCAGAACGCCGGGATAGAGCATGGTGCTGTCGCCGCCATTGCCGCTGGCGCAGAGAATGGGCCGGGTGATCGACATCTTGGGCACGAGATCATGCAGCGCGTCCCAGAGCGCGGCCTCTTCCTCGCTGTATTTGACCGGGTGGTTCTTGCGCAGCAGTTCGAGTTCTTCGCTGTCGACGGCGCCGCCCTTGCCGAGTGTGCCGGTCATCGGGCTGCGCCAGGGATCGGGGAAGTCCCGCGCAAGAACGATGAGGTCGGCGTCGATGATATGAGCATAGAGCATCGCGGCGAGGAATTGCTCGGGGTCCGGGTCGAAGCTGGTGGAGATCGGGACGATCTCGCAGGTCGGGTCGATGCCGATGTAGGGCAGGCCGTGGCCGGCCAGCGGGCTGTCGACGGACGGCGTGGCGCCGCCGGGCAGCGGTGTGACCTTGGTGCCGATCAGATCCACCTTGTCGGCCGGCACCGGGCGCGCGCCGATCAACCCGGCCATCGCCGTTCCATGCCCGGAAAACGCGGCGGAGGTGGCGGGAAAGATCCGCCGCGCGGTCGGCGCAGGGTCCGCGGCGGCATCATCGTATTCGGCCGCGAGACGGGTTTTCATCTCGGCAAAGAGCGCCTTCGCCACCTTGTTGCCGATGGCCTCGGCCGCGTCGAGAAGCTCTGCGAAGCGGGTGCCGTTCGGATCCGGGTCGGGAAAGGTCCCGAGGCGGTTCGAAAAGAAATCGGCGGCGAGATCCCAGGCAATGGCGCCTTCGAGATTGGGGTGCTTGGGGGCCACCGAGACATCTATCAAAGCGACGCGGGTCCGGCGGCCGGATTTCGCCAGCTTTTTCTCGGCCTTGTCCCAGGCGCTGCTGTCGAAACTCTGCAGGTCGTCGATCAGGCCGAGTGAGAAGAGATGCCACAGGGCGTGATAGCCCTCGTATTGGCCGTTACCGCGATTGCCTTCGGGCGGGGTGATGCGCGCCATGTCCGGTCCTCCCTCAGAGCCATTCCGCGCGGGCGCGCAGCATCTGTTCCTCGAGCACCACTTCCAGCACCGGCGCGAGCATCCGGGCGAGGTCGTGGCCGCACTTGGTGTCCGCCGGGTAGTGGATGCCAGCCCACTCCCGGTTCTCTGCGATGCGCCGGGCGCTGCGGAAGAGTTCGGCGATGCCGGGGTGCTCGGGCAGCACCCGGCTGAAGACGAAGGCGATCGAGAAGGACTGCAGCGCATGGTTCGACGGCCAGGAGGCGTGCGCTGGAACCGGAATGAAGGTGCGCAGGCGTGGCTCCACCGCGCTTGGGCGGGGCACGTTGAAGCGCTCCTTGTAGCGCATGCCGACCTCCTCGGCGAGGCGTGCCACCATCAGGAAGAGAGCCGTGGTATTGTCATAGCCGCCAAGGTTCTCGATGCCGAGCGGACGCAGGTAGCCCGAGAGTTCGAGCTCCGCTTCGCGCAGGATCTCGTCCTGCCGGCCGCGGTTCTCGATCAGCGGCAGTAAGGTCTGCTTTTCCATCAGCCCGAGCGTTTGGGCGTGCAATTCGGAAAGGCTTGGCGGCAGTCCGATCGGAAGATCGATCCAATAATCACGCAATTGGTGGAGCCGCTCAATTTCACGCCACGGCAGCAGGATATCTCCGTATTCGTAGGAGGCGCTGCCACCTTCGACATTTGCGCGGTTGCGGTTTCGATTGCGGTTCCTGTTCCGATTTCTGTTCCGGTTCCGATTGCGGTTCCTGTTGAGCACCGAGGAGGCGCCACCGCTGCCTGCGGAATTCGTCGTCAGGACGGGGCCGCCGGTCTGCTGCCGTGTCTCGCCGGTGGCGGGCTTGCACAGCTCGAAGCTGTCTCCCACGGCAAGCAGCCAGCTGTTTTTCAAGGTTTCTCCAAACGAAGACATCTTGCTTCCCCCAAGGCTTTTAGCAAATCGCTTTCTTCAATCCGCCAGACAGAATAAGCCGGCCGGTTTCATCATTCACCGCCATGCGGTTCTGGTCCACCCAATTCGCGGAGAAATCCGGGTCCATCTCGCGAATTCGGCCAATCAGGTCACGGGCCCTGTCCAATTCCCCGAGATGGGCGAGGCTGATTGCGGTATATCGCAGCGCCGCGCCGTAGCGCGGCCGCCGCGCCAGGATTCGCAATCCATGCTCCGTGGCATTGGCAAAGCGGCCCTCGAGCGTTTCGATCATGCATCGGGTCTGCTCGTAGGTGAAGGCGAAGGGGCTGCAATGGCCCAGGGCCTCGGCGCGGCGGGAGGCGGTGGATGCAAGATCGTAGCGGGCGGTGTAGAGCGCATGCAGCGCCAGGTGGTCCCAGCTGATCGCCATGTAGGGATTGATCTCGACGGCGCGTTTCAGCAGCAGTTCCGCGCCGAGCATGTCATGCAGCACGTAGCCTTTTGCGTGCCCGGCCAGCGCCATGGCGACGCCGTTCCACGGTTGCTCGGCCTCGACGCGGGCAATGAGATCCTGCGTCTCCTCGGCGACCTCTCGCGAGAAACTCTGCCAGTGCTCGCCGACGGTGAAGGTGTTGAGATAGGCGAGAATGCTCAGGTAGCTGGTATTGCGCGTCGCGTCGTAGGCGCGCTGCAATTCGAGCTTGAGCGCGTCAAGCGCCGTGTGGTCGAGGCGGAACATCTCGACGATGGCGTGAAACGGGGAAATCACCTGCGGGTGCGGGGCACCGTCCAGGGTCATCAGGGTGTGGCAGACCCGGTCGATGCCCTCGCCGATGAACCGCGCCAGTCCAGTGTTCTCGACGTCGAGCCGGGCCTTGTCGAGCTGGTCTGCCGAGAGGGTCCAAAGCAGGCTGTTGTCGGTGCCGCGATAGGCTGACAGACGCAGCGCCGCGGTGTTGCCGTAGCTGCCGCAGGCCATCCGCAGGAAAATGTCGGGGCGATTGCCGAGGCTGTCGCCCTGCGCGCTGCCGGGCAGGGACTCACGGAAGTCGTTGATATTGGCACTGACCAGGTGCTGCACGCCGAAGATGAGCTGTTCGAGCAGCGTGTCGGCCTGAAAGCGCAGCAGGCTGTCCGCGGGCTGGCCGGCGCTTGGAAGCAGGCCGATCACCGAAATATGTCGCTGCGGCGCGGGTGGCCGGGCGGTGGCCTGGGCCGGGCTGGGAGCAGGGTCTTCCGAGAGCGCTTCGAGCCGGTCGCGCCAATGGCTGCGCTGCACCCGCAGCCAGTCCTCGAACTCGTCGTCAGCGGAGCGCAGGTCGAGCCCTTCCAGGAGGTCGGGCATGGTCGCGCCGAAGCGGGTCCGAATGCGCGAGGCTTCCGCCGGATCGTCGAGCGCATGCACGTCGATCCAAAGCGCGTCACGGCGCAGCGTCACGTTGGCCTTGTCCGAAATCAGCAGCTCTTCTTCGGAGGCGCGGCCCAGATCGCGGCGCAACGCGTAGAGTGCGCTGCGCAAGCTTTGCGAGGCGAAATGCGGCTCTTTGCGGGCCCACAGCAGGCTTTGCAGCTTGGCTCTACCGATGGTGCCGCGCGGTGCGAGCGCAAGCATGGCAAGCAGGGCTTGGGCCGGGAGGCTTTGGGGCGTGCAATCGCCGCCTTCGCCGTCGAGCAGGCAAAGCGATCCCAAAAGGTGCAGCCGGACAATCGGCCTTCGATCTATGGACGTATCAGAATCCGTCTGCCGCATTTCGCAAACCTGCCGGCTCAATTGCCGCGCATCATGCGTCAGCGGGCAGGGGGACGTCAGCAAAAAACGCTGCGCGGTTGAAAAGTCGCGCGACTTTGTCCCATTTGCAGCAGCGTGCGTGCCATTCTCACGAAATAGACCGCACCGATTGCGCGGTGCGGTCCATTTGTTCGCGCATAGGGCGCGCCAGCCTGAACCGGTTATCAACCTATGGTTGATGTGTTACGAAAGAACGTCCATCAGGCGGCCCTGAAGCTGGGCATCGTTTTCGTCGGTGTAGATCAGGGCGCGGATCTGCGACACCTGTTCTGCCGTGAGAACGGTGAGATCGGCGTCAGGTGCCAGCGTGGAGACGCGCGAGAGCTCGGCCGGCGTCAGTGCCGGGGTGATGTCAGCCTCAAGCGCTTCGAGCTGGGCGCGCACATTGTCGTCCGTCGATGCGCCATTGATGATCGCCAGCGCTTCGCCACGCTGCTCGTCGGTCAGCATCGCGACCTGCTCGGCCGGAAGGTACTCTTCGATCTGCGCGATCTGCTCTTCCGAGAAGGTGGACGGCGCCGCATCATTCATCGCGATGGTCTCGATGCCTTCGCGCTTGTGGTTGTCCGAGTCGCCGCTGTTGGCAATGGCCATGGCTTCGATCACCTGCTGGTCGGTCAGCATCGACACGTCGACGTCAGGCGCGTAGGTGTTGATCAGCGTGGCCTGCTCTTCGGTGGCTGCAAATGCGCCGGTGGCGAGGAGCGAGGTGAGGGCGGTGGCTGCAAAAAAGCGTTTCATTGTAGTCCTCCATAAAGAGTGATCTCTGTGCGACGCGCTGGTCAGCAGGTCGCTTCTGGCCTCACAACTCGCTCTCATTGCCGGGCGTTCCCTCGGGGCAGGATTGCAAGTTTCCGTGTGCCGGGGAGCGCGTGCCTTGCATCGCGTTCGGCGGGAGCCAAACGCGCGCAAACGCGTTTCTTGTCGCCGCGTTCCATCACGCCTTGGCGTCAGAACTCATCTTTATGTTCCGGTCGTGTCATCCCGCGTGAGCGCATCGCCGGCACAGAGGCCGGACTCCGCTTGTGTCGGCGGACGGCAGGGCGTATACGACCCGCCAACCGAGGAATTCCCGCAAGGCAGACCTGCATGACCAACCCGCTCCAGTTCATTCAGCAGACGCGGTCCGAGATCGGCAAGATCGCCTGGCCGACCCGTCGCGAAGTGATCCTGACCACGGTCACCGTTTTCGTCATGGCGACGCTGACGGCGATTTTCTTTGCGCTGGTCGACATCCTGATCCGCACCGGCCTGCAGGGCCTGCTCTCCTTCTTCGGCTGAGCATCTCACGGGCGCGCGGGCGCGCGTTCCAGGCTCTCTGCCCTGTCCGCCGTTGGCGGCCTTCCCGAAATATCTTCGCCTGGAAAACGCCCGCACGACATGGCGCCGCTGCCACGTGGTGCCCCTGCGGCGACATTCGGGACCGGGCCTTGAAATCGGGGCGCAGTGGGGGTAGTGCACACACGACTTTCCCAAGGCGGGCGTGCAGCGATTCGGTTGCACGCCGGTTTTCTTTTGGGGCGGGGCGCTTTTGCCCCGGCAAGGCACGCCGGAACGGCGCGCATCTGAACGGACGGCCCTAGGGCGGTCAAGGTAACGAAGAGGGGCCAGATGGCGAAGCGGTGGTATTCGGTGAGCGTTCTGTCGAACTTCGAGAAGAAGATCGCGGAACAGATCCGGCAGGCGGTGGCCGAGCAGGCACTTGAGGACCAGATCGACGAGGTTCTCGTGCCGACCGAGGAGGTCATCGAGATCCGCCGCGGCAAGAAGGTTACGACCGAGCGCCGCTTCATGCCCGGGTATGTGCTGGTGCACATGGAGATGTCCGACCAGGGCTACCACCTGGTCAACTCGATCAACCGGGTGACCGGTTTCCTGGGGCCGCAGGGCCGCCCGATGCCGATGCGCGACGCCGAAGTTCAGGCGATCCTCGGCCGGGTGCAGGAAGGCGAAGAAGCGCCCCGGACCCTCATCCACTTCGAGGTGGGCGAGAAGGTCAAGGTCAACGACGGCCCGTTCGAGGGCTTCGATGGCATGGTCGAGGGCGTCGACGACGACAACCAGCGCCTGCGCGTCTCGGTGTCGATCTTCGGTCGGGAAACCCCGGTTGAACTGGAATTCACTCAGGTCTCGAAGCAGGGCTGAGCGTTTCGGCGGGGCTTGCCCCGCCTTTCAGGTGGGAGGCGAGGGCGGCGCGCTGTCCGGACCAGACCACACCAAGCACTCCCTCGCGGACGCGTCCGTGGGGATTTGGATAAAGGAGAGGCCAAATGGCCAAGAAACTTGCTGGCAAGATGAAGCTGCAGATCCCTGCAGGCAAAGCCAACCCGTCGCCGCCTGTCGGCCCCGCGCTCGGTCAGCGCGGCATCAACATCATGGAATTCTGCAAGGCGTTCAACGCCAAGACGCAGGACATGGAAGTTGGTGCACCCTGCCCGACCGTGATCACCTACTATCAGGACAAGTCCTTCACCATGGACATCAAGACGCCCCCCGCGTCTTACTACCTGAAGAAGGCAGCCGGCCTGAAGCCCGTCGGTAAGCGCAACCGTCCCCGCGGCGCCGAGAAGCCCGGTCGTGAGACCGTGGCAACCGTGACCGTTGCTCAGGTTCGCGAGATCGCCGAAGCGAAGATGAAGGACCTGTCGGCAAACGACGTCGAGCAGGCAATGCAGATCATCCTTGGCTCGGCCAAGTCGATGGGCATCGAGGTGAAGTAAGATGGCAAAACTCGGAAAACGCACCCGCGCCGCCCGTGAAGCCTTTGCCGGCAAAGAGGACGTGACCGTCGAAGAGGCGATCGCACTCATCAAGGCAAACGCATCGGCCAAGTTCGACGAGACCGTCGAGATCGCGATGAACCTCGGCGTCGACCCGCGCCACGCTGACCAGATGGTCCGCGGCGTTGTCGGTCTGCCGAACGGCACGGGCAAGACCGTGCGCGTTGCAGTGTTCGCCCGTGGCGCCAAGGCTGAGGAAGCCCAGGCCGCCGGCGCGGACATCGTTGGCGCCGAAGACCTGATGGAAACCATCCAGGGTGGCACCATCGACTTCGACCGCTGCATCGCGAGCCCGGACATGATGCCGATCGTCGGCCGGCTGGGCAAAGTGCTCGGCCCGCGCAACCTGATGCCGAACCCGAAGGTTGGCACCGTGACCATGGATGTCGCCCAGGCCGTCAAAGACGCCAAGGGTGGCCAGGTCCAGTTCAAGGTCGAAAAAGCCGGCGTGATCCACGCAGGCGTTGGCAAGGCATCGTTCGACGAAGCCAAGCTGGCCGAGAACGTGCGCGCCTTCGTCGGCGCCGTCGCCAAGGCGAAGCCGACCGGTGCAAAGGGCACCTACGTGCAGAAAATCTCGCTCAGCTCCACCATGGGCCCGGGCGTGTCGGTGGATGTGACCTCGGCCAACGTCGAGTGATCTGACCCGATCTGATTGCGAAGGCCCCGCCGGAAACGGCGGGGCCTTTTGCGTTTCGATGATCTGTGGGGCGGGTCAGCGCAAGCGGTCGGCGCCGCGCAGCACCAGAAAGGACGCCTTGAAGCAGAGCGGTCCGACGATCAGCGACAGGATAAAGGCGATCGGCCAGGCGGTCAGCCAGTGCTGCATCCAGACCGACAGCCAGCCTTCGGCAAAGCGCAGCGGCGCGGCGCTGAAGATCAGGGTCATCAGCAGCGACATGCTGCCAGAGATGAAAAGCTGGGCGAGGATGAGGGTGGAACGGGAATTGGTCATGCGGTCTCCGATGGCGGCATGCGACAGGGCAGGGGGCCTGGAGGACCGAAATATTCCGAACACTCCACGCGCCCCGGTTGAACGAGGCGCCGCGGGTTCGTGGAACGACTAGCTCCCGCATGAAGCGGTGGCCGGGCTAACCAACCGGCCTGACGTTTTTCGGCTGCTGCAGATTTAAGACGGCCCGAACCGCGGATCAAGTGCCCATGGCCACGCATGATTTTGATGCGTTGCATCATCGCCCGGGAATGGTACCATGCGCGTCTTCGCAAAAGGGCGCATCCGCCCTTGGCAAGGGGGGCAAAACCCTTTAAGCGGAGCAGACGAGGGCAGCGCACGATTCGTCGCGGCCCTCGATTTCGTCCGAGACGGTGGGTGGAAACGGTCAGCTGGCCAATCCGTAAGTCCTGCCTGAGACGGGAAGAGACATAACGTTCCGGGCCGATGTGTTCCGGTGGCGCGATGTGACGACCCGATCGGACCTTGAGGCCGGGGAGACCCGGCAGAACGAGCCGGAGGGGTCGAATCCCCTCCATAACTTGGAGTGAAACTGTGGATAGAGCCCAGAAAGAGAAAGTGGTCGAGGAACTCGGCCAGATCTTTGAAAGCTCTGGCGTCGTGGTGGTTAGCCGCTACGAAGGTCTCACGGTTGCCGAGATGACGGATCTTCGTGCCCGCGCCCGCGCGGCAGACACGTCGGTTCGCGTCGCCAAGAACAGGCTCGCCAAGATCGCTCTCAAGGGCACCGGATGCGAAAGCATCTCGGACTACCTCGAGGGTATGACCGTCCTGACCTTCTCCGAAGACCCCGTGGCAGCTGCCAAGGTGGTTGAGGACTTCGCCAAGGCAAACTCGAAGTTCGAGATCCTCGGCGGCGCAATGGCAGGAACGGCTCTGGACCGGGCCGGTGTTGAGGCCGTGTCGAAAATGCCGTCGCGCGATGAGCTTATTGCTTCCATCGTCGGCTGCATCGGCGCACCCGCTTCGAACATCGCCGGCGCGATTGGCGCACCTGCATCGAACATCGCATCCATTCTCTCGACCATCGAAGAGAAAGCTGCGTAACGGCACCCAACAGATCTTCGTGGGGTTGAAGACCTACACGTTGGAACACATCTAGCTAGACGGAATACGTAAAATGGCTGATCTTAAAGCACTTGCAGAGCAAATCGTTGGTCTGACGCTGCTCGAAGCACAAGAACTGAAAACCATCCTCAAGGACGAGTACGGCATCGAGCCCGCAGCAGGCGGCGCAGTGATGATGGCTGGTCCGGCAGCAGGCGGCGAAGCCGCAGCTGAGGAAGAAAAGACCGAATTCGACGTGATCCTCAAGTCGGCAGGCGACAAGAAGATCAACGTGATCAAAGAAGTCCGCGGCATCACCGGCCTGGGCCTGAAAGAAGCCAAAGAGCTCGTCGAAGCCGGCGGCAAGGCTGTCAAGGAAGGCGTGTCCAAGGACGAAGCCGAAGAGATCAAGAAGAAGCTCGAAGAAGCTGGCGCTGAGATCGAACTCAAGTAATCGTCTCCGGGCTCGCCCGGTACGATCGCAAATTTGGCTGGATCCGGAGAAATCCGGGTCCAGCCGAACCCGTCTCAGCAAGGCCCTTTCGAGAGGGCCTTTCTAAGGCGAGTTCCAGGATCGGGAGGCTTCTGGTGGGACAGAAGCCAGGAATGGATCGGAACACTGCCGTCTCGGATGGATGTGCCGCTGGTGCCCGACAGCATGCGCGTCCAGTGAGAATCGAAAGGTGAACAGACCTATGGCGCAAAGCTTTCTTGGCCAGAAACGTCTCCGCAGATATTACGGTAAAATTCGCGAGGTTCTGGAGATGCCGAACCTCATCGAGGTTCAGAAAAGCTCCTACGAACTCTTCCTGAAATCCGGCGACCAGCTGCAGCCGACCGACGGCGAAGGCATCATGGGCGTCTTCCAGTCGGTCTTCCCGATCAAGGATTTCAACGAGACCGCCGTTCTCGAGTTCGTCAACTACGAACTGGAAAAGCCCAAGTACGACGTCGAAGAGTGCATGCAGCGCGACATGACCTACAGCGCGCCGCTGAAGGTCACCCTGCGCCTCATCGTGTTCGATATCGACGAGGATACCGGCGCCAAGTCGGTGAAGGACATCAAGGAACAAGACGTCTTCATGGGTGACATGCCCCTGATGACCCCGAACGGGACGTTCATCGTGAACGGCACCGAACGGGTGATCGTGTCCCAGATGCACCGTTCGCCGGGCGTCTTCTTCGACCACGACAAAGGCAAGACGCACAGCTCGGGCAAGCTGCTCTTCGCCTGCCGCATCATCCCCTACCGCGGCTCGTGGCTCGACTTCGAATTCGACGCCAAGGACATCGTCTTCGCGCGCATCGACCGCCGCCGGAAGCTCCCGGTCACGACCCTGCTCTACGCACTGGGTCTCGACCAGGAAGCGATCATGGATGCCTACTACGACACCGTGACCTACACGCTGCGTCGTGGCGAAGGCTGGGTGACCAAGTTCTTCCCCGAGCGGGTGCGCGGCACGCGCCCGACCCACGACCTCGTGGACGCGGACACCGGTGAGATCATCGCCGAGGCCACCAAGAAGGTGACCCCGCGCGCGGTGAAGAAGCTGATCGACGAAGGCAAGGTGCAGAACCTGCTGCTGCCGTTCGAGCAGATCGTCGGCAAGTTCGTCGCCAAGGACATCATCAACGAAGAGACCGGCGCGATCTACGTCGAGGCCGGCGACGAGCTGACCTGGGAAATCGACAAGGACGGTGACGTCACCGGCGGCACCCTGAAAGAGCTGGTCGACGCGGGCATCACCGAGATCCCCGTTCTCGACATCGACAACATCACCGTCGGCGCCTACATGCGCAACACGATGGCGCAGGACAAGAACATGGACCGCAACAGCGCGCTCATGGACATCTACCGCGTCATGCGCCCGGGCGAGCCGCCGACCGTCGAGGCCGCCTCGGCCCTGTTCGACACGCTGTTCTTCGATTCCGAGCGCTACGACCTTTCGGCCGTGGGTCGCGTGAAGATGAACATGCGCCTCGCGCTCGAGAAGCCCGACACCCAGCGCACGCTGGACCGCGACGATATCGTCAAGTGCATCAAGGCGCTGGTCGAACTGCGTGACGGCAAGGGCGAAGTGGACGACATCGACCACCTCGGCAACCGTCGTGTCCGTTCCGTCGGCGAGCTGATGGAAAACCAGTACCGTGTCGGCCTGCTCCGCATGGAGCGCGCAATCAAGGAGCGCATGTCGTCGGTCGAGATCGACACCGTCATGCCGCAGGACCTGATCAACGCGAAGCCCGCGGCGGCCGCCGTGCGCGAGTTCTTCGGCTCGTCGCAGCTGTCGCAGTTCATGGACCAGACCAACCCGCTGTCGGAAGTGACGCACAAGCGTCGCCTGTCGGCCCTCGGGCCGGGCGGTCTGACCCGCGAACGCGCAGGCTTCGAGGTGCGCGACGTGCACCCGACCCACTACGGCCGGATGTGCCCGATCGAAACGCCGGAAGGCCCGAACATCGGTCTGATCAACTCGCTCGCGACCTTCGCCCGCGTCAACAAGTACGGCTTCATCGAAACCCCGTATCGCAAGGTTGTCGATGCGAAGGTGACCGATGACGTGCAGTACATGTCGGCGACCGAAGAGATGCGTCACACCGTGGCGCAGGCCAACGCGACGCTCGATGAGGACGGCAAGTTCGTCAATGACCTCGTGTCGACCCGCCAGTCGGGCGACTACACGCTGGCGCCGCGCGAAAGCGTCGATCTGATCGACGTTTCGCCGAAGCAGCTGGTCTCGGTCGGTGCCTCGCTCATCCCGTTCCTGGAAAACGACGACGCCAACCGCGCTCTGATGGGTGCGAACATGCAGCGTCAGGCCGTGCCCGTTCTGAAATCCGAGGCGCCGCTGGTCGGCACCGGGATCGAGGAAGTCGTGGCGCGCGACTCCGGCGCGGCGATCATGGCCAAGCGCGGCGGCATCATCGACCAGGTCGATGCGCAGCGTATCGTGATCCGTGCGACCGATGGTCTCGAGCCGGGCGATCCGGGCGTGGACATCTACCGCATGCGCAAGTTCCAGCGTTCGAACCAGAACACCTGCATCAACCAGCGTCCGCTGGTGAAGGTGGGGGACAAGGTCGGCAAAGGTGAAGTGATCGCGGACGGCCCGTCCACCGACATCGGTGAACTGGCGCTCGGCAAGAACATCATCGTCGCCTTCATGCCCTGGAACGGCTACAACTACGAAGACTCGATCCTGATCTCCGAGCGCATCGCGCGTGACGACGTTTACACCTCGATCCACATCGAGGAATTCGAAGTCGCCGCCCGTGACACCAAGCTCGGGCCGGAAGAGATCACCCGCGACATTCCCAACGTCGGCGAGGAAGCCCTGCGCAACCTCGACGAAGCCGGTATCGTGTATATCGGTGCGGACGTGGAGCCGGGCGACATCCTCGTGGGCAAGATCACTCCGAAGGGCGAAAGCCCGATGACGCCGGAAGAGAAGCTCCTCCGCGCCATCTTCGGCGAGAAGGCTTCGGATGTGCGTGACACCTCGCTGCGCGTGAAGCCGGGCGACTACGGCACCGTCGTGGAAGTTCGTGTCTTCAACCGTCACGGTGTCGAAAAGGACGAACGTGCGCTGCAGATCGAGCGCGAGGAAGTGGAACGTCTGGCCCGTGACCGGGACGACGAGCTCGCCATCCTCGACCGCAACATCTACGCGCGTCTCAAGGACCTGATCCTCGGCAAGACCGCGGTGAAGGGCCCGAAAGGCGTCCGTCCGAACGCGCAGATCGACGAAGAGCTTCTGGAAAGCCTGAGCCGCGGCCAGTGGTGGCAGCTCGCGCTGGCGGAAGAAGCCGATGCTCAGATCGTCGAGGCCCTGCACGAGCAGTACGAGGCGCAGAAGCGCGCGCTCGACGCCCGTTTCGAGGACAAGGTCGAGAAGGTCCGTCGTGGCGACGACCTGCCGCCGGGCGTGATGAAGATGGTCAAGGTCTTCGTCGCGGTGAAGCGCAAGCTGCAGCCGGGCGACAAGATGGCCGGCCGTCACGGGAACAAGGGCGTGGTGTCGCGCGTGGTGCCGATCGAGGACATGCCGTTCCTCGCAGACGGGACCCCGGTCGACTTCTGCCTCAACCCGCTGGGCGTGCCGTCGCGTATGAACGTCGGTCAGATCCTCGAGACGCACATGGGCTGGGCCGCACGCGGTCTCGGCATCCAGATCGAGGAAGGCCTGCAGGAATACCGCCGCTCGGGCGACCTGACGCCGGTGCGCGAGGCCATGCGCCACGCCTACGGTGCCGAGGTCTACGCCGAGGGCATCGAGGGCATGGACGAGGTCGCGCTGATCGAAGCCGCCTCGAACGTGACCCGCGGTGTTCCGATCGCGACCCCGGTCTTCGACGGCGCCAAGGAAGCCGACGTGAACGACGCGCTGACGCGTGCAGGCATCGCCCAGTCCGGCCAGTCCGTGCTGTTCGATGGCCGCACCGGCGACCAGTTCGCGCGTGAGGTGACGGTGGGCGTGAAGTACATGCTCAAGCTGCACCACCTTGTCGACGACAAGATCCACGCACGTTCGACCGGCCCGTACTCGCTCGTCACGCAGCAGCCGCTGGGTGGTAAGGCGCAGTTCGGTGGCCAGCGTTTCGGGGAGATGGAGGTCTGGGCTCTGGAAGCTTACGGCGCCGCCTACACCCTGCAGGAAATGCTGACCGTGAAGTCGGACGACGTGGCGGGCCGGACCAAGGTCTACGAAAGCATCGTCAAGGGCGAGGACAACTACGAAGCGGGCGTTCCCGAGAGCTTCAACGTGCTCGTGAAGGAAGTCCGCGGCCTCGGCCTGAACATGGAACTCCTGGACGCGGAGGACGAGGAATAACGGCCCATCCGGCCACCGCGCGGGGCGCAAACCTCGCGCGGCTCCTCTCTCCAAGCCCTGTCATTTAGGAAGACGACATGAACCAGGAACTGACCAACAACCCGTTCAACCCGCTGACCCCGCCCAAGGTCTTCGACGAGATCAAGGTATCGCTGGCATCGCCCGAGCGGATCCTCTCGTGGTCCTACGGCGAGATCAAGAAGCCCGAGACGATCAACTACCGTACGTTCAAACCCGAGCGTGATGGCCTGTTCTGCGCGCGCATCTTCGGTCCGATCAAGGACTACGAGTGCCTTTGCGGCAAGTACAAGCGCATGAAGTATCGCGGCGTCGTCTGCGAGAAGTGCGGCGTCGAAGTTACCCTTCAGAAAGTGCGCCGCGAGCGCATGGGCCACATCGAGCTCGCAGCTCCCTGCGCGCACATTTGGTTCCTGAAGTCGCTGCCTTCGCGCATCGGCCTCATGCTGGACATGACGCTGCGTGACCTCGAGCGCGTGCTGTACTTCGAAAACTACGTGGTGATCGAGCCGGGCCTGACCGACCTGACCTACGGCCAGATGATGACCGAGGACGAGTTCCTCGACGCGCAGGACCAGTACGGTGCCGACGCGTTCAGCGCCAACATCGGTGCCGAGGCCATCCGCGAGATGCTCGCCGCCATCGACCTCGAAGCCGAGGCCGAGCAGCTGCGCGCCGACCTCAAGGAAGCCACCGGCGAGCTCAAGCCCAAGAAGATCATCAAGCGCCTCAAGGTCGTGGAATCCTTCCTCGAGTCGGGCAACCGCCCCGAGTGGATGATCCTCACCGTGATCCCGGTCATCCCGCCCGAACTGCGCCCGCTGGTGCCGCTCGACGGTGGCCGTTTCGCGACCTCGGATCTGAACGATCTGTACCGCCGCGTGATCAACCGGAACAACCGCCTCAAGCGCCTGATCGAGCTGCGCGCTCCGGACATCATCGTCCGGAACGAAAAGCGTATGCTTCAGGAAGCCGTCGACGCGCTGTTCGACAACGGCCGTCGTGGCCGCGTCATCACCGGCGCCAACAAGCGTCCGCTGAAGTCGCTGTCCGACATGCTGAAAGGCAAGCAGGGCCGCTTCCGTCAGAACCTTCTGGGTAAGCGCGTCGACTTCTCGGGCCGTTCGGTCATCGTGACCGGTCCGGAACTCAAGCTGCACCAGTGCGGCCTGCCGAAGAAGATGGCGCTCGAGCTCTTCAAGCCCTTCATCTACTCGCGGCTGGAGGCCAAGGGCCTGTCCAGCACCGTGAAGCAGGCGAAGAAGCTGGTGGAAAAAGAGCGTCCCGAAGTCTGGGACATCCTCGACGAGGTGATCCGCGAACACCCGGTTCTGCTGAACCGCGCGCCGACGCTGCACCGTCTGGGCATCCAGGCGTTCGAACCCCAGCTGATCGAAGGCAAGGCCATCCAGCTGCACCCGCTCGTCTGCTCGGCGTTCAACGCCGACTTCGACGGTGACCAGATGGCGGTTCACGTGCCGCTGTCGCTCGAAGCGCAGCTCGAGGCGCGCGTCCTGATGATGTCCACGAACAACGTGCTGTCGCCCGCAAACGGCAGCCCGATCATCGTGCCGTCGCAGGATATGATCCTCGGCCTCTACTACACGACCATCATGCGCGAAGGCATGAAGGGCGAGGGGATGAAGTTCTCCAACATCGAAGAGGTCGAGCACGCCCTGACGGCTGGCGAAGTGCACCTGCACGCCAAGATCGAATGCCGCGTGAAGCAGATCGACGAAGAGGGCAACGAGGTCGTCAAGCGTTACGAGACGACCCCGGGCCGCGTGCGCCTCGGCGCGCTGCTGCCGATGAACGCCAAGGCGCCGTTCGACCTGGTGAACACGCTGCTGCGTAAGAAGGACGTTCAGAAGGTCATCGACACCGTCTACCGCTACTGCGGCCAGAAAGAGTCGGTCATCTTCTGCGACCAGATCATGTCGATGGGCTTCAAGGAAGCGTTCCGCGCCGGCATCTCGTTCGGCAAGGACGACATGGTCATCCCCGACAGCAAGTGGACCCTCGTCGAGGAAACCCGCGACCAGGTGAAGGACTTCGAGCAGCAGTACCTCGACGGCCTGATCACCCAGGGCGAGAAGTACAACAAGGTGGTGGACGCCTGGTCGAAGTGTAACGACAAGGTCACCGACGCCATGATGAACACCATCTCGGCGAACAAGCGCGCCGAGGACGGGTCGGAAATGGAGCCGAACTCGGTCTACATGATGGCCCACTCCGGTGCGCGTGGCTCGGTCACCCAGATGAAGCAGCTGGGCGGGATGCGCGGCCTGATGGCGAAGCCGAACGGCGACATCATCGAGACCCCGATCATCTCGAACTTCAAGGAAGGCCTGACCGTTCTCGAGTACTTCAACTCGACCCACGGTGCTCGTAAAGGTCTGTCGGATACCGCTCTGAAGACGGCGAACTCGGGCTACCTGACCCGTCGTCTGGTGGACGTGGCGCAGGACTGCATCGTGCGCTCGCACGACTGCGGCACCGACCGCGCGATCACCGCGGAAGCGGCGGTCAACGACGGCGAAGTCGTCGCCTCGCTGGCAGAGCGCATCCTGGGCCGTGTGGCTGCGGACGATATCCCGCATCCGGTCTCGGGTGAGGTTCTGGTCCGCGCCGGTCAGCTCATCGACGAGCGCATGGCCGACGTTATCGACGAGGCGGCCGTGCAGTCCACGCGCATCCGCTCGCCGCTGACCTGTGAAGCCGAAGAGGGCGTCTGCGCCATGTGCTACGGCCGTGACCTCGCACGCGGCACCATGGTCAACACCGGTGAAGCTGTCGGCATCATCGCCGCGCAGTCGATCGGTGAACCCGGCACCCAGCTGACGATGCGGACGTTCCACATCGGCGGCGTTGCCCAGGGTGGCCAGCAGTCGTTCCAGGAAGCCTCGCAGGAGGGCCTGATCGAGTTCGAGAACGCCTCGACCCTCGAGAACTCCATCGGCGAAACCCTCGTCATGGGCCGCAACATGAAGCTGCGGATCATGGGCGAGGACGGCAAGGAACGTGCGAGCCACAAGCTCGGCTACGGCACCAAGCTGTTCGTCAAGGAAGGCCAGTCGGTCAAGCGCGGCGACAAGCTGTTCGAGTGGGACCCGTACACCCTGCCGATCCTGGCGGAGTCGGATGGTATCGCGAAACACGTCGACCTCTCCGCAGGTGTGGCTGTCCGCGACGAGACCGACGAAGCGACCGGCATGACCCAGAAGATCGTGATCGACTGGCGTGCGGCACCGAAGGGCAACGAGCTCAAGCCGGAAATCATCCTGATGGATGCCGATGGCGAGCCCGTGCGCAACGCGGCCGGCAACCCGCTGACCTACCCGATGTCGGTGGATGCCATCCTGTCGTGCGAAGACGGTCAGGAGATCAAGGCCGGTGACGTTCTGGCGCGTATCCCGCGGGAGGGCGCGAAGACGAAGGACATCACCGGTGGTCTGCCGCGTGTGGCCGAACTCTTCGAGGCGCGTCGTCCGAAGGACCACGCCATCATCGCCGAGATCGACGGCTACGTGCGCTTCGGCAAGGACTACAAGAACAAGCGCCGCATCGCGATCGACCCGGTCGACGACACGCTGGAGCCCAAGGAATACATGATCCCAAAGGGCAAGCACATTCCGGTGGTCGAGGGCGATTACGTCCAGAAGGGCGACTACATCATGGACGGCAACCCGGCGCCGCATGACATCCTGGCCATCATGGGTGTCGAGGCTCTGGCGAACTACATGATCGACGAAGTCCAGGACGTCTATCGACTGCAGGGCGTGAAGATCAACGACAAGCACGTCGAGGTCATCGTCCGCCAGATGCTGCAGAAGTGGGAAATCCACGACTCCGGCGACACCACGCTGCTCAAGGGCGAGCACGTGGACAAGGCGGAGTTCGACGCGGTCAACGAGAAGATCGAGAAGAAGGGCGGCCGTCCGGCCACCGGCGAACCGATCCTGCTCGGCATCACCAAGGCGTCGCTGCAGACACGCTCGTTCATCTCGGCGGCCTCCTTCCAGGAGACCACCCGCGTCCTCACCGAGGCTTCGGTGCAGGGCAAGAAGGACAAGCTGGTCGGCCTCAAGGAGAACGTCATCGTGGGCCGCCTGATCCCGGCGGGCACCGGTGGCGCGACCCAGCGGGTGCGTCGCATTGCGACCGAGCGCGACAACAAGGTGATCGAAGTGCGCCGCGAGGAGGCCGAACAGGCCGCACTCCTGGCCGCTCCCGACGCCTCGTCGAGCGACGTGATCGGTGGCGACGAGTTCGATACGCTGGTCGTCGACACGCCGGAAAGCCGCGAGTAATCGCAGCCGCCTTTCGGCAAGACAACTTCGGGCCCCCGCACTCCGGTGCGGGGGCCCTTTCCTTTGATGGGGTGGGGGAGGGGGCTCCGGCCCCGCCCTGCGCATTTGGAAAGAGAAGCGGGCGCCTCGCGCGTGCGACGCACTTTGTGGATGGCGGTGCCGCAAGGGCAGTGCTAGCGCTTGGCGCATGACGCAATTGTCCGACAATGCCCGCGGCGTGCTCCTGATGATCGGGAACATGGCCGCCTTCACCTTCAGCGATGCCTGCGTGAAGGCCATCGGAGACGCCTTGCCGCTGTCGCAGGTGTTGGTGCTGCGGGGGTTCGTCGCGAGTGCCTTCATCTTCTGGCTGGCGCTGCGCCTCGGCGCGCTCCGCCATCGCCCCGCGCCGCGCGATGCCGCGCTCATGTTGCTGCGCGGGATGGCCGAATGCGGCGCGGCCTTCTTCTTCCTGACCGCTTTGCGCAACATGCCGCTGGCCAATGCCACGGCGCTTCTGCAGATGGTGCCGTTGACCGTGACGCTGGGCAGCGCGGTTTTCTTCGGCGAGCCGGTGGGCTGGCGGCGCTGGCTGGCGATCGCCGGCGGCTTTTGCGGGATGCTGCTCATCGTGCGGCCGGGCACCGAGGGGTTCACCGCCTTCTCTGTCTATGCGTTGCTCGCAGTCGGCGCGGTCACGCTGCGCGACCTGACCACGCGCCGCCTGTCCGCGGCGCTGCCAAGCATGCAGGTGACCCTGTCTTCGGCGGTGCTGGTCCTGCTCTTTGCCGCGGCCTGGTCACTGGGCGAGGACTGGCAGCCACTCGATGCCCGGCTGTGGGGGCTCGTGCTGGGCACTTCGGCGCTGATCGTCGCGGGCTATACGCTCAGCGTCATGGTGATGCGCGTCGGCGAGGTCGGCTTCATCGCGCCCTTCCGCTACACGGGTCTGCTCTGGGCGCTGCTGCTCGGGCTGCTGCTCTGGGGCGAGGTGCCGCATCCGCTGACGCTGCTCGGGGCTGCGGTGATCGTCGCCATGGGCAGTTTCACGCTGTGGCGCGAGCGCCAGCTGCGGCGGGCCGGAGCCCGGGCTCAGGTTGCAGCGGCAGGAGCGAAGACGCGGCGGACGTGATCGGCGTCGATGGCGAAGAGGCGTTTCATCTCGACCTCGCCTACGGCGTCGAGACGGGGCAGGCGGGCCGCCTTCACATGGGCCTTCTGGCGTGAATCGTTGTGGTCGTTGTGCCCGCGCCAGTACATCGGATGATCGGTGAAACTCAGCGTCGGCATGAAGCGGTTCAGCTTGTTGTGGCCGAAATTCATGATGCTTTGGCGGACCCCCGGGGCGACCGCCACCGCCTGCGCCACGCCCCAGAAGGGGGTCACGCAGGGCTCGGCGCAGAGCCCATCCGCATCGGGCCTACCCACGTAGCCGCGGTTCCAGTCCAGCGCCACCAGCCGGTGCTTCGCGCGCAGGGCAGAGATGTCGAGGGCGGCGGCGCGCAGGTCCTCGATGAAATTTACCGCGACGGCATCGTCATCGTCGTGCCGGACCTCGAGGCAGGGCTGCGACATGTCGCGCGCTTCGTTGATCACCTGCTGGCAGACCTGCCGGTGCGGGCCGGGCGGGCGGCTGACGATCCGCGCCTGCGGAAAATCCGCGAGCAGGGCGCGGAGCCGGTCGAGGTAGGGCCGGGGCATGGCCTCGCCGACCAGCACGAGGAAGGTAAAATCGGGGTCGGTCTGGGCCTTCAGCCCGGGCAGGCAGATGCACTCGAAATGGCGCAGCCTTTCCTCCATCCGCGCAGCGCTGTAGAGGTAGGCGATGCGGTCGCCGATGCTCTCGTGCTCGACCTGGAAGCCGCCCTCGGCGGGGTAGGAAAACCGGCACAGGCCAATGATCTGCATGGGGCGGCTCCCGCGTGACACGTCCCGCCCATGCTTGGCATTCCGGCCCTGCGCTGGCAAGCCTCCGGCCCGCCGCCGCGCCGCCCGGGCCCGCGGCGGCGGGGCTTGTTGACAAGCACAGCGACTCCCCCTATACGCGCCTCAATCCGGCGGAGGCCTAAGTGCGCCCGCCGCATTCAACAGAACTACAGTGGTCAAGATCGGCGTCCCTGGCCCCGATCCTCTGGAGACCCACCGCGACGTTACCCGTGCCCGGGGACGTATGCGGTTTTTGCGTCGTTGTAGGGGTCTCCCCTGCGGTCCTCGGATCTTCGGCGCATCACCGGTGACCCGCGGACGCGTGGGGCGCCTAACCGATTGAACCGCATGGGGGGCTCCCCGTGCACCACATATGTGAGAATTACGGGGAACAACCCATATGCCCACGATCCAACAGCTGATCCGCAAGCCGCGGCAGCCGAAAGTTAAGCGTTCGAAGTCGCAGCACCTCGAGCAGTGCCCGCAGAAGCGCGGCGTCTGCACCCGCGTCTACACCACCACGCCGAAGAAGCCGAACTCGGCAATGCGTAAGGTGGCCAAGGTGCGTCTGACCAACGGCTACGAAGTCATCTCCTACATCCCTGGTGAATCGCACAACCTGCAGGAGCACTCGGTTGTGCTCATCCGCGGCGGCCGTGTGAAAGACCTTCCGGGTGTCCGTTACCACATCCTGCGCGGTGTTCTGGATACCCAGGGCGTCAAAGACCGTAAGCAGCGTCGCTCGAAGTACGGCGCGAAGCGTCCGAAGTAAGAGGATATATAAATGTCTCGTCGTCACGCCGCTGAAAAACGCGAAGTCCTGCCCGACGCCAAGTACGGTGACCGGGTTCTGACCAAATTCATGAACAACCTGATGATCGACGGCAAGAAGTCGGTCGCAGAGCGCATCGTCTACAACGCCCTCGACCGCGTCGAAGGCAAGGTGAAGCGCGCGCCCGTGGAAGTGTTCCACGAAGCGCTGGACAACATCAAACCGGCCGTCGAAGTTCGTTCGCGCCGCGTTGGTGGTGCCACCTACCAGGTCCCCGTCGAAGTGCGCCCCGAGCGCCGTGAGGCCCTGGCCATCCGCTGGCTGATCGCAGCCTCGCGCGCCCGCAACGAGCACACCATGGAAGAGCGCCTCGCAGGCGAGCTCCTGGATGCCGTGCAATCCCGTGGCTCCGCTGTTAAGAAGCGCGAAGACACCCACAAGATGGCCGACGCTAACAAAGCGTTCAGCCACTACCGCTGGTAATCTCCGGAAAGGCAGACCACCATGGCACGCGAATATCCCCTCCAGCGTTACCGTAACTTCGGGATCATGGCCCACATCGACGCGGGCAAGACCACGACCACGGAACGCATCCTGTACTACACCGGCCGCTCGCACAAAATCGGCGAAGTCCACGATGGCGCAGCCACCATGGACTGGATGGAGCAGGAGCAGGAGCGCGGCATCACGATCACGTCCGCTGCGACCACCACCTTCTGGCAGTGGCAGGAAGATCCGACCGAGGAAGGTACCTCGGACACGAAATTCCGCTACAACATCATCGACACCCCCGGCCACGTTGACTTCACCATCGAAGTCGAGCGTTCGCTGGCCGTGCTCGACGGTGCGATCTGCCTTCTCGACGGCAACGCCGGCGTGGAACCGCAGACCGAGACCGTGTGGCGTCAGGCTGACCGCTACAAGGTGCCGCGCATCGTGTTCGTCAACAAGATGGACAAGATCGGCGCCGACTTCTTCAACTGCGTGAAGATGATCAAGGACCGCACGGGTGCAACCCCGGTTCCCGTCAACTTCCCGATCGGTGCCGAAGACCAGCTCGAAGGCATCGTCGACCTCGTGACCATGGAAGAGTGGGTCTGGCAGGGTGAAGACCTCGGCGCATCCTGGGTGCGCCGTCCGATCCGCGACGACCTGAAGGACGTGGCCGACGAGTGGCGTTCGCACCTCATCGAGAATGCCGTCGAGCAAGACGATGACGCGATGGAAGCCTACCTCGAAGGCGAAGAGCCCGACATCCCCACCCTGCGGAACCTGATCCGTAAGGGCACGCTGTCGCTCTCCTTCGTTCCGGTCCTGGGTGGCTCGGCGTTCAAGAACAAGGGCGTTCAGCCCCTGCTCAACGCTGTGGTCGACTTCCTGCCCGGTCCCCTCGACGTTCCGCCCTACATGGGCTTCTCGCCGGATGACGAGACCGAAACCCGGAACATCGAGCGCCGTGCTTCGGACGAAGAGCCCTTCTCGGGCCTCGCGTTCAAGATCATGAACGACCCCTTCGTGGGCTCGCTGACCTTCACCCGTATCTACTCCGGTACGATGAAGAAGGGCGATTCGATCATGAACTCGACCAAGGGCAAGAAAGAGCGCATCGGTCGTATGATGATGATGCACTCGAACAACCGGGAAGAGATCGAAGAAGCGTTTGCAGGCGACATCATCGCGCTGGCCGGCCTCAAAGAGACCACCACCGGTGACACCCTCTGCGACGCTCAGAAGCAAGTGGTTCTCGAAACCATGACCTTCCCCGATCCGGTGATCGAGATCGCGGTCGAGCCGAAGACGAAGAACGACCAGGAAAAGATGTCCCAGGGTCTGGCCCGTCTGGCCGCAGAAGACCCCTCCTTCCGCGTCGAGACCGACCTCGAGTCCGGTCAGACCATCATGAAGGGCATGGGCGAACTTCACCTCGACATTCTCGTCGACCGCCTGAAGCGCGAATTCAAGGTCGAAGCCAACATCGGTGCCCCGCAGGTGGCGTATCGCGAGACCATCGGTCACGAGATCGAGCACACCTACACCCACAAGAAGCAGTCGGGTGGTTCGGGTCAGTTCGCAGAGGTCAAGCTGGTCATCAGCCCAACCGAAGCGGGTGAAGGCTACTCGTTCGAGTCGAAGATCGTCGGCGGTGCGGTTCCGAAGGAATACATCCCGGGCGTCGAGAAGGGCATCAAGTCGGTCATGGACTCCGGTCCGCTGGCAGGCTTCCCGGTTATCGACTTCAAGGTCGCGCTGATCGACGGCAAGTTCCACGACGTGGACTCCTCGGTCCTGGCCTTCGAAATCGCGTCGCGGATGGCAATGCGCGAAGGTCTGCGCAAGGCCGGCGCGAAGCTGCTCGAGCCGATGATGAAGGTCGAGGTGGTCACCCCGGAAGAGTACACCGGTTCGATCATCGGTGACCTCACCTCCCGCCGTGGCCAGGTGTCCGGTCAGGAGCCGCGCGGCAACGCCGTTGCAGTTCAGGCCTTCGTGCCGCTGGCCAACATGTTCGGCTACATCAATACCCTGCGCTCCATGTCCTCGGGCCGCGCGCAGTTCACGATGCAGTTCGACCACTACGATCCGGTTCCGCAGAACATCTCGGACGAGATCCAGGCGAAATACGCATAAGCAGCGGTGCGGGGCCCAGCCCCGCACCCTACCCCAGTAGGGTGCGTGATCACACGCACCGCCACCGACCAAGGAGGCCATCATGGCAAAGGAAAAGTTTGAGCGCGGCAAGCCGCACTGCAACATCGGCACGATCGGTCACGTTGACCACGGCAAGACCACGCTGACCGCAGCAATCACCAAGTACTTCGGTGACTTCCG
>NZ_JAIVKX010000030.1 GCF_020524285.1 Alloyangia pacifica
TAGCATCGGACAATCAATATGATGAAATGTTTGCCGTCACCTTCAGCACCGGGAGAATTCCGATGATCTGTTCTGGAGGGTCCTCCGGCCAAAACGTCCACTCACGGACATCTCCTAGGTTGACCTCGCTCGATGCGTTTGTCGAGTTGAGTCGCGCGCCCACTATGTATTGCGACCTATCCTTTCGGATAGATGCCGCACAGCTCTCCGTTCGCGCCGAAGAAGCGAAAAGGCGACGCGGCTCAAGACGCTCGGGGAAAGCACCGCGTCGCCAACCTGCTCGAGCAGGCGCGGCACCGGGACTAACGAATGCCGCGGCGTCAATTGCAATCCTGTCGCGCTGAACGCAACCAGCACTCCGCGATTCGGCGCTGCCGTGTGGCACCAGTGCACAGCCGCGATCGGCGGAGTAGCACCCCGTCGAAGCTTCAAGCCCGACTGCACGCAAATCATAGCTCTCGGAGCTCACAAATTCGCGCGACAGCGCGATCAGATCGTTCGACATACCCTACCCCCTCTGGGGCATCACGCCGCGCTACGCCCAATCTGTGAAGTCGAGAAAAAATCTCGAGCCCTTATCGCTTTTCAGCCTTGCCGCGCTTGCGGGTCGGCCATAGGTCGCCCCGGCGAACGAGCGAGGACCGGCGTGCAGCACACCTTCAACATCCCGATCTTCACGACCCAGCCGCGTGATGTCGATGCGCTCGCCCCGGACAGGCGCACTCTGCGTTACACGCTCGCGCCCGTTGACAGCAAGCAGCCCGTCACGGACGGCAGACTGAAGGCGACGCCGGAGGTCGACCTTACGAACTACAAGCTCAACGCCGTGCTCGACTGGATCTCGATCGCCGTCACTCTGCCCAAGAAGCACGCGACAATGAACGTCGGGAGGGCTATCAAGAAACGTCTGGACCAACCCGAACTTGGCGGCGCTAGGGTCGATCCGATGGTCAAGGGCGGAAGCAGATACACCAATGAGATCCAGATCAAGCTGCAGGACCCCAGCCTCCCGCGCTTCATCAAAATCCTTGAGCTCCTGGCCCACAAGTATGAGGTGCCGATCGAGAACGGTCGCGCGGAACACCGGGTCATGGGCTTCGAGCTCGCCATCGACATACATCCGCGCTTTAGTAAGGTGGAGGACGGCGATGAGCTTGAGCTTGGCCTTCGCCGCGTGCAGATGTCCGAGCTGCTCCGCAAGCACTTCGCCCCGCAGCAGATCTTCTCCAGCGGCGCCTTTACGCATGAGCACGACTGGCTGAGGTATCACGACGGCGAGAAGCACCATCAAGTCGTGTGGCCAAAGCGCAAGCGCCGGCCGAAAGAGCTCAACCAGGTCTCGAAGCTGCTCATCGCCGCGACAGACCCGAACCTACATCTCGCCGCGCCAGTGAACGCGACGGTCTACCTCGGTAAGAAGAGCCGCCCCATGTACTACAGGCTGCAGGACAAGGTCGAGGACATGAGGGATAGGAACGGGGAGGCCCGAGTGAAACTGACGCCCACTGACAGGCGGTCTCGCATCGAGGTCACGCTCGAAAGCAAGACCCTCGTCGGTGCTACGCTCCCGGAGCAGCTCGACCTCTTCTCGGTGGATGACTTCGCCCATAAAGGCTGGAAGCTCCTACGCAAGGCCTTCTTCACGTTTGAGTTCGCGACGTTTCGTGACGCAGGCGACGGAAAGCCTACGGCGGAAGAGGTAGAGGTCTTCAAGAAGACTGGCGTCATGGGGCTGAAGATGTTCGAGCAGGGCAAGAACGAGATCGACCGGGCGATGGGCACGCGGAGAGATGACGGTAGGCTAATTCGGCGGATCGGCCCCCGGGGTCACAGCGTCGTCTTCTGCGACCTCAACGATCGGGTCGCCCGCGCGCTGAAGCAGATGGGAGAGCAGTTCAGGAAAGGTTGAGGAAAAAGGAAAGATACCGCCGCCGCGTTTGCTTCGCACCTTCGGTCGCCCGTCTTTTCCTGCCGGCTTCTGCGGTCTCTGCGTCTTCCCCGAGAAGGTGAAGCTGATCTGAGGATGGAGGAGCCGCTGAAGGGCCGAGGGAATAGATAAGAAGAAGGAGAGGAAGAAGTAAGGAAAGGTCTGAGAGAAGGCGTGAGAGAAGGCTGCCTTATACAGTCAGCAGTGACTGACCTTTCCCGCGTGGCGCAACAGATCACCGCGCTCCCATAAGGGCCAAGCCAGGTTGGCGCAGAGCGCGACAGGCTAGACGAGCGACCGACATCGTTTCGCGCTCGAAAAACGCCAGAAAAAGTGGCCGGGAGGGCCCCGCCTCGCCTACAAGGTCCGGCGCGGGCACGGACAAACCCAATGCACCGGTCGCTTTAACCAAGCCCGCTCCTTGTAGCGCTTTACCTGCGCCTCGGCGCTTCCGAGCCACCTCTGGTCGCCCATCAGCTCCCCGGGAAGGGCACTACGTTGTCGCCGCGCATGAACGCGATGGCGCCTTCGCTCTCGATCGCTTCGAGGGCGGCGTTGCGGGCCTCCTTGTCGGACTTGAACTGGTCGTCCCAGACGTGGCTCGTCCCCTCATAGTCGACGACCTCGAGCGTCCAGAAGTCGTCGGCTTCCAGACGGTAGATTTCTATGTCGAAACGGAAACCGTCGATCACGACGGACTGGCTCTTGCCCGACGTCACGAGGTTCGGCTCTTCATCTTCCATCGCGGTCTCCTTCAGGCTGCGGCTGCTCGGCTTCCACTTTGCTCGCGCGGCCCGCCCGGTCAAGCTCTTGGCTACGATCGAGCGGCGATCTTGAGAACATCCGCGCTCCGCGCAAACAGGCATCTCGCCAGAGCATTCTGAGGTGCGCGTAGGTGCGCGCCGACTGCTGGCCTTACCCAGCGATAGCGCGGACGACGGGACGACGCTCAGGCGTCGTTCTGTGAAGCCTCAGCCTGTTCGACCGCTTCCTCCAGCCGCTTCAGCGCCCGCGACACAGTGTCTGCCCGCCAGAGTGACCCGCGCGTGGTGCGAAGCCCATCGGCATTGGCCTGCTCCGCAATCCGCGCCAACGTCGCCTTCTCGCCGCTGGCCACGACCCTGTCGCGCACCTCTCCCAATTGCTTTGCCACTTTGAGCGCGGCACCGGATCGAGCTTGGGCAGACGCCTCGGTCGCAGTGCACGTCTGCTCAGCGAGATCGGCCGACGAGCGCTTTCGCTTTGGAGAAACGAGGACGAATTTTGGGTCTCCCATGCCATGAACAATCATCTTCGCATGAAATTCAGGAACTTGTTCAAGTGACCTCATACCCTGCCTTACGCCTCGGATGTTCGAGTAGTAAGGCGATAGTTCCCGGAGCAGAGTCGCCCGCGCTTCCATCGTCCGACATGCCCGAAAGAGGCGCCGAAGCACCATGCCCCCTGTCGCCAGGTGCGTCTGGAGTTTGGGCAATGACGCCAACCCACTGACGTTCCGGCAGTAGTCGTGCAGGTAGCGGCTCGTCTCCAAGCTATAATTCTCCTTCAAGAAGTAATCGATGTTCAGAATCTGCTGCCGGATCGCAGCGTGATCCCGATGAAGCTTACGGCGACCGTGGGTCGCCAAGACGTATGCTCTAATAGTTTCCATTGCGTCTACGCATCAACTACGGAGACGACTGCAATCATGACATCGCGCGTCACCCCGTACAGCAGCATCCGGATTTTCTGTCCGGATGTGTGCGGGAACCATGCTGGCGGCGACTGCGAGAAAAAATTTTGGTCGGCAAGCGTTTGTGATTGATTACTTTTTCGAGAACGTCGTGGACTTCCACCCGACGGACGCGCCCACCCAGGGTATAATGTAGTCATCGCAACGAAGAAGAGGCCGACATGCCCCGCCCCCAAGACAAGACCGTCGCTGATGCCTGCCAGAGCTGGCTCAAGACCTGCGAGCGCAACGGGCTCGAGCGCTCCACGCTCAAGGCCTACCGCAGCCACGCCCGGGTCCACATTGAACCGAAGATCGCTAGTCTTCTGCTCACCGAACTCACCCGCAGCCAGGTCCGCGACTTCATGAACGAACTCCTCGACGACGGGGTCTCCAAGTCTGTAGTGCGCAAGGTGATGGTCAGCCTGCGCGCCGCGCTCTCCGAGGCCGTCGAGCGAGAATGGATCGAGCACAACGTCGCCTCCGACGTGAAGATGCGCCGCCATCGCCGCACCGAGCAGGACGAGCGGATCATCCCGACGAAAGACGAGATCAAGCTGATCATCGACAACGCGCCGGCATCGCATCGCGTCATGTTCATCACCGCAATCTTCACCGGCATGCGCATCTCGGAGCTGCGCGGTCTGACCTGGGACAACGTCGATCTCGATCGCGGCCTCGCGCATGTTCGTCAGCGCGCCGATGAGCACTGCGTCCTCGGAAAGCCGAAGAGCCGCGCTGGCTACCGGGACATCCCGATGGCCCCTAGCGTGAAGGAAGCTCTCGAGCAGTGGCGGGGCCAGGTTCCCGAGACCGCTCAGCGTCTCGTCTTCCCGAACGGCGCGGGCAAGATCCAGAACTACGCCAACATCTACAATCGCGTGTTCAAGCCGATGCTGGTCGCGAACGGCATCGTCAACGACGCGGGCGAGCCGAAGTTCGGGCTGCATGCCCTTCGCCACGCCGCGGCCTCGCTGTTCATCGAGCAGGGTTGGAATCCGAAGAAGATTCAGACCCTGCTCGGGCACGCCTCGATCAACATGACGATGGATGTCTACGGTCACCTCTTCGAGAACGCCGAGGAAGACGTATCGATGTTCGAGAAACTCGAGAGCGATCTGATGGCCGCATAGCGATCAACTCCATCGGCGGATGAATGCGGGCGGGCAGCCGGGCGTGATATCAGCGCCCTGCCCGCCCTTCTCTTTCTTGAAACCCTGCCCCGGCGCGCAAGCTCGCGTGATCATACAGGACGGATTGAAAATCCTCGTGTCGGTGGTTCGATTCCGCCCCCGGGCACCACTTCTTCCAAAGAAGACTATGATGATGGCTTGTTGCCCGTCGAAGCGCGTAAGCTTCACGCGCGCCAGGCTTACCGCACAGGCGCCACGCGCCGACGTGGCGCTATGGGATCCACCCTTGCACCTTCGCTCTGCGTCACGCCCTCAGCTAAGCTATCACCCGCGCCGGCTCCGGAGCATCTCGGCGATCGGATAGCGGGCGGCCACGGCGTTGAGCCCCTGCCAGACGTGCGCCAGACCTTCGGCGGTAAGGGGCGCCTCCGGCAGCATATAACTCTCCCCGGCCTCGAACGGCGGCGCGAGTGGCTCTGAGACCAGCGGCTTGCCCGCAAGATGAGCCATCAGCACTCTCGGCACCTCTGTGTAGGCCCCCGGCAAAGAGTGAAGGTTGAGCATGGCAGCGCCCGAGGCGATCGCAACATCGATCTCTTCGAGGCCCGCCTTCATCGAAAGTGCGCGAACCTGCGCGAGGCGCCCGAGCTTGGCTTGCCGCTCTGCATTGAGGTTTCCGACGAATATGAGCCCCTCGCCCGGGGTTTGGGCGCGCGCGCCCGTGCCAAAGACATAAGGACCGAACAGGAAGCGCCGGGGCGCCAGGCGCGGCAGCAGGCCGTAGAATGCGCGATTCTGCGGATTCCAGTCCACGAAGAGATCTGCCCTCAGCGCCAGCCGCGCGATACGCCGCCTTGTCAACTTGGTCTCGATAACCTGGCCCCTGGCATCCAGAATTTGCTCGGTCTGCACGACAACGAGCCGGCGCCCACGCGTCTTCGGGACACGATGCGCGCGATGTGCACCCAGCCAGATGTCGGTGGGGCTGAAACTCTCCGGGACGGTGGCGAGACTGGCGCTCAATGTGCGCGCGACGAGGGCAAGCGTGCGGTGCGTTGTCAGGAAACGCAGATCACCAACCTCAAGAACCTCAATGGTCTTTGCCATGACCCGCCCCTTCATGCCTTTCCGGGATCGGCTAAAGCATTTGCGAAACGCGAACAAGCAGGCACCAACACCTTCAAGGACACCCGGCGCCGGGGCTGGCCCAGATCCTTTCGACGACGTGCTATGGAGCGGGAGCTCGCAGTCGCATGAAAACGGCAAGAGCCGCCGGGGTATCGAACATCAAGGAGGCCGGCGCCGTAGTGGTCGGGCTGCGGCCATTGCGAGTCACGCCTCAGGTGCGGTGTCCTCAGCATGGCGCCCGGGATCATGCTCTGCTTGTTACAATAACCGAGGAAAAGAAGACCGGGACCGTAACGCATGCGAGTCTCACAGCTTGCGAACATCACCACCCTGATGAAAAGCCCATCCAACCTCAGAAAAGAAAGTCCTGACCGACGAAGTGGCCCTGATGGATCTGCACTCCCCAGGAATATTCAGCTGGGGGAAAAGGCGCGATGATCTCCCCACCATCCTCGAAGCGCCCTTTCCCGTCGTTCAGCAACAGGGTGACAATATATCCTTCGGGACTGCCCTGGGGCAGCAAAAGGTCAATGTCGCCATCGAGATCGTAGTCGGCCGGCGCCTTCACGTTGCCGCTGAAGCGCGGATCGTAGCTGGCCTCGACAAAATCAACGCTGTCCTCCGAAAGCACGGCCTCGAAGAGCCGGAGTCCAGGCGGCATGTCGTCTCCTTGCGAGAGGCCTGCGGCGACGATCTCGGTTTTGCCGTCCCCATCGAAATCGGCTGCGCGCGCCGAGCCAACAGATGCGAAGTCGCCCAACCCGATGTTGGGAGCTGAGCGGATGCTGTCGTTGAGCAGGAAGTAAATGCCGTGCCCCTCTCCTCCGCCAATGAACAAGGCATCCGGATCGCCGTCACTGTCAAGGTCGACGACCTGCGGGTCACCCGCGGAATCTTCTGCTCCGCCGGAGACGCCACCATAGACGAGATGACCGCTGCCATCGTTGATCCAGAGCCACAGACCGGGAGAGTCGTTGCCATCGGTCGCCACGATCGCGTCCAGCGCCTCGTCTCCGGTGAAGTCGATGAACAAGGCCTCATTGCCGTCGGCGCCAAGAGGAGTGGCGTCACTGCGCGCCATGACCTGAAAATGCCCCGCGCCGTCGTTCTCGAAAATGAGGAGCGATTCGGAGATGTAGCTTGTCGCGAGCAGATCGATGTCACCATCCCCATCCGCATCGGCCGCGTCCTGGATATCTAACAGTTCCTCCGGGAGGGTAAGAAAGCCGTTTTCAAGGATGAACCTCTGGAGCGGCAACTCGATCCGCAGGTCGTAGCTTTCGGAGATGACGAACTGCCCGCCGCCAATATTTTCGTGGATCGTGAAGGAGAAGTCGAGCTCGACAGGAACTGCGTCGACGTCCCGAGGAGGGATCTCGACGATGCCGTCGAGCGACTGCGGGCCGCCCAGTTCGACGAAATCATCGTCGCCATCTCCGTCCACATCGACAGCTAGCACCGATCGACCATCCGAACGGACCCCGGGATCGATCTCCGTGAAGGCGCCTGTCCCGTCGTTGCGCCCGATCATCACACGATTTCCGACACCGTCTGGGCTGACCTCCTCAAACCAGATATCGGTCGAACCCGGCAGGGTCGTCGGGGTCAACTCGAGATAGTCTACCCTCAGCGGCTCGCCACCGTCGCCATGGCCGACCAACTCGAAGACGTCATCACCCGAGAGGACCAACCCTTCCAAGGTGAATTCCGTCTTGCTCGCGCGGCTCGCCAGCGCGCTGCCCGTGTCGTCATCCCAGTCAAAGGCCGCGATCTCTTCTCCGTTCAGCAAGATCGCCAGCGACGACACGCCATCGCTCTCGTCGAAATAACCGACGGTGATGTCGAAGGCCCCGTTCTGCGCCACCTGCAGGCGCGCATGCGCCTCTCCCAAGGACCTATGCTCCAGGTAATGATCTCCGGACGCGACGCTGTTGCGGACCACCTCGAAGCCCGAGACGATCTCCATGTCCTCCGCCTCATAGCGCAGAGGGATCGGACCACCAGACAGGTTGGCGAAGGCGATCTCCTCCAGATCATCAACGCCCATCACGTAGACGTTGTCGCCGTCCAATGCATCGAGATCGATGCGGAGCAGCACGCCGCCTTCCGTCTCGGAGGCGAATTCGATCGGATGCCCTCCGAGATCGACCACATCCAGCCCGGGCTCGTAATCGTGAACATACGTGTTACTACTGGCGAACCCGTTGACAAGGCCGCCCAACGCAAAGGTGTCGGCGCCGGCGCCCCCGTAAAGATGCCCAGCCGACGACAGCCAATCATCACCATCACCGCCGTAGAGGTAGGCCCTGCGATCGAGGCCCTCCAAAACGTCGTTTCCCATACCTCCGACGAGGGTATCGCCAGCAAGGCCCGCGACAAGACTATCGTTTCCTCCGCCACCGAAAAGCAATGCGCCGGGGCTGTTCCACGCCGTGCGGCTCTCGAGGTGGTCATCGCCTGCAAAGCCGTGCATCACGAGCGGGGCACTCGGCGCTTCCGGGCCCTGAAGAGCGTTCTGCCCGTCATTTCCGATGACAAAGTCCTCTCCGCCCTGCTTGCGCAGGAAGTGGTAGTCGATACCCGTCGCCTCCATCGCGGCGCTGAAGAAGTTCTCGGCCGCCACATCAGCATTGAAGGTGTAGGACGCCTGCCCGATGAGCTGCCACATCCGGCCGTAGGCCTCGATACCGAAATCTTCCATCATCCGAGCGAACAGCGAAGCAAGAAGATCGCTGCCCTTCCAGTCGGCATAGGCCCCGGGCCAGTCCGGTGCCGCGTTGATCTCGATGGTATTGCTCCAGTCCAGCGTCGGGTCCTGCAGGTAGTATTGACTTAGGTCGTCGAGGATTTCCGCCCGGATCTCCGGCCAGGTGAGCGTGCCGAACGGCGCCCCCTCCACGCCCGCAAAGTCCATGGCGTAATACTGCATCGTCACCGCGTAGCTGGTCGCCACGTCGACCGGTATTGCTCCGAGCCCGGCCCCGTAGAACCAGAAATTGCGGCCCAGCTCATAGAAGGGCACATGGTCATAGAGACCCGTGTCCCGCAGCCGATCATGCAAGTAAACATCGAAATAGGGGGCGGCCCACATCTCGATGCCGGTCTGCCCCAAGTATCCCCCGCCCGCACCGATCGTCCGCTCGACCACGGCAAAGGTGCCTAGCCCATCAATGGAATAGACCGGGTGCAGCCCCGGCTCCTGCGCAGTCAGCAGCGCGTAGAACTCCCATCCCCTGTCGGTCGCGTCGACGATGCGATAGAGCACCTCGTCGTCATAGCGGTTCTCGTCCTCGAGCGGCGTCAAAAGCGCCACGTGAGCACCCCGGCGCACCGCCATCTCGACGTTCGCGAGCTCGGACAGGAAGGGGTCGTAATCGACCGTCTCCAGCGCCCGGGTAAAGGCGAGCGTGTCGAGCCGCAGCGGCTCGCCGCCGTCACCAATGCCGACAAATTCGAGACGATCCCCCACCTCCAGATCGAGCCCCGCCAAAAGCCTCTCGGTGCGGCTCGCGGTGCTGGCGATTGCGGCGCCCTGGTCCGAGTCCCAGTCGAAGGCGGCGATCTGCTCGCCGTTCAGAAGCACCTGCAGGAAGGACACCCCGTCGGTCTCGTCGAAATAGCCGAGGGTCAAATCGAATCTGCCGCGCTGCTGCACCTCGTAGACCGCCCGTGCCTCGAGGTTCTCCGTGTGCTGCAGCATCTGGTCACCCGAGGCCGCGCCGTTGTCCACCACGCTGAAGCCCGAGAGAATTTCCAGGGCCTCGGCCTCGATCACGAAGCTCTCGCCCTGTGCCGGGCTTGGGCTGGCAGCGATGTCGAGATAGTCGGTGCGCAGCGGCTCGCCGCCGTCCTGGGCGCCGCGCAGATCGATCACGTCCCCCGGCGCCAGCACGATCCCGGCCACCAAATGTGCGGCCCGGGTCGCTGGCGTGACGATCGCGGTGCCATCCGGCTTGTCCCATTCAAAGGAAGAGACCACCCTGCCGTTGACGAGGACCTCCATGTAGGAGACCCCGTCGGTCTCATCCATGTAGCCAAGCGTCAGGTCATAAAGGCCTGCGGGCCCCTCGAAGACGCCGGCAGCATAAGACACGTCATAGAGCGCCTCGGCATACGCGCCCCCGGAGGCATGCGGATTGATGGTGTAGTCGAACCCCTGCAAAGCTCCGAGCCACTCGATCTCGGTTCTGCCAGGCAGGATTTCGGTAAAATACCAAAAGCTCGGCGGATCGAAACGCGAGGTTCCCTCAGAAGTTGTTGCCATGGCGTTGGGCCTCCAATGAAATTGATGAATCTGAAGCGCACCAATAAATTCCACAATCAATATGTGATTTTGCTCACCGGAGAAGATTCGGCGGAACCGTCAATTTGTGGCATCCCAAGACCAGCAGGTTTGTGCCAGCACTGTCTCCTAGCGCTTGCCCACGGAACGATCCCGATCGGGCATCACGGACCAAGTCGACGAGGTTCAACATGACTGATCCCTGCACAGGTGAGTGGTGATCTCGTTGCTAGCAAAGGACCTATTCCCGACCGTGATCCTGCATAGCCCCATTTGCCACCCGCACCCTACCTAGGACCTCCGGTTCACCACTACGCACGGGCCTAAGCGCGCTGACCTTCACTCTGTCGAACGCAACAAAGCGACGAGGTTCGACATGAGCGATACCACCACCGCCCGCCTCATCGACAAAGCCATCGACGCCTGTGCTAAGACGCAGTGCCAGTTCGCCGAGCATCATTCCGAATGAACCACTTCCAGAGTGGTTCATTCGGAATGATGCTCGCGGTAAGCAACTAAGATCACAGTTGACCGATCATTGGTATACCATATACGAATTGATCATGTGGAGGAGGCACAACCGTGGATGCAGCGACCTTGCGTGAGGGCACGCCGAAACTGTCCGACCGGGCCCGCGATGCGATCCGGGACCAGATCATCTCCGGCGATCTGCCAATGGGTTCGGCGCTGCGTGAATCCGAGCTGGCCGCGCGCTTGGGCATGTCGAAGATCCCCGTCCGCGAGGCGCTGGTGCAGCTCGAATGCGAGGGCATGATCACCACCAGGCCGAACCGCAGCCCGCGCGTCTTCGAGATGTCGCAGGAAGACATTCGAAGTCTCGGCGAGCTGCGCGAAATGCTCGAAACCGAAGCGCTGCGCCTCGCCATGGCCCGCCGCGCCCTGCCGCTCGCCGCCCGCCTGCGCGAGATCACCGAGCGGATGGCCGAGGCGCTCGCCACCCGTGACGCGCGCAGCTACAAGCTGCTCGACAACGCCTTTCACCATGCGATCTTTGCCGAATGCGGCAACATCTACCTGGACAAGACGCATCACATGCTGTCCTTTCGCATCCAGGCGCTGCGCAATAAGCTGAGCCGCGAGCACGAGCTGAACGAGCGCTCCCTCACGGAGCACAAGCGCCTCGCCGCGCTGGTCGCCAAGAGCGACATCGAGGCGGCCGAGACCCTGATGCGCAGACACATCCGCGACACCACGCAGAACTACCTTGCGCAGGAGAGCGCTGTGAGTGCGCCACCGCGTCCACCTGCACGCGTGATGCAGGCCGACATGGAGCGGTTCGCCGGGGCGGCGATGACGGCCGCGGGCTGCGATGGCCCGACCCGAGCGGCGGTGATCCGTGCGCTCAGCCATGCCTCTTCGCTGGGTGTCGATACCCATGGCTACAGGCTGCTGCCGCATTACCTCGAAGGCTTTACCAAAGGCCGGTTGAATCCCGCGCCAGACCTGCGTTTCGTTCGCGAAGGCACTGGTGCCGCGCTGCTCGACGGCGGCGATGCGCACGGGGCTCGCGCCACCTATGCCGCGGTCGACAAGGCCGTGGCGCTGGCCCGCGCCAGCGGCTCGGGCGCGGTGGCGATCCGGGCCAGTTCTCACTTCGGCGCGGCGGGGGCCTACGCGCGCGCCATCGCCGAAGAGGGTCTCTTGGGATTCTGTTTCTGCAACTCCGACAGCTTCGTGCGCCTGCACGGCGGGGCCCAGAAGTTTCATGGCACCAACCCGATCTCGATGGCTGGCCCCGCTGGTGAAGGCGAAGAGCCTTGGCTCTTCGACATGGCGACCAGCGCGATCCCCTTCAACAAGGTGCAACTCTCGCGCGCACTTGGCATCGAGTTGCCCGTCGATACCGCCTCGAACGGTCTCGGCGAGAATGTCACCGATCCCGAGTTCGCCGAGATGCTCGCGCCACTCGGCGGCGAGTTCGGCTACAAGGGCGCAGGGTTGGCGGGGATCTCCGAGATCCTCAGCGCCGCGCTCTCCGGTGCGCCGCTAAGCTTCGAGCTGCCCGGCATGATTTCCGACGACATGGCGACCCCACGCGGGCTCGGCGCCTTCGTCATGGCCTTTGACCCGGCAGCCTTCGCCGGGCTCGAGATTTTTACCGGCACGATCCGTCGTTACCGAGACGCCATCCGTGGCTCCACCGCGGCGCAGGGCGCAGAGGTCATCGCTGCGGGCGACCGGGAATGGGCGGAAGGCAAGCGGCGGTTGGTGCAGGGCATAACGCTCGACCAGACGGCCGTCGAGGCGCTGGCGCGCTTCGCGCAAGAAAAAGGCATCCCGCCATTGGAGGTGGTGGGCGGCTGAGAAGGTCCAAGTTTTGGGAATTTAGGGAGGAGAACCAAATGACCCGGATCACGACGACACTGGCATTCCTGACCACCGCGGCGGTGGCGCTCGGCGCTGCGCTGCCGGCATCGGCGCAGGCCGAGCGGGTGCTGAAGTTCGCGCATGTCTACGAGACCGCCGAGCCCTATCACACCTGCGCGGTGGCCGCGAATGACGCGCTGATGCAGGCCACCGACAACCGCCTCGGCATCGAGGTCTTCCCGGCCTCGACGCTGGGCAAGGAGTCCGACATCAACGAGGGCCTGAGCCTCGGCACCGTGGACATCATCTACACGGGTCAACTGTTCGCCGGGCGCTACTACGGTCCGCTCGCCATCGGCGGCGCGCCCTTCATGTTCCGCGACTATGCGCATTGGGACGCCTTTCGTAATTCGGACCTCTTCGACGAGCTGACCCAGGGCTATGCGGATGCCACTGGCAACCACGTCACCTCGCTGACCTACTACGGCCAGCGCCACGTGACGTCGAACAAGCCAATCCTGACCCCGGCGGACATGGAGGGGCTGAAGATCCGCGTGCCAAACGCACCGCTCTACATGATGTTCCCCAAGGCAACCGGCGGCAACCCGACGCCGATCGCCTTTGCCGAGGTCTACCTTGCCCTGCAGCAGGGCACGGTGGACGCGCAGGAGAACCCGCTTCCGACCATCCAGGCCAAGAAATTCTATGAGGTGCAGTCCAACATCAACCTCACCGGCCACATCACCGACGCGCTGCTGACCATCGTCGGCGGGCCGACCTGGACCAGCCTCTCGGAAGAGGACCAGACGGCGCTCGAGCAGGTGCTCGACAACACCGCCAGCTGCGCCACCGAGCAGGTGATCGACGCCGAAAACAGCCTTAAGGACTGGTTCATCGACGAAGGCGTGACGGTCAATGAGGTCGACCGTGGCCCGTTCATCGAGGCGGTGAAGGCAGTGCACAACGGCGACATGGCGACCTGGGACCAGGAGACCTACGACCGCTTGCAGGCCATCGGCCAGTAAGCCCGATTCACGTGCCGGCGGGCGGCGCCTATCGCCCCCGGCCAACTGTTCCACATGCGAGACGCCGCCATGTACGACGACACCGATCCGCAAAAGACCGGCCCCGAGGACCTGTCCATTCACATCTCGGGTGAGGATGCGGAGGAGATCGACCTCTCCGACATCCGCTGGCAGGACGCGCTGGTGCTGGGCATCTTTTGGGTGCTGGCCTTCGTGGTCTTCCTGCAGTTCTTCACCCGCTACGTGCTCAACGACTCGCTCGGCTGGACCGAGGAGATCGCCCGCTACCTGCTAATCGCCGTGACTTTTGCCGGCTCGGTCATGGCGGCGCGCAAGCACAGCCATATCGCGGTGGAATTTCTCTACCGATGGGTGCCGCGCCCAGCCCGCCGGGTGATGCAGAGCGTCATCGACCTGATCACCACCGGGTTCTTCGCCACGCTCGCCTATCTCTCGGGGCAGCTCGCCACCCGCACCGGTGGCATGATGGTCTCGATCGATGTGCCGAAGTCCTACGTCTACTGGTTCGTTGCCCTCTGCTTCGCGGGCATGGCGATCCATTCCGCGATCAACGGCGTCCGGCACCTTTCGAGTGGCTCCAGCCGGCTTATCGACCCCGAAGCCCATGCGGATGAAACCCGCGCCATCGACTAGGACCCGGACATGACCATCACGCTTCTCTTCGTCCTGCTCTTCGTGCTCATCCTGGTGGGCGTGCCGGTCGCCATTGCGCTGGCGGGGGCCTCGCTCGCCTTCATCCTGTCGGGCACCGTGCCGCCGATGGTGGTGGCGCACCGCATGGTGAACGGGGTCGACAGCTTCCCGCTGCTCGCCGTGCCCTTCTTCATCCTCGCGGGCAACCTGATGAACACCGCGGGGATCACCGAGCGGATCTTCAACTTCGCGCTGGCGCTGGTCGGCTGGATGCGCGGCGGCCTAGGCCATGTGAACGTCGGCGCCTCGGTAATCTTTGCCGGCATGTCCGGCGCGGCGGTGGCCGACGCCGGCGGGCTTGGCGCGATCGAGATCAAGGCGATGCGCGACGCCGGCTACAAGACCGACTTCGCCGTCGGCATAACCGCCGCATCCTCGACCATCGGGCCGATCATCCCGCCCTCGCTGCCGATGGTGATCTACGGCGTGGTGGCAAGCGCCTCGATCGGCCAGCTCTTTGCCGCGGGCTTCATCCCGGGGATCGTCATGGCCGTGGCGCTGATGCTCATGGTTGCCTATTTCGCCCGCCGCGACGGGTTCAAGCGCGACCAGCCCTTCGCGATCCGGATCCTCGCCCTCAGTTTCAAGCGCGCCTTCCTATCGCTGCTCACCCCGGTGATCATCGTCGGCGGCATCCTGACGGGGGCCTTTACCCCGACCGAGGCCGCGGTGGCCGCCTGCGCCTATGCGATCTTCCTCGGGGCGGTGGTCTACCGCACGCTTACCCTGCGCCGCCTGATCCGGGTCAGCTACGACACCATCGAGACCACCGCCGTGGTGCTGCTGGTGGTCGGCGCGGCCTCGATCTTCGCCTGGATTCTCACCTCGAACCGGGTGCCCGAGATGGCGGCGAGCCTGCTGCTCGGGGCATCGGACAACCCTTGGGTCATCCTGCTGCTGATCAATCTCGTCCTGCTGGTCGTCGGCTGCTTCATGGAGACAGTGGCGGCGATTACCATCCTCGTGCCGGTCCTGCTGCCTGTCGCGGTGCAACTCGGGGTCGACCCGGTGCACTTCGGGGTGATCATGGTGCTGAACCTGATGCTGGGCCTGCTGACGCCGCCCGTCGGCATGGTGCTCTACGTGCTGAGCCGGGTCGCCAACATACCCTTCGAGCGCGCGCTGTCCGGCACGGCGCCCTTCCTGATCCCGCTGGTGCTGGTGCTGCTGCTCGTGACCTTTGTGCCGGGCATCACCATGTGGCTGCCGACGCTCATCTATCGCTGATTTACGCGGACATTGCGAAAAAAAACAGGGGTTTGGGCTGAAGCTGACCTGTTCGGAGGCTGTTCGGGCGACAGCCATGATCTCGGCGCCGCGGAGGGCCCGGAAACAATCCCTGATGGCGATGCGGGTCTGGATCTGCACCGATCGTCTCGCCCTCCAGGATCTGTGGCAGTAGTTCCAGCAGAAACGGACTGTAGCCCTGGCGACTTGAGGTGAACTCGCTCGCGCGTCTGTCGCCGGTCTCAGCATCCACGGCGACATGGACTTTCGTCTATTGCCTGCAACGCGACGGCCCATGCTTACGGGCCAGCTATTCGCCACCATCGCGGAACTTGACCCCGGTGCTGTCCACTGCCCGACAGGGCATTGCGGAGCGATATCCCAAGATACGACAAGGACGCTCAAAGGCTTGCCGGAATGGCAGAACGGGGCCTACACCCCGATCCGCGCCTGCCGTCTGCACAGCGACGAATAGTCCAGCACCGGCCAATCGAGGCCCGTCATCCTGATCAGGCTTTCGACCAAACCAACCGTCTGTCGAAGCCGAAGACCGAAGACCGAAGAGCATCTTCAGTGTGAGGCACGCCTGAGCAACGGCATCCGAGAACGTCTCAGGCCGCCCCCCCCCCCGCTTACCGGTCTGCTTGGCGTGCTAAACCGCCTCCGCCTCGAAACAGACAGACTGTGAACCAAGGCACCACAGCGCAGCATTGTGAGCGGACCAATTCGTCGTGCGCTGGCGAGTGGGGGACAGATTCGGCGTGGGCCCGCACTAACCCACCAGTTTCATTCAATGAACCCCCTGAGCTCGTATATGCAACAAGGTCGTCAGTATGGAGCGCGCCGGATCAGAGGACCTCTCCACCGTCGATCACCAGCGCCAGTCCGGTGACAAAGGCAGAACGGTCGGAAGCGAGGTAAAGGATGCCCTCAGCAATCTCCTCGGTGCTGGCCCAGCGGCCCATCGGAATAGTGTCGGCGACATAGCTCTCCAGCGCCGCGCGCCCGCCCATCTGCTTCTCGAACCCAAGATTGAAGGGGGTGTCGACGAACCCCGGGCAGAGTGCGTTAAACCTGATTTTCTCACGCGCGTAATCCACCGCCATCTGCTTCACCATAGCCACCGCGGCGTGCTTGGTGGTGGCATAGGAGACCATGCCCCGGTCGTACTGGCAGCCGGAATTGGACGCGGTGATAATGACCGACCCGCCCCCTTGCGCCCGCATGTGCGGGATCACCGCCCGCGAGGCAACGAAATGCGCCCGCACGTTCAGCGCCCATGCCGCATCCATCTGCACCGGGGTAACGTCCTCGACCCTGCCCTCGATCTGAACCCCGGCATGGGAATGCAGCACGTCGAGCCGGCCATGGTCCTTAGCGACCTTGTCGATCAGGCCCTCGACCGCCGCATCGTCGCGCACGTCGAGGCCCTGCGCCATGCCGCGGCCGCCGACCGCCTCGATCTCGGCCAGCGTCTCGGCCGCCAAATCCTCGCGCAGATCGGTCACCACCACGTAGGCGCCTTCGCGGGCCATGGCCACGGCCCCGGCACGGCCGATCCCCGATCCAGCGGCGGTCACCAGTGCGACACGGTCTTTCAGCATGGGTCTCTCCTGAAATCTTGAATTAACGGCGCGCTTGCGCCTGAGAGCGCCGCAGCAACAGCTGCGCGGCGATCAGCATGAGCAGCGAGGCAGCCATCACCATGGTGCCGATCGCGTTGATCTCGGGGGTCACACCGCGGCGGATCGACGAGAAGACGTAGATCGGCAGCGTCGTCTCGGCGCCTGCGACGAAGAAGGCGATGATGAAATCGTCGAAGCTGAAGGTGAAGGCAAGCAGGAAGCCCGCGAGGATCGCCGGCAGGACCTGCGGAAAGGTCACCTGCCAGAAGGTGCCCATGGGCGTTGCGCCAAGATCGCTCGACGCCTCGACCAGCGCACCGTCCAGCGTCTCCATCCGGCCGCGCACCAGCAGCACCACCAGCGACATGGTGAAGAGCCCGTGCGCGCCGATCAGCGAGCCGCTGCCAAGCGACAGCTTCCAGCCGGTCAGCGGCTCCAGCCAGGGGTTCACCAGGTCGAAGACCGAGACCAGCGCGATCAGCGTCGCGATGCCAATGACGATGCCGGGGATCATCACCGCGATCTGCACGAGCAGGTCAAAGACCTTGCGAGTCCGTCCGCGCATTCCGGTCAGCGCCAGCGCCGCCATGGTGCCCACGACCGTCGCAAACAGCGCCGACAGGAAGGCCACGCACACCGAGGTCCAGAGAGCCTCCATCACGAAAGGGTTGTTCAGCGCACGGCCGTACCATTGCAATGAGAAACCCTGCATCTGCGAGGCCGAGCGCCCGGCCGAGAAGGAGAACAGCGCGATGATGCCGATCGGCAGGTAGAGGAAGGCGTAGACCGCCCAGGCGTAGAGTTTCATAGGGGTCTCCGGGGGATCACATCAGGCCGACGTCGTCGCGGCTCGCGCCGAAGCGCTTCACGAGGCGGGAGTAGATGCCGATGGTGATCAGCATGATCACCACCAGCGCCACTGCCACCGCCGAGCCAAAGGCCCAGTTGCGCGACTGCAGGAAGAGATCGACCAGCGCGTTGCCGACGAAGAAGACCTTTCCGCCGCCAAGGATCGCGGGAATCAGGAACTCGCCCATGAGCAAGATGAACACCAGCATCGAGCCGGTCAGTACCCCGGGCATCGACAGCGGCAGGGTGATCTGCAGGAAGGCGCGCCAGGGCGGCGTGCCGAGATCGGCTGCCGCTTCGAGCAGCCGCTTGTCGAGCTTCTCCAGCGCCACGTAGATCGGGAAGACCATCAGCGGCAGGTAGCCGTAGACGATGCCAACCAGTACCGCGAAGGGCGTATTGAGCAGCCGCACGTCATCGAGGCCGATGGTCTCCAGCAGCGCCGGGATACCCTTGCCGCCGAGCAGGAAGATCCACGCGTAGGAGCGGATGAGGATCGAGGTCCAGAACGGCACGATCACCAGCACCAGCAGCATGGTCTTCCATTTCGGGCTAACCTTCACCGCCAAGAAGTAGGCCAGCGGATAGGCGATTAGCAGCGCCGCGATGGTGCCCACCGGTGCCAGCGTCAGCGTGTTGCGGAAGGCCGCGAAACGCGCCGGCAGGTTGGCATACTGCTCGAAGGTGAAGCCGGGCGCATAGCCACCGATGGCGCTGCGCTCGCCGAAGGAGAAGATCAGGACGACGGCCAGCGGCAGCAGCAGCATCGCCGCGTACCAAAGCCCTGCCGGTGTCAGCAGCAGCGCTCGCGCCCGGGATTGGGTCATGGTCATCGTCCTGTCTCCGTCTTCGCTCTTAGGCCGACTTGAAGCGCGCCATCAGCTCGGCACGGTTCGGGTCGGTCAGGGTCACCGCCGCGCCGAACTCCAGCGGGCTGAGTGCTTCAGCAGCCGGGTAGATGATCGGATCGTTCAGCAGCTTCTCGGGCAGCAGCGCGTTGGTGCGGCTGTCGGCCACCGGGTAGCCGTGGGCGAGCGCCTCCTTGGCGTTCACTTCCGGTGACAGCAGGAAGTTAATCAGCGCGTAGGCGGCTTCCTTGTGGGGCGCGTCCTTGGGGATCGCGTAGTAGTCGGACCAGATCTCGCCGCCCTCCTTGCCGAGCGCGAAGCCGATCTCGGGCATATCCACGTTCATCTGTTTGCCGTCGCCGGTCCAGCACATGGTCAGCCAAGCATCGCCGTTGCGCATCGCTGGCTGGTAGTCGGAAGAGATCGCGTAGAGGTGCGGCTTGACGTCGATCAGCAGCTTCTCGGCCTTCGCCAGCTCCTCGGGATCCACCGAGTTGAAGGAGAAGCCGTGGTAGACCAGAGCGTTGCCAATGGTGGTCAGCTGGTAGTCGTGCACCATCACCCGGCCGTCCCACTTGTCGCGGGCACCGTCGAAGAAGGCCTTCCAGCTGTCCACCACGCCGCCGGTCTTGTCGGAGTTGAAGGCGATGCCGGTAGTGCCCCAGTTCTTCGGCACGCCGTAGACCACACCGTCGATGGTGCCCGCATCGGCAAAGCGCGGGTCGAAGGACGCCGGGTCGAAGTTCGGGATCTTGCTCAGGTCGAGAGGCTCGATGAGATCCGCCTCGACATAGGTCGGGATCGCGTAGTTGGTGGGCACGAAGACGTCCCAGCCGGACCCGCCGGCCTGGATCTTCGCCAGCATCTCCTCGTTCGAGCCGAAGACGTTGACCTGGGTGTAGGCACCGGTTTCGTCGGTGAAGGCGTCGAAGTTGGCGGCGTCGTGGTAGTTCGGCCAGGTCGCCAGCACCACGCGATCACCGATGTCCTGGGCGCGGGCGCGGCTCGGCAGCAGGCCCGGCATGGCGCCGCCCATGACCGCCGCGGCGGTGCCGAGACCGGTCACCCCGAGGAAGTGGCGGCGGGTGACCGAGCCCTTCTGGTAGCGCCGCAGCTCTTCCATGAACGCCTTGCGCGAGATCGGCGCATTGTCATTTGTCATCTCGTTTTTCCCTTGTTAGACTTTGACTTATTTGAATGTCTTCAGTCGTCTGCGGCGAGAACGAGACCCGTTCCCTCCGGCCAGAGGACGTGGACCAATGCGCCCACGTCGTGCCCGCCCGAGGCTCTTTCGGCCTGTCGCGGAACATTTACCTGCATCTGGCCGAGCCCGTCGGCCGCAAGCAGGTATTCGGTGTGATCGCCCAGGAAGGTGCGATGGGTGACGCGCGCGCGGACAGCGGCTGTTCCCTCGGGGACAGCGCTTTCACGGGTGGCAAGACCCAGTGCCTCGGGGCGCACGGCAATCTCGGCAACGGGGCGCGCATCGCCCGGCTCGTCGCGCAGTACGACCTTCACGCCATTGCCCAGAACCGCCTGCGCCATGCCGCCCTGGCGGCCGGTAATCCGGCCCTGGACAATATTGGCCTTGCCGACAAAATCCGCGACGTAGCGGCTGCGCGGCCGGTCGTAGAGTTCCTGAGGGGTGCCCACCTGCGCGATCCGGCCCTTGCCCATGATGCAGATGCGATCGGACATGGCGAGCGCCTCCTCCTGGTCGTGGGTGACCAGCACGAAGGTGATCCCGAGGCTGCGCTGCAAGTCCAAGAGCTCGCGCTGCATCTCGCCGCGCAGCTTGGCGTCGAGCGCCGCCATTGGCTCGTCGAGCAGCAGGATCTTCGGCTCGTTGACGATGGCGCGGGCGAGCGCGACGCGCTGTTGCTGGCCGCCCGACATCTCCCAGATCCGCCGCGGCCCGAAATCCGCCAGCCGCACCGTCGCAAGGGTCTTGGCAACCTTCATCTCGATCTCGTGCTTCGGCAGGCGCGGGCGGCGCTGACGCAGCCCATAGCCGACGTTCTGCGCCACGGTCATGTGCGGGAAGAGCGCGTAGTGCTGGAACACCATGTTGACCGGGCGCCTGTGCGCCGGCACTGCCGAGACATTGCGGCCGTCGATCAGCACCTCGCCCTCGGTCGGACTCTCGAATCCCGCCAGCATACGCAGCATGGTGGTCTTGCCGCAGCCGGAGGGGCCGAGGAACGACAGGAACTCGCCGCGCCGGATGCGCAGATCGATGCGATCTGCAGCCAGAACACCGCTAAAGCGCTTGGTCGCACCGACAAATCCCGCCACGGCCTCCGGCGCACGGACGTGAGTGGTGGTGTCGGTCATGTGCGGTTCCTGAATCATCGTACTCCCCGGCCTGATTTAGCCCCTTCCACCCCGGCAAGACTGTTTGCCCTTGCGTCAGGAGGCATATGCCTTATTTTTCTAAATTGGTAGGCAAACGAGAATTAGTTGTATATACCACAAAGGGCATAGATGGCTGGAAAATTTGACTTAGAGAGCTGGATCTCGACCAGCGCGGCGGCGGTGTCCACCCTTGGCTCCCCGGGCTTTCCGAAGGCGCTGATCGATGCGATGCGCGCGGTCGTACCCTTCGAGTTCACCGTGACCTTCGCCTACCACAAGGATCGTCGACCCCTTGATATATATGACGATTTTCCCGCCGCAAAGCGCCGGATCATGGTCGATGACTACCAGGAGGGCCCCTATCTCCTGGACCCGTTTTACCTTCACTCCGCCGCCCCTACGACGTCCCGGCTGGTGCGCCTGCGCGAGCTTGCGCCCGACCGCTTCTACCAGGCCGAATACTTCCGGAACTACTATGTGCGGACCGGACTTGCTGAAGAAATAGGCTTTATCGTTGACGTCGGTGAAGGCGTAAGCGTCGTGATATCGGCAATGCGCGAACTCAAGGCATTTTCGGCGAAGGAGTTCCGCGACCTTCAGTCCATCTTCCCCTTCATCGAAGCCTGCGCGAAGCGCCATTGGTCGGGGCTGATAGAAGAGTTCGCGGGCCAGCCGGGCAGCGAGGGGCCGCGTCTGCCCAAGCTCATCGACGATGCGTTCCAGCGCTTCGGGCGCAACCTGCTGACCCCGCGCGAGGCGGAAATCGTGGAATACACGCTCAAGGGGCATTCCGCCGAGGCGACGGGACAGGCGCTGGGAATCGCCTCGGGCACAGTGCGCATCCATCGGCGCAATATCTACGGCAAGCTGGGGGTGAGCTCACAGGGCGAGCTTTTCTCGAAGTTCATGTCGTCGCTTGAAGATCTCGGAGAGATCGCTCACTAAGGTTGCGCGGACTCATCGTTTCACTTCTCGGCTAGTTTTCGCCCGTTTGACACCCTATTGGCCGTCTAAATCGCGGACATGACGGGTTCTTCCTCAAACACCCATCGCGAAACCAACGCGTCGCATCCGCTGGTCATCGCCACTGCCGCCGCGCCGCTTTTTTGGAGCTCCGCGCACTCGTCTGCCCATTGTAGCCGATGACGGCTTTGTCATCGAGCGCTATGCCCGCAACGCCGCTGCCGGGCATGGGTTGATCTATATTCCCGGCGAGCAGGTCTTGGCGTTGACCTCACCGCTTTACGCACCAATCAAGGCAGCGCTGGCGAGTCCTGGACTGGCACCGGCGGAAAGCTACCGCCTGCTGGCGCCATCCCAAACCGCACAAAAGTACCATTCTTCCCAATGAGACTGTAGCTATCATTCAAGTCACGTCGCGCGGAGAGTCCAAGGTTCCGAGCGGAAACCCCACCAACCCCCGACATGCCCCTTCTAGGACACCCCGTCCCACCTAGGACATCCTGCCCGCTCACCACGGACGGACCCAAGCTCGCTGACTATCACTATGGCGAACACAACAAGACTACGAGGTTCGACATGACCACCAGCCCCACCGCCCGCATGATTGCCGCCGCCATCGAAGCCAGCGGCAAAACCCAGCGCGAGATCGCCGAGGAGATGGGCCTCGTTCGCGCCAACGTCATCTCGATGTTGAAGACTGGCGAGATGC
>NZ_JAIVKX010000031.1 GCF_020524285.1 Alloyangia pacifica
CCTTTGGGTAATAACTTTGGCTCTGCGAATAAAGATACAGCGTTCTCGGTTTTTGCCTTGCAGCGGTCAGGTAGGTGGCCTCTGCCCCCAATCGGGCAGAGACCTGTCGCTCAGGGCAGATCGACAGCGTCCGGCGCCGCCTTCTTCAGCGCATCCGGCGCGAAATGACCAAGTATCGCATCGGAGTTGACGGCCTCGCCCTTGACCACGCCCTTGGAAAGGACCCACGCCGCCTCTGCCACCAGCAGGTCGGCCAGTCCAGTGTCGAGCTTGAGGCCCACGTCGACGTCCTTCCACATCGCGCCCAGAGCCTCGGGCGTCATGGCGCCCTGCATGGAGGCGCTGACCGCTTCCATCGCGGCCTGCGGATCGGCCTTCACATCCGCATCGGCCCTGGCCAATGCACCCATGAAGGCATCTAGCGCGGCGGCGCGTTCGCCGGTCATTTTGGGCGAGGCAGCGAGGATGTAGTGCACCTCGTACCCTGGCACACGCAGCTCCGCATAGGTGTCGCCAAGCGTCGATTTCGCCGCGCCGTAGAAGGTCGGGAAGGGCACGATGGCGTCCAGATCTCCACGAGCCAGGGCGGGCACCAGATCCGGCGGGGCAGCGCCCACGACCTCGGCCTTGACGCCGGCCTGTTTCAGCACCTCGTCGAGGTAGAAGTTCACGTTGGTGCCGATGGTGGTGCCGATCCGCTTGCCCGCAAGATCCTCTGGGCTGGCCACGGCACCGCCCGCCGTGTTCACGATGACGCGCGACCCGGTGTAGCGTGCCAGGTCGCCGACCACCGCGAACTCCGCCCCGGTCAGCGCCCCGACTGCGGCGGGAAACTCGGCCATGAAGGTCACGTCGACCTGACCGCCGACCAGGGCCTCGAACCCCTCGCGCCCGGTGTTGAAGGCGACGAAGGTGATGTCGAGGCCCGCGTCATTGAAGTAGCCCTTCTGGATCGCGACATCGACCTGCGGCGTCTGCGGATTGGGTGTCCAGGCAAAGGTCATCTCTTCTGCGCTGGCGGCGAAGGGCACCAGCAGAGCGGCAGCAAAGGCAAAGGTGTAAAGGTTCATCTCAGATCTCCTTCAGAGGGCGTCAGCAAGCATGGTCTTGGGATGGAGGAGGCCGAGGATCTCGTCCCGGATCTCCAGAAGTTCGTTGCCCGACCGGCTGAGGGCGCGGGGCCTCTCCTGCGTCAGGTGGTAATGGCGGATGAGCCGGCCAGGCGCATGGCTCATCACCTGGACGTGGTCCGCCAGAAGCAGCGCCTCATCGACGTCATGGGTGACGAACAGCACCGTCGCCTTGTGCTTGCGCCAGATGCCCAGCAGCAGGTCGTGCATCACCAACCGGGTCTGGGCGTCAAGCGCACCGAAGGGTTCGTCCATCAAGAGCACCTTGGGTTCCACGGCGAAGGTCCGTGCGATGGCGACGCGCTGCTTCATCCCGCCGGAAAGTTGCTGCGGATACTTGTCGGCATGTGCCTCAAGCCCCACTTCGGCCAGCGCGGCGCGGGCGCGGTCGATCTCCTCCCGCTTCGAGAGGCCGAACTGCTTCAGCCCGTAGCGGACATTGTTCAGCGCCGTGAACCAGGGGAATAGCGCGTATTGCTGGAAGATCACGCCAACCTCGGGCGAGGGCCCGGTGATCGCCCGGCCGTCCAGCCGGATGGCGCCTTCCGCCGGGGTGACAAAGCCCGCAATGGCGTTCATCAGCGTGGACTTCCCGCAGCCCGAGGGGCCAATCAGAGCGGTGAAGGTGCCGGGTTCGAGGGCATGGGACGTCCTCTCCAGCGCGGTCACGCGCCCCTGCTTGCCGGTAAAGCGGATCACGACGTCGTCGATCTCCACGCGACCTTTGGGTTGAGTTGCGTCGGTCATCATCCCTGCTCCCAGTGAACGAGTTTCTTTCCGATCCAGTGCACGATCAGGTCCGCGAGAGCCCCGAGGATGCCCAGCAGGATCAAGAGTGAGAACATGCGGTCCGTTCGGACGTACTGCCGCGCCTCCTGAAGCCGGAACCCGATACCCGAGGACGCGCCGGAAAGTTCGGCGGCGACGAGGCTGAGGAAGGCCAGCGCCACGCCAAGCCGGATGCCCGCAAAGATGTGCGGGGCGGCGGCGGGCAGGACGACCGTCAGGAACTCCCGCAGCCTGGACGCGCCGAGAGTGCGGGAGGCGCGAAGGTAGGTTTCGGGCACGTATTGCATGCCGTGATGCGTGTTGAACCAGACCGTCAGGAAGACGGTGTAGGAGACCACGAAATACTTCGATCCCTCGCCGATCCCGAACCAGACGATGGCCACGGGGACCAACGCGATGGCGGGGATGGGCCGCAGCAGGTTGAGGAACGGGTTCAGCAGGGTGCGGACCAGCGCCACCCGCCCGGTCATCAGGCCGAGTGTCACACCAAGCGTCCCGCCGATCGAAAAGCCGACCGCCGCCCGGCCAAGCGATTTCGCGAGGTCGGTCTGCAGCGTGCCGTTCTGCCACATTTCGACCGTGGCGGACCAGACGGACCAGGGGGCCGGGAAGATCGCCTCCTTCACCACGCCCGACAGGCCGACAAGCGTCCAGATGCCAAGGATGAAGGCGAAGGAGATCAGCGGCAGGCCAAGGGTCGCGCCGGAGCGCAGGCCCTTCGTCAGCAGTTGGGCGAAGCGCGGCGTTGCGGAGTTTTGGGTGCCGGGGTGCTCTGTCACAGCCATGACACCTGCTCCGCCGCGTAACGATGTGCGCGGAAGCAACCGTTGTGCGAGCCCTTGATGAACTGGTTCAGCGGCGCCGGGTACTCGGCAAAGTCCGGGATAACGAACTCCCACGCTATCTCTCCGGCCTGCGTCACCTCGAAAAGCCGCCCGAAAGCGCTTTCGCAGATCAGTGTGTTGCCGTTGGCCAGCCGCTGCGCGCTGCCCATGAACGGAGAGAAAAAGCTGGGCGCGTTCGGGTCTGCATAGGCCCAGACCGTCTCCATCGTCTTCGGATCGAACTGAAGGGCGCGGGAATAGGGGTTCGACGATCCGACCCGCAGGTTGCCATTGTCGAAGACCAGCACCGTGCCGTCGTCCATCATGATCGGCGTGTGCTGCTGGGCGACAACATCGGTCCCGGCATGCCAGACGATGCGCCCCGTGGCCTTCTCGACCGCGATCACGCCCGACGTCGTCCGCAGGCTCATCAGGATCAGCCCGTCCTTCGTCTCGGACACGCCGTTGATCATCGGCCAATGACGGCGGTCGAAGATCGGGTGTACGGGCAGGTCTGCGGGGTCGATGTGGTCCCAGATGCACCACTCCCAGACGACCTCGCCCTTCCGGTTCACCTGCCGGACAATGTCGGACTGAAAGATCCCGTCCGCGCCGTCCTTTCGGGGATCGCCGCCGCAGATGCGCTTGGCGAGATGGGCGGGCAGCTCGGCCGCTACGGTGTAGAGCAGGTCTCCGTTCGGCAGCCATTGCGCGTCGTGATGGTGATAGATGTCCTCGTGCCGCCAGACGATCTCTCCGTCGGGCGTGGCCTCGTAGAAGTCGCCGCCGTGCCAGAGATCCCAGGCGGGATAGAGTGCGGCAGAGGTCGCATGGCTGCCGTTGTAGCCGAGGTTGCCGTTTGGCAGGATTACCGCGTCGCGGCCAGGGCGGACCGGCATGGTCCACTGATGCGCGATACGGCCTTCTATATCGACCATATCGACCACGCCGCCGCCGGTCTGGCGGGCATAGAGCGTATATCCTCCGGCCGTCTTGGAGCGGTCCAGCGCGGTCAGGCCCAGCCTACGCCGCTCCAGCGTCACGGCGCTGCTGTGTTCGGGGTCGAAAGCGCCATTCAGTTTGTCCAACATTCTATCCTCCGGTTCTTAGTAAAACGTTTTAATGGCTTTTCGCCTTGCGCAGCGCTCAATTAAAACGGTTTAATTACATCAGAAGGCAGAAAATATCGAAGCGGCGCGGGACTGGGCGGACTTCAGGCCCGGATGCGCACAAAAGAGGCGAATTTCGTATGACAGAGGCCCCCGTGACCCCGAAAAAGCGGGCAACCGTGAAGGATGTCGCCCAACTCGCCGGTGTATCGGCGGGGACGGTTTCCAACGCGCTCAGCGGGAAGCGGCGTGTTGACTCTGACACTCAGGCAAGGATCACGGCGGCCATCGATGCGCTCGGCTACGTTCCCAATCTCGCGGCACGGGGCATGCGGACGGGTCGGGCGGGCACGATCGCGATCTTCTCCTCCATGCCGGTTGCGGTGGCGGCAGGCCAGTCCCGGCTTGGCTTCCTGATGGAGATCGCGGCCTCGGCGGCGGTATCGGCAATGGAGAACAACGTCGCGCTTCTGCTGATCCCGCCGATTACGGAGCCGGCGACGGCACTTGGCACCATTGGCTTCGACGGCGCGATCCTCGTCGAACCTTCTGCCGACGACCCTTATCTTGAATTGCTGGCCGCGCGAGGTGTACCAACCGTCGTGATCGGCCCGGCAGAGGACATGCCGAGCCTCGCCGTGACGCTCAACTATCGCAAGATGGCGTCACTACTTTGCGATCACCTTGTCGAAAGCGGGGCGCGTCGCTTCATGCTGGTCACCGGCCAGAGCGCCCGGGCCTCGAACATCATATTCCGGGAGGTCTACACAGAGCGGTGTAGCACCCTCGGCATGGAACCGGAAGTCATCGTCATCCCTGAAGCCGCCGGGGAAGCCGGTGCCCAGGCTGCGCTTGAGGCGCATATCGCGAGCCGGGGGGCCCCCGACGGTGTGCTCGTTCCAATTGACGCAATGGCCACGGGTGTGATGGCGGCACTCCGATCGCACGGACTGGCCGTACCTCAATCCGTGAAAGTGGCGACGCGATATGATGGGCTCCGCGCCCGCAGCGAAACGCCGCCTCTTACGGCGCTCAATCTTCATCTTGATGAAGTGGCCAAGCTGGCGACGCGCCTGCTTGTGGACAGCATTGAAAGTGGCGCGTCAGCTACGTCGGTGACCGCTCCTGAGCCAGCATTGGTTGTACGTGGCGCAACAGGATCACCCTGAGGGGCTGACGTTCGACACTCTCGGTACTGATGACGTATTTGGGCTCGGAGGGAGCCGATCGCAGCACTCCGGCTGAACGGCAGCTTTCGGCGTGTGAGCCGAGCTAGGCAAGGTCCGGTTACTGCGCTGTCCTGCCCGTCCAGGGTCGATGCCATCTTTGACATCGAGCGCCAGATCAATGGCCTGGACGTCGCCAGCCAGCTCGAGGCCGGGCACCGGCTGGTCCGCCCACTGGTCAAGGACCTGCACGACTGGATGCAGGCCATACATACGCGCGGCGATTGGAACTCAAACGATACCTCGCCCCGCAGCGCCTTGTGGCAGCGCCGTGGCGTTCTCCTCAGAGCAACACGATGGGGATATTTTCGCTCTTGTGCGCAGCGCTGTACTCGGGGCAGCTTCGTAGAACCCTTCGATCACCCGCGAGGCCCCATGAGCGGACATTCCCTGCAGCAGACGCTTCTGCCCGACACCCGTGACCTGCTCGCCGACGAGCCGGGGCTGGCGGTGTTGCTCGGGGTGGAGGCTGGCGAGCTGAGCGATCTGCCCGAACTGATGGCCGCCGCGCTGACCGCCTGTCTGCCCGAGAGCAGGGCGCGGGCGTGGCTGCGCGGGCTGACGGTGGAGCTCTTTCGCCACGATGCCGAGGTGTTGGACACGGCTCTCGACGATCTGCTGGTCACCAGCGCGCGCGATGATCAGCCCGGCGGGGCACCGCGCGTGCTGCTTTTCGCAAACGGCTATCACGCGCTTCTGTCCTACCGGGTGAGCCGGGCGCTCTGGTCGGCCGGGCGCGAAGAGCTTGCGCTGGCGGTCAAGGCCCAGTTCACCCGGGCGCTCTCGGTCGAGATCTGGCCGCAGGCAACCATCGGCCGCGGCGTCTGGTTCGATCACGGGCTCGGGCTGGTGATCGGCCAGACGGCGGTGATCGAAGAGGATGTGAGCCTCTGGCATGGGGTCACGCTGGGGTCGAACTTCGTCGACATGGGGGAGGGACGGCATCCCAAGCTGCGCCGCGGCGCGGTGGTCGGGGCGGGCGCGATGATCCTCGGGCCGGTCGAGGTGGGTGCAGGGGCGACGGTGGCTGCCGGAGCAATCGTGACCAGGGATGTTCCTCCCGGCCATGTCGTGACCGGGCCCCGCGGCACTGATCGCGGCGCCGGGCGTTTCGCTGGGTTTGTAACGTTGGCGGAGTTGAAAGGCCGGGCGGAATGACGTCGCTTGGGATCGACCATCCGTTGGTCTGCGTGCGCAATCTGGCCGAGGCGCGCGAGACCTACCTTTCGCTCGGGTTCCTGATGAAGCCGCCGGGGATGCACCCCTGGGGCACCTCGACCGCGCTGGTGATCTTCCGCAATCAACTTCTGGAACTCGTGGGGATCGGCGATAAGAGCCTGCTCGACGGGTACCCGGCGGGCGACTTCCGCTTCGGCCGACACGTGCAACACTGGCTGGCCGCGCGTGAAGGCGTGTCTCTCACGGCGCTCAACTCTGGCGATGCGGCGGCGGACAAAGCGGCCGTCGTCGCGCGCGGCGGTCACTGCGAGGGCACCATCGAGTTCGGACGCGACGTGACCCGCGCTGACGGAGCGCCGGACCGCACCGCAACCACGCTGAAGATCTTCACCCGCGCAGGCCTGCCGCGGCTGTCGATGTTCGCCTGCCAGCAGCATCGGCGCGACCTCATCGAATTCCCTGAGTGGATGGACCATCCAAACGGCGCGCATGGCTTTGTGTCTGCGACGATTCTCGCCACGCCTCAGGACCAGCCCGCGGTGAAGGACTGGCTCGCCACGCTGCATGGCCCCGGGGCGGTGGCCGAGACCGGCTGGGGCTTCAGCGTCGCCACCGGCAAGGGGCACTGGCGGGTGCTCAGCCGCGACGCCGCCCGGGCCTTCTTTGGCCCGCTGCCCGAAGGCCTCGCTGCGGACGGTGCGCCCTCGGTGATCTCGCTCGACGTCGCCTGCCACGCCTTGGAGCGGGTCCGCCCCTTCGTGGACGCGGGCGGTTTCGCCAGTCACGAGATCGGTAGCGCACTTGTCCTGACCGAGCACACACGGCTGGGCGGCATCCTGCTGACCTTCCAGGAGGCGCCGTCGGCGCCCTGACTCAAGACGGGTCGCGCGAGCGCGTCCCCAAGGAGACCTCATGTTCAACCAAGACCATATCGCCGAAGCCATTGCCTGGCGTCACGACCTGCACCGCCACCCCGAACTGGGCTTCGAAGAACACCGGACCTCGGAGATGATCGCGGGGCTGCTCACCGGCTGGGGCTGGCGCGTGCATCGCGGGCTGGCGGGCACCGCCGTCGTAGCGCAGATGGGGCAAGGCGCACCGGTGATCGGTCTGCGCGCCGACATCGACGCGCTGCCCATCGTCGAGGCGACGGGCGCGGCCTATGCCTCGGCCATACCCGGCAAGATGCACGCCTGCGGCCATGACGGGCACACCGCAATGCTCCTACTTGCCGCGCGGCAGATTGCGGCGGAAGGGGTCGAGCAGGGCACCGTCACGCTGATCTTCCAGCCCGCCGAGGAAAGCGAAGGCGGCGCGCGTGTCATGGTCGAACAAGGGCTTTTCACGCAGTTTCCCGTCGACAAAGTCTTCGGCATCCACAACTGGCCCGGCCTCGCGCCGGGGCGTTTCGTGGCACGCGACGACAAGATGATGGCGGCCTTCTCGGTCTTCGACATCGAGATTCTCGGCAAGGGCGGCCATGGTGCCATGCCCGAGCAGTCCGACGGGGTCATCGCCGCTGCCGGCCGCACCGCTGCGGCGCTGCAAGAGATTCCGGCCCGCGCACTCTCGCCGCTCGAACCCGGCGTCGTCTCGGTCACCCAGATCCATAGCGGCTCGGCCTACAACGTCTGCCCCGACCGCGCGGTATTGAGCGGCACTTGTCGCTGGTTCGGGGCCGAGGCCGGTGACATCATCGAGGAGCGCGTGCGGCGCGTCGCCGCCGCCGAGGCCGCTGCGCAGGGTTGCACCACCAACATCGACTACCAGCGCCGCTACCCCGCGACGATCAACACCGCGCCCGAGGCCGCGCTCGCCCGTGAGGTCGCGGCGGACATGGGGCTTGATACGTCGGTGGTCGGTCCGAGTATGGCCTCGGAGGATTTCGCCTTCATGCTGAACGAGGTGCCCGGCGCCTATCTCTGGCTCGGGGCGGCACGCGAAGGCGAGAACCCCGGCCTGCATTCGGCGAAGTTTGACTTCAACGACGCGGTACTGCCCGCCGGGGCGGAGTTCTGGGTGCGCCTCGCCCGTCGAACAACGCAGGGCTGATGGACGCGCTCGACAGCCGTTTCCTGCGCGAGTTTCTCGCGGTCGCGCAGGAAGGATCGATCCGCCGTGCGGCGGATCGGTTGAACGTCGTGCCCTCGGCGATCTCGCGCAAGATCGCCGAGGCCGAGGCCCGGCTCGGGGTGACGCTCTTCGAGCGCAGCTCAAAGGGCGTGAGGGTGACCGAGGCCGGGGAACTCCTGCGCGAGCACGCGCTGCATCTGCAGGACGAGCAGACCTTCCTTCTTGACCAGATCGGCCGCTACCGCGCGGGACGCACGCAGACCGTGCGCATCGCGCTCGGGGAGGGGTTCACAGCCGACCTGATGGAGAATGGGCTGTCGGAGCTGAGCCGGCTGCAGCCCGACCTGCGCTTTGCCATCGACCATGCCGGCACCGACGAGTTGCAGCGCCGCGTGATCGAGGGAGAGGCCGATATCGGAATCGCCTATAACCCGTTGGTGACCGAGGCGACCCGCTCGCTGGCCATGGGGCGTCAGCCGCTCTGCGCGGTTGTGCCTGCGAATACATCATTGGCGGGTCGGCGGCGTGTCGGCCTGGCCGAGGTGCTCGAGCACCCCGTCGCCATGCTCGACGCCCGCCACGCCATCCGACACCTCGTCGGGCAGGTCGCCGCCGACCGCGGGCTGGCGCTGCGGGTGCACGTGGAGACCGCCTCTATCGCGCTGCTGATCCGCTACGTCAGCGCGGGGATGGGCGTAACCTTCCTGCCGCGATTTTCCGCGTCCATTCAGGCGGATCGCGGCGATCTGGCGGTGATCGAACTGGACGAGCCGGCGCTACACCGGGTCAGCACGCACCTCATGGTGCGCGCCCGCCGTCGCCTGCCGAAATCGGTGGAACTGGTGGCGAGCTTCCTGTCCGACCGCATGGTGGCCTTCCGCCCGTGATCCTTAGTGTTGCTCTCAGAGCAACGCGATGTGCGCAATGTAATCCCTATCTGTGAACGCCATTCCTCCGGTTAGCTATGTAAAACGTCAGCCGAACGTGGCCGGCGACGCACAACGACAGGAGATCACATGGCGACAGAGACAGGCAAACGGGCCGGGGTGATCGGACTTGGGGCCATGGGCTTCGGCATGGCATCGAGCCTTGCCCGCGCCGGGTTCGAGGTCGCGGGCTACGATCCTTCCCCAGCGGCGCAGGCCCGCGCCCGCGAGGCGGGCATCGCGCCCAAGGCGAGCCCCGAAGAGGTCTTCGCGACAGCAGAAGTCATCGTGCTTTCGCTGCCCACGGCGGCGCATGTCGAAGGCGTCATCGCCGCGGCACAGGGCGCGGGGCTGCTCGGCGCAGAAGCCGGGAGCAAGGTCATCATCGACACCTCCACCTCCGAGGCCGAGGTCAGCCGCAAGCTCGCGGCAGCGCTTGCCGAAGAGGGACACGGCTTCCTCGACGCGCCGGTGAGCGGCGGTCCCTCGGGCGCGGCATCGGGCCAGCTTTCGGTGATGCTCGGCGGCGACGAGAAATGGGTCGGCGCGGCGATGGCGGCACTCGAGGCGATGGCGGCGAAGATACTCCACGTCGGCCCCAGCGGCGCGGGCAATGTCGCCAAGCTGGTCAACAACATGCTGGTGGCAAGCCACATGGTCACTACGCTCGAGGCGCTGCGGCTCGCAGAGGCGGCGGGCGTTGGCGCCGAAGATGCGCTGCGGGTAATCAACTCGGCCACCGGGCGCAGCGCGCTCTCGGAAGTTCATTTCCCCAACTGGGTGCTGCCGCGCAGCTTCGACAGCGGCTTCAGCACCGGACTGATGCGCAAGGACGTGCGGCTCGCCCGCGAACTGGCCGAGCGCAGCGGGGTCGCTATGCCGGTCGCCGATCTGGTGGCGAACCTCTGGGCCGAGGAGAACTCGGGCCTGAAGGACGGCGATGATTTCATGCATATGGGCGATCCCGCGGTGGACCGCCTGAGCCAGAAGGAAGAGAAGTGATGGCCAAGGACATCATCGATACCGCGGCCCGCGTGGCCGAGCTGCTGAAGGAGCTGACGGGCTCCTCCGAGGTGCAATCATGGGTTGGCGGCGAATTGGTGCCGGGCGCCGGACACGCGCTAGAACTGACCGACCCCGCGACGGGCGAGGTGTTTGCCCGCTACAAGGACGCGGGTGCCGAGGTCGTCGCACAGGCCGCCGAGGCCGCGACCCGCGCGCAGAAGGAATGGTTCGCCAAGACCGCCTCCGAGCGCGGCCGCATCATGTTCGAGATCGGCCGCCAGCTGCGCGCCAATGCCGCCGCGCTGTCGGAGCTGGAAGCCCTCTCCTCGGGCCGCCCGATCCGCGACACCACCGGCGAGCCGGCACGCATGGCCGAGATGTTCGAGTATTACGCCGGCTGGTGTGACAAGATCACCGGCGACGTGATCCCGGTGCCCTCGACGCACCTCAACTACACCCGCCACGAGCCGCTCGGCGTGGTCAGCCAGATCACCCCCTGGAACGCGCCGCTCTTCACCTGCTGCTGGCAGGTCGCCCCGGCGATCTGCGCGGGCAACGGCGTGATGATCAAGCCCTCGGAGCTGACGCCGCTGTCGTCCATCGTGGTCGGCATCCTCTGCGAGAAGGCGGGTGCGCCCAAGGGCCTCGTCAACGTCATTGCGGGCGATGGTCCGGGCTCGGGCCAGGCGATGATCGAGAACCCGGCGACGGCGCTGGTGGTCTTTGTCGGCTCCGCCGAGGCGGGAGCCAAGATCGCGGGCGCAGCGGCCAAGCGTCTGGTGCCCTCGGTGCTCGAACTCGGTGGCAAGTCGGCCAACGTCGTCTTCGGCGATGCCGACCTCGACCGCGCCGTGGTGGGCGCGCAGGCGGCGATCTTCGCGTCGTGCGGGCAGAGCTGCGTGGCCGGCTCGCGCCTGCTGGTGCACCGCTCGGTGCACGCCGAGATGGTCGAGAAGCTGAGCGTCGCGGCGGGCAACATTCCCGTCGGCGCGCCGATGGATCCGGCGACTCAGATCGGCCCGGTGAACAACCTGCGACAATGGTCGAAGATCGACCAGATGGTACGTGAGGCGGCCGCGCAGGGGGCCGAGATCACCAGCGGCGGCGCCAAACCCGCGGCGCTGGCGGCAAGCGGGGGCTTTTTCTTTGCCCCGACCGTGGTCGACCAGGTGACGCCGCAGATGACCATCGCCAATGAGGAAGTCTTTGGCCCCGTGGTTTCGGTGCTGCCCTTCGACACAGAAGAAGAAGCCATCGCTCTGGCCAATGCCACGCCCTATGGCCTCGCGGGTGCTGTCTGGACGCAGGACGTGGGCCGGGCGCATCGCATGGCGGCGCAGGTCCGGGCGGGCACCTTCTGGGTCAACAGCTACAAGACGATCAACGTCATGTCGCCCTTTGGCGGCTTCGGGCGCTCGGGCTATGGCCGCTCGTCGGGCCGCGAGGCGCTGGCCGCCTACACCCAGACCAAATCCGTCTGGGTCGAGACCGCTGAAAACCCCGCGCAGGGCTTTGGCTACGCGCCGGGCTGATCCGGAGCGTTTGCCCTTCAACTTATGCCGTGGACCGGGTAGGCGCCCGGTCCCGGCCAATGCACCCCCAAAGGGGGCGACAACAGAGAGGTTCCTCATGCCAATAAAAGACATCCTTCTCGACTGGCGGCTGCATGGCAGCGTGTTGGTCATCACCGTGATTGCCGAGCTTATCGGGGTCATCGCCGTGCCCATCGGCATCGGCTCGATCCTGCTATTGCCGCTGCTCTATGCCTTTGTCATGGGGCTGCTGATCAACCCCAACGTTATTTCGAGCGCGCGCGCGCTGATCCGCGACAAGCAGGTGCACGCCGCCTCGCCGCTGATCGTCATCGCGATCATGCCGTTCATCGCCAAGTTCGGGACGATCATCGGCCCGTCGATGGAGCAGATCATCGCCGCCGGTCCCGCGCTCATCCTGCAGGAACTGGGCAACCTCGGCACCATCGCGCTGGCCTTCCCGATCGCCGTGCTCGTGCTCCGAATGGGCCGCGAGGCGATCGGCGCGACCTTCTCGGTGGCGCGCGAGCCCAATATCGCGATCATCGCCGACAAGTATGGCCTGAAGAGCCAAGAGGGCGCGGGCGTCATGGGCGTCTACGTGATCGGCACGCTTTTCGGCACCTTCATCTTCGCCATTCTCGCCTCGATTCTCGCCACCTCGGGGGCCTTCTCGATCGAAGCGCTGGCCATGGCCTGCGGCATCGGCTCGGGCAGCATGATGGCGGCCTGCTCGGGCGCGCTGGTGCATGCGGTGCCGGACATGGAAGAGCAGATCCTCGCGCTGGCAGGGGCATCAAACGTGCTGACCTATGCCACCGGTCTTTACCTCTGCGTCTTCGTGGCGCTGCCGCTGACCGAGAAACTCTATGACCTGCTGGGCCGCAAAGAGCCCACCAAAGCCGGAGCCTGAGCTATGAGCGATATCCGTACCGACGACATCGACCTGACCGAAGAGCCAAAGCTCGGCCTCGGTGCCCATGCCGCGGCGCTGGCGGTGGTCTGCGTGATCGCGCTGGTGGGCAACACTGTGGCGACCGAGAACACCGTGCCGCAGGGGCTGGTGGGGCTCATCATCCTGTGGGTGATGTGCATGGTGGGCATGGCGCTTACAAAATTCGTGCCGTTCAAGCTTCCCTCCGTGGCCTGGATCTCGCTGGTGGGCATCCTCGCCACCATGCCCTGGACCCCGGGCAGCGCCTGGATCCTCGACAAGGTGAGCCACGTGAACTTCCTGACGCTGGCAACGCCCTGCCTCGCCTATGCGGGCATCGCCATCGCCAAGCGCGAGATTGAGATCGCCAAGACCTCGGGCTGGAAGATCGCCGTGGTGGCCGTGCTGGTGATGACCGGCACCTACGTGGGCTCGGCCATCGTGGCGCAGGCCTTCCTCTGATCGCGCCCTGATCTCCGCCACGGGCCGCGCCGCACGGCCCGTGGAAGCCGTCCCCCGCCGGCAACGGATGGATGGCAGCACTTCGCTGCGGACAAGAACGCAGCAGCCATGAACATCGTTGGAGGGTCTATGTCGGACCGACTGACGGATAGACCAATGCTCGGCTCGGCACGGTAAGCTTAGGGTCTGAACAGGCGCGGAAAACTGGCTTGACTCACTTTTGCTCTTGGAC
>NZ_JAIVKX010000032.1 GCF_020524285.1 Alloyangia pacifica
CAGTCGAGCCGCTGCGCCTGCTCGCCCCAGAAGCCGTCCGGATCGGAGATCGAGCGCGCGTACATCTCGTCGTAGCGCGCCGCGTCAACATGGGCCTCGGCCACGAAATCCTCGGACGGGGCGTAGAGCCCGGCAGTCGCAGTTTGGGCGTCGTCTTTCATGATGTCCTCCCTTGGGTCCTATGCGGGGTCTGCGCGACCCGGCCCCAGACCGTTCCAAATTTCTCCACGGTCGCACGGCGACCACTTCCATCCCTGTCGACATCATACCGTAGTTCGAAAAGATTGAAATAAGCCTGTGTAAACTATGAGTTTATTTGTAAATGATTTGCCGTGCGCTGCAGCATTTTGTAAAAATCTTTGCTTTCCGCCTGGAAAGGTAATGGTTTCCAAAGTGCTTACGCAACGTCATATGTTCTGCAAGGCCGGCGGGCGAAGGCTGGATTTCAAGCGCGAGAGGGTGTGACAGTTTGATGCAGGCAATGCTGGTATACCATGTTTGCGCCCAAGCTGATGTTGCCGATCCCTCCGCAGCGGCCGACTCGCGGCAGTTCGGGCCGTGGATCAAGGGTTGCGCCATGGGTCAACTTGGCTAACCATGCCTCCCAAGGCGGTTTGGAGAACCGCTCAATGGGAGGAAATCATGAGAAAACTAACAACCACGCTCTGCGTGGCCGCACTTTCTACGGCATTCGCCGCCGAGGCCATGGCCACCGAATGGAACGTTTCGGTCTGGGGCAAGCGCCGCGAATTCACCGAGCACGTGCATAAGATCGCCGAACTGGTCGAGGCGAAGACCGGCGGCGAGTTCACCATGAATATCTCTTACGGCGGCCTCAGCAAGAACACCGAGAACCTCGACGGCATCTCCATCGGCGCCTTCGAGATGGCGCAGTTCTGCGCCGGCTACCACCCCGACAAGAACCGCGCGATCACCGTGCTGGAACTGCCCTTCCTCGGTGTCGAGACGCTGGAGCAGGAACGCGCCGTCAGCCGCGCCGTCTACGCTCATCCGGCGGTGGCCGAGGAGATGGCGCAATGGAACGCCAAGCTGCTGATGACCACGCCCATGCCGCAGTACAACATCGTCGGGACCGGCGAGCCGCGGGACACGCTCGAGAGCTTCGACGGCATGCGGGTGCGCGCCACCGGCGGCATCGGCGATGCCTTCGAGGCAGTGGGCGCCGTACCCACCTCGGTGACCGCGACCGAGGCGTACCAGGCGATGGAGGCGGGCGTCGTCGACACCGTCAGCTTCGCACAGCACGCGCATCTCAGCTTCGGCACGATCAACGAGGCCGACTGGTGGACGGCCAACCTCAACCCCGGCACGGTGAACTGCCCGGTGGTGGTGAACATCGACGCCTACGAAATGCTGTCGGACGAGGAGCGCGCGGCGCTCGACGGCTCGATCGAGGAGGCGCTCGACTATTACATCGAGACCTACGGCAAGCTGCTCGAGAAATGGGACGGCGTGCTCGACGACAAGGGCGTGCAAAAGGTGGTCTATTCCGAAGAGGAACTGGCCAAGTTCGCCGAGGTCGCCAAGCCGATCCACACCGCCTGGATCGAGGAGATGGGCGGGCAGGGGCTGCCGGCGCAGGAGCTTTACGACCTCGTCACCTCGACCCTGCAGGAGGCCAAGGCGGGCAACTGAGCCTGCGGCTGACGATCTCTGGCCGCCCCGCGCTCCGGGGCGGCCTTTTGACGGATCACGACAAGACCAGGACAACGAATATAAAGGGACAGCGCACTTATGGCTGGAGCCTCCGCCGTGCTTGCCGACGACTCGACCCTCTCGCGCCTCGACCGGGCGCTGGAGCGGCTCGAGCGCGTCTTTGCCTTTCTCTCCGGGCTCGGAGCCTTCGCCCTCATGGTGCTGGCGGTGATCTCGGTGGTCGGGCGCAACTTCTTCAACGCGCCGCTGCGCGGCTACGTCGACTGGATCGAGATGGCGATGCCGCTGATCGCGATCCTCGGCATTTCCTACGTGCAGCGGCAAGGCGGGCACATCCGCATGGACATCCTCGTGGGCCAGCTCAAGGGCCGGCCGCTGTGGCTGGCGGAATGCATCACCACGCTGGCGATCCTGCTGCTGATGGCGGCGCTGGTCTGGGGCTCCTGGGCGCATTTCGACCGCAGCTTCGATCTGACCAAGCCGATGTGGTCGCGCGACAGCACCATCGACCTCGGTCTGCCGCTCTGGCCGGCCAAGCTGATCGTGCCGGTGGCCTTCTCGGTGATGTGCCTGCGGCTGGTGCTGCAGCTCTGGGGCTACCTGCGCGCGCTGGTGCTGGGGCTCGAGAACCCGGTGGCCGTGCCGCTGGTGCAGAGCGTCGCCGAGCAGGCGGCGGCAGAGGCGGACCATATCCAGGGGCATGACGCATGAGTTCCATTGAGATCGGCCTCTGGGTCACCGGCGGGCTTTTCGTCCTCGTGGTGCTGGGCATGCGCGTGGCCTTCGCTGCCGGGCTGGCGGGGCTTGTCGGCCTTTGGTGGGTGTTCTGGTCGAAGAAGGGCTACGACCCGGAGCAGATCACCTGGGCGCTGACCGTGGCGGTGAAGACCGCCGGGCAGGTGCCGCACGGCAAGGTCGCGAGCCAGGCGCTAAGCCTCATCCCCACCTTCATTCTGATCGGCTACCTGGCCTATTACGCCGGGCTGACCCGGGCGCTCTTCGAGGCGGCGAAACGCTGGCTGGCCTGGGTGCCGGGCGGGCTGGCGGTCTCCACGGTCTTTGCCACCGCGGGCTTTGCCGCGGTGTCGGGCGCGAGCGTGGCGACGGCGGCGGTCTTTGCCCGCATCGCCATCCCCGAGATGCTGAAGATCGGCTACGACAAGCGCTTCGCCGCGGGGGTGGTGGCGGCGGGCGGCACGCTTGCGAGCCTCATTCCGCCCTCGGCGATCCTGGTGATCTACGCCATCATCGTCGAGCAGGACGTGGGCAAGCTGCTGCTGGCAGGCTTCGTGCCGGGGGTCTTCTCGGCGGTGATCTACGCCATCCTGATCATCGGCCTCGCGCTGGTGCTGCCGAAGTTCGGTCCGCCGGTGCGCGGCTTCACATGGCGCCAGCGCTTCGCGTCGCTGCCGCCGGCGCTGCCGATCGTGGCGGTGGTCGTGATCATCATCTTCTTCGTCTACAACCCCTTCGGCGATGCCTGGGGAACCCCGACCGAGGGCGGGGCAGTGGGCGCCTTCATCGTCTTCCTGATGGCGCTCTTCCGCGGCATGCGGTGGGCCGAGCTGAAGGATGCGCTGATCGAGACCGCGAAGCTGGCGATCATGATCTTCACCATTATCTGGGGCGTGCTGATCTACGTGCGCTTCCTCGGCTTCGCCGACCTGCCGGGGGCCTTCGCCGACTGGATCACCTCGCTGCATTATCCGCCGCTGATGATCCTCGTGTGCATTCTGCTGGCCTATGCGGTGCTGGGCATGTTCATGGATGCCATCGGCATGCTGCTGCTGACCCTGCCGGTGGTCTACCCGGCGGTCATGGCGCTGAACGGCGGCGAGGGCGTCTCGGCGGCAGACAGCGCCTTCGGCATGTCGTCGGAGATGTGCGCCATCTGGTTCGGCATCCTGGTGGTGAAGATGGCCGAGTTCTGCCTGATCACCCCGCCGATCGGGCTCAACTGCTTCGTGGTCGCCGGCGTGCGACCGGAGCTGTCGGTGCAGGACGTGTTCCGCGGCGTGACGCCCTTCTTCATCGCCGACGCGGTGACCATCGCGCTGCTGGTGGCCTTCCCGGCCATCGTGCTCTGGCTGCCCAGCTTTGCGTGAGACGGCCAGCCGCCGCCGGGCCCGCGCGGCCCGGCGGCGGCTTCCTCGCAGCAGTTTGACCGCGCGGAACCTTTTTCCACATGAAGTGTTCTTGACATGAGACGGGACGGCAGGGCGCAGGTCGCATCGCCGGACCCGACATCATGAAACTGGACGGATCGCGCGGGAGCCTTCCCGCGGACCCGGAGGCTTCGGCCACCGGTCCGGGAAGACGCGCGCTCCGGCAAGATCAAAGACGCGACCAAAGGAGGGTTCGCCATGGAATTCGCAGGCATCGGAGGATTCATCGTCCTCGTCCTCGACATCTGGGCCATCGTTTCGGTGCTCGGCTCGAGCGCAAGCACCGGGGCCAAGGTGCTCTGGACGCTGCTCATCATCGTGCTGCCGGTTCTGGGCTTCATCATCTGGCTGATCGCCGGGCCGAAGTCCTCGCGCGCCACCGTGTGACCCAACCACCGCATTCATAGGAGGAATGACAATGCTTTACTGGGCTCTTCTGTTCTTCGTTGTGGCCATCGTGGCCGCCATCTTCGGCTTCGGCGGCATCGCATCCGCCTCGGCAGGCATCGCGCAGGTGCTCTTCTTCATCTTCCTGGTGCTCTTCGTGGTGACGCTGATCATGCGTTTCGTACGCAAGGCCTGACGCATCCGGCCCCGGGCGGCACATCTGCCGCCCGCGCTTTTCTCAATGCGTCGGGGCAGGCGGGCATCTCCGAGATGCCAAAAGAAAACCCCGCCGAACCGGCGGGGTTTTCGCTGTCTGCAAGCCTGATCTGTCTGCAGGCCGCCGAAGGGGCCGGAGATCAGGCCTTCAGCGTTTCTGTCGACGAGAAGAACATCGCCTGGCTCACCGCGGAGCGCACCTGATCCTCGGAATAGGGCTTGGAGATCAGGAAGGCCGGTTCCGGACGCTCGCCGGTCAGCAGTCGTTCGGGGAAGGCGGTGATGAAGATCACCGGGCGATCGCCGAGCGCGCCGAGGATGTCGTTCACGGCGTCGATGCCCGAGGAGTTGTCGGCAAGCTGGATATCCGCCAGCACGAGGTCCGGGGTTTCCTTGGCAGCGAGATCGACAGCGCCGGCGCGGGTGCGCGCCACGCCGGTGACCCGGTGGCCGAGGTCGGCGACGATGCTTTCGAGGTCCATGGCGATGATCGCCTCGTCCTCGATGATCAGCACGCGACCGGTGACCGCATCCGCCATCTCGCGCCGGGCAAGGCCCACAAGTTCTTCGGCTTCGCTGGGCGAGACCTGCATGATCTCGGCCACCTCGGAGACGCTGAACTCCTCGATGGTGTGCAGCAGCAGCGCTTCGCGGCTGTTGGCGGTGAGGGTCTTCAGCCGCGCCTGCGCCTTGGCGCGGGGGCCTTCATCCTCTTCGGTGACCGGCGCGCCGGTGCTGGCCCAGATGCCGTGGAAGACATGGAAAAGCCCCACCTTGGGCGAGGAGGCGCCGGTGAGGCCGCTGCGGTCGGCGAGGATCGCTTCCAGGGTCGCCGCCGCGTAGTTGTCGCCCGAGGTCTGACTGCCGGTCAGCGCACGCGCGTAACGGCGAAGATAGGGAAGGACCGCACCAATGGTCTGGCCCAAATCACCCTGTGTCATGAATACGTCCTTTTTTCGCTTTTCTCGGGAACCAAACGCAGCCACTCGGCATTGGTTCCCTGATACGGCAAAGATAAATGCAGAAATTACGCTCTGCAAAGGCAAGGATCATACGGCGGCAATGGTACATTCGCGGCGGAATTCAAAAGAGTCAGAGGTCATCGACGAGAACCTCAAGCGTGTCTACCAGGACATGCTTGAAGAACAGGTTCCCGACCGCTTCCTCGACCTGATCGCGCAGCTGCGCGCGCAGGACGAGACGGGCGGAACAGGCGGTGACGATACGGGCGAGGCCAGTGCATGAGCTCCGATCCTCGTGACGAGATTGTCACCCACCTTCCGGCCCTGCGGGCCTTTGCCTTCTCCCTGACGCGCAACTTTGCGCTGGCAGATGACATGGTTCAGGACACGCTGGTCAAGGCGTGGACCAAGATCAACACCTTCGAGCAGGGCACGAACATGCGCGCCTGGCTCTTCACCATCCTTCGCAACACCTACTACTCGAACCGCCGCAAGGCCGGGCGCGAGGTGTCGGACGCCGAGGGGGTGTTCACCGAAAGCCTGTCCGAAAAGCCCGCGCATGACGGCCGCCTGCAGATGAACGACTTCCGCCGGGCGTTCGTGCAGCTGACCGACGAACAGCGCGAGGCGCTGATCCTCGTCGGGGCGCAGGGCTTCTCCTACGAAGAGGCTGCCGAGACCTGCGGCGTCGCCGTCGGTACGATCAAGAGCCGGGTCAACCGCGCGCGGGCGCGTCTTGCCGAGCTGCTCGAGCTCGACGAGCACGACAAGCTGGAAATGACCGACCAGGCAACCATGGCCGTTGTCTCGGGCGCGCGCCCGAGCGGCGCGATGGGCTGACCGGGACCACATGAAATCGAAGGGTGCCCCGCGGGGCACCCGAAACGACCCGGGACACGGCAGGGCGCGGATCCTTCCGGACCGGCGGGCGGGCAGAGCGGATAGAGGTGTCATGAAAACAGTCGCAGGCGTTTGGCGGCAAAGGCCCACCGGTCTGGCCGCGCGGATCATCCTGTTCCTGTCGCTGGCACTCGTGCCGATCGGCGTCGTGGCCTATTTCCAGACCAGCAAGCTTGCAGAAGAAACCCGCCTGCGCTCGCAGCTCAGCCTCGTCGCGCTCACCGAGGCCGCGGCCCTGGGCGAACGCGAGACCGTCCTGCGTGCCCAGGGTGGGGCGCAGGCGATCGGGGCGACGCTGGGTCAGCGCAACGCCGATCCCGAGGAGTGCTCGGACCAGCTCGCCGGCTACCTCGGGGCCTCCCCGGGGTACAGCTTCGCTGCGATCATGACCCTGGATGGGGATGCCTCTTGCAACTCGCGCGGCATCGCGATGAACGCCGAAGACTATCCGCGCCTCATGCACATCGTTGAAAACCCGGGCGCCATCGCCTGGCTCAACACCTATGGCCCGATCAGCGAACGCTCGGTGATCGTGGTGGCGCAGCCCTATTTCGTCGGCGGTGAGCTGGCTGGGCATGTGCTGCTCTCGGTGCCCTCGGTGCTGCTGCCGCGCGGCCAGGCCGGGGCTGGGCCCAACGACTTCCATGACCTCATCACGATCAACGAGCGAGGCGAGATCCTGACCTCGCGCAACGACATCGAGGCGGTGCGCGACCTGCTGCCCGCCGATCTCGACCTCAAGAGCCTCGTCGGCGGCAAATCGCAGAGCTTTGCCGCGCGCAGCGTCGACGGCGAGACGCGGGTCTTTGCCGCCGCGCCGCTGGTGCCGGGAATGATCCACGCGATCGGCATCTGGACCCGCGAGAACGCCGAGGCGCAGGCGATCAGCGTCGACGGGCTCGCGGTCATGGCCGCAGCGCTGCCGTTCCTCATGTGGGCGGCGTCGGTGATCGTCGCCTTCCTCGCGGTGAACCGGCTGGTCATCCGCCACATCAAGCGCCTGTCGCGGCGCATGCGCGCCTTTGCCCTGTCGCGCCGGGTGCCCGCCCTGCGCGACGAGGCGATGCCCGCGGAACTTGCGGACATGGAGGATGACTTCCTCGACATGGCCGACGCCATCGTGCGCGACGAGGCGCAGCAGGAGAACGCGCTGCGCGAAAAGACCATCCTGCTGAAGGAAGTACACCACCGGGTGAAGAACAACCTGCAGCTCATCTCCTCGATCATGAATATGCAAATTCGCCAGTCGCACAACGACGAGACCCGGGCCATCCTGCAGCGGCTTCAGGACCGGGTGCGCAGCCTCGCCACCATCCACCGCAACCTCTACCAGACCGAGGATCTCGGCCATGTGAACGCCGGCCACCTGCTCAAGGATCTCGTGGGCCAGATGGAGCAGATGTCCGAAGTCAGCGGGCAACGGGTAAATCTCACCGTCGCTGCCGACGATATCGAGGCGGTGCCGGATCAGGCGGTGCCGCTGTCGCTGCTGACCGCCGAGGCGATGACCAACGCGATGAAATACGCGGGCCCGGGGCCCGACGGCGTGACCCGCGTGTCGATCCGCCTCGCACGGCTGCCCGGCGGGCGGGCCGAACTCGAGGTGATCAATTCCGCCAGCCGCGCCGAGACGATGGCGCGCGGTGAGCAGCGCGCCCCCGGCGAGATCTCCGGGCTCGGCTCGAAGCTGATGAAGGCCTTCGCCACGCAGCTCGGCGGCAGGCTCGAACAGGACTGGACCGAGGCCGGCGACTACCGCGTGCACATCGCGTTCGGCCTGGTGGATTTCACCCCTGACCCAACAACACCCGAGGCGATGCCCAATGTCCCGGACTTCTGATCTCGTCAAACCCCTGCCGTTGCCGCATCCCGAGACCGCCGAGGGACGCCCGCGCCGCGTCGGCGTCGAGATCGAGTTCTCCGGCCTCACCGAGGCGCAGGTCGCCCGCATCCTGGTCAAGCAGCTCGGCGGGTCCGCCCGCGAGAGCCAGCGCGGCCACTGGACGGTCAGCGGCGGCGGCCTGGGCGAGTTCGAGATCTACCTCGACAGCCAGCCGCTCGAGCGGCTCGACCATGACGGGGTCGGCGGCCAGATCCGGGATCTGGCCCGCGCCGTGGTGCCGGTCGAGATCGTCTCGGACCCGCTCGACGTGGCGCAGATCGCCGAGCTCGACCGCGCCATCGTCGCGCTGCGCGATGCCGGAGCCGAGGGGACTGGAACCGGCGTGCTTTCGGCCTTCGGCGTGCATTTCAACCCCGAGGTTGTCTCTCTCGACTACGGTGACGTGATGCCGGTGCTCACCGCCCATGCGCTGCTCGAGGACTATCTCAAGCGCGTCGCGGGCACCGACTTCAGCCGCCGCGTGATGACCTGGGTTGCGCCCTATCCGCGGGCGCTGGTGGACCGTCTCGCGGCCGAAGAGCCGCCGGCCACGATGATCGAGCTGATCGACACCTATCTGGAACTTTCGCCCTCGCGGAACCACGGGCTCGACATGCTCTGCATCTTCGCGCAGATCGACGAGGCGCGCGTCGCCGCCGCGGTCGACATGGAGCTGGTCGCGGCCCGCCCGACCTTTCACTGGCGGCTGCCGGACTGCCGCATCGACGAGCCCGGCTGGACGCTGGCGCAGGAGTGGAACCGCTGGGTGCTGGTCGAGACCGTCGCCGCGGACAAGGACTTGCTGCACCGCCTCTGCGCCGCCTGGCGCGATCACCGGCAGTCGATCACCTCGATCCGCATGGACTGGTCCTTCCGGGTCGAGCGCATGCTGCAGGGCGCGGGCCTGTGCGACCTCTGATCGGCGTCACCGTGTCGCGCCGCTCGGGATGGCGGGTGTTTCCCTTCATGGCTTTCGCCGTCTGGCTTGCCGGGGGCAGGGCGCTGCGCTGGCAGACCGGCTACCGCGAGATTGACCTCGCGGCGGTGCATGGCGTGGTGATCGGCGGCGGCGACGATATCGAACCCACGCTCTATGGCGGCGAGCTGCAGCTCGATGTCCGGCTCGACCCGGACCGCGATGCGCTTGAACAGCACGTGCTGCGCGATGCCTTCGAGCGCAATCTGCCGATCCTCGGCATCTGCCGCGGCGCGCAGATGCTGAACGTGGTGCTCGGCGGCACGCTGCACGGCGATGCCTATGCGGTGCATCCGTCGCGCCGCTACCGCACCGTGCTGCCGCGCAAGAAGGTGGATGTGCTGCAGGGCACGCTGCTGTCGCATACAGCCCGCGCCGCCTGCCTGCGGGTCAATGCGCTGCACTCGCAGGCGGTCGACCGGCTCGGCGAGGGGCTCCGGGTGGCCGGGCGCGACGATGGCGGCATGGTGCAGGCGGTGGAACGGCTGAGCGATCCCTTCGCGCTCGGCGTGCAGTGGCACCCGGAGTACCTCGTCTACCGGCGCGCGCACCGGCGGCTGTTCCGGGCGCTGGTCGCCGCGGCGCGGGCGCGCCGCGACGCCATCTGCCAGCTCGAGGCCGCGGAGGCCGACGCGGCGCTGCCGACGTTCCTGGAACGCTAGCCGGGCCTGGAACGCTACCCGGGCCTGGAACCGCACCTGGGCCCAGAACGGTGGCCGGGACCGCGAGGCCCCGGGCGCTGGGACGGCCTCAGGCGGCGATCATCTCGCCGACCTTCGGCGCGGTCTCGATCTGCGCCAGCGACAGGTCGAGCACGATATGCCCGCCGTGGTCCTTGTCGGCATGGGTGACCATCTCGAAAATCGGCACCACCCGCCGCTCGTGGTGGAAGAACCTGCCATTGTCGACCACAATATGGCTGAGCGCGCCGCGTGCGCCATCGTAGAGCAGGTCGCTCACCCGCCCGGCCTCGCCGTCGCGGCCGAAGACCGGCTTGCCGATCCAATCCGCCAGGCTCTCGTAGCGCTCCAGCGCCGCCTGCCAGCGCGGGTCGGCCTGAGCCTCGTCGGTCGTGCCCGAGGGCAGCGGCGCGTAGGGCGAGCCGAACGGGCCGACCACCATCGGCGGCATCGTCGCCATCAGCGCCAGCATGTCCTCGCGTCCGCCGCGCATCCGCGGCGCGCGTTGCAGTTCTTCCTCGGTCACGTAGAGCGGCAGGCTCCGGTCCTCGGCCTCGGGCAGCCCGAGCGAGGAGGCGGTGACCAGCAGCCGCTCGGCGGCGGCGAACCCGGCCGGGGCGACGATGGCCCAGGCCAGCTTGCGGCCATCGGGATCGAACAGCAGGTCCTGCAGCACAAAGTCGCGCTCGCCCCCTGTCAGGCGCCAGGTGAGCAGGTCCGTGAGCGAGATGAGCATGTTTTTGCCTTTCACCAGTTTACGGTAGCTTAACACGGATCTGCGACATTCTGTTCCGGAACCGTGGCTGCGCCGCGGCGTTCACTCTCCAAGCACTGAAGGAGACAGCAGCACTGAAGGAGACAGCCATGACCATCGATATCTTTATCGTCGGGTTGGCCGCTCTTATCGTGATCGCGATCCTGATCCTGGCTCTCACCGATGCGAAGGAAGAGGACAGGAACTCGCGCTAGTCCGAGCGACCCGATCCGGCAACCGCCGGGGCTCCGCTCCATGCGCCTGCCGCACGATGGCCGGTCGCAACAGCAGCCCGCGGGCGGCCCCTCGTCACGTCAGGGCCAATCTCCGGCCCGGATCTAGCTGGTCAAGACACAACCTGCCAAGATCAAGCGCGCGGTCCCAGACATGATGGGGCCGCGCGCTTTTCCTTTTCCATGCTACTCCATTCTATGCCACTCCATGCCGCATTCTGATGCCGCATCGCCGGGTTGGTCGGTGCGTCGGGCGCGGGTGGATCGTGGCCTTTCCCGTTTTCCGCAGGAGCTGCGCCGCGACAGGGCGAAGCCGCGACATGGGCGAAGCTGGGGCAGGGGCGAAGCCGCGACATCGGCGAAACTTTGACATGGGCGAAACTGGGGAAGGGGCGAAGCTGGGCAGACGGCGGCCTGCGATGGAGAGTGTAGACGGCCATCGCCTTCGGGTTTCGCAACGGAAGCCCCGGAAATCCGCGCCGATCCGCTCGCTGCTGCCGAAGTTGCGGGAAGCCGCGCTTGACGCGCCGCCATCAGGTGCTGGTATACCATTTCCGAATCCAAGCCGAGCCCGGCATGGGCGACGACAGCACAAAGGACATTTCGATGCTCGACAAATCCGTCTTCACCCCGCACGGCAAGCACCTGATCGCGGGCGACTGGGTGGCTGGCGAGACCACCTTCGCCTCCGAACCCGCGCACGGCCCGAGCCATGACTACTCGGTCGGCACCCCGGCGCTGGTCGACCAGGCCTGCAAGGCCGCCGAAGAGGCCTTCTGGACCTACGGCTACACCAGCCGCGAGACCCGCGCCGAGTTCCTCAATGCCATCGCCGACGAGATCGAGGCCCGCGCCGAGGCGATCACCGAGATCGGCACGCAGGAAACCGGCCTGCCCGAGGGGCG
>NZ_JAIVKX010000033.1 GCF_020524285.1 Alloyangia pacifica
CGAAACCGCCGGCGTGGTGTCGCAGATATTGAGGGGCCGCTGAAGCGGGTTCATGAACGCGTACGTGAGAGCGACCTGCCGCTGTATCAAAAGAACGGCTGCGGATCGTTTCTCGTCTTGGCCTGCTGCCGGCTTCGTGGAACGCGAGTTAGGTTTGCATAGCTCGAGCCTCGAACGCCATGGGGCTTAGATAGCCGAGCTTCGAATGGCGCCGCAGCCGCGGATCGTAGAAGCGCTCGACTTAATCGAACACGTCGGCGCAGGCGGCATCGCGGGTGCGGTAGACCTTGCGGGCGGCCCGTTGCCTTGGTGGATGGCAACAGACTCGCGCTCTGTGCCTTCTGCCGCGAGCAGGGCGGCGCACTCGATCGGTCGATCCGCTACGGCTTAGCATTTACACCATCGAGGCTGGTGCGGCCGTGTGAGTATATGAACAAGTGCGTCAGGGCATGGGTTTCCAGCCCTGATCGCTGGCCCCGCAGGGGGCAGGTCAAGACCATTTCTTCGTGCGGAAGCGCGGAGACGAAGGATTCCACTTGCAACCGATCTAACGCTCAGAACTCCTAAAATGACCCGCTCTCACCGATAAGTGCAACAAGCCTTTATCGAATCCAGGTCCACCTATCGAAGATGGCCTGGTAAACGGGGTGGTCGGCATAAGCGGCATTAAGGCGCGCGCGCTGCCTGCCATTCCGGTCGAGTCCGAGATACCGCCCAGCGTTTCCGCCCATCACTCTTTCTGTCGCGGCTTCGTCGAGGCCCAACTCTTTGAGCGCTGATAGCACTCCGGCAAGATACGCCGGATGCCCCGGTTCCCGCCCGATCATGGACCAGTCTGACCCGTACATCATCCGCTCGACCATCTGCGGCGAACGATCGAAAAGCACGCGTGTCCGCGCGATCACCCGTGCCCGTTGGTCGCTTTCGCTTTGGGTTGCTTCGGTCCAGTAGCCGAGATCGAAATAGAGATTCGGGAATTCCTCAACCATATCGGCGAGGGTCTCCTCCCAGTCGCCCGGCGAAGGGAACAGCCCGCGAGGCGCAGTTTCGTCGAAGCCACCGAAATGGGCAAGGTTGAGCTGCAAGTTCCGGAAGCGCGGATCGCGAAGCAGTTCCGCCCAGCCTGCCGGGTCGGCGAAGCTGCCAGTGTTCGGTCCTGCCGCGATCGAATTGTTGGCATGTGCCTTGATGGGCACCTCGTTTTCGATACACCAAAGGTACAACGCTTCCAGTTCATGATCGAGCATCGCAGCGCCGCCCTGCGGCTTGCGCGGCACCCAAGACAGCGAGCTGGCGTTTCCGACGGGTCGGAAGCCCATCGGTGGGTACAGCTTGATACCTGCGAAACCCAGTTCCAGAACCGCGCGTTTCACATGCCTCAGAGGGTCGATTTGCGGATTGTCCTCACGCTCCAGCGCGGCACGCAGCGGGCAGAAGGGGGCGAAGGGCAGCACCAGCGCGTCGGTGTATCGGCGCGCAATCGCTGCAACCAAATCGATCTGATCCTCGATCGGGGTCACGGTCTCTTCTGTGATGAACCACGCCCCGAAATCGACAAGCGAGGGTGAAAAAACCCGGATCAGGCCCGGCCCGCCATAAAGTCTGTCGAGCTCGGCCAAGATATCCAGCCTTGGCCGGGTTAGGAGGCCGGCCCAGCGGATTGTCTGCATCAAGGGCGACCGATGTACATATTCATGCTCTTCCCCCGGCACCTGCCGCTCGGACCTGGCGGTCTGGTAGATGCGGTTGGCTAATGCTGAGCCTTGGGCTCGCATGGTATGCAAGCTGCTACGTAGCTCCGGCGCACCCACTTCGGTCGCGATGCGGTCGAGAATGGCCTCCTCGGCGGACCGGGACGTGGTCAGCCCAGCGGTCTCGCGCCCGACGCCATGGGCGAATTGCGTGATTCCTTTAGCCACATTTTCCTGGTCGCGCGCCAGAATAACCTCTGGCGGGGCAGGCGTTACTTGTCCGCCAATATGCTCCAATTCGGCGTGCGCGGTTGGGGTATTGATCAGAAGGATGGCCTTCAACAGCTTAAAGAACGCGTCTGAGACCATGTCCTGATCGACCGGTGCATGCGGATCGCGAATGACCGTCTGCTTCAGAAAGCCCACCACCGGGACGTCGCGCCCATTGAAGAAATGCGTATGAATGTCGATGGTCGTGCGCGACACTTCCGGTTGGAAGAAGTGCCTCACATGGCCACACCCCATCAAACCCGAGGTACCTAAGGTCCCCGTTAAGCCCAAAGCAAAATGGCGCCGTCCGATCATGGCGCTTGATTGAGTGGAGCGGCCAGGATTCGAAGCATTTGAGATATAGCCATGAAAATACCCTTCATGCAAAATTCAACCAGAAGAATTGCGATCTTAATTCTGCGATAAACTGGATGCCTTCTGGACGATAACATGGGAAATTTATATCGCAAGAAATCTGAAGAAAACATCTACTACAAGGCGCTCCGAGCCGTTGGAGCACTTCTGCGAACATCTGTCTGAACCGCGTTGCGCGCCTGACCAAGCTGGCCGGGGTCACGGCACAGATCGGCTATAAGCGCCACCCCGGGAAGTATGCTGGCAAACCCTCTGTCGTGGTCGACAACACCTTAGATCGGCCGTTCGACGTGGAGGCGCGATACAAGTATCCCCCCTTGTCACTGGCGAGGTTCTCACACGAGATATTCGCCCAATGGTCGTCAGCTACCAAGGGCTCGAGCAGGTGGTCGATGTCCCGGGCTGGTATCTTGAGGGTGATGGAGACGCCATCTACACCGGTGCCGACCTCGACGAGGAAGAGGCAGTCTTTCTTGATCTCAAGGCCCGCGCCGTGGCAATTGCCGCAGCGCGGTAGCACTTCGCCCATCTGTATCCCAGGGCATCACCCAGATCAGGGATCCCGTGGCTCCTGTTGTGGCGACCAATCGGGCCCCCATCTGATGATCCGCCGCACCCAGGTTTCCTGAAGTGACCGGTCACACATCTCTTCCATGCTCTTGGCGCCCTTGAGCCAAGGCAAGGGAGGCGGTGGACAGTGGCCGGCAAGGAATGCTTCGACACATTCCGAGCCAAGGAGGAAGTTCAGCTCCCGGGCTGGCAGGTTCATCAACCGGATCGCTTGGATTGCGGACTCATCTCCATGTTCCCCGCTACCGACAGAAGCCGGCGCGCCAGCCTCTCCGATGCCATAACGGGCATAAGCCCGATCGATCCATGGCAATGTGACTGGCGACAGGTGCTCCTCGGCCGCTACCATCTGAAGCAACCACATCTCGTCCCATGTCATCACCGGATAGATGGACGACAGCGCAGCGGCGCGCGCTGCACTCTTCGCTCCCACCAGGAAGGCGCCATGCCGACGCGCGATCTTTCGGACGCTGCGCAGATTGGTGTAGCCAGAGAGCTTGTGAGTATCCGCCTTCGTCGGATGATTGCCAGGCCTCTTGACCTCCAGGACCAGGATACCCGGCCCCTCGTTATCCACGAAATGGATCACTATATCTGCAATGAGCTTCTTTCCGGCAGGGCCCGTCGCCTCTTCATGAGAGTAGGCCCAAGTCACCGAGCGAAGCTTTCCCTGGACCTCGACGCCCGCGGCCGACAGAAAGCCGCGCATTGCCTCGGGGTCGGGAAACACCGCCCAAATCTGGAACAGACTTGGGGTCATGTTGTCCTCGTTTCCCCACCGGTTGTACCCGCGTGAAGACTTGCGCGCATTCGTGGTGTGGTCGGCCCATTGCCGGCGCAGGACGTAATACTCCCGGGTATCCCTGCCGGTTGGCAGGGCCGCGGTCACTTGCCACCAGTAGGTGGCGACTGGAATCTCCTGTGTCATCGTACGTCTCCCCTAAACCTGCTCACGAGCCAAACCGCTCAGCCCATTGACCGTGCAAACGGCTCTCAGCCTCAGTCGCAACGCCTTCTTGCTCTTCGAGCAACGCATCCGTCTGCTCCTTCATGCGCCGCGCAACGAGCTCGAGCGCATCCACGAGAAGGCCGTTGTGAAGACACTGCTCGAGCGCAAAGGCCGCAGACCCAAAGGGCGCATCGATGCCGTAGACCATGTCGCCTTTCCCGAAACTGCTTGCGATCTTTCCCTCGTCAATCAACGGCGGATAGACCCGCGCGAGAATCTTGGAGCCATGCTGGGTCCACGGGCAGATCGCAGACATCCCATCGAAGCGATGATCCTGGATGAGCCAATGATAGAGGTGGTCCTGGGTCATGCTGGTGAAACTCCAGTATTCCGGGCCAAAGAAGTAGCACTCGCCCGGGCGAAGCACCGGATCCCACTCCCAGTTCATCGAGTCCGGATCTCCGGAGGCCGGATTGATGCGCGTGTGAAGAAGATCACGCGTCGAACCCTCCTCCCAGGGAATCTCCAACTCCTGCGGAAAGCCCTGCAATTGAACCTCACGCCATCCGTCGCGGAAAATCTCCTGCCGCTCGGACACATGGGTCGTGTAGTGGCAAGTCCCCCAAACAGGATAGATTTCACCCTCCGCGAAGCCAAGCAGGACCAGGCCCCGGGATTGCAGGTAGACCTCCATCTTCCCCTGAGGTGACGGAGACAGCGTCAGCCTGATTTCCTGGCACTGGGTCAGGCGGACCTTGACGTCACTGAAGCCTGACGGGCAGTGCTCCATGCCCGGCTCATTCCGCCCCGGCCCCTCTTCGACACGAACCGTGCCGTCAGCCCATGCCATGGGGATGTAGATCAGCGGGATGGACGGATATTGACAAAGTTCCAGGAGATGCTGGCCGCAGTCCCCCTCGACACTCACGTTTGTCCTGACCACTCCGGACATTGAAGACAGGTGTACCTCGTCGAAGAACGCATCCCACTTGGCGCCGAGCCGATCCTGGTGCAGGAAGCATTCCTTCAGATCGAATTTCTTCGAAATAAGAGCCGCCAGTCTCCTCAGGTTTGCGGTGAGCTTGCCAACCGCAGACCAGGTTGCCTCGCTGCTGCTGTCCTCTGCGTTCTCATCCCAGCAACGCGTAACCCGCAGGAAGCTGATCTGCGCTTCGGTTTCATCCTCGCCCGACAGGCAGGCAATGGCCTGAACCGCGGCCAAGTAGTGGGACAGCTGTTTCTGCGGCAGATCCGATCCGCGATGGTCGCGGATGACGTCTGCAGTAAGGGCATCGATCGCCCGCTTGAGGACGAGCTTGCGAATGGGAAACTCTGCCGGGGCCTGCAGTCGTGTCTCGAGTCGATCGAGGGCGATATCGACAAGATCGGACTCCGAAAAGCCGTGAGCCTTTCTTGCCTGCCGATACCTCTTCCCGAGCTCGAGGGCTGCATGAAGATTTCGAGGGTGCTCAAGGCGGAACCCGTTTTCGGCTTTCTGCCGCGTTTCCCGCAAAAGCTGTAGATCAGCCTGCTTTCTTTTGGAAAACGCCTCATCGCGCTTTGCATCAGGCGTTCGTTCTCGATTGAAATCGTCCATGGGTCACAGGTTCCCTTAATTGAGTTTGGCCGGAATGGCGTCGGCTCAAATGTGCCGTCCGATAAATTTGAATGTGCCAGATTTTTAAATTAAGTCCGCTCGATCCTTGCGATAACGGGTCAAAATTATCGAACGAATACTGGTCCGGAATCGAACGAAATTGCAAGTTCAAATCGAACGGAATGCGCCTCACAATCGAACGGACTACTCTCAGCTCGGTCATGAATGACCTCCGCCTGCAGGCGATGTCCAGACAGCGTGTTGGTGATCTAATCCGCTTCGAGAAACTCCCTGAAAACCGATAGCGAAGTCGCTTTTCAGCAGGATGAAGATAGTTGGCGTGCTGGCAAACCAGGGCCTACCCCGGTTTCCCCACATGGGCTCAGTGTGATCTTCCGGATCGAGAATGACCCAAGACCAGCTCTGAAGCTGCGTTGCGCGCTTGGCCCGGTAATACTCGGACCCAGCCGTGAACGGGCAGCCGTTCGCGACGTCAGAAGCGTCCACGACGCCGCCCCCGGGATCGCGATCCTTCGGACCGTAGCCGTCGTCCTCACCTCCCTCTGTCAGGGGATTTGCATCTTCATTTCCAAGGTCCGGCGAAGATTCTTCGCCATTTCCACTCAGAGACTCGGCCCTTTCCAGGAAGATGTCACGGACCTCACCGCAGAATTTCCAGGTTGGCCCTGCCGCGGCTGCGCCGATCAGAAACAGGGTGACAACGTATTCCATCAGGGCGGCAGCTTTCCTATCCCTCGCAAGAGATTTCAGGACCGAGCTTTTTCGATGGTTCGCAGGCACAGTCTTGTCCCACCTGATGTATGGACAGGCAGGAGATACGGCCTCGGAGAGAAGCCAAGGATTGCCGATGTCGCGGATGACCCCGCTTGTCAAATCGAATTGGTCACCAAACTTGGGCCCGTGTCAGCACGCATGGCTCGACGGCCCTTGACCAGCGTGGGCCACAGACGCGTCGCTGGTCACGCTCCAAGGCCTGGCATTGACTTCCATCCAGCGCGTGAAGCTCTTACTGCCATTGATTTCGCTGTAGCCAGACATCGCGGCCTCATATCCGCCCATACGTTCGTGATGCTCGGGGCGTAACATATCCGGCCCAAGATAGGTGCGCACGGACATGACTGGGATGTGTTCGTCGGAGCTGTGCCGACCCGCGCGCACGCGCATTGTCGCAATTGGAAGCGCGCCACCGAAGTAGGGGACAAGAAACGCATGAGCGCGATCCTTGTCCAGAGAGGTGAAGCTGTAGGTCATCGCCAAGCTCCTGGCGATGCTCAGGGTGCAGAGAATATCAAGATGAAGCGTGTCCGGAGTCGCTACTTCCCGCTCGAGGAGACGGGTTATCGCGTGATGCGAAATGTTTGCCGAAGTCACGAGGTCGATCCGGCATAGATCAGCCTTCTTGGACAGGAACAAGTTCGAGAAGAAAATTGACCGCTCCTGATAAAGCGGCGCCTCTGTCTCCCCGAGCGAAAATATGTCGCATTCATGCGCGGAACCAACTGTTTCTGCCATGACCAGCTTGAGGGGCTTGGTCCAAGAACAAACCATGGGGTTCAGGAAGGCTGGGCGAAGAATGGGTGCGAGCCGCTTTTCGCAGCGCCCGGGCTTTTTGGATCGCGCCGATTCCTCGAAGACATCGAGTGACCTCTGCATCCTCGGACTTTCAAACCAGCTTTCTACGGTGGCATAAGGTCGCTTCTTGGAAAGATAGGCGGTTGCATAGCCTCTTGCGAGCTTGTGATACATGGTAATCCCTACCTCGCCCATTGCCAACCTGGTTCGGTAGCGGGCAAAAATCGTTACGACTTCAAGTTTGACATTCCTGTTTTCGATACTGGCTGAATATCAAAACGAGGAGCAAATGAATTGTCATAACACGCGCGCCAGAAATTTCGAGCAATGAGATCGGCGCACTGAAGCGCTGCCAGCGAGCGAAGTGCCTCAGTAGGGCGGCCGAACCGTTGAGAGCTTCATAACAGAGGCGCGCTGCCGCTGAGCAGGAAGGGCGACGCTCTGGTTCGAAAATATTCCTGTTTATCCACGAGAAAACGCAGCAAATAGTATTACCAATAGCGTTCACTCCAGCGCCGCCCCGGACCTCCGTCCCCGGGCGCTGTGGTCCGGATCATCCGCTGCCAGAAAGCTACGGCTTTCGTGACAAGGATGGAGTCTGGCGTGACTACATCCGCGTTCGTTGGTGGGCACAGAACTCGCCGAGCTGGGCCGGGATACCGACCTCGGTTCACACCCCGCGGAGCTTCCGGACGAAGTACGGCCTGAGGATATCCTCGGTGAAACGTATCCGGTTGGAGCGAAGCCCGTATTCTTTGGTCACTACTGGCTCACGGGTCAACCGGTTCTTCAAGCTCCCAACGCGCTCTGTCTCGACTACTCGGCTGGGAGTCCCGAACGAGCTCACGATGAGTGTGAACAGGCATGGAAAACTGACCCCATAGCGGGGTGATCGGCGTCCCAAAATGACCCCCTTACATTGATGGTCATCATGCTTCCGGGAACAACCGGGAGCAGTCTTGGGATGTTGACCGTGGAGACTTTCGCGAAGCTCCTCGACCGTGAAATTCAGGGCAACGGGCGACCGCCGATCGATGAGTGCCGCGAGAACCTTACTTGAGGCCTTCAGAAGAGCCTCATGCTCTGTCGCTTTGGACGGCGGAAAGAACTCTCGCGGGGCGGTGAAGGAGGCCGCGGAAATTTTCCGGATCGGTACGAACTCGTCGAAAAACGTCTCGTCCACCACCCTCCAATCGCACTCAGTTCCGTGCGGGGCAGGAAGTGACAGGTAGCTCGTAGCAAGAAAGAGGTGGGCCGCCTTCGTTTGAAATTGCGCGAGATATGGGCAGCCTGCGAAGTGCGGGCACCGGAGTTTCTTGCCCCCTTGGTCAATGGTCTCGCAGAAATGGTCACGCACAGATATTCCGATCCGACTGGCCCGCTC
>NZ_JAIVKX010000034.1 GCF_020524285.1 Alloyangia pacifica
GCCGCAAAGCCATGCCGAACAGCACCTTCATCGTCAGGCAAGTTTGAATGGGGGTATCGCTGTAGGTCTGTTGTCGGCCACGCCTGCCAGTCGGCGCGGCATCCCAAATCATCTCGGGGTCAAACCAAATCGCCAGAGAGCCACGGCGCTTGAGCGCTTCATTGTAGGCTGGCCAGTTCCTGGTCTTGTAGGTTGGGGGTGTAGGTTTGCTCATGGAACCCAGCTACCGTACTGGATCCACAAGATGAATCGCCCACGCGATTTGTGCAACAGAGCCCCTCTACTTGGCGAGTATCTCTCTCGAGAGGCTGGTGTCGACGCAATGCGGATTGATGAGCAGCGAGGCTCGAATGCGCGTGGCTCTGGGGGAAATCGTTGGCTTTATCCTGATGTCGTTGGGCTGGAGGACCTCACGCGAGGGTGGGACGATGAGCTGCGCCACTGCGTCAGCGAGACGGGAAACGCTCGTGCGCTTTTGTGGTCGCTTGAGGTGAAGTTGCACCTTAAGCGGTCGAATGTTCGGGAGAGCTATTTCCAGGCCGTTTCGAACTCGTCCTGGGCGAACTTTGGTTACCTCGTTGCTGCTGAGATCGAGGGCCAAGGCACCATGCAAGAACTGCGCATGCTCTCAGCCCTACACGGTATCGGCGTTCTTCAGCTCGACGCAGAGAACCCGTCCGAGAGCAACATTCTGATCCCGGCCCGCGGCCGATCAGAAGTCGATTGGTCAACCTGCAATCGGCTCGTGATTGAGAGCCCGGACTTTAAGAACTTTATTAAGCGCGTACGGCAGTTCTATCAGACTGGCGATCGGCCTCTGAACTGGAACCTCGTGCCGGGACAAGCTCACCGGTGAACTATGGTAGGCTTAGCTCCGGCATACCAAGACGTGCTGCACGGTGCCTCGAATGACTTGTTCCGGAAAGCCGCGCTGCAGCGGCTTTGACCTAGGCGAAGGTCCGGAAAGGGCCGAAAGAGCCTATGTGCAATGTTTCGTAATAGCGCCATGCGCCAATATAGAGGCTGTGCCTTGCTCAGAATAGAGGTCAAAATGGGGGTCAGTTGTAACGCTTACGTTCTCCCAGGGTGACCCGCGTACATCGAGCCAGGGTCAACCTGGGAGAACGGTTATTGCGAGAGCTTCAACAGCAGGTTCAGGGACGAGCTCCTCAATGACGAGGTCTTCTACTCGCTGAGGGAGGCGCAAATCCTCATCGAACAATGACGAAAGCACTACAACACTGCTCGGCCGCACAGCGCTCTTGGATATCGGACACCGGCACCGGAGACTTTCATCCCCATAGATCGAAGGCCGACCATGCATTAACATTTAACGCGGACCACTCGATGGGGTCAGCTCAAGCGCCTGCTCGAGCTGATGGTCGCGGGTGCCTGAGCGGTACCAACGACCGAGGCTCGCGGTGAGCTACACCACCTCTCGGGACATCATCTAAGAGAGTTACACACAAGGAGGTTATTCAGCGGTTCGGTTGTCTTCCGGCCGACTGAGCAAGTCGGTATGCGAGTGATGGTGCTGCGGAAGAAGTCGCAAACTGTCTCAATTGCGTTCCGACACTGCCTTTCCCAGTGCCAGCCAAGCGGCAATCACCGGCTCACTCAGATCCTGGGAAGACTTCAACCAGAATGCGCCTCGTATATGGCGCATGGTCAGAAGTTCTGTCGGCATTCGGCCCCTCCAGTTGATCCGCGGGGATTATCCTCAGTTCGTCGACCAAATCTGCCCTTGATTCCAAAAATCACTTTCGGATACTTCGTGAAATAGATACTCGTCTTACCGTAAAATTCGCGGCCGTCTTCCGGTGAAATCACAGCCCGATATCATGAGAAACGCGCACCCAATGCTTGACCAAAGGGAGAAATCCGTTGATGCTACCGCCCACCCGGAATTCTCTTTTGGCATAATATTTTTATTACGGTTGATTCCTGAAAGACTTCGATTGCTTGCCAGTTTACGAGCGATTTCCTGACAAGTGCGCGACCTTTTTCCGGGAGCGCATGAGGCTAACGCGCAGGCGCAGCCCGCATCTCTGCGGAGATCATTTGCGCAATCGAATTTTTTGCAGGCATCATGTTGAGAAGGCGCGCAATGATGAATTCTAGGACCGCCGACCCATTTACCCGACCGTCCTTCGGACTACTTGATCTTCTGTCGGTGTGCGTCATTCTTTTTGCCGCCGTCTTCCTGTCTTGGCTGGCGAGCCAGAGACCGCTCGCTGGCTACGGAACTGAAACCGACTTCATCGGGAGCATGGTTTCGGAAGCCAAGCGCCTTCTGGCGGGGATGCCGCTCGAAAGCGAGTTCCATCCTCCGGGATTCATCTTCACGCTGGCAGCCGTCAAGAGCTGGGTGGGAGACTGGTTCGCCGCTGGCAAGGCCCTGTCGGTAGTTTCCGCTGTCGCGACGCTAGTCTTGGCGCACCTCTTCTTTCGGATAGTTGCTGGAACATGGGCGGCATTCGGGGCCGTACTTGGCCTTGTCTCATCGGCAACGTTCCTCCGGTTTGCGGTGCAGGCAACCTCCGACCTCTTCTTTTTGGCGCTCTATTTCCTCACCTATTTCTTGGTTGCCTTCGCTGCGACCCGTCGGTCGGTCTCGGCGTGGTTTCTGGCTGGTCTGTGCGCTGTCTTCACCATGATGACACGGACGAACGGCGTGACGCTTTTGGTGCTGCTGGCCATTCCGCTTCTGATGCCCGGCCCCGGCCGGTGGCGAGCGGTCTCTGGCTACCTTGCCGGTACCGTCGCCGCCGCGGCGGGCTTTCTGCTCTACGCCGGGCTCACGGGCTCGAACCTGATGCCCGGGGGCACTTATTATAACATCGCGCTCACCTATTTCACCGCCGAGCGCGTCTCCTGGGAAGGGATGATCGAGGCGCAGGCACGGTTCAGCAGCCTTTATGACGTGTTGACCTACGATCCCGCGGCGCTGGCCAAGGGATATGCCCGGGACCTGGCCAACATCGCGCTGCGAAAGATCCCGTTCATTGCCGGGCCGGCGCTGGCGCTGTTCTTCCTACCCGGGCTTGTCTTCGCTGGCGCCGAGCGCCGCCAGTCGCTGCTGTTGCTGTTCCTTGCGGCCACTCTGGCGCAGGTTCTGCTTGTCAATCTGAAGGCCTACGAGCCGCGGTATCACCTCTATTTCGTTCCCTGGGTCGGCGCCGGTGCCATGATCCTTCTGAGCGTATTCGCGGCGCATCGCGATTGGTCGCAGCTCTACCGCTCCGCAGTCCTAGGGCTGTCGTGCGCGGTCATCGCGGTGGGCGTCCTCCTTGCGGTGCGGGATGCCCGGACCTTCGCCTCTTGGGGCGGAAATCCGGAAATGGCCCGGGTGCTGGCCGAGGTAGGGGGACTTCTTGGCCCAGGCGATCTCATTATGAGCCGCAAAACGCATCTGGCATTCTACACCGGCGCCGAGAGCGTTTATCTGCCAATCGTGACAACCGAGCCTGAGCTCCGCGCCGCCGTCAAGACCGCGGCGGTAACTTGGCCGGCCGATCGTGTCTATCTCTTCATCGGCGAGGTCGAACGCTCCACTCGGCCCGAGACTGCCGCGTTGATTGATAGCGGGCTGTCCTGGCTCGATCCCGTCGCCAAAGATCCGAGGGCCGAGGGCTGGACCCTTTACCGCTATGCACCCGGAGATGCCAGTCGCAGCGGATCGAAGTAGGGCGGGACCGGACCGCCGCGGCGCCCAGACCGGAGCCGCTCCAGGGCCTTGGTCTCCAGTGTTCTCAGCACCGGAGGATGGCCGGGGATCTGTAGCGGATCTTCGGCATCTCCTGGATGTACCATGAACCAGATCTCGCCCGGTGCCGCTGGTGCTGCCTGCCGCGCAACGGCCAGATCGATTTCGAGCGCCGCGATGGCCGTTTCCGGGGTTGGGAGCGGTAGCACGCCGCCAAAGCGCCAATTCGTCCGGACCCCGTGGCGCTCGGCCGCCCTCTGCATGTCGTGGCCAAGCCGGGCGATAACCCGGGCCTTTATGTCGGCCGGCGGTAGCAGCGGAACCATACTGCGCACCGGCAGGCCGTCCGCGGCCGCGGCCCGCAGGACCGCAGGACGGATCGAGGGGAATGCATGGCAATGTTCGTGACCATCGATGAAATCGGGAGGCCGGCCGAAGAGTTCCAGGAATCGAGCTTTCTGGGTGGCGATACGCGCCTCTACGAGGTCACTGTTCAGCCCCAGAAGACTCCGGGCCAGCAGCAGCGTCCGGTCCGGCCGTCGGGCCCTGCCCGGCGGCGCATAAGTGAAGTTCAGGTGCAGTCCGATGCAGGGCCGGCTAGCGGCAATCGCACGCAGTGCTGCCGCCGATACCTCCGTGCAGGTTTCCACCAGCACCGATACGGCATCGATCGCTCCGGTGCCGAGCAGGCGGCGCATGACGGCGTCATGCCCGGCACCGAGGCCGTAGTCGTCAGCGATGACGCGGATATCAGCGAAGGGGCGTGTCAAGTTAGGCCTGTTGTCGGACGAGGTCCGCGGAAAGGTCCATCTCTTCCTTGTCGAGACCGCCAGCGAGTTCGACCTGCTCCTTGACGATATACGTCGGGCGCTGTTTAGCCTCCAGCAGTGCCTTGCCGACATATTCGCCGATGATGCCAAGGCAAACCAGCTGGACGCCGCCGAAGAAGACGACCAGCACGACGATCGTGGCGAAGCCCGAGAATGGCGAGCCCACGATCAGTCGTTCGCCGATGATCCAGATCAGATAGAGAAAGCTCAGAGCGCAGACCGAGAATCCGAACAGCGAAATCAGGCGGATCGGGGCCACCGAAAACGAGGTAAGCCCGTCGATCGCCAGCCCGAACAGCCGTGCCGAAGTAAACCGAGTAGGCCCGCCGTCATGGCGCTCTGCAACCTCGTAGGGCAGGCCGATCTGATCGTAGCCAACCCAGGCATAGAGCCCCTTAAGGAACCGTTCCCGTTCGGGCAGGCGCCGCAGGCTGTCCACGACCTTGCGGTCGAGCAGTCGGAAGTCGCCGGCATTCGTGCTGATGTCGAAGCGGGTCCCGAAGTTGATCAGCCAGTAGAACAGGCGCGCGCCACCCCGCCGACCGCTGCCCTCGCCTTGACGCGAGCTCTTGTAGAAATAGACGACCTCATGCCCCTGCCGCCAGTTCTCGATCAGGGGCTCGATCAGCTCCGGTGGATGCTGGAGATCGGCATCCATGAAGATGACGGCGTCGCCCGTGGCGGCGTCCATTCCCGCAGTAAGGGCGGCCTCCTTGCCGAAATTGCGGGACAGGACGAGAAGCCGGCTCGGCCAGGCGAAACAAAGCTCTTGCAAGATCGCGCAGGTGCTGTCGCGGCTGCCGTCATCGATGAAGACGAGTTCGAAGGCAACACGTGCGCTTTGGGCAATTCCGGGTAGGACTTGGGAAAGCCGTTCAGCTAGCGCGCCGAGCCCCGCAGCCTCGTTGTAGCATGGTAGAATGAGTGTGATCCTCTCCACTATCTATCTCCTCCCAGATGCGGAAAATATCAATATTCGGCTGACCGCGAAATTCACGGTGACGGAGGCGACGAGCGCGATGCCGAGAGCCAGGGCGAGAGCTGTACCGAAGCTGAGCAGGATCTCGAACAACGTCAGCCGGAAAAGGTAGATCATGACTGTGCTAGCAAGAAAGGCGGCGAGCCTTCCGGCATTGAGGTCTCGAGAATGGAGGTCGCCGAAGGTTACTTTCTGGTGGATGACATAGACAACGCTCGCACTGACCGACATTGCAACTGCAAGAGCCATCCAACCATCCAGCCCCCTTTGCAGCAGTATTAGTCCCAGTCCGAAGTCAATCAGGGCGCCGATCGAAGAAACAATGCTGAAAATGAAAATACGGAACAAATACATTAGCTCCTTTGTCTATATTATCTATTGGAAGAATCAAAAATAATCAACAGTATTGTCTTCAGAATGCCCCCCCCTTTTTTAGGCTCAGGACCCATTGATTTCGGGCAGTTGCCATGATTGAGCCTCCGTAAGGAGACGTTGAACATGGGAACCCTTTCTGGCTTACCGAAGAGCAGTTGGAGCGCCTGCGACCTTTC
>NZ_JAIVKX010000035.1 GCF_020524285.1 Alloyangia pacifica
GCGCCGCAAAAGCAAAAAGCGCCCGTTGGGGCGCTTGCATGTGGTGTTTTGTAGATTTGGTTGCGGGAGCAGGATTTGAACCTGCGACCTTCAGGTTATGAGCCTGACGAGCTACCGGGCTGCTCCATCCCGCGACGCTTTTGGTTGTGCTACCGGCTATCGGCTGTTTGAGCACATCCTGGATTGTGCTTCGGGCGATGGCCTTGAGCACGGTGTGGGGCGCGTTGCGTGCCCCTTTGTCCCTTTCGGGTCCCTGCCCTTTTGGCATGCGCTGCAAGGGTGGGGGATCATCGTTGTCGAGAGATACGGGGTGTGGGTCTTACTAGGTTTGGCGGTGACCTACTCTCCCACGTCTTGAGACGCAGTACCATTGGCGCGGCAGCACTTAACGGCCGGGTTCGGAATGGAGCCGGGTGTTTTGCTTGCGCTATGACCACCAAACCGAGAAAGACCCACATGCTGCAGGCAGCATGTGGGTCCGGTCGGCGGAAGCGACCTGCGAAGCAGGTTGCGGGCCGACACGGGTCACATGCTGGGTGCAGCATTTCCAAGTCAAGTATGTGTAGGGGTTGTATGCTTTCCGTTCGGAACAGCCTTGCTGTTCCTGGATCGGATCAAGCCTATCGGGCCATTAGTACCGGTCAGCTGAACGCATTGCTGCGCTTACACCTCCGGCCTATCGACGTGGTGGTCTTCCACGGCCCTCAGGGATACCTTGTTTTGAGGGGGGCTTCCCGCTTAGATGCCTTCAGCGGTTATCCTGTCCGATCATAGCTACCCAGCACTGCCGTTGGCACGACAACTGGTCCACCAGTGGATCGTTCACCCCGGTCCTCTCGTACTAGGGGCAACTCCTCTCAAGTATCCTACACCCACGGCAGATAGGGACCGAACTGTCTCACGACGTTCTAAACCCAGCTCACGTACCTCTTTAAATGGCGAACAGCCATACCCTTGGGACCTGCTCCAGCCCCAGGATGAGATGAGCCGACATCGAGGTGCCAAACACTGCCGTCGATATGGACTCTTGGGCAGTATCAGCCTGTTATCCCCGGCGTACCTTTTATCCGTTGAGCGATGGCCCTCCCACTTGGGACCACCGGATCACTATGGCCGTCTTTCGACTCTGCTCGACTTGTCAGTCTTGCAGTCAGGCTGGCTTCTGCCATTGCACTCAACGAGCGATTTCCGACCGCTCTGAGCCAACCTTCGCGCGCCTCCGTTACGCTTTAGGAGGCGACCGCCCCAGTCAAACTACCCGCCACACAGGGTCCCGGAACCCGATAAGGGATCGCGGTTAGACATCAAGCAATGCAAGGGTGGTATCTCAAGGGAGGCTCCACAGACACTGGCGTGTCTGCTTCGAAGCCTACCACCTATCCTGCACATGCATGGCCTGATGCCAGTGTGAAGCTGTAGTAAAGGTGCACGGGGTCTTTCCGTCTAACCGCGGGAAGCCTGCATCTTGACAGGCAATTCAATTTCGCTGAGTCGATGTTGGAGACAGCGGGGAAGTCGTTACGCCATTCGTGCAGGTCGGAACTTACCCGACAAGGAATTTCGCTACCTTAGGACCGTTATAGTTACGGCCGCCGTTTACCTGGGCTTCAATTCAGAGCTCTCACCCCTCCTTTTAACCTTCAGGCACCGGGCAGGCGTCAGACCCTATACGTCGTCTTGCGACTTCGCAGAGCCCTGTGTTTTTAGTAAACAGTCGCCACCCCCTGGTTTGTGCCCCCAGCCAAAACTTGCGTTGAAACTGGGCCTCCTTCTCGCGAACTTACGGAGGTATTTTGCCGAGTTCCTTCAACATCGTTCTCTCAAGCGCCTTGGTATTCTCTACCAGTCCACCTGTGTCGGTTTCGGGTACGGTCTCAAAGTGGGGCTATTTCCAGGAACTGCTGAGCGGCCCCTCCAATCCGATAAGGAGGAACAACCTTTGCAATCCGTCACCACCACATGGCCCAGGAATATTGACCTGGTTCCCATCGACTACGCCTTTCGGCCTCGCCTTAGGGGCCGGCTTACCCTGCTCAGATTAGCTTTAAGCAGGAACCCTTGGACTTTCGGCGAGAGTGTCTCTCACACTCTTTGTCGCTACTCATGTCATCATTCTCGCTAGTGATCTCTCCACCGGATGCCTTACAGCCCGGCTTCACAGAAAGGACTATCTCCTCCATTACATCCCGAAGGATGCAGAAGAGGAGGAGTCCTATGTCACACTACGCTCCGCTACCATGCGCTATGCGCATCCTCGGCTTCGGCTCATGGCTTGAGCCCCGTTACATCTTCGCCGCAGGACAACTTAATTAGACCAGTGAGCTGTTACGCTATCTTTAAAGGATGGCTGCTTCTAAGCCAACCTCCTGGTTGTTTTGGTCGTCCCACCTGCTTTCCCACTTAGCCATGAATTGGGGGCCTTAGCCGGAGGTCAGGGTTGTTTCCCTCTCCACTACGGGCGTTAGCACCCGCAGTGTGTCTGCCATCTAGTACTCCCGGGTATTCGGAGTTTGGTTAGGATCAGTAAGCCTGTGGGGCCCCATTACCCATCCAGTGCTCTACCCCCCGGGGTATTCGGATGACGCTCTACCTAAATAGATTTCGCGGAGAACCAGCTATCTCCGAGTTTGATTGGCCTTTCACCCCTAGGCACAACTCATCCCGACCTTTTTCAACAGGTGTGGGTTCGGACCTCCAGTTAGTGTTACCTAACCTTCATCCTGGTCATGCCTAGATCACTCGGTTTCGGGTCTGATCCATCTAACTCGACGCCCTATTAAGACTCGCTTTCGCTGCGCCTACACCTAACGGCTTAAGCTTGCTAGATAGACCAAGTCGATGACCCATTATACAAAAGGTACGCCGTCAGCTCTCGAGGAGCCTCCGACTGATTGTAGGCGTTCGGTTTCAGGTACTGTTTCACTCCCCTCGTCGGGGTGCTTTTCACCTTTCCCTCACGGTACTGGTTCGCTATCGGTCAGTAAGGAGTACTTAGCCTTCGGAGGTGGTCCTCCGATCTTCGAACAGGATTTCACGTGTCCCGCCCTACTTAATACGTTCCATCGAGCTTCACATACGGGACTGTCACCCGCTGTGGTTGGCCTTTCCAGACCATTCTGTTCACTCTCAGGACTCGGCTGGTCCCCGTTCGCTCGCCGCTACTAGGGGAGTCTCTATTGATGTCCTTTCCTCCGGGTACTTAGATGTTTCAGTTCCCCGGGTTTGCTCTTAAAACCCTATGTGTTCAGGTTAAAAGTACCTGTTTAAGCCCGTTATAGGCTGCTCCGAAGAGCAATTATAACGAACTTTCAGGTGGGTTGCCCCATTCGGAAATTCCTGGATCAAAGCTTATTCTCAGCTCCCCAGGACTTATCGCAGAGTATCACGTCCTTCATCGCCTCTTACTGCCAAGGCATCCACCAAACGCCCTTCTCGCGCTTGATCCGATCCAGAAAGAGCAAGGCTTTATAGTGTCCTACCGCCTTTCGGCTACTTGAGGACTTGCCATGCAAGGGACTACGCTGGTTCGTGCAGCCCCATCTATTTCCGGATCAGAAGCATACTTTCCCGCCCTCGCCGTGCGGCGAGGACAATCTCATTCACCCTATGCAAAGTGAATGAGGGGTTAGTGTACTTGACTTGGACAACTCTGTTCTTTTTCTGATCGGGATATTTCGCACTTGGTCGAGGAAACAACCGCTGCGCAAAACCTTCCCCTTGCGGGGAACCAACCAGAGATCGCCGCACACTCGCGGCAATCAAACAGTGTTGATTTTGTATCTCTCTAAACGATGTCAATGCGTCCGATTGGACGGATAAGCACTCGAAAGTGCTTATCGATCAAATCGATCTTTTCTCTCTGACAGGGAATGGTGGGTCGAGGAGGACTTGAACCTCCGACCTCACGCTTATCAGGCGTGCGCTCTAACCACCTGAGCTACCGACCCATTCTCTAGGCCTAGGCAGAACTTACTCTTTTTCGCTGTGCGAAAGGGAGTGGTGGAGCCTAGGAGGATCGAACTCCTGACCTCCTGAATGCAAATCAGGCGCTCTCCCAGCTGAGCTAAGGCCCCACAATTCTGCTCGCAGAATTGGCAGGACAACAAAGCGTCACCCGGTGGCAATCCTGGGAGCCACTGTCACAACAGCCCGTTGGCTATTGCTTAAGTCTGAAGAGATATGAGGACGGCCTGGCTCTTTGATGTGCACCAGTGACTAACTGGTGCTTGCTAAGTGTTTCACGTCGGTCAGCGAGCTGACTGAGCTAGAAACATCCTTAGAAAGGAGGTGATCCAGCCGCAGGTTCCCCTACGGCTACCTTGTTACGACTTCACCCCAGTCGCTGATCCTACCGTGGCCGCCTGCCTCCCGAAGGTTAGCGCAGCGTCGTCGGGTAGAACCAACTCCCATGGTGTGACGGGCGGTGTGTACAAGGCCCGGGAACGTATTCACCGCGTCATGCTGTTACGCGATTACTAGCGATTCCGACTTCATGGGGTCGAGTTGCAGACCCCAATCCGAACTGAGACAGTTTTTTGGGATTAACCCATTGTCACTGCCATTGTAGCACGTGTGTAGCCCAACCCGTAAGGGCCATGAGGACTTGACGTCATCCACACCTTCCTCCCGCTTATCACGGGCAGTTTCTCCAGAGTGCCCAGCCGAACTGCTGGCAACTGAAGATGTGGGTTGCGCTCGTTGCCGGACTTAACCGAACATCTCACGACACGAGCTGACGACAGCCATGCAGCACCTGTCACTCGGTCACCGAAGTGAAAACCAGATCTCTCTGGCGGTCCGAGGATGTCAAGGGTTGGTAAGGTTCTGCGCGTTGCTTCGAATTAAACCACATGCTCCACCGCTTGTGCGGGCCCCCGTCAATTCCTTTGAGTTTTAATCTTGCGACCGTACTCCCCAGGCGGAATGCTTAATCCGTTAGGTGTGTCACCGACAAGCATGCTTGCCGACGACTGGCATTCATCGTTTACGGTGTGGACTACCAGGGTATCTAATCCTGTTTGCTCCCCACACTTTCGCACCTCAGCGTCAGTATCGAGCCAGTGAGCCGCCTTCGCCACTGGTGTTCTTCCGAATATCTACGAATTTCACCTCTACACTCGGAGTTCCACTCACCTCTCTCGAACTCAAGACCAGGAGTTTTGGAGGCAGTTCCGAGGTTGAGCCCCGGGATTTCACCCCCAACTTTCTGATCCGCCTACGCGCGCTTTACGCCCAGTAATTCCGAACAACGCTAACCCCCTCCGTATTACCGCGGCTGCTGGCACGGAGTTAGCCGGGGTTTCTTTACTGGGTACAGTCATTATCTTCCCCAGCGAAAGAGCTTTACGACCCTAAGGCCTTCATCACTCACGCGGCATGGCTAGATCAGGGTTGCCCCCATTGTCTAAGATTCCCCACTGCTGCCTCCCGTAGGAGTCTGGGCCGTGTCTCAGTCCCAGTGTGGCTGATCATCCTCTCAAACCAGCTATAGATCGTAGGCTTGGTAGGCCATTACCCCACCAACTACCTAATCTAACGCGGGCCGATCCTTCTCCGATAAATCTTTCCCCCGAAGGGCGTATACGGTATTAAACCCAGTTTCCCGGGACTATTCCGTAGAGAAGGGCACGTTCCCACGCGTTACTCACCCGTCCGCCGCTAGACCCGAAGGTCTCGCTCGACTTGCATGTGTTAGGCCTGCCGCCAGCGTTCGTTCTGAGCCAGGATCAAACTCTCAAGTTGAAAACCGATTGCTCGGTTGTCCTTGACGTTCGAACCTCAGCACATCTTTGACTGCATCACCGACGAACCGGGAAGGTCCGCGGCTGCTCCACCCGGCTAAGGAAAGGAGCGCAATCAAACTTTCTGTTT
>NZ_JAIVKX010000036.1 GCF_020524285.1 Alloyangia pacifica
ATCGGGTTGTCCGAGACACCGGTGATCAGCCCAGCGACGAAATTAATGCCGCCCATGAGGTTGTATACGCCGACGAGGGCCGTGGCACCGATCCCGATCCAGACGATCATGCCGCAGGTCGAGAGGGTCTGCATTGCGCTTTCACGCAGGAACTTCCAGGTGAACTCGCCGCGGATCACGGCGGAGAGCGCAACCCCTGCCACGCCGACCGCCGAGGCTTCGGTCACAGAGGCAATACCGGCGTAAATCGAGCCCAGAACGAAAGTCACCACGAGCAACGGCAGGATCAGGCCTTTTAGCAGGCGCAGTTTTTCCGCAGATGGAATCTTCTCGTTGGTGGGGGGCGGCGCCACGCCTTCCGAGAAGTAGGATCGCAGCAGCACGTAGCCCACGTAGAGCGAGGCCAGCATCAGGCCGGGCACGAATGACGCGGTGAACAGATCGCCGATCGAGACGTTGGCGGTCAGACCGTACATGATCAGCACAATCGAGGGCGGGATCATGGCACCCAGCGAGCCGCCGGCGCAGACGACACCGATCGCAAGATCTCGATCATAGCCAAGCCGCAGCATCTGGGGCAGGGCGATCAGGCCGAGCAACACGATCTCGCCGCCGATGATGCCCGACATGGCCGCGAGGATCACCGATACGAAGATGGTTTGCACGGCGACCCCGCCGCGGATCCGGCCACCGATGAGCTTCATCGCGTCGAACAGGTCGCGGGCGACGCCGGATCGGTCGAGCATCGCTGCCATCAGCACGAACATAGGCACTGAGACGAAGATGAAACTGTTGACGAAGGTGTAAATCCGGCTCGTGATCACGGTGATCGACAGCGGGCCGAAGAAGCCGAGCGCAAAGACCAACGAAACGAGCAGCGTGACGAAGGCCAGCGGCATGCCGGTCAGCAGCAGCACCACCATGAGACCGAACATGAGGAGGGTTGCGGGCCCGATGCCGAGCGCCGCCAGATCGAACATGGCTTGCATGTCAGATGTCCTTTGCAGGCTTTTTGAGCTGCTTGACGACAATCACCGCGAACTGGGCGCACATGACAAGCATCAGAACAAAAAGGAATATCTTGAGGTAAGCGGGCAGCGGCGGGTTCCAGGCGCTGCCGGAGCGTTCGAGGCGCAGATCGCCCATCGGCGACCATACCGCCTTGCTGAGCATCAGCCACGCCGCATAGGCAAAGAACCCGCTGGCAATCATCGAGGCCAGTGATGTGAAGATGTCGAGCGCCTTTCGGGCCCGCGCTGGGAGGGCGTCGTAGATCAGGACCACCCGGATGTGCCGGTCGCGCGACACGCAGAACAGGCCGCCGTAGAGAAACGCCAGACCGCAGAGGAAGGTCGCGGTCTCATGCGCCCAGATCGTCGGGGCGTTCAGCGCATACCGCAGGAAGACCTCCATCAGCAGGAAGACCGCCGCCGCCACGATCCCGACCGCGAATATAAAGCCCAGACGGTCGATGGCACGGCCGAGCAGCCCCGCCTCGGGGATCGGCTCTTCTCGTGTCTCATGGGTCGGCAGCTCGGAGGTGTGCTCGTGTTCCGAGGGGGCGCTATCAGGTCTGCTCATCAACATGTCCTCCGTCAGATTGGTATGCAGGAAGGCCGGCGACCCGTGCCGCCGGCCTCCACGGGCTTACTGGAGGAGGCCCTTGTCGGTGAGATAGGCGGTCAGCGTGTCGAAGACCTTCTTCGCCATCGGCGAGCCCTCGGCGACGGTCGCCCATTCGTTCTGCGCGATGGCGCGGAACTTGGCGCGTTCCTCGTCGGACCAGTTGTGGATGGTGATGCCCTCGGCCTCAGCGGTTTCAACCGCCTCGAGATCACGCTCTTTCAGCGTGTTCACCTGGGTCTGCTGGAATTCCTTCACCGAGGCCTTGAGCTGCTCCTGGATCTCCGGCGGCAGCGCGTCCCACTTGGCCTTGTTCATCGAAACCTCGACCAGCGGCAGCGAGTGGAAGCCGGGATAGACCGGATGCGGCGCGATCTCGTTCATGCCGGTCTCTTGGTTCACCGAAAAGACCGAGTAGTCGGCGGCGTCGATGACGCTCTTGTCGAGCGAGGTGTAGACCTCGGAGGCGGGCAGGTTCACCGGGTTTGCGCCGGCGGCGGCGAAGACGTTGGCAATCAGCCCTTCGGGCGAGCGAACCTTGACGCCCTGCAGGTCGGCGACGCTGTCGAGCGGCACCTTCGAGACAAAGGCTTCGAGGCCCGGGGTGGAGACGCCGATGAACTCGAGCCCATAGGGATTGATCAGTTCGTTCATCAGCTCCTTGCCGCCACCGTTTTCGACGAAGTCGATCATCTGCTCGGGATCGGACCATGCGCCGACAGGGTTGGCGATCAGGCCGAAGGCCGGGTCACGACCGGCGAAATAGGAAGTGTCGGTGATATGGCCATCAATGATCCCAGCGGCGATCGCGTCGGGCGTTTCCTTGTAGTCGACGATCGAACCCACCGGCAGCAGCTCGATGCTGACCTTGCCGTCGGTCATCTCTTTGACCGTTTCCGTCCAGCCCTGCTGGAAGATGAAGTTCGGGTTGCCGGCCGGGTCCGAGGACTGGAAGCGGAAACTGTATTCCTGTGCCGAGGCGGC
>NZ_JAIVKX010000037.1 GCF_020524285.1 Alloyangia pacifica
GCCGCCTCGGCACAGGAATACAGTTTCCGCTTCCAGTCCTCGGACCCGGCCGGCAACCCGAACTTCATCTTCCAGCAGGGCTGGACGGAAACGGTCAAAGAGATGACCGACGGCAAGGTTAGCATCGAGCTGCTGCCGGTGGGTTCGATCGTCGACTACAAGGAAACGCCTGACGCGATCGCCGCCGGGATCATCGATGGCCATATCACCGACACCTCCTATTTCGCCGGTCGTGACCCGGCCTTCGGCCTCATCGCCAACCCTGTCGGCGCATGGTCCGATCCCGAGCAGATGATCGACTTCGTCGAAAACGGTGGCGGCAAGGAGCTGATGAACGAGCTGATCAATCCTTATGGGCTCGAGTTCATCGGCGTCTCCACCCCGGGCCTCGAAGCCTTTGTCTCGAAGGTGCCGCTCGACAGCGTCGCCGACCTGCAGGGCGTCAAGGTTCGCTCGCCCGAGGGGCTGATTGCCAACGTCTTCGCCGCCGCCGGCGCAAACCCGGTGAACCTGCCCGCCTCCGAGGTCTACACCTCGCTCGACAAGAGCGTCATCGACGCCGCCGACTACTCGGTCTTTTCGGTGAACCAAGAGACCGGCATGAACGAGATCGCGCCGCATCCGGTCTATCCCGGCTTCCACTCGCTGCCGCTGGTCGAGGTTTCGCTGAACAAGGCCAAGTGGGACGCGCTGCCGCCGGAAATCCAGGAGCAGCTCAAGGCCTCGGTCAAGGAATTCCAGCAGACCCAGGTGAACACGCTGAAAGAGCGTGATCTCGAGGCGGTTGAAACCGCTGAGGCCGAGGGCATCACCATCCACAACTGGTCCGACGAGGAACGCGCCAAGTTCCGCGCCATCGCGCAGAACGAATGGGCGACCGTCGCCGAGGGCTCGCCGATGGCGAAGAAGGTCTTCGACACGCTGACCGCCTATCTCACCGACAAGGGCCTCCTCCAGTAAGCCCGTGGAGGCCGGCGGCACGGGTCGCCGGCCTTCCTGCATACCAATCTGACGGAGGACATGTTGATGAGCAGACCTGATAGCGCCCCCTCGGTACACGAGCACACCTCCGAGTTACCGACCCATGAGACACGAGAAGAGCCGATCCCCGAGGCGGGGCTGCTCGGCCGTGCCATCGACCGATTGGGCTTTATATTCGCGGTCGGGATCGTGGCGGCGGCGGTCTTCCTGCTGATGGAGGTCTTCCTGCGGTATGCGCTGAACGCCCCGACGATCTGGGCGCATGAGACCGCGACCTTCCTCTGCGGTCTGGCGTTTCTCTACGGCGGGCTGTTCTGCGTGTCGCGCGACCGGCACATCCGGGTGGTCCTGATCTACGACGCCCTCCCAGCGCGGGCCCGAAAGGCGCTCGACATCTTCACATCACTGGCCTCGATGATTGCCAGCGGGTTCTTTGCCTATGCGGCGTGGCTGATGCTCAGCAAGGCGGTATGGTCGCCGATGGGCGATCTGCGCCTCGAACGCTCCGGCAGCGCCTGGAACCCGCCGCTGCCCGCTTACCTCAAGATATTCCTTTTTGTTCTAATGCTTGTCATGTGCGCCCAGTTCGCGGTGATTGTCGTCAAGCAGCTCAAAAAGCCTGCAAAGGACATCTGACATGCAAGCCATGTTCGATCTGGCGGCGCTCGGCATCGGGCCCGCAACCCTCCTCATGTTCGGTCTCATGGTGGTGCTGCTGCTGACCGGCATGCCGCTGGCCTTCGTCACGCTGCTCGTCTCGCTAGTCTTTGCGCTCGGCTTCTTCGGCCCGCTGTCGATCACCGTGATCACGAGCCGGATTTACACCTTCGTCAACAGTTTCATCTTCGTCTCGGTGCCTATGTTCGTGCTGATGGCAGCGATGCTCGACCGATCCGGCGTCGCCCGCGACCTGTTCGACGCGATGAAGCTGATCGGTGGCCGGATCCGCGGCGGGGTCGCCGTGCAGACCATCTTCGTGTCGGTGATCCTCGCAGCCATGTCGGGCATCATCGGCGGCGAGATCGTGTTGCTCGGCCTGATCGCCCTGCCCCAGATGCTGCGGCTTGGCTATGATCGAAATCTTGCGATCGGTGTCGTCTGCGCCGGCGGCTCGCTGGGTGCCATGATCCCGCCCTCGATCGTGCTGATCATGTACGGTTTGACCGCCAACGTCTCGATCGGCGATCTGTTCACCGCGTCCTTCGTGCCCGGCCTGATGCTGGCCTCGCTCTACGTGGGCTACGTGCTGCTGCGATCCTACTTCTCGGAAGGCGTGGCGCCGCCCCCCACCAACGAGAAGATCCCATCTGCAGAAAAACTGCGCCTGCTCAAGGGGCTGATCCTTCCGCTGCTCGTGGTGACTTTCGTTTTGGGCTCGATCTACGCCGGTATTGCCTCTGTGACCGAAGCCTCGGCGGTCGGCGTGGCAGGGGTCGCGCTCTCTGCCGTGATCCGCGGCGAGTTCACTTGGAAGTTCCTGCGTGAAAGCGCAATGCAGACCCTCTCCACCTGCGGCATGATCGTCTGGATCGGGATCGGTGCCACGGCCCTCGTCGGCGTATACAACCTCATGGGCGGCATTAATTTCGTCGCTGGGCTGATCACCGGTGTCTCGGACAACCCGAT
>NZ_JAIVKX010000038.1 GCF_020524285.1 Alloyangia pacifica
CCTTGTTTGCGCGGTTCTCGATGAGGTCGTCGACGACGGAAGGGTCGGCGAGGGTGGAGGTGTCGCCCAAGGCGCCGTAATCGTTCTCGGCGATCTTGCGCAGGATGCGGCGCATGATCTTGCCGGAGCGGGTCTTCGGCAGGCCGGGGGCCCATTGGATGAGGTCGGGCGAGGCGATTGGGCCGATCTCGGTGCGGACCCAGCTGCGCAGCTCCTTCTTCAGCTCCTCCGACGGCGCGACGTCGTTCATCAGGGTGACGTAGCAGTAGATGCCCTGGCCCTTCACCGCGTGCGGGTAGCCGACCACCGCGGCCTCGGCGACCTTGGCGTGGGCGACGAGGGCGCTCTCGACCTCGGCGGTGCCCATGCGGTGGCCGGATACGTTGATCACGTCGTCGACCCGGCCGGTGATCCAGTAGTCGCCGTCCTCGTCGGCGCGGCAGCCGTCGCCGGAGAAGTAATAGCCCTTGTACTGCTGGAAGTAGGTCTGCTCGAAGCGCTCGTGGTCGCCCCAGACGGTGCGCATCTGGCCCGGCCAGCTGTCCTTGATCGCCAGCACGCCCTCGGTCGGCCGCTCGGAGATCTCGACGCCCGAGGTCGGCTCGAGCACCACCGGCTGGATGCCGAAGAAGGGCTTCATCGCCGCGCCGGGCTTGGTGGCATGGGCGCCGGGCAGCGGGGTCATCAGGTGGCCGCCGGTCTCGGTCTGCCACCAGGTGTCGACGATCGGGCAGTTTCCCTTGCCGATCTTGTCGTTGTACCAGTTCCAGGCCTCGGGGTTGATCGGCTCGCCGACGGTGCCCAAGAGCTTCAGCGAGCTCAGGTCGCAGCCGTCCACATAGCTGTCGCCCTGGCCCATCAGCGCGCGGATCGCGGTGGGGGCGGTGTAGAACTGGTTGACCTTGTGCTTCTCGCAGACCTGCCAGAAGCGGCTGGCGTCGGGCCAGGTCGGCACGCCCTCGAACATCAGCGTGGTGGCGCCATTGGCCAGCGGGCCGTAGACGATGTAGCTGTGGCCGGTGACCCAGCCGACATCGGCGGTGCACCAGTAGACGTCGCCCTCGTGGTAGTCGAAGACCACCTCGTGGGTGAGGGCGGCGTAAAGCAAATATCCACCACTTGCGTGCACAACCCCCTTGGGCTTGCCGGTCGAGCCCGAGGTATAGAGGATGAAAAGCGGGTCTTCGGCGTTCATCGGGCGCGGCGGGCAATCCGGCGCGGCGGTCTCCATCAGCGCTTTCACGTCGACGTCGCGGCCGTCGATCCAGCTGGTCTGGTCGCCGGTGTGCTTGACCACGAGGCAGCGCACCTTGTCCGAGCAGTGCAGCAGCGCGGCGTCGGTGTTGGACTTCAGCGCGGTGCGGCGGCCGCCGCGCGGCGCGGTGTCGGCGGTGATGACGATCTTGGCGCCGCAGTCGTTGATGCGGTTGGCGAGCGCGTCCGGCGAGAAGCCGGCGAAGACGATGGAATGGATGGCGCCGATGCGGGCGCAGGCGAGCATGGCATAGGCCGCCTCGGGGATCATCGGCAGGTAGATGACCACGCGGTCGCCGCGCATGACGCCCTGCGAGAGCAGGACGTTGGCCATGCGGTTCACCTTGTCGTAGAGCTCGGCATAGGTGATGTGCTGGGCCGGATCCTCGGGGTTGTCGGGCTCGAAGATGATCGCGGTCTGCGCGGCGCGGGCGGGCAGGTGGCGGTCGACGCAATTGTGCGCGACGTTGAGGACGCCGTCCTCGAACCACTTGATCGAGACCTGGCCGAAGTCGAAGTTGGTGTCCTTGATCTTCGTCGGCCGGGCCATCCAGTCGAGCCGCTGCGCCTGCTCGCCCCAGAAGCCGTCCGGATCGGAGATCGAGCGCGCGTACATCTCGTCGTAGCGCGCCGCGTCAACATGGGCCTCGGCCACGAAATCCTCGGACGG
>NZ_JAIVKX010000039.1 GCF_020524285.1 Alloyangia pacifica
TTCGATATGATCGCCGCCGCTACAAGCGGCGCAACCGCATCGAGATCATGTTCGGCAGGCTCAAGGACTGGCGCCGCGTCGCAACCCGCTACGACCGATGCCCGAAGGTTTTCCTCTCAACCATTGCCCTAGCCGGGCGTTGTTGCATTACCCCGGCCTGAGGCGTGACTGCCCCTTTCCCCGCTGACGTCAGGCCACGCGGACGATCTCGGCGGTGCCGAGGGCGTTGAAGCGGTTCATGAGGGCGATGCGGATTTGAACCTCGGCGGTTTGGCGGTCTGGGTCTCTTGCTGCGATCCGTTCGCCGAAAGCTTTGAAGCACCGCATCTTCGACTCGATGCGACTTCGGATATGGTAGCCCGTCCAGCGCTTCCAGAACGCCCTGCCGTAGTGACGCGTGGCGCGCAGGGTCTCGTTTCGGACTCTGGCCGCCGGGCCGTCGTCCTTCCAGGGTCTGCCGTTCTTGCGGATCGGAATGATCGGGACGGCCTCGCGTTCGAGGACAGCGGTGTGGCAGCGGCGGGTATCGTAAGCGCCATCAGCCGTCACCGTGCCGATTGGTTCGTCCTGAGGCACCTGATCGAGCAGCTCGGGCAGGACCGGACTGTCCCCGTCCCGGCTCGGCGTAAACTCCACGGCCCGGACGTCGGACGTGGCGGGGTCCATGGCGATATGAACCTTTCGCCACTGGCGGCGACCCTGCACGCCGTGCTTGCGGGCCTGCCATTCACCATCGCCGAGAAACTTGATGCCGGTGCTGTCCACGAGCAGGTTGAGCGGGCCATCGGCGCGGCGATACGGGATCTGCACCGCCAGGGTTTTCTGCCGGCGGCAGAGCGTAGATGCGTCCGGAACGGGCCAGTCGAGCCCTGCTTGCTGCAAGAGGGCGGCGACCATCCCTGCGGTCTGTCGCAGGGGGAGCCTGAACAGAACCTTGATCGACAAGCAGAACTGGATCGCCGCATCGGAGAAGACCGGTGGCCTGCCGGCACGACCGTCGTGCGGCGCGAGCCACGTCATGTCATTGTCGAACCAGATCAGCATCTCACCGCGCTTGCGCAGCGCGGCATTGTAGGCGGACCAGTTCGTGGTGCGGTAGCGGGTTGGCGTCGGCTTCGGCATGACGCCCTACTAACTTGCTGGATTCCGGCTGTGAATCCTCACCGGCTCAGGTTCTGCAACAACGCCCCGCCGAATGCCCCACGCGCGTAAGCCAATGCGAGACTCTCAATTCCAGCGGAAGAACTGCCGCAATGCAGCGAGTGTCCGAAAGGTCCCCGCCTGCCCGCCGCCGCAAGGCCCCTCTGAGCCCAATATGGCCAAAATTGCCCAAGCCGATACAGCGCGTGAAGCGAGATACGTCTGCGCGCCTATGATAAGGATGGTCGGCGTATAGGCTGCGCCCGTTCCCGGAACGGGAAAGGTCCCGCCTCCCGGCCGGGCCCTTCCGTACCGTGTTTGCGGTCAGTCGTGAACCATCAACACATTTAGATCCAGTTCATCCATATGGGCCATAACCCGGTCGAACCGGAAAGCAGGTGGTTCGACGGGGAAGACGTGGATATCCGTCGGGTCCCCGATGTAGCGGAAGAAGGGCTCGAAGACCGCCGGGACGAGCCAGCCGAAGAACTTGGTGTAGGGCGTGTCCAGACGGTAGCTGTGGACGGTGCCCGCCGTCACCTGGCAAAAGTCACCGGGGTGCAGGGTCAGCTCCTGGCCGTTGACCCACAGCGTCATCCTGCCTTCGAGACAGAAGAAGTTCTCGGTATGGTTCTTGTGGTAGTGCCACGGGATCGGCTGCCCGGCGGGACCCTCGGTCATCACCGAGAAGAATGTGCCGTCCGTCGAGGCGGATGTCTGCAGGAAAGAGAAAAGCTGATCGGCAGCCACCA
>NZ_JAIVKX010000040.1 GCF_020524285.1 Alloyangia pacifica
CGCCTGGCGCGCGCCTCCCCCCAAGGCAAAGGGGCCGCCCCTATGGGCGGCCCCTTCGTTTGACTTCCGATCACCGGCCCCGCAGGGCCGGGTCAGACCACGATCACTCGAGGATTTTCGACACCACGCCGGAGCCCACGGTGCGGCCACCTTCGCGGATTGCGAAGCGCAGACCGTCTTCCATGGCGATCGGGGCGATCAGTTCCACGGTGAACTTCAGGTTGTCGCCGGGCATGACCATCTCGGTGCCCTCGGGGAGGGTCACGGTGCCGGTCACGTCGGTGGTGCGGAAGTAGAACTGCGGACGGTAGTTCGCGAAGAACGGCGTGTGACGGCCGCCTTCTTCCTTGGTCAGGATGTAGACCTCACACTCGAACTTGGTGTGCGGCTTCACCGAACCCGGCTTACACAGAACTTGGCCACGCTCCACGCCTTCACGGTCGATGCCGCGCAGCAGGGCGCCGATGTTGTCGCCGGCCTCACCGCGGTCGAGCAGCTTGCGGAACATTTCCACACCGGTGCAGGTGGTCTTCTTGGTGTCGCGGATGCCGACGATTTCCAGTTCGTCGCCGACGTTCACGACGCCACGCTCGACACGGCCGGTCACAACGGTGCCGCGGCCCGAGATCGAGAACACGTCTTCGATCGGCATCAGGAACGGCTGGTCAACGGCACGCTCCGGCTGCGGGATGTACTCGTCCACGGCAGCCATCAGTTCCTTGATCTTCTCTTCGCCGATTTCCGGATCGCGGCCTTCCATTGCGGCCAGAGCCGAGCCTGCGATGATCGGAATGTCGTCGCCCGGGAAGTCGTACTCGGACAGCAGCTCGCGGACTTCCATTTCCACCAGCTCGAGCAGTTCCGGATCGTCCACCTGGTCGACCTTGTTCAGGAACACGACCATGGCGGGGATGCCCACCTGGCGGCCCAGAAGGATGTGCTCGCGGGTCTGCGGCATGGGGCCGTCAGCCGCGTTCACAACCAGGATCGCGCCGTCCATCTGCGCCGCGCCGGTGATCATGTTCTTCACGTAGTCGGCGTGGCCGGGGCAGTCCACGTGCGCGTAGTGACGCGCTTCGGTCTCGTATTCCACGTGTGCGGTCGAGATCGTGATGCCGCGTGCCTTTTCTTCCGGCGCGCCGTCGATCTGGTCGTACGCGCGGAAGTCACCGAAGTACTTGGTGATTGCTGCGGTCAGCGTGGTCTTGCCGTGGTCAACGTGACCGATCGTGCCGATGTTGCAGTGCGGCTTGCCGCGCTCAAACTTTTCCTTTGCCAT
>NZ_JAIVKX010000041.1 GCF_020524285.1 Alloyangia pacifica
TGAAATTGCGCGAGATATGGGCAGCCTGCGAAGTGCGGGCACCGGAGTTTCTTGCCCCCTTGGTCAATGGTCTCGCAGAAATGGTCACGCACAGATATTCCGATCCGACTGGCCCGCTCAATCAAGTCGGCCTTTGCACACATCGTGCCGGTTCCCGCGGGGTTGGCGGCCGACCGTCCTCGCACGGCGATGGCTGCCAAGCCGAGGCCTTGAGCGTCCGCCGCCGCCTCTTCCGCCAGGCTCAGTGTCGGGACGTGATACATCACATGTTCCCGGTTACCGCTTTCAAAGCGTTCAGCCATCAGGCGCCTCTCCATTGTGCTTTTCCCAGAGCCGGGACTCGCCCGGCAAACGACCGTCGCGACCCTGCCGTCACGCGCGCTGGCGTTAGCGAGTGCCGCGTGCCCGCCTTTCAAGACTGTTCTGAGCTTTTCCGGGACCTCGCTCAGCGGCGTGAATGCGGTCTCCGGAGCAGAGAACTCGGAGCGGAAAGCACCTTTTCCGCAAAACCTGCCGCCTGCGTCGCGCTTCTGCCCGACAAAAATTTCCTTCGTCATCGTCAGTCTCCAGTTTGATATGACGAGGAATTGGGTTCATCGTAAAAACCGCAAAATTCGGTTTGTTTCGGAAAAATTGGGGCGTACCGGTATTATAAACCCCATTACCGGCATGCCCCCCTTTTCTGGAAGTCATGATCCGCACAGCGCGCAAACGGGGTGGCGATAAAGAGAAAACATCGACTTTTCTCCTGAAATATTTCCGAAGGACACCGAAAGACCCCATGTTTTCCATGTGAACCGGAGAACATTCATGAAAAGACCCACATATTACTCGGCAAACGAAGTCGCGGAAATCTTTGGCAGAGACCCCCACACGATCCGCGACTGGATCAATCACGGCTGCCCGACCCCAGAGGGGGTGATCCGTCTACAGGCGGTCAAACTTGGAAAGTCGTGGTCGATCAAGGACGAGTGGCTCGCGGTGTTCGAACTGCGGGTGCGGCCCAACCCAGGAAGGATCGATCTCGATGCTGGGTGATGGGTCTCAGGCCGCCGTGCTCAGGGATGTGGTCATTACGCCATCGCGTCCAATGCTGGAGGGGATGTGGGGAACATGGAGCGATGTCACTCGGCGAGAAGCGCAACCGGACCAGCGGGGTGCGGCCGGTTTCAATCTCGACGGAGCGGCCATTTACGATCCCCAATGTGAGAAGAGTCAATGACACTGCAAGACACCCTGAA
>NZ_JAIVKX010000042.1 GCF_020524285.1 Alloyangia pacifica
CCCCGAGATGATTTGGGATGCCGCGCCGACTGGCAGGCGTGGCCGACAACAGACCTACAGCGATACCCCCATTCAAACTTGCCTGACGATGAAGGTGCTGTTCGGCATGGCTTTGCGGCAGACGACCGGTTTCGTCGAGAGCCTGCTTTCTCTAATCGGTCTGAACTGGGTGGTGCCAGACTTCAGCACGCTGTCCCGCCGTCAGAAGACCCTCGCTGTGAATGTCGCGTATCGCGGCTCCAAGGGGCCGCTGCACCTGCTGATCGATAGCACCGGGATCAAGATTGAGGGCGAAGGCGAGTGGAACGCCCGCAAGCATGGCGGTCCCAAGCGGCGGGTCTGGCGCAAGATCCATCTCGGGATTGACGAGCAAACACTGGAAGTCCGAGCCGTGGGGATCACGGGAAACCATATCGGCGACGCACCTGTTCTGCCCGATCTGCTCAGCCAGATCCCGGCGGATGAGCAGATCGGCAGCGTCACCGCCGACGGTGCCTATGACACGCGCAAGTGCAACGACGCAATCGCCGACCGCGGTGCACATGCCGTCATCCCACCTCGCAGGACCGCCAAGCCCTGGAAACCCACGACAGCAGGCGCAATCGCGCGCAACGAGGCGCTTCGCGCGACGAAATACCTCGGTCGCGCCATCTGGCGAAACTGGACCGGATACCACCGTCGAAGCCGCGTCGAAACGAAGACGCACTGTATGAAACTGCTGGGCCAACGCCTCATGGCCCGGGATTTCGACCGTCAGCTTGCGGAAGTCCAAGTCCGTATCGCCGTCATGAACGGTCACACCGCGCTCGGCATACCCGTTACTGTGGCCGTGGGATAAGTCCGT
>NZ_JAIVKX010000043.1 GCF_020524285.1 Alloyangia pacifica
ATCGGCGCCGCGTGCTCCTGCCCGATGCGGGCCAGAGCCTTGGTATCTTTAGGGAAACACGAACCGCCATAGCCCGGGCCCGCGTGCAGGAACTTGTTGCCGATGCGGCCGTCGAGCCCCATGCCCTTCGACACGCTCTTCACGTCCGCGCCGACCTTCTCGCAGAGCGCCGCGATCTCGTTGATGAAGGTGATCTTCGTCGCGAGGAAGGCATTGGCGGCGTATTTGATCATCTCGGCGGACTCGAGATCGGTTGTGACGATCGGGAAGTCGCGCAGGTAGAGCGGGCGGTAGATGTCTTCCATGACCTTGGCGGCACGGTCGGTCTCGACGCCAACCACGACGCGGTCAGGCTTCATGAAATCGTCGATCGCCGCGCCCTCGCGCAGGAACTCGGGGTTCGAGGCGACATCGAACTCGAGGCTTGGGTTGGCGGCGGCGACCACCTCCTGCACCTTGCGGTTGGTGCCCACGGGCACGGTCGATTTCGTGACCACAACGATGTAATGGTCAGCGGCCTTGGCGATCTCCTCGGCGGCGGCCATCACGTAGGTCAGATCCGCGTGGCCATCGCCGCGACGGGTCGGCGTGCCGACGGCGATGAACACCGCCTCGGCGCCATCGATGGCCGACTGCAGATCGAGGGTGAACGACAGCCGTCCGGCCTCGACGTTCTTGGCCATGAGCGTGTCGAGCCCGGGCTCGTAGATCGGCACCTCGCCGCGCTCGAGCATCTCGATCTTGCGCGGGTCCTTGTCGACGCAGACCACCTCGTGGCCGAAGTCGGAGAAACACACCCCGGAGACAAGACCGACGTAACCGGTGCCGAT
>NZ_JAIVKX010000044.1 GCF_020524285.1 Alloyangia pacifica
ATGCCCAAGGGCGTCTTCTCGCTCGTGCAGGGCGGCAAGCGCGACGTCGGCCAGGCGCTGGTGCAGCACCCGCTGATCAATGCCGTGGGCTTCACCGGCTCGCTCGGCGGCGGCCGCGCCCTGTTCGATCTCTGCGCGCAGCGCGAGGTGCCGATCCCCTTCTTCGGCGAGCTGGGCTCGGTGAACCCGATGTTCCTCCTTCCCGAAGCCATCAAGACGCGCGGCGCCGAGATCGGCACCGGCTGGGCCGGCTCGCTGACGATGGGCGCCGGCCAGTTCTGCACCAACCCCGGCATCGCCGTGGTGGAGACGGGCGCCGCGGGCGACGCCTTTGTCGCCGCCGCCGCCGAGGCGCTGAAGGGTGTGACCACCCAATGCATGCTAACCAATGGTATCGCGCAGGCGTATAAAGACGGTAAATCCCGCTTCGATGGCCGCAATGCCGTCAAGCCGGTGCTGACCACCGACAGCGAGGGCCGCGATGCGCTGCCCAACCTCTTCGAGACGGATGCGGCGAATTACCTGCAGGATCATGCGCTTGGCGAGGAGGTCTTCGGCCCGCTCGGGCTCGTGGTGCGGGTCTCGGGCCCGGACGAGATGGAGACGCTTGCCAAGGGCTTCGAGGGCCAGCTCACCGCCACGATCCACATGGACGAGGCCGACACGCCCCTCGCGCAGCGGCTGATGCCGGTGCTCGAGCGCAAGGCGGGCCGGGTGCTGGTCAACGGCTTCCCGACCGGCGTCGAGGTCTGCGACGCGATGGTGCACGGCGGACCTTACCC
>NZ_JAIVKX010000045.1 GCF_020524285.1 Alloyangia pacifica
AAGTCGAAGCTCGGCGAGACGCCGACGCTGCTGATGGTGCTGCTCTTCGGCATGCTGGTGGTGATGTCCTGGGGCTACAACCACGTCTTCACCGGCCGCGCCGCGCTGCTGCACCTCGGCGCCTTCACCGCGACGATCATGACCGCCAACGTCTTCTTCATCATCATGCCGAACCAGCGCATCGTGGTGGACGACCTGAAGAACGGCCGCACCCCCGATCCCAAGTACGGCAAGATCGCCAAGCTGCGCTCGACCCACAACAACTACCTGACGCTGCCGGTCGTCTTCCTGATGCTGTCGAACCACTACCCGCTGGCCTTTGCCACCGACAACGCCTGGATCATCGCCAGCCTGGTGTTCCTGATGGGCGTGACGATCCGGCATTTCTTCAACTCGATGCACGCGCGCAAGGGCACGCCCTACTGGACTTGGGCGGTCACCGCGCTGCTGTTCATCGCCATCGCCTGGCTGTCGACCGCGCCGATGCTGGACAGCTACGAGGAGGCCGAGGCCCGGCCCCTCACCGCCGCCGAGCAGAAGTTCGCCGGGGCGACGGGCTTCGAGGACGCCTATTACGCGGTGATCGGCAATTGCTCGATGTGCCACGCGCGCGAGCCCTCGTGGGACGGGCTGCACCACCCGCCCAAGGGCGTGGTGCTGGAGACCGAATCCGACGTCGCACGCCATGCGAAATTGATCTTCCTGCAGGCCGGCGCGAGCCATGCCATGCCGCCGCCCAACGCCATCCAGATGGACGACGCGGCACGCCGCGAGATCGTGCA
>NZ_JAIVKX010000046.1 GCF_020524285.1 Alloyangia pacifica
TCGCAGGGCTCGGATGCACTTGCGTCCCTGGGCACCGCCAAGGGTCAGGTCGATGTCGCCTTCGAATGTTCCGGCGCTCCGCCCGCCGTGGTCGCTGCCTGCACCTTCCTGCGCCCCCGCGGAATGCTGGTCACCGTTGGCCTCGGCCCCGAAACCAACTTGCCAATGAGTGCGATCGTGACCCGCGAATTGCAGATCGTCGGCAGCTTCCGCTTCGCGCCGGAGTTCGCGACAGCGGCCCGGATGATCGACGCCGGTCGCTTCGATCTGCGACCGCTGCTCACCAAGGTGCTGCCTGCTGAAGAGGCGGTTAGCGCCTTCGATTTAGCCACTGACAAAACCCGTGCAATGAAGGTGCAAATCAGCTTCCCAGCGCCTTGACCCGCACACAACCCATTGCAGTTGAAACAGGAACCCCAAGGGAGGAGCCCACGATGATCCTGAAGACAACCACCGCAGCCCTGCTTGCCGGCCTCTGCCTCTCCGGCGCCGCCTCGGCACAGGAATACAGTTTCCGCTTCCAGTCCTCGGACCCGGCCGGCAACCCGAACTTCATCTTCCAGCAGGGCTGGACGGAAACGGTCAAAGAGATGACCGACGGCAAGGT
>NZ_JAIVKX010000047.1 GCF_020524285.1 Alloyangia pacifica
ACCAGGATGTCCACCGGCTGCGTTTTCAGCCGCTCGATCAGCGCCGCGACGCTGCCTGCATCCGACAGGTCGAGCTTCACGCCCTCCATGCCCTCGGCGGGGGCGGCGCCGCTGCGCGAGGCGGCGATCACATGCGCGCCCTCCTCGGCCAGCAGTTTCGCGCTCGCGGCGCCGAGGCCGCGGCTCGCGCCGAGCACCAGCGCGGTCTTGCCCGTCAGTCCCAGATCCATCAGTTCAGCTCCTTCAGTCGTTTGTCCTGCCGGGCGAGCAGCCGCTCGACCTCGGCGATGGCTTCGGGCGCGAGGCCCGCCCCCGGCGCGCGCAGCGCCGCCGAGGCGATGGCGCCGCGTTTGGCCAGCACGTATTTGCGCACCGCCAGCCCGGCGCCGGGCTGCTGCTCGTAGCGCACCAGCGGCAGGTAGGCGTCGAAGATATCCTGCGCACGGTCCATCTCGCCGCCGCCGGCCAGCCGCACAACATCTGCCAGCATTTCGGGGAAGCCGAAACCGGTCATCGCGCCGTCGGCGCCGCGGGCCATCTCCTCGGGCAGGAAGACCCCGCCGTTGCCGCAGAGGATCGAGATGCGGCG
>NZ_JAIVKX010000048.1 GCF_020524285.1 Alloyangia pacifica
CAATATCTCGAGGAGACGAACACTTCCATGCGCGCGCTCTCGTTGGCGGCAGGGCTGGGTGAGAAAGCGGTCTCGGACATCCTGCGACTTCGTGGGCTTACACCGAAGCGCTCAACCCTTATTGCGCTCGAGCGCGCTACTGGTCGATCCTTGGTAAGCTTGCCGGTGTCTGCAAGCCGCACCTATGGAGATCTGATCTCAGAGTTGAGTGCCGGCCAGGGCGATGGCCCGAAACGTGCAAAATCGCATCGGCAGGCAAGGCGTTTGCGGTGGCTCATGCTCAAGGCAAATTGGGTCCCAGAGACGCGCCCGGTTTGTCGCCGCGAGGTCGTGGCCTTTTTCGAGAGCACGTATCCGGCGGCGGTCGGAGTGAGCAAGGCGAGCTTCGCGACATACAAGAGCGAGATCCTGTCGTGTCTCGCTGGTGCCGAAGGTCGAAACCGCCGGCGTGGTGTCGCAGATATTGAGGGGCCGCTGAAGCGGGTTCATGAACGCGTACGTGAGAGCGACCTGCCGCTGTATCAAAAGAACGGCTGCGGATCGTTTCTCGTCTT
>NZ_JAIVKX010000049.1 GCF_020524285.1 Alloyangia pacifica
ACCGAGGAAGCGCTGTATGTCATGGCCGGTCGGCTGGAGCTGCATCTCGATGGCAAGGTCCACATGCTGACTGCCGGGGACTACGCCTATGTTCCTGCCGGGACCGTCCACGGCTATCGCATGAAAAGCTGGCGCACGCGCGTCCTCACCTGGTCCATCGGGTCGGGCCTTGCTGGATTTTACGAGGCGCTCGGTACGCCGTTTTCCCGTCCGGTCCAGCCCGACGCGCCCGATCTGACGATTGCACAGGAAAGCCTGGATGCAGCCGCGCAGGTCGCAGATGTGACCTGGACCGGAGACCTGCCCGAAGCCGAGGCCGTCCTTGTGACCGAGCGCGGCGTGCCCGGAGACCGCCGCCCCTACGTGCTCATGGAAGGCGAAGGGGAACGTCTGGTGGCTGCCGATCAGCTTTTCTCTTTCCTGCAGACATCCGCCTCGACGGACGGCACATTCTTCTCGGTGATGACCGAGGGTCCCGCCGGGCAGCCGATCCCGTGGCACTACCACAAG